>NZ_JBVJPT010000013.1:0-255228 GCF_055609385.1 Streptomyces sp. NPDC036764
TCCGACACCCGCGGCCGGCCCGTCGCAGCCCGCGGTATCAGCGGAGCGAGTAACTCCCACTCCTGATCGGTGAGTTCATGACGACGTATCACCCCCACCATGATCCACCACCGACGATCTTTGAAGACGGACCCTACTTCCTCACGATCGAGCCGGACCCTGATGAGTGGCGCATCGTCGTCAGCAGCGAGTGCAACAGTTGGTTCGAGAGCGCGGGCACCTTCTGCGACTTCCTCGTGCGCTGCTTCGACCGCATCGACCGGCCGCCTTTCATGGCCCGAGCCTGGCCCACTCCTGATGCCCGCTACCACTCCGATGCCTGATGCGGCGCTCGCGTCGCCTGGCTCGGGATGTGGCTGACACCCGCTTCAGGAGTTCGATCAACAGGGCTTCAGGAGCATCGAAGGTCAGGAAGGCAGGGCCGATGTGTTGCCGGTGGTCCTGCCCGCCCGCCTCGACCTGGTCACTCCTGCGGCTCCGCCGGATCCGCCGCCTGAACCGGCGTCGGTGGCCTGGCCGTTGGCCGAGGGCGAGATCGGTGCGATCGAGGTGGAGCGGCAGGTTCCTGCTTCGGGGAATCTGAGCCTGCGCGGGCAGCAGATCTGGTTCGGTCCGGCCCTGGCCGGCACTCGGGTGACGTTGCGCATCAACGTGAACCGGCTGCATGTGCTGATCGGCGGGGCACGGCACAAGACGCTGCCCTCGAAACTGTCCGGCCGGGACCTCAAAGCCCTGCTGGCCAGCGGCGATGCCCGTCCAGCCGGACCCTGGCCCGATGATCCCGGCCCGGCCGACGACTCCGCGAAGGCGGTGGAGGTCGATCGCACCGTCAACGCGGTCGGCTACGTCGGCCTGGGCGGCGACAAGGCCCTCATCGGCTGGCCGTTCGCCGGACAACGAGTCACCCTGCGGCTCGACGGACGGATCCTTCAGGTCCTCGACGAACAGCGGGTCCTCAAGGCCACCCTGCCCAGCCCGCTGCCGCCGTCGGCCTGCAGTCGTCTGCAGGGCGGCCGTCCGGCCGGCCCTCCACCACTGCTGCCACCGCCCGGCGAGCAGATCGCCGAGCGCACCGTCAGCAGCACCGGCGGCTTCGTGGTCGCCGGACAACGCATCCAGCTCGGCCGCGGCCATGCCCGCCAGATTGTCACCGCCCACCTGGACGAGACCAGCATCCGCATCTTCCAGGGAACCGAGCTGATCACCACCGTCCCCCGCGTCACCAGGAAGGAGGTGGTGGTCCGCAACTCCGGCGAACACAATCGCCGAAAGATCGTCTAGGGCAGACGTCAAGCATCACCCGACGCCAACCCGTCAACCATCAACTGAGACTCGACACGGTCTGCTGGGCCGGTCGGGGCTTGAAGTCGTAGGCGCAGGAGGGCAGTTGCCTGCCTTCGCGGTGCGCGAGCGGTAGGAAGATCACCGGTCGGATGGTCCAGGTGATGCGGGTCGTGGTGTGGGTGATGGACACCGTGCAGGGCTCGCAGCGCAGGAGGGCTCGGCGGGTCTCTATGCGGCCGTCGTACAGCCAGTCCCATGCCTGGGAGGATGCGTCCGGTCGAATGCCGGTGAGATGGTGCGGAGCGCGACGGCTACCCATCTGTCGGCCTGGGGCGCCGAGTAGGCGTCGAACGACCTCCGTAGTTCCACCCCGCCCTCGCCGTTGAGGTCTTCGGTCCAGCACTCGCACCAGTAACCGCGGCGGGCCTCATCCTTCAGCACAGGCGGTCTCCCGGTCGGGTGCCGGTGAAGAGTTCCGCGGTGACCGTGTAGCCGGCCTTGCTGCCGTGGATAGCGACTCGGTGGGCGAGAGCGGTGTTGCACACCGACCAGCAGTTGTTTCCGAACTCCTGGTACGACACAGCCTGCGGAGGCGTGAGGTTGAGGAGAGGTCAGGTCTCCTGCCCGTCGCCCTGTCCGTTCAGGGGCAGGCGCTCGAGCTGAGCGTCTGCCTCTTCTGCTGTGTCGGGTCAGGTACGGGCGGCAAGCCTGGCTTCGACGCCGTCGAGAAGCGACTGCAGTCCGAAGGACACATACGGGCGAGGGGTGGCTGCGAGGGCGGCGCCGATCGCGAACGTGACGACGCTCTGGGCGGCTTGCTCGGCATCCCGCCTGGTGAGGCCGGACGCCTCGCAGACCGCGAGCAGGTGCTCGTCATGGCGGTCCCTGGCCGGGCCGTCAAGAGGCTGGATGGTCATGGCGGCCAGCAGCCAGGGGCGCCTGAGAAGCATCGAACGCAGGTTGTCGGCCATGGCCAGGAGGACCGGACGCCATCCGACGCCGTCGAGAGCGGGGAGAGGTGTCTGCCCCCAGACGGTGTCAGCGGCCAGCAGGAGCAGATCCTGTCTGCTCCTGACGTGCCAGTAGAGTGCCGCCGCGGTGATGCCGAGACGGCTGCCGAGTTTTCGCATGCTCAGACTCTCGATGCCGCCCTCGTCCAGAAGGGCGATGGCCGCCTGGATGATCTGCTCCTGGTGCAGGGCGTCGCGGGGCATCCCCGCGGTAGGCGGCATGGGGCTGCTCACGGGACCTTCTTGCTGTGGGAACGAGGCCGCGGTGTGCGGCTCTGAGGGCGCGGGGCCATCGCGCCGACGAGGACGGGGTGTCGTGCGCGTCGGCGCGCGGTTCATGCGTGGGGGCCGTTGCGGTATGTCAGCCGGGAGAGCCCGCGGGCCCGATGCCGCGCAGCAGCCGCTCTCCGGACTCGCGTAGCTGGTCCTTGACCTCGTCGAGGCCGGATGCGAGCAGGACGTGATCGCGTTTGCGCCAGGTGCCGGCGACCATCACGGCTTCGATGTTGGCGATGTCGGCGTGCAGGACCGTGGCGACCGGGTCGTGCGCCGGCCACAGGTTGAGCGCCCGGGCGTCGACGGCGACCAGGTCGGCCTGCATGCCCGCCTCGATCCGGCCCACCTTGTCTGCCAGGCCCAGTGCCTTCGCTCCTTCGACCGTGGCCCAGGCAAGCGCCTGTTTGCTGGTGACAGACGGTGTGTTGGCGTACATGCCGGTCGTCTGCCGGTGGTGGGCGTGGTCCAGGCTGCGCTGGTGGGCCAGAGCGATCCGGGCGGCGGTGAGGACCGTGCCGGGTACGGCGGTGTCGATGTCGGTGCCCAGGGAGGGCGCCGCGTCCAGGCTCAGCAGGGATCCGATGATGGGTGTGCCGTGACCCTGGCCCAGTTCGTTCTCCGGGGTGGTGGTGAAGGTGACGCCCGCCTCGACCAGCGTCTTCAGCCAGTCCTCGGGCAGGTCGGCTCCGTGCACGACGTTGGTCAGGGGACTGAACAGCCCGGCGTTGCGCACGGCTTCCCAACCGGGTGAGGGTTCGCCGCCGCTCTGGTGCATCGAGACGACGAGGCCGCGTTCCGCGCCGGCTCGGAAGTCGGCCACCGCGGTCTCGGCGGAGGAGTATTGCGGCCCCTGGAGGGCCATGCCCAGGGTGAGGAGGGCGTGGTCGCGGACGGGGCCGTCGAGCAGCCGGTCGATCTCGGCGAGCGGGTGGGGGATCTCCGGCGAGCGGTAGGGCGTGCCGTGCAGGAAGACGGCGCGGATCCCGGCCTGGACCAGTCCCTCGACGGCCGCGTCGGCGTGCTCGGGCGACAGGACGTTGTGACACCAGTCGCCGAGGGTGGTGGTACCGCAGTTGATCTGGTTCAGGGCGCCGGCGAGATTGCTGATGCGCATGTCGGCCGGGGTGTAGTGCCCGACGCACTCGCCGTGCAGGTGGGTGAGGTACTCCATCAGCGTCCAGTCGGCGCCCACGGAGCGCAGCGCGGTCTGCCAGGTGTGCAGATGGGCGTTGACCAGGCCGGGGATGAGGACGCGGCCGGAGAAGTCGACGACCTCGGCGTCGGGCGCCTCGATGGTTTCGCCAACGGCGGCGATGGTCTCGCCGTCGACGAGGATGTCGACATGCTCGGCGTCCGGCCGGTCCGGCGTCATCGTGATGACTTGCGCCCCGCGCAGCAGTATGCGGCTCATTCAGTGGCCCCCGAACCGGGGGAGGTGTGGCTCTGCTGTGACATGGTGCGGCTCCTTGCCTGCGGCGTCATTGCCCGCACGGCGGCTTGTGTGGTGGTGAGGAAATCCCGAGTGGCGATGTGCCCGATGTAGCCGTCGGGACGGATCAGCAGCAGAGTGTCGCCGGTCAGGCCGTAGGCACTCTGCAGCGTGTTCTTGGGGTCGGAGAAGGCGCGGCCGTCGCCCGCGGCCGATCCGACAGTGAGCTGCTTCAGCCGGGCGCCCGTCGTCGGCCAGTCGAGGAGTTCGAGGTCCTGGGCGGCGCCGGGCCCGTAGGCGATGGCGGTGAAGTGCGGTCCCTGGAAGAGGTTGAACAGGCGGGTCTCGGCGCCGTCGGCGCCGAGCAGTCGGGCGTCCGGGGCACGGTCGCCCACATGCAGCGTGCTGGTGCCGCTAATGTCGCCGTCGGCGGGGGCGAGCGGGCCGCCGTAGTAGGTCAGGGCGAGCTGCTGCTCGTCCTTGCCCCGCTTCATGCTCGACGGGTCGAGCTTGGCGAGGCCGCCCCACTTCTCCGTGGACAGTCCCAGGACCCCGGCGGCGATCGGCTGCCGCTCGGCCTCGTAGGTGTCCAGAAGGGCCGGGTCGGCTCCGGCGAGGACCTGGCCGAGCTTCCAGCCGAGGTTGTAGCCGTCCTGCATACCGGTGTTCAAGCCCTGGGCACCGGCCGGGGTGTGGACGTGCGCGGCGTCGCCGACGAGGAAGACACGTCCGCGGCCGTAGTGCTTCGCAAGACGGATGTTGGGCCGGAACACGGACTTCCAGTGGATCTCGTGGAGCTGGATGTGCCGGTTGCGGGTGTGGGAGTGGATCCGGTCGATGATGGTGCCGATCTCCTGGGGCGGCCTCTCGTCGGGCGTGAGCCGGATCATCCACTGGAACATGTCGCTGTCGGGGAGCGGGCAGGCGCCGATGAGCTTGCCGCCGAGGCCGGGCCACATGTGCCACCGGTTGCGGGCCAGGCCACTTACGGAGGCATCCACGATCAGCACGCGGTCGGACTCGTCCGTCGTCCCGGCGAAACCGATGTCGAGCTGCTTGCGCACCACGCTGGAGCCGCCGTCGGCCCCCACGGCATAGCGGGCGACGATCTCCTCGACCCCGTCCGCGCCCACCACCTTGGCGACCACCGTGTCCTCGTCCTGCGTCAGCTCGGTCAGTTCCTTGCTGAACTCGACCTCGCGGCCGAGCTCACTGAGCCGGGCGTGCAGGGCGCGATCCGTGCGGAACTGCGGAATCAGCCAGGTGTTCGGGTACGGGACGTCCGGGGTTGCCTCTTTGTGGGGGAACATCTTCCACGGCACACCGATGGGTCCTGCATGGATCCCGAGCTTGGGATAGATGTCGCCGCCGGCCAGCACGTCGTCGAGAGCGCCGAGGTCTTCGAGGACTTCGAGGCTGCGGGGCTGGATGCCCTTGGCGCGCGAGCCGTCGAAAGCGTGGGGGGACCTGTCGATGATCCGGACGTCGAGTCCGCGGCGTACGAGGTCGATCGCCAAGGCGGAGCCCGATGGGCCGGCACCGATGATCAGTACGTCGATGGCCTGCGGACTGTTCATGAGTCGAGCCTTTCGGTGCGTGCGGACACGAACGGGACGAGCTGATCGGCGACGTCGCGAGGCCGTTCGTATGGGGCCATGTGCCCGCATTTGTTAATTACGTGATGTTTCTGAGGCTTCAGCAGAGCGCGTGCTGTGTCGAACTGCACCAGCGGCGTGACGTCGTCCTCGTCGCCCCACAGCAGCAGCGTCGGAATGCCCAGTGCCCCCGTCCGCCGGAAGAGGTCGTCACGGCCGGTGAGAGGCAGGTGCTGCAGGGTGTCGAAGACCGCGTACAGCGAGCCCTCGAAGCGGAGGGTGTCGAGGACCGTCTCGGTCAGTTTCGCGCCGAGCTCGGGGTCGCGGACGTTGTGCCCGAGGTGCCCCTGGAGGAGCTGAAGGCCGCGACGGCGGGCGACCACTCCGGCCAGCAGATCGCTGCGCAGCAGCCGGTTGGGGGAGGCCAACCGCGGTTTCGCGAGACCGGCGGGTCCAACGATGGTGAGAGTGGACACCGACGAGCGGTACTGGGCGGCGTACGTCATGCTGACCAGCGCGCCCATGGAGGTGCCGACCAGGTGCAGGGGCCGCGCCGTCAGGCCGAGCCGGTCCGTCAGCTCGGCCAACTGCCGCGTGAACAGTGTCTCGTCGTATCGCGCCTGTACCCGGTCGGAGTAGCCGCGGCCGTAGGCGCTGCAGGTCAGAGTGCGCAGCCCGCGGGCGTGCAGCTCGCTGACGAGGCCGTCCCAGTAGAACAGCGGGATGGTCAGACCGCCCGCCATCAGGACCACATCCCCGTCCTCGGGCCCCGTCAACTCGTAGTGGGTGACGCCGTCGGACAGCTCGATGAAACTGCCGCGCAGCGCCTTGCGCGAGTCGGCGGTGAGCTTGCGGTCCTCGCCCGAGGCGACGAAGTACTTCATGGAACGGGCCTCCTTGCCCTCAGTTCGCGGGGGTGTCGGCGCAGGAGCCGAGGAACTTCGCGATCGCGTCCGCGACCCACTGCGGTTCCTCCTCCGGCAGCAGATGTCCGCCGTGGGGGTGGACGAGCTCCTGGGCGCCGGGGATGTCGCGGGTGAAGTGCTGGCCGTCGGTGCTCGCGCTGCGCAGCACCAGCGTGGGCACCGTGATGCGGGGGATCTGCGCGCTGCGGTCCGGCTGGTCGGTGTTGCAGAAGTCGACGAAGGCCGAGCGGTTACCGGGGCGGCTCATGAGCTGATAGGCGCGGTTCACCATGGCGTCGTCCACGATCTGCGAATGCGGCCCGACGGCCTCGCGCAGGTTGCGTTCGACTGCCCCGCGCGGCATCACCCGCCTCAGCAGGGGCCGCACCAGCGGGTTGCGGGCCAGGCGCATCCCCGCGGGCACCGTCTTCTCCGGGTAGCCGGTGGCATTGACCAGCACCAGGCCGGTCAGCCGCTCCGGATGATCCAGCGCGACGTTCCAGGCGATGTTGCCGCCCAGGGAATTGCCGCCCACCGCGTAGTACGGCACGCCAAGCGCCTGCGCGAAGCCCGCCACCGTCGCGGCGTACGCCGGGATGCGGTAGTCGCGGTCCTTGCGCGGGCCCGTCAGTCCGAACGCCGGCAGGTCGGGACGGATGACATCGAACGAATCCGACAGTAGATCCGTCGCGCGGTCGAAGTGCTGCAGAGATGAGGCACTGCCGTGCAGCAGCACGAGTGCCGGGCCGTGCCCAGCACGCTTGTAGTGGATCCGCAGGCCGTCCATCTCGACGAACCGGGAATCGGGCTGGGGCTCAGACCAGGTACTCATAATGGTTACACTGTTACCGATAAGGTGGGTGTGTCAAGAGAAAGCCCCCGCGTGTTACGGCCACGGTGGTCTTGAGCGAGGAGATGGATCAGTTGGTGCGCCGCGCTGCCGGTCCCACCGGACCGGATCGTCGCCATGGCGCTGCGGATCGTCGACGAGGAGGGAGCGGAGGCGCTGTCGATGAGGGCCCTGGCCGAGCGCCTGGGCTCGGGTACGGCGACGCTGTACCGGCATTCGGCAACAGGGCAGAGCTCGTGGCGCAGGTCGTGGACCACATGTTCACTGGCCCGCCACGCGCGCGTATGTGACGCTGGCTCGCTACGTATTTGGCCTGGCGATACAGCTCAACCATGAGAACGGCGCCGGTGGGCCGCGCAATGAGGAGTCGGTCGCTGCCCTGCGGGGCGTGGATCCGGCACAGTTCCCCGCTGTCCACTCGATCGCGGAGGCGTTGCCGGTGCCTGTCGAAGAGGTCTTCTCCGTCGGGTTGGATCTCATCCTCAGGGGACTGGGGGCCTTCCGTGATGGTGGCTGACCAGGGCAACAGATGCGTCGAGCGTCAGGTCGTGCCAGTGGCTGCGTCTGTCGAGCGCGATCTTGTCCATCTCGGGAGTGCGGCCGGAGCGTGCTTCGCGCACTGGGCGACCAGGCACTCATCCCGGCCTGACGTCCCCGGCGCCCGGTGCGCGGCCCCGCTCGACTTCCACGATGCCCGCGGCCAGCTCCCGCGGGTTCCCTGCCCGGCCGCCACCTCGATCACGATGAGCCGATCCCGTAACGGGTTGCCAGGCGGTCCAGCACTGCGGCGACGGTGCCAGGCCAGAGCCACCTCCGGTCCCCGCACACGATTACTCGGGGATCAGCCAATTCCATGGCACTCTTCATCCCCAGGGCGAGCTTCGTCGGCCGACCGGTTTCGAGCCGTGCAAGTTCCCGCTCGCTGATCAATGCTGCGATCGGGCCGGAGTCGTCGGCAAAAATGACCCGAGCGTCAGAAGCTGAGACCCTACGGATGAGATTATCCGAATGCAGAGGGAGTCTCGACACCGCGATTCGGTTGCTGGCATCCAACGGTGACTCCAGCCAAGCGCAACTGTGCAGCAGGAAACCCAGTGCGGATCCTTGGGACACTGCACTTGAGGACCGGTCGCGGGCCAGAGCCTCTCTGATCGGGCGTGAACAACGGGAGGAAGGCGTCAAGAGCGGTCCCGGCGCCTCATCGACCAAGTCCTGCTGCCGCTGCTCACGCCCGACGGACCAGACAGACGTCCCCGGCCAATGCCTCCATCCGCCTTGAGCTCAGGCACAGCGGTGAGCCCTCATCGTGGCCCCGTCACCGTCACGGGAGAGGACCCGGCCGCCGAGAAGGCCGGTGCTGCTCCTGCCCTCACGGTGCGCCGATGGCCGCTGCGTGCCCAGCGTGTTCTACAAGCCCCCGTGGCGTGACGTCCGGGAGTCTCAGCCGCACCACGATGGCAAGTACGGCAGTTCGGCACTGAACAATTCACCGCGCTACTGAACTGTTTCGTGCGCAACTGAACTCTTCAGCGCCGTTCAACACTCACCGTCGCCCCGCCTCGTGTCGGTGCGGCAGGAACTCTTGCATCTTGGCCTTGAAGCCCTGCCGGATCATCCCCGCCCGGTCGCTGTCGCCCTTGAGGACGGCCGAGGCCGCGGCCGCGATCTGGTCGAGGGTGGCGTGCGGCGGGATCGGCGGCACGGCGGGGTCGGTCACGAAGTCGAGCACGCACGGCCGGTCGGCGGCGAGCGCGGCCTCCCAGGCGCCGGCCACCCCGCCCGGCTCGTCGATCCGCATGCCGGTCAGGCCCAGCGAGCGGGCGAAGTCGGCGTACGCGACGTCCGGGAGGGACTGCGAGGGCAGGAACTGCGGGGCGCCCTCCATCGCGCGCATCTCCCAGGTCACCTGGTTGAGGTCCCGGTTGTTGAGGACGGCCACGATGAGCCGCGGGTCTTCCCAGTCCTGCCAGTACTTGGCGATGGTGATGAGCTCGGCCATGCCGTTCATCTGCATCGCCCCGTCGCCGACCAGGGCGATCGCCGGCCGGTTCCCGTACGCGAACTTGGCGCCGATGGCGTAGGGCACGCCCGGCCCCATGGTGGCCAGCGTCCCCGACAGCGAGCCCCGCATCGCCCCGCGCAGCTTCAGGTGCCGGGCGTACCAATTGGCGGCCGAGCCCGAGTCGGCGGACAGGATCACGTCGTCCGGCAGCAGCCCGTTCAGGGCGTGCACGACCTGCTCCGGGTTGACCGGCTCGGCCTCGACGGAGGCCCGCCGCTCCATCACGTCCCACCAGTCCCTGACGTTGTTCTCGATCTTCGTCCGCCAGGAAGTGTCCTCCATCTGCTCCAGCAGCGGCAGCAGCCGGCGCAGCGTCCGCGCGGCGTCGCCGACCAGGTTGACCTCGAAGGGGTAGCGCAGCCCGACCATGTGGGGGTCGATGTCGATCTGCACGGCCCGCGCCTTGCCGAACTCCGGCAGGAACTGCGTGTAGGGGAAGGACGAGCCGATCACCAGCAGCGTTTCGCACTCCCGCATCAGCTCGTACGACGGCCGGGTGCCGAGCAGCCCGATCGCCCCGGTGACGTACGGCAGGTCGTCGTCGAGGGCGTCCTTGCCGAGCAGCGCCTTGGCGACCCCCGCGCCGAGCCGGTCGGCGACCTCCGTCACCTCCGCCCGGGCGCCACGCGCACCCTGACCGATCAGGATCGCGGCCTTGCCGCCGGAGTTGAGGACATCGGCGGCCCGCTGGAGGTCGTCGTCGTCCGGTACCGGCGCGTAGTGCGGCATGCCGAGACTGGACGGCACCATCTTGAAGGCGTGCCCGGGCGGCGCGTAGTCCAGTTCCTGCACGTCGGCCGGGATGATCACGGCGGTCGGCGAGCGCCGGGCCATGGCGGTGCGCAGCGCCCGGTCGAGCACGTTCGGGAGCTGCTCAGGGACGGTGACCATCTCGCAGAAGTCCGAGGCGACGTCCTTGTACAGGGACAGCAGGTCGACCTCCTGCTGGTACGAGCCGCCCATGGCACTGCGGTTGGTCTGACCGACGATCGCCACCACCGGCACATGGTCCAGCTTGGCGTCGTACAGACCGTTCAGGAGATGGATGGCGCCCGGCCCGGAGGTGGCCGCACAGACCCCGACCCGGCCGGAGAACTTGGCGTAGCCGACGGCCTCGAACGCGGACATCTCCTCATGGCGGGACTGGATGAACCTGGGCTTGTTGTCGGCCCGCCCCCAGGCCGCGAGCAGCCCGTTGATGCCGTCGCCCGGGTAGGCGAAGACATGCTCCACGTCCCACTCGCGCAGCCGCTGGAGGAGGTAGTCGGAGACCTTCGTCGACATGGTGAAAGACCTTTCCTGGACTGGGGTACGCGTCATGCGCGGCGCATCTGTCGTACGGCTGCCAGGGCGGCCGTGACCGTGAGGGAGCCGGCGGTCGCGGTGGCGGCCCAGGGGGCCGAGCGGGAGGGGGCGGCGGGTCGCCGGGTCAGGCGTTCGGGACGGTCGCCCGGCAGCGGGCCGTCCAGGCCGAGGGCCAGCGCCTCTATCTGGCCAGGGGAGCAGTGCTCCAGCAGGCGGGGCACGTCGTCGGCGACCCGGCAGATGCCGTCGTACCCGAGCTCCAGCAGCGACTGGTACGCCGGCACCGGGACGAGGTCGAGCTCGGCGTGCAGGACGGTCACCAGGGTGCCCTCGCTGCCCACCAGGGCCCTGGCCACGTCCAGGCCGTTCTCCGGCAGCAGCGAGTCGACGTTGTAGTCGGAGACCCGGCGCGGGATCTTCGGAAACCCGCGCCGGATGTCCGCCAGGTACTCGGCGACGATCCGGTCCAGCCCGTCGTACAGCTCGGCCCGCCGGCCGGACGGCGGCGATCCGCGCCCGCTCCGCCCGCGAGGTCGGCCCCACCCAGGTCCGCACCTCGTCGTACGTCAGCACTTCGAGGCGGCGCACGTTGTCCACCGTCTTCCCGTACGCCTGCGCGGACGCCCCGCACGAGTTGTTGCCGATCATGCCGTCCAGCGCGCAATGGCTGTGCGCCGACGGTTTCGGGCCGAACTGGAGGTGATGGCCGGCCAGCCGCCGGTTGAGCTCGTCCAGGACGATGCCCGGCTCCACCACACAGGTGCGCGCCTCGGGGTCGACGGAGACCAGGGCGTCGCAGTACTTGCTCCAGTCGATGACGGCGGCCGCGTTGGTCGTCTGCCCGGCCAGGCGGGTGCCCCCGCCGCGCGAGAGCACGGGCACGTCGAAGCGGGCGCAGACCTCCACCAGGTGCGCCCCGGCCTCGACGGTCCGGGGGACGACCACGCCCAGCGGGACCTGCCGGTAGTTGGAGCCGTCCGTGGAGTGGGCGCCCCGACTGCCAGGATCGAACCGGACCTCGGCGTCGCTCTCGGCACGCAGGGCCGCCACCAGAACGCCGAGAAGCTCTGCACGGACGCCTGGGCTCATGGCCTGCCTCCGGTCCGGTGAGGATTCCTGTTCGGTACGGACCGCCGGGTACCCAGAAAATCCACCTAACGCGCCGCCACGATCCGGGCGCCCATATTGCGCTCCATCATCTCCAGCGCGGCGGCGCCGAGCCTGGGATGGATGGAGGCCATGGCGTCGCTGGGCACCGTGACATCGAGGTGCCGGATATGCGCGTCCAGGGCGGAGTAAAGGACGCACTGCTCGGTGACCTGGCCGCACAGCACCAGATGACCGACGTCGAGCCGCCACAGCAGATACGCCATGGGGGTCTCGTAGAAGACGGAATGGCGGGCCTTCACCACGAACAGGGAGTCGTCGTCGGGTCGCACCGGCTCCACCAGCGCGGCGTGCGGCGTGGCCAGCGCCCTGTCGAGCAGCTCGCCGTGGTGGGAGCGCCACAGTCCGAAGTTGTCGTTCGCGTAGACGACGGCCGCGTCCGCCTTCCGGGCCCGGCCGATCAGATCCGCGACGACCTGGACGATCCGGCCGACGGCGGGCACGAGCAGCTCGGCGTCAGCAAGGTCGTTCCGCTCACGCAGGCGCCGGCTGCGTTCGAGGCCCGGGAGGGCGGCGGTGACGTGATGAAGATCCTGGTGGACTGCACCGATGACGCCCAGGGAGTGGCCCTGTGACCGCCTTCGACCTCACCGGAAAGCTCGCCGTCGTCACCGGGGCCCGGCGCGGTATCGGCCGGGCCATGGCCCGAGCGCTGGCCGGGGCGGGCGCGGACATCATCGGCGTGAGCGCCTCGCTGGAGGAGTCCGGCAGCGCGGTGGAGAAGGACGTCCTCGCAGCGGGCCGCTCGTTCGAGGCGATCCGGGCCGACTTCGCCGACCCGTCGGTGGTACGGGCCTTGGGCGCGATCCTTGCCGGGCGCGAACGGCCGGTGGACATCCTGGTCAACAACGCGGGCACGGACCCGGCGATGCTCTGCGTTGTCGGCTTCCTCGCCGGCCAGCAGCGGCCGGCCGGGTCGCTTGCGGTGCGGGACGACCAGCCCGGTGTTGATGTAGGCGCCGTCGCCGAGCACCGTGACACCCTGGCACTGCTCCGGCAGGCCGGAGTTGCGCCATACCTGGGTGTCGGCCTTGTTGCCTGGGGCCGGGCGGGCGGTGGCCACGACCAGGCGGGTGTCGGCGTCGATGACGACCTGCACGTTCGCGGAGAACCGGTAGTTGCGGCTCGAATCACCGACCTTGCGGTCACGGACCGGGACCAGCGTGCCGTCCACGATCCACAGCCGGTCCGCGACATCGACGGGACGGGAGGCCGACTCGAGCGCGAGGAGAGGCCGTAGCCGCTGGATCACCCGGCATACCGTCGCCGGCGACACCCCGAACAGCGGCGCGAGCTGCCGCCTGGTCAGGTTCGTCCGGTTGTAGACAGCCACCACCAGCACCCGCTCGGCCAGCGGCAGACACCACGGTCGACCCATTCGCGGGCCGCCGCCACCCCGCTCCCGCACCACCTTCAGCAACCGCTCGAACTGCTTCATCCGCAGCCCCGTGAACGTCTCCACCCACAACGGATCAGCCCTCAACACCCCACGCATACAAGGGAAATGCCCTGCTCACGGCCTTCTGCAAGACGCTTTAGCGGCCGTCAATTTCTTACGTCAGGCGGATGATGAGGGCCGTGAACCACAGTGCCCAGAGCCAAGCCAGGCAGGGTGCGCGCTCGCGCACAGCGGTCGCCGCATCGCTCCACGCCGAAGATCCCGCATTCCTTCGCATGGTTCACGGGTTTGAATTGATGCCAAAGAGGCGGGTGAGTCATCGAGACATTCCTGATACGGGGAGTCCGAGGGTAGGGCTCAAGTTACCCGCAGGTTTCTCGTGACTTGTTTCACGCTTCTTAGTAGAACTCATTTCCATTGTGTAAAAGGAAGGGGATCTACGTGGACTCCAGACAGCCCAGCAGGCAGGAAGGAAAAGGCCTTTCCCGTCGCCGTTTCATTGGTAGAACTGGTTCTATTTTAGGCGCCGCCGCACTGGGCGCAATCGACCTTCCGGACGCGGCGGCGCTCCCGCAACGGGCAGGGCTGATCGAACCCGGCGCACAGGTCACCGCACTCGTCATAGGAACCGGGTACGGAGGTTCCGTCACCGCGCTACGGCTCGCCCAGGCCGGTGTCGACGTCCACATGGTGGAAATGGGCATGGCCTGGGACACTCCGGGAACGGACGGCAAGGTCTTCGCCAACACCACGAGCCCCGACTACCGGTCCTTCTGGCTTCGCACCCGGACCAAGCAGCCCCTGAGCAACTTCCTGGGCTTCCCGCTCGACCGGGACGTGCCGCGGTACACGGGCATCCTGGACGCCGAGGAGATGGGCGGCATCGTGGTGTACCAGGGGCGGGGAGTCGGGGGCGGTTCCCTCGTCAACGGCGGCATGGCAGTGACACCCGAGCGAAGCCGCTTCCCCGGAGTGCTTCCGTCGGTCGACGCCGACGAGATGTACGACGTTTACTACCCGCGGGCGAACAGCACCCTCGGCGTCGCCACCATCGACCCGGCCTGGTTCGAGACGACGGAGGCCTACAAGTACGCACGCGTCGGCCGCAAACACGCCCAACGCTCCGGTTTCCGCTTCATGTTCGTCCCCAACGTCTACGACTGGGACTACATGAAGCAGGAGGCCACGGGAGCGGTGACCAAGTCGGCCCTGGCCGGCGAGATCCTGTACGGCAACAACCACGGCAAGAAGTCCCTGCCGAAGACCTATCTCGCGCAGGCCCGCGCGACCGGCCGGGTCACCATCTCACCACTGCACAGGGTCACCTCGGTGACACCTGCCGGCGGCGGCTACTCCGTGACCATCGAGCAACTCGACACGAGCGGAGCCGTCACCACCACCAAGACCGTAAGCGCGCAACGGGTGTTCTTCGCCGCAGGCAGCGTCGGCACCAGCAAGCTTCTGGTCCGTCTGAAGGCGACGGGCGCGCTACCCGGCCTCAACAACGAGGTCGGCAACGGATGGGGAGAGAACGGCAACGTCATGTGCGGCCGGGCCAACCACCTGTGGGACCCGACCGGATCGCTCCAGTCGTCGATCCCGACGGCGGGCATCGACAACTGGGCGGCGGGCGGCGCGTTCGCCGAGGTGGCGCCGCTGCCCACCGGCATCGAGACCTGGGCGTCGTTCTACCTGTCCATCACCAAGAATCCGCACCGCGGCCGGTTCACCTGGAACGCGACGACGGGAAAGGTCGAACTGGACTGGCAGACCGCGTGGAAACAACCGTCGATCGACATGGCGAAAACGATCTTCGACAAGATCAACGCCACTGAGGGAACCATCTACCGCACGGACCTGTTCGGCACCTACAAGATCTGGGGCGACCACCTCACGTACCACCCGCTCGGTGGAGCCGTCCTCGACAAGGCGACTGACAACTACGGTCGCCTGCACGGCCATCCGGGCCTGTACGTGATGGACGGTGCCCTGATTCCCGGCAACGTCAGTGTCAATCCGTTCGTCACCATCACCGCGCTCGCCGAGCGCAACATCGAGAAGATCATCACCGAGGACTTCTGACCACTGCCGCGCGCCCGTCGGTGCGCCGAGCGGACAACTGTGGGCCGTGGCCGATGTGCCCCGGCCCGCAGCTCTAGGCGCGCCTCTTCAGGAAGCCTGTGGCGTCGGCAGCACACAGACGCTGTCGAGCCCCAGCACATGATTGAGCCGGCCGAAGGCCAGCCAGGAGCCGATGCTCATGCTCAGCTCCACGATCTCCGCCTGGCTGTAATGCGCCTGCATCCGCTTCCAGAACTCGTCGTCCAGGTTGTGATGGTCGAGCGCATAGCGCTCCGCGTACTCGGCGGCGAGCCGTGTCCGTACGTCGAAGGAATCCGTCGTACGCCACTGAGTGACCGCCTCCAGGAACCCCTCGTCGACCTTCTCTCCGTCGCGTTCGGTGCGCCAGTCCAGGCAGAACAGGCATCCGTTGATCTGCGCTATGCGCAGGCGGGCCGCCTCGAACTCGCGCAGTCCGAGGGTCGTGTACTGATAGACGGCCAGGGAGAAGGCGCTGGCTGCGTGGCCGATCTCGGGCACCAGGTCGCCCCAGACGAACGGGATGGGCTCGGCGCCCTCAGGGATGTCGATCTGCATGATCACTTCTTTCCCAGTCTGCCCACCGCGGGGCGCAGCGGGACGTCGAGTGCGTCGTAGAGACCCGGTCCGGCCTCGACGAGCCAGTCGATGGCGTTCACCAGACGGCCGGCCGCCGTCGCGTTGCCGCCGGCAGCTCTGTTCTCTCCTTCGTCCGTGGCCTCGACTGTTACCTCTATGCGGGGTCGCCCTTCGATGATCACGCGGTGCGCGCCCGCTCCGCCGTCCGGCGGCGCAGGCCAGTCCGGGGCGCAGGTGGCGTGAATGCGGGTGATGTGCTCGACGACGATGCGGGGTTCGCCGGCCACCACGCCCTGCACCTCGAGCCGCACCGCTCCCTGGGTGCCGGCCGCGAACTCGCCCATCGTGTCGGTGACGACGGACGTCTCCAGGGGACGGCGCTCCAAGGTCTCCTCGATGGCGTCCAGTTCGACGCCCAGGGCCCGTGCCATCATCCGTAGCTGTCCGCCCCAGATCATCGTCGGAATACCCTCGGCGAGCATCAGCGGCTGGTAGTCCAGCGGATGCCCCATGCCGATCAGGTCGCGAACGGCTTCCTCCTGGTCGTACGTCGAGTAGTCGAAGATCTCCTGACACCGGACGGCGTCGATGTCGGACCCCAGCCCGCTGACCAGCAGGGGGAGCACGTCGTTGGCCCAACCGGGGTCCACGCCCGACACGAACAGCGAGCCGCCCCCGGCCTGCGCGGCCTCGGCCAGCACGTCGCGGATTTCGTCGGGGGCGTTCGTGCAGTCGTACATGCCGTACACGGAAGGTGTGACGACCACCGCGCCGGCGCGCAGCGCGCGGCCGATGTCCTCGATCGCGCCGTCCGGGCGGACGTCACCGGAAGCCGCGTACACGACCGCGCGAGGGCCCGCGGACAGAACGGCCTCCACATTGTCCGTCGCCGCCACCCCTAGACGCCGTCCGAGATCGCCGAGTTCGCCCGCATCCTTGCCGACCTTGGCGGGACTCGACACCAGCACGGCCAAAAGGCTGAGCATCGGATGCGCCGCGACAGCCCGGATGGCCGCGCGCCCGACGTTGCCTGTGCCCCAAACCACCGTGGGAATCATGGGCGGAGGGTAACGATGCACCCCAAAACTTCCCATAGCCGTGCACGAGGAATGCCCGACCAGTAATGGCGATGCTGCGTTCGTGTTCAGGTACTTGATAGTCATTCATCAACCAAGCCAGCCCATCCGGCTTCAGTCTGGCTGTGAGCCTTGGTGCACCTGGTCAAGCCGATCCAGGGCGCGAACCTCTCTCTGTTCATTCGAGAATGTGAACCAAGTCTCGCCGACAGTCTTGTCGGTTGGCTGAACGAGTCCTATGGTCTCCACCCGGAAAGCGCTTTCTCCATCGTCATGCGCCACCAGCCCCGCATGCCATGAGCCAGGGGCTGTCGCACACCCACGCGTCACCACATCCACGGTGTACCTCGGTGAACTCAGGAGACGAGATGAGAAGACCTGTCGCACTGCGCATTTCCGCGGCCGCGGCCGCGATGACCCTGGCGTCCGCGGCCGGCGTGGCCCTGTCGATGTCGGACGCCTCGGCCGCGACCGGCGGTGCCACCGGCTACGCGACCCAGAACGGCGGGACCACGGGTGGAGCCGGCGGACAGACGGTCCGCGCGACCACGGGTACGCAGATCCACGCGGCCCTCTGTGGCCGGGCCGCCAGCAGCACGCCGATCGTCATCGAGGTCGAGGGGACCATCAACCACGCCAACACCTCGAAGGTGTCCGGAGAGAGCTGCAACACTGCCGCCGGTGTCATCGAACTGAAGGAGATCAGCAACGTCACGCTCGTCGGCGTCGGCAGTGGTGCCGTCTTCGACCAACTCGGCATCCACATACGCGAGTCGAGCAACATCATCATCCAGAACGTGACCGTCCGGAACGTGAAGAAGTCTGGCTCACCCACGTCCAACGGCGGTGACGCGATCGGCATGGAGAGCGACGTCCGCAACGTCTGGGTCGACCACGCCACGCTCGAGGCGTCGGGCGGCGAGTCGGAGGGCTACGACGGCCTGTTCGACATGAAGGACAACACGCAGTACGTGACGCTGTCGTACAGCATTCTCCGCAACTCCGGCCGGGGCGGCCTGATCGGCTCCAGCGAGAGCGATCTGTCCAACGGGTACGTCACCTTCCACCACAACCGCTACGAGAACATCGACTCCCGTGCCCCACTCCTGCGCGGCGGCACAGCCCACGCCTACAACAACCACTACGTGAGCCTGAACGAGTCCGGCATCAACTCGCGGGCCGGTGCCAAGGCGAAGGTGGACAACAACTACTTCGAGGACTCCAAGGACGTCCTCGGAACCTTCTACACGGACCAGCGCGGCTATTGGCAGGTCAGCGGCAACGTCTTCGACAACGTCACCTGGTCCACCCCCGGAACCGACAACTACCCTGCGGGTCCGAATCCGCAGTCCAACACCACGGTGAGCATCCCCTATCCGTACGCGCTCGACGCCGCCGCGTGTGTCCCCGACGTCGTGAAACGGACGGCGGGCGCGGGCACCGGTCTCCAGGTGTCCGACGGCAATTGCTCGGCGTAGACGCCGAGGTCCAGTCCGAAGACTCCGCCCACCACTCCCACCCCCGACCCGACGCAGCCCAGCGGCACGAACCTCAGCATCGGTGGCAGCGTGATCAGGAGAGCCCGAGCATGGCACGTGCATACCCCCTCACCGGCTCCGTGACCAGCCGCAGTCCACCGAGGCGGCATGACGTAGATCACGCGAGGACGGGGCCTGATCTTGGAATGCGCGGCTTCCCGTCGCTGCTGCACTGTTGACGGGCTCGCCCTGTGTGAGGGTGCGATGGGCAACGGTGCTCGACGCGGCCGGCCGAGGTGGGTGCCCCCATCTCGGCCTTCTCTGCTCCCTCGTCCCCGCGCCACTGTCTTCGAAAGGTTCTCCCGCACCATGCCTCTGGCTCTGTTGGCCCTGGCTGTCGTCGCCTTCGGCATCGGCACGACCGAGTTCGCCACGATGGGGCTGCTGCCCCAGATCGCCGACGGGATCGGGGTCTCGGTGCCCCATGCCGGCAACCTCGTGTCGGCCTACGCGCTCGGTGTCGTCGTCGGTGCCCCCGTGCTGACCGGCATCGGTGCACGCGTACCGCACAAGCGGCTGCTGTTGCTGCTGTCGGGACTGTTCGTGGTCGGCAACATCGCCTCGGCGCTCGCCCCGAACTTCGGCCTGCTGTTCGCCGCGCGCTTCCTGGCGGGGCTGCCGCACGGCGCGCTGTTCGGCGTCGGCGCCGTCGTCGCCTCGCGGCTGGTCGCCCCTGATCGGGCTGCGCGCGCCGTGTCGAAGATGTTCCTCGGCCTGACGGTCGCGAACATCATCGGCGTCCCGGCCGGCACCGCGCTCGGCCAGCAGCTCGGCTGGCGGTCCGCCTACGGCGCCGTCGCCGTCATCGGGCTCGTCGCGCTCGCCGCACTGGCCGCGTTCGTTCCGCACCAGCCACGAGGTCAGCAGGCCGGCATCCGGCACGAGGTGCGGGCCATGCGCAACCGGCAGGTCGTGATCGGCCTGGCCACGGCGGTGGTCGGGTTCGGGGGCTTCTTCGCCGTCTACAGCTACCTCGTGCCGATGCTGACACACCTGACCGGCATCTCCGACACCTCGACCACCCTGGTCCTCGCGCTGTACGGCGTAGGCATGACGGCCGGCACGCTGCTCGCCGGCCCCCTCACCGACCGCGCCCTGCGCCCGACCCTGTACGCGGGGCTCGCCCTGCTCGCGGCCGGGCTGGTGACGTTCTACTTCACCGTCCACAGCACCGTCGCCGCCCTGATCACGATCACCTTCATCGGTGCGATGGGTGCCCTCATCACCACCCCCGTCCAGATGCTGCTGATGGCGAAGGCCAAGAACGCTCCGACGATGGCCGCGGCCTCCAATCACTCCGCCTTCAACCTGGCCAACGCGGGCGGCGCCTGGCTCGGCGGCCTGGCCATCTCCGCCGGCTGGGGCTGGGCCTCACCGAACCTCGTCGGCGCTGCCCTCGCCGTGGCAGGCCTCGGCCTGGCCTTCACAGGCGGCCTCATGGACCGGGGCGGCCGGCGCTCCGATAGCTCCGAAGTGATCACATCGTCCGCTGCGGAAAACCGGGCGGAGGCGGCACCCGCCACCTCGGCCCAGGGGTGACCCGGCCTGCGACATCGCTCCGCAAGGTGAGGTGGCCTGTGTGAGACACACAGGCCACCGGTTCGATCATGCTTATTCACGCTCGTCCATTACCAGTTGTCCTGCGACCTGATGCGCTCGCGAATCCAGACGCCTGCGGGCTTCAGCGGCGAGGTGCTGGTCCAGGGGCCGGACCTGTCGCACGTTCCGGTCTTGAAGACAGCTCCGGAACGGTTGTCGTCGGAGAAGTTCCAGTTCGTCCAACTGATCTTCTTGGCGGCCATGAGGTCCAGGTAGCGCTGCGACATGGCGAAGTCGTTACTGCCCTCGCCGGCGTAGTTCTGGGTGCCGAACTCGGTGACGAACACCGGGAGCTTGTCGGCGGCACGGGACAGGGTCGCCAGGTACTCGTCGCGGTGCGAGTACGCGTAGAAGTGGAAGGTGTACATGATGTTGGACGCCCTGACCGGGCTGTTCACCACCTCCGATTCGTCGGCGCCCTCGGAAACACCGAACGAGGACCACGCCCGGGTTCCGACCAGCACGGGAGCGTCGGAGTCGATGTTGCGGATCGTCGGGATGATCTGCTCCGCGTAGCTCCTGATCCGCGACCAGCTCACGCCGCTGGGCTCGTTCGCGATCTCGTAGAGGACGTTGTTCTTGTCCTTGTTGCGGTTGGCGATGTCGGTGAAGAACTGCCGGGCCTTGCTCAGGTTCGTGTTGGGGTCGCCGGGGGTGAGCATGTGCCAGTCGACGATCACGTACATGCCGCGGTCGGTCGCCTGCTGGATGAGGGAATTCGCGAGGTTGGTGAAGTGCTGGGGGTTCGTCTCGTAGCCGCCCTCCTGTACGTAGGTCGAGACGCGCAGGACGTCGGCGTTCCAGTCGCCGGCCAGGGCGTCGAGCGAACCGCCGGTCAGGCAGTGCGGGTACCACTGGGTGCCGTGGGTGCTCATGCCGCGTAACTGGATGGGGTTCCCGCGGCTGTTGCACAGCTTGGTGCCGCAGACCTTGAGCTGGCCGTTGACGGAGACCGGCGAGGCGGCCGCGGCATGCTGATCGGCGTCGGCCGCTTGGGCGGAGCCGGTCGGGATGAGGCAGAGGAGCAGCAACAGGATGGTGCCGAGCGCGGCGCCCAGCGCACCTTGCCGTAACGACAAATGAGATGCCCTCATATGAACCTCGTTCACGTGAGTGATTGATAGGAAACTTTCCTAATGGAGGAAAGCAGAGCCTTCCGAGGCCTTCAAGGGTCCTGTCGCCGTCCACTTTCGCTGCGGCATTCACAGAGGACGGTTCGCCTATATGAATCGAATGTGTCTCGGAGTCGGAGCGAGCCCAGGTGTTCCGCTTTGCCCTCTGGCCAACGCGCGTAGATCGCAGGCACGATGCTTCCTGCACCACCTGCACAGCCGCCCCACAAGAACCGTGGCCCACCGCAGGAAGGTCCCCAGATGAAGGTCACGAAGGCCTTGAAGCTCCGCTCGGTCCTGACCGCTCTCGCCCTCGTCGTCGCCCCCAGCGCCGTCGTCATCGGCACCGCCGGCGACGCGTTCGCCGTCACCAAGATCAGTCACACAACTGCGACCTCGATGTTCCAGCAGGTCGGCATCACCTGGTCGTCGTCCGGGAACTGCTCCAACCGCAACAACTCCACGTGTACGTCCTTCGACCAGCTCAACCTGGCCACCGCCCAAGGCGCACAGACCCTCAAGCGCGCCAGCGGCTGCGCCCTGAACATCACCGCCGGCACCGAGACCGGGCACGCGTCCGGCACGTACTCGCACTGGAACGGCTACAAGCTCGATTTCAGCAAGTACACCTGCGTCGGGAACTACATCAAGAGCAACTTCACCTACATCGGCCTGCGCGGCGACGGGGCTCCCCAGTGGCGTTCCGGCTCGGGCAACATCTACGCCGATGAGGGCAACCATTGGGACGTGCTGTACTACAACTGCGGTGGCTGCTGAACGCCGCCTACTTGAGTTCCGGGTGGGCCTACGGTCGCTCCGCAGCCGTCAAGGCCGCCAAAGCGCTGGCCTGGGTGCGCCAGTCCGAGGGTTGGGACTGGCGCCGGACCAGCGCTGGCCAAGGCGGTTCAGGGAGTCCCGGTCGTTGGCCCAGATCGAATCGGCCTGCCTATCGGCGTACATCCGGTAGGCGGCCGATCCGGCGGCATCCGCCAGATCCGCCAGGTGACGCATGAAGATCCCCTTGAACTGCTTCTGGTTGTCGTCGCAGGAGTTCGTCGCGATGTCGCACGACTCGGTCAGAATGCCGTCGCGGGTGAGCGCCGGCGAGGAGATCGCGGCATCGGCCAGGCGCCTGGCGGTGTCCAGGTAGCGGCTGTTCCCGGTGTGTCGCCACAGTTGAGTGAAGGCGCCGATGGCCACCGGCGCCGCGTGGGCGGTGGTGGGCAGTGCGACCAGTCCGGCCAGGGCGAGTGCCAAGACCAGGACGCCGGCCCAGGTGCGATGTCTCCGTGCCGGCATGACGACTTACCAGCCCTTTCTCCGTCACTCCGTGGGGCGCTGTGAACACTCCTGTCACGGCGCTGCGTTGAGCAGGTCGAGGGCACTGTGCTGCCGTGCCGCGTCCACCTTGTCGATCGGGCCCGACCAGCGCAGTCCGTACTGATCGAGGGCATTGCGGTCGCTGGCGTGGGCACGGCTTGCCTGGCGTTGCAGATACGCGGTGTAGGGATGGTCCGGCAGCGCGGCGTTGAGTTTGCCCAGACCGCGCACGTGCGCGCCCTTGAAGGACGCCCCGTCGGCGCCGCAGTCGCCGCCTTCGCACGGGTCGCGCAGGATGCCCTCGGTGGTGTGAAGGGAGGACGTCGTGGTCGCGGCGTCGGCGATCTGCCGTGCGCGGGTGAGCAGTTCACCGTCCCCCGTGGCGCGGTGCAGCTCGGTGAGGGCGCCGAGCAAGACCCCTTGGTTGTACGACCAGACCGGCTGGCCGTTGTTGCGGCAAGTGGCCAGGTCGATACCGTCGTTGACCAGATTCGAGCCGTTGATCATTGCGGTGCCCTGGAACCAGGACCAACCGGCACGGGCCCGCTCCCGATACGTCGTGTCGCCCGGAATCCGGTTGTGCAGGGCCGCGTTGAGCTGGATGTAGAGGGAGTTGGCGATGGCGTTCTTGTAGGTCTTCGCCGTGCTCCACCACACTCCGCCGCCGCAGGTGCTGTCCCAGTACGCCGCCATGTGGTCGGCGTCGGTGCGGGCGGTGTCGAGGTAGCGCCTGTCACCGGTCAGGTCGTACGCGGCGACCCAGGCGAGCCCCCACCATCCGGTGTCGTCGATGTAGTCGTTGCGGAACTGCCCGTCCTGCGCGTTCAGGTTCAGGTCGTAGGTGCGGGAGATCGCGTACGAGTAACTGCCCATTCCCGACACCCGGATGTTGTCGATGACCGAGGTGAGGGCATTGGCGGAGTTCCACCAGCCGGTGGTGTCGAACAGGCCGGTCGAGTAGTCGTAGAAGGTCATCAGCCCGGTGGCCGCCGCGGTGCGTCGGTCGCCCGAGTTCCAGGTGGTGCGGGCCCACGATGTACAGGCGATCTCGACGCGGTCGCCCGCTTTGCCGCAGGCGCGCAGGGCGCCGACGCCGTGGTTGTTCCAGTCGTCCACGTTGTACATGAGCGTGCGCCAGCCCCGCTGACCTGAGGAAACGGTGGTGCTGCCGAGCTTGCTTCCCGAACTCCAGGTGCGCCCGCCGTCGAAGGAGCGGTCGAGCCACACCTCGTCGCCCGGGCTGCCGTTGGCGATGGACGCCCAGCCCATCGCGTCGGCGTCGTCGAAGTGAAGCACGATCGATCGACCGTGAAGGCTGGTCGTCACCGGGATGCGGCCGCCGGGGGACAGGGCGGGATCACGGGCGTCGCAGTACTTGTTGCAGATGGTGGCCGATGCCGTGGTGGCGGTGGTGGCGGTGGTGGCGGTGGTGGTGGCAGTGCCGGCGGCGGACGCCGACGGCGAGGCGATGCCCGCGAGCAGCGCGAGGGCGGTCGCTGCGGCCGACCGTCCGACGGTGCGGGGAATTGGTCTGAAAAGTCTTCGTACGGGAGTCATGGGGCCTCCCAGTCAGGGCAACGCCCCCTTGCTTCGCCGAGTGCGGCCTGAAGACGCCGGTGAAAGCGACAGTCCGGGGACCTGGTGTGAGTGAAAGAGAGCGCTCTCGGAAGGTAATGACGGGACGACGGGCCGTCAATGGTGCGGGGGATGCACGCGTTCCCCAACTGAAGGCGGCGCGTTGCGAGTTCGGCGGCCGGGTGGGGAGGGCCGTGGTGCAGGCCCGCTCATCTCGCCGGCTTGGACAGTCCGGCCTGCGCGGCCAACACTCGTTGCCGGGCTTGTTCGACTGCCTGCGTGAGGGCTGCGATGTCGTAGGCGCCCTGGTGGCGGCGTCCGTTGATGAAGAACGTCGGTGTGCCCGACACCCCGCTCAAGTCCGCGGAATCAACGTCCTCCGCGACGCGCAGCGCGCCCCGGCGCTGCTCCAGGTCGTCTCGGAACCGCGCCATGTCCAGACCGAGTTCCTGCGCGTACCGCAGCAGGTCCTCGACGCCGAGGGCGTCCTGCCGTGCGAAGAGCAGATCGTGCATCTCCCAGAACTTCCCCTGCCGCGCGGCCGCTTCCGACGCCTCCGCCGCCAGTTCCGCGTCGGGGTGCACATCCGACAGCGGCAGGTGCCGCCAGACGTAGCGGACGTCGTGCTCGTGACCCAGTAGTTCCCGCACGACCGGCTCGGCCTGCCCGCAATAAGGGCACTCGAAGTCGCCGTACTCGACCACTGTGACGGCCGCCTTCTCAGGGCCGCGGATCCGGTCGTGGCGGACGTCGACGGCCACCGCCAGATCCGTCAGCGTGTCGGTCGTGCCCAGCAGAGCGCGTGCCCTGCGGGCCTCCGGCAGCAGGCCGATGACGCCCGAGACGGCCCAGCTCAGCGCGAACGCAGCGACCAAGGTGGTGAGGACACCGATGCGTGCCTGATCCAGTTCCTCGCCCTCGAAGGCGTGGGACGCGATCAACAAGGAGACGGTGAAAGCCGCACCGGCGACGGCGCCACCCGCGGTGACCGAACCCCAACCCACGTTGGGGCGCAGGCGGCCGCCCGTCAGCACCCGCGCGCCCGCCATGGAACCCACGATCCCGATCACCTTGCCCGCCACGCAGCCGCACAGAATGCCCAGTGTGATGGGCGAGGTGAACGCTTCTTCCAGCTTGTCGCCACTCAGCTCGATGCCCGCGTTGGCCAGCGCGAACAGTGGCACGATGCCGTAGCTCACCCACGGCAGGAACTTCTGCTCCAGGCGCTCATTGGGGGAGATGGCCGCGGCAAGACCCTGTACCGCGGAGCGTTGCAACTCCGGGGTGGGCTGCTCGCGGAAGAGGCGGAACAATTGGCTCGCCCGCTCGAGGTCGCCTCGCGGGGCAGGGTAGGCGACGACGAGGGCTCCGACAGCCAGACCCGTCACCACGGGGTCGACCCCGGCCTCGTACAGCGCGACCCACACCGCCACGGACAGCACGGCGCAAGGGGCGCCTTTGCGGATGCCCGCCAACCGCAGCACAGCGATGATCAGCAGCCCGCCCAGCGCCACCAGCAGTGCCGGCACGTGAATGCCCTCGCTGTAGAAGACAGCGATGACCAGCAGCGCGAGCAGATCGTCGACCACGGAGATCGACAGCATGAAAGCGCGCAGGGACGCCGGCAGCCGTGAGCCGAGCACGGCCAGAATGCCCAGGGCAAAGGCGGTGTCGGTCGACATGGCCGTACCCCAGCCGTGCACTGAATCACGACCGGCGTTGATCGCGATGTAGATCGCCGCGGGTACGACCATGCTGCCGAGGCCGGCCGCAGCGCTGAGCATCACCCAGCGCCGGTCCCGCAGTTCCCCCATGTCGAACTCGCGACGCGCCTCCAGGCCGACGACGAAGAAGAACAGGCTCATCAGCCCGGCGTTGATCCACTCATGCAGGTCCAGTGAGAGATGGTGGGCGTCGAAGCCGATGGTGAAGTGCGCTCCCCACACCGCTTCGTATGAATGCGCGTCAACGTTGGCCCACAGCAGGGCCGCGGCCACGGCTGCCAGCAACAGAGCAGCGCTGCCCGTTTCGGCCTGCACGAACGTCCGCCAGCGCGCCCGGGTCTGGCTGGACAGCGTCTGACTCGCCTCGCTGGGGAAGTTGCCGCTCACATGGCCAATTATCGCCACCGGCCCTGTGGAGGCCCGCAGACAGTTGGACTCCGGCGCTGTTTACCCCTGAAGGCCCACCCGGACGGCAGATGACAATGCGGCGCCAAAGGTGCGCCGAGCATCTTGCCGGTGGCGAAGGTGGACGCGGGCGCGCCCTCGACACCGGTGAACGTCATGTTCCACACGCCGTTGGTCAGCTCGCGTCGACGGTGATGTCACCGTTGATCTGGATGTCGTCGGGGTTGAGGCCGAGGCCTGACACGGAGGTGTAGAAGCCCAGTTGGGCGTTGACGTCGTTGTAGGTGGCCGGTCGCTTGGTGCCGCTAAAGGGTGTTGCACAAGGGTCGGGAAGATCGGGCAGCAGCTCGCAAGCAAGATCAATGTGCGCTGCCAGTCGGCAGGAAACCGGACAAAGCGAAGAGTCTGGCAGGCTGGATCATGGCGGGAATCTAGCGGTCACGCCGTTGTGCAACACCCTTTAGGGCCTGTTGCGAAAGTTCCGTCGGATGGCCTGTCCGCAGCGGTCGATCTCGACGACAGACGACGCAGCGCCAGGCATTCCGCGTTAAGAGACGGGGCGTTTCGCCGTCAGTGCCGTCGAGTAGGTTCTGTCCGTTCGGCCCGACAGGCGGGCCGCCGAGCTGGGGGACTCGTCGCAGTGAGCATCCACCTACACTTTCGCGCCGTCGCGGAGTCCGAGATCCGGGACGACCACACCTGGCTTGCGGCGTTCATGTCCGAGGCTTGGGACAACCACCCCGACGAGTACGCAGCGGGTATCGCCGACTCGATCGACAAGGTCTGGAGCTCCGTCAATGACCTCTACGCCGCAGCCGATGTCCTCGATGCAGACACCGACAAGCCCTGGACGCTGCCGATTTACGGCGGCCGCCCCGTGCCACACAGTGCTGACGCCGACCCCTCCAACCCACCCCTGACGATTCTGGAGCCGCCTGGGGTGTCACAGGCCGCGAATTTCCTTGCGACTGTTTCTTTCGACGATTTGTGGAACGTTGCCGGTGCCAAGTTCAGTGGCCGCGGCTCGGACGAGGCGCAGGCCAGGCAGGAGTTCCTCGACCATCACAGGGACCTCCAAGGGTTCTACGGGCGGGCGGCTTCGGCAGGCCACGCAGTGGTCAAAGCGGTGTGGGCTTGATACGTGGTCACGTGCCGGTTACAGCCATTCGTTGATGGCTGCGACCAGCACGGTCGCTTCGTAACGAACGGCGAGTTTGTCGTACCGGGTGGCGACGGCACGGTGGCGCTTGAGTCGTTTGATCCCGCACTCGACAGCGTGCCGCTGCTTGTAGTCGTCCTTGTCGAACTTCGGCGGCCGACCGCCGCGCGAACCGCGCTTGAGCCGGTTGCGGACCCGGTCTGCCGGGATGGGAATCGTGGCCTTGATCCCACGTCCGCGCAGGTATGAGCGGTTGCTGCGGGAGTCGTACGCCTTGTCGGCCCGCACCCGGTCCGGGCGCTTGCGCGGCCTGCCGAGCCCCAGCCGGGGCACCCGGATCGCTTCCAGGACCGGCACGAACTGCGGTGAGTCGCTCGCTGCCCGGCCGTGATCACCACCGACAAGGGCTTCTGTCCCTGCTCGACGGCCAGGTGGATCTTGCTGGTCAGGCCGCCCCGGGAGCGTCCGAGACCGTGGTCGGCCGGCTCGACGAAGATCCCGCCGGGCGGTTCCTTCTGGAGATCCCCCTTTTCGCCGCCCCGGCGGCGTGCTGGTGGGCCCGACAGGCGGTGGAGTCGACGTTCACGGCCCAGGTGATCAGGCCCTTGGCGTCCGCCTCGGCCTGGAGCTGGGTGAGGATCCTTGCCCAGGTCCCGTCCCGCTGCCAGCGCCGGAACAGGTCGTACACCCGATCCCAAGGCCCGTAGCGCTCCGGCACATCCCGCCAGGGAGCACCGGTGCGGGTCCGCCACCGTATGCCGTCTATCAGATGCCTGCGCGTCCACACTTGCGGACGACCCGGCTTGATGCCCTGTGGCAGCAGCGGTTCAAGACGGGCCCACTGACCGTTCGTCAGATCTCCACGTCCCACAGCCCGTGATCATCAACGAACAAGATCTACTTTCGCAACAGGCCCTAGTCCTCGAGGAGGGCCGCTTCCTCGTCGGTGAGTCGGCCGAAGCAGGCGTCCTCTGTGGCCATGGCGGTGGACTGGCGCCAGGTCGACAGGGTGCTGTGCCGCGCGTTGAGGGTCCAGCCCCGCTTCTTGTAGGTGGCCATGAAGTACGTGCCGCCGTCCCCGACCGGCACCTCCTTGGCGGCCCCGGACTTCTTCCAGCCGCGTGCCACCAGCTCCGAGATGACGACATCCAACTGCTGTCGCGACTGGTCCGGGCCGGACGAGGACGAGGAGGCGTCCGCGCCGTCGTGCGACCAGGAGACCACGCAAGGGGACAGTCGCGCGGTGAGGGCGGCCAGCTTCCGCTCCTTCTCCGTCCCTCCCGGGCGGGGCGATGTGCCGGAGCCCGACTCCGTCAGCCCCGCGGGCGCTCCGGCTGCCGAGGCTGCCGCTTCCAGGTCGGCCCGCACGTCCTGCCGGCCGAAGGGAGTCGGCGAGGCGGTGGTCGGGGAGACCTCACCCGGGGCGGAGAGCGCGGCGCCGCCGCAACCGGTGACGAGAGCCGCCCCCGCGACGGCGGTCACGAGCCGTCGGGCCCTGGTCGGGGTGATACGCATGCGCTCTTCTTTCGGGGCCTGGTCACCGCGGGCGGCTGAACCGGTCCCGGGTTGGTTGTCGATATCGCGGACCCGGATCTTCGCACAGGGGCTCCCTGACCTGCGCAGGGAGGGGTTCGCTTGGGTGGGTGTGGTCGCCTGAGCCGCATGGTTGCGGCCCGGGATGGGCGTGGGATGAGCAGGCGCGCGTGGGCCGCGCCGCCGGGTACGCCGCGTCGCTGCCGAACGTCGACGCGGCGGTCGCGGCTCGGTCCGCCGGCCTCTGCCAGGGTCGTTGCGCTGCGGGCGCTGTCGCAGTGTCACAAGCGTGTTCGGAAACGGATCCCGCTCGGTGTGATCAGGCGGAAGCATCGTTCTCATGCGGCACGATCACCGGAACGTTCCGACTCTCGGGGGATTTCTCATGGCTTACGCAACTCGTCCACGCCGTACCACCGTGGTGCTGGCCGCTGTCTCGCTCGGCATCATGGCACTGACGGCATGCAACGGAGATGGCGAGAAGGACACGGCCGCTCCGAGCGTGGCGGCGACCCCGTCCGCTGCGGGTGGCGGCAAGGGATCCGGCGCGCCCTCGACGGCCGGCCCGGGCGATGGCGGCAAGGCCGACGGTGACTCCGCCGACAGCGGTGGCAGCACCCCACAGGCGTCGGAGCCCGCGGCAGGCGACGGCCAGGACGGAGGCGTGGGCATGTGCGAGACGGCCGACTTGAGCTACAACGTCACCGTCGCGTCCAAGCCCGTCAACCACGCCTTGCTGACGGCGACGAACAAGGGCAGCGCCTCCTGTCTGCTGCCGGCGAACGAGCTGGTGATCACGATTCCGGGCCTGGACGGGGCCGCCGAGCACGCGGGACCGGAGGGCAAGGACTGGATCCTGAAGTCCGGCGAGACCGCCTACGCCGGGATCATGTTCTCGCGCGCCGACACCGCGGGCGGCAAGAGTGCCGACAAGGTGGAGATTGCGCTGACGCCCTCCGAGAGCCCCTCGACGGTTCCGATCAACGACGGCCCCGTCACGGTGAACGACGGCCAGGTCACCAGCTTCTTCGGCACCGCTGAGGACGCACTCACCTACTGATCGCCCTTGGGACAGAGTTCGTCACGGCTCGTGAGGGAACCGACCACTCGCAGCCTTGGAGGCGCTTCAGCGGGAGGTGGGGGAGGGGCGGGAGTTCGACCTGGAGGGATCGTCTGGATGGACGGTCCCTCCACGGCGGACCTCAGCCATGACGCCATCATCGAGACCGGAACCGACTCCTATCTGCCGGGGGTGAACGTGCCTGCGGCCACGCTGTGGCTTGCCGGCAGGCAATCGGGGTGCTCGGGATCAGGTGCGGCGTGCGGCCCACACGCGACGTTCGGTGCGTATCGCAAGGTCGTCGCGGCGAAGGATGCTGTGCGGGCTTCCCGTGTCGAGGAGTTGGTCGAGCGCGGTGAGGTCCTCGGGTGAGAGCTCGGTGGCGGCGGCGTTGCGGATGCGTTGCAGGCCGCTGAGGGCGTAGCGGCCGATCGTCTCGCTGCGGGAGCCCTCGATGCTCACGGCGATGGTGCGTTCGCCCTCGACCGTGAAGCCGGCGGCGGTCAGCATCGGGCCCCAGTCGGCGCCACGGTGGGGCATGTGCTCGGCCTGGAAGCGGTCGGTCGCGGCATGGCAGCGCTCTTCCAGGCCGGGCCGGTCCTCGGGGGCGCTCTCGGGCAGGAATCGCGGGAAGCCGGCCAGCTCCACGACGGCGAACAGGCCGCCGGGCGCGAGCGCGTCGTGGACGTTGCGCAGTGCGCGATCGGGGTGGCCGATGTGGTGCATTGAGGCCGACGCCCACACCAGGTCCGGTGAGCCGAGGTCGGGCCAGGCGGAGTCGTCGAGGTCGGCGTGCACGGTGCGCACACGCTCCTCCAAACCGCGGGCGCATGCCTTGGCGTGCAGGTGCTGGAGGTATCCGGCGGATGTGTCGACCGCGGTGACATGCGCATCGGGGAAGCGGTCCAGGAGGGCGAAGGTGCCCGCGCCCGTGCCGCAGCCCAGATCCACGATCTGACGCGGGCCGGTCTTCAGCGGCAGCCAAGCGGTGATGGAGGCTGTGTGCTCGGCGAGGACCTCGGCGTCCAGGTCGAGGATCTCCGCCTGGCCGGCGACGTCGTGTTCCTGATGGCTGCGGTGCTGAGTGCCGTGGGGGGTGTGCGGGTGCGCTTGATTCATGCCTTCACGGTAGGACGGTCATGCGTCTGCGGCAGGACTGCTCCCGGTTTACGCAAGACGATGACCGGATGCGTTGCCCGACGCGCCAGATGTCACCGTCGCGCCGACCTCGCAATCACCCACCGATGCCCTGATCGCCGCTGTCGCCGGCCTCGCGCTGGTGACCGCGTCGCGCGTCGCGGTCGAAAATGCCCAGGATCTCGCACGGGCCGCCCTCGGCGCCGATCGCGTGCGGCATCATCGTGGGGAATTCGGCAGCCTGGTTGGTCTCGACGCGGAAGCGGCGGTGGCCGAGCATGAGGACCGCGGTGCCGGAGAGGACGACGAGCCATTCGCGTCCCGGGTGGGCACGCATGCGCGCCGGGTTGTCGGGTGGCGGTTCGGTCATGCGCTGGCGCACCACACTCATTCCGGGGTCACCCTTCACGGGCCAGCGCATCAGGCTGTGGGTGCTGTCGATCATCGGGCTGGTGACGACGTCGTCCGTCGCGGTCTCCACGAGCTGATCCAGCGTGGTGTCCAGGGCGCGGGCGAGAGTGACCAACTGATCCAGTGCGAGGCGGCGCTGGCCGTTCTCGATGCGGCTCAGTGAGGACTGGCTGAGGTGGGCTCGGGTGGCCAGTTCCTCAAGAGACCAGCCCTGTGCCACCCGTAGGGCGCGGATGCGTTTGCGTACGAGGCTGTCCAGCTCACCGTCTTCTTGCGCCATGAGCAAGATTGTATGCCCTCAATGCAAACCGTGCTTAGCGTCTTGTGGAGATGGTCCGGAGCGTTCGGGCCACGCACGAGGAAAGGACAGGAGGCCATGGTGTGACTGCCTCTGCGTACGCGATCGACGCACCGCCTGACGGGATCGTCGACGCACCGCCTTTCGGGATCGTCGACGCGGTGGTGACCCGGGTCGGTGCCCCCACCGTGGCCCCCTCCGACAGCAACGCCCTGCCGGGAGTCGCGGACACCGATGTGGCCCTCGCCGCAGCCCAGGGCGAGACAACCACCCCCTGACGGCCCCGCTCGGCACCGGCCTACCGCTCAACCACCCCGGCGATGCCTGCCGAACCGGGCCCCCCCACTCAGCGACCGGCCCTGCTCCGGCGCTGACCCAGCATGCCCTTCTGAGAGGAATCCATGAGTACGAACCAGCCCGTACAGGCCGCTGAAGCCGCCGGCGGCGGTGTACGCGATGCCCGTCAGTTGCGCACGATCCTGATCACCGTCTCCATCGCGCTGATGGCCGTCATCGCCTCGGTGTCCGGGCTGAATGTCGCGCAGACCCACATGGCCGTGGAATTCGGCGCCTCGCAGAACACGGTCCTGTGGATCATCAATATCTACACTCTCGCCTTGGCCGCTCTGCTGCTGCCGCTCGGCGCCGTCGGCGACCGCCTGGGCCGTAAGCCCATGTTGATCGCAGGACTGGGCCTCTTCGGCGCCGCGAGTGTTGTCGCGGGCCTGGCTCCGTCGGCCGAGGTCATGCTCGCCGCACGCGTGGCCGGCGGTGTCGGCGCCGCGATGATCATGCCCATCACCCTCGCCGTCATCACCTCCACCTTTCCCGAAGAGCAGCGCGGCAAAGCGATCGGCGTCTGGACCGGCGTCGCCGGAGGCGGCGGCATCCTGGGCATGTTCCTCTCCGCGCTCCTCGTTGACGTCGCCGACTGGCGGTGGCTGTTCGTCCTGCCGGTGGCCCTGATCCTCGTGGCCCTGGCCATGACGCTGAAGTCGGTTCCCAACTCCCGCGAGACATCGGCCCATCGCTTCGACGCCGCCGGCGCGCTGGTGTCCACCGTCGCCGTCACCGGCCTCATCTTCGTCCTGCAGGAAGGTCCCGAACGCGGCTGGACCGCCCCCGCGACTCTGATCAGCCTCGCCGTCGGCCTGATCGCCGCCATCGGATTCGTGGCCTGGGAGCTGCACCGCCGCGACGCGGCGCTGCTGGACGTGCGTCTGTTCCGGGAGCGCGGCCTGGCCGGCGGCTCGATCACCCTCTTGGTGGTCTTCGGTGTCCAGGCGGGCATCGCCGTGGTGCTCTTCCCGTTCTTCCAGGCCGTGCTCGGCTGGTCGGGGCTGCTGTCCACGGTCGCGCTGATGCCCATGGCCGTCACGATGATGATGGCCTCCGGCCTGGCCCCCAAGCTCGCCGAACGCCTTGGCTCCCGCTCGACCATGGCCGTGGGCATCGCGCTGGCCGGTGTCGGCCTGGCGCTCATGGCCGTGTTCGTCTCCGTCGACGGCGGCTACCTGAGCATCCTGCCCGGCATGCTGGCCATGGGTCTCGGCATGGGCCTGTCGATGACCCCGTCCACGGAGGTCATCACCGGCTCCCTGCCGCGCGAGAAGCAGGGTGTCGCCTCCGCCCTCAACGACGTCACCCGCGAGTTCGGCACCGCCCTCGGTGTTGCCCTGCTCGGGGCGCTGCTGGCCAACGGCTACCGCAGCGCCATCGACGACCGGCTGAACGGCATCCCTCAGGAGGCTGCGGACACCGCCCGGGAAGGCGTCGCCAACGCCGTCGAGGCGGCGGGCACCACCGGCCCCCACACGCAGGACCTTCTCCGCGCCGCCCAGCAGTCCTTCGTCGACGGCTGGCAGCAGGCGATGTGGGCAGGCGTCGCCGTGATGGGCGTCCTGTTCGTCTACATCGCCTTCCTCGGCCCCAAGAACACGGCCCCCGTGGTCACGGACGAGACAGAAGCCACCGAGGCCGTAGCCGCCCGATGACCGCATAGGAGTTGGGCGCACAACGAGAAGACCGCTCGTGCCCGGGAGGGTGTCCGGCGCCGCGGTGACGGTGTCGGACACCCTCCCGGGCACCAGCCCAATCTCGGTAGGTCATGTGAGCGTTGCATATGCAATATCCCGAACCGGAACGGCGCCCGGCACAGCGCCGGACCACGGCGCACGGCGGGCGAGATCCGCCGACGTCGGCGGTCCTTCGCCCGGGCGGGCGGCGCCTCAACAATTCCGTGATCACGGCATATCTCAAATGGCCTATCCATAAAGGATCTTCGCGCGGATCATCAGTGTCGCCGTCCGGCGGTTCACCGGGTCCTGCCGAACGTGTACAGCACCGGAGTCAGATCCAACCGTTCGCTTCAGCCATGCACTGCAAACACCCATCCATCGGCGTACCAAGCAACCACGCCTCAGGGGTTGACAGAAAACGCTGAGCGACACAGCCTTTGGCAACGTTGTCATCCGGTTCGGCGCGGGGCGTGCAGAGCCGGTTCGGCTTGCGCTTTCTGATGGGACGTCACACACATGACAGATCTGTCGGGTCCGTCGCGCCTCCCGTCGCGACGGACTGTTGTCACCTCGGGAACCACGCTGCTGGCCGGGTTCGGCCTCAGTTCCGTGCTCCCCGGGCCGCATGCTGCTGCCGCCCCCACCGGCGCACCGGTCGCACCCGCCGCACCAGGCGAGTTGGCCCTCTACCGACCCGTCTCGGTCTCCTCCACCGCCTACGCCGCCACACCCGGCTCGTTCGTCGTCGACCGCCTCGCCTCCCCGGGCGTCAAGGGCAGCGGATGGCGCGCCGAGGGAGGCGACCCGCAGTGGATCGCCGTCGACCTCCAGGAGACCTGCGAGGTCACCCACATCCGTCTGACCTTCGAGGCCGATGCCTCCGACCCGGTGTACACGCCCCCCACCACCGGCAATGTGCACAGCGGCACCACCGGCAAGGAGATCCAGTCGAGCTATTCGCTGGTCTTCGCGGTGGAGACCTCCCTCGACAACAAATCGTGGACCACGGTGTACCGCACCACGGCAGGCACCGGCGGCGTGGTGAACGTCCAGCTCCCGCGCCCCGCCCGGGCCCGCTGGGTGCGCATGACCTCCCAGAAGCGATCCAGCCCACTGCCCCTCGGCCTCAACGGCTTCGAGGTGTACGGCTCCGCCGAGGGCCGGCGCCCATCGGCCACCGGCTGGACCGACTGGGGCTCCCACCCCGGCAAGGCGCCGAAGCTGTCGGTCGCGGACGACGGGACCGTGCCCGTGGAGTCGGGCTGGCGGCTGACCATGGACGACTGGGCCGACGCGGACGGTGCCGGCCTGTCGAAGACCTCCGTGGACACCAGCGGCTGGCTGCACGCGACCGTTCCCGGTACGGTGCTCGGTTCGCTCGTGGACCAGGGCAAGCTGCCCGACCCGGTGGCGGGCCTGAACAACCTGCACATCCCGGAGGCCCTGTCACGCCACTCGTGGTGGTACAAGCGGGACTTCGCGCTGCCCCGGGGGCTGCGGACCGGCGTCGGCCGGCACGTCTGGCTGGAGTTCGACGGCATCAACCACAAGGCCGAGGTGTGGCTCAACGGCACGCAGGTCGGCGACCTGACCTACCCGTTCGCCCGCTCCGCCTTCGACGTCACCCGCCGCCTCGACGCACACGACGAGAACGCGCTCGCCGTGCGGATCACGCCGATGCCGGTGCCCGGCAGCCCGGGGGACAAGGGCCCCGAGGGCGAGGCATGGGTCGACGCCGGCGCACAGCAGATGAACCTCAACTCCCCGACGTACCTCGCCTCCTCGGGCTGGGACTGGATGCCCGCCGTACGCGACCGCGCGGCCGGCATCTGGAACCACGTCCGGCTCCGATCGACCGGGCACGTCGTCATCGGCGACCCGCGCGTGGACACCGTTCTGCCGAAGCTGCCCGACGTATCGGTCGCCGAGGTGACCGTCGTCGTACCGGTCCGCAACGCCGACGACGCCGACCGCCGCGCGACGGTCACCGCGGCCTTCGACGGCGTACGGGTGTCCAGGACCGTCACCGTGAAGGCGGGCGAGAGCGTCGACGTCGTCTTCGCCCCCGACGCATTCCAGAAGCTGACGCTGCGTAACCCGAAACTGTGGTGGCCCAACGGGCTGGGCGAACCCCACCTGCACGACCTCACGCTGACGGCGTCGGTCGACGGCCAGGAGAGCGACCGGCGAACCACCCGCTTCGGCATCCGCCAGTTCGGCTACGAGTACGACACGCCGCTGCCGTTCACCGCGTCCGGCGACGCCTACACGCAGACCGTGACCTTCGACCGGCAACAGGCCCAACACGTCCGCATCCGCTGCATGACCCGCGCGACCTCCTGGGGCAGCTCCCTGTGGACCCTCGCCGTCGGCGACAGCGCCAGGCCCGGCGTCGACCTCGCCCTGCACGCCGGCGCCGAGGCCTCCAGCACCGACCAGGACGACCACGGCGCGGCCAACGTCACCGACGGCGACGCCGGCACCCGCTGGTCCTCCTCCTACGAGGACGACCAGTGGATACGCGTCGACCTGGGCGCCACCCAGTCCTTCGACCGCGTCGACCTCACCTGGGAGCAGGCGTACGCGAAGACCTTCGTCGTCCAGGTCTCGGCGAACGGCTCGGACTGGACCGACGTGAAGTCCGTGGACAACGGGGCAGTGCCGTTGCCGTTCAGCAACGGCAACGCCAGCCTCCAGGTCGAGGACTTCGACCGGCGGACCGCACGCTACGTTCGCCTCAACTGCGGCCTACGCAATACCAGTTGGGGTAACTCTCTGTGGACCTTGAGCGTCATAGACCAGAGTGACCCGGGCACCGATCTCGCCCTGCGTCAGAAGGCCACCGCCTCCACCGAGGAGTCCGACCACCCGGCGTCCCACGCCACCGACGGCGACCCCGGCACCCGCTGGTCCTCCGCCTACGAGGACCACCAGTGGATCCAGGTCGACCTCGGCTCCTCGCGGACGTTCGATCGCATCGCCGTCGTCTGGGAGAGCGCGTACCCGAAGACGTACGTCATCCAGGTGTCCGACGACGGCGAGAACTGGACCGACGTCAAGTCCGTGTCCAACACCCCCGACCCGCTGAAAATCAGCGTCAACGGTGTGCGCGTGCTGGCCCGCGGCGGCAACTGGGGCTGGGACGAACTGCTGCGCCGGATGCCGGCGGAGCGCATGGACGCGGCCGTGCGCATGCACCGCGACATGAACTTCACCATGATCCGCAACTGGGTCGGCAGCAGCGACCGGGAGGAGTTCTTCGCCGCCTGCGACCGGCACGGCATCCTGGTGTGGAACGACTTCCCCAACGCGTGGGGCATGGACCCGCCGGAGCGCGAGGCGTTCATCTCGCTCGCCCGCGACACCGTGCTGCGCTACCGCATCCACCCGAGCGTGGTCGTCTGGTGCGGCGCCAACGAGGGCAACCCCCCGGCCGCCATCGACAAGGGCATGCGCGAGGCGGTGCAGGACCAGGTGCCCGGCCTGCTCTACCAGAACAACTCGGCCGGAGGAATCGTCACCGGCGGCGGCCCCTACGGCTGGGTGGAGCCGGAGAAGTACTTCGACCCCATGACGTACGGCAGCAAGGACTTCGGCTTCCACACCGAGATCGGCATGCCCGTGGTCTCCACCGCGGCGAGCGTGCGCAACATGACGGGTGACGAGCCGGAGTGGCCCATCGGGGGCGCCTGGTACCACCACGACTGGAGCGAGCGCGGCAACCAGGCGCCGCAGAACTACAAGGCGGCCATCGCAGCACGCCTGGGCGAGTCCGGAGACCTCGACGACTTCGCCCGCAAGGCGCAGTTCGTCAACTACGAGAACACCCGCGCCATGTTCGAGGCGTGGAACGCCAACCTGTGGGACAACGCCTCCGGCCTGATGCTGTGGATGTCCCACCCGGCCTGGCACAGCACGGTCTGGCAGACGTACGACTACGACTTCGACGTCAACGGCACCTACTACGGCGCCCGTTCGGCCTGCGAGCCCCTGCACATCCAGGCCGACCCGGTGAAGTGGCAGGTCCTCGCGGTCAACCACACGTCGACCGACCTGCGCGGAGCCACCGTCGCCGCCCGACTGTTCGACCTGACCGGCCGGCAGCTCGGCACGACCAGAAAGGCCCGGGTGGACGTCCAGCGGGCGGCCACCGCGAAGGCCTTCACCGCGGAGTGGACGAACGATCTGCCGGACCTGCACCTGCTGCGGCTCACGCTGACGGACGCCAAGGGCAGGGAGGTGTCACGGAACACCTACTGGCGCTACCGCGACACCTCGGCCCTGCGGGCCCTGAACAAGGCCAGACAGGTGAAGCTGATCGGCGACATCACCGAGGTGTCGCGCTCCGGTGACCGTCACGAGCTGACGGCGACGATCCACAACCGCGGATCGGCGGTGGCCGCCATGGTCCGGCTGTCCCTGCTGGAGGAAGCCCACGGCCGCCGGGTGCTGCCGACGCTGTACAGCGACAACTATCTGTGGCTGCTGCCCGGCGAATCCCGCCGCGTCACTGTGTCCTGGCCGTCGCAGGCCAGTTCGTCACGGCACCCGGTGCTGACCGCGCAGGCCTACAACAGCCCGGTGACCACACTGCGCGGCTGAGCTCCCCGTGTCCTGGCCTGGCCGCCTGGGCCAGGACACGGTTTCGCGTGGGCTTGAGTCTCTCCCCGGGAGAGGGTCCACGGTGGCCTCATGAACAGCAATGATCTCGACGGACGTCTCGCCGTGGTGGCGGGCGGGAGCAAGGGAACCGGGCTGGCGACGGCCCGCAGGCTGCGCGAGGGCGGAGCGCGGGTCGTCAGCATCGCCCGCACACCACCGGAGACGGTCGACCTGCTCTTCGTGCAGGCCGATCTGAGCACACCCGAAGGTGCCGAGTCGGCCGCCACACACGTGTCCGACCACTTCGGCGCACCGGACATCCTGGTGCACGTCGTGGGTGGGTCCCGTGCCCCGGCCGGTGGGCACGCGGCTCTCACCGAGGAAATCTGGGCGGAGGAGCTGGCGCTCAATCTGCTTCCCGCGGTCCGTCTGGACCGGGCCCTGGTTCCCGGGATGGTGGCCCGCGGTGCGGGCGCCGTGGTGCACGTGACCTCGATCCAGCGTCGGATGCCGCTGCACGAGTCGACACTGGCGTACGCCGCCGCCAAGGGCGCACTGGCCACCTACAGCAAAGGACTGGCGAACGAGGTGGCCCCGCACGGTGTCCGGGTCAACTCGGTCGCTCCCGGCTTCATCCGTACGGACGGTGCCGAGCGCCTCCTGACCCGGCGTATGCAGGAGGGCGGCATCACCCGAGAGGCCGCACTCGACGAGTTGAAGCGAGCCCTGGGCGGCATCCCGCTGGGGCGGCCCGCAGAGCCGGAAGAGGTGGCCGAGGTGATCGCCTTCCTGGTCTCGGACCGGGCCGGCGCGGTCACCGGCGCCGAGCACGTGATCGACGGCGGCACCGTCCGCTCCTTGTGAACCCCTCTCCCACACCTACACCTTCACCGGAGCACACCATGCAAGAGATCCAGGAGTTCGTCGCGGAGTACTTCGCCGCGGCCACGGCCGCCGATCGCGAGCGCTACTTCTCACTGTTCGGCGACGGCGTCGTCGTACACGACGACGGCCGCACCCACCAAGGACTCGCCGCGGTGCGACGCTGGCGTGACGAGGTCCCGTCCGTGCACTACGACCTGCGCGAACTCACCGGCACACCCACCGCCTGCCGAGCCGTCGCGGAGGTCGGCGGCGACTTCCCCGGCAGCCCGGTCACCCTGTGCTTCACTTTCGAGCGCGACGCGCAGGGGAAGATCACACGGTTGGACATCGCACCCTGACACCACGATTCGAGGCGTACGACGAGGAGGACACCGTGGCCGAGCGGCTGACGATCGGGGAGTTCTCACGCATCACGCACGTGAGCATCCGCGCACTCCGCCGCTACCACGAGCAGGACCTGCTCGTCCCTGCGGAGATCGACCCGGTCACGGGCTACCGCTACTACTCGCCCGCGCAGGTCCGGTCCGCGCTCACCATCAGACGCTTCCGCGACCTCGACCTTCCGCTGGCGGATCTCCGACGCTTCCTGCAGGCCGAGTCGGCCGGCCCGAGCGGGGCGAGCCATGACGCGGCGCAACAGGTCGTCGCAGCCCACCTCCGCCGACTCGAAGACCGGCTCGGCCGCACCCAACGAGCGGTCGAGGCACTCCGGGAGCTCCTCGATCCAGAGGCCGAGCGGACGGCGACCCTGGATGTCCTACCGCCGCAGCATGTCTTCGCCGTGACCCTCGACGTCTCGGACGGCGCCGACCTGAGCTGGTACGACACCGCGATGCGCGACCTGGACGCGGCAGCCGGCCGCCGCCCGGTGCTCCCCGCGGGCGGCCGGTACGAACACGAACTGTTCACCGAAGGCCACGGCCGCGCCACGGTCTACCTCCCCGCCGACGTGCCGCTGCCACCGGGGGCACCGGCCACCGTGCAGGAGCTGCGACTGCCGCGCCGGACCGCCGCCGTCGCCACCCACATCGGGCCGCATGACGACATCGACCTCACCTACGGCGCAGTGGGCTCCTTCGCTGCCCGCAACGGGCTGCGTGCCCAGAGCATCGTCGAGGAGGTCTATCTCGTCGGCCCGCGCGACACCGACCAGCGCGATCGCTGGCGCACCCTCGTCGCATGGCTGATCGAGTCCGACACCGAGTGATCCGCCCGTCCGGCTGCCGCCGATCGCCCGGCGGCATCCCGAGGTGAACCTCGAACGCCCCGCAGACACTCGACGTCAGTCGATGAACAGATCGCCCGTGAGGTACTTGAGCCCGGTATCCGGGGTGACCGTCACGACGACGTGTCCTGCTCCGATCTCGCGGGCCAGGTGAAGCGCGCCGGCGACGTTGAGCGCGCCGGAGGTGCCGGTGAAGATGCCTTCCCGCCGAGCGAGCGGCAAGGCCAGCCGACGGGCCTCCTCTTCGTCGATGGCGCGGGCTTCGTCGAATGAGCCTGCTGCGAGCAGCGGTGGGACGATCCCGGTGGCGATTCCTTCCACCCGGTGCGGTCCGGCCCTACCGGCGGTCAGCATCGGCGAAGAGGTCGGCTCAAGAGCGACGGTGCGTACCGGACCACCGTCGCGCAACGACGCGGAGACGCCGGCGAACATTCCGGCTGTGCCGACGGCCGCAGAGAAGACGTCCACCGTCACACCGTCGCCACCGGTCTGCTGAAGGATCTCGCGACCGAGGACCGCATAGCCGGTGAGCGCATCGCGATTACGGAACTGATCGGTCCAGAAGGCGCCCTCGCGCTCGATGATCCGGTCGACTTCCTCGCGCATACGCACGAAGAGTCCGGGCGTGATCTGGCCTTCGTCGCTGGGCACTACGGTCACATCCGCACCGAACGCCCGCATCGTGCGCAGCTTCTCCGGCGCGAACGCGTCCGAGGTCACGATCGACAGCGGATACCCCTTCACAGCGCAGACGAAAGCCAAGGAGGACCCCGTGCTGCCGCCGGTGAACTCCACGACGCGCTGCCCGGGGTGCAGGGCACCGCGACGTTCCGCGCCCTCGATGATGGCCAGAGCCATCCGGTCCTTATAGCTGCCGGTGGGGTTGCCCCCCTCCACCTTGACCAGGACGTCAGCCGCCCCCTCGGGTACGACCTGACTCAGGCGCACCAGCGGCGTCCCGCCGATCGTCTGCAGAGACGAGGACTGAATACCTGGCAAACCCATGGGACTCCTCGCTCACCTCGCGATCCGGAAGTCCGGACCGGCCATCGCGGCAGCGGCCGTGAACGAGCCCAGGCTAAGGCCGTCCCACAATGATCGAGGGCTATGCGCCGTGGTGTCGCCCAGCGGCCGCTCAACCACTGATGCCGACATCCCCGGAGTGGGCCCCAGCGTTTACGAACGACTCGTGATCACAAGGACGAGTGCTGCCGTAGATCGGGCGGGCGGTTCTGGGAGGACTGTGATCACGGGTGGGAGAGCCGGAGCGATCGAACTGCCGGCGCGGGCCGGGTTGTTGGTCGTGGGGGAGCGGTGGGAAGAGGCCGCGCGGGCGGCGGCCGCGGAGACTTCAGAGAAGGGGACGGCCACCTGGCAGTTGCTGTTCGCGGGACTGAAGCCCACGCAGAAGCTGCTGGATGCCTGGGCAGGCGGACCGCCGCTGGCCACGCCGGTCAGGGTCGCGGCTACAGGTGGTGTGTGGAAGAGACCTTCCAGGCCGGAAAGGGGCCGGCGGGACTCGATGAGCCATAAGTCCGCCGCTATCCCTCCTGGATCCGCTTGGCCACCCTGGCGATTCTCGCCCACGCCTTCCTCGCTGTGGTCCGTGCCGACGAATACGCCCGCTGTCCCGGGCCTGCCGACCTGGTCCCGCTGTCCTGCAACGAGATCCAACGCCTGTTCATCACTGTCGCCGTTCAGCCTCTCCACGATACGGCCCACCGACTCGGCTGGTCCGACTGGCGACGCCGCCATCAGGAGCGATCCCGCGCCAGCCATTACCGCAGACAAGCCGCATCCCAGACGTGAAGATCACGACCTACAGATGGAGCATTAGGATCCGACCATGACCTTCGAGAACGTGCTCGTCGGGCTCCTCGCAGTGTCCCTGTGCTGCATCTCCTTGTATCTCGCCGGTCGGCCGCGTCGGATCCGGCGCCTGCGCAAACACGGCATCCGAGCAGACGCCGAGGTGGTCTGGATCCGGACGGAATCAGATGGCGATGGCAATCCCAAGTACGTCCCCTTAGTGAGTTTCTCGTTGCCTGACGGCACGGAGGTGAAGGCGGCGTCAGCCACCGGGTCAATGCTGAAGTGCAGCCTTCAAGAGGGCGATCGCACCAAGGTCACCCACGATCCGGCCGCCCAACGATGATCTTGGTGGAGGGCCACGACCACGAAGTCGACGGTCTCGTGTTCGGGTGTGCAGCGGTCCTTGTGAGCCTCTTTGCCCTGGCGCTTCTGGGCGAACTCCTTTCCTAGTACTCCATCAAGATCACGATCTACATCTGAAGTACTAGCTGCCCTACGGGGCGGTCGGGATCAGCGAGTTGTGAAGCTCGACCACCTTCGTTTCGAACGGCGGCGCTCCGAGTTCCTTTGCGGCAGGGATGACTTTCTCTTCCAGGAAGCGCCGGAACGCGTCCTCGGACTCCCAAGCGTCGATGACCTGCCAGCCTCCCGCCTTGCGAGGCGCCGCGAAGTGGGCGATAAGCCCGGCCGGCGGATTTGCAGGGTCTGGGATCGCCCGATTGAAGGTTGCTTGGTAGAGGTCTCGTGTCCAGTCCGCGCCCTCGTTGTGCACCAACACTGCCACTTCGTATTCCTCCGGTTCGCGTTCGAAGACAGGCCGCATTCGACGCTACGTATGTGTGCGGGCGACAGCGAGTGGAGAGGAACGCCCCTGCGCCGTCTGGATGAATGCTCCACATGCCAAACGCGTGGCCGGAAACGCTCCCCGTGCCGGCGTGCTTCCGCAGGGGTTGTTCTTGATTGGCGTGCGCCAGGGCTACTCCACGAGCCCCTGCCCGGTCTGAAGTCCAGGGCTGGTGTCCGAGCCGGATCACGGGCGTCCGGGCTGAAACGGTGACGACCCACCAATCCGTTTGCGTTTCGGTGTGCTGTTGGCCGCATTCAGGCAGGTCACACGCGGTTTATCGGGAGGAAATGAGACTGGGGGAACCGGTCTGTGGCGCGGCCGGTGTCTGGTGGCGCATGCAGCCGGCGAACGCCTAACGAACGCCCCTGGACCTGGGTCCGCGCCGGTTGGAGTGGCTTTGCCGGGGCCCGAAGTGGAACGAACACTGAGGGGGCAAGGAGTTGGACAGCGTAGGCGTCAGCGTCTCCGACCCGAACCCCCGTCTCGCTGAAGGTCGGCACCATCACTGTCGACAAACCGACCGTCACGAACTGTCACGCCTCTGTGCGGGACGCCGTGCCCGTCTGCGGCGCCGACGGCTGGCGCCCGGCAAGGGGTGCCTCTCGCCGCGCGCGGACGGCACGCCGCTATTCAACCGATTGGTTGACGAGCTGGCACCCCGGGCGTAGTGTATTTAACTAATCGGTTGAATATGAGAGGTGCGAGGTGGCCGACGACCGGCTGTCGCTGGTGTTCTCCGCACTGGCCGACCCCACGCGGCGCGACATCGTGGCCCGGCTCGCCGCCGGGGATGCCACGGTCAACGAACTGGCCGAGCCGTACGACGTCACGGTGCAGGCCGTGTCCAAGCACATCAAGGTCCTTCAGGACGCCGGTCTGGTCAGTCGCAGCAGAGACGCCCAGAGGCGGCCCTGCCACCTCGAGGCAGAGGTCTTCGACCTGATGACGAAGTGGATCGAACGTTATCGGCGCGAGGCGGAGGACCGTTTCCGCCGCCTCGATGCCCTCCTTGAACAGATGGGCGAGCAGCCGGTGGCGGCAACCCAGGCGAAAGAGGCGGCATCATGAACACCACCGACACGCCCCACCGCAACGAGACGCGGATCGTGGCTGACCCGGACCTGCCCACCATCCTGATCATCCGCGAGTTCGACGCTCCGCCGGAGCGCGTGTTCCGGGCGTACACCGACCCCGATCTGGTCGTCCAGTGGCTCGGCCCGCGTCGGCTCACGATGCGGATCGACCGTTACGACGCACGCAGCGGTGGCTCCTATCGCTATGTGCATCGCGACGAGGACGGCACCGAGTACGGCTTCCACGGTGTGTTTCACGAGGTGCGCCCCAATGAGCGCATCGTGCAGACCTTCACCTACGAGGGCTTTCCGGATGGCGTCAGCCTGGAGACGGCCGTTTTCGAGGACCTCGGTGGTCGCACCCGGGTCACTGGCAAGTCACTCATGGACTCCATCGATGCCCGCGATTCCATGCTCAAGAGCGGCATGGATTACGGCGTCCGCGAGGGCCACGAGCGGCTTGACGAGCTGCTCGGCGGCCAACAGAGCGACAGCGTCGGCCGACCTACCGAGACGGGATCTTGATCATGGCGAGAACAGCAGCCGATGAACACCGCACCGTGGCACGCGTATTCACCGATCGAGTACGCGGCACGGATCCACAGGCATGGGACAACCCGGCGCCGTGCGAGGGGTGGGCCGCCCGGGACGTCGTGCGTCACCTCGTCGAGTGGTTCCCCGCCTTTCTGAAGGCCGGCGCCGGAGTCGAACTGCCGCAAGGGCCCTCGGTGGACGACGACCCGGTGGCCGCCTGGGCGACGCACCGCGATGGCGTGCAAGCTCTCCTCGACGATCCGGCCACCGCAGACAAGCTGCTGTCGAACCCGCACATCGGTGAGATCCCACTGGACCAGGCGGTCGACCGGTTCTACACCGCTGATGTCTTCATGCATACCTGGGACCTGGCACGGGCCACCGGCCAGGACGAACACCTCGATCCGGCCAAATGCACCCAATTGCTCGACGGGATGCTGCCGCTCGACGACGTGCTCCGTGCGAGCGGGCAGTACGGGCCGCGGGTCGAGGTGCCGGAAAGCGCCGACGTCCAGACTCGCTTGCTCGCCTTCATCGGCCGCAAGCCCTGACGAGCCGGAAGGCACCGTCGGCGGGTCGGCTCCGCTGGTGCCCGGCCAGTAGACGGACTGCGAGGAACGTTCCGATGGGACTGGCGCTCGGTCGGGATGATTCGAGTGCGGGGCTACGAAGACGGCAATGGGAGGCCACTGGAGGCGGGGAACAACCGGCGCGAGGTATAGGCGAGGTGCCGAACAGTGACTGGCTTTACGAACTCAGTGCGAGCCAAAAGCTTCCGCGGCACTCTGCATCGGGCTCGCGGCCACCACCCAGCAGAGGGGCGTCCGCGGCTCTGGCCGGGCAGCGGGCGGGTGGCTCTGCGGGATGCGGCCGATCTGGTTCAGGACGCGGTCGAGGAGGTCGGCCGGCACCGTGGCCGTCTCGGTGAATGCGAGTCGGGCTGCGACCTCGCCTAGCTCTGCCACCTCACGCGGGCAGGTTGGCTGTGTCACTTCTCGTGGATGTCGTTTCGACGTGACTTCGGGAGTCACTTGACGTGTTCGCGTGATCAATGTCGATGGGAAGTGATGTCACCTGATACGCGGTCGCGGAGGAACTTCGGCGAGGGGCAGGGTGGTGAGGTGGCCACCTCATCTGATCCGACCGTCGTGCTCCTGGCGGCGGGAGAGCCTGTAGCGATTGATGTCGAGCTGGGGGCGTTCTCCCCCGCTGGCTCTCTGGGGTAGGGCGGCGTCTTGCGCGGTGACCCGACGGGTCTGGCGCTGGCGCAGACCGCCTCCGGCCGTACCCAGACCGACGGCGTCACCACGCCGAACGACCCGGTCAAGACCGAGGCCAACCGCGAGCACGTCGCGGAGTTCGCCGGGAAGGTGCTCGTCGGCGACGACTACTCGGTTCTGACTGAGTACGTCTCTACCGAGACCTACCTCCAGCACAATCCGCAAGCCGCGGACGGGCTGGACGGCTTCGGCGCCGCGGCCGCCAAGTGGGCCGAGCAGGGCAAGAACCTGGTCTACAGGACTGTCCACAGGGTCGTCGCCGAGGGCGACTTCGTACTGCTGCAGTCCGAGGGCGAGTTCGGGGGGCCGGTCGTCTACTGGGACCTGTTCCGAGTGGCCGACGGCAAGCTCGTCGAGCACTGGGACGTCATCGCGCCCGTCCCGGCCGAACTGCCGCACTCCAACGGCCTGTTCTGAGGCGGGCCTGAGGCATCATGAGTGACCTGACCTACGCTGGCAAGAGGTACCGGTTCAGCGTCGACAACGGCGTCGTCTTCCACAACACGTACGCCGCTGACGGCACCGGCCTGCACTGGGAGGCCGTCGCGGGCGCCATGGAGGGCTCCTCCGAAGACGTGCGCATGCACGCCGCCGAGGTGACACCAGGTGTCTTCCTGGTCGGCCTGGACGGAGAAGTCCGGCATGACCGTCACCCACGCCATGAACCTCAACACCCATAAGGTTCACGCCTTCTGGACCTACGAGACCCCGGACGGCCGGGTGGCCGAACTCCACATCGGCACGCTCGAAGAGATATGACCGACTGGGGCGTGTGTACCGAAGGCGGAGAACCGGTCAGTTCGCCCGGCACTCCACGGTGCTGACCGATTCAGTCATCCGGTCGGAAACTGATCGCCGGGGCGCTGCGGCCCGGGCGGGGCCTCACATGTGGACGACAGGGGCTGCGTCGGGGTCGTGGGTGGGGGCACCGCGCAGATGGAGGAGCACGCTGCCTACGAAGTGCCGTCGCGGTCGCACACGCTGCCACGCGGGGGAGGCCCGGGATGCGGTCAGACCGTGGGGCGGGCGTGCCCCCTTGCCGCCAGTACGACGCACACCACCGCCAGCGGCAGCTCCGCGCCGAGTGCCATCGCCGCCGCCGAGACCTGGTCCACGCCCGGTGCCGCTGTCATCGTGTCGAACCATGCGTCGACCACCAGCAAAGTGGCGGCGGCAGTGGCCGTGAGCGGGTACAGACGGTGACCTCGTACGGCCAGCAGTCCCGTGGCGATCAGGGCCACCGCCTCCACGGCGTCCAGGCCGATCCAGACCGTGCGCCAGTTCGAGGCAACGGCCGCTGCGGGCAGGTTGTCGGCCAACACGACCAGCCAGGGCAGCAGGGCCAGCCCGCAGACGACCAGGACGTGCTCCATCCGGTACCAGCGGCGCACCCGCCGCAGGGCCGACCCGTCCTCGACACCATGTGGTTGACGGGTGATCAGCGCACTCATCGGTTCGGACTCCTCGCGTTCGCGGTTCTCCTTCATGGCCTTCAGCCTCGACCGCGCGGCGATCACAGTCAGTAACACAGATGTCCGTTCCGGGGTGGCACCAACTTCACCCCCAATACGGACGCCCACGTCATGGACCACCCCTGACCTCGGCACTTACCGTTCCCTCATGCACATAACCGCCCGCCTGCGGCGCGTGATCCAGTGGCCGTTCCAGGGCGCCGGACGCCCGGTCGCGTTCATCGGCACCGGGGTTCTGATCCAGCTCGCTGTCCTGGTCGTCACGGCTCTGCCATGGATCTTCTTCGTCCCGGAGACGTTGGCGGCGACCCTCCTCGCGGTTCTCGTCCCGCTCGCCGCCGTCACGCTGGCCGGGCCGTTGCTGACCGAGGCCCAGCACGCCCGCTTCCGTACCCGTCTCGATGTGGACATCCCCTCGCCCTATGGGGGACCGCGTCCCTCGCTGCCCAAGTGGCTACGTTCCCCGACGGGCCGACGGCAGCTCAGTTACCACCTGCTGTTCGGGCCGCTCCTGGCCCTCGCAGCGGTCTTCGTCCTTCTGATGTGGGCCACGTCCGCCGTGGCCGCCTCGATCTACGTATGGATCTGGCTCGTTCCGCCGGAGTGGCGCCTCGGCCAAGCCGGCTACACCACCTTGGCGGCATACGCCACCGCCGCCGGAATCGCCCTGCTCTGCGCGGCATCCTGGCTGTCCGGAGCCCTCGCCCGGCTCGACACCCGCACCGCCACGGTCCGGCTCGGGCCCAGCCGCGAGGAACGGCTGGCGCGCCGGGTGGAGGACCTGGCCGAGAGCCGGGCGGGCCTGGTGGACGCGGTCGACGCCGAACGGCGGCGGATCGAACGCGATCTGCACGACGGCGCCCAGCAGCGGCTGGTCTCCTTGGCGGTCAACCTCGGGCTGGCCAAGGCGACCCTCGGTGACCTGACCGAGGACGCCCGCCGCGTGATCGACGAGGCGCACCGGGAGGCGAAGGAGGCGATAGAGGAGCTGAACGATCTGGTGCGCGGACTGCACCCGGCCGTTCTGGAGGATCGCGGCCTCGACGCCGCGCTCTCGGGTATCGCGGCCCGGGCGCCCATTCCGGTGGGGGTGACGGTGAACCTGCCGTCGAGGCCGTCGCCCGCGGTCGAGGCCGTCGCGTACTTCATCGTCTCCGAAGCGCTGACGAACGTGGTGAAGCACGCCGAGGCGTCCCGGGCCGAGGTCACGGTGGACTGCTTCGGCGCGACCCTGGTTCTCGTCGTCAGCGACGACGGCGTGGGCGGCGCCGAACCCGCCGGCGGTACCGGGCTGGCCGGGCTGGCCAAGCGGGTCGCGTCGGTCGATGGCAGGCTGTCGGTCGACAGTCCCGTCGGGGGACCGACCGTCATGACCGTGGAGTTGCCGTGCGTGCCGTGATCGCCGAGGATTCCGTCCTGCTCCGGATCGGCGTGGTCAAGGTCCTGGAGATGGCCGGGTTCGAGGTGGTCGCCGAAGTCGGCGACGCCGAGGCGTTGTTGGCGGCGGTGGAGGAACACCGGCCGGACATCGCGGTGGTGGACGTCCGGATGCCTCCCGGCTTCACGGACGAGGGGGTGCGAGCCGCGCTGGTCATCCGACAGCAGTGGCCCAGTACTGCCGTACTGCTGCTCTCCCAGTACGTGGAGGAGCGGTACGCGGCCGATCTGCTGTCCGCCCACACGGCGGGAATCGGCTACCTGCTCAAGCAACGGGTCGCGGACGTCGAGGAGTTCGCCGACACTCTGCGGCGGGTGGCCGAAGGCGGCACCGCGCTGGACCCGCAGGTGGTCTCCCAGTTGCTGGTACGCCGCCACGGCGACCCACTGGACCGGCTCACCCCACGAGAACGCGAGGTCCTGGAGCTGATGGCGGGCGGGCGGTCCAACTCCGGAATAGCCGCGCAGCTCGTGGTCAGCGAGAGCGCGGTCGCCAAACACATCAACAGCATCCTCGCCAAACTGGACCTGCCGAAGGCTGATGCGGACCACCGCCGGGTGCTTGCCGTTCTGCGCTTTCTCGGCGTGGCCTGACGCGTTCCGGGTACGCCCCGACGACCCTGACAAGCGGCGGATGCCCGGGGCTTCGGCCAAGGTGACGTCGCGGGTCAGGGCCGTTCCAGTCATCTCCTTGGCTGGTCGTGTGGGTCGGTTTGCGCCGCCGTTGACCGCTGTTTACCTGGGCTACGTGCCTGAGCCTGCGTCGGGCGGGCATGTCACGTGGCGTGCTTACTGGGCGGCTGTGGGGGTGCCCGAGGCGGAGTTGCCGTCCGGTGCCGGGGATGTTCCGGAGTCGATCACCGATCCCGTGGGACGTGGACCGAGGGTGTGGTTCCAGGAGGTTCCGGAGGCGAAGGTCGCCAAGAACCGGTGGCACTTCGACCTGGAGGTCGGTGGGGGCCGTGACGTCCCGCTGGAGGTCCGCGCACAGCGGGTCAAGGCTACGGTGGAGCGGCTGGTCAAAGCTGGTGCCACGGTGCTGCGGATCAAGGATGAGCCGGACATGGGGCTCTACGCCGCCGCCATGCAGGACCCCGAGGGCAACGAATTCGACGTCATCTGAAGGCCGTTGCGACAGTGCTGGTCACAGCCACTCGTTCACGGCTGCGACCAGCACCGTCGCCTCGTAGCGGAGGGAGAGCTCGGCGTACCCCGCGGCCACTGCCTTGCGCCTTTCCAGTCGGTTGATCCCGCCCTTGACCGCCTGGCGCTCGGGGTAGTCCATCGCATCGAAACGCGGCGCTCGGCGCTCCATCGCGCGGTACTCGCCGAGGAACTCGCGGAACGCTGGGTGCAGCAAGGCAGTAGGTGCCCCGGCGTCCCCTACGGGAGTGGTGGATGCTCCGCCACGATGCGTTCCAAGGAGCGTCGGCCCATGCGACTCATGGGCGGGTTGCTCTCGATGTAGTACCAGACCAACCCCATGGCTTGGGCGAAGGCCCACGCTTTGCCCCGCTCCCATTCAAGGTCGTCGCACCCCAGGTGATCACGGAGAACCCGCCGCGGCCCGGCATCGAGCAAATGCCACGCGCTTACGAGATCCAGAGAAGGATCAGCCGGCCCGAAGCCGCCGACATCAAGAATCCCCGCAAGCCTGCCGGCGGACACGAGCACGTTGCCGGGAATCAGGTCACCGTGTGTCATCACGTCCTCCGCGGCACCGCGCGGCAGTTCGCGCAGCGTTGCCCAGAGGTGGCGAAGCCGGGGAACATTCAGGAGCTGCTCGCTGCGTTCGAAGCAGGTCTCCATCCACGCGTCGTGGGATCGCAGGTCGCCTCCCCGGCCTGTGCCGGCAAAGGTGCGACCACGTGTGTCGATTGCGCGTAGGTCGCTGATGAGATCGGCCAAGTCGTGGGCGAACGCGACCGATTTGCCTGGGTCCTCGTCGTCGGCCACGATCCCGGGCAGCCACGTCTGTACCGACCACGGAAGGGGGTAGTCCGCCCCGGGTTTGCCCAGCGCGACGGGCTCGGGTGTGGGGAAACGCGTACGCCCCGCCAACTCGCGAGCCGCTTCGACTTCGGATTCCAGTTGGCGCCGCATCGACTCGACGTCCGCGGACTCAAGAGGGAATCGAGCTGTGAACCGATCGCCAATGCGGAAGATGGCGTTGACCGTTCCGACGGAGGCGATGCTCCTGATCGGCAGGCTCCGCCATTCAGGAAACTGCTGCTCCACCAATATGCGCACTGTCTCAGGCGACACCGTTAGCTGGTTGGCGTGCATCTTCACGGTGGAAGCATCAATGTCACGATCTTCAACTGCAACCAGTTTTCCTGGCCTGGCCCCGCTGGCCGAGCCGCGGGCGATGACGCGAACGCGTCGGTACCAATGGCCAACCTCAACAGGGTTAGTCGCTGGCAGCAGCGTGATGATCGGCGTGTTCGCCGGGAGCATGGTCAGCAGAAGAGCTCAAGACCGCCACTGGGATCAGGCAACAGCAGGCGGCGGGGTGCGTCCGCGTGCTGCGCGAATCAGCCTCAGTGCTCGAGACCTCAGCGACATGGACCGGGACCGACCCGGCGACATCCCGCAAGGTGTGCTGGTCCCTACCACAGTCGACTGGCGTCCCTCGAACGACGCCCTCGGCATCGTCAATCTCGTCGCTAGCAAGGACATTGCAGCAGCCACACGCCATTGACGAGGAGTCTGGCGGTTTCACACTGCCGTTCGGTGCGGTCTAACTCCCGAGGAGCGCTGGATGGAGCTTCGAGGGAGAGTCGTTGCTGCACAGGGGAACTTCATGGCCGTCGCCCGTCGCCCGTAGCCGTCCCTCGCTCACCGGGGACCCACTCCAGCGCCTTGACGGACACCCCGCACCGGATGACCCGATCTGGCACTCAGGGCGGCTTTCAGAACCCAGCCTGACCTGAGTCACCGCCGTGCGCGCCCCATTAATGCGAACATCGGCGGGGCAGCCGCTGAGGTCTGCTGGGCTGGCCTCTCGGCTCCTCGGCTACTGCGGCTGGCGTGCTTGCGTACTCCGCTGCCCCTGACCACCGCCTTAGGAGTTCGATCCGAGCTCGCTCCGGCTGCTGCCGTTGCCTGGTGCGACGGCCGGACGGAGCCGTCGGTGTGTGCCCCTTTCCGGCGTCGTGGATGTCAGAAGCCTTCTGATCCGTAGCCCTACAGAGGTCGGTCAATTGCGGGCATGCAGGACGCTATGAGGTCTTCAACGACCACTACCCGACGCGGACCGTTGCTGCGGTTGCTGTACTGATGCCTGAACCTGGTCGCTGCAAGCCGCCTGGACCGCTACGCGCCGGGAGCTTGGTACTGGACTTGCCCGGCTTTACGCAGGGCATCCATGGTCTCGTCGACGGTCAGGAGCACGGTCGTCTCGAACGAGCTGAGTGCGCCGCCTCCGCTGATCGCCACGGCGACCGCGGCCATGGAGACATTGTCGGGGGCTTCCCGGAGGTTGTAGCCGTCGCGGGTACCGAACGCGTACCAGAAGCCGTGGAGCTTGCCGCCGACGGACTCGATGTACGACTGAGCGGCCTTTGCGCGGTCCTCGGGCTGGCCGATGAGTCTCGCCCAGGTCTCCGGCGCGTAGCTGAACCTCGATAGATAGAGCGGCATCATGTCTCCCTTTCGTCCCATCAAGGGATGCCACCGATGGGGGGGGTGCGCCCCCGAGACCGCCCGCGTATCCCCCGAACGGCCGGGATGGTGACCGCGTGGCGTCTGCCGGTGAGCGACCCAGCTCGCCCCCGAACAACCGCATCGAAGCCCTCAGCTTGGGAAGCTGCGATCATTTGAGGGCGGCCCGAGTGCTGACCTGGACGAACGAAGACATAGTGGTCTCGCCGTTCGAGCCCGCTTTCACCGTGATTCCCCGCTGTTCTCCGCCTTATCTGGTGCGCTTGTGGGTGCGGCGGACTTCAGCGCTCGAGGTCGGGCGCTGCCTCGATGACGTCAGCCCAGACGCGATCGATCCACGGGTTGCCCTTGACACCGAGGCGTGCGGCGACGGCGTTGTCGAGGAAGCACGCCTGAGCGACTTCTGCCGTCTCGTCGGGCCACCGATCCGCGATACGGAACCTCTGGGCGTGAACCCTCCCTCCGCCTGCCGGAGCCGGGATCGCCGGTCGCGGAGCACCTCGGGGCGGCTTAGGCTGAGATCAAGGGCCCTCAAGTGGAAGGGAACCTTGAGATGCATTTCGTCCTGATCGCGACCCACACCCCGGAAGTCTGTCCGACCTCTAACGCGACAACGCGCGACCTGATGCTGCAGACCGCCCCTGACATCCCGAACCTCGCCCAGAAGGCAGGCGTCGAGATCGTGGCCGGCCCCTTCGTCAACCGTGAACACACGATTGTCGTGGTCGTACAGTCCGACAAGGTCGAGAACGTCGACCGCTTGCTGACGGAGTCTCGCCTCCCCCAATGGAACCGCGTCCGCGTGCTGCCGTCGCTGACCATGGAGGAAGGACTCACCGATATTGAAGCGCAGACGCCGATCTTCTGAACCCACCCGCTCAGGCACGCGGCCGGTGCTTCGATGCGGGCGCCGAGATGCGCAATGGCCTGCCGCCATCAGCGCAGACGAACACAGCCGGTCCCTCCTTCGCCCTCTTCAGGGCCGCGTGCTTCTCAGGCCGCGCTGGGCTGGAGGCCGACCCGGCGCAGGTCGTGGAAGCGCCGTGGATCGATTGGCGTGGCGTGGGGCCAGAGCGTCGGGGCCCGGCGACGAGCAGCTGAAACAGGACCAGTCGCTACGGTGCCCCACCAACACGCTTTCCAACTGTGTTGGCGGGCTCAGGGGCATCGGACGGTACCGTTCACCAGCGTTCATCGGTGGCCGGTCGTGGGGGCTACCGCCTTCGGTCTCGTCTGAACGGTCGTGAACGGCCCTGAATGAGACGGAAACTGAGACGGACGGCGGGGCCGGGCTCGCTAGCATCTCGGTGTCGAGGAGGTGTCATGGCACTGGTCCGCAAGGGATCACGACGGATCATCGTCGACGGCACGGTCTACCGCTGGCGGCTGCGAGGTAGGCCGACGTACTTCCAGGGCCTGGCCTGGTCCCCGTGCACGTTCGCGGTCGAGCATGCGGACTGCACAGGGGCGACGCTCGTGGTCACCACCGACCAGCCACACCCGAGCAACTGGTTCGGCCGCGAGACCGAACCTGTGTTGCCCTCCGGTGTCGCCGCAGCAGTTCGGCTTGCCCTGTACGAGGGTTGGACTCCGACGGTTCCGGGCTCCGCGTTCCACCTCGACCAGTCCACCGGCTTCACGCCTTCGCACTGAACAGAGCTGGGGAAGCGCTGGTTCCTGTACCTCAACCGACGACAGTCAGCCACGACGGCGGGTGCGCCGACCGATCAGGCGCGCGTGTGCCTCGCTGCACCCCCACCGGCTTCAGCCACGCCTCCCAGCCGGTTGATCAACCCCCGTAGCGGCTGCGCAAATCCTTGGTGATCCTCGAAATCAGCCCGATCGGGCCTTGCGGTTGTATCTCCGCCACCGGACGCTCCACCTGGGGGTCGTAGGCAGTCAGCCCGGTCTCCTTCTCGACGATGGCTGAAAGGGCGAAGACCTTGCCGAGCACGACCGCAGCATCGTCCCCTGCATGCCAGTAGGGCACGGTGATGCTCACCTCGTCACCGAAGACGGACAGGTCGATGCCCGTGCCCGAGTGGCTCAGGTCCCGCGACTCCTGCTTGTAGCCGTGATGTCCACTTCGCCCAGCAGCAGCCGGGCCTGCGGGACTATTCGGTCCCAGGCTCCAAGGAGGCGGGCAGGGATCGGCTCGCTGTCATCAGCTGCGTCCTCCATCGCCGCCAGAACCTCGTCCCAGGACTGCCCGCCGCGCCGGCTCAAGAAGGAGATGTCGTAGTTCACCGCGCGATCGTAGACGCTCCTCTCGCTGGCCACAGTCGACCTGACCTCTCATGACGAGGGGTGCTCACCAGTCCCGCCATCGGTCCGTGAGCTCGTGCCGACCGAGCCCGTGCCTGGCGGTCAAGGCCGCGACGTCGACTCCCTGCTCGGTGAGCGCCTCATCGATGTAGGCGCACAACTGCTCGCGTTCATCGGTTTCGAAGGCGCACTCGTCCTGAGCCTCGTTCACGGCGTTCAGGGCCAGGACAACGCGCTCCACTGCGGCGAAGATCCGTGCGTCGTCTCCTTCGCCGAGCGTGGGCAACTCGGCCTCGAACACGTCGAGGACGGCATCGGTCTCCAGCAAGAGCTCTTCGGGGAACAGCTCGACCATGCACGCGCAGTCGGGATCCAGGGTGCCGACGGCAAGCTCCGCGGCCTCCTTGGCTATGCCCCTGCGCCAGTTCGTCGTCGGTCTCTCAGCCATGGAGCGGACCGTACAGCGCAGGTCTGACAGCAAGACCCGTCTTCACGAGGGAACCTCAGCTTGGGAGGCTGCGATCATTTGCAGCCGGTTCAGGCGCTGACCTGGGCGAACGGCTGAGCTGTGGTCTCGTCTGCGGCGCTCAAGTTCACCGTGATTCCCCGCTGTTCCCCGCTCGATCTGGTGCGCTTGTGGTGCAGTGCTCAGGGCACGTTGTCATCAGATTGCGGTCTTGGCCGAGGCCCACTGCCCCTCATGGCGGCTGCGCAACGACCGGTGCAGATCGATCTTTCCGCAGCGGCAGTCAGGTCAGTACTGTCCCCTCTAGAGGTTGTCCCGTATGGGGCGTGAGTTATCCAGTGAGGGCCAGGTTGTGGAGCCGGGCGATGCCGAGCATCGCCTGGTGAACACCGTGGCCCTTGAGTCGGCAGTCGCGCAGGATCTTCCAGTTCTTCAACCGCGACAGGGCGTGTTCCACCCTGGCCCGCGCCCGGCGGTGGACGGCATTCTCCGCCTCCTGCTGTCGACTGAGATGGGTCTGACCTCGTCGTTTGCGGTGCGGGATGAGGAGACCAGTGCCCTGGTATCCGCCGTCGGCGATGGTCGGTGCTCCGCGGCAGGCCCGGTCCACGCCGGACTCCGTGAACGCCCGGCAGCCGTTGCGGCTGCCAGGCAGAGGCGGCCGATCGCCACCACCAGGCGGCTGTTGGCATCAATCACGACCTGCACGTTCGTCGAGTACCGATAGTTCTTGCTGGAGGCGGCCACACTGCGATCACGGGTGGGCACCAGGGTGCCGTCGACGATGTAGACGGTGTCCTTGCGCGGCCGTCGGGCCGGCGAGATGGCCAGCAAGGGCGCCAGGTGATCGAGGATGCGGTCAGCCGCAGACTTCGAGACGCCGAACAACGGCACCACCTGCCGTAACGTCAGGTTCGTGCGCCAGTATTCCGTTACCAGCAACACCCGGTCCTTCAGCGGCAGCCGCCAGGGACGACCGCGCTGAACGTCACCACCGCGACGCCGCACCAACGCCACCAGCCTGGCGAACTGCACCTCGGTCAGCCCGAAGAACGGCTCGATCCACTTCGGATCATCCGCTGAAATCACCCCACCCATGCCCAGCCAACGCACCAACAGCCACACGGGTTACGGGACAACCTTTAGGGGACTGCGACGCCGGCGAATGGCCGTGAGCACCCCCTGACATGGTTGAGCCCATGGGCGGGGTCGCTTCTCCTCGGCCCCCCTCCGTACGGAGGCCCTCTGTGGCGACTCAGTGTCGGAGCCGCAACTCCGTAGGCGGGACGGGCTCAAGGCTTGCGGGCCAGCCCGGCCGTGATGAGGTGCTCCCAGACGGTGAGTTCCCTTTCGCCGGCGTCGTTCCATGGACTGTCGGCCACTTCAGGGCGCCATAGGGACGCGGGCACGATGCCGGGGTCGAGGATTTCCAGGCCGTCCAGTAGGTGCTCGATCTCCTCGTCGCTGCGCCACCGGCCGCGGCCGAAGGTTTGCTGAAGGACCTTCTCGGCTTCCCTCGTCTCCGAGTTGTTGCCGGAACGGAAGTGACTGACGAAGAAGCAACTCCCGGACGCCACGCGGTCGCGCCAGTAGCGGACGATCCGTGCCGGGTCCTCGTCGTCGTTGACGTGGTGAAGGATGGCGCTGAACATGACGGCCACAGGGCGTTCGAAGTCGATCAATTCCCGGGTGTCCGGGTGCTGATAGACGTCTTCGGGATTACGGACGTTGGCGGCGACGACTCGGGTCCGGTCGTTCTGCTCCAGCAGTGCGCGGCCGTAGACCAGCACTTGGGGATCGATGTCGACGTAGATGACGCGGGACTCCGGAGCGTGTCGCTGTGCAACCTGGTGGACGTTGTCGGCTGTCGGCAGACCGCTGCCCAGGTCGATGAACTGCCGCACGTCGGTCGTCGTCACGATCTCCGTCACCGCCCGCGTCAGGGCCGCGCGGTTGGCGAAGGCGATTCCGACCGAGCCGGGGAGGTCCCGTTTGAACACATCGCCGATCTCGCGGTCTACGGCGTAGTTGTCCTTGCCGCCCAGCAGATAGTCGTAGACACGCGCGATACTGGGCGTGCTGGCGTCGATCGAGATGCCCTCATCCGTCATGACCACCATCTTCGCCCGTGACAGACGCCCCTGACCACCCGAATGGGCAGGAACGGAAGGGCCGTCAGAGATTGCAGGCGCACTCTCCGTTCGTCCAGCCAATCTGGCGGCCCGCGGAGTCGGAGAGGTGCGTCGCAGCCTGGGCGCCGACCCTCGTCTCGCCCGGGCCCGGTCGAGGCCCTCGCCTGTCGAGGCTGCGCGTAGCCGGGCCCTCGGAGCAGCCGGCGCCGGCAAGCGGAGGCAGCCATAGCGCTACCGTCCGCACCAGGCAAGCACCGCTCACCCGAAGGTGTGACAACGTACGGCAGGCTCGGCAAAAGCCGCTGAACGACGTACTGTCATATGCCGGTTGCCTACAGCATGGTGGCAACCGGCATCACCAGTCCAGGGGAGAGGACGGCATCACAGATGGCGGGCACCGACTGGAGTGAACGTGGACTGTGCCGGACTGCCGACCCTGACGACCTGTTCGTCGAAGGGGCAGCACAAAACCGAGCCAAGGCACTGTGCGGCGGCTGCGGCGTACGAACGGAGTGTCTCGCCCACGCCTTGGACGAGCGCATCGAGTACGGCGTGTGGGGAGGCATGACCGAGCGGGAACGGCGGGCCCTGCTCCGGCGGCGGCCGACCGTCACTTCCTGGCGGCGCCTGCTGGAAACGGCCCGCGCTGCACACGAGCGCACCACCGGCACAACAGCCGTCACTCTCAAGGCGAGTTGACCCCGGAGTCGGGCCACCCTTGTGAAGATACCTGGGAGATCGGAGAGCACACCAGGCTCAGGTATCGGGGTGCCCGGGAGGCTCCGGTTCAGGACTGGGCGAGGACGCAGAATTCGTGGCCCTCTGGGTCGTTCAGGCACGTCCACGGCACGTCGCCCTGGCCGAGATCGAGGTCGGTGGCGCCCAAGGCCCGCAGCCGGGCCACCTCCGCTGCCTTGTCGTCACCGGGGTACGGCAGCAGGTCGAGGTGGACGCGGTCCGGCGCGGTCTTGACGTCTGGCGTGCGGAGGAACTCCAGATACGGGCCTACGCCCTTGGCGGAGCGCAACACCGCATGATCGTCGGTCACTTCGTGCAGGGTCCAGTCCATCGCCTCGCCCCAGAACCGGGCCATGGCCCGCGGATCCGCGCAGTCGATCACCATCGCTGCGATCGGCCCCGTGTCCCGGTAGACCTCCCGAGGCTCCAGAACACAGAACTCGTTGCCTTCCGGGTCGGCGAGGACCGTCCATGGGACGTCGCCCTGCCCCACGTCGGCGGGCTTCGCACCGAGAGCCCTCAGGCGTGCGACCAGCTCCGTCTGATGGGCCGCCGAGGTGGTGGCGAGATCGAGGTGGACGCGGTTCTTCGTCGCCGTCTTGGCTTCCGGGACGGGAACGACGTCGATGCCGACGACGACCGGGTCCGGCCAGACGAGGCCGCCGGCGGGGCCGACGTAGGTGGTCACGCCGGGGCTGTAGGCACTCCAGCCGAGTGCCTCCGCCCAGAACCGGCCGACCGCCGAGGCATCGAGTGCCTTGATGATCAGGTGAGCAGGTCGCAGTGGCATGCCGGTGATCCTATGCGCCCGCTCTGCAACGGCATCCGCACGGCCGCCGTCAGGGAACCCTGACGGCCGGACGGCGGCGGTGTGTCGGCGCTCCCGCCTGACTACTTGCCGGCGTCTTCGGCGAGCGTGTGTGCCACGAGGGCGTTGGCGTGGCCGTGGCCCAGGGCGTGCTCGGACTTGAGCCAGTTGACGAGCTCCATGTGCTTGGTGAGCGGGGAGGCGCGGATGAGTTCCTTCCACTCGGCGATCGGGCGGCCGTACTTCTTCTCGATCGAGGGGAAGTAGGCGGCGGGACCCTTCACTTCGGCGGCCATTGGTGTCCTCGCTTCCAGTCTGTTGATGGTTGTCGATCATTCGACCGGTGAAGGCCACCAAAGTCATCGCTGCAGGCAATGTGAACTGGATCACGAACAGCCGACCGGAGGTGACCACTGGCGAGTGCCGCCGGCGCTACGCTGCTGTGTCGTGCAGGAGACGCGCCTGAACATGGCCCGGATCCGGGCCGCCCGACGGGTGATCGACCCGGCCTTTCTCGACACTCCGCTGTACCGCTGCGAGGCGCTGGAGCCCGGCCTCGGGTGCACGGTGAGCATCAAGCTCGAAACGGCGAACCCGGTCCGCAGCTTCAAGGCCCGCGGCACCGAGGTGGTCGTGAGCCTGCTGGCCGAGCATGGGCAGCGGGCCGCGGTGTGCGCCAGTGCGGGCAACCTCGGCCAGGCCCTCGCCTGGTCCGGCCGCGGCCGGGGGCTCGACGTCACCGTCGTGGCATCCCGCTTCGCCACCGCGGCCAAGCTTGATCGCATCCGCGCACTGGGCGCCACGCTGGAACTGGTGGACGGCGACCATGAGATGGCGCGCGAGCGGGCGGCGGTCATCGCTCGCCACGACGGCATTCGGCTGGTCGAGGACAGCCTGGACATAGAGACCTGCGAGGGCGCAGCGACCATAGGACTGGAGCTGGTGGACTCCGCGCCGTCCTTCGACACCGTGTTGATCGCTCTCGGCGGCGGGGCGCTGGCCACCGGTGTGGGGCATGTCATGAAGGCGTTGGCGCCCGAGGTCGAGGTGATCTGCGTCCAGCCGCGAGGCGCACCGGCGATGACACACTCCTGGCACAGGCGGCACGTCGTCACGACCGACTCGACCGACACCATCGCGGACGGCGTCGCCGGCCGATGTCCCATCCCGGCCGTCCTGAACGACCTCCTCGTGGTCGCCGACGACGCCGTCCTGGTCCAGGAGGCGTCGATCATCGCCGGCATGCGGATGCTCCTCGAGCACGCAGGGCTGGTCGTCGAACCGTCGGCCGCACTCGGCATCGCGGCGATCCTCGAAGACCCCGACCGCTTCGCCGGCAGGCACGTGGTCACCATCGTGTGCGGCAGCAACGTCGACATGGACGCCTATCACCGCTGGGTGGGCCGATGAGTTTCCGGCGCCCGGACAGTCGTACACGTTACGACCACCTCGACCGGAAGGCCGCCCGATGAACGCCCTGCACGACACCCTGCACCGGTACGTCGACGACGGGACGGTGCCGGGCGCTGTGGGCCTCGTGGCCCGCGACGACGATGTGGAGGTGGTGACCGTCGGCTCGGTGGACGTCGACGGCACCGCCCCCATGGCGAGGAACTCGATCTTCCGTATCGCGTCCATCACCAAGCCGATCACGGCGGCTGCGGTTCTGATGCTGGTGGAGGAGGGGCGGCTCGCTCTGGACGCGCCGGTCGAGGAGTGGCTGCCGGAGCTGGCGAAGCCGAGCGTGGTGCGCACCCCTGACGCCCCGGTCGAGGACGTCGTCCCCGCGGTCCGTCCGATCACGGTCGAGGACCTGCTCAGCTCCCGCACCGGCTGGGGCTTTCCTTCCGACTTCTCACTCCCGGCCGTGCAATCCCTGTTCACCGTGCAGAAGGACGGCCGCGCCCTTCAGGACTGGCCCGACGCGGACACCTGGCTGGACCTCCTCGCGCAGGTGCCGATGCTCCACCAGCCGGGAGACGCCTGGCTGTACGGCACCTCGTCCGACCTCCAGGGCATCCTGGTCGCGCGGGCCTCGGGCCGCACGCTCCCCGACTTCCTCGCGGAACGGATCTTCGAGCCACTGGGCATGCAGGACACGGCCTTCGAGGTACCTGAGTCGAAGCGGCACCGCTTCACGTCGTACTACACCCCGGCCCCGGACGGCACTCCGGAACTGGCGGACGCACCCGACGGGCTGTGGAGCCGGGTCCCGCGCTTCCATTCGGGCGGTGGCGGCCTCGCCTCCACGGCCGACGACTGGCTGGCCTTCGCCCGGATGCTGCTGAACGGCGGCGAGGGCAACGGCCACCGCCTCCTCACCCCCACCACGGTCAGCCGCATGACCTCCAACCACCTCACGGCCGGGCAGCGCGCCGACGTCACCCTCTTCCTGGAGGGCCAGGGCTGGGGCTACGGCGGCCAGGTCGACGTCACCCCGGCCGACCCCTGGAACGTTCCCGGCCGTTACGGCTGGGTCGGCGGCACGGGCACCACGGCACACATCGTCCCTTCGACGGGAACGATCGCGATCCTGCTGACCCAGATGGGGATGACGAGCCCGACACCGACGCCGCTGATGCGGGACTTCTGGCGGAGTGTGGCGGGGAGCTAGGGAACGTCCGACGGGGCGCCTGATGAGCTGGGGGGGTGCGCCGTTCGGCTTCCGGAGCGGGGCGGCGTCTTGAACACCGGCCCCGCGTTAAACCCGTTGCCGAGGAACGATGGCCGAACTAGATTCTCCCAGCCGTCCGTGATGTTCCGGACCGGCGTTGTCGACGAGGAGGTGTGGAGCACATGCGCAGGAGTGCCCAGCAGTTCAGCCCGCACATTCACCCTTGCCACCTCCTCACCACGGAGACACCTTGTCGCTTCGCATCACCCCACTGACCGATCCCGATCACGGGCCGCACAGCCGGTCTCTTGTCTGGCTGGCGTCCGATGCCGCTTCCATTCCAGTCGGGACGGCCTTTCTGCGTCTGTTCACCGATCCCGGACAGCAGCACCTGGCCGAACTGGCCCTCCAGGTCCATCCCGCGGAGCGACGCAAGCGCGTCGGGTCCCGGCTCCTCGACGCTGCCGTGGCCGCCGCTCACGACGACGCCCGACGCTGCGTCATAGCGCAGACCGACGCCGGATCGCCGGGCGACTGCTTCCTGGCGGCGCGCGGTTTCCGGAAGGTCCTCACCCTGAGGTACTCCCGCTTGGCCCTGGCTGGCGTGGACACCACCGCCCTCACCGAGATCGTCGAGCGACCGCATCCTGGCTACAGGCTGGCGCACTGGCAGGGAACCGTCCCCGACGGGCTTGCCCACACGTTCGCCGCCTCACGCCGCGCCATGGACGACATGCCAATGGACGACACCGACTACGGCACCGTGACCTGGGACGTGGACCGGGTCCGAGCCGCGGCCAAGACCGTCGAACAGCGCGGTGACCGGCTCCACACCGTTGTCGCCATCGACACCGCCACCGGCTCGATCGCCGGATTCACCGAACTCGTCGTCCCAGGCGACGGCACAGGCGATGCCCAGCACTACGGCACCGGCGTGCTGCCCGAACACCGAGGACACGACTTGGGCCGATGGATGAAGGCCGAATCGATCCGCCAGGCCTGTGGGCACTATCCGGACCTCGGCGGCCTCCTGACCGACACCGCCGAGAGCAACACACACATGAGACGCATCAACGACGGCCTCGGCTACACACCCACCCACACCACACACCAGCACCAGCTCGACCTCTAGCGGCGAACAGACGGGCCGGACCAAGGCATCACCTGGTCCGGCCCGTCTGCGGATGTGCGGGCAGGGCCTCTAGAGCATGCTGAGTGCCTGCATCGCATCGCGTTCGATACGCGAGAGCTCGTGAAGGATGGTGCCGGCCTGCATGAGGTTCTTCGCGTCGCCGGATTCGCCTGCTGCCGTGACGAGTGCGGCCACCTCCGACCAGAGGGCGGCGGCCTCGGCATACCGGCTGTGGCCGGTGCGCAGGTGGCTGCTGTCGATCAGCTCGGCACACTCGGCGAGGAAGTCCCGGTAGAGATTGCGGAACAGGGCACCGCCGGTGCCGGCCTTCTCCATGAGGACGGCTGCCCGTGGCAGGTCGTCCTGCGGATTGTCGCTGCGCTGCAGCCACTTGGGCACTAGCCCGGCGGTCTTCTCGATGCCCCGGTGGCCCAGGTTCGCGATGGGCGGGTTAAGGAAGGCGTCGGCGCAGGTCTTGATCGCGGGGATGATCCGGTCCTGCGGGGACGTCGGACTGCCGGGCGCTTTGATGGTGAAGGACCGGTGCCTGGCCGTCATGGGGCCGCGCTCGGCTCTGGCCCTGGCCAGGCCGGCGAGGCTGGTCGAGACGGCTCCGCCCTGCGGGTCGGTGTCCACCAGGTAGGCGTCCTGTTCGTCGTAGCCGTACATGGCCACGACGTGCCCACCGAAGTGAACCTTGGTGCTGAAGTAGTCCAGGTGGTAGCTGTCGAGCTGGAGGCCGACCGGTCGACCGGCGTCGATGGGGGCCGCCACGTTCTGCCATGCCTTGCGCGGGGAGGTGGTCTCCCAGAGCAGCAGCTCAAGCCCGAGTACGGCGGCCAGGTTCCTGGTGAGCTCGAACGGCTTGACCCGGCCTCCCAGGAAGGGAAAGCCCATGCCTTTGCTGTCCCAGTAGATGAAGGACAGCCCCGAGCCGAGCCCGAACAGCATGGGCTCGGACAGGTCGAGTCCCTCATGCCGAAGCAGCACGCCCAGCGCCGTCGTCTCGCAGTGCTGCATTCCGCGGACATCGATGCCCTCCACCATGGCCATGCCGCTCATTGTCCTCCGGGAACGAGTCGGCGGCCGGGGTCCTTGTCGGATGCCGGCCGCCGTAGACGGTCTATGGCGTGCGATAGAGGCCGGGAGTCGGGCTGCTGTGTCCTCCCCGTGGTCCCGCCCCGGCGTGGTGTGTCAGCAGGAGGTGGACCAGGTGTGTGAGCTGCCCCGGTCGTTGGCGTTCGCGTTGTAGCCGACCTCCTGGCCGGGTGCCAGGCAGATGGTCACCGCGCCGATCAGTTCCCTGCCGTCGTAGACCTTCACGTGGTCGGGGACGCCGGGGCCGGAGACGCCGTGGTTTGCCCAGGAGGAGTCGTAGTTGGACATGTCGCCCTCCCACCAGCGATCGTCGCCACTGTGCTCGATCTTGAGGCCGTCGAAGTTCGCGTCGGTCCAGACGCAGAAGTAGCCGCTTCGGCAGTCGGCGGCCTCGGCAGTGGCCGAGCCGCCCAGGACGGTGCCGGCGCAGAGCAGGGCGGCGGCCAGAGCGGTGGTCAGGCGCTTCATGCGGGTGGTTCTCCCATCGGGTCGGACGTGCGGTGGTGTTGGTCGAGCAGGGTGGTGGCTTCGGTGAGGGCGTGTGTGCGTAGTCGTTGCCAGTCGGCGATCTCGGCGCGGTGGTGCGCGCGGACTTCCGCGAGGTCGCGGTGGGTGTGCGCGGCCTCGGGTTTCAGGTTGTTGACGACCACCGAGGCCTCGAACCAGCGGCGTTGGTCGCCGTAGAGGCGCTGCTGTGCCTCGGCCAGACAGCCGTCGGTGTGGGCGCGTACGACGTATCCGGTGGGCAGGGCGACGGAGAGTTCGGTCGGATCGGCGCCGAACAGGGCTTCGTCGAGGCGCCGTTGCTCTCCTTTGTCGCTCGGGGCCGTGCTTTTGCCGGGGTTCGGCGGGGTGAGGCCGATGCGGGTGAGGCAGGCGTCGGTGAGGTGCTTGGTGGCGGCCTTGATGATCTCGTCCGTCGGGTCGGGCTGGTCGGCGGAGGGTGTCGGTGTCGCATCTGAGGGGCGCGGTACGTCGCAACCGGTCAGTAGGCAACAGGCCAGGGCCGCAGCCGCCGCGAGGAGCGGCGCGGTGGCGCGCGTACCAAATGGCATAAGGGATCGCGGATTTCCTGGTGGTCGAGTGCGGTCGCCGTCGGCTTGGGCGATCGGTCCCGGTCGTCCTCCCCGGCGCAGCCATGCGACAGACCACCCGAAACAGTGAGACTTTGCTGCACCGGGTTGATCGGCATTCGTGTCACAACAGGGCATGAACCAAGCACCTGATACGGCGCCTGGTCATACATCTGGCCCGCTTTGGGGTGGCTCTTGTCTCCGTTCAGATGGCTTGTCTCATTCCAGTGGACGTCGTCCTGGTGTGGATGATCAGAGGGAGCCGCAGGGCGGCAGGGTCAGGGCGGTCGATTTCGAGGTGGCCTGGGTTCAAGGCGGGGTCGAGGTACGCGGGTCGCTGGCGGACGTGACGGACCTGGCCTTCGAGGAGGCCGATCCGGTGCGGGAGTTTCCGTCGTACCGGGGGCAGAGGAACTTTCCGGGTCTGTACTGGGCGACCACGATGCTGCGGCATGTGGGGTTCGAGTCCTGGCTGGAGCGGGATCACGCGATGGACTTCGATCCTCGAGTCACGTGGTTCGCGTCGCAGCCGTTCTCGCTGTTCTGGACATCGCCGGAGGGCATGTGGCTATCCCACGCGCCGGACTACTTCGCCCGGCGGGCCGATGGGTCATCCGTGGTGGTGGACAGCAGGCCGGAGGCTCGCCGGAGCAAGCCGCGGGACCTGGCCAGGTTCGCCGGTACGCAGACTGCGTGCGAGGCGGTGGGCAGGGACTTCCGACTCGTCGGCGAGATCATCGAACCGCGGCGCCGCCCTGCCTGCCGCCTCGGCATGGCGGCACGTCCACGGGGTCGTCGTCCGTAGCACCCCGCACCACGAAGGTGTCTGCCACCGGCACGGCCACTGGCTCCTCGGAGCAGAGCAACACGATCTGACGCTGCTGCCCGAGGTTGTGCGGGCCGACCTCCAGCATCACCGGATCGTCCGCCGGGGCGCCCATCCCTTCACCGAGCTGGCCTTCATCGACGCCCGCGACTGCTTGACCAGGTGGTTCACCGGTGAGCAGAGCGGAGAGCCTCTTCGGCAGAGGTGGAACCGTCGACTCGAAGTGCTGGGAGAGGACCCGTTCGGTGATCCCCACCGTCCCTCCGAGCCCCGAATCGAAGTGGCCACCTACCCCTAAGTCATCGTGCTCACCGGCCTGCTCACCTCCCCGTACTGGCGCGACCACCCCAACTGCCTGCAGAGGCAGCACGCCGTTTTGGCGTTGCTCAGACCCAGCTCGGGCCGGGACTGGTCCGGAGACTGCCACCTTCACTGCGAATCCTGGAGCAGGGCGTCTCACCACCCTGACTTCAGTGAAGATCCGACTGGACCTCGGTCAGTCGATGCCTTCGACGATGCGGAAGTCGCGCTCGACGCCGTCGGCGAGGGCGACCAGCGCCTCCTGGTAGGCCGCACTCTCGCGCGCCGCGACGGCCTGCTCGAAGCTGTCGAACTCGACCAGGACGGTGCGCTCGGCGATTCCGGCGTCATACGCCACGACCCGACCGCCACGGACGAAGGTCCGACCGCCCCCGGCCTCGACGGCCGGAGCGGCCAGCTTGTTGTAAGCAGCCAGCTTCTCAGGGTCTGAAATGGTGCGGTAGACGCTGACCCAGTAGCCCTTGGGCATGGAACCTCCAGTGTTGGGATGAGTGCATCTGACTTACGGGTTGGTCTCGGACGAGCGTCGGCGGGCGAGAGCGAGGCTTGTCAGCGTCGTGATCGCCATGGCGCCGATGCCGACCAGCGCCGCGGTGGTGTAGGCGCTGTCGTCGGGGAAGAGGTGGCCGGGGCCGGTGCCCGCGGCGAGGATCAGGCCGCCGATGGCGCTGCCCAGGGAGTACCCGACGCTGCGGACGACGTAGTTGAAGCTCATGGCGCTCGACGTCTCGCTCTTGGGGGTGACGGCCAGGATGACGCCGGGCATCGCGGCCGAGAAGCCCCCGACACCGAAGCCGAGCACGCCCATCGCCGCGAACAGTTCGGTCAGGTCCGACCGGGCCGCCGCGAACACCGCGAACCCGCCGCCGACCACGACGGCGCTGCCAGCCAGGAGCAGGGGGTCGGCGGTCCGCGTCCGGACCCGCGGCGTGAGCTTGCCGGCGACGAACCCCAGCACCGAGAACGGTATGAGGACCAGCCCGGCGACGAAGGTCGTCAGCCCGAAGCCGTAGCCGGCGCCGTGCGGCGTCTGCGCGTACCGGGTGATGAGCGTGAGCAGGAGGTACATGCCGATCCCGCCGACGAACATGGCGAGGTTCGCCCCGGCGACCGCCGGGTGCCGCACCGCCCGCACATCGACCAGGGGCGTCGTGCTGCGCAGCTCGATGACGGCCCAGACGCAGAGCAGCACCACCGCGACGACGGCGAGGCCCGCCGCCACGGCGAGGTGCCGGCTCCACAGATTCCGTTCGCCGGCGAGGAACAGCACCAGGAGCAGCGCAGCGGCCAGGACGACCGCGCCTGCCACGTCCACGTGGGCGGAGCGGCCTTCGGGGGCTTCGGGCATGGAGCGCCACGCGGTCAGGAGGGCGGCGGCGGTGACGACCAGGCCGAGGCCGTAGGCGGCCCGTACCCCGCCGAGCTCGGCGAGCAGTGCGGCCAGCGGGTAGCCGACGCCGGCCCCGATGATCGAGACCACCGAGATCAGGGCGATCACGGCCGCGCTGCGCTCCTCGGGGAGGTGGTCCCGGGCCACGCCCATCATCAGCGCCGTCAGCCCGAGCCCGACGCCCTGGGCCGCCCTGCCGGCCAGCAGCCACGCGAACGGCAGCGGCAGCACGGTGAGCGCGCTGCCGGCGACGACGACCGCCAGCGTGGCGAGGATCGTGGCCCGCCGCTGCGGGCCGGCTCCGAGCCGGCCCAGGACCGGCGTGGCGACGGCGCCGCTGAGCAGCGCGACGGTCAGCGTCCACTGCGCGCTGCCGAGCGAGACGTGGAACGAGGTCGCCACGCTGGTGATGAGCGGCGCCCCGAGGCTGGCGACCGCCGCCACGACCAGAGCGATGAACGTCAGGGCGGGGACCAGCAGCCGCGCCTCGGAACGCGCCACCGGGAACGCCTTCACCGCGACCCCGCCGACCGGCTGCCCGGTCACTGCTTCGGCCCTTCGCGGTCCTGGCTTTCGAGCTCTGCCAGATGCTTCAGCGCCGGAAGGGCCGCCACCAGCGCCTCGACCTCGTCGCCGGTGAGCTCGCCGATCAACCGCTCGAACGCCTGGACGCCCGCCTGGCGCCGCGTCCGGACATAGGAGGCGCCGGCCTCGGTCAGGCACACCAGCGTGACCCGCTTGTCGGACGCGTCGCCCCGCCGCTCGACCAGGCCGGACCCCTCCATCACCCGGACCAGGGCGGTCATCGCGGGCTGGGTGACGCCCTCGACCGCGGCCAGATCGGTGATGCGCCGCGGGCCGGTCCGGTCCAGGGTGGCCAGGGTGGCGGCGGACGTCAGGCTCATGTCCCGGGGCAGGCGTCTCGCGGCCCTGGTGGCCAGGCCGTAGAGGGCTGCCCCGATGGCGGCGGACGCGCCAGGAGCGGTGTCTTGACGGCTCATGCTCGAAGCATAGCGTTTTTATATTCATAGTCTATGTAAATGGTCGACTGCGCTGTGGTGCCGCCAAGGAGAGTGACCCCGGATCTCTCAAGACTCCCGACAGAGTCGCGGAGAGCCTCTTCGGCAGAGGTGGAACCGTCGACTCGAAGTGCTGGGCGAGGACCCGTTCGGTGATCCCCACCGTCCCTCCGAGCCGCGAATCGAAGTGGCCACCTACCCCGAAGTTGCGGCCGAGCAGGTAGAGCTCAGAGAAGGACTCATGGTTCGAACCTCACCGGTGCCACTGTCACCCCCGGCTCGCCCATGAGCTTCGTCATCACGGCGGGCGGCAATGAAGGGTTGGCGGCTGCCGCCTCCGCCACCTCGTCGTCGTTGTCGGTGAGGAGTTCGGTGATGACGGGTGGGGGCAGATTCGGGTGCGCGGCAGCCAAGGGGCGGGCTTTCGGATCGGTCAGGCAGGCCAGCAGCGCGGGGGCTGAGGCGTGGGGGTGCCGGGCGACTTCGCGGAAGACCTTCCGCACCGGTGGCCGGTGCCTGGTCAGTTCCTCCAGCAGGGTGGGCGAGGCGTCCGGGTTGGCCGCCACTTTGGCGACCACCTGGACCGCATGGCGGGCGACCATGGCGCGCAGGCGCGTCTCGGAGAGACCCGGGTGGGGTGCGACGGACTTGGCGACCTTGGTGTCGGGGTCGGCGGCGAGCGTGTCGCGGATCGCGGGCGGAAGGTCGCGTCGTTGGGCCAGGAGCATCCGTACGGCAGGCTCGGGTGATGCGGCCAGTTCCGCGGTCTCGGCCGGGGAGGCGGCGGCGATCCGCGGCAGCAGGGTGGGGCCGATCCTGGTCACGCGGGCCAGGTCGGCCAGCACGTCTAGCGGCACGTTCGGGTTGTGGGCCAGTCTGCGCTGCACGTCGTGGCCGCGGTCGTTGGCCAGCGTACGGATGAGGGTGGCGTCGATCGCGGGGTTCTCGGCGAGGTCGGCCCGGACCCCGGGGACGGTGTCCTTGGCGAGGTGTGCGCTCACGGGCGGGGGCAGGTCGGGTCGGGTTGCGAGGGCGCTGCGCAGCAGCATGGACGGGTGGTCGGCGAAGGCGACGGCGGCGTCGACCGGGGTGGCGGGGTTGAGCAGCGCCATGCGCTGGATCTCGTGCACGGTCGACTGGTGCGAGCCGTCGCAGGCGGCGCCCGCGGGCAGATCGCAGTGGGGCCGCTGGCAGGACCACTCGTGCACGAACGGCGTCTCCTCGCGGTCGCAGACCTGGCAGCGCCGCGCCGGCGGGAGCCCTTCGCCGGTGATCAGCATCGCCAGCACGGCCGGTGGCGTCGAGTCGTTGGCCGCAGCCGCGCGGCGGACCTCGGCGTGCGGGTGCCGGGCGAGCCTGGCGGCCGCGTCGGGGGTGGTCCACAGTGCGAGTTCCGCGACCACCTGGATGTCGGGGTCGGCAGCGAGTGTCCGTACGACGTCGGGTGGCAGGTCAGCGCAGGCGGCGAGCTTCTCCCGGCACCGGGTGATCGGGTGGGTTGCGAGAAGGGGTGTCCATTCCTGCCGACCTGCCCCTTCGTCGAGGAGGGCGAGCGCGGCGTAGGGCTGGCCGGCGGGATCGATGTCGTCGGCGGTCAGCCGGCCCTCGTATACCAGGTGGACGGCGATCTCCTCGCTGCGGGCGGCAAGCGTGGTCAGTTGTGCAGGAGTGAGGTCCGTGCGTGCGGCGAGTTCGCTGCTGAGGTCGGTGTCCGCGATGGTGATGAGCGGGTCGATCAGTTCGGCAGGCAGGGATGGGTTGGCGGCGAGTCCGCGCAGGACGTGGTTCACGGGCACATCCTGGTCGGACTCCCGGTGGATGGCTCGTGGATTTCGAGGGGAAGGCGCGCCCACGGTCTGCGTGGGCGCGCCCCCTTTCCTCGCGGTTCTGGTTTTTTCAGTTCAGTGGCTCCACCCAGATGTTGCGGTAGCGCACCTTGTTGCCGTGGTCCTGGAGGCGGATGGCCCCGGCCGAGGGCCCCTCCGACGCGCCACCGCCGGTCGGGCCGTCGATCGCGATGTCGTCGTGGACCTTCGTCCCGTTCCAGACGACCGTGACCCGCGCGTCGGCCGTCTTAGTGCCGTCGGCGTCGAACCGGGCTGCTCGGAAGGTGATGTCGTACGTCTGCCACGTCTCCGGCGCTGTGGCCGCGTTGACGTCCGGAGCCTTCTTCAGATAGATCGCGCCGGCTTCGTTCGTGTCGAGCGTCGTGTCACCGAAGGAGTCGAGGATCTGAAGCTCGTACCGGTCCTGGAGGTAGACGCCGCTGTTGCCGCGGTCCTGGCCGGTCACGTCGTCCGGCAGGAGCGGGACGCGGAACTCCACATGCAGTTTGAAGTCCTGGTAGGCGTCCTTGGTGCGGAGGTCGCCGCAGCACACCTCCATCGACTGTTCGTCGGTCAGCGGCCATTCCACGGATCGTCCGTCCGTGTGCTGCCACTGCCCCTGTGACGCGGCGGTGCCGTCGAAGAGGGATACGCGGGTGCCGTGCGGGCGGACGGTGATCAGGTCCAGGTTGACGTGGCCTGTGTCGCCGGAGTCGAAGCGGTAGGCGATGGTGTTCTGCCCCGCGCGGAGAGTGACCCGTTCGGTCTGGGTCGACCAGGTGTCCCAGTTGCCGGTCGAGGCGAGCTTGGTCTGTCTCAGTTTCTGCCCGTTGGCGTACAGGGAGAGGGACTTGGTGCCCTGGAAGGGGTTGGGTCCGTTGGAGTAGCGCAGGTTCACGTCGTAGTCGCCGGCCTTCGGGACGGTGACGTCGAAGGTGGTGGCGGCCTTGCCCTCGGTGCCGTAGCGATCGACGAAGCCGCTGCCGGAGTAGCCGGTGTGGTCGGTGTTGATGCCGGCCGTGCCCGTCAGCCGTGCCTCCTCCGCCTCGTACTGCGTCGCGGGTGGCGGCTGCTTCCCCGGCAGGGCGTTGAGCGTGTACCAGGCCTCCGTGCTCCACAGCGCCTCACCGGACGCGGACGCGAAGGGGCGTGGTGAGCGGACGTGCACGACGCGGCCCGGCTTGAGACCGTCGAGGCGCAGCGAGACCGTGCGCCCGTCGTCGGAAAGGGTTGCCGAGCGGACGTCGAGCCGCTGCTCGGCGATCTTCGGCCCGCCGTAGTCCGAGGTGGGGGAGTAGCGCCACTGTTCGGCCTGGTACCGGGAGGCCAGCTTCTCCGCGGTGGTCTCGGACAGCGGCTGGGTGTACTCCAGGTCGAAGCCGCCGGGGACGGCGCGCATCTCCTTGATGTCGAAGGTGTTGCCGCCGTTGGGCGTCAGCTTCTGCAGGCCGAACTTCAGCTTGCCTTCCTGGCCCCAGTTGCCGTCGGCGCCGAGCCCGCCCGCGTAGATGGCACCGTCCGGGCCCATGGTGATGCGGTTGACGCCGGCTTCGAGTCCCTGCGTGTAGCGGAACACCGCGCCCTGGTACTGGCCCTTCACCTTCTCCAGATAGGCGCGCTGGAGCCCGCCGTAGGTGACGTCACCGAGGAGCATCTGCCCGGCGAACCGGCCCTTGGTCAAGTACAGCGGTGTGCTGGGGGAGTTGGCGATCTCGTTCTGCGGAAGCCACAGCACCGGTTCGGCCACCGGGCGGTCGTCGAAGGGGCCCGAGGGCTCGGTGTAGTGGTTGAAGAAGCGGTTCTGCTTGATGTGGACGAGCTTGGACGCGGGCAGCCAGCCGCCTTGGTTGTCGGTGGTGAAGATGTCGCCGCCGGGGCCCCAGCCGATGCCGTTGGGGGTGCGCAGGCCGCCCGCGATCGGCTGGATCTTCCCGGTCTTCTTACTGATCTTGTACGTGGTTCCGCGGCCGGGTGCCGGCTGCGGAGTCGTGGTCGCGCCGCCGTAGTTGATGGCGACGGACAGGTTCACGTAGAAGTAGCCCTCGCGGTAGAGCAGTCCGAAGGCGAACTCGTGGAAGTTGCCGCCGTAGGGCCAGGTAGCGACGGTGCGGTGCTCGTCGGCGATGAAGTCCCGGTTGGTGTCGACCAGTTGAGTCAGCTCGTGCTTCTGCGACACATACAGCGAGCCGTCGACGTACTTGATGCCCATGGGCTCGCGCAGTCCGCTCGCCACCTTCTGCACGGTCACCTTGTCGCGACTCGTGGTTCCGGTGACGTTGTCGAGGAGGTACGCCTCGCCCGTGGTGGTCTGTGAGCCGCCCCAGGTGGTGATGGCCAGGCGCCCGTCCGGCAGCCAGTCCATGCCGGTGACCTGAGGCTCGAAACCGTCGGGGCGGAGGTCGGTGAGGGCGAGGTCGGGGCGTACGTCGGTCAGGGGCAGACCGTCGCCCGGGCTGTCGGCTCCCGACTCGCACTCCTTGCGGCCCGGGGCGGTGACCCGCACTACCCCGGCGTCGGTGCTCAGTGCCTCGCTCGGCACGGTGGTGAAGTCGTTCGCCGACGGAGGCTTCCAGGCCAGTGCGAGGCGCTGCTCGCCGCCGCGTTCGAAGTAGTCGATGCGGAACGGGTGGGATCCTGCGGTGAGTTGGAGGGATCCGTCCTTCGGTTCGGCGCCGTGCAGTCCGTCGTGGTCGATGACCGTCCGGTCGTCGATGGTCAGTCGCGAGCCGTCGTCGCTGGTCAGGCGGAAGGTGTAGGACCCGTTGTCGGGAATGACGAGGTAGCCGGATACCTGGGCCGAGAAGTTGTCGGCGAAGCCGCCGAAGTCGCCGGTCGTGGACCAGTCCACGGTCGGCATCAGCTTGTCGTGGTTGGGGGTCTGACCCGGCTTGAGCGTGCACAGCTTGCTGAGCGGGACCTGGGTGTCGAACACCCGCAGGGTTACTCCCGGTTCCTGGGGTGTGATGTCATCGGGGGCGGCGGCGGACGGGGGCGCTGTCCACACGCCCCCGACGAGGAAGCTGCCGAGGAGCAGGGGGGTGAGCCGTCTTCGGGCACGGCGGAACAACCGTTGAAGCATCGGTCCTCCAGAACGGACCGGAGGCCGCCGGATTGCACTCCGGTCGAGATACCCGCTGCGCGGGGGCGCGCAGAGGTGGTACTCGTGCGGTTGCGCCGATACCGTAGGGGCCTTTTACCGAGCGCGTCCAGACTTTGTCATCAGCGAGTTCAAAGTCCGATCGGTGACCAGGCCCTGCATCGGATCGCCGTCCGATGCAGACTGTGCCTGCTGCCTGCTGCCTGCTGCCTGCTGCCTGCTGCCTGCCTGCCGTCCGCCGGCGTGTGCGGTGGTCCTTGGACGCGCGCGGAAATTCGACGGAGACCCGATGGAACGACGTCAACTGGAGTACTTCATCGCCGTCGTCGAGCACGGCGGTTTCACGGCAGCGGCCAACGCGCTCCATGTCGCGCAGCCCTCGCTGTCGCATGCGATCCGAGCCCTGGAACGCGAATGCGGCGGGAAACTGTTTCATCGGCTGGCGCAGGGTGTCTGTCTCACCCCGGCGGGTGAGGCGCTGGTGCGGCCGGCCCGGCAGGTCCTGCGCGACCTGTTCACGGCGAGTTCCCTGGTACGGGAAGTGCTCGGGCTCAGCGGTGGTCGGCTCGACATCGTTTCGCAGACGACCCTTTCGGTCGACCCCCTGGCCGACATGCTGGGCCGCTTCCACCGCGCGCATCCGAAGGTCAGTGTGCGCGTGGTCGATCCGGAGCAGGGGCCTGCCGTGGGGCACATGGTCATGGCCGGGCAGTGCGAACTCGGCCTGGTGGACGCCTCGGTGCCCACGGCGGACCTCAGTGGGATCGACCTGCCGGAGCAGGAGATGCATGTGGTGCTGCCCGCCGACCACCCGCATCCGGCGGGCGACACCATCACCTCACGTCAACTGGCGGCGCTCGACCTGATCGTGACTCCCCCGGGCACCGAGACCCGGGCGGCGGTCGACGACGTGTGCACCGCCCTGGGTGTCGCACCGCGCATCGCGGTGGAGACCGCGCACCGCGCGATGATCGTGCCGCTGGTCCTGTCCGGTGTCGGCGCCGCCGTGCTGCCCGCTTCCATGGCCCGGGACGCCGCACTGCGCGGAGCCCGGATGCTGTCCCACCGCCCGCGGCTGCTGCGCCACGGCCGACTGGTCTGGCGGTCGGGCCAACTGTCCCCAGCCGCCCAGGCGTTCGTGGACCTGACGTCCTCACCCGCCCGGGACGCACATATCCAGTAGGTATAGAAAATCTCTACCGCCTTCATTCAAAACCGGTTCACGTGAATTCAAGCGACCTCGTTGACCGGCCCTTGCGACGACTGACACCTTGACTGCATCGCAGGTAGGGGCATTTCCGAGGCTCCCGATAACACCCGTGCATCGCCGGTTGTCAGGCTGCGAAAAGAGGGTGTGATTTCCCGCCGGGCCACCGAATCGGAGAATTGAATGACTGAGTTCGACGCGGGACGGCACGTACTTCCGCGGCCGGATACCCGCCGGCCGCCGACGGTCGCGATGGACGTACACGACCAGGAGACCCCCTTCACCCCCATCGGCCCGGTCCCGCCGCCCGAGGGCGCCCCGAACGTGGTGATCGTGCTCGTCGACGACCTCGGGTTCGGCACCTCCAGCGCGTTCGGCGGACCGTGCGAGATGCCGGCCGCGGAGCGGCTCGCGGACAACGGGCTGCGCTACACCCGCTTCCATGTCACGGCCCTCTGTTCGCCCACCCGCCAGGCCCTGCTGACCGGACGCAACCACCACTCGGTCGGCATGGGCGGCACCACCGAGATGACCACCGCGGCCCCCGGATACAACGGGTTCCGGCCGCGCAGCGCCGCGACCATGGCCCAGATCCTCCAGGGCAACGGCTACAGCACGGCCGCCTTCGGCAAGTGGCACCAGACCCCACCACGCGAGATCAGCCCGGTCGGCCCGTTCGACCGCTGGCCGACGGGGGAGGGGTTCGACACCTTCTACGGGTTCATGGGCGCCGAAATGAACCACTGGTACCCGCTGCTGTATCAGGGCACCACCCCGGTCGAGCCCGATCGCCGGCCCGAGGACGGCTACCACCTCTCCGAGGACCTCGTCGACCACGCCATCGACTGGGTCCGCACCCAGCGCACACTGACTCCGGACCGGCCGTTCTTCGCCTACCTGGCGCTGGGCGCCGCACACGCCCCGCTGCACGTCGGCCGCGCATGGCAGGAGAAGTACCGCGGACGGTTCGACCACGGCTGGGACCGGCAGCGCGAACTGACCCTCCAGCGGCAGCGGGAACTCGGCGTCGTTCCTCCGGAGACCGAACTCGCGCCCTGGGCCGAGGGCGTGCCCCACTGGGACGAGCTCAGCGACAACCAGCGCCGGCTGTCGGCCAGGTTCATGGAGACCTTCGCCGCCTTCACCGAACACGCCGACGTCCAGGTCGGCAGGTTCGTCGACGCGCTCGAGGAACTCGGCGAACTCGACAACACGCTCTTTCTCTACATCCTCGGGGACAACGGCGCCTCGGGCGAGGGCGGCATCGAGGGGACGATCGTCGAGCACCGGCTCGGGCACGGCGTGGTGGACGACCCGGACGAGATGATCGACCACCTGGACGAGATCGGCGGACCGCTCAGCTACCCGATCGCACCGGCCGGGTGGGCACTCGCCCTGAACACCCCCTACCAGTGGACCAAGCAGGTGGCCTCGCACTTCGGCGGCACCCGTGACGGCATGATCCTGCACTGGCCACGCGGGGTCTCTGAGCGTGGCGGACTGCGCCACCAGTTCTCGCACGTGATCGACGTACTACCGACGATCCTCGACTGCGCGGGAATCCCGGCGCCGTTCAGCGTGGACGGAGTGCCCCAGCAGCCCATCGAGGGCACGAGCATGCAGCGCACGCTCAGCGACCCCGCCGCGACCGAGCACCGCCGCACCCAGTACTTCGAGATGTGCGGCAACCGGGGCATCTACCACAACGGCTGGATGGCGGTCACCCGGCACGGCATCCCCTGGGAGATGGTGCCGGACAAGGACCGGCGGTTCACCGATGACGTCTGGGAGCTCTACGACATCGACCACGACTGGAGCCAGGCACGCGACCTCGCCGTCGAACATCCCGAGAAACTGCGGCGGTTGCGGGATCTGTTCCTGATCGAGGCGGCGAAGTACCAGGTCTTCCCCCTCGACGACCGGGTCACGGAACGGGAGAACCCCGCCGTGGCGGGCCGTATCGACCTGCTCGGCGGGCGGACGTCCATCACCTACCGCGCGGGGATGCGGCGGTTCACCGAGGAGACCACCCTCAACGTGAAGAACCGCTCGCACAGCGTCACCGCGGACGTCGAACTGCCGGACACGTACGCCGACGGCGTGATCATCTCCCAGGGCGGCCGATTCGGCGGCTGGAGCCTGTACATCACCGGCGGCAGGCCGGCCTACGCGTACAACTACTTCGGCATGACCCTGTACACCGTGCGTGGCGCCGAACCTCTGACGCCCGGCCGACACGAGATCCGGCTCGAATTCGCCTACGACGGTGGAGGGCTCGGCAAGGGCGGAACCGGCGTACTCCTGGTGAACGGGGAGAAGCACGCGATCGGGCGGGTCGCGCGGACCATCCCGTACTACTTCTCCTTCGACGAGACACTCGACGTCGGAGTCGACCTGAGCACCCCGGTGACCGACGACTATCCCGCCCTCGACAATGAGTTCACCGGCACCATTCACACGGTGCGCATCGACCTCGACGACCTGAGCGCCGCGTCGTCCGAGTTCGACGGGGGACTGCACCGACGCGTGATGGGGGCGCAGTGAGCTGTTGCACGCCGTCCGGCGGGCGGGCAGCGGACCGGCCCCAGCCCCGGCCGTCCTCCGTGCGGCAGGCCACACCCGAGGGCATGGTGGCCGTCCCCGCCGGCCCGTTCCTCATGGGCAGCCAGGACGAACTCGCCTATCCGGCCGACGGTGAAGGCCCGGTGCGCACGGCGGACGTCGACGCCTTCTGGATCGACGCCTGTACGGTGTCCAACGCACAGTTCGCGCAGTTCGCCGCCGACACCGGGTACCGCACCTCCGCCGAGCGCATCGGCTGGTCGTTCGTCTTCGCCGGGCTGCTCCCGGACGACTTCCCGCCCACCCGGGCGGTGGCCGCCGCCCCCTGGTGGCGTCAGGTCGAGGGCGCCGACTGGCGCTGCCCCGACGGATCGCACTCCACCTGGGACACCCGGCCGGATCATCCCGTCATCCATGTCGACTGGGGCGATGCCCAGGCCTACTGCGCCTGGGCCGGCAAACGCCTGCCCACAGAGGCGGAGTGGGAGCGCGCCGCCCGAGGGGGCCTGCATGCGAAGGTGTTCCCCTGGGGCGACGAGTTCGAGCCCGGTGGGCACCCTCGGATGAACGTGTGGCAGGGCGAGTTCCCGGACCGGCACCCCACGGCCGACGGCTGGTACGGCACCTGCCCCGTCGACGCCTTCGCACCCAACGGCTTCGGCCTGTACAACGCCACCGGCAACGTCTGGGAATGGTGCGAGGACCCGTTCTTCCCCTCCCGCGGCGGACAGCGGCGCGTCACCAAGGGCGGCTCCTACCTCTGCCATGCCTCCTACTGCCGCCGCTACAGGGTCGCCGCGCGGCAGGGCCTGTTCCCGGACTCCGCGACCGGCAACGTGGGCTTCCGGTGTGCCCTGGACATGACCTGACCTCTCTTCACTCCACCATCCGCACGGCGTGAGACGCCCGGCGCACAAGGAGCAGGACCATGGCACAACGAGCGAGAAGGTGGCGCCCCGGCGCCGCGGCGACGGCCGTACTCGGCCTCACCCTGACCGCGTGCAGCGGGGCGAAGATCGGCGAGGACACCGCCGGGTCGGGCGGAGGTCCGGGCGAGTGCGGCACCTTCAACCTCGCCGTCAGCCCGTGGGTGGGCTACGAGGCCAACGCGGCGGTCATCGCCCACGTCGCGGAGCAGGAACTCGGCTGCAAGGTGGTCCAGAAGGACCTCAAAGCGGAGATCGGCTGGCAGGGCTTCGAGACGGGCGAGGTCGACGCCATCGTGGAGAACTGGGGCCACGACGATCTGAAGAAGAAGTACATCACCGAGCAGAAGACCGCCGTCAACCTCGGCCCGACCGGCAACAAGGGAATCATCGGCTGGTACATCCCCCCGTGGATCGCGAAGAAGTACCCGGACATCACCGACTGGCAGAACCTCGACAAGTACGCCGCGAAGTTCAAGACCTCCGAGTCGGGCAGCAAGGGCCAACTCCTCGACGGCGACCCGTCGTACCAGACCAACGACGAGGCCCTGGTGAAGAACCTGGAACTGGACTTCAAGGTGGTGTATGCGGGCAGCGAGACCGCCCTGCTCCAGGCCTTCCGGGACGCGGAGAAGAACAAGAAGTGGGTGATCGGCTACTTCTACGAGCCACAGTGGCTCTTCTCGGAGGTACCGCTGGTCCACATCGACCTGCCCAAGCACACGGCGGGCTGCGACACCGATCCCGCGAAGGTCGCCTGCGACTATCCCGAGTTCGACCTCGACAAGATCGTCAGCACCCGTTTCGCGAAGAGCGGCGGCCCGGCCTACGAGTTGGTGAAGAACTTCACCTGGACCAATGACGACCAGAACACCGTCGCCCGATATATCGCGCTCGACAAGATGACACCGGAGGCGGCAGCGAAGAAGTGGGTCGCGGCGCATCCCGAGAAGGTGAAGGCCTGGCTCGGGTAGGCCCCGATCACCCGGTCAAGTCGACCTCCGAGTACGGGAGAAGAGAGCGGAGTGAGGACTCACTCATTGACGGAGTGAGTCCTCACTCCGTACTCTCGCGTCATGACAACACCTAAGGAGAACCAGACCACCCGCCGCCGCGCCCCCGCCATGTCGCCGGAGCAGCGCCGCGAAATGATCATCCAGACCGCGATCCCGCTGATCGCCGAGTACGGCGCCGCGGTGACGACCGCGAAGATCGCCCGCGCCGCGGGCATCGGCGAGGGCACGATCTTCCGGGTCTTCGCCGACAAGGACGAGCTGCTGCAGGCCTGCGTGGCCGAGGCACTCTCCCCCGAGCACGCGGTCCGCGAGCTCGACGCGATCGACGTATCGCTGCCGCTGCCCGACCGGCTCGCGGAGGCGGCCGAGGCGCTGCAGGCGCACATGTCCAGGATGGGCGCGATCCTCGGCTCGCTGGGGCACCGCGGCGGCAAGCACCCCGGCACGGTGCGCGGCGCGGGCCGCGAGGAGTCGACGACCCGTATCCGCGCGGCCCTCGCGGAGCTGCTGGAGCCCGACGAGGCCGCTTTGCGCCGACCGCCGGAGCAGATCGCGGCCCTCTTCTTCGGGCTGCTCTTCACCCAGCCGCGTACGGAGGACGAGCCCGACCTGACCCCTCTGGAGCTGGTGGAGGTCTTCCTGCACGGGGCGCTCTCGGTGGACGCCAAGTGAGCGCGCGGAGAAGGCGCCTGGGGGTTACAGCCCTGGCCGTCCTGGCCCCCGTTTTGGTGTGGCTGGTCGCGGACCCACTGCTGGGGCATCGGCTGCGGATCGCCGACGGCGAGCAGACCCTCGACATCGGCGCCGTGCCGGTAGCGGTCGTCGCACTGCTCGCGTCGCTCTTCGGCTGGGGACTGCTGGCCGCCCTGGAGCGGTTCGGGGCGCGGCGCGCCCGCGCCATCTGGACCGCGATGGCCGGCGCCGTACTGGTCGTGTCCTTTCTGCCGTTCATCGGCGACGGCATGGACGGCGGCACCCGGGTCTCCCTCGCTCTGATGCACCTGGCGGTGGCGGCGGTGCTGATCCCGGGGCTGGGCGGCAGGTCCCCCGGGACGGGAGCCGGTGCCGCCAGGGGGTGACTGCCAGCACCAAGTACGCCGCGAACCGCGGCACGGTACGCCGCTGGCTGACGGACCTGCCCTCCGGCGACCCCGGGTCGGGCAACTACTGGATCAACGACGACGGCCGTTCCAGCGGCAGCGGCACGGTGACGTACCGGGGTGCCTGGAATTCGGGCACCGGCTGCGCGGCGCAGTGCTTCTGGAGCGACGACCACTGGAGTGACCGGGCCGGCAACACCGCGACGTTCAACTTCACCGGCACCAGGATCGCGTTGCTCTCCGTGAAGGGCACAGGGAACGGCATCGCCGGCATCCGCGTCGACGTGGGCGCCGAACAACGCGTCGACTTCCACGGAGCGATCCGCACCGGTGAGACTCTCCAGTATCTCAGTCCACGCCTGCCGTACGGCGCCCACACGCTGGAGGTCCGCGTCACCGGGGAACGCAACTCCTCCTCCGGGGCAGCGTTCGTGAGCGTGGACCGCGCCGAGGTCTACACCGACTGACGGTCCCCCCGGCGGGGCACCGAGTGGCGCTTGTCAGGTGGACCCGAGCTCCCGCTCGCGCTCGATGCGGTCGGCAGCCGGCTCAGCGCGTCGGGAGCGGGTGAGAGCGCGCAGGCCGAGGGCCAACGCAGTCAGCCCCAACGGGATGGCGACGACGGCTCCCACGATTCCGTTGCCGGTTCCGGGACCTCCACTGGAGGTGGCCAGATGCAACGCCGCGAGGGCCGTACCGATCAGTCCCACAGCCATGGCTGACATGGCCCCGGTGTGCGCGTTGCCGGTGCTGATGCGGCCGGCGACGCGGGCCAGGGCAAGCCAGCCGACGATCACGCCGATCAGCCCCACCCCGAGGGCCAGGTTGGCCCCCGTCCTCCCGTCGCCGATGACTCCGCCCTCGGCGGCGACCGTCAGGACATGTGCTGCGCTCATGCCACTCTCCTCCTTCGTGCGTGGCGAACTCCGAGGTTCCGCTGTGCCTTGAGCGTGCCTGTCGGACGCATTGCCGGGCGTCCGGCGAGCGTGGTCTCTTCGGACTGCCGTCGACACGGCAGTCGACTGCTGCGGATGCGGCAGGCTGCGGGCATGTACCGCGGCTGTGGTAGCCGGCCGCTCGTCCGCGGGTGCGACCCGCCCTCAGTCGCGTCGGGCTAGGGTGCCCGCATGGACACACGGCGTTTTCGTGTCCCGGCCGGTGCAATGGACTGGGCGCTTGCCGTCGGTGTGGCGGCCTTGCTGCTGGGCACCGGATTGTCCGGGCAGCACCCTGCCGGGGTACCCGGGCTGCTCGGTTCCGTGCTGCTGGCAGCCGGCGGTCTGGCACTGGTCGGGCGCCGCAGGGCCCCGATCGCCGTGCTCGCCGTCACCGGCCTGTGCGCGGTGGGGTACGAGGCGGCCGGCTTTGAAGTGCTGGCCGTCTCGTACCTGGTTGCGGTGTACGGCGCCGTGCGGGCAGGGCACCGTGTCCTCACGGTGGCGGTTTCCGTGTCCCTGCTCGTCGTCCTCCCACTCACGGCTCTGGTTTTCCGCGAAGGGCCGGCGCGCGAAGGGTTCGCGCAGGCCCGGAACGTACTCGAGATCGCCTGGTTGATCGCCGCGTTCGCCGCCGGGGAGGCGCTACGGCAGGCCGAGCGGCGGGCGGAGGAAGCGGAGCGCACGCGCGAGGAGACCGCGCGGCGCCGCGCCGACGAGGAGCGGCTGCACATCGCCCGGGAGCTGCACGACTCCCTCACCCACCAGATCTCGGTCATCAAGGTGCAGTCCGAGGTCGCCGTCCATGTGGCGCGCAGGCGCGGAGAGCAGGTACCCGAGACGCTGCTGGCGATCCAGGCGGCCGGTCGGGAGGCGACCCGAGAGCTGCGGGCGACGCTGGAGGCCCTACGCGACGACGACACAGCCCCGCCACGGGGCCTCGAGCATGTACCGGAGCTGGTGGAGCGTGCCCGTTCGATGGGCCTGGACGCGACGCTGACAATCGAGGGGCAACGGCACGACGTGCCGGCCGCGGTGGGCCGGACCGCCTACCGCATCGTCCAGGAGGCGCTGACCAACACGGCCCGGCACGCCTGTGCCACCACCGCGACGGTCCGGATCCGACACCGGCCCGACGCACTGTCGATCCAGGTCGACGACGACGGCAAGGCCACCCCCGATGACGCCCCGACCCCAGGCCTCGGGCTGCTCGGCATGCGCGAACGCGCCACCGCCCTCGGCGGCCGACTGCGCGCCGAACCACGCGCCGAGCACGGCTTCACCATCCAGGCAGAACTCCCCGTGGAACGAGCATCATGATCCGTGTCCTGCTGGTCGACGACCAGGCACTCATCCGCAGCGGCTTCCGCGCACTGCTCGACCTCGAGGACGATATCCAGGTGGTCGCCGAAGCCACCGACGGCGAAGAGGGTTTGGCGCTCACCCGGGAGCTCCTGCCCGACGTCGCGCTCATCGACATCCGGATGCCGGTCATGGACGGCATCGAGGCGACCCGGCGCATCGCGGCGGACCCGGCCCTGACCGGCGTGCACGTCGTCATCCTGACCAACTACGGCATGGACGAGTACGTCTTCGAAGCCCTGCGCGCCGGCGCTGCCGGGTTCCTGGTCAAGGACATCGTGCCGGAAGACCTCCTGCACGCCGTACGGGTCGCCGCCCGCGGGGACGCCCTGCTCGCCCCGTCCATCACTCGCAAGCTGATCCACCGGTACGTCACCCAGCCCCTCCCCATCGCCACCGACGCCGCACTTGCGGAGCTGACCAGCCGCGAACGAGAGGCCGTCGCCCTGGTCGCACAGGGCCTGTCCAACGACCAGATCGCCGACCGCATGGTGATCAGCCCGATGACCGCCAAGACGCACGTCAACCGGGCGATGGCCAAACTCCACGCCCGCGACCGTGCTCAACTCGTCGTCCTCGCCTATGAGTCCGGCCTGGTCGCCCCGAACAGCCCTTGACATGCGGGTAGCGGTGCCGACCTCGCGGCGGCGGAGACGGGGGAGCGTGCGTCCGATCAGGCTTGGCGGGCGGGCTGGAACAGCTCGATGAGGTTGCCCGCCGGGTCGGCCAGCAGGATCTGACGTCCTCCGGGACCGGCGACGACCTCACTGCGGAAGGTGAGACCGGCGCCGCGCAGCCGATCGATCTCGGCGTCGAGGTCGTCGTAGCTGAGGTGGATGCGGTTGCCGCCGGCGCCGGCCGCCTCATCCGGGGTGGCCCGGGCACCCGAACTCGCCGGGCCCGACAGCAGCAGCCGCAGCCGGCCACGGATCACGTCGGCAAAAGCGGGGGGAACGCTGGAGTGCAGCGTGAACCCGAGGTGGGTGGTGTAGAACTCGGCAGCGGCCTCTACGTCATCGACGAGGTAGCGGACGCTGACGTATTCGTCGTGGGCGGTCATGGCTCGGACCTCGCAACGGTCTCGGGGATGTTCAGGACCGGCATCAAGTACCTGATACGGGTGTCTATGTCTGTCGCCGCATGCTGAAAGGCCGCGTAGCCGACCTGGCCGGTGTCATCCACGGCGCTCGGGTCGGCCATGCTCCAGTGGACCTGCCGCGGACCGAACCGCGGGCAGACCTCGCGAGCCTTGTCGCACAAGGTGATCACGTGGTCGAAGCGGCGGCCGGCCAAGGCGTCGACGTGCTGGGTGCGCCCACCGGCGAGGTCGATGCCGAAGGACTCGCGCAGCACCCGGACCGCATGCGGGTGCAGGTGCGGTTTGGGGTTGGTGCCCGCACTGGCCGTCGTCACGCGGCCGGAGGTGTGGTGACGCAGCAGGGCTTCGGCGATCGGCGAGCGGGCGCTGTTGCCGGTGCACACGAAGAGCACCGCGGCACGGTGGGATGGTGGTCCGGCGACCGGGTGACGGGGGAGTACGGGGTCCTGGCGCAACGCCGGATGCAGGGCGGCACCGCTCGCTGCCAGCTCCTTCGCGCAACGCTCAAGGTCGAGGCGGTAATAGCTGTCCCGGCCGTCGTAATTGCTGCGCCTTGCCGCGACCAGGCCGCCGTCGCGCAGCAGCCGCAGGTGGTACGACACCAGGTTCTGTGGCTCCCCGACGCGTTCCACCAGTTCACGGACCCGATGGTCGCCGTCGGCGAGTTCTGTCAGCAGCCGCCAGCGCAGCGGATGCGCAGCCAGCCGGATGAACTGCGGCGGGGCGATGGTCACGTCCCTGGGGTCGGATCCCATATACCCAAGGTACATCAAATGAGATTGATGTACCTGGTAGGGAAGAGCGCCCTAGTCGGCCGATGATTGCCGTGCTTCGGCGTGGGGCGCGGCCAGAGTGGCTGCTGCCGCCTCGGTGAAGTCGCGGATGAGGGGGGACCGGCGGGCTGCCACCCACGCCAGGGCCACTTCGTTGCGGGCGATGTCGGCCACGCGCAGCGGGAGCACGTCCGGTCGGGTGTAGAAGTTGGCGGTGGAGAGCGGGAGCACGCAGATGCCGGCTCCGGCGGCCACCAGCTCAAGCTTCTCCTCCACCTGGTGGATCGCCGGAACCTCGGGGCGTTCCTCGCCCTGCAACTCCAGTGCCACGTCACGCCACTCGGGAACGGCGTTCGGGTCCTGGAGCAGATGCTCGGCAGCGAGGTCCTTGACCGCCACCGATCGCCGGTCGGCCAAGCGATGCCCCACGGGGACCATGACGACCCGGGGTTCCGTGAAGAGGGGGCGCATCTCCAGGCCCTGCCGGTTGATGGGCAGCCGCACCACGCTGACATCGGCCCGGCCGTCGAGGAGCACCTCTACCTGGTTGGCCCAAGTGGTGCGCAGCAGGCGCACATTGACGCCGGGATGGTGCGCGGTGAAGGCGATCATGGCTGGGGTGACGGTGATGCCGGGCATGAAACCGATGGTGAACGACTGCGTGCCTTGAGCTGAGGACTTCACTCGCCTGACCAGGGCCTGGGCCGAGGCGAGCAGGGGGACGGCGTCCTCCAGCAACTGCTCACCGGCCGGAGTGAGCAGAGTTCCGCGGCGGCCGCGGTCGAACACTTCCGCCCCGAGGTCGTCCTCCAGGCTGCGGATCTGCCGGGACAGCACCGGCTGCGCGATGTGCAGTCGCTCGGCGGCCCGCCCGAAATGAAGTTCCTCGGCCACCGCTACGAAGTACCGGAGCTTCCGCAGATCAAGATCCACCCGGGCTCACCGCTCACTCTGTCGCCACGGCATACCTGGTCAGGCGGCCGTTGTGGATAGCGACTGCCTCGGCGCTCAGGCGGCGGGCGCCCGCGGCAGTCGATCACCAATTTACCGTGCGAGCGCGAGGGGCCCTCGCGGACTCTCAACCGTCTGTGCACATCCGGACCCGCTCAGCCATGGCCGAGGACGGTCAGGGGGTCTGTGTGGGCGGGGACCCATCCCAGTTCGGCCCGGGCGCGGGCTGGTGTGAACTGCTGGTCCAGGGCGAAGGCGTCGGCGATCGGACCCATCCGCTCACGGGCCTGCTCCAGGCTGATCGATACGACCTTGCCGTCGATGCCTGCCGCCCGGCTGAGGGCCAGCGCGCAGTCCTTGGCGGTGGGGTTCACGCCGCCGACCCCGACATACACCGCGCCCGGCTCGGCCTTCAACGACGCCACGTACAGCTCCGCGATGTCGTCGATGTGCACGAGGGGCCAGTGGTTCTCCCCGTCACCGATGTAGGGGATGGCGCCCGCTTCCTTGCCGGGGCCGGTGTAGAAGAGGTCGATCAGGCGGTTTTCGCCGCCGTAGAGCAGGCCGGCCTGAATCAGGACGGGCCGGCCGCCCTGCTGCGCCCGCCGGAGAACCGCTTCCTCGACGGGCTTGCGCCAGGCGACCAGGGACGGCGGATTCCAGGGGGCGGTCTCGTCGGCCACGCCCCGGGTGTCGCCGTAGACCCAGGTGCCGCCCGTGTGCACGTAGGGGCCCGTGCCGATGCCGTCCTGCATGGCGGTGGCGGCGGCCAGGTCCTCGTCACCGGTCTCGGCCTGCGCCAGGTGTACGACCGCTTCCGCGCGGGCTGCCGCGGCGTTGAGGACGCCGAGGTCCGCCAGGCCGCCGGGCACCGGAGTCGCTCCGAGGGCCCTGACCGTCTCGGCGGCCCGGTCGCTGCGCGCCAGGGCCTCCACGGCGTGACCGTGCCGGATCAGCGCGCTGATCGTCGCCTTGCCGATGTATCCGGATCCGCCGGTGAGGAAAACCCTCATGATCCTGTGTCCTGTCTGTCGGTGGCTTGCCTTGCCCTCACAGCCTCCGCCCGGCGATGGCGCGCCGTCCAAGACCTCTTATGCCGCCTGTGATACCCGTTGGGCATCACGGATGCACCGGCTGCCGGCATGACCAGATGCCAGTCGCCTACGATGAGGACTGAGGGCTTGATCACCGTGATCCAGCCTGATCGCATCCACCCGACGGCAGGATGTGATGGGGGAGTTGCGTCTCGGTGGCCGCAGCGGGCTCATCAGAGAACTGATCTGCGTGGGGGAGACGATTGAGGACGCAGTTGAAGCTGACCCGAGACGACGACGCGTTCATCGCCCGGCTCGCACCCTCCCAGGCGTCTGCGATGTATGAAGCGTTGAGTCTTCTGCGGGAGTGGGACCTCGGTGATCTGAAGCTGACACTGCTGGTCGGCGCGGACCGTAAGGCGGTCGACGCACTCCTGGAACGCCTTGCCGGACCGCACGCGGCATCACGTGACTTCCGGTTCGCCGCGGCGGAACTCCACATGGTGCACAGCGCGTTGACCGCCGTGCCCACCATGTTCCTCGTGCGCGATGGCGTCTTCGCGGAGGAGCCGTTCCATATCCGGCTGGGCTTCTACCGAGAGAACTTCGACGTTCTGGCGCATGCACTCGTCCAGGCTGCGTCCGAGGCGTGACACGCGTCGGAAGCCACCGGGCGAACGCGAACGGGGCGTCCCCTGGCGGAGCGAGGTCCGCGGCGTACCCAAGTGCCGCCGCACGCGCATCGGACGTGCCTCAAACTGATCGGTAGCCCGTTGGGCGAGCTGCTCCTGATCTCTGAACTACCAGTTCAGGAAGGCAGTACGTTGGTCCGATGACCGATTCCCTGCTGCCCGGCGGCGTCGTCCTTGATGCGGATGAATTGGATGCTCGGTGGGAGGGCGCCTGGGGGCCGGAACAGGTTGCGGACCGGTTGGCTGGGGTCAGTGTGCCTTGGTGCGTCGCGGCAGGGTGGGCGCTGGACTTGTTCCGCGGAGGGCAGTCGCGACCCCATGGTGATCTGGAGATTGCGGTGCCCGCTTCGGGGTTCGCGGAGATTCGCGACCGCTTCCCGGAGTACGTGTTCGACGCGGTGGGCTCGGGACGGGTCTGGGCCGGTGCGGGAGCTGAGGTGCTCGCTGCCACGCACCAGACCTGGCTGCGGGATCCGGTGAGTGGTCAGTTCCTGTTCGATGTCTTCCGCGAGCCGCACGAGGGCGGGACCTGGATCTGTCGGCGGGATGAGAGCTTGCGGCTGCCGTACGACGCGATCATCGAGCGGACGGCAGTCGGCATCCCTTATCTGGTGCCGGAGCTGGTGCTGCTGTTCAAGGCGAAGGCGGCACGGCCCAAGGATCACGCGGACTTCGACGGGGTTCTGCCCCTACTGAGCCCGGCGCGGCGCGACGTTCTTGGCGGGTGGCTGACGCGTGTTCATCCCGGACATCCCTGGCTGGAGAAACTGGCGAGGCGCTGACGCAGATCCTGCCTGGGGAACGCGACGGACGAGCTGTGAGCCTCAAGGCGGCGTTGCCACAGACGCGTTCGTGTCCTGTGGCCTGCTGCGGTCGTTGCCTGACTGGGCCGCTGTCCCTGCGGCCCGGGCACCTGCACCACTTCCGTCAAGGAGGGAGGTGCCGGCCCGGAGGAGGGGAGTCTGTGATTGCTCAGGCGGGGTTTCCGGGGTGTGTGTGGACGGTGGTGAGGTGAGCGCGCTGGGTCCAGTGCTTCGTGTCCAAGATGTGCGCAAGGGCTACCGGCATCGTCCGGTCCTGCGGGGGGTGTCGTTGGAGCTCTGTCCGGACCAGTTGGTGGGAATCGTCGGCGAGAACGGTGCGGGCAAGAGCACCTTGCTGCGCATTCTGTCCGGGGATCTCGCCGCTGACAACGGCGTGGTGGAGCGGACAGGGCTGATGGGTTGTTGCCCCCAGGAAGCCATCCTTCACCCAGCCCTCTCCGTTGAGCAGCACCTGCAGTTCTTCCGCACCGCCTACGGGATCAGCAGTCTGACCAGGGCCTTCGAGTTGCTGGAGCAGTTGAACTTCAGCGACTACCGGCACGAACGGGTGGAGGCACTCAGCGGTGGCACACGCCAGAAACTCAACCTGACCCTCGCTTTGATGCACGACCCGACGGTGCTGCTCCTGGATGAGCCGTACCAGGGCTTCGACTGGGAGACGTACCTGCGGTTCTGGGACCTGGCCGCGGCTCTGCGGGACCGGGGCTGCGCCGTGCTGGTCGTCTCCCACCTCGCCTACGACGCCTCCCGCCTGGACGCCCTGTATCGGCTTCAGGCGGGCGTGCTCCGGCAGACGGACCAGGCCGGACCGGAGGCGGTGCCGGTATGACGCGAAGGTCCTGTTTCCGTACGGCCTTGCGGTTCGCGCTGATCGAGCAGGCCCGTAACAGGCTGGCGCTGCTCCTCGTGCTGCTGTTCGTTCCGCTGTGGACCACGCTGGCGTTCACGGTGGTGGCCCGTACCCCCTTGCGGTTCAGGATCCGGTCGGTCGGCCGCACGGTGGTCATGGACGGCAACACCCTTCTCCAGATCATCGGCGCGCTGCAGGCGCTGTCCCTCGTCATCGCTTTCATGATGTTCGTCGCCACAGCCCGCTCCGCACACTTCGACCAGCGCCTGGTGCGCGCCGGATACCCCCGCTCCTGCCTCGCGCTCGCCAAGTGCACCGCGCTTCTTCTGGTCGCGGCGGTGGTCGCCGCCTACACCACCGTCTGGATGTGCCTGTTCTGGAGCCCTGAGCAGCCGCTGGTGATCGCCGCGGGCATGTTCACCGGCGCACTGACCTACGGCGGCGTCGGCATTGTGCTGGCGGCCGTGCTGCGCAGTGAGCTGGCCGGCATGTTCCTCGCCATCATGATCAGCTCCATCGATCTGCTGCTGCAGAACCCCCTGATCAACCCCAATGCGGACAGCCCCGTGGTGGGTTTCCTGCCGGCCTACGGGGCGGTGCAGACCTCGGTGGCCGCCGGTGGACTGCGGTTGGTGCCGTGGAGCAGCGTGCTGCTGGGCGCGGGGTGGGCCGTGGGCATGGCGGCGCTGGGCATGGCTGCATTCGCCGTCCGGACTCGCACCCACCGCTCGGGCATGGTCCAGGGATCGGCAGCGGGCAGCGCACACACCGCGCCGGTCCCGTGACCGGCTCGGTGAAGACGTCGTTTCGATCATGACGGCCGCGTATGGCGGCAGCACTACCGGTGAAGGGCGCGGGCTTTCAGTGGCGTCGGAACAGAGCACCTCGGCTTCGGCCATTTCAACGGTCGTATCAGCCGCTCGGCCTGGCCGTACACACCTGGCAGCGGGGGACGTCGTGCCGCGTGCTGAGGCGCGTTGGGCGTGGCTGCTCAGCGACGGCGGCGAGCCGCGGAACTGGATTGCGGTCCTGGCCCCGTTGCTGGGCTGGCACGGCGACGGATGGGCCGGCATCGGCTGGGGGCTGGTCGCGGCGGTGTTCACCGTGGTGCTGCCCACGCTGATCCTTCGGTTCGGTGAGCGCCGCCAGTACTGGGGCGACCGGCATGTGCGGCGACGGCAGGACCGCATCGTGGCCGCCCCGGGGGTGATGGCCTCGGTGACCACCGGCGCCGCACTGTTGTACGGCCTGGGCGCTCCCGCCGAGGTGACGGCCCTGGTGACGGCGATGCTCGCCGTCCTGCTCGTCCTGCTGGTGATCACCTTCTTCTGGAAGGTGTCGGTGCACTCCGCCGTCGCCTCCGGCGCCACCGCCATCCTCGTAACGGTCTTCGGCCTATGGATGCTCGTACTGGCTTCCTTGGTGATGCTGATCGGCTGGTCCCGTGTCCGGCTGTGCTGCCACACCGCCGGCCAGGTCACCGTCGGGGCTCTGATCGGTGCGGCAGTCGGCGCGCCCCTCTACATGCTTCTGGGGTGATGGACATGATCCGGTTTCCCGATCCGAGCCCTGCCGATCTCGTCATGGTCAAGGCCGAACAACTCGCGCAGCACCCGGATGCCAATGCGACGGTCGGGGCGTTGCTGCACCTGACCGGCGCGGTACCGGACCTCGCCGGCCTGCGAGGCCACGTCGCCGCCCGCCTTGACGGCCTGCCCTGTCTGACCCACGTCCTGAGCGGTGACGGACCGGGAGCCCGCTGGGTGGCTGCCGTCCCGGACATGACCGGGCACATCCGCTCCCAGCAGGTCGGCGGCGGGCCGGCATCTGCCGAGGCGGCTGTGCGGGGCCTGCTGAGGGAACCGTGGCCGAGGCAGGCTCCGGCCTGGCGCATGGTCTTGCTGCACGGTCACGTGCCCGACGGGTTCGCTCTGCTGTATCTCACCCACCACGCCGTCCAGGACGGCGCCAACATCGCCAGCGTCTTGGAAGCGCTGTTCGGGCCGCGGCTGCTGTCAGAACAGTTCTCCGCACTCGCCCGGGCCCTTCCCCCAACTGCCCGGCCGAGTCTGCGCCAAGCCGCGCGCAGCACCGTGACGCTGCTGCGCCACGCGCGCAGCCACCACCTGTGGCAGTCAGCGTCCCATCCGCTGTCCAGCCGCCGTCACACGCTGTGGGCCCAGGCGCCCTCCGCCTGCCTGCGCAGCGCGGCCCGAGCAAGCGGAGCCAGCACCAACGACGTCTACCTCACCGCCCTGATCCACGCGATCACCCAATGGGCCGAAGGCGCCTGGCCTCGCGCCGCCGGCCCGGCGTTCCCCGTGATGGTTCCGGTCAACCTGCGCACGCCCGACGAAGTGGCAGCGCCCGGCAATCGCCTGAGCCTGACCTGGATCACTCTTCCCGGCGGCACCATGCCGGTGGGCCAGCGGCTGGCACGCGTGCGGGACCTCACCCCTGACCTGAAGTCCGCCGGACACAGGGCGGTGCTCCGCGCCGCCCTCACCCGCCTGCCCTGGCGGCTGGTCCAGTGCCTCATTGCCGCGAGCACAGCCCCAGGCCGACTCACCGTCTGCGCGTCCTATCTCGTGGTGCGCCAGAGTCTGCGTTACGGCATGGCGGCCGTCCACCGCATCGACCCCATCATGTGCTGCCCGCCCGGCGTGCCCATGGCCGTCGCGGCCGTGACCTACGGCCACACCACCAGTGCGTCCTTCCGCATCGACACCGCTCTCCCCGGCGCCGACAGCCTGCCCGAACGCTGGCGGCAGGCCCTCGCAGACCTGGCGACCGAGGCGTCGTCGGCCGCGGCCGTTGATCCCGCGCCCGCCGGGGGCACACTCCTCAGGCCGGCCCCATCCGTTCTCGGTTCTCTGTTCACATGGCTCGCTCGACGCTCAACAGGGGCACGCGTTCGAAGAAGATGACCGCCTCCTCTTTCCACCGTGACCGCCAGCCGGCGGCCACCGCGGACGCCTGCTCCGCACAACGGCCCATCTCCGCCCGCATCTTGACCGCCACACCGCGGCGTTCGCCGATCTCCCGAAGGGCGGTGATGGTCTCCGGTGTGCAGGACGGGTCACCGAGCGCCGCTTCCACCACGCGGCGCTCGGCCTCGTCTACGGAAGCCAGCAGGGCGTGAACAACGTAGCTGTGCTTCCCGTCGCGGATGTCGGTACCGGTCGGCTTGCCCATGGTGGCCGCGTCTCCAAAGAGGTCCAGGTAGTCATCGCGCATCTGCCCGCACATTCCCACCAGCCGCGCATACTCGCGCAACTCCCGCTCATACAGCGCCGGCTGCTCGCCCGCGGCCAGGAGCCCGAGCTGCATGGGCGCGAGGATCGAGTAGCGGGCGGACTTGTAGTCGGCCACGCAATGCAGGATCTCCTCGTCGGGAGTGGCCGTGAAGTCGCGTTCCAGGTCGATGATCTGGCCCATGTGCGTGTCGGCTGCCGCCCGTGTCTGCACCTCGACCATGGCCTGTCGCAGCGCCACGGGCACCTTCGCGTCGAGCAGCACCTGCAGGGACAGGGCGAGGGCGAGGTCGCCCGCGATCACGGTCAGACCCAGGGCTTTCTGTGCATGCTCGGGGAACCGCTCACGGTAGGCGTAGTAGGTGGACGGGCCGCCACGGCGGATGGGACTGTCGTCGATGAGATCGTCGTGCACGAGGCCATGGGTCTGCAGCAGCTCGATGCTCAGCGCCGCGGCGTCCAGTCCTTCGACCGGCTGATCCGTGACCAGGCGTGCCGCCTCACGCAACAGGACGGGCCGCATCCGCTTCCCGCCCCGCAAGGACAACTCCCTCAGCAGCCGCAGGCACTGAGGGGTGAACCGGCTGAACGGCGGTGCATCCAGCCCGGCGCTCAACGTGTCGAAGTACTCCTCGAAGAGCGTGTTGAACCAGCGCTCGTAGGCAGCGATGCGATCCAGTATCTGCTCATTCATCGTGAGTTCCTCCTGCTAGAGCTCGGGTACACCGCTCATGGCGCGCCACAGCGGTGTCCGGTGCTCCGGGCACGCGGCCGCAGCGCGGTCATGAGGTGTACTGGGTTGCGGTGACCGCCAGGCCGCGCAGGGCACAGTCCGCAGCCAGCGGAAGATCGGCCGCGTCCAGGACCCGCAGCACCTGTCGGTATCGGGAAGCGATCATCTGCTCGGTCTGTTCCTGCGCCCCGGTTGCCTGCAGGATGCTCCGGATCTCCGCTGCTTCACGCTCGCCCAGGTCGGCCCGGCCCACCAGTCGGTGGAGCCGTTCACGCTGGACCTGGTCGGCACGCTGCAGACCCAGCGCCAGCAGAACGGTCCGCTTGCCCTCCCGCAGATCGCTCAGACCCGGCGCGCATGATCCGTCCGAGCTGCCGAAGACGTCCAACAGGTCATCCCGTAGTTGGAAAGCTTCCCCCAGCGGCAACCCCACCCCGGTGAAGACATCCATCACGGTCTCACGAGCCCCGGCGACGGCAGCCCCTAGCTGAAGAGGCCGCTCGATGGTCGCGGTGGCAGTCTTATAGCGGATGATGTGCAAAGCTGCTGCGACATCGTCGGCACCACGACCGGTACCCATCACATCCTGGTACTGCCCGTACATCACCTCTTCCAGCATCGCGTCGTACAGATGGTGAACCCACCGTTGTTGCCCGGGATCCAGCCGTGCGGTGTGCAGTAGTTCCTGCGCCCACATCAGTGCGAGGTTGCCCACCAGCAGCGCACCGCCCGCACCCAGCCGCTCGGCCCGCTCGTCCGCTCCCAGCCGCGCACGCATCACGCGGTGGACCGCGGGTCGGCCGCGGCGGCTTGCCGAGTCGTCGATGATGTCGTCGTGGATGAGCGCGAAGGCCACGAACAGCTCCAGCGACGCCGCCACCCGCACCGCCGACGTCGCATCCCCCTGCCCGCCGGCGGCGTGCCAGCCCACCACACATAGCAGCGCCCGGATCCGCTTCCCGCCGGCTGCCAGGAAGTCCCGCACGGTCTGCACCACCTCCGACGGATGACCCCTGTCGGCTGCCGCCCGAGCCTTCTCGGCCAGGAAGTCCTCAAGTACTGCCTCGACCTGACGCTGCACCGCACGCAGATCGATCGCTTGCGCGTCGACCACTCCCGAAGTCACCGATTCACCCCTACCAGCCGGGCAGGGTGCGCCCCCATGGGTACGAAGGGGGGCACGCGGTAGCTGCGTCCTGTAGTGGTGCTCTGACGGCAACCGGGGCCGTTGGCCGGCCGCGTCACCCATTTGGTCTGCATGATCCGTCCAACGACGCAGGCCGCTGAAGAGCACGCGCGGTCCGGTCCTCTCCCGGACTTCGACGAGCGGCAGGAACCGACACAGGCGGCCCCGGTCCAATTCCCCATCGCATCCCTCGTGATAGCCGACGAGGGAGCAGAACACGAACGCAGAGCGCGTCTGGCTGGAGATCGTGCAGATCGCTCTCGACCTGCCGGCCTGGATGCCGATGTTCGCCCTGAGGGGCAGGGCGGCCCGCCTCTGGGAACCCCGCCGCCTGTGACTACGCCTCTTCACCACGGCCGGCCGACGCCGCATCCTCCGCCTCGCCGACCACGTGCCCTGGAGTTGCGAGATCACCAGCGCCCTGGAACAACTCGCACTCCTACCGAACCCCGGCTGAACAGCAGGTTCACCTGCCCCTACGACAAGATGACCCAGCCCGGAGCAGTGGAACCCGGCACCCACTCGACGCGACAGCCGGGCCCTCAATCCGCACACACCAAGAACCCCACCCGAGCAAACCGAAAGGTCCGCCGAAAAGCTGACGGACCCTCACGAAAGATCGAGGCCAGAGCTCACCTTCCGCACTCTCAGGTCAAAGCCGTCCCCAGCAGCTCGACGCGATGCGAAGTCGTTCGGGCGCTCACACCGAGTATGCCGAAGATGAGATCACGGCCCATCGTCGCGCCCACCAGCGTATTGACCGGGCCGAACGAGGCCGCCATCGGTGTGACCGCGGCTCCGGCCGTGGCCTTTGCCTCTTGGCGTGACGCGATGAAGGCCGGGACATCGGCGGGCCGGATCAGCGGGCCACTCGACCCTACTCGCAGGCCGCAACCTCCCGTGATCATCGACGCCCCGCGTTCAAGACAGGCTCGAGCGCACAGTTCCGGCAGCGATGCAGGACGGTCGGCCGCGACAACGAGGAACCCACCTTCGCGCAGGTACGGCACCAACGCCTCGCTGGTCGTGATGGTTTCCATGACGGCGGTCGGCTCCGCTTCAGGGAAGCGTTCAAGCACCCACTCGCGGGCCACATCGACCTTTGCCCGTCCGACGTCACAACGCCGGTAGAGATATTGGCGGTTCAAGTTCTCCAGCGCGACCCGGTCGCCGTCCACGAGCGTGAGCCCGCCCACGCCCGCGCCCACGATCTCAGCCAGCACCGCGCCGCCGATGCCGCCGACGCCGAGAACGGTCACGTGCGCCGCGCGCAGCCGATCCTGTGCCGCGCCGGCATCCAGACCCAAGGCCGCGAAGTATTCGACCTGGTTCCTCCAAGCGGACGAGTGCCACGAACGGTCGAACGGTGCGACTACGAGGCGAAGCCGAAGAAGCGTACGCACGATGGCGTCCACTTGGCTTCCGCTCGGCGCTGGGAGGCCGGCCGGCTCGTCGGAGATCGCTTTGAGCCATTCGAACATCGATTCAGGGCAGCGTCGGACCAGCAGTACCTGGTCGGAAAAAACGCGCAGCTCGTCGCCGTCGCGGGACCAGGTCGCCGCGGGCGAGAGAACGTAGCGGTCGATTCCGTCAGCCATCCCTGGCCTTCCTTTGTAGCGAGATCACCGTTTGGCGACGGTCATGAAGAATCGGCGTTCCAGATGAACCGGGGGAAGCGCACGGCGCCCATCGGTGGCCAGGGCCGACCGGCCAGCGCCTCGCGCTGCAGCCAGTGGCCTCGGAGACGCAGGAGCGGCAGGTCCGGACACTGCTCGCGGACCGCCCGACGCAGCTCGTCGTACGCCGCATCGTCGTCCGGGACTTCGGACAGCCGGTGCAGCAGCGGCGCGAGGACGGGGTCACGGCGCGCCGGGTCGAGCAGGTCCAGAGCACAGATCGGATCCTCGAAGAGCGGGCCTCGCAACGCGAGGAGCACGTCGCAGGACTGCGCCGAACCCGAGACGAAGTCGGCGGGTGCCAGCTCGACCTCGACACCGAGGTTCTCGGTCAGTTGGGCCGCGACCTCTTCGGCCACGTCCCGGTTGGGGTAGTAGTCCCAGTACCCCAGGCGCAGCCGTACGCCGGAGCCGACGGTGCTGGGCGGTGCCTCGACGTGGTGGTCGGGTGCTGCCGACTCCGCACCGTTCCAGCACCGTGCGACAAGGCGGTCGTAGCGAATCGCGCCGAGGAGCCGGCGACGGAACTCCGCGTCGCCCACCGCCGACGGGCTGTCGGGGTTGATCTCCAGACGCATCTCGATCGCGGTCGGTGCCGTGTGGAACACCTGGCTGTCCGCGAAGTCCGGGACACGGTCGAGCGGAAACGCCGTCGCGCACGTCACATCGACCTCGCCCCGCCGGAACCTCTCCGGGGCGTCGTGCGGATCGCGGCGGACGAGCACCCGAACAGGTGGCGTGCCGGCCTTGACGGGTTCGAGCCAGTACTCGTCATCGGCGGTGCGCACGGCACGCTCGTACGTCCCGGAGGACAGTTGCCCGCAGGACGAGATCGGAGCGAGATCGACGCTGCGGAGCAGGCTGGGAAGGTGCGGCGCCCGGCGGCGGAGCTCGACGACGAGCGCATCCTTCGATGTGCGGACCGCGCGGATGTCGCGCAGGAACCGCTGGAGCGACGGAACCGTGAGCGCGGTCCGAATCGCCCGGGCGTGATCGCGCGCACGCACCGGGCTCCCGTCGGAGAAGGACGCGCCCTGCTGGACGCGGTAGTGCTGGCTCAGCCCGTCGTCCGCGACCCACATGAGATCGAGCCGGCTGCGTTGGCTCGCCGCGGCGAACCAACTGCTCAGGTAGTCGCCTCCCGTGGGCCCGTGCCATCGAATCGGGTCGTCGTCCACCTCGACAATGACGGGGCGCGTCACGTTCACGTGGTCACGAGGGGGCTGTCGACCACCGGAGGAGTCCGTTCGGGGGCGTCCGGCGAGGCGTCGATCTGCGCACACAACCCTGCCACCGCCGTCGCGACCTCGCGCGGCCGGCCAGGGGCGATGTTCGCGAGGAGAGCTTCGCGTTCTTCCCGCCCGCGCGGCATGAGGGCCTTGAACACCTTGGCCTGCGCCGGCGTCAGGCGGAGAGTCGACACCTCTGCCTCACTTGCGCGATACACGACCACGACCGTCGGGCGGCTCAGCTCCGGCTTCCAGGTGATTTCGCGCGGGTCGGAGATCATCGTGACGACGTCGACATCGAAGTCAGCGATCAGGAAGTGCGGCTTTTCCTCCACGGTGGCGGGCCGCCGGTATACGTTGACGAGCTCTTCCTCGACCTCGTCCCCCCGGAACTCCGCAAGCATCGAGTCGTATGCGAACAGCGCCCCGGCGGCTTGCGCATGCACGCCCTCCATGTGCGCCAGAATCTCAGCGAGCGCATCCTCGATGGGCATAGCAGCCCGTTCGAGCAGTGCGTCGATGAAATCAACGTACGTGTGTCCCGCACCCTGCTTGAGGAATCGCAGCAGGTGGTAATAGCGGCGCGTGAAATACCGTGAAAGACGCAACACGTCCTGGTAGTACTCGTAGTCCCGATTCCCGCTGCGAATGAAGCTGAATCCGGTGAAGGTCGCCAGATTGTCCTTGATGAGCGCGCGGTCGTCCGACGGGAGGAAGGTGCCCATGACGTCGAGTCCGCTTTCGAGCGGTTCGAGTTCAGCCCGGTACTCATCCGTGATCTCAGCGCCGGGAAGCGGCTGAAGCACACTGAGGTCACTGTTGACGGCACCGTAGGCGATCGCGTCGAAGACGACCTCCAGTGCCTTCTCGAGGTCTTCAGGGCTCTCGTCCGGGTATCCCACGATCGTGTTCGTCTCGAACTGGATACCGACTTCCTGGGCGGACCGGAAGAACTCGTAGGTCCGCTTCGTCGATGGCATCTTCAGCATGGCCTTGAGGATCTTCTCCGACCCCGCGTCCGTGCCGCAGAAGATGTTAAAGCATCCCGCGTCGGCCATGCGCCGCAGAAGGGACGGGTTGACATTGTCCGGTCGGACCGCGCAGCCCCACTCGAACATGTCGTTGTGCTCGGAGAAGTAGGAGACGAACTCGTCAAGATACGTGCGCTTGTTGGCGAAGTTGTCGTGCAGGAAGTTGAACTGGGTCACCCCGTACGTGCGGTGCAGGAAGCGAAGCTCATCGAGGATGACCGCAGGATCCTTGATGCGGAAGTCGCGGTCCCAAAACGTCGACGTCATGCAGAACTTGCACGAGTAGGTACACCCGGAGCCGATGTGCACGTCGAAGATGTGCGGGGTCGACAGCCGGATGTAGTCGCCCATCGGGACGGCGTCATACGCGGGCATCGGCACGAGGTTCAGGTTCGTGGTCGGCTGCGGCCCGCTGGACACGGCCTGACCGTTCTTGCACGACCAGAAGCCGCGTACCCCGGCGGGATCGGCCCCGTCGGCAATGGCATCCGCGAGGGCGGTGATCGCGAGCTCTCCCTCGCCGCGGCACACGAAGTCGACGCAGTCGGCGAAGCGCGGGAGGGCATCGGGGAAGACACCGAACGTCCCGGGTCCACCGAGAACCACCGTGACATCGGGCCGGAGCCGCTTGACCTCACGCCCGATGAGAAGGCATGCCGGGAGGGTGTCCGCGAGACAGGTGAGGCCGAGAATGTCGGGATCGGCGGCGAGGAATCGAGCGCAGGTCTGGTCGAGCCAGTCGGCATCACCGGGCTCGAAGGCACCGATCCGGTGCTCGTACTCCAGGTCGACGACGACGGTGGGATGAGCATGCGCCATCAGTGGTGAGGCGATGCAGAGCAGTCCGAGAGGAACGAAGAACGGAGAATTGACATCGGAATTGATCAAGGGCCGGCCGAGCGTCACGCGAGCATGCCGCGTGGACGATCGAACCGACACCTGGCCCTCCCCAGCAAACGAGAGGGCCAGTCGCTTCTGAGTCGGCATCAGGTGCGATCAGCAGCGCCGCGCAACGATGGCACCCAAAGTAGCCGATGACAGGGTGATCAACTCGACGTCATCGGCAAGGTCAAGACCTTCCTCGTCGGAGAAGAGCACCATGTCCGGCTCCGCCTCGTCCGTCACGGTCACCGAGCGTTCCTGCACTGCCTGCGCCATCTTTGACCCCTCTTTGCCTTGACTGGCTCCAACATCCTTATCTCATACAGTCTTTGGCGTCTCGTCAATGGGGTGTGCACGCGTTTCCCGGTGCCACACCTGATCCCGGATCCGTCGGCCGATGTGCGGCAGTGATGTCGCCGGGAATGAGGAAGTGCCCTGTGGCCTGCGACGATTGGAGTCGGGGCCCTCGTCGCGCCAGAGGGGGAAGCAGTACTTCACCACTTCGGATGGGGGCATTTCGTGAGGAAGGAACTGCTGACGACCCGTGCGGTTCCGGCAGAGGCTCGCGTGCGCAAACTCCGCATCGCGTACTTGCCCCGATGTCCGCTGACTGACGGATGCCGGGGCATTCCCGCCCCTTGTAGGGCTTGATCGATTCTGGGTAGGCTGCTGCCGGTTCGGAACAGTGCCAAGCGGAGAGGTCGCCGTTTGATGCTGCTCACCTTCAGCGGACAAGGGCTGAACATGGATGGTTTCCCGCCATGTGGCGCAAAAGGTCAAGGCACCGGAATCCGCAGGTCGCGGAAGCCGATTCGGCGATCACTCCATTCAACCAGCCCAGTCATTCAGGGCATTCGGCAGGGCCTTCCTGCCGGCGGCCATGAGGTGTCTTGAGCTGAGGAATCGTCTCCCGACGAACACTCGGCCCATGGTTCGTGCATCTGTCTGGAGGGTGTCGGTGCCATCGGCCCCCGCTTTCGATGTGTCTTCCGTTATGTGACATTCGGGACGGAGCTAGGATTGTGACGTCTTCGCAGGCCAACGTTCCTGATCTGGAATCCACGGCAGTCCCGTTCTTTCCGATTCCCAGGGCGCCTGGTTGTCCGCTGGATCCGGCACCGGAGCTCGCCGAGCTACAGGAACGGGCGCCGCTGGTCCGAGTTCGGCTTTGGGACGGCAGCACTCCGTGGCTGGTGACGAGGCATGCGGAGCAGTGCGCGCTGCTGTCGGACCGCCGGGTCAGCGCGGACTGGATGCAGCCGGGCTACCCGTTCCACAGTCAGTTTCTGCAGGACCACCATGAAGAAGGCCAGTTCCTGACCGCCATGGAAGGCCCCGAGCACCTCCGGCTGCGCCGGATGATCGCCCGGCCGTTCACCCCCCGCAAGGTCGAGCAACTGCGGCCCACAGTCCAGCAAGTCGTCGACGACCACATCGATGCTCTGCTGGCCGGCCCGAAGCCGGCGGATTTCGTGGCGGATTTCGCCCTGCCGATTCCGTCCATCACCATCTGCCACGTGCTCGGCGTCCCTTACGAGGACCACGACTTCTTCCACCACGCCATCAGGACAATGACCGGCAGCGACGTCCCGGACGACGCCGTGAACAAGTCCCAGCGCGAGCTGTATTACTACCTGGCCAAGCTGATCGGCCGTAAGCTCGCTGACCCCAAGGACGACCTGCTGTCCCAACTGGCCACCGAACGGCTGGCCACCGGCCAGTTGAACCGGCACCAGATGGTGATGCTGGTGCTGTTCCTGCTGATCTCGGGGCACGAGACCACGGCCAGCATGATTGCGCTGGGCACGCTGGCCCTGTTGCAACATCCCGACCAAATCACTGTGCTGAAGGACTCCGACGGCCCCGAGGTCGCCGCGGCCGTCGACGAGCTGCTGCGGTACCTGACCACCGTTCAGCCCGGCCGTCGCCGCGTGGCCGTGGAGGACATCGAGATCGCCGGGGAGGTGATCCGCGCCGGCGAGGGTCTGATCCTCCCGGAGGAGATCGGCAACCGCGACGAAAGCGTGTTCCCCGATGCCGGGGTGCTGGACCTGCGCCGCGATGCCAGCCAGCAGCTCGCCTTCGGGTTCGGTGTGCACAAGTGCACCGGCCAACCGCTGGCCCGCCTGGAGCTCCAGGTCGTGTTCGCCGCCTTGTTCCGGCGCATTCCGACACTGGCCCTGGCCGCCGACCTCGGCGACCTCCCGTTCATGGACGACGGGCTCGGGTACGGCGTCAAGAAGATGCCCGTGAGCTGGTAGGTGAATGAGGTTGAGCCGGTGACAGGAGCCGGAGTGGAGTTGTTGCAGATCGGGCACGACCGGCCGGAGCCGAGTCTGCCGGTGGTGGAGGAGGGCGCGCTCTCGGTCACGCTGGTGTGCATGCCCTGGGCTCCGGTCGACATGCCGTCCCTGGCCATCAGCACGATCGCCCCGCTCTTCGCAGGGCGGGGCGAAGTCGGACGGCTGGATGCCCTCTACGCCAACATCCGGTGGCTCCTGGCCCAGCTCGTCGACAAAGCAGGGGGCGGCGCGGAGCATCTCGCAGAGATCGTCGAGTCCCGTGCGGACGTGGTCGGCCTGACGACGACCTTCGATCAGAACATCGCCTCGTTCGCGCTTGCGCGGCGGGTGAAGGAACTGTCCCCGACCACCGTCACGGTTCTCGGCGGGGCGAACTGTGACGGCGTCCAGGGCACGGCGATCCACCAGGCCCGCACCGAGATCGACTATGTCGTCCGGGGCGAGGCGGAGCACTCGATCGGACCGCTCGTCGAGCACAGCGCGACGTCTCGGAGTGGTCGGACCGATCCACAGGACGAAGCGGCACGCGATGGCCGACTCGAAGCGCTCGTCGAGGAGTGGACCACGCTCGGGCTCACGTTCCGCGAGGGTTCGACCTACCCGGCACTCGCGACGGGACCGCGTTGGTGACCCCGCCGGCAGCACGCCCGCGGACGAGCCGTCGGCACCTGTTCGCGACGATGGAATTCCGTTCCGTCGGCAATCGGTCGGACCTCGTCTCCCTGGCGCGAAGGGGTTACGCCGGATTGCGGTTGTCCGGACATCACGTGATGCCCTCCATGCCCGATCGCGATCTCGTCGCCCTGATCGCACTGCTGCGCGACGCGCGCGGCGTCGGCCTGCGGGTCTTGTGGAGTGGCGAATGCGGCGACCTCGACGTCCGATGCCTCCAGCACCTCGATCCGCCGCGTCGGCCTGACGGCACTTTCGTATGGTCGCCACGAGCTGATGCGCAGCTTTTCGCACGGCGCGGTCCGACGGTCATCTCCGTCGACGACACGCGTCTGGGTTCCCGCCGACGCATCGTCATCGACCGCTCCACACCCGAGGCGAACGTTCTCGAGGCCGTCGACTGGGAACGCGAGATCACGACCATGGAGCGGACCGGCCTTCACAGCCTCACACTGGACGGCTTGGCTTTCTCTTCCGGTGACTACTGTGTGGGCCTACCCGTACGCCAGGGGATCTGGTGTGTCTGAGAACGTGTTCCACCGAAGATGGCCGCGGCGCCGGCAACGGTTCCCGGAGGGTCGGCCCCATGTCCTGCGCGAATTACGGCTGGAGGTTCCAGTCGACGGCGGAGGCCCAACACCAATGATCACCGGAGTCACCAGGGGGAGCCCGCAGCATGACCGGCACCACGGAGGCCCTTGGCGGATCGGCTGCAGTCGACGATGCAGCACGAAGCGTCACGCGCCCGTTCTACGTATACGCCGTGCTCGCCAACACGATGTTCCAGCGCGGCGTATTCGTCCTCTTCCTCTATGAGCGAGGCTTCTCCGTCGGGCAAGTGGCCCTACTGCAGACCCTGATCTTCCTGGTCAGCGGACTTGCAGAGATGCCGACAGGAATCATCGCCGACCGAATCGGCAGGCGCGCCAGCATCGTGATCGGCCAGGTGCTGATTGCTGGATGTCTGCTCGGTCAGGGGACGTTCTCCAACTACTGGGTGTTCCTCGCGCTGTTCATCGGGCAGGGCGTGGGCATGGCATGTGTGTCCGGTTCGGACACCGCCCTGCTGTACGACCTGCTCGTGCGTCGTGGTGCAACGGCCAGCTACGTCAAGATCAAGTCCCGGTTCACCATGCTCGGGACGGTCACCTCGGGAGTCGCCATCGTCATCGGCGGCCAACTGCAGCAGATTTCCTGGGGAGTCGTCTACGTCGGTTCGGCGGCGTGCCTCGTCATGGCCGTGGTGGTGCTGATGTCACGGGTGCCCGAGATCCGCGGCGTGGACGCGGTGGACGAACAGGACGGAGCCGAGGAGGCGCACAGCGACGCCACGGCTTGGCGGGCGATGCTTCGAGTCGCCACGCCGGCGCTCGTGACGCTTGTCGTGGTGTCCGGATTGATGCATGCGACTTTGACGCCGTACATCATTTTCACGCAGAAGACCCTCTCCGATCAGGGAGCAAGCACCGCATTGGTCAGCGTGGTCATATCGGCGGGATTCTTCGTCGGCGGACTCACTCCCTTGCTCTCGGACCGCGCGAACCGGCGCATCGGGTATCGGGTCATCGCCCCGGTGTCTCTCCTGACGCTCGCCGTGGCGCTCGGCCTGAGCGGCCTCGGCCTTGTCTGGGTCACCATCGCCGCGTTCCTGGTCCTGGTCGGAATTCCCGAGATCACCGCCGTGCTCGTGGACAACGTGTTCAACGAGGCGGTGCCGTCGCGCCATCGGGCGAGCCTGCTGTCGATGATCGCATTCGTGGAGTCGGCGCTCATCGGCACCGGCTATCTCGTCCTCGGCGTTCTCATGGACGGGTTGGGCTCCAGTGTGGGCATGGCCACCTACGCGGCGGTCCCCCTGCTGGCATGCCTCCTGTGGATGCCGGTGCTCTTCCGAGGGGCACGGGTGACCACCAAGATCGAGAAGCCCGCCGACCAAGAGGCATCCTGAAACGGACCATCTCGAGCAACGCCCCTAATCGATGAGGAGCCGAAGTGGAATTGATGCAGATCGGGCACAAACGACCGGTGCTGGATCTAACCCCGCCGGTCGTCCACGAGGATGCCCTTTCGGTTGCGTTGGTCTGCATGCCCTGGGCCGTGGTTGACATGCCCTCACTGGCGCTGAGCACGATCGCTCCGTTGTTCGAGCAGCGCGGAGAAGTTGAGAAGCTCGACGTCGTCTATGCCAATATTCGGTGGCTTGACTTCTTGGTCCGGGAGGCGGGCCTCGAACGTGAGCACTACGAACTGATCGTCGATGCTGAAGTGTTCGGGGTCGGCGAATGGGTCTTCTCCAGCTATTTCCGCCCCGGTATCGACCCACGCCACACGAGTTTCTATGACCTCGTGAGCGACAGTGAGCACGCTGATGCCTATTGTGCGATGTTCCGCGCGGCGCCTGCCTTCATCGACGAGTTGGCCCGAGATCTCGTAACGTCAGGTGTCGATGTCGTGGGGTTGACGACGACGTTCGATCAGAACATTGCCTCGTTCGCGCTCGCGCACCGTGTCAAGGAGTTGCAGACAAGCATCGTCACGATTCTCGGCGGGGCGAACTGCGACGGCGTTCAAGGTACGGCAGTCCACCGCGCTCGCACGGAGTTCGACTACGTGATCCGGGGCGAGGCGGAGCGCTCGATCGCGCCACTCATCGCCCACATCGCAGGATTTCGTAGCGGTGACGAGAAAAGGCATGACGAACTGCTGCGTGCCGTGCCTGGCCTGTGCTGGCGATCCGACATCGATGGAGCCTCGGTAAGCAACCCCATCGGACCGACACCCGTCTCCATGAACGCGGTGCCGGAGCCTGTCTACGATCACTATTTCCGCGATTTGCGGAAGTCTCCGGCCGGTCCATTCGTCGATGTCAAGATTCCTCTGGAGGCCAGCCGCGGATGCTGGTGGGGTGCGAAGCACCATTGCACATTTTGCGGCTTGAACGGGTCGGCCATGGCCCATCGCGCAAAGCCCGCCGAGCGCGTGCAAGCGGAGGCCAGCCGGGCTATCCATCGGCACAACGTGCTTGACCTGGTGTTTGCTGACAACATCTTGGCGCCCGAACATGTCATTCAACTGACCACGGATATGGCACTGCCCGCTGAATGGGACGTCCGGTTGTTCGCCGAGGTGAAGTCGAACCTCAATTTCAGTCAACTCGAGTCCCTTGCGCGCGCCGGTTTCACGCAACTACAACCGGGTGTCGAGAGCCTCTGCACACCCATCCTACGCATCATGCGCAAGGGTGTGACCGGGTGGCAGAACGTGCGATTCCTACGAGACTGTGCCACCTGCAGGATCTATCCGTCGTGGAACATCCTGGTGGGTTTCCCCGGTGAGGATGACCGCGACTACACGGCGTTGATCGACTCGCTCCCATCCCTCCATCATCTGACGCCGCCCGCCGGGGCGTTCCCGATCAAACTGGAACGCTTCAGCCCCTACTTCGACGATCCAGAACTCGGTCTCCGGGCTCTCGGTCCCTCGCGCAACCTGGTGAGCGCTTACGAGGGGGTAGTGGACGCCCTCGATGACCTCGTTTACGTGTTCGAGTCCGAGCCCGCCGGCATATCACCTGAGACGGGTGAGATGTTGCGCGAAGCGGTCGCGAACTGGAAGTCCACCGCATCGACTTCTCGGCTGGTCGCTCTGCCGGCGCCGGACGACTCGCTCGTCGTCGTCGACGACCGGCCCGCCTGGCCCTCCCGTGAGGTGGTGCTTCAACCGGGTCTCGAGGCCGAGGCCTACCGTGCACTGGCCAAGGGTAAAACGCTTCCTGCACTCGCTTCCGCGATGCGCTCGCTCGGGATTGCAGTGCGGGAAGGCCAGCTCGAAGAGCTCGTTGAGAACTGGACAGAGCTCGGAATCGTTTTTCATGAGGATTCCACCTATTTGGCGCTCGCGACAGGATTGCGTTGGTGACGAAGCAGACAGCACAGCGGCGGTCGAACCGACGAAGGCTCTTCGCGCCAGTGAATCTCCACTCGGTGCAGAGCAGGGAGAATCTCGTCACCCTGACCCGGTCGGGATACGCCGGGGTTCGACTGGTCGGTCATTTTGCCATGTCGGAGATGGGCGATCGCGAACTCGTCTCCTTGATCGCGCTGCTCCGCGACGCGCGCGGCGTTGGTTTGCGGGTTTCGTGGAGCGGCGACTGTGGCGCCCTCGAGGTCGGGTGCCTTCGCCACCTCGACCCGCCACGGCAGTCGGACGGCACCTTTGCGTGGTCGGCGCAGCAGGGAGGATCCCTTGTCGTTCGACGCGGTCCGACGTTCCTAGCCGTTGAGGACACACGCTACGGGGAGCGACGCCGCTTCGATATCGACCGCTCGGAACCGGCGGCAGCCGTTCTTGACGAAAGCCGTTGGGGGCACACGATCACCCCCGTAGAGGCGGCCAGTCTGCACGCTCTTGAATTGCACGACCTCGTCTTTCGTTCCGGCGACCACTGTGTGGGTATTGCCGTAAGGCAAGGAGTCTGGTGTGTCTGAAGGCAACATTCTCTTCCGCAAGACACTCGATGAGCGGACTGTGTTGCGAGGGTCGGCGGATCCAGCCGCCACCATCGTTCCGATGCGCATGGGAACGGCAGGAGTGGGACTGCTCGTCAACGATCATCGCGAAGCCACCCGCATCTTGTCCGACGTCGAAACCTACGGCAGTGCGGGCGAACTCATGGCCAGCGTTTTCGACGAGCCGGCCGAGTCGCATCCGGATTCGATCGAGTCGCATCCGGATTCGATGTCCGAGATGGTCTTCGCGGTCAACCAAACCGATGGGGAAGAGCATCGTCGCGTACGGCGCGCACTTCGGAGGGTCATCGATACTCGCGTGCGCGATGTCTCGGACCAACTGATTCAGGATGTCCAACTCTCGATCGAGAGCGCTCTCACCCTGGGAAGGCTCGACGCGGTCGCGTCTATCGGCGTGCCCATCGCCGACAGCGTAATGTCGCGATTGCTTGGACTGGACGAAAACCTCGTCTCGGCCCTGAGGACCGCGGTTTACCAGGGGTACCCGGTGCGCGAACTTGACGCCACGCTCGTCGACTGGGTACGCGACAGGCGTGCTCACGCCGCCGATGACCTCGTGTCGGACCTGATGGCGGAACTACCTTCTCTCGACGATCGACAGGTTGCGGCGAACACTCGACTGCTCGCGCTGTCGGGTGTCGAGGTGTTGGCGGCACTGATTACGAATGGAATCCTCTGCCTGGCGCAAGATCCGAGGGCTCAGAGTCTCGTACGCGATGACGAGACGCTGCTGCCTGGCCTCGTCCATGAGGTGCAGCGGTACGCGAGCCCGATTGCGCGGGGGATCTATCGGATGACGAAGGAGCCATCCGTGATAGGCAAGTACGCAGTTCCCGCAGGTACTTTGCTCGTCATCGGGGTGGACGTTTGCAACAGGGACACGTCAGTGCTTCCCGATGCCCACAGGTTTGACCCCACTCGCGGTCGGGATTTCGAATATCTGACGTTTGGTCACGGGCGGCATTCATGCCTGGGCATTCCAGTCACACGACTCATTGCGGCGCAGGCCTTGCGCGCGTTTCTCTCGGGAACAACGAGTTTCGGCCTGACCGTGGAGCCGTCAGAGCTGCGTTTCCACGATACTGCGGTCATGAACGGTCTTGTCGAACTCCCGATTTGGGTTGATTGCGCGAGCTAGTGTCTCGTGATCCTGATTGCGCCACTTCGCATTGTTATTGACGAGTTTCTTCACGCTGGTCTGGACGAGCCGGCGCCTGCCGTTGATCTTCTTGCCGCCGGCGTAGTCGCGGCTTGCGGCCCCGACCACCGCGTCGGCCCTGACGGACTGCGAGTCGATGACCGCCGCACTCGGCTCCGGCTCCCGTCCCGCCCGTTCGCGGACCCTCCCGCGCAGCCTGTCACGGAGCTCGGCGATCAGCCCGTTGTCCCGCCACCGCCGCCAGAAGGCGTAGACCCGGTCCCAGGGCGGGAAGTCGGCCGGGGCCCGCCACTTGATGCCGCCGTCGACCACGTAGAAGACCGCGTCCAGCATCACGCGGTGGCAGTACTCCTCCGACCTGCCGCCTTTGCCCTCCAGCCAGGTCGGCACCGGCAGCAGCGGCCGGATCTCCTGCCACTGATCGTCAGTCAGATCCGTGTCGTAGGAACGGGCCCAGGCGGGCCGGTCGGCCGCGTTCCCGAACCGGTGGGCGGGGCAATTCCACGCCCCGCAGGATGAGTTGAACTCCTCGCCGTCGACCGCGTACAACAGTGACAACAGGGCCTCCCGGAACGCTCGTTGCCCCAGCACCTCCGAACCGCACCAGAGGCCCCTGTCCTCATGCACGGCCACGGCAGAATCACCCGCCCTGAGAGCCACTTTCGATCACACCGCACTCAAGATCGATAGGACAACGGCTTCTTACAACTGTGGTGGCGCGCTGTCGAGGTCTGTGCAGGGGCGTTCACCGGGGTTCATGGGCGGCTGACCCTCGCTGCGGGGACGGCTCCGGGTCTCGCCTGAACGGCCGTGAACGGCGCTGAATGCGACGGAAACTGAGACGGGCTGCCCCTCTCGATCGTGCCGCTATGCAGCCGGCTGAGTCGAGCAACGAGAAGGCGGCAAGGGTGGTGGCGGGACGGGGGAGGCGCTGAGCCCAGGTACCCGTCTCCTCTGTACAGATCTCTTCTACGCGTGCGGCAAGAATCCCTGGAGCGGCAGCCGGGTCCCCGTACTCATCCAAGGCCTGCTTGTAGCGGACGACCTCGGTTTCGATCTGCATGTTCGCCCGGCTGAAAGGAGATCCAATCTCCCTGCGGGTCGAAGACGTGGCGCATGCCTGTCAGGAGCGAGGTGAGGGACCCTAGAAGTGCAACAACCCAGTTGTCGACTTTTGACCGCGACAGCGAAGGGCACCCCCGCAGCTAGAACAAGGATCGCCAGATCCAGCAGCTTGGCCCTCCAACGGGTGCTGTGGACCGGACCCGGATCCGACACGAGCAGCGGCCTTTCGGTCATGGGTCCAAGTACGGTGCAGGGCACCGGGTATGAGCGCGCCAATACTTCGACATCGTCCACATCCTGAGATGGGGCGGCTTCGGGCCGTCCGTCGCACTGGGGTAGGACTATCGTGCCGTACAAGCGTCCCAGACCCCGGCGGCTTGTCGTTTCGCGACACAGATGGCTGCGTGGAGCGGACCTCTCGTCCGTCACCCGACGCATCCCTGGAGAGAACCGGGCGGGTCCTATGTCCTGTTGCGCAGGTCCTCGGACCGGCCGTCGTTCCGACTCCGCCGCACGTATCCCCTGCCGGCAGCGCGCCAAGATGAGCCGGGACTCCCGGCGTCCCCATCTCGCTGCCGGATGGTCTTCTGAACCGAGGCGTCATGCCCCTCCCACGGCTCACCATCTATCGTCATGACCGACGGAAACGGGCTCTGATCACCCTGGCTGGTGAGATCGACCTGGAATCGGCACCGCTGGTGTGCGCAGCGCTGGCGCGATGCCTGAGCGACGGCATCCGCATCGTCGATGTCGACCTCACCCCTGTGACCTTCTGCGACTGCAGCGGCCTCAACGCCTTCCTCTACGCCGCGCAGCGGACCAAGGAGGCCCACGGGATCCTGCGACTGCACAACCCGCCACAGTCACTGGGGCGGATCCTCGACCTCACCGGCAGCGGATTCCTGCTTCTCGGCCTTCCGCTCGGGCATCTGCCACCGTCTCTCGGGGACATCCCTGACCCGGTCGCTCCAGCCCTGCCGGACCGGAGTGTTCCGCTGGTGGCTGTCCTCTCGGGCGATCTGCGGTGAAGGCCCAGCCCAGGCAGGGGCAGCCGCAAGAGCCGCATGCAGGCGAGTCGTCCACCATGGACGCGGTGCGGTTGCGCCGCGTGAACCGCTGGCTGGCGCAGGACCTGGGCGGAGAGCTGGCGGATCTGTACGTCGACTCCCGAGAGACGTCCGTCGCTGGGGCGTACCGCAGCCGCAGCCGCCAGGACTTCCTGAACCGTCTCACCGGCGACATCCGACGGCCGGGGTTCGCCATGGTGATCGCAGAGACGGACCACCTGGTGGGGTGCGTCTTCGGATTCCCGGTGGCCAGTGACGGCATCTGGTGGCTCGGGTTCGACGGAGCACTGCCGCAGAGCGTCGAGCAGCTCACTGCGTCCGGCGGCGTCTTCGCGATCACCAGCATCCTGGTCCAGCCACACCCACAGGACCAGGACGTGGCCCGCCGTTTGCAGGAGCGGCTGCTGAGCGGCCACCAGGCATCCCTCGGCGCCACCTTGGTGGATCAGGACGATCACCCGACCCTCGCGTCCCTCCGCTCCTGGGGATGGCTGGACATGGGAGAGGTGTGGCGGCCGGCGGGCCCGACAGTGTTCCGTGCGCTGGTATTCCCCCTCGGAGAGCGAACCACGGCGCGGCTGGAGGGCCTGGCCCACGATGCCTGGACGCGGTGGCCCGGATGAGGGCCGACAGCCGGTCGGCCCGCATCCAGGTGGCGGTCGCCGAGCAGGCGGCCCGACGGGGCGGCCCGGTCGGTGTGGTGGACGTGTGCACCGCGGCCGTGGCCGCATTGCCGGTCGGCGGAGCCGGGGTATCGGCGATGTCCAAGACCACCGCAAGCCATCCGCTGTGCAGCACCGACGACATCAGCGAGCAGTTGGAGGAGCTCCAGCTCACCCTGGGCGAGGGCCCCTGCGTGGACGCCTTCACCCACGGCTCGGCCGTCCTGTCCCCCGATCTGCTGACCGGCGGCCTGCAGGACCGCTGGCCCGTGTTCGCCGACGCGGCCTTGGAAGCCGGAGCACGCGCCGTCTTCGCACTCCCCCTGCAGATCGGGGCGATCAGCCCGGGAGTCCTCGACCTGTACGCCGACGTGCCGACCGTGCTGGACGCGGAGGAGCTGGCCGACGCGCTGGCGTTCGCCGATCTCGCGACGCTGCTCCTGCTCGACGGGCGGATCGACGAGACGGGCGCGCAGGCCGGCGCACCGTCACCGAACCACGGCTTCGAGGACCTGGGCGGATACCGGGCAGAGATCGACCAGGCCGCCGGCATCCTCACCGTCCAACTCGGCGTCGGCATCGACGAAGCCTTCGTCCGGCTCCGCGCCTACGCCTATACGCAAGGGCGCCGGCTCGCCGACGTGGCTGCCGACGTGGTGGCCCACCGGCTCCGCTTCTCCCCGGACAGCGAACCGAAATGAACCGACAACGGCAACTGACCCCATCGGTTCAGGCCGACGAACGTGCTGCACTTCCCGCCCCCTCCCGGCGGGACTAGTCTCAATCGAGGGTGTTCACGATGAATCAGCAGCTCCTGGCAAAGACCTTCGTCGAGTTGGCCGACAACCTGGTCGCCGACTTCGACCTCATCGACTTCCTGCGCCTGCTGACCGACCGCTGCGTGAGCATGCTCGACGCGAGCGCCGCCGGGGTGCTGCTCGCCGACCGGGACGGCAAACTGCGCGTGATGGCCGCCTCCGACGAACAGGTGCGCCTGCTGGAGCTCTTCCAGCTCCAGAACGACGAGGGCCCCTGCCTTGAGTGCTTCAGCACCGGCGCACCGGTGATCGTCCCCGACCTGACCCGGGAGGCCGACCGCTGGCCGCGCTTCGTCACGGCGGCCCACCGCAGCGGGTTCGGCGCCGTCCAGGCCCTGCCCATGCGTCTGCGGGACGAGGTCGTCGGCGCCCTGAACCTCTTCCGCGCCGCCCCCGGCCCCTTCGACCCGCCCGCCACACTCATCGCCCAGGCCCTGGCCGACGTCGCCACCATCAGCCTCCTACAGCAACGGTCCGCCCACCGCAGCACCGTGCTCAACGAACAGCTACAGACCGCGCTGAACAGCCGGGTACTGATCGAACAGGCCAAGGGCAAACTCGCCGAACGCCAGAGCATCGACATGGAACGGGCCTTCACCGCCCTGCGCGGCTACGCCCGCGCCCACAACCGGCGACTGTCCGATGTGGCCCGCGCCTTCATCGACGACTCCGAACCCCTCCCCGGGCTGGTGGCCTGACCACCCTGGCGCGGGCTGTCGCCTCCCGCAGACGCTGCCGAAGCGGCGCTGGCAGTGGCTCGGGGCAGCGTTCACAGCCGACGCCAGCGAGCCGAGGCAAAGGAGAAGACACCGAAGAGGATCAGCCCGATCGCGACGGCGACCAGGAGCCACGGTCCCGCCGGTGTCTGCGCGAAGCTCCGGAGCGTCGCGTCCACGCCCTTGGCCTCGTCCGGATCGAAGCGGACGGCCGCCACCAGGACGAAGACCCCGGCCGTGGCGAACACCACGCCACGCGCGACGCCGCCACCCACGCCCAGAGCGGTGACGACCTGCTTCGTACGACGGCTCATGGCGGTGGTGTCCAGATGCCGCAGGAAGCGCCGCATGGCCGCCCGGACGGCGAGTACCGCGCCGATACCGATCAAGAGGCAGCCCGCGGCTCCCACCAATACCTGGCCGTACGACAGTTTGAGCGCCGATGCCGTCCGATCCTGCGACTGCTCGTTGCCGCTGGAGCCCTGGCCGCCACCGGCCGCATACACCGCTGTGGCCCAGCAGACGGCGGCGTAGAAGACCGCCCGCCCGCCGTCGAGGAGTCGCGAACCCGCCTTCCGCCGGGGCACCGTGGTGAGCACGGCGCGGGCTCCCCGCCAGAGCGCCATGGCCGCGAAACCGACGACCAGCGCCCAGAGCATCGCTTTCCCGAAGGGCTGCGTCGCGATCTCGTGCAGTGCGCCCTGCCGGTCCGCCTGGCCCCCGCCGCTCCCGACGGCGATCCGGATGGACAGCAGCCCGATCAGTACGTACACGATGCCGCGCGCGACAAAGCCCGCCCGCCCTGCGGCGGTCAGCGTCTCGCGCTCCGTGGAACAGGCCGAAGGTGTCGAAGCGCTTCACCTGTCGGCTCACGCCAATGAGAAGTCTCTGGCGAAACAAAGGCATGAAGACAACGTGACCTTGCTTCTCCCACGGGCATTGACACCACATCCGGGCCAATGGGAGCGTCGAAGCGCTTCACCAACCGGTCACTTCCCCCCGGCCGCACCGGATCCAGAAAGGACGCCGTCAATGTCCCGGAAGTCCAAGAAGAGAAGCGTCAGAGATGTACTGGTAGCCCTGCTGATGGCGATCTCGCCGCTGATCGCGGCGCTCGGACTGACCGGCGCCTCGGCCACCACCGCGTCGGCGGCGTCACTGACCGAGGTGACCAACTTCGGCAGCAACCCCGGAAACCTGCGGATGTACGTCTACAAGCCCGACAGCGCTCCGGCACGTCCGGCGGTGGTGGTGGCAGTGCACTACTGCACCGGCACGGGGCCCGCCTTCTACTCCAACACGGAGTTCGCCCGCCTGGCCGACCAGCACGGGTTCATCGTCGTCTACCCGGACGCGAACGTCAGCGGGCAGTGCTTCGACGTCTCCTCGCCCCAGGCGCTCAAGCACGACGGGGGCAGTGACCCCACGAGCATCGCCCAGATGGTCCGGTACACCGTGCAGAACATGAACGCCGACGCCGGCCGGGTCTACGTCACCGGCGCCTCGTCCGGCGCGATGACGACCAATGTCATGCTCGGCGCGTACCCCGACCTGTTCAAGGCCGGTGCGGCGTTCATGGGCGTGCCGTTCGGCTGCTTCGCCACCACCGACGGCTCCGGCTGGAACACTGCCTGCGCCACCGGCCAGATCAGCAAGACCCCGCAGGAGTGGGGCGACCTCGTCCGGAACGCCTACCCGGGGTACACCGGCCCCCGGCCGCGGATGCAGCTGTGGCACGGCACCGAGGACGAAGCGCTGTACTACGCGAACTTCCGTGAAGAGATCAAGCAGTGGACCAATGTGCTCGGGGTGAGCCAGACCCCGGTCTACACCGACTCCCCGCAGTCCAACTGGACCCGCACCCGCTACGGCTCCGCCGGCGCGCAGGCACCGGTCGAGGCGAACAGCTTCCAGGGTGTCGGGCACTCCCTGCCCGAAAGCGGCATGGCGGCCCGGGCCATCGCCTTCTTCGGACTCGACGGCTCCGGCGGGACCACCACGGGTCCGGTCCACGCCACCGGTTCCGGCAAGTGCCTTGACGTGCCCGGCCTTTCGCAGACCAACGGCACCCAGACGCAGATCTGGGACTGCAACGGCGGCACGAACCAGACCTGGACCAGGACGTCGGCCAAGCAGCTCACCGTCTACGGCGGTGCGAAGTGCCTCGACGCGGCCGGCGCCAAAGTCGTGATATGGGACTGCAACGGCGGCACCAACCAGCAGTGGAACCTCAACGCCAACGGCACCATCACCAGCGTCCAGTCGGGCCTGTGCCTGGACGTGACCGGTGCCTCCACCGCCAACGGCGCAGCGGTCGGACTGTGGGACTGCAACGGCGGCAGTAACCAGCAGTGGCGCCTCGGCTGACACCAACGCCCAGGACTGGGAGGGCTTCTCGAAACCACACTCGGTTTCGAGAAGCCCTCAAGCTCACACCCCCGACACTGCCCTCCTCTCCGCACGCCCCGCGGGTACACGAGCGACCCACCCCAGACCGTGGCAGCCCCATCTGCGCGGCCCCGCTCTCGGAGACTCGCTCTGGCGACGCAGCCGCCTGGGGCAACCCGATGGTGTGTGGAATGTTTGTGTCAGGGTCGCGATCGCGATACGTGAACTCTCAACAAAATCGGTCTCTTGTGCAAGGCTGGCGATCATCCGGGTTCATGCCCGGACCGCGGCGGTCGAAGTGGCTCGGAATGCCTCGATCCGGCCGCCCATGGCTACGTTCCTTCAGCACCAGGGATCAGGCATGCCCCCCCACCCCCCACCCGGCCCCGATGTCGGGCGCGAGACGCGTCGCCCGTATCGCCGTGGCCGCGGGTCTCGTCGCCGCGCTCGCCGCGACCGGCCCCATACCCGCGGCCTTCGCCACGGACGGCCCCGCCGTCACGACCGACCCCGGCATCAAGTCCGCCCGTGACAAGCTCGGTTCGGACGACGCTGATCTCCTCGCGCAGGCCAACGCACACCGCGAGAAGAACATCACGATGATGATCGCCACAGCGCCGGGGCAGACCGAGAAGGTCGCCCGGGAGCTCGACGCGGTCAAGGGCGGCTCCGTGGGCCGTACGTACGACAAGCTCGGTTACGTACGGGCCACGGTTCCCACCGGCAAGGCGGAGTCGGCCATCGCCGCCGCCGCGAGGCTGTCCTCCGTGCAGGCCATCGACCTGCGCGACGAAATCCCCATGGAGGAGCCGAGTCTCGAACAGGGCAAGTCGAGCGCCTCCGCGGCCACTTACCCCGGCCCGGGCGCCGACACCCCCGCGAGGAACCCCTACAACCCGTCCTTCGAGACGGGTGCCGTCGACTTCGTGAGGAAGAACCCGAAGGCGGACGGCCGGGGCATCACCATCGGTGCCCTCGACACGGGTGTCGACCTCGCCACTCCCGCGTTCCAGAAGACGACGACCGGTGAGCGCAAGATCGTCGACTGGGTGACCGTCACGGACCCGGTCACCGACGGCGACGGCACCTGGCGCCCGATGACCACCTCGGTCTCCGGGCCGGCCTTCACCTTCAGCGGCACGAGCTGGAAGGCCCCCGAGGGCGCGTACCGGGTCAGCGTCTTCCGTGAGTCCGTCACCGTGCAGGGCAAGGTCACGGACAGGCCAGGCCGCTCCGACGGTGACGTCAACCGCGACGGCGACACCACCGACGACTGGGGTGTCCTGTACGACCCGGCCACCGGCACGGTCACCGTCGACGTCGACGACAACGGCGACTTCACCGACGACACCCCGATGAAGCCGTACAAGGACGGCTTCCAGGTCGGCCGCTTCGGCACTGACGACCCGGCCACCGGCATCGCCGAGAGCCAGGCCTTCGTCATGCCCACCGGCAACTCCGGTCCCGGCGCCAACACGGTCGCGGAGCTCGGCCTCGCCGACAAGGTCGTCTCGGTCGGCGCGGGCGTCTCCAAGGAGACCTTCGCCGCCAACTACGGCGCCGCCGTGGCCGACGAGTACCAGATGTTCACCACCTCCGGGCGCGGCCCCCGTGAGGACGGCGGCTTCGCGCCGACCCTCGTGGCCCCCGGCTCCGCGGTCACCACGATCCCGGCCTGGATGCCCGGCTCGTCCCTCGCCGAGTCGGGCTGGAAGCTGCCGGCCGGCTACGCCATGTACAACGGCACCTCGCTGGCGTCCCCGCAGGCGGCGGGCGCGAGCGTGCTGCTGCTGAGCGCCGCGAAGCAGCAGGGCGTCGAGCTGACGTCCGTGAAGCTGCGCACGGCGCTGACCTCGACCGCCCGGCACATCAAGGGAGTTCAGGCGTACGAGGAGGGTGTCGGCCTCATCGACGTCGTCGCCGCCTGGAAGGCGATCAAGGCGGGCGCGACCGCGCACGACTACACGGTGAAGGCCCCGGTCGACACAGTGCTGGACTAGGCGCTGAAGACGCCGGGCTTGGGCACCGGCGTCTACGACCGCGAGGGCGGCCTGAAGGCCGGTCAGAAGAAGACGTACGACGTCACGATCACCCGTACGTCCGGCCCCGACGGCACTGACCGCGACCTGGCAGTCGACCTGGACGACTGGCATACCCACCACGCCTTCGGCGGCGAGGTGCACTGCGGCACCCGCACGATCCGCGCCGCCGGCACCCCCTGGTGGAACTCCCCGAAGTAGAACCGGACTGACCGTACACAGGAGACTCAAGTGAGATACCGCAAGACCCTGCCCTGGCTCGCTGCCGTGGCCTGCTTCTCGACCGCCTGCAGCAGCACGTCCGGCAACGCCCCTGCCACCCCGTCGACGACGTCCGCCGCGGCCCGCTCGGCGTCGGCCTCCGAGGAGCGGAACAAGGCGCTCGTTCTGCGCCTGTACTCGGAGGCGTTCGACAAGGACAAGACCGACGTGGTGAAGGAACTCGTCGGCACCGACTACGTGCAGCACGACAAGTCGGTTCCCGGCGGGTCCGACGGGCAGGTCAAGGAGTTCAAGGTCGTCAAGGCGAAGATTCCCGGTGCGGTGGCGACCGTCAAGCACGTGGCCGCCGAGGGTGACCTGGTGGCCGTGCACTGGCACGCGTCGGCCACCCCGAAGAACGAGGCGACCGGCCAGGCCAAGGCCGACCTGTTCCGGGTCGACAACGGCAAGCTGGTCGAGCACTGGGGCATCACGCAGACCGTGCCGAAGAAGGCAGCCAGCGGGAACTCGCTGTTCAGCGACGTGTACCGGTACCCGAACGGGGAACCGACCCTGTCCGAGGAACAGGAGGAGAAGAACCGGAAGTTCGCCGTCGACGCGTACCGCAAGCTCTCCGACGGTGACGCGACCGTGATCGACAAGAGCTGGGATCCCCGGTACTACCAGCACAACCCGATCGCCCCGAACGGAACGGCCCCGCTGAAGCGGTTCTTCCAGCAGAACACGCAGAACTCCCCCTCGCCCAGCAGTACCGGAGGCGGCGGGACCCGGTTCGGCAACACCCTCGCCGACGGGGACCTGGTGTGGGTCTTCAGCTCCGACTACGTCGTCGTGGACCTCTTCCGGGTGGTCGACGGAAAGAGCATCGAGCATTGGGACGTCGTCGCCGACGGGCAGTAGCCCGGCCGGTTCACGCGGCGGGCACTCCCCTAAAATTGGACTGGATAGCCAACCAACCCCAGGTCGCTGACCTGGGGTTTCATCATGGAGCGGGTGACGAGAATCGAACTCGCGCTCTCAGCTTGGGAAGCGGCGGCGCTTGCACAGGCTCCACGGCTCTGACCGGCACGGCTACGTGGACCTTGGGGGTGGTCGTGTGGGCTGGCTCGAACCGCTGCTGACCGTGGTTTTCCGTTCTTACGGGCACGCGGAGGTCACGGAATCTCGGAAGGGGGGTACGGGCATCGGACTGTCCAGGCCCGACCGGACACCCCAGGGGCGTGAGGCTCTGCCCATCAGCGGCCTCCGGCCGCGGGCCGCCCCCGCATTCCTGGACCACGCACCAGATGCGTGCCGCCCGGACGCGGAGCGAAAGCGGGCGGCCTGGGGGTACCTCCCACGCTCCTGATGAGGGTCTGTTGCGAAAGGGGCGCCGATTCATGACAGTGAGCCACCCGCGTGCCGCTCTGAGGTGACGCGCCGATGGCTCACTGATCACATCGCTCTTCGCGTAGTCCGGTCGCCCCGGCCCGGTTCCGGTCCCTCGCAGAAACCCGATCGGTGCGGCCGGCCGGTCCTACTCCTTGTAGAAGGTGGCGTCCTGCCGGCCGACGGTGGTAGTCACCGGCTGGGTGTAGAGCAGGTTGTTGTAGTGCCGGATGTACCGGCCGGGGAAGTTGTACGACTCGTACGACACAGCCGCGGGGTCGGCGAGACCGGCCCGCTCGTGGAACGAGGCGTCATTGTCGAACAGGGTGGTGCCGTCGTCCTTCTCCACCCACACCTCGTTGTTCTTGTGGCGCAGGTAGTAGCCGGGGAAGTTGGCCGATTCGAGGGAGACGGTGCCGTTGCCGGCCAGGCCGGGGACGACGCGGAACTGCGAGTCGGCGAGTTCGGTGACGTTGGACTCGGTCTTGGCCCGGAACTCCCAGTGCCGGATGAAGTTGTCCGGGTAGTTGTAGGAAGAGAAGCGGACGGGGGTGACACCGTCGGCGACGGGGATGCCGAAGTTGGGTGTGCCGTCGGCGTTCCAGTAGATCTTCTGGTAGCGGGTGCGGCGGTTGGGGTCGTTGAGCGGGTCGCCGGTGATGTTCTTGTAGTTGCGGTCGTGGTAGACGAGGATGTCCGACTTGCCGTCCTCGGAGACCGTAAAGGTGTTGTGGCCGGGGCCGTACTGGCCGGTCTTGTCGTTGCTCTTGAAGACCGGCGTGGGAGTCTTGCTCCAGGCGGCCGGGTTCATCAGGTCGGCGGTGGCGTCGGCGGTCAGCAGCCCGAGGCAGTAGTTGGCGTCGGTGGCGCTGGCCGAGTAGGTCATGAAGACCTTGCCGTTCTTCTGGATGACGGCCGGGCCTTCGTTGACGCGGTGGCCGGCGGTCTCCCAGGCGTACTGGGGCTTGGAGACCATGACCGGGCTGCCCTCGATGGTCCAGGGGTTGGCCATCTTCGCCAGATACAGGTTGGTGCCGCGGCCGAGCGCCGGGTCCTCCTGGGCCCAGCTCAGGTAGCGGGTGCCGTTGTGCGTGAAGGTGGTGGCGTCCAGCGAGAAGGTGTCCAGGGGCAGGCTGATCCTGCCCTTCTCGGTCCAGGTGCCGGTGAGCGGGTTGGCGGCGCTGCTCTCCAGGACGTACGGGCGGATCCGCCAGATGTCGTTGGACCAGCCGGCCGTGAAGTAGATGTACCACTTGCCGTCGATGAAGTGGATCTCCGGGGCCCAGATGTGGGCGCCCATCTCACCGGTGGGGTGCTTGGTCCAGATCGTGGTCTCCGGGGCCGTGGCGAGGCCCTGGAGGGTGGTGGCCCGGCGCATGACGATCCTGTCGTACGCGGGGACCGTGGCGGTGAAGTAGTAGAAGCCGTCGGTGTGCTTGAAGATGTGCGGGTCGGCGCGCTGCTCGGCTATCGGGTTGGTGAAGGTGACGGCGGGGGACGCGGGCACGGCGGCCTGGGCAGGGGTGGTCACGGTGGTGAGCACGGCGAGCGCGGCCGCCGAGGCCACCAGAACCCGTCTGGCGAGATGTCTCATGTTTCTGTTGCGGCCCTTCGGGATCAGGCGGCCGTGGGGACGAGCCGCCACTGCTGGCAGGTGGTGCTGAGCCAGCTCCACCGGCGTATGTCGGTACCGTTGGCGTGCCGCGGTCGGCGACGTCCACGACCTTGCCGATGAGGCGTTGACGATGCGGGCGTAGTCGCCGCCGAGGTAGACCAGGCCGAACGATGTTCGACACTACGAACGGTGTGCGGAACTGCGGACGAAAAGTAAAGGCGGCTCAGAGGCGGCGTCAATGGGTCGAAGGAAACCGATATCCCGAACGCCGCCGACCACCCGAAAAAGCCACTGTCAGCCACACGACAAGCCCAGGCCACGCCCCGCGGCGAGTCGTACGCTTTCGTGGTTCCGGAGGGCACGCGGACGGCGTACCTTCCCCAAGGATCACTTGATCCTCTCCAAGCAGGCCCACGTTGCATCGCGGGTCAGGAAGGCGCGTGCGTGCTCAACGCAGTCACCGGCAAATGCGTGACCCGGTCCGGCTCCCTGATTGACCAGACCGTCCGAGGTCTCCTGGTCGGGCGCCAGGAGCAGCCCGCATGAACTTTCACGACATCGTGCAGGAGCCGGACGAGCACGTACGCTTCGCGTCCTACCTCGACGAGCTGCGGCATGTCACTGACGCAGATGAGTCCGACAGGGTCAGCCGGGTTCTCAACGATCCGGACCAGACGATGGCCCGGTCCGCCGTGCTGCGTCACTTGGACCGCCGAGCCGCTGACCTCTGTCTCGATCTCGCTTATCAGGGATGGGCGCAGGTGATGGCCCAGACCGTGACCGGCCATCCCTTTCTGACCCGACGGCTCCAGGAATGGTCCCTCTTCCGTGCCATCACGCTCAATCTGCCCTGGCACCGGGACGACCTGCTCGCGTCGTCCAACTGGCTCCAACTCAAGGCCGCCGTCGAGGCGAACACCCGAGCCCTGGAGGTTCTCGCCGAAGGCGGCCGTACCAAGCGGATCCGCAACAGCGCCAGGGGCACCCTGAAGGACCAGACACAGCGCTAGGGCCTTGTCGCCTTGTCCACGAGCTGCCCGAGAAGCTGGGCAGTTCCAAAGGACGGAAAAACAGGAAAGGCAAGGAGAACTCTCTCCTTGCCACTCTCAAGTTATAGCGCGCTGGGGGGCTTGCCGCAAGACCCGGGTCACGGTGCAGAATCGTCGGCCGATGCCAACAACCTGCGGAAATGGGGGGCGACGTGCGTGGGTTGTCGTCGACGAATGGGGCGCGGCCGGCTGGCGCGTCAGAAAGAGGACGACCAGGGATGAGGACGTGCTCGACAAGAGGTTCGGCAACGTCGGAGGCGCCGGTGATTCGATCGGCCACCGCAGTGCAACGCAGCACGGCTGCCGTGGAGGTAGGACGCAATGATTGAGCGGTACGTGCTGGATCTTCAGGAGGTCGACGAGACGCAGGTCGCGATCGTCGGCGGCAAGGGCGCGCACCTGGGCGGGCTGTCGCGGATCGAGGGCATCCGCGTGCCGGGTGGCTTCTGCGTGACGACGGACGCCTTCCGGCGGATCATGGCGGAAGCGCCGTCGATCGACGATCAACTCGACCAGTTGTCGCGCTTGGACCCGGACGACCGGGAGGCGATCCGCACGCTCAGCGCGCAGATTCGCCGGGCCATCGAAGGGATCGCCATCCCGGGCGATCTCGCGGCGGCGATCACCCGCGCGCTCGTCCAACTCGGCGAGCAAGCCGCCTATGCCGTCCGATCGAGCGGGACGGCGGAGGACCTGCCGACGGCATCCTTCGCCGGCCAGCAGGACACGTACCTGAACATCGTTGGACCGACGGCGATCCTCCAGCACGTCAGCCGGTGCTGGGCATCGCTGTTCACCGAGCGGGCCGTCACATACCGCCAGCGCAATGGCATCGACCACCGTACGGTCCACATGGCCGTGGTCGTACAGCAGATGGTCTTCCCGCAGGCGGCCGGCATCCTGTTCACGGCCGACCCCGTCACGGGCAACCGGAAGGTCGCCACCGTGGATGCCGGCTTCGGGCTCGGCGAGGCCCTGGTCTCAGGCCTGGTGAATCCGGACGTCTTCAAGGTGCGACACGGCGAAGTCGTCGCCAAGACGATCGCCGCCAAACAGCGTGCCGTGCACGCCTTGCCGGCCGGCGGTACGCAGGAAGTGGCGATCGACTCGCAGCGGCAGGAGCAGCCGGCGCTGACGGATGCTCAGGTCGTGCGGCTCGTACAGCTCGGGCGGCGGATCGAAGCGCACTTCGGCTGCCCGCAGGACATCGAGTGGTGCTTGGTCGACGATGGCTTCCGGATCGTTCAGAGTCGGCCGATCACGACGCTCTTCCCCATCCCCGACGGCGGCGATCAGGAGAATCACGTCTACGTCTCCGTCGGCCATGGGCAGATGATGACCGACCCCATGAAGCCCCTGGGGCTCTCCATGTGGCAACTGACCGCCATGGTGCCGATGCACGAAGCCGGCGGGAGGCTGTTCGTCGATGTCACCCGGCGGCTGGCCTCGCCCACGAGCCGCGCCGGCCTCCTGGATGTCATCGGGAGAGGCGATCCGCTGACCAAGGACGCCCTGGAGACCGTCCTCGAACGAGACGATTTCGTCCCGTCTCTCCCGGACGCGGGCCCTGGCGGGCCGCCGGTCGGCGGCCCGCCCGCCCCGATCGAGACCGATCCGGCCGTCGTCACCGAACTGATCGAGCGCAGCCAGGTGTCCATCGCCGCCCTGGAGCGCGACATCCGGAAGAAGACCGGACCGGCGCTGTTCGACTTCCTGCTGGAGGCCTTCGAGGAGCACAAGAGAGTCCTCAGCGATCCGCTGAGCATGCAGGCGATCATGGCGGGGATGGAGGCCACGTGGTGGCTCAACGACAAGCTGCAGGAGTGGCTGGGCGAGAAGAACGCGGCTGACACGCTCACACTGTCCGCCCCCGACAACGTCACGTCGGAGATGGGACTTGAGCTCCTCGACGTCGCGGACGTGATCCGCCGACATCCGGAGGTGGTGGCGTTCCTACAGGGAGTCCAGGCCGAGGGCGCCCAGGGGGATGGCTTTCTGGACGAGTTGGCGAAGCTCTCCGGCGGGACCGAAGCGCGCGACGCCATCGAGGCCTATCTCGACCGGTACGGCATGCGCTGCGTCGGCGAGATCGACATCACCAGGCCACGCTGGCGCGAGCGCCCCACCACGCTCGTGCCCGTGATCCTCGACAACGTCAGGAACTTCGAACCGGGCGCAGCCGAGCGGCGCTTCGAGCAAGGGCGACACAGGGCGCAGCAGAAGGAACAGGACGTGCTGTCACGCCTGCGTGCCCTGCCGGACGGGGACCGGAAAGCCGACGAGACCAAGCGGATGATCGACCGGGTCCGCACCTTCATCGGGTACAGGGAGTATCCGAAGTACGGCATCATCAGCCGCTACTTCGTCTACAAGCAGGCTCTGCTCGAGGAGGCCGAGCGGCTCGTGCAGGCCGACGTTCTTGCTGACAAGGAAGACGTCTTCTATCTCACGTTCGACGAGTTTCGTGATGTCGTGCGCTCGAACCAGGTGCACGACGGGCTCATCCAGCAGCGCAAGGAGGCGTTCCGGTCGTACCACGCGCTCACACCGCCACGGGTGCTCACGTCGGACGGTGAGGCCGTCACCGGGGCGTACCGGCGCGACGACGTGCCGGCCGGTGCCCTGATCGGCCTGCCGGTTTCCGCCGGGACCGTCGAGGGGCGGGCCCGCGTCATCCTTGACATGGCGGAGGCCGATCTCGAGGCGGGCGACATCCTGGTCACGGCCTTCACGGACCCCAGTTGGTCGCCGCTGTTCGTCGGAATCGCGGGCCTGGTGACGGAGGTCGGCGGCCTGATGACCCATGGCGCGGTGATCGCCCGAGAGTACGGCTTGCCCGCCGTCGTGGGCGTGGAGCAGGCCACCAGGCTGATCCGGGACGGGCAGCGGATTCGCGTACACGGAACCGATGGGTACATCGAGATCCTGTCCTGACCGAGCACACCGAAGAGCTCATCCGCCCTGCCCGTCCAGGGAAGTGAAGGCCGCCCACGCGGTGAGGTCTGTCGTGCGGGTCGGTCGATCGGCGTGTCAGGCCGCGCAAGACGACTCGGAAACCGCCTCATGCCTGTCATTCATGAGGCGGGACCGCCGATGACACCTCGGTCAGGAGCCGCTGCACGTCGGCGCCCCAGCGTGAGGCGATCACCAGGTCGCGTGCCGGGTCCACCCACAGCAGGTGGTTGCCGCCGTTGCCGCGGGCGCAGCGGCCCGTGCGCGGGGCGCGGGGCCATACCGTGCCCCCGTCGTTGAGCCACCACGACAGACCGTACTCGGGCTTGACCCGGCAGGGCGTCCACAGCTCCTCGATCCAGCGACGCGACAGGACCTGACGCCCGCCCCATGTCCCGCCGCGCAGACACAGCCGGCCGACGCGGGCCAGGTCCAGGGCGCTGATCCACAGGCCGCCGCCCCAGTGCGCGCCTCCGGAGACGACCTGCGTCTTGGTGCCGCCGCTCTCGACCACCGAGTTCTCGTAGCCGTGCCAGGACCAGTTGGCGGAGGCGCCGATCAGCGTCATGACCCGCTCGCGCAGCACGTCCGGCAGGGCACGGCCGAACAGGACCGTGAGCGCCAGCGCGGTCAGGTTCACACGGACGTCGTTGTAGGCCCAGCCGGCACCGGGCGGTCCGCCGGCCGACTCCGTGCCCTCACGGGTGCTCTGCGCGTCCACCCACGTCGGCTTGGACCACAGTTCCCCCTCCCACTGGCTGGTCTGGTCCAGCAGGTGGCGCCAGGTGATCGCACGCCCGTGGGCCGTGCCGAACTCGGGCAGGTCCACCGACTCCGACACGGGCTCGTCCAGGCGCAACACCCCGTCGTCGAAGGCGACGCCCGCCACCAGCGACAGCACGCTCTTCGTGGCGCTGAACGCCATCTCGGCCCGGGTCGGATCGCCCCAGGAGGCGAGGACGGTGCCGCGCCGCACGACGACCCCCGAGGCCCCCTGCCCGTCGAGGAGCGGGCCCATGACCTCGCGGTGGGAGGTGTCGGACACCTGGCGCGCGAGGTACGACGCCATGTCGCCGATGCCGGACACCGGCCGCTCCGCCTGGGCCCGCACGGCCCGCGCGAGTGCCGCCTCGTCCACACCCTCCCAGGGGTCGACGGTCCGCTCCGCCTCCTCCAGGACCTCACCGTCGTACCGCGATGTCACCGCATCCACGCCAAACCTCCGCCGCCCATCGGTACACCTGTCGTCCACTGGGCCACCGGCCGTTCTGCCCGGCAGCGCACCCCATCGAGCCGTCCCCCTCCCGCTGTATCAGCCGATCGCGTCCTGGAGGCTGCTCCTGCGCGGGAGTTGGGCGAGTCCGCCGCTGCCGAGACGGATCCGGTCCTCACTGATCATGACCCGGGCCGAGAGCACATCGCGTATCTGGCGGCTCAGGCTCCATTTGCTCGCCGAGGGCTCCCGGTAGGCATCCACCCCGATGATTTGGAACGAGTCGAGCACGCTCTCGTTCGCCAGGGCGGCGGCCGTCAGGCGCAGCGCGTTCGAACGGCGCACCATGGCGTCGCTCGCGATGCCCTGCAGCTCCTCGTACTGGCCGGCGATCGACCGGATCTGCTCCGTGAGTTCGTCGATGGTGTCCGACGCCCGTCCGAGCCGCATCGTTTTGGCGGTGAGAACGTCGGGCGCCGCCCTGCTCTGCTGCCGCCGGAAGGCGTCCTGCGCGACGGCGAACGCGGATTCGGCGATGCCCAGCCAGCACGCGGCCCAGCCCAGGTTCGACAGCGGCATGATGACGCGGGCCGAGGCCTCGCTGAACGACTCCTCCAGGATCCGGTCACGATATGTGCGGGCCCGGACCCGGCCGCCGCCGCTGCCCGTCCCGCGCATGCCGAGCGCCTGCCATTCGCGCCATTGGGAGATGACCAGTTCGTCGCGGTGCACCAGTACCACGGCCTGCTCGGTGACGGGGTCGTCGGCCGAGCGCCGGGCCACCAGCAGACCGGCGTCGGCCTGTTGGAGGTAGGAGGAGACGGAGACGTTCTTGTCGATGACGATGGCGTCGTCGCCGTTGCCGTCCGGCTGCTCACGGCAGTGGGCTCGGCTCTCCCGAGGGCTCGCCGCCCCGGTCTCCGACATCAGGCTCGCCACCAGCGGCTGGGTCTCCCACGCGGAGTCGAGGAACTCCTGCACGGCCGTGCTGGTCTTCGGCTGGCGTGCGACCGCCTGGATCTGTCCCTGGTGCATCGCCCAGATCATGGCGGTGGAGGCGCATGCCTGGCCGAGCGCGTGGGTCACCGCGACGATCTGCGGGGCGGTCCACAGGCCCTGGCCCGGGTGGGGTTCGGGGGCGAGCAACCGGTGCCGTTTGAGCGCGGCGACGGCCTCGGAGGGGAAGCGGCCCGCGGCGTCGACGTCGGTGGCGTGGGCGCGGGCCACGGCTGCGACGGCGGCGACCCGTTCGCGCAGGGTCAAGTCGTCCGGGTTGTCGTTCAGGTCTTCAGTCATGACGTCTTCCGTACGTAGGGGGGTTCTAGCCGCCGAAGTCCATGAGCCGGTCCCTCAGAAGGGGGCCGGTCTCAGCCAGTTGGTCCGGGTCCAGCATGCGAAGGTGCGGGGCGGTCGTCGCGACGGTCTCCGTCTCGCCCGCGAACAGGCCCTCCCAGTACGGCCCGTCGAGGTCCGACGCACGGTCCGAGGCCAGGAAGTGCGTGAGCCCGCAGGGCACCTGGGCGGCGGGCCCGTCGAGGTCCACGTCGGCAGCGTCGAACATCACCACGTGGGCGACCTCATATCCACGGTCCTGGAGCTCCGCCGCGACGCTCGGAGCCAGCGCCGCGCCGATGGACCAGCCGACCAGCACGATCGGCCCGAGCACATCGATGTCCTCCACGGCCGAGACGAACTCGTCCAGTACGGCGGCCGGATCGGCGGATCGCCCGTCCGCCTCGAGGATCGGGGACAGGACACCGTGCACCGGCATGTGCTTGGGCAGATACGGAAGCAACTGGACGAAGCTCCACGCCGTACCGCTGAGCGGAGGGAGGCAGACCACCGTCGGTTCGCCGCCCACGGTCCGCAACGGAACGGAGGGCTGCGGAACGAAGTCCGGGCGCCCGAGCCGCTCGGCGAAGGTCCGCGGAGTCGGGAAGCGGAAGACCTCGGCGGTCTCCAGACTGACCCCGAACATGTCCGTCATGCGCAGCACCATCTGCACCGCGAGCAGTGAATGACCGCCCAGCTCGAAGAAGTTGGAGTCGCGCCCGATGTCGTCGCGGCCCAGCAGGTCGCGGAACACCCCGCGGATGAACTGCTCGTGGGGCGAGCCGCCGTCGAGGTCCGGCGCGGGCGCCGGCCTGGTGGTGTCGGCGAGGATCCGGCGGTCGAGCTTGCCGGCGGCCGACATCGGCAGGGTGTCCAGCCTGACGAAGAGGGACGGGATCATGTACTCCGGCAGTGTCCGGGAGAGCTGCTCGCGCAGTTCGCCCGCGTCGGGCATGGTGTCGCCCTCGGGGATGATGCCGGCGATCAGCCGGTCCGCGGTCTCCGGGTCGACGCCGACGACGGCGTGGGTGACGCCGGGGCACTCCGTCAGCCGTTTCTCAATCTCCTCCAGCTCGACCCGGAAGCCGCGCACCTTGACCTGGGTGTCGAGCCGCCCCAGGAACCGCAGCCGTCCCTGGGCGTCCCAGCGCCCGGCGTCCCCGGTGCGGTACCGGCGGTACCCGTCCGCCGCGATCCGGTCGAGCGGGAAACGACTGGCGGTCAGCTCCGGCTGTCCGACATAGCCTTGAGCCACTTGGGGACCGGCCAGGAAGATCTCGCCGGGTACGTTGACCGGGCAGGGACGGTAGGACGCGTCCAGGACGTAGGCGCGGTTCAGGCCGAACGGGGCGCCGACGCAAGATGTCGTCTCCACCCGATCGGCAGGTACCTTCCCGGCTCCGCCGAACTTCTGGACGGTGCAGTAGACGGTGGCCTCGGTCGGACCGTAGAAGTTCCAGTACTCGAGTCCCCGCCCGTCGAGGTAGGCGGCGAACTCGCCGGGCAGCGGCTCGCCACCGAGCATCAGCTTGGTGCCGTCCGCGACCTCGACTCCCGCCTCACGCAGGGACTTCCACACGGTGGGCGTGCCACCGACGTACGTCACCGGCGGTGTCGCTGCCAGCGCCCGCCCGACCGCCGCGGGACTGATCGCACCCTCGGGGAGCAGGTGGACCGAGGCGCCGGCGAGCAGCGGGACCAGGTACTCCAGCAGGGAGATGTCGAACGAGGTGGTGGTCAGAGCGAGCGAGACGTCGTCGTGAGTGATCCCGAGGAGGTCGACCGCGGACGCGCAGAAGGTGGAGAGCGCCGAACGGGCGACGGCCACGCCCTTCGGGTCACCCGTCGAACCCGAGGTGTACATGATGTACGCGGTCATCTCCGCGTCGGCCTGCGGGCGGGCGGCCGGCTCGGCGGTACGACCCCGTAGAGCGGCCGGGCTCACTGTACGGACACTCGCACCCACCTCCGTGTCCTCGTCGCTCACCACGAGCCGGGCACCGGCGTTGTCGAGCATGAACTCGACCCGCTGAGGCGGGTGCGCGGCATCGAGGGGGAGGAAGACCGCACCCAGTTTCCACACGCCGAGGACGGTGGCCAGGAAGTCGAGGTTGCGTGGCAGACGGACAGCGACCACGTCGCCACGGCAGATGCCCTCGGCGGCCAGCGCGTCGGCGAACTGATCGGCCTCCTGTGACAGTTGGCGGAACGTCAGGTCATCGCCGCCGGAGCGGGCGGCGATCCGGTCGGGCCAGGTCTCCACCGCCTGGCCGAACCGCGCGAGGACGTCAGGGACGGGCCGTGCGGCGGACTCGACGGTGCCGAGCCCGGAGAAGCCCCGCACCCGGTTCGCCTCCTCCTCGGAGGCGAGATCGAGGTCCGCCACCCGCAGCGACGGCGTCGCGGCCGCCTGTCGCAGCACCTGGCCGAGATGGGAGATCAGGGTGAGCATGGTGCTCTCGTCGAAGCGGGCCGTGTCGTACTGGAGCCGCAGCCGCAGACCGCCGCCCTCGGGTACGAAGGTGGTCGTCAGGTCGTACCGGGCGCCGCTCAGCTCGACCCAGAGGTGCTCGGCCGGCTCCAGACCCGCCAGCTCGAACGGCACGTCGGGCAGGTTGGCGACGGACAGCGAGACCTGGAAGATCGGCGAGACATTGCCCTGCCGCGGTACCGACAGGCCCTGGAGGACCTGGTCGAAGGGGAGTTCCTGGTGTTGCAGCGCCTTCAGGCTGGAGCTGCGGGTGGACTTCAGCAGATCCAGGAAGGAGGCGTCGTCATCGACCGAGACCCGCACCGAGATGAGGTTGAGGAAGAGTCCGACGGTGGATTCGAACTCCGTCCTCGTGCGTCCGGCGACCGGCGTGCCCAGCACGACGTCCCGCTGGTCGGAGTACCTGGTGAGCACCACCGAGAGCGCCGCCGCGAGCACCATGTACAGGGTGCAGCGGCCCGTCGACGCGAGCCGGCGGGCCGCGTCGTGGACTTCGTCCGGCAGCATGAGGTTGAGCATGGCGCCGGTCATGTCCCGACGCTCCGGACGCGGGCGGTCCCAGGGCAGTTCGGTCTGCGCGGGGACTCCCTCCAGGTAGCCCCGCCAGAACTCGACCTCCTCCCGGATCCGGTCCTCGTCGAGCTGATCGCGTTGCCAGGCGGCGAACTCGGGGTACTGGACCGTCACTTCCCGGGGCTTCTGGTCGGTCGCGCCGACCTCGCGGTTGTAGAAGAGGGCGACCTCCTCGATGACGTTGGCCAGGGACCAGCCGTCGAGCGCGATGTGGTGTCCGATGATGATCAGCGCGTGCAGCGTGGGGTTCCAGCGCAGCAGGTAGGTGCGCATCGGTGCCGCGGAACCCAGGTCGAACGGCTGCTCGGCGGCCTCCCGTACAAAGGCCTCGATGTCCTGCCGCAGGCTGTCGGCGGACAGGTCCCGCGCGGACATGTCCACGACTTCCAGCGGCTGCCCGGCCTGCGGCTCGACCCACTGCATGGGCTCCTGGCCGCCGGTCGCGGGGGTGATCCTGGTGCGCAGGGCGTCGTGCCGGTCGACGACCGTGCGCATGGCGGCGTCGAGCGCGTCGACCACGAGCGCGCCGCGCAGAATGCGCACATCGGTGTTGATGTAGGCGACGTTGCCCGGCGCGACCTGCTCGACGAACCAGATGCGCTGCTGGCCGAAGGACAGCGGCGTCTCTATGCGGGACATACCAGAGCTCCAGAACTCAGGGGCGAAGGGCGTGGGGGGCGCGGTCGGTGACCTGGGACGTGTGGCTGTCGAGATCGAGCCGGATCGCGTCCAGCACCTCGGCCGTCCGCTCGTGCGGGAAGAAGTGACCGCTGTCGAAGACCTGGGTTGCCGCCGACTCGGCCGCATCCGGCCATCGGGCGAGGGTCTCGGGTGGGGCGAGCCGGTCGGTCCGGCCCGCGTACACGGCGGTGGGGGTGGTGATACGGCGGCCGCCCCACTCGAAGCCGCGCAGCGACGCGAGGTCGCTCAGGAGCATCGCGACGGCCAACTCCCGTACGGCGGGGTCTTCGAGCACTTCCGCCGGGGTACCGCCCGCCGTGCGCAGGAAGTCCAGGGCTTCTTCCTCGGTGCCGTTCGGCACGGGCGTCTCCCGGCGCAGGTGGGGCGGGTGGGTCGCGCAGACGACGAGCAGCGCCGGGACTGCCTGCGGATGGTGCTGCTCCAGGTCCAGGACCGCTTCGGCGGCGATGAGGCCGCCGAGGCTGTGGCCCACCAGGACGTAGGGCTCACCGAGACCGGCCAGGGCGCCGGCCAGCGTGCGGGCCCGATCCCTGACGGTCGGTGCCGGGGATCCTGCGGAGGGCATCGCCGTGCGCACGCCGAACAACGAGAACCCACGGGTCCGGGCTGGTGTCGTCCACCGGCGGAATGCGTGGGCAGTGCCGCCCGCGTGCGGCACCGCCACGAGCGGTAGCCCGGCGGGCGGCTCCTGCGGCCCGCGATCGGGGCCGAGCGGGAAGAGAACGGAACTCATGCCGGGAGCGCCTCCTGTCGTGGCTCGGCACCGTCCTGCTGACCGATCTCACGCAACCTCACGCGGTCGATCTTGCCGCTGCCGGTCGTCGGGAACCGGTCGACGACCGTGAACCGGGTCGGGACCATAGCCGGGGTGAGATGTGCCAGGGCGTGGCGGCGCAGTTCCGCCCGGACGGGCGGGTTCTCGGGGTCGGCGACGAGGAAGGCGACCAGCCTGTCCCCGCCTGGCGTTTCGACCTTCAGCACCGCGCTGGCGCGGACCTTCGGGTGCTGGTCCAGAACGTGCTCGACCTCCGCCGCCTCGATGCGCACACCGTGGATCTTGATCTGCTGGTCCATACGCCCTCGGTAGTCGAGGACCGCGCCGCCGTCGCCGGCCGGTGATGAGGGGGACCATCGGACGAGGTCGCCCGTGCGGTACATCCTCGCGCCGGTCCCGTCGAAGGGGTCGGGCACGAACCGCTCCCTGGTGAGGTCCGGGGCATTGGCGTATCCCGAGGCGAGGCACACCCCGGCCAGATGGAGTTCGCCGACGGCTCCGAAGGGCGCGAGTTCCGCGTTCGGCGTGAGCACATAGGCGCTGACGTTGTCGATGGGCCGCCCGATCGGCACCGCGGGGCCCGGCTCGGGTGCGCGGCAGTCCCAGACGGTGACGTCCACCGCCGCCTCGGTGGGGCCGTAGAGGTTGTGCACGGTGGCGCCCAGCGTCGAAGCCGCCCGGTTCGCCAGCGCGGGTGGGAGCACCTCACCGCTGCACACCACCCGGCGCAGCCGCGTGCATTCCGCGGCCCGGGGTTCTTGCAGGAACTGCTCCAGTACGCAGGGTACGAAGTGGGCGATCGTGGCCTCCTCCCGGATCACGGTCTCCGCCATCTCCTCGGGATCCAGGTGCGCCAGTGGCGGGGCCAGCGCGAGGCGGGCCCCGGCCAGCAGCGGCCAGAAGAACTCCCACACGGACACGTCGAAGTCGAACGGTGTCTTCTGAAGGACGATGTCCGAGCCGTCGAGCCGGAAGTGGTCCTGCATCCACAACAGGCGGTTGACGATGGCGCCGTGCGGAACGACGACCCCCTTCGGGCGCCCGGTCGAGCCGGACGTGAACAGGACGTACGCCGGATCCTCGGACCGGGTTGGGAGCCCGGCCACGGCAACGGGTGCAGGCTCGGCGGTGGGCGGTCCCGACCGCCGAATGCCGGAGAGGTCCAGCAGGGTCACGTCGGGTGCGGCCCGCCGTACCGTCTCCGCGGTGTCCTCGGCGCATACGACGATCCGCGCACCGGCGGTGTCGATCATGGTCCGGAGCCGGGCGGGCGGGGCCTCGGGGCTCAGCGGCAGATACGCCCCGCCGGCCAGCAGGATGCCCAGCAGCACGCCGGGAAGTTCCACCGAGCGCCGACCGCTCACCCCGACCACGTCGCCTCGGCGGACGCCCTGCGCCTTCAGCAGGTCCGCGAACGCACCTGCGCGGGCGAGGAGTTCGGCGTAGGTGAGCGAGTCGTCCCCGGCGGTGACCGCCACCCGCGCGGGGTGGAGCTCGGCGGTCCGGGCGATGAGCTCGTGCAACGGTGTCGGCGGACGGGGCACACGTGCTCCGCCGAGCGACAGCAGCATCCGGCGCTCCTGCTCGCCGGCGACCAGCAGACGGCCGAGACCGGCGTCGGGCAGCGCTTCGAGTCGCGCCAGAACGGTCGCGGTGCGCTCGGGCGCCCACCGGGTGAAGGTCTCACCGCATGCGTGCGTCAACGTCTGCAGCCCGTCCTCGCCGCCTTCCGGCAGTTCGAGCAGGCAAGGCCGGTGGTCTCCGCGGCCGTCCCGGCAGCCGTCACAGTCCACTTGAAGGCGGACCGGGCCACGCCCGCACCCCTCCTCGATCACCTCGGCGAGCCGGGTGACCGCCTCGCGCTCGCCGTCCGCCAGCGCAACGCTCACGCCCGGGGGAGTAGTTGTTTCCTGCCCTATCCGGACGGTGACGTGCCCGGTGTGGCAGACCCCTGCCGCCACGACAGCGGCCGCCAGGGCCGCCGAGGCCCGGTCAGGGGCCCTGACCGCCACGCGCTGTTCCTCGGTCACCTCTTGCCGCGGCACGGTCAACTCGGTTCCCCCTGTGTGCTGGTGGTCATCCCGTCGATCAGCTCGGCCATGGCGCGGGGTGTCAGATCGACGCCGAACAGATCGGTCGCCTTGATCTCCATGCCGCAGGCCCGCGAAAGCCGTACGGCCAGCCGGACCAGCGTGAAGGAGTCCCCGCCGAGCATGTACAGGTCGGCGTCGGGCTCGATGTCGGTGAAACCGAGCGTCTCCTCCCAGGCGCGCAGCACCATCGACAGCGTCCCGCCCTCGTCCGTGGGCGGTGCGGGGGCGTCGGGCTCACCCTGCGCAGGGGACGCACCGACGGGATCGGAGCCGGGTGCGTCGATCCAGTACCGCCGCCGGTCGAACGGGTAGGTGGGCAGGGGCACCCGGCGGTAGCCGTCGGCCCCGTTCGCCCGTGCCAGATCAACCCCGGCTCCCGCCGACCACAGCTTGCCGAGCTGGGTGAGGAATGGCACCACGCCGGTGCCGGGCAGCACCGGCACCGCTTCGTACAGGCCGTCGTCCCGGACATACGGGCGTAGCAGATCGCTCAGCGGCCGCCCGGGCCCCACCTCGACGACGAGTGCGCCCGGAACCAGGTCGATGAGCGTGCGCGCGGCATCGGGGAAGCGTGTCGGCTGCTCGGGCTGCGCGGCCCAGAAGCGGGCATCACGACCGGTCCGCGGGTCCACCGTCCGACCGGTGCACGCGGAGACGACGGGCAGCGAAGGCGGCTTGAGGGCGGCACTGTCTGCTGCATCCGCGAGGGACTTCGTCAGCAGTTCGGCCCCCTGAAGCGGCGAGAACTCCCCGGCGAGGCAGGCCGCGGCGAACTCCCCGGTGCCCTGGCCCAGTACGGCGACGGGCGCGAGGCCCAGGAACGTCAGGAGCTCGGCGACGGCCACCTGAGCGACGTACAGGCAGACCCGGGTGAGTTCGCCCGGCGGAGCCGTACTGTCCGACTCGTCGAGCAGGACGGCGCGGATCCTCGCACCGTCCGCCTCCAGCGGGGCGAGGATCTCCTCCACCCGCTCGCGTACCACGGCATAACGGGTGTACAGGCCCGCCAGCATGCCGCGCGGGGCCTGTTGTCCGCCGAAGGCCCACACGATCGGGGGTGCCTTGCGCGGTGTCCGGCGGGGGGCGTCCTGGAAGGACTCGCGGACCAGGCCGTCCGGGGTGATCACGGCGCCCAGGCGCACCGGGAAGCCGCGCCGACCCGAGGTGAAGGTGCGGGCGACATCGCCCACTCGCCATCCGGGGCGGGCCGACAGGTGCTCCGCCACAGCGTCCCGGTAACGCAGGGCCACCTCCGGAGACCTCGCCGACAGCGGGAGCACGGCAGCCGCCAGGTCCTCGTCGGGGGCCGGCCGGGAGGGCCCGTATTCCTCGACCACCACATGGCTGTTGGTTCCGCCCATGCCGTACGAACTGACCCCCGCCCTCCTCGGCACCCCGGGCGAGGCGGCCCACGGCCGGGCCGCGGCGTCGAGCACGAAGCCGTCAGGGAGATCGTCAGCGGCACCGTCGTCCCCGGCACCCACCAGCGGCGGCAGGACACCGTGGTGAAGAGCCAGGACCGTCTTGACCAGACCGATCACGCCGGCGGCCGCACCAGGGTTGCCGATGTTGGCCTTGACCGAGCCGAGCGACAGCGGCTCGTCCGCCCGGCCGCGGGTGAACACCTCGGCCAGCGCGGCGAGTTCGATGTCGTCGCCGACCTCGGTGCCGGTGCCGTGTCCCTCCAGGTAGCCCACCGTCGCGGGGTCGATCCCGGCGTCCCGGTAGGCCATGTGCAACACGTCGACCTGACCCGCGAACCCGGGGGCGGTGTACCCGGCCTTGTCGCCGCCGTCGTTGTTCACTGCCGAGCCACGGATCACGGCCAGGACGGTGTCGTGGTCGGCGAGCGCGTCGTCGAGCCGCCGCAGGGCGACCAGGCCGAGGCCGTTGCCCGGCACGGAGCCGTCCCGGCCGGTCTGGAACGGGCGGCAGCGGCCGCTGGGCGAGAGCACGCTGCCGGAGGTGACCGCGTAACTCTCGTCCTGCGGCAGCTCGACGCTCACCCCACCGGCCAGCACCAGGTCGGCGTCCCGGCCACGCAACGCCCGAACACCCAGGTGCACGGCGGCCAGGGAGGTCGAGCAGGCGGTCTGTACGGTCATCGCAGGGCCGGTCAGGCCGAGCCGGTAGGCGACCTTGGCGGCGAGATGGTCCCTGTCGTTCGACAGGACGAGCGGCAGCAGTCCCTCCGCCTGCTCGATCGAGGGGTCGGCGAGGATGTGGCGCAGCAGGTAGTGGTTCATCCCCGCGCCGGCGAAGACACCGACCCGCTCACCACCACTGCCGTGCCCGGCCCGCTCCAGCAGCGTCCACGCGGCTTCCAGCAGCAGTCGGTGCTGAGGGTCGGTCAGCTCGGCCTCCCGCGGCAGTATCCCGAAGGCCTCGGCGTCGAACTGGTCGATGTCCGCGAGAACTCCCCGCCGGGCGACGTGGTCGGACCGGCCGCCGGTGGCCGACGGGGCGTAGGGCACGGTCGTCGTCACCTCGCGGCCCTCGGCGACCATGCGCCAGAAGGCGTCGAGGTCGTCGCCCACGCCCGGGGTCCGGGCGTAGACGCCGATGACCGCGATCGGGTCGGTTTCCGCTTCACGCACCGTGCATGCCCTTCCTGATGTGCGCCGCCAGCTTGTTGACCGTCGGGGCCCGGTAGATGTCGACCGAGGTGATCCGGACTCCCGGGAACCGCTTGCGCAGCGCGTTACGCATCTCGGTCAGTTGCAGGGAGTCGCCGCCCGCGTCGAAGAACGCCTCGTCGTAGTGGAAGTCGTCGCCGCCCAGCAGGTCCTGCCACACGTCGGCGACCTGCTCGACGAAGTCGTCCTCGGCAGCCGTGGGGGAGGGGCGTGCCGCGGGGGCTGGAGATGGGGGTGCCGACAGGCCGGCCGGCGCGGGGGCCTCGGCCAGGAAGCGTTCGGTCGGCAGTGCCCGGGCCGCCAACGCGTCGGTGTCCACCTTGCCGTTGCGGTTCACGGGCAGGGACGGCAAGAGGCACCACAGGCCGGGCAGCGCGTACGAGGGGAGTGCGTCCGCCAGCGAGGGGATGAGCCGTCGCAGGGCGGACAGCTCCGGGCCCACCACGGAGGCGAGGACGGCGCGGTCGGTGTGGTCGTCGCCGACGGCGCTGACATCCGCGTCGACGACACCCGGCCAGGACCTGATGTGCGACTCGATCGCGGCGAGCTCGACCCGGTGTCCGCGGACCTTGATCTGCCGGTCCCGGCGGCCGCGGAACAGCAGCTCTCCGGCGTCGTTCCAGCAGACGATGTCTCCGGTGGCGTAGGCACGTTCACCGTCGAGCCAGGGCGCGGTGACGAAGGCCGCGGCGGTCCGCTCCGCGTCCCGGGCATAACCGTCGGCCAGGCCCAGACCGGTGGCGTACAGCTCGCCGTCGGTCCCGGGCGGGACCGGCCGGCCCGCCCGGTCGAGCACGAGAACCCCGGTGCCGGCGATCGGACGTCCGATCGGAACGCTGTCGCCGACCTCGTCCGGCGAGGTCACATGGTGGACGGTCGTGAACGTGGTGTTCTCGCTCGGGCCGTACCCGTTGGTGACCCACAGCCCGGGACAGGCCTCGAGGACGGTGCGGACATGGTCCGGTGCGACCACGTCCCCACCGGTCAGCAACTGCCGCAGCGAGCCGAGCGAGGCGGGATCGTACTGGGCGACCAGGCGGAAGATTCCCGAGGTCAGCCAGGCGTGGGTGACCGCTTCCTCCCGGAGGAAGGTGCGGATCGCCTGGGGGGAGGCGGGGCCCGCGGGCAGGACCGCGATCCGGTCCCCGTTGAGCAGCGGGTGGAAGAGCTCCAGGGTCGAGGCGTCGAAGGCCAGGGGTGCCATCCGGAGCATCGAGCGCCGGCGACCGGGGTCCTCGTCGTCGGCCGGGCGCAGCAGTCCGGGGTCCGCTGCCAGGCGGATCACCGCGCGGTCGGGTATCTCGACTCCCTTGGGCGTACCCGTGGTCCCGGAGGTGAAGGAGACGTAGGCCGTGCTGTGTGCTGCGCGCGGGTGCGGTTCCACCGTCGCCGCGGCTTCCTCGAAGGGCGCCGCGTCGGGGGACCACGGCGGCACCAGCCGTACGTCTTCGGGCCAGTGGGGACGCAGGTCCGCAGAGGCCACGGCCACCGCTGCCCCGGTGGCGCGGAGCACCTCGGCGCGCCAGGCGCCGACCGCGTCCTGCGGCACGGGGACATAGCAGGCACCCGTCCGCAGGATCGCCAGCACCGCGACGACCTCGGCGGCCGAGCGGTCGACCTGGATGATCACTCGGTCCCCGGCTCGGACACCGGCTTGGTGCAGGACGGACGCGTAGCGCTCGGCGGCCTGTTCGAGTTGACGGTAGGTCAGTGTGTGGCCGTCGGAGGTGACGGCGACGGCGTCGGGGTGCCTGTGGGCCGTCGCCGCGAAGCGCTCCCAAAGACCTTCGGTGCTGTCCGTCGCGTCGTGGGTGTATTGGGCAAGTTCGCGGATCCGGGCTCGTTCGACGGCCGACAGTCCGGCGAGCCCGCGGAGCGGTGCGGTCGGGGTCCGCTCGAACTCGAGCAGCGTCGCGAGCAGCGCACCGGCCAGCGCGGTGGCGGTCTGCGGGCCGACCTGGGAGAACGAGTACTCCAGGGCGAAGGCCGGTTCGCTTCCCCAGCGCCGCAGATAGAGGATCGCGTCGAACACCGAGCCGCCGCAGTGGCCTTCGACCACTTCGGCCGGCGTTCCGGCCAGATCCAGGCCGGCCGGGACGAGCTCGTCGTGCGCTGCGAAGGCGAACTGGGTCAGCGCGTTGGAGCCGCGGACCGGCTGCGCGCCGAGGTGGCGCACGATGTCCTCGGAGGGGGCCTCCGAGTCCCTTATCGCCGCGTCGTAGTCAGCGGCCGTCAGGCGGAGATAGCTCTCCACCGTGAGCTGCGGCTCCAGCCGGAGCCGGAGGGGTGCCACCCGGGTCAGCAGACCTACGGTGTCGAACTGGTCCGCGCGAAAACGCCCGCTCGTCGGCATCCCCAGGACGAGGTCGTCGACACCCGCACGTCGCCCCAGCACCAGGGCCCAGGCGGCGAGCAGGACGACCGGGCGGCGCACACCGGCCCGCCGCGCCACGCTCTCGACCGCGTCCCGCACGCCGGGAGGCAGACCGAAGCACAGCCGGCTGCCATCCGGATGGAACAGCCCCTCCGCTCCCGCGGGCGCCCCGGGCAGCCGTAGCTCGGTCGGCGCTCCCGCCAGCCGCTCCGCCACCCTGCCGAGGTCCTCGGAGAGTCGGCCCGAGTCGGCCCTGGCGCGGTACCGGGACAGTGAGGTGTCCGGTACGGCGGTGCCCGGGTGGTCGGTGCCGCCCTTGCCGTAGAGCTCCGCGAACTCGCGCAAGACGGTGCCGATGCTCCATCCGTCGACGATCGCGTGGTGGAACACCAGGGTGAGGACGTCGTCGCCGGGGGAGCGGCCGAGGAAGGCACTCCAGGGCGGCTGTTCGAAGGGCCGCAGGAACCTCCCCGCCGTGGGGCCGACCAGTGCCTCCATGCGCTCGGCGGGGCGCTCGGCGTCGGGCGTGAGTTCCAGTTGGCGCAGCGGGACCCGCCACTGCGGAAGGACCCGCCGCGCGAACGCGTCGCCGTCGGTGGTGAATCGTGTCCGCAGGGACTCGTGCCGTGCGGCGAGCGTCTGCAGGGCCGCGGCGACCCGATCGCGGTCGAGGTCCGGGGCGACGACGGAGAACATCAGCCGGTACGCCGTGTCACGGCCGGCGAGGTGAGCCGTCAGCATCGGCGCCTGACCGGGCAGCAGGGGCCGGTCACCGGGCGGGGGTGACGCCACCGGGCGGTCGGCCGACGGCCGCGTGTCGGCGAGGACCTCGCGCAGCGGGGTATGGCCCAGCAGCCGCTTCAGGTCCAGTGCCCGGCCGAGCCGCCGCTCGCCGAGCGCCACCAGGTGGTACGCCTGGAGCGAGGAGCCGCCCAGCTCACCGAAGGTGGCGTCCGCCCAGGTGCTGGGCAGCCGGGACGTGTGGCGCAGCGCCTCGTCGAGCAGCGGCTCCCAGGTCTCGGTCGGCGGGGCCAGGGCCTCGGCGGTGGGCTTGGGGCGCGGTGCGTCGGCGGTCGGTGCGGGACGCGGTGCCTCGGCGGTGGGTATGGGGCGTGGTGTCTCGGCGGCAGGCATGGGACGCGGTGCGTCGCTGGTCACTGGGCGTTCTCCCCCTCGCTCTCGGACGCCGGTACCTTCTCGGTCTCGGGATCGACGCGGCGCGTCGCCGCCTCGATCGACCGATCGGACAGGTAGGCCCGGATCGGGATGATGGTCAGCAGGGTCAGGACGGTGGACACGGCGAACAGGACCTGGGCATCGACTGCGAGCGCGACGGTGCCGCCGATCGCCGAACCGACCGGCGTCATCCCGTAGGTCAGCATGCGCGAGGCACCGCTGACGCGGCCCAGATCCGCCCGGCTCACGGTGAGTTGCCGAACCGACATCGACTCCACCGACCACATTCCGCCGAGCGCGCTGCCGACCGCCATGACGGCCGTCAGCAGGACGCCCTGGGCGAACAGGGGTCCCGCGAAGACCAGGGCCCAGCCCACCCGGGTGAGGGTGAGGGTCATACTCCGGCCCAGCCACGCCTCCACTCGATGGGTGATCAGAGCGCCTGCGGCCGCGCCCACTCCAATGGCCCCGACGAGGAAGCCGTACTGCGACGCGGACAGTCCGAGCGGGCCTGGCGCGATCGCGTACACCACGAGAAGGGTGAAGAAGATGCTGTTGGCGATCGTCGTCAGGCCGCCCACGGCGACGATGGTCGCGAGGATCGGCTGCGAGAAGACGAGCCGTGTCCCGTCCCAGAAACCGGTAGAGGCTTCCTCCGGGCGCGCTTTGGTCTCGGTGCGCGGCAGTTGGGCGGCGACCAGCGCGGCGGCCAGGCATGCCAGACCCGACAGCACGCTGGGCAGCACATGGTCGACGTCCACCAGCACACCCGCCAGGGCAGGGCCCAGGAACTGGTAGAACAGCCGGGTCGACACGGCCAGCAGTCCGTTCGCCCGGGTGCGGCGCGAGTCGTCGACCGCGTTCGCCGTCACGACCTCCGCCGCGGTGTCGACCACGGTCTGCAGGCAGGACACCACGAAGACCAGCACCGGCACGGTGACCGCGAGTGCCACGTCGGCCCAGATCAGCCCGGCCAGGGCGACCATCGCGGCGCTGCGTCCGAGGTTGGCGAGGGTAACGGCGCGGACCGCGCCGATCCGGTCCACCAGGACACCGGCCGGCACGGCCGCGATCAGCCACGGCAGGGTCGCCGCGACCGTGACCGCGGCCACCGCCAGAGCCGAGTGCGCCGCCGCGGCCACCGTGATCGTCGCTGCCACGGCAAAGACGCCGTTGGCGGTGTCCGAGACGGCGGTGGCGGTCAGGAACCTGCGGAACACCCCGCTCATCGGGTGGCGGTTCCGGTGCCGGCCGCCATCTCGTCCCGCAGTCGGGCCAGCCGCCGCAGGCTGCCGACCACCTGGCGCTGTGTCAGGCCGAAGTCGACCAGGGCACCGATCTCGTTCACCCCTGCCTCCCGCAGGAGCTCGCACCGCTGCCGCACCGTTACCGGATCGCCGAGCAGGGCACGCTCGCCGCGGAACTTGCGGTAGGCGCGCCGCAGAATGGCGTCGACGTCCCTCGGGCCGGCCCGGTCCAGGTCGATCTGCTCCTCCGGCAGGGCAGCGGTGAGGGTGCCGAGGAGCTGGGTGTGACTGCGCAGGTAGCGCAGGAAGGGGTCGTGGCAGACCTCCTCCACCATCTCCTCGGACTCGCCGACGTAGCAGTGGACCATCAGCGTGACGCGACCGGTGTCGGGGTCGTACCCGGCCTCCTCACGGGCCTTGCGATAGATCCGGACCTTGTCGGCGAGCTCGTCGACCTTCAGCTCCAGCAGAGCGGTGAGCAGGTTGGCGCCCAGCGCTCCGGCCCGGCGGAAGCTCTCGTCGTTCGAGGTCGCGGTCAGCCAGGTCGGCAGTTCCGGCTGGACGGGCCTCGGATACAGCGACACCTGGACCCGGCCGCCGGTGCCGTCGACGGCGTCCGGCACGACGCCATCGGCCCAGAGCTCGCGGATCCGGCGGACGTCGGCCTCGAACGTGTCGCGGCGGCCCGCGAACCGGTCGGGGGCCAGCACATAGTCGCTGGGATGGAAACCGGGGGCGAACGACACCCCGATGCGGCCGCCCGAGAGCCGGTCGACGACCCGCCAGTCCTCGACCAGGCGCAGGGGGTTGTGCAGCGCCGGGATGACGCTGCCCGCCCGGATGTGGATCCGCTCGGTCGCCGTCGCCAGTGCCGCGCTCAGCACCACCGGGTTGGGGTATTGCGCCCCGAACTCGTGGAAGTGCCGTTCCGGCGTCCAGATCGCCTCGTAGCCGAGGGCGTCCGCCTCCCGGGCGGCGGCCACGATCAGGTCGTAGTCGGATCCGAGGTCGCCGTGTGCGGAGGAGAAGAAGTAGACGCTGGTGGAGAGTTCGCCGGCCGGCGCCGCGGTACGGGGCCCTTCGGTGACCGGCGCCGGCCCGACCGCGACCGGTGCGGTGGGAGTCGACGCGCGGGGCTGTGCAGTCGGAGCCGCTGCGCGAGGGGGTGCGGTCGGAGCCGCTGCGCGAGGGGGTGCGGTCGGTGCCGTCGCTCCCAGCCCTTCCCGGACGACCCGGGACAGCCCGCCGAAGGTGGACTCGTCGAAGAACGAGTCCAGGCTGACCTCCAGGCCCAGCGCGTCGCGGATACGGGCGCTCAGCCGCAGCGCGGCGAGGGAGTGCCCGCCCTGGTCGAAGAAGTCGTCCTCGTCGCTCACCGCATCGACGCCCAGGACCTCGCACCACAGGGCGCTCAGCACCGAGTCGGTGTCCGTCGTCACCTCGCTCACGGCCGCCTTCCCTTCCTTTTCCGTCACGTCGTTCGGTTCGTCGATCTCGATCTGCCGGGACGCGGCCGTATCGGCCGGGGCGGGCCGGGGAACCTCCGGCCCGATCCAGCACCGCTCCCGGGTGAAGGCGTACGTCGGCAGCGACACGCGCCGCACGCTCTCGCTCTCGTCCCGCCACAGGTCGCCGAGTCCCCAGCGCCACAGCTCCCCGACGGCTTCCAGCCCCGAGGCGAGTGACCCGCCGCTTCGTGGCCGGTCGAATCCGCCGAGCAGCGGCTTTTGATCCCGCAGGATGTCGCTCACCAGGCCCTGGAGCGTGGCGCCCGGCCCCGTCTCGAACCAGACGGCGGGTGAGAACTCCTCCGATGCGGCGCGCACTGCCTCGGAGAAGCGCACGGGCAGCCGGATCTGCGAGGCCCAGGAGCGCGGGTCGACGGCGTCACCGTCGCCGAGCCGGCGCCCCGTCGCACCCGAGAACAGCGGTATCCGCGGCGCGCGCAGGCCGACTTGCGCCATGACTTCGGCGAACTCGGTCGCTGCCGCGTCCATGCTCGGCGAGTGGAACGCGTGCGAGGTCCGCAGCGGCACGGTGGCCACCCCGACGCCCCTGCAGCGCTCCACGAAGGCGGCCACGGACTCCGGGTCGCCGGCGACGACCACTGAATGCGGCCCGTTGTAGGCCGCGATGACCAGACCGTCCGGGAGCATCGCAGCCACCTCCTCGGCCGGCGCGACGACAGCCGCCATCGCGCCCGGCGGCGCGCCCTGCATCAGCCGTGCCCGCCCGGTCACCGCGGTCATCCCGTCCGCGAGGGTGAGGACCCCGCCGACGCAGGCGGCGGACAGCTCGCCCACGCTGTGCCCGATGAGCGCCCGAGGCTCAAGTCCCCGAACGATCAGGCTCCGGGCCGTGGCGACCTGGTGCAGGAAGAGGCACGGCTGTGCGAGCAACGTGCTCGACGAACCGTCCGGAGCGATGTGCTGCGCTGAGGCCGAATCGGTGAGCAGCGCATCGGCCACCTCCTGGCGGAGAGCGGGGTCGACGGCCTCCAGGCCCTCGTCGACGCAGGCGCGGTAGACCGGGTCGGCGTCGTAGCGGTCGCGCCCCATCCCGGGGCGCTGCGTGCCCTGTCCGGGGAACATCAGCACGGCGCCCGATCCGGCCGGGACACGAATCCGGCCGAGCTCGGATCGGCGCAGCAGGGACGGTGCCCGGACGGTGTCCGGGGCGACGACCGCCGCGCGCCAGGGGAGCCGGGCGCGGCCGACCCGGAGGGTGTGCGCCACGTCGGCCAGGGAGAGGCCCGGGTTCGCCTCCAGGTGGTCGGCCAGCCGGTGGACGGCGCTGCTCAGCGCTGCCTCGTCGGCGGCCGAGACGGTCAGGAGCTGGGGCTCGGCGGTCGCCGGCACCGTGGCGGGCGCGGCGGGCGGTTCCTCCACGATGACATGGGCGTTGGTCCCGCCGATGCCGAAAGAGCTGATCCCCGCGCGCCGGAGCGTCTGCCCCTGCGGCCACGGCAGAGCCGCGGCGGGGAAGCACAGGGCGCTTTCCTCGGCGGCGAGCCGTCCGGCGGGGCGGGTGAAGTTCGCGATCGGGGGCACCGTGCCGTGGCGTACGGCGAGGACGGCCTTGATCAGGCCGACCACTCCGGCCGCGGCATCGAGATGACCGAGGTTCGACTTCACGGCGCTCACGTACAGCGGAGAGCGTTCGGCGTCGCGTGCCTCGGTGCGGAAGACGTCGCGCAGCGCCGAGGCCTCGACCGGGTCGCCGAGCCTGGTCGCGGTGCCGTGCGCCTCCACCAGTCCGATCGACTCCGCCGGCACGCCCGCCCTGTCGAGGGCGGCGCGGATGACGCCGGCCTGCGCGGACGGACCGGGCGCGGTGTAACCGACCTTGCGGGAGCCGTCGTTGTTGACGGCGGACCCGAGGATCACGCCGTGGATGACGTCCCCGTCGGCGAGCGCGTCCGCAAGCCGCTTCAGTACGACCACACCCGCCCCGTCGCCGGGGATGGTGCCCTGCGCGTGCTCGTCGAACGGCCGGCACAGACCGTCCGGGGAGTAGATCCCGCCGGGCTCGTGGACATATCCGTGCCGGGAGGGCGGGGCCACCGAGCAGCCGCCCGCGAGGGCGAGGTCGCTTTCGAAGGACAGCAGGCTCTGGACGGCCATGTGCGTGGCGACCAGGGAGGTCGAGCAAGCGGTCTGGACCGTGAGGCTCGGACCCTGGAGGTTGAGCTTGTAGGAGATGCGGGTGGAGGCGAAGTCCTTGTCCGTGGCGATGACCACCTGAAGCGGGCCCGCGCTCTGCGCGAGTTTCGCGTCGGCGAGCACCTCCTGGAGGTAGGCGTTGCCCCCGGTGCCGGTGAAGACACCGGTGCGGTTGTCCTCGGGCCCTGCCGGGGCGTATCCGGCGTCCTCCAGCGCGCGCCAGGCGCATTCCAGCAGGATTCGCTGCTGCGGGTCGAGCAGCGATGCCTCCAACGGCGAGTAGCCGAACAGCTTCCGGTCGAATCCCGGGATGTCGTCGAGCACGGCTCGCACCGGGACGTAGCCCGCGGTGTCAAGGGCGCTTCTCGGCACGCCTGCGGCCAGCAGCTCTTCCTCGCCGAAGCGGGCGGCGGCATGCTCACCCGCCAGCACCAACTGCCAGAAGGCGTCGAGGTCCTCGCCGGTTCCGGGCAGTCGGGCCGCCATGCCGACCACGGCGATACGTCCGTCGTCGGGGCGCCGGTTACCGGAGGGGCGGTCCGACGGCACCGGCTGTGTCCCGTGGGCCGGTGAAGTGCCGTACTTGTCGTGCAGGAACCGGGCGCAGGCCCGGACGGTGGTGTGGTGGAAGAGATCGGTGACGCTGATCTCCAGACCGGCCCTGCCCAGTGCCTCGTGCACTCTCAGCAGCGCGAAGCTGTGCCCGCCGACGTCGAAGAAGTTGTCGTCCAGGCCGATGCCTGACTGGTCGAGCACCGCCTGCCATATGTCGAGCACGGTCCTGGTGAGGTCGGCCAGGTCTCGCCCCCCAGAGCCGCCCGCAGCGGGTACGGGTTCGGATTCCGGCGGTTCGGTGAGGGTGGACGCCTCGGCTTCGGGCTCGTCAAGGGACAGCAGGCCGAGCAGCCGGCCGCGGTCCACCTTGCCGTTCGGTGTCAGGGGAATGCCGTCGACCCCGACGAAGCGGCTGGGGCGGAGGTAGGACGGCAGCGCCGAGCGCAGGTGCTCGCGCAGTTCGCTCTCCGGAAGCGGTCCGTTGAGGGCCACGAAAGCGATCAAGGTGTCGTCGTGAGCGAGGACGGCGCAGGCCGTCACGCGGCGCCCGGGCAGCCGCAGCACCGCCCGTTCGACCTCTGCCGGTTCGACACGGTAGCCCCGCACCTTCACCTGGTCGTCGATGCGTCCCAGATACTCCAGCTCGCCGCCCGTGCGCCAGCGGGCGACGTCGCCCGTGCGGTACATCGTTCCGCCGACGTGGAACGGGTCGGTCGTGAAGCGTTCCGCGGTCTGCGCGGCGTCGTTGAGGTAGCCGCGGGCGACGTGTCCGCCGCCGATGTACAGCTCGCCGGGCACATCGAGTCCGGCGAGCTCGCCGTCTCCGTCCAGCACATAGCATCGGGCCTGCGGCAGCGGAACACCGATCGAGTTCGGCCGTACCGAGCCGAGTTCGGTGGAATGGGCCGGCCGTGCGGTGATGTGGACGGTCCCCTCGGTGATCCCGTACATGTTCACGACGGTGGCGTCGAGACCGCCGTCACCGAGCAGCGCGGACAGCCGGTCCCAGTCGAGAGCCTCGCCGCCGAGGGCGATGTACCGCAGCGACAGGTCGTCGGTCCGGGCCGTCGCGGTCAGTGCCGGGGCCAGACGGTAGAGCGCCCCGGGAGTCTGGCTGAGGACCGTCACCCCGCGTGCGGCGACCAGGGCGGCGAGCGCCGCGGGGTCGCGTACCTGGTCGTTGCTCGCGATGACGCAGGTGCCGCCGGTGGTCAGTGGGCCCCAGATCTCCCAGACCGAGAAGTCGAACGCGAACGAGTGCGTACACAGCCACACGTCCGTCCGGTCCGTCTCCAGCCCGGCGGGCCGGTCGGCGAAGAGCTGGGCGAGGCAGGAGTGCGGCACCTCCACGCCCTTGGGCTCCCCGGTCGAGCCGGAGGTGAAGATGACGTACGCCGTCTGTTCCGGGTCGCTCTCCGCCAGGGGTGAGGCGTCGTCAAGTTCCGCAGGGGATGCAGCGGACGTGGGGGCAGCGGGGGATGTGGGGGATGCGGCGGACTCCTGCGCGTCGACGACGAGGCAGTCCACGGCGGGCAGCCACTCCTGGAGCACCGGTCGACTGGCCCGGTCGGTCATGACCAGGTCGATCCCCGCTCGCTGCGTGATGGTGCGCAGGCGTTCGCTCGGGCCGACGGGGTCGAGGGGGACGTAGGTCGCACCCGCCTTCCAAGCGGCGAGCATCGCGACCACGGTCCACGGGGTGCGCTGTCCGCAGACACCCACCCGCGAGCCCCGTCCCACTCCGGCGCTGCGCAGCTCCCCGCACACGCGGTCGGCGTGGCGGTCGAGTTCCGCGTAGGTCAGTGCGGTCGCCCCGTCGGTCAGCGCCGGGTGGTCGGGGCGGGCTGTGCGGGCCCGCAGGAACCGGGTGAGCACGGTCTCGGACTCGGCCGGAGCCGGCGGCGGGTTCACCCCGGCTGTGAGGTACTCGGCCTCCTCGGCGTCCACCAGCCGTAACGGCTCGTCGGGCGACTGCACCGCGTGTCGCAGCGCCGAACGAAGGTGGCGGACCAGGGTCTCGGCACTGCTCGCGGTCAGGATGTCGGCGTCGTATTCGAGTCTCAGGGAGGGATGCACACCCGAGAGATCGACGGTCAGGGCCAGGTCCCACTTCGCCCGGTCGCTGTGCAACTCGACATCGGTGACCGTCACTCCGGCGAGCTGGGGCAGTCCCGCATCGAAGTTCTGCACGGCCAGCGAGCACTGCATCAGCGGCGACCGTCCGGCCGCCCCCCGCAGGGAGAGTTCCCTGACCAGTACGTCGACGGGCACGTCCTGCCGGGCCATGGCCGGGAGCACGGCGCCTCGCGTCCGGCGAAGCAGTTGGGTGAAGCTTGGACGGCCGGAGACGTCCAGACGCAGCGGGACCATGTTGACCAGGCATCCGACGAGGGCCTGTTCCTCTTCGGAATTGCGGCCGGCGACCGGGCTGCTGATCACGACGTCGTCCTGGCGGGCGTACCGGCCGAGGACGGTCGCGTAGATCGCGGCGAGGGCCATGAAGACGGTGGCCCCGGCCCGCTGTGCCGTCTCGCGGAGCCGGGTGAGCAGCTCCTCGTCGAGTGGCACCAGCAGGGACCCGCCGGCACCACTGGGAATCGCCGGGCGGGGAAGGTCGGTGGGCAGCTCCAAGGGAGTCATTCCCCCCAAGTAACCGCGCCAGAAGTCCAGTTCGGCCGACGAGGCATCGCCGTCCGCCCAGCGTTCCCGCTCGCGCGCGGCCCCGACGAGTGGGCTGGGCGCCTCGTCGGCGAAGGGCTCGCCTCGGTCGGCCAGACGAGCCGCGTAGGCGGCCTCGAGGTCGCGGAAGATCACTCCGAGCGACCAGCCGTCGCACACGATGTGGTGGGCCATCAGAACGAGGCCGTGCCGCCCCGGCCCGATCCGGGTCAGTCCCCAGCGGACCGGCGGTCCCGCCACCAGGTCGAACGGCCTCGCGCCGAGGTGCTGCACCAGTTCGCGCACCGCGTCCGCCGGCTCGGCCGCCGGATCGGCGTCGGTGACCGTCCACGAGGGCTCGGTCGTACGGTCGGGGATCCGCTGTGTCAGCGCACCGTCCTCGAAGACGAACGTGGCCCGCAGCGAGTCATGACGGGCCGTCACCTGGGCGACGGCCCACCTCAGCGCCTCGACGTCCAGGTCGCCGTCGATGAGCATCGCCACCGTCACCAGGTAGGCGTCGTACCCCTCCGCCTCACGCGTGAAGTACAGGCGTTCCTGGGCAAAAGTCATCGGCCCGGCGCCGGCTGACGCACTCAACTTGCCCCCCGTGGACGTTCAAGATCGTCGTTGCCTCAAGCAGCGTGCCCCGACTCCGTTCACTCTGCACCCATGTTCGATATGACACGCATCACAAGTCACTCCAGCAACAGATCTCTGCTCCCGTCCGACCGGTCCGCCCGCAACTCGCGGCACGCTGCTCTTTGTTCCATCGGTGGGCCGGACGGCCTCCTGCTGACAGTCCTGAGCAAGGTGGTGGCCGACGGGGCAGGACCCATCGACAGGGGTAAGCGGTCGGCATTCCCAGCCCGTGTTCCGACTTGAACGAGCCCTGGCGCCGGGCCATGGTGGTAGGCGGCCGTCGGCCTGGTTCGGGGGGACCGTATGACGGAGTGGGCGTCACATGAACAGTTTCTCGGGCGGCGGGACGAACTGTCGCAGATGCAGGCCCGGTTACGACGTACCGGGCACGGGGAGCCGCAGGTGGTCCTGGTGGAGGGCCCGGCGGGGATCGGGAAGACGTCACTGGTGCGGCAGTTCGCCAAGGAGACCGAGCCGGCCTGCCAGGTGCTGTGGGCCAGTGGCGCGGAGGCAGAGGCGGATCTTCCCTACGGAGTGCTCGCACAGTTGGCGGCCGGGCCGGGCGGTGGCGCGGAGGAAGCGGGCGGCGGGCTGAGCGAGTTGCGGCTGCTCGGCTGTCCGGGAAGGCAGGCGCCGTCACCGCTGCCCGATCCGATCGGTGCCGGGTCCGCGCTCCTCGACGGGCTCGGGCGGCTCCAGGAGCAGGACCGCAGCTTCATCGTCATGATCGTCGACGACATGGACTGGTCGGACACACCCTCCCTGCACGCGCTGGCCTTCGTCCTGCGGCGGCTGCGGGTGGATCAAGTGCTGACGGTGTTCACCGCCCGCGCGGCGAGTCAGGCGAGGATCCCGGCCGGACTGCGCAAGGTGCTGGAGGAGGGCGCCACTCTCCGGATCGCGCTTGACGGCCTCAGCATCGACGACCTCGCCGGACTCGGCGCTGAACCGGCTGACACGGGACTCTCGCAAGCGGGGGAGGCGCCCCGGATGTCGAGGCGGACGGCCGGCCGGCTGTGGGCGCACACGCACGGCAACCCGCTCCATATCCGGGCACTGCTGGAGCAGTGCCCGGACTCGCTGGTCAGGGGCAGCGACCCGCTCCCCGTGCCGCACAACTACGCCCAGCTCATCAACGACCGGCTCGCCGGGTGCGGACCGGACACCCGCCAACTGGTCGCCGCCGCCGCGGTCCTGGGGATGTGCAGCCCGCTCCATCTCGCCGCCCGGGTCGGCGGTGTCACAGCCGCGCTGGAGGCGCTCGAAGAAGCCGTCGGTGCGGGTCTGCTGACCGAACCGGACACGGGCGACGGGCTGCCGACCGCGGCCTTCGCCCACCCCCTGCAACGTGCCGCCGTACGCCAGGGACTGGGCACCCGCCGCCGACTTTCCCTGCATGCTCAGGCCGCACGCATGGTCACCGATCCGGGCGAAGCACTGCGCCACCGGGTGCAGGCCGCCGTCACGCCGGACGAGGATCTCGCCGGTGAACTGGTCGAGCACGCCGCGCGGCACGCCGAGGAGGGTGCCTGGTCCGCCGCGGCCTCACAGTTGCTGGCCGCAGCGCGGATCGCCGCCGACCCCGTCAGTCGGGAGGAGCGCACGGTCCGGGCAGTCGAGTACCTGCTGCTTGCCGGGGATGTCGGCCGCGCCGAGGAACTCGCCGACACGGTCCGTGCGATGCGGAAGACGGTCCGGCTGCACTACGTCCTCGGGCATCTCGCACTCGAATCAGGGCGTCAGGAGGAAGCCCGCGACGAACTCGTTGAGGCCTGGCGCGGGCACCGCACCGGCACGGAGCCGGACACCGTACGCCACATCTGCGAACGGATGGCGTGGCTCGGCCTCATCCAGAGCGACGCGGCCGAGGCGGTCGCCTGGGCCCGTCGCGGCCTTGATGCCGGTCCCGGCGGGCGCGTCTCCCTGCTGCGCGACGAACTCACCCTCGGACTCGCCCTCAGCGGCAGCCCGAAGGAGGCCGCCGACGTCGTCTCCGGCCTGCCCGCGCACGGCCCGTACACCCGGCCCGAGGAACTGGACGGACTGTTCGCCCGCGGTGCGCTGCGGATGTGGAACGGGGAGTACGACGCGGCGCGCCGTGACCTTCAGGACGCCGTCGTCGCCCACCGCGCGCACGGCGTACGGAGCCTGGTCGCACCCGCGTTGTGCTACCTGGCCGACACCGCGTACCGCGCGGGGCGCTGGAACGACGCCGTCGCCGACAGCGCCCGGGCGGTCTCGCTGGCCGAGGACACCGACCACCGCTCCATGCTGGCGATGGCGCATGCCGTCGCGGCCGCCCCGCTGGCGGGCCGGGGCGACTTCGAGACCGCCGCGGCTCACGTACGGACCGCCCTGCGGCAAGCCGAGCGCCTCACGGACGCCAGCGACGCGGGCTACGCGCGCACCGCACTCGCCCAGCTCAAGGCCGCGCAGGGCGACCACTCGGGCGTGATCGAGGCGCTGCTCCCACTGGCCGGCAAACCCGTCCGACGCCGGGCAGCCGTCGACGAGCCCGGCGTCTTCCCCTGGCGTCAGCTCCTGATCGAAGCGCTCGTCCGTGTCGGCCGTACCGCCGAGGCCGAAGCGGTGCTCGGCCCGTACGAGGAGCTGGCCGCGGCGCGCGGCCGCTGCCCCGACCAGGCCGCCGCCGCCCGCTGCCGCGGCCTGCTGGCGGCCGCCCGGTCCGAGCCCGAACGCGCCGACCGGGCCTTCCGTCTGAGCCTGCGGCTGTGCGCGGCTGAACCGCACTGCTGGGAAGGGGCGCTGGCGCACCTCGCCTACGGAGCGTTCCTTCGCCGCGCCGCCCACAAGAGCGCGGCGGCCACCCAACTCGACGCCGCCTGGGACCTGTTCGCCCGGCTCGGTGCCGAGCCCTATCAGGAGCAGTGCAGGCTGGAACTGGCCGCGTGCGGACGCGCCTCGGCCCGCCCCGGCGGACCGGACCGCACCATGCTCACCCCGCAGGAACTCACCGTCGCCCAGCTCGCGGCACAGGGCCTGAGCAACCGGCAGATCGCCCGGGAACTGACCTTGAGCGTCAAGACCATCGAGTACCACTTGGGACATGTCTACGCCAAGCTGGGCCTGGCCTCCCGGGTCGGCCTCGTCACCGCACTCGGAGAACACTCCTGAGCTTTTTCTTTCCTGGCTGAACCGCGTCATCGCGCGCTGACCCCGGCGCCAGGGACAGCGCGGCCGAGAACGCGACGGGCCCCAGCTACGGTCCGAGTCGCATCCCATCGGCCCCGGACACGGGGCGGGTTACCGGTCGTCGTCGAGCGGCGGTTCCAGATGTGCCCAGGGATGTGCGTCTTCGAGTTGCGCGGCCAGTGACAGCAGCAGTGGCTCGCTGCCGAGCGGGCCGACGAACTGGACGCCGAGCGGCAGGCCCTCGGGGGTGCGGTAGGTGGGCACGCTGATCGCGGGGCGCCCGGTGATGTTCGCGAGCTGGGTGAAGGGCACCGGTTCGAGGTTGGCGATGACGGCCTCCTTCCACTGCTTGGTAGTGCTCAGTCGCCCGGCCAGTCCGAGGGAGAGGGACACGCGGCCGAGCACGCGCAGCAGGGGCGGGGTGTCGAGCTCTCCGATACGGATCGGCGGGCGGGCCAGGGTGGGGGTGAGCAGCAGGTCGTAGTCCTGGTGGAAGGAGGCGAGTTGGCGGTTGTAGGTGTTCCAGCGGTTGTGCGTGGTGATGTAGTCGCTCGCACGCTGGATGCGGCCGGCGGCGGCGACCAGGTGGGTGTCGAGTTCGAAGTCGGAGCGCCTGGCCCCGGTCGCGGCTCGGACCTCGTCGATGGTGGTGGCGAGCGAGGCGGACCACATGGCCAGGAAGTCGAAGGCGAGTTGGCGCTCGTCGATACCGGTGCGGGCGGGTTCGACCGTATGGCCGAGCTCTTCGAGGAGTTTGGCGGTCTCTTCGACGGCGGCCACGGCGTGCGGCGATACGGGAGTGCCAAGAGGGGAGTCGGTGGCGAAGCCGATCCGCAGGCGCCGCGGTGCCTGCCGGGCCAGCTCCGCGTAACCGGCTTCGGGCCTGGCCGGGGCAGGATACGGTCCCCCGGGATCGGGGGCGGCGGTGAGCACGTCGAGCAGCGCCGCCGTGTCCCGCACGCTGCGTGAGACGACCCCGTCGACCGCCGCTCCGTGCAGGTATTCGGCGGCTTGCGGGCCGGCGGGGACGATGCCGCGGCCCGGCTTGAGGCCGAGCAGTCCGCAGCAGGCCGCCGGAATGCGGATGGAGCCGCCGCCGTCGTTGGCGCCCGCGGCCGGGACGATGCCGGCGGCGACCGCGGCCGCCGAGCCTCCCGAGGAACCGCCCGGGGTACGGGAGCGGTCCCAGGGATTACGTGTGGGACCGCCGGCCTCGGGCTCGGTGATGCCCTTGGCACCGAACTCCGGCGTGTTGGTCTTGCCGAAGATCACGAGTCCGGCGTCCAGCCAGCGGCGCACCACTTCGGCGTGCTCGGCGGCGGGCAGGGAGCGAAGCGCCCGGTTTCCGCTGCCGGTCGGCAGCCCGGCGTAGTCCTGCAGCAGGTCCTTGATGAGGAAGGGCACTCCGGCGAAAGGGCCCGACAGCGTCCGCGTGGCTTGCCGGCGCGCCGCCTCGTGCATCGAGGTGACGATCGCGTTCAGAGCCGGGTTCACGGCCTCGGCCCGCGCGATGGCGCTCTCCAGCAGTTCGGCCGCCGTCGCCTGTCCTGTCGCGACCAGGTTGGCCAGCCCGACCGCGTCGTGGGCCCGGTACTCCGCGTAGTCCATGCGCCCTCCTCCGTAAAACTAGAGTTCGTAGTTTTAAGGGTCGGGAGACTACTCTGAGAGCACCTGTCCGCCAAGGGGCAGGAGGGCGAGAACGTCGCGGCAGGGCTCGCGAGCCGCAGCCGAAGCGGCATGGACGAGCAAGTCGCTGGACCGCAGGACAAGTCAAAGAGGAGGACGCCCGATGGGCAGGCCGCCGCGTCGGCTGCTGGACCGCGAAACCATCATCCGCGCCGGCCTCGACCTGGTGGACGAGCACGGAGCCGAGGCCCTCTCGGTCAACCGGGTCGCCACCGCACTCGGAGTCAAAGGACCCTCGCTCTACAGCTACATCACTGGGCGCGACGACCTTGTCGAAGGCATACGCGAACTGATCGTGGCCGAGATGCGGCTGGACTTCGCCATCGGCTCCTGGACGGCCATGCTGGAAGCCTGGGCCCGTTCCTATCGCGACGCCTTCGCCGCCCACCCCCGGGCCCTCCCCCTCCTCGCCACCCGAACCATTCGGTCACCGGCGGCGCTGGGCGCGTACGCCGCTGCGTTCGCCCGGCTGCGGGGCGCCGGATGGCCGGAGGACCGCCTGCTGCCGTTGGTGTGGGCCGTCGAGTACTTCGTCATCGGTTCGGTCCTGGCCCCGGGGCCACCGAAAGACCACGACGCCGCCACCGCGGAGGGCAACGAACCGCCCTCCGGCCTGGAACCGTTGCTCCCTTCAGGGCCTGAACAACGTGAACTGGCCTTCGAGGCCGGACTGGCCGCGCTGGTCCGCGGCTTCTCCGCCGAACTGACCGAACACCGCGCCCGGCTCGGCGAGGAAGCGGCGCTCTGAACCTCGCAGCGCCTCTCGTTCGTCGGTGACCCTCGCCGGGCGTGACCAGGTCAGACCATAAGGGCAAGCTGAGACCGTGAGCGCCTCATGGTTCGATCACGAAGACCGGGCTGACGGCGTGAGCGACGTCGTAGGCCCGCATGCCGACCAGCAGATAGGCGTGCACCTGGCAGAGATGGCCGCCGCGACCCCGCAGCGAGGCCGGGTCCACCTGGTACACGAACCGCCGGTCCTCGCGCGGCCAGGCGGCGTCGCGGAACGAACCGGTCGTCGCTGCCACCGCCCGGGACGGGATGTTGTCGTTGGCGGAGATGTCGTGGACGACGATCTCCGCCCGGTACCGGCCGCCGGTCCCGAACAGGGCCGTGCCGCACTCGGCGTCCAGAACCACTTCGAAGGGGCTGTCGGCCGGCAACGTCACATCGGCGACGGTGCCTTTCGGCCCGCGCGTGAACACCCTCACCACTTCCACGTCGTTCGGTCCCATGCCGCCTCCGGTGTCTTCGCGCGGATGGCCCGTGGACGGGCGCCCGAGCCGCCGTACGCCACCGGACTCTAAAGAGCGCCGGCACCCGCCGCCCCAGTGGCGAAGCCGGGGACAACCCTGGGATCGACAGCCCCGGGGCCCGAGACGGCGCCGCTCCAGGGCGCATCCCGTGGCGCGGACGCCGCGCGGGGCGGCATGGCCCAGGGACGGCCCAGGGGTTCTTCCCGGTGGACCACCCGATGTGCCCGACCGTCCCCGGACATAGGTTCGGCGTCTTCGAGCCGCGGCCGGCCCGGCACACCCGTGTCGGTGAGCAGCCGCGGCCCAGGGCAGGAGGGCTGAGGTGCGATGACCCGACGGGGTACCGGAACGGCGGACGGGCCGGTGTGGCAGCGTTTCGTGCTGCGCAGGCGAGAGGATCAGCTCAGGCTCGAATTCGAGCTGCGCAATCTGACGGTGGACACCTCTGAAGCGGGTGCGCCGGTGCTGCGGCGCAGCGCGCCGGGACCCGCTCACCTGGTGGTGCACTTCCCCACCCAGCACCTCGCGGAGAAGTCGACGAGCGGGGACGACAACGCGGTGCCTGAGGTGCCCGTCCGCACATGGGTGGCCGGGCCGAGCCGACTGGCGTTCGCGGTGCCCGAGGCGGCCGAGCCGGTGCCGTTCACCGAAGAGGCGCTGCTGCGCTGGAGCGCGCTGGCACTGTCGGTCGCGCCGGGCGCGCGCCCACCGGGGGAGCGGCCCTCGCCGGCGTCGCCACCAACCGAGCCGACCGGCGACCAGACCGCGATCGAACTGCCCTGGCGACTACTGCTCAGCCCTCCCGCGGGCAGCCGGTTCCGGCATGCGGCGGGACCCGTCACACGGGACGGCCGTACCGAGCTGTGGCATACCGAGTGCGAGGCCGACACGGCGCGTGCCCTGTGGAACACCGACCCTGATCCGGAGGCTCACCCCTCGGCGGGCCCGCCGCTCGATTCCCGGCAACGGCGCCAACTGGTGCAGTTGACGTCGGACTTCACGCTTCCGGAGCCTCTCCCGGAACCCGTGAAGCTGGAGCGGCTGCGGCTGAGCAGCCTCGGCGCCTGGCTGTCCGCCCACGGTGACTGGACGCCACCGCCCGACCTGTCCCACCTGACGATGACCGGCTGGGACAACCGGGTCGCGCTGGGGCGCGACCAGTACGCGCGGGTGACCGAGCGCGGCTATCTTCTGCCGTTCGGCCACCCTGTGACGCTCACCGAGGTCACGGAACGGATCGTGCGGCCGGTCGACGACTCACCCACCGCCTTTCTCCGCGTCCGGATGCTGCTGACGGTGAGCGAGCCGGAGCGGACGTATCCGGCGTTGGGGCAGCCGCACCAGGGCCGCCGCTTCCCGTTCCGGCGGATCGTGCTCAACACCCGGGTCGCCGCCGACCTCGACGACCCCTCCCAGTCGTCCGTGCGGATGCTCGACACAGGCGCGTTCGTCCCGACGTCGCACGGCTCCCGGGTCCTGTTCTCCTACACCGCCGAGGACCAATCCGGTGAGCGAGTCGATCTACAGTGTCCGGCCCTGTTCGTCCGCGGCGACCTCGCGCACAGTGACGGCCCCGGCAAACCGATGGCCCTGATCAGGGACGCCTACAATCGGCTCGCGACCACCGACACGTTGCGCCGGGTACTCCTTCCTGGGCACTTCCTGGCTTTCGCGCCGCACCGTGCACCCGGCGACAGCGGGGCGGAGACCCATGCGCTCGTCCTCGCGATGGACGCGCCCGACGGCACGGTGAGCCCGGGCGTCCTAGCAAGCCACGGGCAGCCGAGCTGCTACCCGGCGATGGAGCGGGCCGAAGTGCGGCTCACCGATCTGGAGACACTGTCCGGTCAGTCCACCGAACCAGTCGGTGCGACCTGGTACAAGCGCTATCTAGACGGCGGGTTCAGGCCGGGCAACACCGGCGAGGTGATCCTCGCGATGGACGAGCCCGTGCCGTTCGCGCTGCCCGGAGACCGGGCGGGCCTGATGGACCCCGGCATGAACGTCACCGGCCTGTCCCGGCGGCTCGGCCCGGTCGGCGGTCTCCTGGACACCCTCGCCGACGGATTCATCGACATGCGCAAGGTGCTCGAGGACGCGCCCGCCACACCCCGCCTGTTCGGGGTGGTGCCGCTGTCCGATCTGGTCCTGCCCGTACCGGTGCCGGAAGGGGACGAGCCGCCGGTAGGCGCCCTGTACCTACGGGCCACACGCGCGCCTCTCACCGGGCACACCGCGGGGACAAGGCCGCAGAACGACGGCACCAACCCGCTGGAGGACGAGCGGTTCGCACTGAAGATGGTCTACGAGCCGAAGCTCACCGGCGACATCGCGGGTCTGATCGAGTTCCACCCGAACACCTACGCCCGCATCGAACTGGGCCTGGCCCACTCGGACGTGCGACGCGGCCCGATACCCGACGAGTTCCTCTGCCGGGTGCTGATCCTCAACCAGAAACTGTGGGCGGCCCCCGGCAAGACTCCCCCGATCCCGTTTCCCGGCTCCGGACCGTACTTCGACAACACACCGGCCCTCACGGTGCGGCTGCTCGGCAAGAAGTACCGTTTCGTCGAGATCGACTTCTCGCGGCTGTCGTTCACGGCCGGATCCCGGCGCAAACCCGAGGTGGACGTGGCGGTGGCCGACGTCCGCTTCGACGGCCCCCTGAGGTTCGTGCAGAAGCTCGCCGACACCTTCACAGGCGGCGGCGCGGGGCAGTCACTCCTCGCCGACCCCCGCAAGCAGACCTCCCCGTCGTGGAAGTTCCGTGCCGTGCCGGGCACGCAGTTCCTCGAAGTGGGCCTCACCCTCGGGTTGCCACCGCTGGAGTTCGGGGCACTGCTCCTGAAGAACCTCCGGCTGGACGCCTGGGCACGCCTGCCCTACAGCGCGCTGAGCGGCGGCGGGCTGAGCCCGATGCGGTTCGGGTTCTCGCTGAGCGAGCGGCAGAGCCCGTTCACCATCGCCGTGTTCGCCTGGGGTGGCGGCGGATTCTTCGGCATCACCCTGAGCCCGGCCGGACTCGAACTCCTCGAAGTGGCCCTGGAGTTCGGCTACCACGCGGAGTTCTCCATCGCCGCCGTCGCCACCGGCAGCGTCGAGGTGATGGCCGGGATCTACTTCCGGCTGGAGCGCAGCCCCGTCGACAACCGGCAGCACATCGAACTGACCGCGTACCTCAGGGCCCGCGGCCGGCTCTCCATCCTGCGGATCGTCGACATCTCCCTGGAGCTGTACCTCGGGCTGAGCTACCGCGCCGTGTCCGGAGGCAACGGAAAGCTCGTGGGTCAGGCCAGGGTCGCGCTGACCGTTTCCGTGCTGTTCTTCAGCGTCTCCGTGGAGGCCTCCGTCGAGCGGAAGATCAGCGGCGACGCCGCCGATCCCTCCTTCCTGGACCAACTGCCCACGCGGCAGCTCTGGCACGAATACCTGTCGGCCTTCGCCCCGATCGGAGCGTGATTCCCGTGCTGAGCCAGCGCATCGTCTGGACCGTACTGCCTCCGGCCCCCGCCGCAGCGAGCCGCCGTCCCCTGCGCCTGTCCGTGCACATCGCGCCGCGGCTGCGCTGCGACGACCCGGCCGAGACCCCGAACCTCGACCTCTACCGGGACTTTCTGAACTGGCCCACGACCCTGCGTCGAATCTCCTTCGACCTGTTGGCCGACGGCACCCCGCTGGCCTCGAGGGTGGTCTCCCGCCCCGACCCCGCCGTGTGGAGCGCCCTGTTCACCGGCGCCACCCGGGTCCGCCCGGAGTCCTTCTCCGATCTGCCCGAGCGCCGCGTCCGCTCCTACCCGGCCGCCGAAGTGACCTCCTTCCTCCTGGACCGCTACCGGCAGATCGCCGTCGACTGGCCGACCACGTACCCGCCCGACGATGAACTCACCGGCCCGGAACTCTTCGGTCCCGTCGGCTACGACCCGGATGCGGGCCTGCGGCACGCGGCCGAGGCCGTCGAAGGCCTTCTGGAGCAGCATCAGGCCATCCCGCCGGGCCTGACCGGCCCGGGCGAGAACCTGTACCAGGTCCGCCGCTTCCTCCAGCCGCGCGGCGCGACACTCGTCGACCTCGAGCCGCCCTCGTACGACTTCCACGCCCTCGTGGCGATGCTCGCCGACCACCCCACGCTGCTGCGCATGACCGGCCTGGTCGTCGACCTGGACGTACCGAGGCACGCTGTGGCCGCGCTGCCGCCGCTGACGGAACTTTCCCTGAGGCCTGCCTGGCAACCGGACCTGCCCGACAGCCGGGACGTGCTGCCCGGCACCATCTGCGAGGTCTCCGCCGAGTACGGGCTCGTCGCACGGTCCCGTGAACAGATACACCGGGACGGTCAACTGGTCGTCGGGGGTGAGGACTTCACCGTGCTCCAGGTCGACCAGGACGGTGCCGCCGTGAAGACCCTGGACCTGCTGGCCAATATCCAGCACGCCGCCGAACACCGCACACCTTCCACACCGGACCGGCATGCCCTGCCCTCGCTGCGCTCGGCCGGCTTCGCCCTGGCCGCCCGCGGGCGGGCCGCCTCTCTCGTCACCACCATGCGCCGCGCCCAAGGGCTCTACCAGGACGCCGAGGCCGGGGCGCCGGTGACGCTGGAGGCCGAGGACCTGGTCCGCGGCTACCGGGTCGACGTCCTCGACGAACGAGCGGGCCGCTGGTACCCGCTGCACCAACGGACCGGGCAGGCCGTCCTCCCCGCGACCGGCGCCACCGTCCGTATCCCGCGCGAGGAGAGCGTGCTGATCACCGCGCCGACCACCGCCGCCGACGAGTCCTCCCCCGACCTGTATCTGCAGGAGACCCTGTTCCAGTGGTACGGCTGGAGCCTGGCGCTACCCCGGCCGGGTGCCGCCCTCGACCCGGACGACCAGGTCAGCAACGACCCGGCCGGCACCCCAGGCACCCTGCTCGACACCCGCTACAAGGTGCCGCGCGGCTCCCTGCCCGCACTGCGGTTCGGGCGCGCCTACCGGTTCCGGATGCGGTGCGCCGACCTCGGCGGCACCTCGGCACCGTTCGTGGCCGAACCCGCCGCCGCGCACGGCCCCACCGTCACCGAACCGGTGAAGCTGCTGCGCTGGGAACCGGTAGGGCACCCTCTTCTCGCGGCCCGTACCCCGCTGCCCGACGACGAGGACGACGGGCGTCTGGTGATCCGCTCCGACTACGACCGGCCGGCCGCCGCGACTGCCGAGAGGCACATCGTGCCCCCGGCCGGCACCCAACTCCTGGCCGAGCAGCACGGATGCTTCGACCTGCCCGACGGCCGCCTCGACCCCGCCGCCTGGGACCTCATCACGGCCCGTGAGGGGCTCAGGCTCGCCGACCACCCGGTGGCGAAACCCGACCCCGGCAGGCCGGGCTGCCACTACTACGACACCGACCGGCTCACTCTTCCGTACCTGCCCGACCCACTGTGCCGAGGCGTCGTCCTGGACGGTCTGCCGGGCCGCGCCACCCCGCTCAAGGTGCCCTTCACACCGCAACCCGGCGCACCCTGGTGCGATCTGCGGCCGGTCCGCCTGGTCCTCACCGAAGGCCCGACACCCGCCTCCTCCTACGACCCGGCCCAGCACGTCGTCCACGTCGCCCTGCCGAAGGCTGCCGTGGCCACCGTGCGGTTGAGCGCCTACATCGACGACCCCGACCTCACGGGTCTGGGCATCTGGTCCCTGATCGAACGTCACGAAGGGGTGGACAAGGAGAAGTACCAGGTACTGGTGACCGGCGGACGCCACTGGATGATCACCCCCTACCAGGAGATCACCCTCGTCCACGCCGTCCGCCGCCCCCTCATCGAACCCTCCTTCCGGAACTTCGACGTCCAACGCGGAGCCAACAGCACCTCGGCACGCTGCAAGGACTACCTGCTCCTCGACCGGGCGGGCACCGGCCAGATCGACGTGACCGCCACCTGGACCGACCCGGTCGACGGCGGCCCGGGCACGCCACCCCCCTCCACCACCGAGGTCGCCGCGACCGCGTTCACCGCCGCCGTCGACAGCACCGTCCCCGGAGACACCCTGCCCCTGGACGGCCTGCACGAGTTCGGCGACACCCGCCACCACGAGGTCTCCTACCGTGCCACCGCCACCACACGCTTCAGCGCCCACTTCACCCAGCACCTCACCGCACCGCTGGCGGCCGGCACACCACGCGTGCTCGCCGCGGACGGCATGGTCCCGGGCTCCGTACGGGTCACCGCGCCGGACGGGAGCGGCGAGTACGCCGAAGGCCGTGACTTCACCGTCGACACGGAGGCCGGGACCGTGGTGCGCACGGACCCGTCCGGCATCGCCGAGGGCGCCCCGGTCCGCATCGCCTGGCTCGCCCGCCCGGTGACCCGAACCAGCCCTGCACCTGCCGTCCGCCACGTTCACGCGAGCGCTCCGCCTCCGGCGCCGCGCCCGCACCCGGCGCTGCCTGTGTTCGCCTGGAGCCGTGCGCAGGACGGTCCGTGGACCGTCAGCCACCGCGCGGGCAACACCCTGCGCGTTGCGCTGGAACGCCCCTGGTACGTGTCCGGAGCCGGCGAACTCCTCGCGGTTCTCCTGGAGTCGGGCGACGGGTCCACCCCCACCACGCTGGCCGACCGCGTGCTCAGCCGGCTCGGCGAGGACCCCGTCCACCGCTCCGCCGGGACCCTGCCGTCTCACTTGACGCCCGACGCTTTCGTCGGCGGCGTCCCGGTCCAGAATCTGCAACTGCCCGGTGAGCCGGGCGCGATCATCAGGGCGGTCACCTTCCCGGTTCACTTCGACGCCGAACGCGACCGCTGGTACGCGGACATCACCCTCGCCCCGGGAGCCGTCACCGCCCCACTCCTTCGCCTCGGCCTGGCCCGGTACCAGCCGTACGCCCCGACGGAACTGCAGCTCTCCGCACCCGCCGTCCTGGACTTCACCCCGCTGCTGCCCGACCGCACCGTCCGCGCCCGCCGCACTGCCGATGACCGCTGCACGGTGGAGGTCACCGGTTTCACCCAGCGCGCGAGCTACACGGGCCCGCACCCCACACGGATGCTGGTCACCGCGGAGGCGCACGACCCGTCGGTCCCGGGCGCGTCCGGCTGGCGCGCCCCGGCGCACGGCACAGCACCGATCGCCCTCACCGCGGCTCCGAACGGCACCGGCCCCACCACCTGGACCGGTTCGGTCCCCCTGCCGGCCGCTGAGGGCTTCCACCCCGACGCCTGGCGCCTGACCGTCGAGGAGTTCCAGCCCCTCGTCACGCTGTCCGACGACAACACGGCCACCACCACCGAGCGGCTGCTCTTCCTCGACACCATGCCGCTGCCGGACCTGATTCATTGAGGCCGGCGGGGTAGCCGCGCGCACAGGGAGCGAGGCGGCGGACGCCGGTTTCTTGGAATGCAGCGACGGAAGATGCGTGATTATTCTGGAATTAGCCCATTAGGTGCTTTGAGCCGGGGTGGCATGTTCCGGCGGCCGCCCCTGAGCGCACTGTCACGCCCTTGAACGCGGTGCGCTCGTCACCAAGCGTTTCTCCGACCTCCCAGGGAGTATTCCCATGGCTGCTCAGAAGGCCTCAATCGTTCTTGAGCCCGAGGCACAGGAGCTCGCCGAAGCCACCTCGCACCATCCGTTCCTGTACGAGCTGGATCCGCCCGCGGCGCGCAAGGTCCTCGACGACCTCCAGGCCGCGCCGGTCGACAAGCTGCCGGTCGACGAGGAGTGGGTCACCGTACCGGCCACGGTCGGTGATGTGCGGGTACGCATCGTCAAACCGCAGGGTGCCACCGGAATGCTGCCCGTCGTGTTGTACATGCACGGCGGTGGCTGGGTGCTGGGCAACGCCGGCACCCACGACCGTCTGGTGCGGGAGCTGGCGGTCGGCGCGCGTGCGGCAGTGGTTTTCGTTGAGTACACGCCATCACCCGAGGCTCACTATCCCGTGGCCATCGAGCAGGGTTACGCGACCGCGCAATGGATCGTCCGCGAGGGGGCGTCCAAGGGGCTTGATGCGGAGCGCCTGGTGGTGGCCGGGGAATCGGTCGGCGGGAACATGACCGCTGCGCTCTCCCTCATGGCCAAGGAACGCGGTGACGTCAACTTCCTGCAGCAGTCGATGTACTACCCGGTCACGGACGCGGCCATGAACACCGGCTCCTACGACCAGTTCGCCACGGGCTACTACCTGAGCCGCAAGCTGATGGAGTGGTTCTGGGACGCCTACACGACCGACCCGAACCAGCGCGCGGAGATCACCGCGTCTCCCAACCAGGCCACCGCCGAGCAGCTCACCGGCCTGCCGCCCGCCCTGTTGATCGTCGACGAGGCCGACGTGCTGCGCGACGAAGGTGAGGCGTACGCCGCCAAGCTGCGAGCCGCCGAAGTTCCGGTGACGACGGTGCGCTACGACGGCACGGTCCACGACTTCATGATGCTCAACTCGCTCAGTCAGTCCGAAGCCGCCCGTGGAGCCATCGACCAGGCCACGCTGTTCCTGCGCAACGCCCTCGGAACCGACAGGCCCTAGACGACCCTTTCGCCCCGACCACCGGGCCGGCAGGCTTGACCGACCTGCCGGCCTTCGCCCGGTCGGGGGTCACGTCGACACATGGCTGCGCCGGACGGGCCAGGAACGTGGCTACGTCACGGATCTGGGCACCCTGTGCACGCTCAACTGCTGTGCTGTGGGCGGGAAGAGGGCGATCCGGCGTGGGCTCCCTGGGTTGTTGTTCGCCGAGTCGGCGGCCGGGGGGCAGGCGCTGCAACGGGTGGTGGCCTCGCCCTTGAGTTGGAGCATCGAGCTGGGGCCCTCTGTGCGTGGTGCGGGAGCGGCTGTTCGGGTCGGGGTTCTTTCCCATGCGGCGCGTTTTCGTGAGGCCGTTTTGGGTGTGGAGCAGGATGCGGGGTATGTCTGCCGGTTTCCTTGCCCGATTGGTCGAGCTGCTGTTGGGCCGTCAGGGGCGCTCGCTGCATGTGAAGGCGGCGGGAGTCGCGACGCTCGTCCTCGCGGTTGTGATCCTGGTGGGTTCGAGCCTGGTGGTGTCTGCGGAGCGGGGGGCGCCCGGGGCGCGGCTGACTTCGTATCCGCGTGCGTTGTGGTGGTCGGTGGAGACTGCGACGACGGTGGGGTATGGCGACTTCTATCCGGTGACGTTGTGGGGGCGGCTGGTCGCCGTGGTGGTGATGGTTGTGGGGATCACGGCTTACGGTCTGGTCACCGCGGCGCTGGCGACTTGGTTCGTGGGACGGGACGAGGAGCGCCGACACCGCCGAATGCAGCATGCAGAGCAGGCGGTGGAGCAGGCGTACGCGGAGGTGGCCCACACGGTGCACGAGCGCTTCGATCGCATTGAGCGGATGCTGGAGGGCGGCAGGGCGCCGTGAGTGCACTCGCCCAGGCCCTGAGGAGCGGTCGGCTCAAGGGGCAGGCGTGTTGGTGGGCCGGACGCCGAACCACTGCTCGGCGCCGTACTCTTCGAACCGCTCTACCTCGGTGAACCCCAGCTTTGTCGCGAGGCGTATGGAGCGGTGGTTGGCGGTCTGGGTGCTGAGGACGACGGGCTCGTTGGGATGGGCGTCGGCGAACCAGGTGAGTGCTGCTGTGCATGCCTCGGTGGCGTATCCGCGTCCCCAGGACTGCGGCAGGAGCATGTAGCCGAGTTCGGTTTCCCCGGCGTCGGGGCGGATGCGACCGGGGCGTTCTGCGTCGCGCCGGTCGAGCGTGATCATGCCGATCATCGTTCCGTCGAGGTCGATCACGAAGAGGCCGGGGCGTCGCCCGGGCACCGCAGGCACGGTTCGTTGGAGCTCGTCCAGTGGTCGGGGGCCACCGAGGAAAGTGCCCACGTCCGGCGATGCGAACAGGTCGATGAACGCCGCTCGGTCGCGGGCCTCGGACTGGCGGAGCACGAGCCGTTGCGTCCTTATCGGGGCGGGTGGCCAGGCGGCGAGTCCGGGTTGGGTCATGGTTGGCAACCTATCGCGGGCCTGTGGATGTGATCCGGAAGAGAAGGCCGAGGCGTCCGGCGCCTAGAGGGGGTGGTGGCCGGCCCGGGGCCGGGAATTCTGGCGGGACGCCGTTGCCCTTCCGCCTGCGGCCGACCGACAGGCCAGCCCGTCGCCCCGGATGAAGGTGTCCCGCGGCGGGGTGTGGCGCGGCTGTCTGCGCCGCTTCGTCTTGGCGGGGTGTGTGTCAGTGATCCGGGTGGGAGGAGGCGGTGTTGGTGGGGGGCGTTTGGGCTGTGGTGTGGAGGAGTTGGCGGGCTTGTTCGGCGGCGCGGGTGGTGCTTTCTGATACGTAGTCGAGGAAACGGGCGATGTTTTCCAGGCGGTTGGCGGCGGGCGTGCCTGGGACGAGGACGTGGACGCCCTGGCGTGCGGTGGTGACGAGGTGGGTGATGGCCTTGGCGCTGGTGATCATCGACTGGTACCAGACGTCGTCGTCGACGGTGTAGCGCTCGCGGCGGTTTTCGCCCTGTTCCCGGCGGACCATGCCCTGGCTCTCGAGAAACGCGATGGCTTTGGAGACGGATGCCGGGCTGACGGTGAGGTGCTGGGCGAGTTGGGCCGCGGTGAGGCTGCCGGTGTCGGTGAGGGTGAGGCAGGCCATCACCCGGGCCATCATGGTGGGCATGCCCGAGGCCACCATGACCGTGGTGAACGCTTCCTCGTACTCGTGCACTGCCTTGGCGTCGCGTCCGTGCGGCTGGGGGAGTGACGGTGGTCCTTGGGGGGTTGTGGCTTTGCGGCGACGGGCGCGCTGTTCGGTGGCGCGGTGGGCGAGGTCGGCGCGGTAGTTGGTGGGGCCGCCGTTGCGCATCACTTCGCGGGTGACGGTGGAGGTCGGACGCTCCAGGCGCCGGGCGATCTCGGCGTAGGGGAGGTTGTCGGCCAGCCCCAGTGCGATCTGCCGACGTTCGGACTGGGTGAGCCTGCCTCCGGGCATCGCGGTCTCCCTGATGGTTCCTCGTGGTGGTGACCCGTCCACTATAGCGTTCACTTTCTTCTCATTGCAATGACAGTAGCCGTCGTCGTTGCGTTACATTCAGGGCCGTTGCAACATTTACTCGCTATCTACCTGCGCGGATGTTGATTTCATGCAACGAGCGCGTTGCCGCTCAATGGAAAGCAACGTAGCGTTTCCGATGTCAGAAACCGCGATTGAGCGCAGGAGAACACCATGCAGAAGTTCGACACCCCCGCCCCGATCTCCGCCGTCCTGAACATCCCCGCCGGACGTATCCAGGTCATCGGCGCCGACCGCGCCGACACCGTCGTCGAGGTCCTGCCCGCCGACCCCTCCAAGAGCCGCGACGTCAAGATTGCCGAGCAGATGGAAGCCACTTGCACCGACGGCGTCTTGCGCATCCACGCCCCTGCCCCTGGTAACCAGCTCCTGGGCCCCTCCGGATCCGTGGAGATCACCCTCCAGGTGCCTGCCGGCTCCCGTATCGAGGCCCGCACCGCTGGTGCCGAACTGCGCGGCGTGGGCCGGCTCGGCGACATCGCCTTCGAGGGCGCCTACCGCCACATCAAGATCGACGAGGCCGCGAGTGTCCGGCTCACCGCGACCGACGGCGACGTCGAGATCGGCCGCCTCACCGGCCCCGCGCAGATCAGTACCCAGCGTGGTGACATCCGGATCACCGAGGCCGTGCGCGGCAAGCTCGAGCTGAGCACCCAGACCGGCGACATCACCGTCGGTGCCGCGGCCGGCGTCTCGGCCGCTCTGGACGCCGGTACCGGCTACGGTCGTGTCAGCAACGCCCTGAAGAACGACGGCGCCGCCGAACTCGACATCCGCGCCACCACCTCCCACGGCGACATCACCGCCCGCAGCCTCTGACCCGGGCAGTGCGGCAGCGCCAGATCCGGCCCCGTCCGGCCGGACCGCCACGGCCACTTGCACCCGGCCGGACCGCCGTCGACAGGCCCGCCCGAAACACCATCTTGGGCGGGCCTGCAACCCACACGCAGGCCCCCGGGGGACTGGACACGACACCTCGCACGACGATGTGAACCCCATGCCGAAGCCGACCACTGCTCCGGCCGCTCAAAAAGGCGGACCGGCATGGTGCCGGTCGACAGCCCGTGCCCTGGCCGTGTCATCACACACACCTCCTCCTCGCCCACCGCGCCGACACGACTGCCGAGGGGCCGCCCGCCCCACAGCCACGCCGTGACCTCCAACCCTCGGCGAACACATAACCGGTTGCCCGTCGACGACGACTGTGGTTGCAATGACTGGCATGATCACCACAGCGCGCCCGCGACGGCGAGACGAGACGAACGCATACCACCGGGCCTCGCCCTTCCGCGATCCGGGCACACCGCACGCGAACCGCCGCACGGAAGGCGCCCGCGCATGAGCACGCCGCCCTCGCCACCCGCAGCGGGCCCGGCCGACGGACCATCCGTGCGGATCGGCGCTCTCGTCCCGCTCACCCGCCCCGGCTGGACCGAGGCAGGCCAGCACCTGCTCGCCGGACTCGAGTTGGCCGTTCGCGACGTCAATGAAACCGGCGGGATCGCCGGAAAGCCCCTGGAGTTGGTGGTCCGGGATACCGCGGCCGATCCGGATCGGGCAGCGGCGGCCGTGGATGAACTGGCTCACCTGGGTGTGGCCGCCCTGGCAGGGGAGTACCACAGCGTCGTCGCCCGCGCGGCTGCCGCCAGGGCCGAAGCTCTGGGCCTGCCGTTCCTCTGCTCGTCGGCGGTTCTCGACGCACTCACCGACGAGCCGACGCATTGGGTCGCGCGGCTGTGCCCGGCGCAGTCCCACGGCTGGCGGATCTACGCGGACTTCCTCCTCGGTGCCGGCCACAGCCGCATCGCCGTAGCAGCCCAGCCGAGCGTCTACTGGGCGTCCGGAACCCGCATCCTGCGCGACCACCTCACGCCACGCGGCGGCACCGTCATCGAACTCGACATGCGTACGCTCACCCCAACGGCCGTTTGCGACGCCCTCGTCGACAGTCGGGCGAGCGCTCTCCTCCTCCTGGTCGGCCACCCGGAACCGGCCGTGCCGATCGTCAGGTCCGTCCGCTCGGACAAGCGCCTCGCCGACGTCATGATCGGGGCTCCGGCCGGGCAGCCGGAGTTCACCCAATGGGCGACGCTGCTGGGCGACGACGGCGCCGCGATCCCGTTCCTGCGCTACCTGCCCGAACACCTCACCCCCCTCGGCACCCGCGTCGAGAAGGCCGTGCGCGAACGGCTGGCCCAAGCACCTTCCTTTGTCGCCTTCGAGGGCTACGACACGATCGCCGTCCTCGCCGACATACTGCGCTCCCACGGCGTCAACCGGGCGCGCACCGCCGAATCCTGGCCGGACGTCGCAGTCGAAGGCACCCGCGGGCAGATCCGGTTCTCCCGCACGCCGGGCATCAGCGTCTGGCAATGGGCCTGGCCGCCTGTTCAAGTCGTCGACCGGGACCCGGCGGAACTCGACCGTTTCCGGATCCTTCGCACCGGCTGAGAGGGCCCGAAGACCGACCGCCGCCCTGGCCCGGCCCGAACTCCAGGAGGGACCACCTGACCGCCTGATCACCTGTCAATACGAGCCCTCGGCATCGTGACAGAGGGCCGGACCGCACTCCCAACCAGCCACGCCGATCCGGTGACGACGTCCGAGCTCACGGCGTCGGCATTCACCGAGTAGAAGGCGGGGACTGAGGAGCGGAAGGGCATGCTGCCTCCTGGGCTGCCATAACCTCATCGCCGTACTCGAAGGCCCATGCCCCCACGGCGTCGATGGGTGCGAGCAAGGTCCGGCCCAAAGCGGTGAGTTGGTATGCGACCCCTGATGGTGCCTCGGGGTGAGGCTGCCGGTCGACCAGTCCGTTGAACTGCAGCCGCCGCAGAGTCTCAGTGAGGACCTTTGAGCTGATGCCCCCGATCCGCTCCCGCAGTTCGACGGGCCGCTTGGGACCGTCACGCAGCGCCCAGAGCACCACGGCGTTCCACGTGTTGGAGAGCAGGTCGAAGGCGAGGCGGGCGCGGCAGTCGGCGAGGAAGGCGTCGGTCACGTACCAAATGGTGCCCGAACCGCCCACTAGCGTCGGTGTGAAGGCTCGAAGCAGCACGGAGAGGTCAACGCGTGATGAGAATCGGCGTACTGGGAACGGGCAACATGGCCGACGCGCTCGCCACCCACTGGGTGCGGGCCGGGCACGAGGTGACCATCGGCGGACGGGACGCCGCCAAGGCGGAGCGGCTCGCGAGGCGCATCGGAGGCGGCGCGAAGCCTGCCGGTCTGCGCGCGGCGGCCGAGTCAGGTCAGGAGGTGGTGCTGGCCGCGCTGCCCTTCGGGGCGGGAGCGGACGTGGTACGGGACCTGCGCACGGCCCTGGAGGACAAGGTGTTGCTCGACTGCTCCAACCCGGTCGGGCCGGGCTTCCGGCTGCTCACGGAAGGAGGCCCGTCAGCCGCGCAGCAACTGGCTGCGGCGGCACCGGGCGCCCACATGGTCAAGGCTTTCAACCTCTGCCACGAGGACGTGTGGCGCATGTCGCCGCCCGTCTTCGACGGACGGCGACTGGTGGTGCCGGTCTGCGGGGACGACGAGACGGCCCTTGAGCGTGTACGCGAGTTGGTGCAGGACGTGGGCTGTGAACCCGTGGCCGGCGGCGGTCTCGAGCGGGCGGGACTCCTGGAGGCGACCGCCGCGCTGTTCATCGCGCTTTGGGTCGGCGAAGGAGCGGACGCGCAAGCAATCGCACCACCGCTGGCATACGCGGCCGGACCGGGTCGACAGTAACCCCAAGGCCACGGCTGACTTCCGTTAGGTTTTCTCAGCGCGGAGCGCCGGCCAGCCCAGCGGCGACCCGCTCAGGAGCCGCGCCGTAAACGGTGGGCCGTCTCATGGCGGTAGAGGTCGCTTCGACTGCTCAGAGTCCGCCGATCTTTCCGGCCGCGTTCCGTACGGAGTCGAGCACGTCCAAGACGGCGTTGTGCCGCCTCGCGCGCGTCGCCCGTTCTTCCGGCACCAGCCGTGCGGCGGCCTGCACGGCGTAGGCGTCCGGGTCGCCGAAGACGGTCCGTGGGTGCTCTCCCGTCTCCGCGCAGTGCGCCGTGACCTCCTTGACCGCCTGGAGCACGACGGCCCGGTCCACGCCCGGCTGCATTGCCAGCCGTACCTGAAAACGCGCCATCCACTTCTCGTAATCCTTTTCCTTCGCCGCGTCCGTCGTCCGGTCCTTCTTCGCCACGTGCTCTCCTGGTGATCGACAGAGGTCTGTCGTGGAGTTGGACGCTGGTACATCGAGCCGGGTTGCGCGAACGGGAGAGGCCGTCGGCCCGCCGGCCGTCCTCGTCGACCTTGCCGCTTTCGAGATGAACTTCGCCTTGGCGCATGGTCCGGGCGCGGTACTCGCGGCCCTGCTCGACTGCGGGGAGTCGAAGACGGTGCAGGGCAAGCCGGAGGCGTCGCCCCACGGACGCCAATGCCTTCGCCGGCTGTTCGGGCAGGGAGGGCGCGACATCCGAATCGCCATGGAAGTGCACGAGGGCGGCGCCGGAAGCCTGAGGTTCCGGCGCCGCTGATCCATGCGGGCGCACATGCGCACCACGCGGAGGTCCTGGGCTCAGAGCGCTCCATGCAGCCCGGTCCGTCCCCCGACCGGCGGGATCCTGCCGCCGACCTCGGTTCGCCTTTCTGCCGGCACAGTGAACGCACAGACGCCACTTTCACCTCTTGCACGGTGCACCCCCCCAACTGAGGAGGAACGCGCTGTGCGTTCACACAGACGTATACGTACGAACCCTGCCGGGCCCGTGGTCCTCGCGCTGGCCGCGGTCGGAACCGCACTGGCCGTACCGCTCTCACCAGCCTCGGCCGCGGAGCCGACCACACAAGCCGATCTCCGTGCCGATGTGAACCGCGACGGACAGGTCGACGTCACTGGCACCACCGACACCACTGGTGAGGACACCTGGTCCATAGCCCGCGGAGCGGTCTACCTGCCCAACATCGACGATGACACCAAACGCTGCCCGGTCACCGCACCCGGCGGCAGACCGCTGTCCGACGCCAAGCTGGCCGCGTGCAACGACGCCTCCGACACCCGGGTCAACGGTTCGGCCGACGCCGCGGACCTGGCCCGTATCCGCTCGGTGCCGATGGAGGGCCTGCCATCGGGCGCCAAGGGCAGCGTCAAGGTCACGACAGGAGCCAAGCAGACCCGCGTCTACCTCAAGCGTGGGGGCGGTTGGGTCATGATCACGCCGCAGACCAGCCTGTCGGCCGCCGAGTTGCGCTCCGGCGTGGAGTTCGGCGTCGAGGCCACCGACGTCATCCGGGACACGAGCAAGTGGGACGGCAGGACGGTCATCCGCCTGACCGTGACGGCGGGCGGCCGGAGCACATCCGACTCCATCACCTTGCGCGTCGCCCCACTCCTCACTCATCACCATCTTCAGAAGACCCAGCAACTGATGGTCACCAAACTGGGCCCCGACGCCGACTGGAGCGGGCTTCAGGGCAAGTTCGTCACCGATCTGAAGAGGGAAGCGGAGAAGGCCGGCGTCACCCGGCCGCTGGTGACGTTCGCCAAGTACCAGGACTCCTGGGCGCAGGACTTCGTCGAGCCGGCTTATGTCAGCATGACCGCAGCCAACGGGCGCCGGCACGTGATCCGTGTGATGCTGCGCTCTGCGCAACCGGACCGTGAGGCCGGCCGCGAGCTGTTCGAGAAGGTGCGAGGACGGGACATCGGAGTCGTCCAGGCCTTCGACAGGTCGGCACCGGCGGACTGGTCGCTCAACTCCATGGGGAACCTGGAGACCATCCCGCCGTACGCCCAGGGTGGCCGCTCGTTCCCGGCCGGACGGATCATCATGGGGTGGCGCAAGGACAGCGGCCAGCGGCCCTCGGCGACGATGCGCACGCTGCTGAAGTCCCAAGGACTGCAAGACCCGTTGCTCCTGGACACCTCCTGGCTGGAAGTCGGCCACGTCGACGAGTTCGTGCAGTTCCTGCCCGCAGACACCCCGCGCGGCTGGCGGATCGGCGTCGCCGACCCCGAAGCGGGGCTGCGCATGCTGCGCGAGGCCCAGCGCGCGGGCCATGGAAATACCAAGATGTTCTCCGTCCCGGGCCTCGGGGGCTCCCCGCCGTTGCAGGAGACCATCGACAAGGCTCTCGCCTCTCCCCACCTGGTTGCCGACAACACCATGGCGGCCAAGCGGATCGCGGCCAACCTTCAGATCCTCAAACGCGAGACCGGTGTCACCGAGGACGAGATCGTGCGCGTGCCGGCCCTCTACACCCGCGGCTCGATGGCCCGCACGCAGGGCGGGGAGGACGTCCACGTGCCGCGACTGACACGCATGGGCGGCAACACGGCCCTGCCGGACGCAATGAAGGAGCAGGGCCAGCAACGGTGGCTGGCCGGGGACACGAACGACTCCGCCGCGGCCGCACGCGCGACCGTCGCGACGAGCGCGTACGTGCCCGGAGCGGTCAACGGAATCCTCCTCAGCCGCGACCGCTACCTCGCCCCACGCCAATGGGGACCCGTCATCAACGGCAAGGACATCTTCACCCAAGCCGTCACCGCCGCCTACGTTCGGGCGGGCCTGAAGGTGTCCTACATCGACGACTGGTATACCTATCACCTCGGCATGGGCGAGGTGCACTGCGGCACAAACACCCTGCGTGACGCCTCCGCCGCCTGGTGGCAGCAGCCAGGACCGACAACGCCATAACACCCACCGCCGAACGCCTCTCCGGAACCCTCTGAGCCGCGTCACCCGCAACAGCCCACTGCAACCCCGGGCGACGCAACCGCCAACACCCCGTCAGCCTGACCAACGGCTGACGGGGCTCAAATCCCTTCACCACACCGAGGGTTGTAGCCCTGCCCGACAGCACCCTTGCTCAGGCAGGGTGAGTGGATCGGATCCGAGAGAGGGCCGCCCACGCCCCCCCGGAAGTCGTCGCTGTCGCCCTCGACCGGCTGTGTCCCACTCACCTGCCCCTGCGCGAACTGCTCGACTTCCTGTGCGATCCGGACCCCGAAGGTCATCGAGGCGCGCACGGCGCTGCACATCGGCCGCCGCCCCCCCATAGCCCCAGGCTGGTCAGCCGGATGCGGCGGACAGGATCACGTCCACGAGCCGGTCCGCAGCATCCGGCCTCCCGTGCGCCCGGGCCCGCCGCGCCATCTCCTCCCGCCGTGCGGGATCGGCGAGGAGCGGGCCCACTGCGTCTCGGAGCTGGTCTGCGGTGACGCCGCCGAGCAGAGCCACGGCGGCCCCGGCCTCCTCCAAGTGGCGGGCGTTGTGCGCCTGCTCGTTCCCCGCCGAGGAAGCAAGCGGGATGAACAGGGCCGGCTTGCCCAGTGCAGTGAGCTCGGCCAAGGTCCCGGCCCCACTTCTCGACACGACGACGTCCGCGAGTGCGAGGACGTCGGGCAGCTCCGGGCCCACGAACCCGGCGAGGTAGTACCGGCCGACCGACGCGGCCGGCAGGGTCTCCGCATACTGCCGCGGCTCCCCGACGTTGTCCGGGCCGCACTGGTGGATCACGTTCGCCCTCTCCAGCAGCCAGGGCAAGGCATCCCGTACGACGCCGTTGATCTGCTGAGACCCCTGGGCGCCGCCGGTGACGTACACCGTCGGCAGCCGAGGGTCGAAGCCGTGAAGTCCCAGGGCCTGCACCGCCTTGTCCGGGTGCCCGGCAAGCACCTCCGGCCGGATCGGGTTGCCGGTGACCACCGCAGCGCCGCGTACCTCCTGCGGCAGAAGAGGCACCGTCGACTCGGAAGACACGGCGATCCGCGTCGCCGAACCGGCCAGCTTCCGGTTGGCCAGGCCCAGACGCACCGTCTGCTCGTGCAGCACCAGCGGCACCCGGCACATACGCGCGGCCAGCCCCGCGGGGACGGCGACGTAGCCGCCGGTGGCGAGGACCACGTGCGGCCGGAAGTCCGCGACCAGCTTGCGTGCCTGGGCCACGCCGAGCGGCACCCGTGCCATATCCCGCATGTTCGCCGCCGACATCATCTTCAGCGGATTGCTCGAACGACGGATCTTCCCCGTGGCCACCGTGGCGAACGCGATCCCCTCGGAAGGCGCAACACGTGCCTCCAGGCCCTCGGCGGTCCCGATCCACAGCACATCGAGGGCCCTGCCCTCGGCCGCCAGGCGGTTCTGCAACGCGCGGATCGCGGTGAGCGCTGGGTAGGTGTGACCGCCGGTGCCACCGCCCGTGACGATGAGGCGGAATGCGTTGGCGCGGCGGGGTTCATTTTTCATTCGGCGCACCCTACTGGTCGACGCGCGAGACCACGGACCGTCAGGTCGACCAGCAAGGTGTAGTGACGCCGCGGGCCATGGCGAGCCGTACGCCGACGGAGCCGACCGTGTTCGCGGCTCCGTGGACCAGCAGTGGATCGACGTCCGTGACGGCGTCTGGACTGGGGCGCGTCCCGCTGTTACCCGTATGGGAGTCAGAGGTCGCGTGGGGCGTCGACGATCTGGGAGAGCGCCACGGTGAGGGCGTTCTCGCGGGTGAACACGTCCACCGCTCCGAGGCGGCCCAGCCATTTCCGGAGAATTACCGGCCCCACCTTGTCGGCGACAGCCTGCAGGTAGAGGTTGAAGCCGGCCCAGTTGTTGCCCGGTTCGGCCTTGCCGAAGTAGGGGGCCATGTGGGTGGCGGCGATGGCCTTACTGGTGGCGTTCCACAGGTCTTGCACGAACTCGCGGGAGACCTTGATGTCCTCCCTGGTCCCGAGCCGGTGGACATGGCCGCCGATGCATGTGTCCAGGTCCATACGGGCGAGCTCGTCATGGGCCCGCAGTATGCGTGCCACCGGCGGTAACGGCGTAGAACGCGTCGCCGATGCGGTCGAGCCGATAGCCCTCAGGTGGGACGGGCAGGGGCTTGGCGGTGGCGGGCAGCGGCGCGAAGTTCCGGGTCGCGGCGCCGTCCCGGGACTCGGGGAGCTCAAGGCGCTGGCCGGGGCGCGGCTCACCGCTCTTGGCCAGGACCTTCTGGTTCAAGTGGTAGAGCTCCGTCCAGCGTTGTTCGGAGCCGAGGAAGCGGCCGGCGATGCTGCGCAGGGTGTCTCCGCGGGCGGCCTGGTGAGACGCATCGCTGCCTGCCGCGGCGGGCGTTGAGCCACTGGCCTGCGTCGGCCAGGTCAGAGCCGACACGCCCGCGGTTGCGGGGATGGCCATCGCGCCCCAGCGCAGGGTTCCGCGGCGGGACGGTGACTGATGATCGTGCTGCGCTTCGCACATCACGTACTCCCTGTAAGTCGGATGTCGTTGTCGGCACCTCGGTCACGCTAGGGGCGTACGGAAAGTAGTTGAAGTGTGCACTTTCTCTATGCTGTATCCGAGTGAAGCGTGCAGCTCAGGCGTCGGTGTCATAGACACGTTGTGCCGCAGAACACTCCTCGATGTGGGCATCGGTCCAGCCGAGCAGCGCCTCGACGGGCTCACGGAGGGTGTGTCCCAGAGGGGTCAGCTCGTACTCGACATGCGGCGGAATCACGGGGTGCCCCGTGCGCAGGACCAGGCCGTTGCGTTCGAGCTGCCGCAGCGTCTGAGTGAGCGCCCTCGGCGTAACTCCCTCGAGCTCGGCGGCCAGTTCACTGAACCGTTGCGCGCCCCGGGTCAGGCAACCCACGACAAGGATCGTCCACTTGGCCCCGATCAGATCGAGCAGTGGCCGACTGGGGCATGCGGCCGAATACGGGTTCGTCTTGCTCGGATGCGTGCAGTCAGTGTCGTTGATCGGGCACGCGCCGCTCGCAGTCGCCGACCGGGCCTGCCAGGTTGACCCCGCCCCCTTATCCCGGACCGGGCCTCCTACTCAGCGGTCTCTCCCGTCCGTCGGGCCCTGGAGCGCTGTGAAGATCTGTTGCCAGAACATGCACCCTTCCGGACGCCCGCTCCCCGCCGCGGCCTACCAAGCGGCCGAGCCGAGAGCGTCAGACCCTCACACCACGCGCGACTCGGTACAGCACGTTCGGACGCAGTGGCCCTTCGGGCGCGGTGGGGTCGTCGAAATCGTCAGCCGGGTCTCGGGTCATGCCGATCCGGCGCATCACTGAGCTTCTTCAGCGGTGCCGCTCCAGGGTGAGGATGGCTTTGGCGATTGACGTCATGCGGTTCGGGCTGCAACGGGCGTGACGGAAGATCTGCCAGGTCCTCAGGCGGGCGACACCGCGCTCGACCGGAGCACGGGTGCGGGCCAACGCCCGGTTGACGGTCTGCTCGGTGGGCGTGAGGTCTTGGTGGGGCCGCGTTTGATGCCGGTGGTCACCCAGGGGCCGCCGCCCTGGTCGGCCAGGATCGGGACGCCCTGACGTGCGCAGATGCGGATGATCCGGTGGGTTCGGGCCGCGGTCAGGTCGTGGCTGCGGCCCGGCAGGGCGGGCGAGAGCCACACGGCCGTCCGGGTCGGTCACCAACTGCACGTTCACGCCGTGTCGGCGGTGCTTGGCCGAGTAGTCCGCGCGGCCGTCGCCGACGCGGTCGCACTCCGCGAGGGTGCCGTCCAGCAGGACGAGGTCCGGATCGGCCTCGCGTAGGACCTTCAGCAGGCCCGGCGCGCGCTCGGCGAGCAGGCTGATGACCGCGGTGGTGTAGGCGTGGGCGGTGGACTCGCTGATCCCGAACCCAGCAGCGATCTTCGCCAGGGTCAGGTGCTCACGCAGATACACCAATGCCACCATCGCGCGCTGCGACGGGCGCAGCTTGCAGCGCCAATCCCGATCACGGGTGACGATAAGCATGGTCACCCACTCCACGAGCGCCTGCGGCAGGCCGAGGCTGGCAGGATAGACGACCAACGAGGCCCCCAGGCTGATCGGTTGAGACGTCAGACATCTCGATCAACAGCCCGAGGGCCTCGCCTGTTACGCACCTGGGATGGTCACCCGATCGATGGCCAGCCCGAAGAAGCTCAGTGATGGTCGCATGGGTGTGGATCGGCCCTTGTCCTTCGACAGCGAAGTTAGTCGTGTGCAGCCCGCTGACCTGGGCCGACTAGGTTGGATGTCAATGGGTCTGCCCATGCTGACGCTGTTCGGTGGCCAGGGCGTCCCTTTTCAGGGTCTGGCACAAGTCCCGTGAGATGCCTACGGGTTGGAGTTGTTGATCTTGAGTTAGGGGTGTTGGAAGTCGCCCTGTCCTAGCCACCCCATGTCATCGCAACGTCGCCGGTCAGCGTCATGCCGGCATGGCCGACAGCCGGCCAGTGTCGTGCTTGAGGCCGGTCAGCAGACACCACGTCATGGACTCTGCCGGGCTGGCCCGCCCGGCGAGCATGCTGTGGAACCTGCTGCCCGCCTCCGGGTCGTGCTGCACCTTGCGAAGCGCGTCAAGGATCGGACCGGAGAGCCCTGACCGGGCGAGCGTCGCGGTCGTCGCGAACGACTCGGCGGACACGGTGTCGCGGTCCTCCGCGTAATCGGCGACGGCAGTGTCCACCGCGTCGGGGCCGTCGTCCCAGACCGCACGCACGCGTCCAGCCAGGGAGGCGGCCTGGCTGAATGCGTCGTCCATGCCCTGCCCGGTGATCGGGTCCTTCGTCAGCCCGGCGTCGCCGAGCAGCGCCCACCCCGGGCCTGCGGACTCCCGATAGCGGTTCGGTACGCCTGGGCAGCCGCGCAGTGGCCCATGGCGGCGTCCGGCAGCGATTTCGTCGGACAGGTCTGGGGCGAGTTCGGCGATCGTGCTGGTGAAGAGCCGGTCGGCATCGGGCCTGATCTTGCGGAACCGCCGGTGCGGCAGGGAGAGGGCGATGCAGTGCTGGCCGCCGTGCGTAGGCGTGACAAGCGCCCCGCTGGTTTCCCGCATGAGTAGCCGGCCGCCCCGATCCGGTAGGCCCGAGTAGTAGCCGTAGAAGCTGCAGTTGATCACACCCAGATCCCAGTAGAACCGCGCGCCCACTGTCCGCGCGACCGTCGAGTTCGTCCCGTCCGCACCCACCACGAGGCGGGCGTGCTCGGTGTATTCGCGCCCGCCGGAGGCATACCGGACTCCGGTCACCCGGCCGTGGTCCCACAGCGGGGTGAGGAATGCGGCACGGGCCCGGAACTCGGCGCCCGCCTCGACGGCGCTGCGAACCAGTAGCTCGTCCAGCACGGTCCGGCGCGGCGCCAGGGCGATCTCCGTCGAGCCGACATAGCGCAGTACTACGTCCGGCGCGAGGTCGACCGTCTCCTGGGTGATCGGCGGACAGCCTGTGCGCAGCAGCACTTCCAGCAGTCCCCAGTCCGCCAGGGCTGCCACGCCCCGGGGGTTCAGGCGGTGGGTGGACAGTGTGTCGCGTGGGAACTCCACCCGGTCGAGCAGCAGCACGCGCAGTCCGGATCGCGCGAACAGCATCGCGGTGGGGGATCCGGCGCAACGCGCGCCGACGACGATGACGTCATACACGGGGAGGACGGCCTTTCCACGATCATGGTTGAGACGGTCGGCTTGACGAGTCACCGGATGGGCGCGGAGCCGACGGCTGCGAGGTGGCCGGCTCGTTCGGCTCTCGGCATCGTGGGATGCCCTCGCTCCGAGGGCCCCTGGCTGGACGGTCGGATCCCGCCCGGAGGGTCTGCCGGGAGTGGGTCGGCGCGCGCCAGACGTAGGGCAGCCAGGCTTGGGCCCGACGGCCGTTCAGCGAGGTCACCGGGCAGGTCAGCACGGTGGCGCCGCGCTCCAGCACTTCGGTCAGCGCCAGCGCGGCGCACATGATGGCGGCCCGCATCCAGTCGCGTGTCTCGGCCGCGGCCAGCGGCGGAAGGCCGGCGGCCACGCGTTCCAGCAGACTACGCGTGCTCTCGACCTCAAAGGCAATCAGTGCTTGAACACCCGGAGACCAGTGACGGTGCCACAGGTCGTCCGCCGTGACGCCGAACCGGTCGAGATCCTCGACGGGCAGGTACAGCAGGCCCTGGTCCAGGTCGTCGGCCAGGTCTCGCAGGACGTCCGTGAGCTGCCAGGCCGTGCCGAGATCGTCGAGCAGGGGGTCGGCTAGCCAGTCCGGTGCGTCTGCGGAGCGGAACAGGGGCCACAACATGCGCATCTGCGCGCTCCCGACCGCGCGTGCCCAGGACATCAGTTCGTCATGGGTTGCGAAGCCCGTCGAGGAGACGTCCTGGCGGAGGGCCGCGGCGAAATCGGCCAGTGGCGCCGTGCTGATACCCCGGCTGCGGAGGGTGTGACCGATGGCGCTGGGCATGGGCTCCTCGGCGGTGCCCGCCACAGCCTGGCGCACGGAGTCCATCCAGGCGTCCAGTGCGCGGCCGCCGGTTTCCGAGTCTCCGCTCTCGGAGCGGGTATCGGCAATCGCGAGCACGGCGGCCAGGGCGTAAGCGTGCGGGCGCAAGGCCGGCGGACCGGCCATCACGAGGAGCCGACTGGCGGATCCCTCGCGGTCGTGCACGTGGCGGACGCAGGCGATGTAGCCCGCGCGGTGTACCGGATCGGTGATGCCAGCCTCGTCCAGCCACCGGCGTACCAGCATGATCGACTCCCTTGAACGGGCGGGTATCCATTGGCCCGGGCGGGCGCTTTTAGTGGTCGCGGTGTGCTGCGCCACGGGCGAGGTCGGCCAGCCGGTCGCGGGCCGCGGTGGCCGGCAGGTCGGTGAGTGCGGCCAGAGCGCGCTCGGCGTAGGCGTCGGCAAGGTCGGCGGCTTCGTCGAAGGCTCCGGTGCGGGCGAGGAGAGCGGCCAGGTCCTTGTGGGCGGTGCGCGAGTCGGGCGCGGCGAAGATCTCCACCAACCGCTGTTGGTCGGACGGTTCCGCTCGGACGAAGGCGAGGAGCACCGGTACGGTGGGCTGGCGGTTGGCCACGTCGCTGACGGCCTGCTTGCCGACCAGGTCATCGCTGCTGGTATAGGGCAGCAGGTCGTCGCGGACCTGAAACGCCATGCCCAGCTCCAGGCCGTAGCGGTGCAGGGCCGTCACCTGGTCATCGCGGGCTCCGGCCAGGATCGCGCCAGCCGCGCACGAGGCGCCGATCAAGGCTGCGGTCTTGCCCTCGACCACCTTCAGGCTCTCGGCCACGTCCGCGGTGGGGTCGCCGCGCAGCATGATCTCCCATTGCGCGGCCTGGCACATCTTCGCCAGGGCGTCGATCACCACCCGGACCGCGCGCAACCGTGCGTCGGGCGCCACCGTGCCGGCCGCTGAGTCGAGCAGCACGGAGATGCCCATCATGAACAGATCGTCGCCGGCCAGCAGCGCTTCGCAGACACCGTAGTGAGCGTGCGTCGAGGCGCGGCTGCGGCGCACGGGGTCCTGGTCGACGATGTCGTCGTGGACCAGGGAGCCGACGTGCAGGCACTCCAGCGCGGCGGCGAAAGAGAGCACGGTCTCGGCATCACCGCCGACGGCCGTGGCGGCCTCCAGGCAGAGCATCGGACGCAGCAGCTTGCCCGGAGGGAAGAGCGCGTCCTCGACGATGACCCGCGACATCCCGTCCCGGGTCCCGGCCAGGCGGCGCATCTCCGCATCGAGCTCGAACCGGCCTGGTGGCAGACACACGACTTGACGGTTCGAACCCTCCGAGTGCAGAGCGGTCATGGCCGACCTCCCCCCGTGCACCAGGGCCGTAGGCGCGGTAACGCCGCTTCGGTTGAGGCGGCGGCACGGCCGACCGCGTGGAAGACCACTCTGGCTTCTCGCTTCCTGGTTTTCGGATGATCTACTCGGCCACAACGAGCGAGGCCCTGAAGGGTCACGAAGTGATCGTCACAGCGCCAGCCGTCATCGCGGAGGCGACCCGGGCGTGGCGGCACGATCCGCCAGCCCGGCGGCAGGACGTCGTGGCCGCCACTGCTCTTGTTCACCGTCTGCCGGCGGTGGTCGAGACCGCTCTGGTGAATCCGCGTCCGACAGCGGGTGAGGGCGCGCCGCGCAGAACCACCGCCCCATCCGGTGCCATAGCGCCGACCGTGTCCTGAGCGTGGGACCGATCGTTGGGAGCCGGTGGCCACTGCGCTGAATGGAGGAACAGTGAAGGTCAGAAACCTGCATCACGCCTACCGGCGACGCGCCGTCCTGCGCGGCATCGACCTGGACCTGACGCCCGGCACACTGGCCGGAGTCGTCGGCGAGAACGGCACGGGCAAGTCGACGCTTCTGAAGATCCTCTCCGGCGAACTCCGGCCCGACCGTGGCAACGTTCGCCACCATGGGCGCTTCGGCTATTGCCCACAGGATGTCGTCCTCAACAACGCCCTCACCGTGCGCCAGCACCTGCACTACTTCAAGACCGCCTTCGACCTGCCCGACCTGCGCCATGCCGAGGAGATCATGGAAACGCTGCACTTCTCGGAGTACGCCGACGAGCGGGCCGGCGTACTGAGCGGCGGCACCCGCCAGAAACTCAACCTCACCCTCGCTCTCATGCACGACCCCCAGGTCCTGCTGCTGGACGAGCCTTACCAGGGCTTCGACTGGGACACCTACCAACGCTTCTGGGACCTCGCCGCCCGACTGCGTGACGCCGGGCGCTCGGTCCTCGTCGTCTCCCACCTCGCCTACGACGCCGAACGCCTCGACGAAGTCTGGCAACTGGAAGCCGGGCTCCTGCACTCGCAGGCCAAGGCGGCGGCATGAAGCGGCACCTCACGCTCCTCGCAACCGCCGCCCGGTACGACCTGACCGAGCACGCCCGCAACCGCTTCGCCATGCTGCTGGTCGTCCTCTACGTCCCCACCTGGATCACCCTCGCCCACGCCGTCGTCCCAGCCCAGCCCGCCCCCTTCCACCTCAGGGCCACGGGCGAGCTCCTGACACCCGCCGGCAACGAACTCACCCAGATCACGGGCGCCATCAACGCCGTCACCCTCATCACCGGCTTCACGATGTTCGCCGCCACCTTCGCCGGCGGACGCTTCGACCGCCGTCTCACGATGGCCGGCTACCCACGCACCCACCTTGTGCTCGCCAAGGCCGCCTCCCTCACCCTCGCCTCCGCCCTCGTCGCGGCCTATGCCACCGCCGTCATCTGCGTGGCCTGGAGTCCCCGCCACCCCTTCCTGCTCGCCACCGCGCTGTTCTGCGCAGCCATGACGTACGGCGCACTCGGCGTGATCTACGGCAGCCTGCTGCATCGCGAGGTCGAGGGCATGTTCGCGATGGTGATGACCAGCGTCCTGGACGTCGCCCTGCAGAACCCCATCTCCAGCTCCACCGCCGACAGCCTCGTCGTGCGCCTGCTGCCGTCCTACGGCGCCCTTCAGGTCGCAGCCGCCGCCAGCTTCTCCGGCCGCACTGCCCTCGCTCTGCTTGGGGTCCAGCTCCTCTGGTTCACCGCTGCCGTGCTCCTCGCCCTCTTCACCTTCCATCGCCACACCCGCAACGCCCTCACCGGGACAACCGACGCCCCTCACCCGAGTCACGGATTCCCCAGTTCGACACCCGAACCGGCGAAGACTACGAGCCACCGAACTCTGAGCGGACGTTGACTGGGCTGAGAGACTCCGGCACACCGGCGACCCGCGCCCCCGGCGGTCGCAGAGGCCGTCGAAAGAACGAGGAACAGCTCCTGGCCCACTGCGCGACCCATGTCGACGTAGACCGGACAAGTATCACCGTCCGTCGTACACCGGACCCCGATGTGTATCGCCCCGCCGCCCGCGTCGAGGGACACGACCGCGATTTCGGAGACCGACGGGAACAGCAGCTCTTGCAACTGACACGGCACCTCGTTCACGGCTATCGAATGTTGGGCCTGCCAGTCGAACGAGGAGGGAGATTACGGCGACTTCCAACACCCCTAACCCAAGATCAACAACTCCAACCCGTAGGCATCTCACGGGACTTGTGCCAGACCTCGAAAAGGGACGCCCTGGCCACCGAACAGCGTCAGCACGAGCAGACCCATTGACATCCAACCTAGTCGGCCCAGGTCAGCGGGCCGCACACGACTAACTTCGCTGTCGAAGGACACCAGTTCGCCGGTGTCCTTTGTCATCCAATCGAGGCGTTTGACAACGACCCCAGTCGTTTCAGCTTTTTTGACAGTGAACCTAGTCGTGTGGGGTGAGCACGCTGGGGGTGTTGGATGGCCGTACCGGCTGGGGCGGACGGGGTCGTGCCGTACGTCGAGGTGTCGTGCATGGAAGGCCGGCGCGAGCGTCGACGGCGTCCGCTGTTGGACTGCGTGTCGGTCAGGTTCGAGGAGGCGGTTCCAGTACGGCCGTTTCGGTGGCCGCCGGGTGGGCGCCATTTCCCGGGCTGGTACTGGGCGGCGACGACCGGGCAGCATGTCGGCTTCGAGTCGTGGCTGGAGCGGGACCACCTCGTGCTCATGGACTTCGATCCCGCCGTGGTGGGGGTCGCCTCCCAGCCGTTCTGGCTGCACTGGCACGACGGTTCGCGTGAACGTCGGCATGCCCCGGACTTCTTTGTGCGCCGCGCGGATGGCTCGGCCGTGGTCGTCGATGTCCGTGCCGACGATTGGATCGCGCCGAGCGATGCCGAAGCGTTCGAAGTGACGCGCCGGGCCTGCGCCGAGGCCGGGTGGGGCTTCGAGCGGGTGGGGACGCCGGAGGCAGTGCTGCTCGCGAACGTGCGGTGGTGGTCGCGCTACCGTCACTCCCGCTGCACGCAGGGTCCGGTCGCTGCCCGACTGATGGACGTCTTCTCGCAACCGGGGCCGCTGATGCCCGGGGCCGATGCGGCTGGCGACCGGCTCGCGACGCTGCCCGTGTTGTTCCACCTGCTGTGGAGGCAGGAATTGACCGCTGAGGGGATGGCGGTCGAACTGCTGGGTCCTCGCACGGTCGAGTGCCTGTCCGGTGGGGGTGCCGGATGAAGGAGAAGCGGCGACGGGTTCCGCCGACTGCCCGGATCGCAGAGTTCCCCAAGACGGCCGCTGAACAGGCTCGTTGGTGGGAGGACCACATCCTGGAGGTGCTGCACGGTCTGCCGCCGGACGCTCCCCAAGGGGCAGTGCCACGACCGGAGTTCGACCCCAGGCGGCATTCGCTGGCCGAACGCGAGCGAGCGAAAGCGGCCGAGCTGACGGCAGCGGGCCATCCGATGATGGCCAGCGGCATCAAGCAGCGGCGCCAGCGATATCACCGCGACGGGCTTGTCGGGCTGGCCGACGGCCGGTCGGCCAAGCAACTGCCGACGTTCGGCCGGATCGCGCCAGCGGTGGTCGATGCAATGCGGCAGGCTATCGCCGAGACGGCGGATGCCTCCTCAAGGACGGTCCGATTCATCATCTGGCGGACGAAGCAGATCCTGGCGTCCCGCGAGGATGCCGACGACATCGAACTGCCTACGGAGCGCACGCTCTACCGGCTCTTCGAAAAGCTGCTGGCCGCCGGCACACACGCGACCGATTCGGCGACCACGCGCCGCTCGGTGCATGCGCACTCAACGGCGCCCTCCTCTCCCGCACCCAGGTCCTCGTCCTCAAACGCCTCGACGAAACCGCACTGTCCACACTCATCGACCGCGCCGAACAGCTCACCGGCCACCATCTGCCCCTGGACGACGACACCCGCCGCGCCCTGATCGCCATGGCCGACGGCGACGGCCGCTACCTCCTCAACATGGCCGAACAGCTCCAGGCCCTCCCCGGCACCGAGACCGCCCTGGACACGGCCGCGCTCGCCCACCACATCCAGCAGCGGGCCCCGCTGTACGACAAGGCGCAGGAGGGCCACTACAACCTGATCTCCGCGCTCCACAAGTCGATGCGCGGCTCCGACCCGGACGCGGCCCTGTACTGGCTCGCCCGCATGCTCGACGGCGGCGAGGACCCCCTGTTCGTGGCCCGCCGGCTGGTCCGCTTCGCGAACGAAGACATCGGCATCGCCGACCCGCAGGCCATCCAGCAGGCCCTCGCCGCCTGGGACGTGTACGAGCGACTCGGCTCCCCCGAGGGCGAGTTGGCGATCGCCCAGGCCGTTGTCTACCTCGCCACGGCCCCCAAGTCCATCGCCGTCTATCGCGGCTTCAACACGGCCCACCGATCTGCCCGCCGCACCGGATCACTCATGCCGCCCGCCCACATCCTCAACGCCCCGACCCGGCTGATGAAGGACCTCGGGTACGGCAAGGACTACCAGTACGACCCCGACACCAGCGACGGCTTCTCCGGCGCCGACTACTTCCCCGACGACATGGACCGCGAGACGTACTACCAGCCCACCCGCAACGGCTACGAAGCCCAGATCACCGAACGCCTACTCCACTGGGCAGCCCTGCGTGCTCACAGGCGCAGCGGCTGACGCGGCACGAGAGCAGCGCCCAGAGTCAGCACACGGCAGATGTCGTGCACCATCCGCATCCAGCATCCCCTCCGACACAATGATCCACGCTATCGACCGCCGTGTTGACATCCAATCCAGTCGACGCAGGTCAGCGCGCTGCGCACGACTAACTTCGCTGTCGAAGGACATGTCCTTCGACAGCGAAGTTAGTCGGGCCGAAGTCGCTGACCTGCGCGGACTAACTTTGCTGTCAACGCCGTCGCGTGACGCTTCCTTCGGCCCGGATCCCCTGGCCGCCTGCGCCGACTGGGTTGGATGGCAAGGAACGTCATGTGGAAGGCCAGCCTCTTGCAGTGAACCTGCGTCGGCCGCCCGCGGGCCGGTGTGGGCCTTCCCCCTTTGCCGGGGCGACGTACCTCCCGGCAGCGGTAGTTCCGCGCGATAGCAGGCTCACGCGGCGCTACGAGGTTCACGGCGCCGGTAGGGCACCGATCTGCTGCATCACCCCGAGGAGATCGGGCTGGCCGCGTTCGCCGACGATCCGGCCGCCGGCCAGGTAGTAGAAGTTCATGGCCTGCACCGAGATCTTGTTGCCGCTCGCCGGGATCCCGAAGAATTCACCGTCGTGGGTTCCCCGCATGGTGAACCGCGCGGCCACGGTGCCGCCTTCGGCGACCGCCTCCTCCAGCGTCCACTGGACGTCGGGGAAGGCGCCGTGCATCATCCCGAGGACTTCCATAGCCGCCGTCGGCGCCCTCACCGTCGACGTCCGCGACCGCTACCCGCTGGACGACATCGCCAAGGCACACCACCACGTCGACGCCGGCGGTGACCACGGCCGCATCCTGGTCACCACCCCCCAATAGCGCAGACTCGGAACACCGGCCCGTCACCAGCAACCCCCGTCTCATTGACGGCTACTGGATCGCTCACCTCACACGACTAAGTTCACTGTCAAAGAAGCCGAAACGACTGGGTTCGCTGTCAAACGACTCGATTGGATGACAAGGGACAGCCCTATCGCGGAGACGACGCGGTTTGGTCTTATGTCATGGTGTGGCGGAGAGGATACGTCAAGGGCTGGTGGCTGATCGTCGGCGCGGCTGTGGCGACGTCGGTGGCGGCGTTCGCCGAGTCGGAGCTTCCCGCCGGGGTGGGCGCAGTCTTGGTCGCTGTGGTGGGGGCCGGGGCCGGCGTGGCGTCCTGGCGGGGCAGCCGACTGGTGGAGGCACCGACGGCGCGTGAGCGCGGGCTGGTGGTGGCTCGGCGCGGCAGGGTTCCCCGCGTCCGCGATATCGATGATCTGTCAGTCGTACGCGTCCATGGTGCGGGTGGTGATGCGTTCCCCGCGTTCATCCCGAGGGACAAAAGCGGCGAGATCGAGTCGGCCCTGGCCTCGCATCGTTTCGTCCTGCTGGTCGGGGACTCGACCGCGGGAAAGTCACGTGCAGCGTTCGAGGCGCTGCGTGAGAAATGCCCGAGTCACCGCCTGCTCATCCCAGATCCGGAGAGTGGGGAAAGCCTGGCGGCCGCCTTCGAGACGGCCGAGTCCATGCGGCCGTCGGTGATCTGGCTGGACGATCTCGAACGCTACCTGAACTCGGGAAGCGCCCTCTCCAACCTGATCGGGAACGTGATCGTCGGGAGGCCGGGGGTGCTGTTGGTGGCCACGATCCGCACCCACGAGCGGGCCCGCTTCCGTGGGATCGATGCTTCCCCCGTTCCCGAGGCGGCGGTGTTCGGCCTCGCCCACGAGATACGGCTCGACCGCCGGTGGAGCGCCGCAGAGCTGCGCCGGGCGTCCGAACACACGGAGGACGAGCGCATCGCCAGAGCGATCGAGTCATCCGGCACCTACGGAATCGCCGAGTTTCTGGCAGCCGGACCGCAGCTCCTCGCGACGTGGAGGGACGTCCGTTCCCCCGAAGGGAATCACTCCCGTGGGGCGGCGCTGGTGGCCGCCGCAGCCGACGCCTTCTGCGCGGGCTGGACCACTTATGTCCCGGCTCCGATCCTGCGCGACCTCCATGAACACCACCTGCTCGACCTCGGGGGCGCCCGTGCCCGTCCTGAGTCTTGGGAATCCGCTCTGACCTGGGCGACGAAACCGATCTTCGCCACCAGCAGTCTCCTGCTCCCCAACCACGACTGCACCGGCTACCGGGTTTTCGACTACCTGCCCGAAGCGATCGACTCCGAACGCGGGACCAGCGGGATCGCCAAGCCGATCTGGGACACGCTCATCGTTCACGCCGACGCGGCGACCTGTGTCGACCTGGGCTGGGCTGCCCAGCAACGGACCCAATGGGACGCCGCGACATCCGCCTTCCGCAAGGCAGTCGACGGAGGTGCCCTCATGGGCGCGATCGGCCTGGCGGAGATATCCGGCAACGCCGACCGGCGTCCCGAGGCCGTCGACGTCCTCAGAACGGTGCTGCGGTCCGCGCCGCCGGACACCGCTCCGGACGACCTCTTCGAACTCACCCTTCAACTGGCCTGGTGGACGGGGCAGTCCGGGAACCTCAACCGGGCGGTTTCCCTCGCCGCCGAAGCATACGAAGGTTTCCTGGAGCTCCACGGAAGGATCCACCCGGCCACGATCCGAGCCAGACGGAACCTGATTCGCTGGACCGGACACATCGGCCCGGCAGCCGATGCCCTCGCGATGGCCATGGAGCTCCTCGATACCGGACAGACCCTCTGGGGACCGGAGCACCTTCAAGTGTTGGGTCTGCGATTCGAAGTGGCCTGCTGGGCAGAGGCCGACGGGCCGCAGGCCGCCGAGCGCGCCTGGCGCGAACTCAACAACGATGCCACCCGTCAACTCGGTGACCATCACGCCCTCACCAACGACGCCCGCTGGAACCTGGCCGACTGGGTGACCCGAAACGGTGACCGAGAGACCGGACTTCGCCTGCAGAGAGAAGTCTTCGAGGGCTGCGCGGCCCTCTACGGTGCCGACCACCCGCGTACCCTGACGCGCACCATCCAGCTCGCCGCCATGCTCGGACACGCTGACCGCATTGAAGAGGCCCTGGACACAGCCACCGCCGCCCACGACGACTGCGCTCGCGTCATGGGGCAGAACCACGAACTCACCCACTGCGCCGCCTACCAGCTCGCCCTGTGGACCGCTCTCTCCGGAGACACCGACACCGCACAGGCCGCCTTCACGAGGCTCCTCTCCGTGCTGCCGGACAGCCATCCACTCGCCGAACTATGCACCCGCCAGACAGTTGAAGGCCCGGGCTCAACAACGAACTACTACCTACCCCCCGACTGGTGACCGCCGCCCGAGACAAGACGAAGTCGCCGGACGGCCACAGACGTGACTCCACGGACGAACCTCAGAGGTCGTTTTCTCCCGTTGTTCAATCCCGGAAAGCGGACTTCATCATGTGATGTCGGGTCACGCCAGGAGATGGTGATCTCGCCGGTGAGGCGGCGGGCCATCGGGTCCCTGGGTGACCACCGGCATCAAACGCCGGCCCCACCAAAACCTCACGCCCACCGAGCAGACCGTCAACCGGGCGTTGGCCCGCACCCGTGCTCCGGTCGAGCGCGGTGTCGCCCGCCTGAAGACCTGGCAGATCTTCCGCCACGCTCGTTGCAGCCCGAACCGCATGGCGTCAATCGCCAAAGCCATCCTCACCCTGGAGCGGCACCGCTGAAGAAGCTCACTGCTTGGGAACGGAAGTTGGTAGCAGTCGTCACTGCAAAGATCTCGGGGAGTTCAAGCGTTTCGAAGCCGAAGGCCAACGTGAGCGCCGTATCCAAGGCAATCCGATTTCTCCGGGACGGGTACGGCCGCCCAGAAGGAGAATGGACGGCTGGCTCCAAGAGTGCGGAGAATTGCGACGCTCCGGTGCGGCCATGCCGACGTGTGCGTCGAGCGGCGTGATCTTGCCCTGATTGGCCACCCCACAGCCGCCTCAGCCGACCACCCGGCGGCGGAGCACCGCCGCTTCCTGCTCGGTCCCAACCTGCGGCGCTCGGTTGAACAGTGTGGTGAGGCCGAAAATCTGCGGTCTCCGGGCCGATTTGCCTGACTTGAATGGTCAATTCAAGCCGTCACCTTGGCATCTGCATGACAAGCCTCTCTGTGTGATGCCACCCTTCTGCGGAAGTTCACCGTTCCTTGACATGTTCACCACGCGGTGCAACCGATCTACCTCCACCCCCCACCTCCTTCCACCCGCATGCCGTGCAGCGCTACGGACCGGCATACCCCGCCGCTCCATCTCGTCCACGGCCCCCACCACGGGCCGGCCGTCGTACTGAAGGAGAACCCGTTGTCCCTGCGACACCGCGCCCTCATCCGGCGCAGACGCGCCACCGCCGTCGCCCTCACGGCGGTTGGGGCCATGCTGGCCTTGGCCGCCCCCGGCCTGGCTACTGCGGTACCGGCCGACCCGGGCCCTGCGAAGATCACCGCCACACCCCGAGCAGGCGCATCCCAGACGTCCCTGTCACCCGCTCGCCGAACCGCCCTGATCAAGTCCGCGCAGTCCGCGGCGGCCGGTACCGCAGAGCGGATCGGCCTGGGCGCGAAGGAGATGCTCGTCGTCAAGGACGTCGTCAAGGACGCCGACGGCACCACGCACACCCGTTACGAGCGCACCTATGCCGGGATACCCGTCCTCGGCGGCGACCTCGTCGTCCATGACAAGAGCGGTCGTACGACGGTCACCAAGGCGAACAAGGCCAAGCTCTCGCTGTCCTCCCTCAGTCCGAAGATCACGGCTGCCGAGGCCGCCGGCAAGGCGCTCGGTGTGTCCAAGAAGGCCAAGGTCAAGGGCTCCGAGACGGAGCAGGCGCCACGGCTCGTGGTGTGGGCCGGCACCGGCAAGCCCGTCCTGGCCTGGCAGACCCTCGTCGAGGGCACCCAGAAGGACGGCACCCCCAGCGAGCTTCAGGTCGTCACCGACGCCGCAACGGGCAAGCAGCTCCTGACCGCCGAGAAGGTGCACACCGGCTCCGGTACGGGCCAGTACGCCGGCGAGGTCCCGCTCGGCACCACCCTGTCCGGATCGACGTACCAGCTCGTCGACCCGGACCGCGCCGGGCAGAAGACGTACGACCTCAACCAGGGCACCTCGGGCACCGGGACCCTGTTCACGGACGACAACGATGTCTGGGGCGACGGTCAGCCTTCCAACCGTCAGACCGCCGGCGTCGACGTGGCCTTCGGCGCCGCGGCAACCTGGGACTACTACAAGGAGACCCACGGCCGTAACGGCATCCGCAACGACGGCGTCGCCGCCTACAGCCGCGCCCACTACGGCAACAACTACGTCAACGCCTTCTGGCAGGACTCCTGCTTCTGCATGACGTACGGCGACGGCTCGGGCAACACCCACCCGCTGACCGCGCTCGACGTGGCCGCCCACGAGATGAGCCACGGCGTCACCGCCGCCACCGCGGGCCTGGTGTACTCCGGCGAGTCCGGCGGGCTCAACGAGGCCACCTCCGACATCTTCGCCGCCGCAGTCGAGTTCCACGAGGACCTGCCCGCCGACCCCGCGGACTACCTCGTCGGCGAGAAGATCGACATCAACGGCAACGGCACCCCGCTGCGCTACATGGACAAGCCCTCCAAGGACGGTGCCTCCAAGGACAGTTGGAGCTCCTCCTTGGGCGGCATCGACGTCCACTACTCCTCGGGCCCCGCGAACCACTTCTTCTACCTGCTCTCCGAGGGCAGCGGCGCAAAGACCGTCAACGGCGTGTCCTACGACAGCCCGACGTACGACGGGCAGCCCGTCACCGGCATCGGCATCCAGAACGCCGCCGCGATCTGGTACCGCGCGCTGACGACGTACATGACCTCCACGACCAACTACGCGGGTGCCCGTACCGCCACCCTGTCGGCAGCCGCCGACCTGTTCGGCGCCTACAGCCCGACCTACCTCGCCGTCGCCGACGCCTGGGCCGCGATCAACGTCGGCAACCGCATCGCCCTCGGCGTCAACCTCGCCCCGATCGCCGACCAGATCAGCGGCGTCAACCAGGAGGTCAGCCTCCAACTGGACGCCTACACCACCAACTCCGGAGCGTCCCTCACCTACGAGGCCGACGGGCTGCCCGACGGCCTGAGCATCAGCCCGAGCGGACTGATCAGCGGCACCCCGACCACCCTCGGCACCGGCGACGTCACCATCAAGGTCACCGACAGCACCGGGGCGACCGCGTCCGACACCTTCAACTGGCAGATCGCCTACGTCTACGCCAACGCCACCCGCGTGGACATCCCCGACAACGGGGCGGCCGTCGAATCACCGGTGACCATCACCGGCCGCGACGGCAACGCCTCCGCGACCACCACGATCTACGTCAACATCGTCCACACCTACCGCGGTGACCTGACCGTCGACCTCGTCGGCCCGAACGGCACCGTCTACTCGCTGCTCAACCGCAGCGGCGGCTCCGCCGAGAACGTCGACCAGACCTTCACGGTCGACGCCTCCGCACAGCCGCTCAACGGCACGTGGACGCTGCGCGTGCAGGACCGGGCATCCATCGACGTCGGATACATCAACCGCTGGACGTTGACCCCCTGACACATCGGCGGCACAGCGCCGCCGTTCGGGTCCTTCGGGATCCGGGCGGCGGCGTGGCCGTGCACTCGTTTCGCTGCTTCAACCGAGCGGGCTCCGGCCAAGGGCGTTGATGTATGCGATTGTTGAGGCCACTGCCAGTGGTCAGCGTGTCTGCCGCCTGACGCTTCGCGCGAATCCCCATCACAAGAACGCGCCAGCTCGTACGTGTGCCTGACGATGTCGGTGACCGCCAGTTGCTGTCGGGCCAGAGGGCTCTTCACTTGCGGGCGCGCAAGAAGGTGGGGATGTCGTCGCGGGCCGGATAGTTCGGCAGGGGTGCCGGCCTGTCCTTGAGGAACGCGGTGATGACGGCGGCGGCACGGGCGTTGTTGTCGTTCAGGCCGTTCCACATGTGGTGCCCGACTCCGGGCATGTACTGCGTGCGCTGGACGGCGGGGTCACGGGCAAGGATTGCGGTCGCCCATTGACGTACCTGGGAGGAACACTCGGCGATCATCAGCATCGAGGGGGTCCGGGAGCGGCTCAGTTCCCGGGAGATGGAGGGGGAGTCCTTGACCGTCTGCTGGATGCGGAGGCTGGCGGCGGGGCTGAAGGAGAAGTTCTGTGCGGTGTCCTCGGTCGGGATGCGGTGTGCGTCGCGGGCGCAGTAGGCGGATGCGGTGTCGCTGCCGAGATCGGCGGCGGTGAATGCGTTGGCCCCTTCGGCCTGTCCGATCAGCCCGGTTTCGGGGCTGAGGAGCCCGAGCCGCATGAGGCCGAATGCAGCGGCGTACCGGGGGATGTGCGCGGATCGCGGTCCGGTCATCGCCGGCGCGAGGCCGCGCGCGGAGGGTTGACCCTTGTGCCCGGTGATCCGCGAGGTCGGGCCGTCCATCGGGCCCGGTTCGGCGATGATCGCCCGGTGCAGGCGTGCGGCGACACGCGGGTCCGCCAGGGCCCGGGTGAGTACGACCCCGCCTGCGGAGAATCCGAGGATGTCGACCCTGCCCCTGTCCAAGCGGTCGATGAAGGCGGCGAGGTCACGCACCGACCTGGAGATCGTGTACCGGTCCATGGGAAGCAGGTGGCTACGTCCGCCGCCGGCCTGCTCGTAGGCGTAGACGTCGTAGCCCTGTCGCGCCAGGAGCTGCAGGAACCGGTGGTCGAGCATCGAAATGCCACGGACCGGGCCGCCGTTGAGGTACACGAACGGTACGGGGTGTCGGGTGCCGGTGTTCGCGGGCGGGTAGTGGTACACCGCGACGCGGCTGCCTGTGGTCAGGCTCCAGTGCTGCGTGGTCACGAACGGCAGGGCGGGTGGGTACTGCCGTGCCGTGGGCGCGGTCGGGATGCAGACCGACGCCGTCAACGCTGCCGCGACGACCACCGGCAGGAACGGCGCGAGCCGCGCCGCACCTTGGCGACGCCGGCCCCGCCACAGTGCGGCGACGGTCCCGATTCCAAGGGCCGTCAGCCATGCCGCGAGTCCCGAACCGGCCCCGTCCGTGAGGACGATGGCAGTCAGAAAGACGACGACCAGCGTCGCGACGGCGGCCAGGGCCAGAAGTAAGCGGCCGGTGAGGCGAGCAAGGCGTATGGCGATTTTGGGCATGGCAGACCTCCGACGGTTGCGCAACGTCGTTTCAGAACACTGTTTCAAAACGACGTTATCAAAGGAGGTAGGCTTCGTGTCATGGGTAGGCCGAGAACCAACGACGCGACCGTCAAGCTGCGCCTCGTGGAGTGCGCGACCGAGCTGCTCGCCACTCGTCCGCAGGAGTTGGTCTCAGTCCGCGCCGTGGCCGCGGCCGCGGAGACGTCAACGGCGGCGGTGTACTCCCTGTTCGGCGACAAGGAAGGGCTGGTCGGAGCGGTACGCGACAGAGCCGTCGCGGGCCTCTTCCAGGCCGTGACGGTGGTGCCGACCTCGGAGGATCCCCTCGCCGACATCTACGCACTGGCCGCCGCGTACCGGCGATGGGGACGCGAACACAGCCACCTGTACTCGGTGCTGTTCGGTGGAGTGCAATCCTTCAAGCCGTCAGATGCGGTCGGCACCAGTGACCCCGTCCGGCCGCTCATCGCAGCGATCGATCGTGCCGTGGCAGAGTCTGTCCTTGACGGCGACGCGACGGACATCGCCGTCTCACTCTGGGTGACCCTGCATGGGGTTGTGGCACTCGAACTCGCCGGGGCATTCGACGCCTCCACGGCAGAGAGCGCATTCCGATCAACGGTCCGCGCCACGCTGCGCGGCTGGAGCGCAGCCTTCGGCCCAGCGACCCCGCCTCCTGGCAGAGAGCGCGCCCAACCTCCAGGCAATTGAGGGGCGTTTCGTGTGTGTGTGGGGGGGCGTCACCAATCCCGTCCGTCGACGGCACGGCACCGTTGGCCTCGAAGCCATGACACGTGCCTCAGCTTTCGGGCCTGGTTGACGCGTTCAAGCAGCGCGGATCGCGGAAGGCGGTCGAAGCGAACCACAAGGGAGGCGCCGCAACCGCACGCCATCTGCTGGCAGTAGGGCGGTGCGGACCTCTCGTTCTCACCGGTCTCCTGCGCTGCGGCTGCGGCTGCGTACGCGACCGTCTTGATGGCTTTGAAACCGCGTACGCCGAGGGCGGCTACCCAAACGCGCTGCCTGGGGGAGTGGAGGGGGAGGTGCGGGCACCGTGGAGTCGTGCCAAGCGGCGCGGGCCGGCTGGTGGCGCAGACCGTTCCGATGCCGGGCCATGTCCGTCGAGTCAGAGTGGGAGCCGGGCTGGCGCAGGCATCATCCCAGCGGCGAGCACCGCTTGTATGAAGCGGACGTCCTGCCCAAATCGCGACTTCCGGCTGAGGGCTGTCCCGCAAGTGATCTTGAGGTGCGGTGAACATGGATGGTGGCTGGCGTGATTACGGCGCCGGAGCCGTTCCGGAGTCCATACACCGGGCTGAGCCCGGGCGCCTTCGGCAACCGGCTCGCCCTGAGCTGAGTGGTCAGCCGGTGAAGGACTGGGGGCCGAAGCGGCCCCATGCCACGAAGGCGGCCAGGGCGAGACAGGCCGCGTCGCCCACGATCGTCAGCTTCTCGCCATGGCGGAGGCGCGTGATCACCGCGCCGACGAACAGCAACACCAGGCCGGTGGCGGCCAGCGGCACCAGAACCGGTGCGATGTCTGGCATGGCGGGGAGGACCAGGCCCGCCGTGGCCAGGAGTTCAAGGGCGCCGATGGCCTGGAGAGCGCCGGGGCTGAAGTCCTCGACCCATCGGGTGGCGGTGCCCATGCCGGCCGTCTCTCCTTGGGCACGAACATCTTGGCACCGCTCGCCAGTCGGACAGCGGCCAGCAGTGATCCACAGCGTGAGGTTCATCATCGGCTCCTTGATCGAGGATTGCCCGCACCCCTGTGACGAGACAGCAACCCCGCCTGTGCATCTCCGAACACCCCGGCAGCAGAGAGACGTGGGTCACACGCGTCCGTGTCACAGGGCGTGGGGCTACCTCGTCTCAGGGGGTGTAGCCACTGACGACCACGGAGGAGCACACGATGGACGCGCGACTGAACTACTTCGCCAACCCGGCCGCCGGCAAGGCCCTCAAGTACTTCATGTCGGCGGGCCGGGCGCTCAAGGAATCCCCGCTGCCGGCCGCGACGCAGGAGTTGGTGGCGCTGCGCGTGAGCCAGATCAACGGATGCGCCGTCTGCATCGACATGCACACAAAGGAGGCCGCCGCCGCCGGGGAGGCCCCGGTGCGGCTGAACCTGGTGGCGGCGTGGCGGGAGGCCACGGTCTTCACCGAGGCCGAACGCGTCGCGCTGGAGCTGGCGGAGCAGGGGACCCGGGTCGCGGACGCGGCCGGCGGGGTCAGCGACGAGGTCTGGGCGCGTGCCGCCGAGCACTACGACGAGGAGCAGCTCACCGCCCTGGTGATGTTGGTGTCCTTCATGAACACGGTAAACCGGCTGAACATCATCACCCAGCAGCCGGCCGGCGACTACGAGGTCGGGCAGTTCCACTGAACGGTCGTCGGCGGGTGGCCCGGGCCCGGGCCGCGGGCTCCGGGCTCCCGGCCGGTGGGGGCCTTGCTCTGCGCCGCCGGTGGACCGGATGATCAACAGAAGATGCCCGCGCCGACGAATACGGCCGGGCGGGAGGACTGCAAGGGGGAGTCGGCGTGAGCAAGGTCGAGGAGTTCGAGGAGCTGCGACCGCTGCTGTTCTCGATCGCCTACCGGATTCTGGGCAGCGTGGGAGAGGCCGAGGACGCGGTACAGGAGACCTGGCTGCGCTTCGACGGCTCGGCGACCCGGCCCACGTCGACCAAGGCCTTCTTGTCCGCCACGGTGACGCGGATCTCGATCGACGTGCTGCGCTCCGCACGGGTGAGGCGGGAGGAGTACGTCGGGCCTTGGTTCCCCGAGCCGCTGCTCACCGATCCCTATCAGGATCCGGCACGCTCAGCGGAACTGGCCGACTCTGTGTCGATGGCGGCGCTGCTGCTCCTGGAGCGGCTCAGCCCGCTGGAGCGGTCGGTGTTCGTGCTGCGGGAGGTGTTCGGCTTCGGCTTCGACGAGGTCGCCGCGGCGGTGGAGCGGTCGGAAGCGGCGTGCCGGCAGCTGCTGGTACGGGCGCGGCGGCACATGCAGGCCGGACGGCCACGGTTCGAAGCGGACCGTCAGGAGCGGCAGGAACTGGCGACGCGATTCTTCGACGCCCTCCGCGAAGGCGATGTCGTCGGCCTGCGGGATCTACTCGCCGCCGACGTGTCGATGGTCGGGGACGGCGGCGGCAAGGCCCCGCAGCTGGCCAGGGCCGTCATCGGCGCCGAGAACGTGGCCCGGCTGCTCGCCTCCGTCTTCCCCCGGATGGCCCAGATCGATGTGACCTTCGAGCCGCACGAGGTCAACGGCCAGCCCGGAGCGATCTTCCGCGACCGGGACGGCAAGGTCCTCCACACCTTGGCCCTCGAGGTGCTCGATGGGCAGATCCAGACCATCCGCTCGGTGATCAACCCCGACAAGCTCGGTCACCTCGGGCCGGTCGCTGACGCTTGGGCTATCGACCGCGAGGTGAAGCAGGCCCGCCGGCAGACGAAATGACCTCGGGACCGGCGTGGGTCGGCTCGTTCACCAGCAGCTCATGTCAGCGGCCGCCAGGTGGCCGGCGCCTATCCGGCGAGGTTGAGGTTGTGCAGGCGGGCTATGCCGCGCATCGCGTGGTGCACACCGTCGCCGCGGAGGCGGCAGTCGCGCAAGATCTTCCAGGTCTTCATGCGGGCAAAGACGTGCTCGACGCGGGCCCGGACCTGCCTGTGGCTCTTGTTGTGCGCCTGCTTCCAGTCGGGGAGTTCTTCGTCCGCGCTGCGACGGCGGTGAGGGATGACCAGTCCCGTTCCGCGGTAGCCGCCGTCGGCGATCGTTACGGTCTTCCCGACGGCGTCCTTCGCGCCGGACTCGGCCCAGGCCCGGCAGTCACTGCGGTTGCCCGGCATTGGCCGGCCGAGCACGACCACCAGCCGGGTGTCGGCGTCGACGACCACCTGATGGTTCGTCGAGTACCGATAGTTCTTCCACTGCTCAGCCAAGGTGTGATCGCGGGTCGGCACCAGGGTGCCGTCCACGATCAGCACGGCGTCCTTGCGGAAGCGGCGCCGCGGCGGGAGCGCGAGCTTCGGTCCGAGGTGGTCGATGACCCGGTCCGCCGCCGACTTCGACACCCCGAACAGGGGCGCCAGTTGACTCAGCGTCAGGTTGGTACGCCCGTACGCGGCCACCAGCAGCACCCGGTCCTGAAGCGGGAACTTCCAAGGCCGGCCACGTCCCGGCGCGCCGGCGCCCTCCCGGTGCAGTTGAGTATCACCAACCTGCCGAAGGTGCGTGGGCTCAGCCCGGTGAACGGGGCCATCCAAGACGGCTCTGACGCCGTGATTACACCAGCCACAGTCCAAGACCATCGCACATCAAGATCACTTACGGGACAGAGCTTAGCCTCGATCGTTCATGAGTCTCCGCTGGTTCGCTGACGGGGGCTCTGTGTTTGTGTGGTGCGGTCTTTTCGGTGCTGTGACCAGGTTGAGAGCCCGGCTGTCGCGTCGGGTGGGCGCCGGGTTCCACTTCACCGGTGTGGTGGTGCGGGTTGTCGGGACGGCTGTTGGCAGGTCAGCCGGGGTTCGACAGGGAGTGGAGCCTGTCGATTGCCTGGGTGATGACGCCGGTCCAGGGCCATCGGGCAGGCATGCGGAGCCAGCGGCGGCGGCCGGAGTGCACGAGCTGGGCCGCGGCGGAGAACAGCCGCAAGCGGAGCTTCTTGGGCTCCCAGCGGCGGGTGTCGCCGGTCAGGGCGAGCATCGGCAGCCAGGCGAGGAGGTCGAGTGGGAGGGAGACGATCTCCAGCCAGATCTGGTTTTGTGCGGTGTCGTCCAGGGGCCGGTTGCGCAGGCCGGTGTCGCGGGCGGTGCGGATGCGGTCTTCGCAGCGGGCCCGTCGGCGGTGGCGCAGTTCCAGGCCGGCGAGTTGACCGCCTTTGGTGTTGGTGGCGAAGCAGGTGAGCCGGTTGCCGTCGAGGTCGGTGAAGCGCAACTGGGCGCCGGGGTGTGGTCATTCCTTGCGGACGATCAGCTGCATGCCCTTCGGCCAGGTGCTCAGGTCGGAAATGTCGGCGATCTCTGCGACCCAGGCGCAGCGCCGTTCGGTGCCGCCGGTGTCGTAGGCCGGCGTCCACGCCTTCTTCGGGATCTTCAGCACGGCCTGGTGGATGGTGTCGGTGATGGCCATTCCGACGGAATACGACAGCCACCGGCCGCGCCTGGAGAGCCAGTCGAGGAAGGTGTGGGTGCCGCCGCCGGAGTCGGTCCGGATCAGCGTCTCTCGTCCCCGCCGCAGAAGCTTGGGCAGTTGTGCCAGGGCGAGCCGGGTGGTTTCGATGTGGTCGGAGGCGGTGTTGGAGCTGGCGTTGCCGGGCCGCAGCAGCTCGGCCACCGGCTCCCCGGACCCGGCTTGGCCGTGGTCGAAGAACGCGACGAGCGGGTGATGGCCGAAGGTCTTCTTCCAGGTCGGGGCGGCGTCCTGCTTCTCGGAGTGTGAGAGCACCAGCAATCCGTCGATGTCCACAATCACCTGGCCGTCGGCGGTCGGGCTGCTTGCCCCGGCCAGCTCCCAGACACGCGTCCGCACTTCGGAACGTGCGCCCCGGATCGCTGCAAGAGCTTTCGGGCCGGACGCTGCGAGAGCGTCGAGGAGACGGGAGACCGTCGGATCAGAGGCCACCGGGCCGAACACACCCGGCTCGGCCCGCAGCATGCCAACGTCGGCCAGACAGTCCCCGCCTAGCGCGACGGCCAGGGCCACATCCAGCAGGGTCTTGCCCGGATCGTGCACGGTACGCGGCTTGCGCCACGGTGCCATTGCCGCTGATGTCGCGGTGTCCAGGCCGGACTTGCGGACCGTCTCGAGCAGCAGGACCGAGCCGGCCTGGGCAACCACCCCGCGGCCCCCACCCTTGACACGGACACGCCGGTACAACCCGCCACTCTTCGTCACTGGGAAGTGCCTTCTTTCGCTACCAGGAACAGGGCCCTCAGCAAGTCCTGTCGTTGCAGCTCAGGGGCACTTTATGCTTTCTCGACCACCTACCGGACAGCACCCTCGCAAAGGCCCGAGGCCAAGTGTTCGCCGAGGATCGTCGGGCGGGCTGGCATCGCGGCAGTCACAGAGGAGGTGGGGCCCCGCGTGGTTCCGTGGCTTCGTTTGACCCTACTCAGCTGTACCAGTCGTGTGTCCATCACTCGTGCCGACGGCTGGTGCGCGTACCGCCTCGGCGTCCTCGATGAGGTGGCGCAGCTCCGCGACGAAGCGGGCGGCGGGTGCGCCGTCGATCACGTTGTGGTCGAAGGTGATCGTCAGGTCGAGCACGTCACGGACCTCGATCCGTCCGTCCACGACACGAGGCCGCTGGGTCGCACCGCCGATGACCACCTGGAGAGGCATCAGACTCGGCGGGGCAATGCCGAACCCGCCGCCGGCGCCGAACATTCCCACCGCTGTGACCGCGACCGTCCCGGTCAGATGTCGGAGCCGGACAGACCTGGCCAGCACTGCGTACATCGTCGGAACGAGGCCGGGGAGGCGGGTCATGGTGGTGCCGAAGCGATCAAGGAGGCGCCCCGTGCCCGTCGTGGCGTAGTCGCGCTTGGCGGCCCGCAGTTCTGCCGTGAGGTCCTGTACACCGCGGATGTCGGCATCATGCAGCACATGCGGGAGAGTGAAGAGGCCTTGCCGTGTCGTGACCTCCACGAGCGTGTTCACGTCGACATGGCGGTGCCGGACCAGCCGGCCGCGCCAGTTCCGGTAAGCATGCACCTGCGGGTGCGCCGCAGATGCCCGTGCGACCGACGCCACGACGAACGCGGTGAACGACACCGGTTCCGCGGACCGCGCGAGCAGGTTCCGCGCCCTCGTGACGTCGAGATCGACGAGGCTGTGCATGGTCGCCATATGCCGACCGGCCCGCACAGCCGCGATCACCAGCCGCCGACTCGGCGGGAAGGGCCCGACGTCGACCCCGCGTGGCCGGTCCGCAGCAGCGGGGGACGTCGCCCGGCGGCTGCCGTCAGGTGTCATGCCGTGCTTGCGCATCGAACGGCTCCTTGCAGTCGGTTCCGTCGCCACCTCCCGGAGCCGTAGCCCGGGCAGCGGTCTATCGTCACGCGTCACCGTCCCGGGCCCCCGCGGGCCGAGAACCCTGTTCCGTGGCCGCCTTGACTGCGCGGAGCGCCCCGCGCAGAACGACTCCGACGCCGGGGGAAACGAGCGTCCAATAGCGGCCGAAGCGGGCCGTGGATGCCGGGTCGGTGCAGGCGGTGCGCGCCTCGTAGGTGAGCAGGGACCGCTGGGCGCCGTAGGGATGGACCACGAAGGCGGCAGCCATTTTCGCCCAGCCGGCCTCGTCGAACGACGTGAAGTGCTCCGATTCGACCCGCCGCCACTCGATGGACGCCCGCCACGGCTTCCCGACCGCCCCGAAGACAAGCTCACGCCCTGGATTCTCGCCCAGCGCCACCCAGGGCTGACCCTCCCAGGCTTCACCGACGGTGTCGAACAGGTCTGCCACCCGCAAGGACGGCGGGGTCGGCATGGACCGCCCGCGGAGCCGTTCAGGCAGTCCGCGCGCCGACACGGCCGCGTTGACGAGCGGGGAGTGGATGGTGAGCAGGTCCAGACCGCGCGCTGCCTCATAGGCGACGGGCGGTGCCGCGGCGAGCGCCACGCATTCGAGACGGGAGAACCCGAACTCGGGCAGCGCACCGTCCAGCAGCAGCGGTTCACCGGCAGGATCGACCGTCGAGTCGGCACTCATCGGAACCTCCCGGGAGCACGTGGTCACGCAGCACGGGCGAGCCGCACGCGCAGGTTGTGGAACTGGCGGGTCTGCATGATGCAGTGGGCGGGTTCCCAGAACACCAGGTCCATCGGCCTCGTGAGCACGCGCGGGCGGCTTCGACCGTGCGTGCGGACGACAAGGCGGGTGTCCGCACCGACCGGTTCGAGGTGGAAGCCCCAGACCGAGCTGACGAACGCCACAGGCGCCGGTCCCTGGAACGGGTCGAACGGGCGGCCGGACGGCAGCCGAGTGTCGGCCCGCAGCACCAGGGTCCGTTCCGGTACGAGTGCCGCGACGGTGAACCAGGCGCGGCCGCTGGGCATCGAGGCAAGCCGCTGTCCCGGCTCCAGACCCTGCCAATGGGGGACGATGCGATCCGCGCTCGGCCGTCCACCGTTGTCCAGCCGGTCCCAGCTGTACCAGCCGCCGCGGTCGCAGCCCATCTGCGCCAGCCAGCGCCAGACCTCCGAAGACGGCGCGTGCAGGGTCGTGGCCATCGTCGAGCTGCTGTCGGCACCGGGGATGAGCTCATCCCCGGGATAGGAACGCGCAGCCTCTTCGCGAGTCGCGCCCCAGGTCAGCATCCTCGGCCGCAAAACCAGGCCGTGCAGCGCCAAGGCGACCGCGGCGGAAGCGACGGCGGCCGGCCCGAGCGTGGCTCGGTGTTCGCGCACACTTCGAGAGTTACTCATCCGGCTCGGTGGCGCCATCGGACTGCTGCGCTGCAGCGGAGGCGGCTTCGAGGGCGGACATCACCACAGCGCCGCCACCATGGTTTGAAGGTTGAGCTGGCTGGCAGCCCGAACTCCGGCGCAAGCATCGCGATCAGGCGCCGTCCACCTCGAACGCGGAAGCCGAACGACTCAGTTGGCCTCCGCTCCAAGGGGAACGCTCCGGAGGCCTCCCGGCTCCTTCCAGCGTCGCCTTGATGGTGGCGATGTCGCGTTCGAGTTCTGGGCGCATGCGGCGGCGTACAAGGGGCGTCGCAGGCGCGAGCAGCCGGCGCGGAGCTCGATCTCCATCCTGAGAACGAGGTGGGCACCGGCAGGGCCCGCCAGCACACGGCCTCGCCAGCCCGACCGCATCACCCGCGACCCGCCGAACATCTCCCAGACGCTCGGGCGCTCGAGGCGCACGCACTCGCTCATCACGGGAGGACCGGAGACGAACTTCATCCGATACCGAGTTCCGATGCCGAACGGTCCATCCGTGACCTTCTCGACGCCCTTCTTCCTGACGTTCCATTGGGGCTCGTTCATGGGGTCGCTGCAGTAATCGAAGACATCCTCGGGTGACCTCGCGATGACGGCATCACTCTCGATCACCGCGACGCGTCTGGGGTTAGGGATAACGAACGTCTCCATGGCCCTACTCCCACCACATCCATCACACTTCTCGTCCGCCGAGCCTCGCAGCGGCGCGGCCAACGGTTACGAGGAATGCGCTCGATGCGAGCGCCACCGCGACGCGGTGGCGAAGTCTGGGAGGCGGGCCGCCTTCATCAAAACGATCCGTGCCCTCATGCTGGGTCCCCTATACGCCCGCAATACCGCATGCCGGACTCTGTGGAGGGTTCCGCATTCGGTTCGGTCCCAGCGGGCACTCCTCCCTCGCCCAGGGGGTCGCGGCCTAGAAGCGACCAACCCGTCCGAGCGCGATCACGCTGGGCGCTGCGTCCCAGGCGATTCGTGCCCCAGTCGTGGGCTGCGGACGCGAGCACTGGCGATACCACCGTGCTTCCCACGGTATGCATCCACAGGTTGATCTGCACGCCCAGGTCTGAGAACCCGACATCGAGTTGCTCCTGTCCTCTTCACCTGGGAGGTGTCTCTTTCGCTACCACGTACAGGACCCTCAGCAAGTCCTATCGTTGCAGCTCAAGGCGCATTCTGCCTTCTCGACCAGCTACCGGACAGCACCCCTCGCGAAAGCCCGAGGTTAGGCGCGGCAGCGGCCCACGGTGACACAAACAGCAGCAGAGTGACTGCCTGAGAGCGTCCTCGTCGCCTCACAGCCTTCCCGCTAAACGGGCAATTAGCATCATTTACGCTCCATTGTGCGGCGGTATTGGAATGCAGTCGAACTCTAGGCGCATCGTCGCGTGCATGATAAGTTAAAACGCCCTGACTCGAACAAATGCTCCATTCATTGGCGGCATTTCCATCCGGAGGAAGAACAGAATGAAGCGGAAGCTGCTGAGCGTCGGCCTGGCGACGCTGAGTGCGTTCGGTTTTGGTTTGATGACCGCAAGTCAAGCGCATGCCGTGGAGTCATGCACCTCCGGGGAACTGTGCCTTTACTACAACTCGATCGAGAATAACCTCAACGCGATCTTCGTGCAGACCGCGAGTATCGCCGATTACGACAACAACCTCGGGCAGCCGTATCGTTTCGTGGCCTCGAATAAGGGTTCATTGGGTGCAGGCATGCACGTGAAGAATAACGCCGCCTACGTGGAAAACCGGTCAAGTCATCATGCCGCTATTTTCTATAACAGTGGCTACAACTGTGAGATAGCCTGTCAGCAAATCCTGTCCCTCACGGCGAAGAACCTCAATGCAACCATGAAGAACAATAATGCGTCTGGCTCGCTCTAGTGGCTCATCGGCTGTGCCGATAGCGAATGTGGCCTGGAGTCAGAATGTCTAAATTCCCCGCGGGGCGGCTGGGCATGGGATGTATGGCAAGTTCAGTGATCCTTGCCGTAGCGGTCACGGTCGTCGGGTGTGGCGCCGAAGATGACGAGCGTGGCGCAGATGCAAGCGCCAGCTCGCAGGCGCCTCGCTTGACCAATGCTGCCGACAAGGAAATGCCGCTGGATAAGTACCTCCTGAACTCTCCTCAATTGGAGAGTGTCAAATCGGCGTACTCTCAGGGCATCGCAAAGTGTATGCAGTCGTACGGGATGACCTTCGGAGTCCCGGAATCAACCGGCTCTTCCGCCGCAAAAACGGACGGCCCGAGGACTCGCATAGATGGTCGCTTTGGGTACCAGAGCATGACTCACGCGAAGAAGTGGGGATACCATCCCACTGGTGGCCTGCCTGAACCCGGGAAACCGGATGCAAGCCCGGACCCAGATCCTGGCAACTGGTTTGCATTGACCGGCTCCCGAGATATTAATGAAATGTCTGGCCCTGGTGGTCTCCTCCAGAACGGCAGCGCAGTGCCCAGCCACGGATGTGTGGGCTCCGCGCTCCTGGAGATAACAGGATCCCGCGATGGGCAAGTCGGTGACGCCAGCATTGCGACGGACCTCAAGTTTGAAACCCTGGTCAAGGCCCAAAAGGACCCTCGCACGCTCCAGGTATTCTCTCTCTGGTCACGCTGCATGCGCGAATACAGCTACGCCTACGGCAGCCCTCTAGACGCTTCGGGGGACCCGCGCTGGACGAAATCGAGCAAGCCAACACCCGCAGAAATAGACGTAGCTATCGCCGACCAGAAATGTCGCGCCCGACACAATGTCGTAGGTGTCTGGTTCGCGGTTGACTACGAGTACCAAGAGCGTGCCGTCGAGAAGAACAAGAAAGAACTCTCGGCTGCGAAGAAGCAGTTGGATCGTCAGGTGAATGCAGCTCGAAAGCTTCTTACGAAACAGCGTCTGACGCAATGAGAGAGATCGGCTCTGATCGCTCCTTCCGATCGTGAGCACAGCATTGGATCTGCCGTCAGGGCGTCACGTGCATCGTGGGTCGTCACGGGACCGCCGGCCCTGCTACGGCGGTCATCGAGGGCCGGGCACGCGTGAGCCCCCAGCCCTCGATGACCGCGCGGGCGCCAACGCAGCCGCCTTCGAGGGGCGCGTCACGGGCGACCGCCCGTACACCAAGATGTGGGGATGGTCGCTGAACAATAAGAGGGAAGGTGGCCCGAGGCACATTGGCGCAGGGCCCCTCAACCGCCTGTTCGTGCTCAAAGGTGCCGAACAGCAATGGTGGCACGGTCGACCCCAGATGCCGGGCAGATGCGCCTCCGTGCGGCCCAGCATCAAGGTGGCGCGGTCGGTGCGGTACTGACCCCGCGAAGCCACGCTCCGCATGCGCAACTCCGCCCACCGGCGCAGAATAAGAAGCATGGGACTTGTCCGGCCCGCGTGAACGCCCGGCCACCGCTCCGAGTCCCCGGCGCAGGGGACTCGTGACTCTCCTCGAACAGCCCTCTATGAAGGAGGGACCCCCTATGCGCCCCGTCTGCGGCATCCTCCCGCCGAACATCCTCGAAAAGTTGGCCGAAGCGGCAGAAAATCCCCACGCTCGCGAGGCCGCCCGGGAAACGCTCGCTGTTGCCGCCGACTTCCGGCAGAGCCGGATCGACACGCCTAGCCTGGCGGCGCCCGCCCCGCCTACGCAGTTCGTCCTGACGCGGACAATCTACGACACCAAGAACAGCATGGCCCTGCCCGGCGACGCGGTCAGAGGAGAAGGCGACGCCCCCACGCTCGACGGCACCGTCAACCGTGCTTACGAAAGCCTCGGTCTCACCTTCGCGTTCTTTGAGAACGTCTACGGGCGCCACTCCATCGACGATGCCAACCTGCCGCTGGACGCGACGGTCCATTATCGTCGCCGGTTCAACAACGCTCTCTGGAACAGCAGCCAAATGATTTTCGGAGATGGTGACGGTCGCGTCTTCAACGACTTCACCCTCTCCCACGACATCATCGCCCACGAACTCGCGCACGGGGTCACGCAGTACACCGCCGGCTTGGTCTACCAGGACGAGTCGGGAGCCCTCAACGAGTCGGTCTCGGATGTCTTCGGCTCGCTCGTGAAACAGTACGCGCGGCAGCAGAACGCCGATCAGGCCGACTGGCTGATCGGGGCGGGCCTGTTCACCCCGGCCGTGCGCGGCCAGGCCCTGCGGTCCATGAAGGACCCGGGTTCGGCGTTCGACGACCCACAGTTGGGCGGCAAGGACAACCAGCCGAAGCACATGAGCGGCTATATCCGCACCACGCGCGACAACGGCGGCGTCCACGACAACTCCGGTATCCCCAACCAAGCCTTCTACCTGACCGCGAGCGCCATCGGCGGCTTCGCCTGGCTGAAGGCGGGACGCATCTGGTACGAGACGATGACCTCAGGGCAGCTCTCCCAGAACTGCACCTTCCGGGAGTTCGCGGACGTCACAGTGAACACAGCGAAGCGGCTCTACAACTCGGGGAGTGAGCTGACGGCGGTGGAAGACGCATGGAGGGCCGTCGGCGTCCGGTGAGCCCCCACGCCATGCGTATCAGGCTGGTCAGAAGCGGTGGTCTGCTCGGCATGCCCCGTCGGGCCGACGTGGACACCTTCGGACGGCCCGACCGCGCGGAGCTGGAACGGCTCGCGCACGAGGTTCTCGCCGAGCCGGACAACCGGCCCCCGGCCGGGCCGGGCGTGCCCGACGCCTACCACTACACGCTGACCGTGGACGACCAGCCCCCGCTCGAGTTCACCGACCCCGGACTGACCGAGGGTCAGCTCGAGCTGGTCGAGCGGGTTCTCGGGGAGGGCTTCTGAGTCGGGTAGCCCATCAGCTTCTCCTGGGCGGCGATGCTGCTTTTCCCGGCGAGGCGAAGGGTGCCGATGGCGAGGTTGCGCCGGGTTGCCATGGGCGGGGTACGGAGCCACCAGCGCACGATCAACGAATCTTGAAATCGCCCTGCATGAATGGAGGAGGCGGGTACAGAACCGCCACTGATCGCCAATTTTTCAAATAGGTTCAGCAACGCGAATCCAGCAGGTGTATCCAGAACGCTGTCGTGTCGTGGAAGATGATGCATGGCTGACGACGCGGTGGCTGGCCGGGGAGACACGCCTCCAGGGGCGGGATCTGAAGCGGCGTCCTTCGTCGGGCGGCAGTGGATCTGGCCGCTGATCCAACGGTGGTACGACAGTGACAGTGCGGTGCTGTTCATCTGTGGTCAGCCGGGTGTCGGCAAGAGCGCGTTGGCGCGGCACTGGGCCCGCTTCAACCCCGATCGCGCTGAAGGCGAGCCAGGCCCGCCACGCTTGAGCGCCGCACATTTCTGTGAGTCCACCGACGACGCCACCCTCGACCCGACCTCCTTCGTTCTCCGGCTGAGCGACCAACTCTGCGACGCCGTCCCGGGGTTCGCCGAGGGGCAGGCAGAACACCTCGCGCAGGCGGCTCTCCGCGAGCGCAGGGTGAGCCTGTCGGGAAACGCGTACACGGGCCACAACGCCGGCCTGTCGGTCGGGGTGTACATCGAACGTCTGTCGCTGATGGGCCGGGACTTCGACGCCGGCGCGTGCCGCCAGCTCGTTCGGGATCTCGTGGTCGGGCCACTGCTGAACCTGCCTTTGCGGACGCAGCCGGTCTTGCTGGTCGACGCACTGGACGAGTCACGCCACCTGAGTCCCGGACTGAGCATCGAGGATCTCGTGCTGCGCGGGCCATTGCGGGGCAGTCCACTTCGGCTCGTCGTGACGAGTAGGGACACGCCCCGTGATCTCCGGGCGAACGAGGCCCTGATCAACTTGTCGGATCACCTCGCGGAGGGCGTGGCCGACGTCGAGCAGTATCTGCGCGCGCGAGCGCCGCGGTTGGTGGACGGCGCGACCGTCACGGATGTGCGGAGCATCGCCAGGGCCAGCTACGGCAACTTCTTGTATGCCCGCCATGCGTCGGCGGCAGGGCACTCAGGGGAAAGCCTCCCGGCTGGTCTCGTCGAAATGTACCGCAGGATGCTGGATACCCTGCGGCGTTCGGGTTCTCCGTCCGACACCGAACGATGGCGGCGTGAGGTACGACCGGTGCTGGCGGCGTTGGCGGTCGCACGAGAAGAAGGCCTGGACACCGATCAGTTGGCCACGGTCACCGATTTGGAGCAGTCGGTCGTTCTCGACGTCCTCGAGGACCTTGGAAGCTTCGTGACGAGCACTGACCGTCATCGGCCCTGGAAGATCTTTCACCCGTCGTTCTCCGAATTCCTCACCACCTCGGACGAGGCTCCTATCCTCGCGGGCGAGGCACACGCCCGAGTCGCGCGCGCTTTCGCCAGGGAATGGCACGGTGCGTGGGGCGATTGCGTCAACCGGTACGCGAGAACGCATACGGCATCCCATTTCAGGGCGTCCATCGACGCGCTGAGGCCCGAGACCGGCCTGGGCAGGGGCGTGGTGAGGGAGTTCTCAGACTTCGTCAGCGACAGCAGTCTTCTGCTCTCCGCGTCACGCCAGCACATTCAGGATCTGCTGCTGAGGCATGCTGCCGACCTCGCACTCACGCCGCTGGCCTCCGCGTTCGTCACGGTGATGCGCCGCTCGTTTCATCAGTTGTCCGACACCGATCTCGCGACGCGGGCCTCGCTGCTGCGTTTGGCCGCGATGCAGTCGGGGTGCACCGACGTGGCTGACAGGCTGCTGGCCGCCGCGCAGCGGTCAGGTTGGTGGCCGCGCTGGAGCAAGTGGCAGGTGGAGCCTGAGCACGCAGTCGTCGCTGCGGTGGACGGCGATGCCACCGGCATGCCGAGATTCTGCTCAATCGCCGGGAGCGACGCACTGGTCGTGCCGCGTCAGCACTGTATCGCCGTTGTCGACGTCGGTTCGAACGGCGCGGTTCAGTGGGCCCTCGAACTGCCGGACGTGGCAGTGACCGCCATCGACCTGCTCCAGCCCGACGATGACACGCTGATCGCGATCGGCACGGACGAGGGGACGGTGCAGGTGTGGAACCTCGTCACCCGCAGCAAGATCGCCAGTTTCCGGGAGGCCGGCGACGGGAGAGTGAACGCGGTCCGGTTCGTTTCGAACGACGCAGGGTTACCACTGTTGGTGGTTGGCGCGGAAGGCGTCAGTGGATACGTGGACCTGACCACGGCGACCGCTCATCTCAGGCGCCCTACAGGCTCGGCGGGCACGTTGCAGGTATGGCGCGTCGACCCCACATGCGGCCTTGAGCATGAGCTGCTGCGCGAGCTGCTGCCCGGTCATGAGGAGAGCGTCGGCGCTCTCTATTGCGTTCTCCAGGGCGACGACCTTGCGGTTGTCGCGGTGGCCGACATGTCATTCCTGGGCGACGAGTCCGAGCCCAACGCGCTGATGAGGCTGGAATCCACGAGGACAGTTCTCTATTGGCCCCGCCTCTCGGCCGATGCGGAGCGCGTGTCCGTCGACGACGACATGCCAAACCGCGATTACATCAGCATGTCGTTCATCGAGGGCCGGCCGCACTTGCTGAGTGAGTTCGACTCGAACGACCTATCAGCTCGCCGACTGGCCTGGCACGACCTGTTGTCCGGCAGCGACACAGTGCTGTTCGAGTACCCGGAGCACAGTTCGAGCCTCGACGGGGCACTGACGGTACTCGACAGGGATGAGCGCCTCTGCGTGCATCTCCGGCACGGCCGTGCCACCGTCTATTCGCTGCCCGATCGCAAGATCGTCGCCACGCTGGAGGGCATGCCGAAGTCGGTGTCTCACCTCGGTATCCATCAGTACCCGAACGCGTTGCTCTTGGCATCGGTCGAAACCGAACAGGTAAGGCTGTGGTCGGTTCCGCAGACGGAGGTCGAGGTTGCCCTTGACGAGTGCCCGCAAGCGCCTGCGGATCTAAGGCACACAAGTTGGGTCGGCGGCGCGCGACTGCTCGGATGCTCTGGCAGTGAGGTCTTGATGATCGACACGGACACCGGCGAGGACCATGTGATCATCTCCTGGGACCGTCCCGTGTGGGCGGCCACCGCCGACCTTGGGGGTTCTGGCGCCGTCGCGATCGCGGACAGCAGCCGCAACCTCGCCATCGTCGACACCCTCGGCGAGACGGTCGCATCGCGGGACAGTGGCCTTCGATGGCCGGAGCAGAACGCCATCGCCCTCCTGCTGCAGGGCGATCAGCTATTGATGGCCTATGGCGGCGCTGATCGGGAGGTGCACCTTGTTGTCTGGTCGATCTCCGACTACGAAGAGGAAGAGATCGGCGAAGGCGCCGACGCGTACCTCGATGACACCGTCATGACCACGACGGCTGCCGTTATGGAGCTGCAACTCCTGCAGCACAGCGGGTTATGGCTGGCGGTGACGGCGGCGGACGGCCGCCTTGACGTGATCCGGATCGTGGCGGCCATGGTCGAGCACCCGTTCAGCAAGGAGCGGACGTCGACGTTCATCGAAATGCGGCCGCACTCCGTGCGACTCCATGTGCTGGACGCTGAAGTCTGGGTGACGTCTCGCCATGAGGGATCCACCGTTCAGGCGCTCCGGCTGACCGGCGGCGAGGACGCCGCCGAGATCGACACAGGTGTCGAGGGCGACGCGTTGGACATGCTGCTCGTGGAGGGTCGGCCGTGGATCTTGCTTGGTGTCGGTCACACGCTGGTCGTGTGGGACAGCAGCAGCGGCGTTCGGCTCAGAATCGACTGCGGCGGCGAGGTCCGGCAGGCTTTCTGGTCCGGGCGACACATCTTCGTGGTCGCCTCACGTGGGTTCATCGGCCTCGTCGTGCGCTGGAACGCATACCGCGAGGAATCCTGACGGCAGCACCAAGGGTTTCCCCGAGGTTCGGATGACGCATTTGCGTGGAAAACCCCCGGACTTGTCCTGGGCGGGGGAGAATGCATGGATCCAATGATGAAAGGGGCGGAATCTTGCCGGATCCGATCACGTTGACGCTTATCGGAGCGGTCGTGCTGAGCGAGGGTGTGAAGTTCCTCTACGACCAGGCTGGTGAGGTGCTGAGGCAGCGCAGGGAACGCAAGGCGGAAACCGTCGAACTCCCCGCAGAGTTGTTCGAGACCCCATCGGGGACGCTCCAGCTCGACCTGACGCGCGCCGACGGGCTGGAAACGGAATTGCGAGAGCTCCGCCGGTCACTCAGCGAGTACGGCCAAGGCGTGGACGAGATCGACCAGCAGGACGTGCCGACCATCGAACAGGTCGACGCCCTGCGCCGTACGCTGCAAGCCGTCTACGGCCAACCGATCGTCTTCAAGGGTGAGTCGAGGGGAGAAGGCGCCGTCGATGTCACCAGCGAGGCGTCCGTCAAGGAGGTCCGCGGCTATGTGGCAGCGGTCCGAGCCCGCGCGATTCGCTCCGGCTCGGTCGAAGCCACCGTTCGTGCTGACTCAGTCGAAAAGGGTGGAGAGGCCATCGGCCTTGACGTCGGCGAAATCGGCTCGTAGAGCCAACTGTTCGGTGGGGTTTCCCCGTGCGCCCCGCAAGGCGGAGGCGATGTCCCGCGAGAGCGGCCCACGAGAGAAAGATCAGTGAACACATGTAACGTCTGGCACACTCTTGATCATGACCACGTTCACACTGTCCGACATCGAGAAGGCCCTGCGGTCCAGTTGGGGCGTCGACACGTGCGCCCCCGAGGACAGGAGCAGTTGGCGCCCGGACAATCCGGCACGTGGTCAGTGCGGAGTGACCGCGTTGGTCGTGAACGATCTCCTCGGCGGCGATCTGGCGTACGCGGAAGTGCGCGTCAAGGGGGAGTTCACCGATTACCACTGGTGGAACCGGTTCCACGGCATCGACATCGACCTGACGAGGGAGCAGTTCGACCCGAGCGAGGTGGTCGCCCCCGGCGTGACGGCGGTGCGGCCGTCGGGGCCGCCCAATCACTGCCGTGAGCAGTACGAGTTGCTGCGCCGCCGCGTTTTCACACGCCTCGGCCTGACCGAGGACAGTGGTCGTGCCACCCGCGAGGAGGGTGAAGATCATCTCGCAGACACAGGGGTGTAGGCACCATTACTGTGATCTTTCATGACCATTGCCGATGACCACATAACGGCGCGCGCAAAGCTGCCGAGAACGTATCTCCTCTGGCTCAGTGGAGCGTTCACGTCCCAGCTCGGGGATGCCGCCATGTATTTCGCCCTGGGCTGGGCGGCCACGGCCCACGGGGGCGGCGCCGCGGGGCTCGTGCTCACCGCCGTTGCCCTTCCGAGGACCCTGTTCCTTCTCATCGGAGGAGCAGTCGCAGACCGGTTCTCCCCTAGGCGCATCCTGATCATCGGTGACTCGCTGATGCTCGCCATGACCCTCGTCGTGGGCGTCACCGCGGCCACGCAAGGATCCTCCCTGTGGCTGCTGCTGGGGGGCGGAGTGGTCATGGGGACCATCGACGCCTTCTACCTCCCGGTGTCGGGTTCGATGCCTCGCCGACTGGTGGACGCGGACCGTCTCGACCGTGCGGTCGGTCTCAGTCAGACCGGCAGCCAGCTCATCTCGCTGGTCGGCGGTTCGCTGGGCGGCGCCTTGGTCACGGCCGGCGGTCTGGTCGGCGCAGCCCTCTTCGACGGCCTGACGTTCGCGTTCGCCGTGATCGTGGCCGTGCTCATCCGCCCCCGCTTCGAGGTTTCCCCGCCTGCGCAACGTGCGAGCCTGCTGCGCGAGGCGGGCCAGGGGGTGACGTTCTCTCTGCGCCACCCGGTGCTCCGACCGGCCCTGATCCTTACCGGCGCGGTCGCCGGCTTCGCCATCCCCGTCGGATCGCTCCTCGTTCCTCTCCTCGCACGGGAGAACCACTGGGGCGCGCAGGCCGCCGGCGTGATGCTGGGCGGGCAGGCACTCGGCGCCCTCGTCGTGGCCCTGATCGTGGCGCGTCGGGGAGCCCTTCGTCTGCCGGGCTTCGTCGCAGCCCTGAGCGTCGTCCCCATGGGCCTTGGCATCTGGGTGCTCGCCCTGACGGAGCATGCCGCGATCGCCGTTGCAGCGGCCACCGTGTTCGGCCTCGGCCTGGGTCTGTTCGTCACTCATCTCGGCCCGCTGATGCTGGGAGCCAGCCCGGACAGTCACCTCGCCCGGGTCCAGTCGCTCATCACTTTGGTGCAGAGCCTGGTCCTGGTGGTCACCCTGAACCTGCTCGGGCAACTGGCCGACGCCATCGACGCTTTCACCACGGCAGTGGTGTGCGCGGTCGTACTGGCCGGCGCGGGTCTGCTGGCCCTGGCGTCCGCTCCGCTGCGGAGCGCCACCATGCAGCAAGAGGATGCGGCGTGAAGAGCTCCTACCCGGACGCGGAACACCTGGGCAACGTCGAAGAGCCGTCACAGGCCGTATGGCATCTGGTCCTTCCTCCGGACCATCTCTCGGAGAGCGATCGAGAGGCTCGGGGAACGCGTGAAACGTACACCGTGCTGCTCGCCGGGGAAGAGGCCCGCACGCTGTTCGTCTGGTGCCGTCGGCACGCGGTTCCGGCGACGCTGGCAATTCAGCGGTTGGCGGAGTACCTGGCCGAACGCTGGGGTCGGTACACGTGCCCGGAGCCCGGTGTGACAGCCCGGGAAGTCGCCGGGGACAGCGCTCGAGACGTCCTGGCCCAGGCCGGTGGGACACCTCCGGACTCCCCGGGATCCCTCTCCATGGCTCTGGACGCCGTCCCGGACACCGCGACGGGCGGCACGGTGGCCCTCACCGTCTCCTGGGACGAGAGCACCTTGGACCAGCGGACAGTGGCGGCGTTCCTCGACTCCCTGCGCGCGCTGGTCACCGGCTGGCTCGCCGATCCCGCAACAGACCTGGCAGGCCTTCCGCTGGTCTCCCACGCCGCCGTCGACCATCTGCTCTCCCTGGGGGACGGAGGAACACCGTCCGAGGTCCGGTACCGCACCGCCCCCGAGGCGATTCTCGACTGGGCAGAGCGACACCCCCTGGCTCCTGCGGTCCGCTTCGCGGGCAGGACGGTCACCTACCGGGACCTGGTCCGGCAGGCCGCGGCCACTGCAGCGGAACTGCGGTCCGCCGGAGTCGGCCACGGCGCACGCGTCCTGCTGTACGGCGCACAGTCCGACCTGACCGTGGCCGGCATGCTCGCCTGCCATCTGCTGGGCGCGAGCTACGTTCCCCTGGACGTCGAGTCACCCGTCGCGCGTCTGAGGCAGGTTGCCACCAGCACCAAGGCCGCTGCCTGCCTGTGGGCTGACGAGGCGGCCGACGAGGCCGGGCCGACAGCCCGGGGAGCCGGCTTCCTGCCGGGCGAGATGCCTGTCGTCCGGATACTGCGCGACCTCTCGGCGCAGCCCGCAACCTCTTCCCTGCCGGAGCCCTCGGCGGCCGCGTACCTCCTGTTCTCGTCAGGGAGTACTGGCGTTCCCAAGGGCATCGAGGTAGCCCAAGGCAGCCTCGGCCACTTCTGCCGGGAGATCAACGCCGCGTACGCCATCACTCCCGAAGACCGGGTGCTCGCCTTCGCCCGCCCGGTGTTCGACGTCTCCGTGTTCGAGGTGTTCGCCACCCTCGCGGCCGGCGCCCGGGTGGTGATCGCCGATCCGGACACCCGGATGGACCCGATGCTGCTCACCGACTTCCTCCAAGCGGAGGGCGTCACCGTGGCCGAACTTCCCCCGGCCCTGCTGCCGTTGCTGGATCCGGCCGAGCTGCCGTCCCTGCGGCTGGTGTCGGTCGGAGGCGAGGCGGTGCCCGGAGCGCTCGTGGGTGAATGGGCCTCCTCCGAGCGGGAGCTGTGGAACGGATACGGCCCCACCGAGACCACCGTGGCGGTCACGCTGCAGCGACTCACCGGCGAGTGGACCGCTTCGCCGCCGATCGGTCGTCCCCTACCTGGCTGCACCGCGTTCGTCGTGGACGACGCGCTGATGCTCCGGCCCCGGGGCGCCGTCGGGGAGCTCTGCATCGCCGGCCCGTCCCTGGCAACCGGTTACCTCAACGACCCCGTCCGGACGGCTGCCGCGTTCGTCGAGCTGCCGCAGGTCCCGGGGACGCGTGTGTATCGCACCGGAGACCTCGTACGCTGGCGCGGTGACGGGGCCCTGGACTATCTGGGGCGGATCGACCGGCAGGTCAAGGTCAACGGCTTCCGAGTGGAACTCTCGGAGGTCGAAGGGGTGTTGGCGTCGGTCGCCGGAGTTCGGCAGGCCGCCGTCGAAATGATCGAAGCCGCCGGCGGGGGCCGAATTCTGAGCGCCTTGGTGGTCGGCGGCGACGGCCTGGACCATGCCCAGGTCCTGGAAGAGATCCGCAAGGTCCTTCCCCCCTATGCCGTTCCCGGACACCTGGTCTCTGCGGACGTGCTTCCGCTGACACCGAACGGAAAGGTCGACCGGGCCGCGGTGCGGTTGGTGCTGGGCGAGAGCTGAAACAGATCCGGCGTCCTGCCGTGGGGCAGGACGCCGGATGCGGTCACCGGGCGGCGAAGCCGGGCGAAACCGTCACAGGGAAGCCATGAACTCGTCGCTGAAGAACTCGTCGGAGCCGCATGCGCCGGACAGCATGGAGAAGTACAGCTCCGTCATCTCCTTGCTCTCCGCGACGGCGCGCAGCATGGCGAGCCGCTCCTCCGCCACCGTCAGTTCCGCGACGAACAAGGTGCTGTGATAGCCCTCGACGACCAGGGTGTAGTGGGCGGCGGCGTACTGGCTCAGTACCGTGTCCAGCTCCTCGTCACTCCCCAGGGAGCCCGGCAGGGTGTCGGCGAGCAGTTGTGCCTGGAGGAAGGCGTCGGTGATGCCGCGTGCGGTGATGGAGTCCTTGTGGTGGGCCGCGTCGCCCACCAGGGCCCATCCGGGGCCGGACGCCCGGCGGATGAAGTTCCGCTGGTCACCGGTGCCGTAGAGCCTGTCGACGGGTCCGTCTGCCGCGACCTGCTCGTACAGCTCCGGCGCGTGCTCACGGAAACAGCCGAGGTACGCGTCGAGAGCGGTCCCTCGAATGCGCTGGAAGTCGCTCTGCGGGAAGTAGCACCCCACCAGCGTGGCACCGTCGTTCGTCGATACGGCGCCCACCCACCGGCCGGGAGCCTCGTGCAGGGCCATCCTCGGGCCCGGCAGGTCCCAGTACGTGTAGTAGGCGCAGGTCCTGGGCTCGGCGCTCTGAAGGACCTTTGCCTCGACCTGGCCCGCCACTTGGGAGCGCATTCCGTCCGCGCCGACGACCAGTCTCGCGCGTTCATCCATCCAGGCCGAGCCGGCCGTCCGACACCGGAGTCCGACGACACGGCCGTCGTCGAACAGCAGGTCGCCGGCCGTGGTCTCGTCCCGGAACTCGACGCCCGCTGCCACGGCCGCATCGACCAGGATCTGGTCGAGCAGGTGCCGGCGCGGAGCGTAGGAGGCTCGCTGCCCCTCCACGGGGCGGCTCGACCCCGTCAGCCGTACGTCGCCGACCCGGTACGTGACGGTGTCGACGGGCGGGCATCCGGTGGAGGCGACGTCATCCAGCACTCCCCACGCGGCGAGCCTGGCCACGCCCGGTTGGTGGATGTACAGGGTGGACAGGGTGTCCTTCGGGAACCGGGCGCGCTCGATCAGCAGCACACGGTGGCCCTGGCGGGCGAGCAGCAGGGCGGTGGAGGCACCCGCGCAGCGGGCCCCCACGACGATGACGTCATACACTGCGGCCCACCTCGCCCGTCAGCGCGTCGGCCGCCATCTCCCGATAGACGTCCAAGTGGGCGGTCACGACGGCGTCCAGGTCGGCTGCCGAGAACGTATCGGCCGCGGCTGCCGCCTCGATGGTGAGCTGCTCGCCGTCCGGGGACTGCACCACGTCGAAGGCGAGCGGGAAGCTCGTCTTGTCCTCGATGCGGGTGTCGACCACGCGGGTCTCCTCCAGTTCGAGGAGCTGGGCGCTGCGGTGGAACTGGACGTAGTTGAACGCCACGTCGAACAACTGCGTGCCCATGACCTCGCGCAGTGCCGGGTAGGGGAATCGGCGGTGCGGAAGCAGGGCCTTCTCTTCCTCGAAGACGTTGCCGGCCATTTCCTTCCAGGAGCCGGTGACGGGTGCCGACACCGGGACCACGTTCAGGAAGAGGCCGACCAGTTGATCGCTCTCGGCGGTTTCCGGGCGGCCGTTCACGATCAGGCCGGTCACCGGCTCAGCCGTGCCGAGGTGTCGGCCGAGAGCCGCCAAGTGACCTGCCACGACCAGGCTCTTGTACGGCAGCCGCCACTGTCGCGAGCCGTGTCTGAGACCTTGCACGACGTCCTGCGGCACCGCTGCCACCAGGGTCCGCCGGTCGGAGCCCGGCCTGCCCTCCCGGGAGCTGGTGAGCGTCGGGTTAAGGGCCGCGCAGCGTTCCTTCCAGTACTGGCGGGTCGCCTCCGACTGCAGGGACTGCTGTTCAAGGGCCACGAAGTCGGCGTAGCCCTGCGACGGCCGGGTGGGCTCGAGGGCTGCCCCGCGCAGCAGTGCGTCGTAGCGGCGCAGCAGCTCCGCGGCGAAGACCGATTCGCTCCAGCCGTCCATCACGGCATGGTGGAAGCCGTAGGTCAGGGAGTATTCCGCGCCGGCTGTGCGGGTGACCCGGAAACGGATGAGCGAGCGGTCGTCCGGGGCGAAGGGCAGCGCTGCCGCCCGCAGGTCCTCCTGCACGGCCGCGGCGGTCGTCTCGGGGCTCTCGCCTCGCACGTCGGTGATCTCCAGGCTGATGGCCGGCTCGGAGTGCACCAGTTGCCCGGGCATGTCGAGTGTGTGCAGGTCGAAGCCCGTGCGCAGGGCCGGGTGCCGCTTCAGGGTCAGCCGCAGCGCCTCCGTGAACAGCGCCTCGTCGAAACGGCCTGCGATCCGGCGGCTGATGACGTCGATGTACAGCCCGCTGTCCGGGTCTGCCTCCGCCTCGAAGAGGAGACCGAGCTGCATCAGGGTCGCCGGATACACCGCCTCGACGTCCGGGCCGAAGTGCCGTGCCAGGTCATCGTCTTCGGAGAGGCCGGCAGGGCTCTCGCTCTGCTCGGCGGGCGGGTGGGTTCCCGTGCCGTCAGGGGCGAGCGCGCGGATCGTGGGCGTGGCGAACAGGTCTGCCAGGGCGATGTCGATCCCGGCCGCCTCCGCATCCGCGATGACGCGAATGGCGAGCAGCGAGTCGCCCCCCAAGGCGAAGAAGTCGTCATCCAGCCCGGGCACCACGCCCAACACCTCGGCCCACACGTCCCGAAGCCGAAGCTGAGCAGGCGACGAACCCTCGTCATCACCGGTTACGACCTCCGCAGCCGTCCCCGAGGCGCCCGACACGTCCTCGCCGGTCAACGCGCGAATCGTCGGCGTGGCGAACAGGTCTGCCAGGGCGATCTCGATCCCCGCAGCTTCCGCATCCGCGATGACACGAATGGCCAGCAGCGAGTCACCCCCCAGCGCGAAGAAGTCGTCGTCCGGCTCAATGCGGTCGATCCCCAGGACTTGCTGCCAGATGCCGGTGAGAACGGACTGCCCGTCGCCGGGGGCCGGCATCGGTGCCGCCGCGGAGGCCGGTTCGTCGAGCCGGGCGCCGAGGGCCTTCCGGTCGATCTTGCCGGAAGGTGTGAGAGGAAAGAGTGGCAGCAGGTGGATCGCGGAGGGCCTCAGATAGGCCGGAAGCCGGGTGGCGGCGAACTCCGCCAGGTCGTGGTCCAGTCGCTCGTGCCGGGTGTCCTCGGCCACCAGGTGGGCGACGAGCTGGTGGCTGCCGACGCTGGTGCTGCGGGCCGTCACGGCGACGGCGTGGACCCCCGGACACTGCGCCAGGACCGCTTCGACCTCGCCCAGCTCAACCCGGTGCCCGCGGATCTTCACCTGGTCGTCCCCGCGCCCGAGGAACTCGATCTCGCCATCGGCACGCCGTCGCCCGAGGTCTCCCGTGGCGTACATCCGTGCCCCGGGGACAGCGGAGTACGGGTCCGCGACGAAGCTCTTCGCCGTCAGGCCGGGCTGTCCGACGTAGCCACGTGCGACTCCGGGACCGCCGATGTAGATCTGGCCCGTGGCGCCCGGGCCGACAGGGTTCAGATCGTCGTCGAGCAGATGGACGGCCGCTCCGTCGATCGCCGAACCGATCGGGATGATCGCCTCGGGACCCTCCAGGTCGGTGATCTCGTAGCAGCTTGCCAGGGTGGTCGCCTCGGTGGGGCCGTAGACGTTGGCGAAGCTCGCACCGCGGCTGCGGGCGTGCTCCAGATAGGTCCGCGCAGCCGTCAACGACATCGCCTCGGCCCCGACGACGAGACGTCGTACCGTGCCGAGGGAGTCGATCTGCCGTCGGACCAGCTCGTGGAAGAGCGGAGGTGTCAGCAGCAGCATCGTTACCTGCTCGGTGCGCAGTACGTCGGGCAGCTCGTCCAGGGCGTGGTAGGAGGCTGCTGGGACCACGAGCCGTGCGCCCGAGAGCAGCGCACCCCAGATCTCGAAGGCCGAGGCGTCGAAGGATGTGGGGGAGAGCTGGAGATACGTCTCCTCGGGGCCGAAAGCGGCATACGTCTGGCCACGGACCAGCCCGAGCAGGTTGCGGTGCGTGATGCCGACACCCTTCGGCCTCCCGGTCGACCCGGAAGTGAAGATGATGTAGGCGAGTGCGTCCGGAGCCGTCGTCGGACGGGTCACTGCGGTGCCCGCGGAGGGCCGGCTCGGGTCGGTGGTCTGCGAGATGTCGAGCACAGGCAGGCCGAACTCCTGCGCCGCCTGCCGGTGCCGGCTCGTGGTGACCAAGGAGACCGCTCCCGCGTCGGCCAGGATCTGAGCCAGTCGCTCCCTGGGGTGATCGGGGGCGAGGCAGACGTAGGTTCCACCCGCCTTGAGCACGCCCAGAAGTGCCACGACGAGTTCGATCGAGCGCTCCGCGTACACGCCGACGACAGTCTCGGTGGTGACGCCGCTGCGGTTCAGCAGATCGGCGAGGTCATCGGATCGGTGCTGCAGTTCCTGATACGTCAGCGTGGTTCCCCGATGCGCCAGGGCAATGCGGTCGGCGTGCCGCCGTGCCACATCGTCGAAGAGCTCGGGAATGGTCGCCGGTTCCTGCATCGTCAACTCTCTATGCTCGCAGCCGCAGCGGCAGACTGCTCAGGCCGCTCAGGAAATTGGAATGGACGCGTTCAGTCGGGCCCGCCGACTCGATGACGCTCACGGTCTCGCGCAGGCCGTCGAGCAGCGCCGCGATCTCGATCCGTGCGAGATGGACGCCGAGGCAGTAGTGCGGCCCATGGGCGAAGGACAAGTGCCGGTTGGGCTGTCGGGCCAGGTCGAATCGTTCCGGCTCGTCGAATTCGGCCTTGTCGAAGTTGGCCGACGCGGTCCACGCCACCACCGCGTCACCGCTGAGGATCTTCTGTCCACCCAGTTCCACGTCTCGTACCGCGGTCCGGCCGACGTGCAGGGCGGGCGAGGTCCACCGGAGGATCTCCTCGGTGGCCGAGGCGGTGCTGACTTCGCCGTTCTTCAGCGCCTGCCACTGCTCGGGGTGGTCGATCAGGGCCTGGACACCGCCGATCATGGTCAGCCGCGTCGTCTCGTCGCCGCCGAGGATGAGGCTGTAGCAGTTGAGCACGACCTCGTCGTCCGTGAGCCTGTCCCCCTCGACCAGGCCGGTGGACAACAGGGTGATCAGGTCGTCGGCGGGCTCGTCCCGTCGGGCCCGGGCCAGCTTGGCGAAATAGAGGAGCAGTTCGACCTTGGCCAGCCGGGAGGCCCCCGGGGCGTGGGCGGCCCCTTCGGAACCGAGCGCGTTGCTGGTCCGTTGCAGGATGAACTGCCGATCCTCGGCGGGTACGCCCAGAAGGTCGCAGATCGCCATCAGGGGGATGTGGGCCGCGACGTCACGTGCGAAGTCGCAGGTGCCCGTTTGTACGGCGGTCCGGACGAGTTCGAGCGTCGCCGCCCTGATCCGCTCCGCGTAGGTCTTGAGCGCGCCCGGGGTGAACGACCGCCACAGCAACTTGCGCATACTGGCGTGCTTGGGGCCGTCCGTCACCGCCAGCATGCGGCCGGCCCCCGTGTCGCCGCCGTTGAGCAAGGTGTCCATCACGTTGCCGCCGGTGGACACGAACGAGTCGGAGTCCCGGTACACGGTGAGCACGTCGGCATATCTGCTCACCAGCCAGAATCCCCGCCCACCTGCCGACTGGCGCCAGACCACCGGCTCATGGGCGCGCAGATCGCGGAAGTAGCCGGAGAGGTCCTGCTCGGCGTGCAGGGCCGGGTCGGTGAGATCCGGCTCGGTGGCAGGGCGCGTCGGTGCGTCCGCTGGACTAGGCATCAGGCAGGAACCCCATGGATATGGTCCGCTCGCGATCGGCGAACTTGAAGGAATACGACAAACGACGTCCCACTTCGGCGAGTTGGGCGAACATCTCGTCGTAGTCGGCGGCGTCCCCGCCCACGAGATCCAGCGGATCCGTCATGACCCCGCCCGGCAGCCGGGCCCCCGGCCGCAGGTACGGCGTATAGACACTGACGCCCTTGACCTGCAGTGCCTCACGCCACCCGTTGTTGGCACCGAGCTCACACGCGTCGCGTGGTGCCGGGTTGTTGTACTGCCAGTGCACGCGGCCGGAGGCCGGGACCGGCCCAGGTGGCGATGCCTCTCCCAGGGCGGCGAGGCCTGCCATCCGTACCGCGTCCATCCCCGCCGCCCGTCTGGCGAGTTCACTGATGTGCCCGCCGAGACGACCGTTCACCTCGATGATGCGAGGGCCGCTGGAGGTCAACTTCAACTCCGTGTGCGTCACTCCGGTTTCGAAACCGAGCGCGTGCAGGGCGGCTGTCGTCAGATCGAGCACGGCGTCGGTATCGGCCGGCTCCAGTGGGGCGGGCCAGAACTGGCCCACTTCGCGGAAGGGTGCCGCGAGCGGGAACTTCCCCGTCACCGCGACATGGTGGGGTGTTCCGGCCAGTACCAGGGTCTCCACCGAGACGTAGTCCCCGAAGGGTCGGCGATCGGCGCCGCGCAGCAGCTCCTCAAGCACGAAGACCTCATGGGAGCCCTGGATTCGGCCCAGCAGACGCCGTCCTTCCTCGGCATCTGCGATCGGATGCGTCTCCCGGCTGCCGCCGCCCCGGGCCGGCTTGAGCACCGCGGGAAGGCCGACGGCCGCCACTGCGGCGTCCCAGTCGGAGCCGTCGGCGACCACGGCCGATCGGGTCGTGTCGACGCCGCAGGCCCGCAGCAGATCACGCTGGCGGCTCTTGTCGGTGACCGCCTCGGCCGCCTCCGCGCCGGGGCCCGGCAACCCGAGATCCGCGGCGATCCACCCCGCCGACCTGATCATCAGTTCGCTGAAGGTGACGACTCCGTCGACTCTCTGCGCCTCGGCTGCTCGCCGGTCCGACTCGCGGTGCCGGGTGAGCGGCATGGTGCGGCCGAGTGCGGCCATCACCGGTTCGAGACGCTGGGCGTGTTCGGAGTCCGGAACGGCGAAGATGATCTCCGCGACATCCCCCAGCGCCCGCGCGATCTCCGCGGGATGCACAGCCCCCTTGTCGTAGGGCACCAGTAGCCGCTTCATCGCGCGGCACGCTGGATCTCGGAGACCTGGGCGGCGAAGTCCTCCAGACGCCCGTGGTTGAGGAGGATCTTCACGGGCACGCGTACGCCGAGCTTGGAGCTCAGCTTCGCGCAGCCCCGCATCGCCGCGATGGAGGTGCCTCCGGCCTCGAAGAACCGTGTCTGCCCGTCGACGGTGGCGCCGGGAAGCAGTTGGCCCCATACGTCGATGACCGCTTGCAGCACCTCGTTCGACGCCCCCTGCACGGGAGCGGGCGGCGAACCGGAAGGCCCGACGGCCCCACCGGCCGCGGGGAACTGTTCCCGGCGAACCAGGTCTTCGAAGCCCGGCAGGTCCGAACGGTAGTAGAAGTGGCCGCCCGGCCAGGTCCGAGTCGTGAACGGGCCTGTCGTCAGGGACTCCCAGGCACGGAGTGCGTCGTCCGGTACAGCCTGGTCGTCCGCACCTCCGACGGCCACGAGCGGGCACGAGACCGTCCGCCCCGCCGCTGGATAGGGGTAGTTCCATCCCAGCCGGAAGTCGTGACGCACCACCGGCAGTGCCAGAGCGAGCAGTTCCGGCTCGTGCAGCGTCTCCGCGGGCAATCCACCCGCCGCGACCAGCGACGCGGCGAGCTCCTCGTCGTCGAGGAGGTGCAGCGGTCCACCGTGCCGGCTCTCCGAGAGCGGTCCGTCACCGCCGGAGCGGGTGCCGGGCGGTCCGGCGGCCGACACCACCAGGGCACCGGCCGGGGTGCCGCGCTTCTCGAACACCAAGGCCGTCTCGAGGGCGACCAGGCTGCCCATGCTGTGTCCGAGGAGCAGCGCCGGCGGTTCGGTGAACAGGTCGGTGTACTCGTCGGCCAGCGCGGCGGCCAACTCCTCAACGGATGCGGCAAAGGGCTCGTCCGTGCGGGTGCCCCGCCCGGGGTACTGCACGGCGATCGTCCGGTACCCCCTTAGCCGGTCGCCCCACTCCCTGACGGAGTGGGCGCTCCCGCCCGAGAAGGGGAAGACGAGCGCGGCCGGGAGCTCCGGCGCGGCGTTGGGGGTCAGTTCCCAGAAGCTGGGCGAGAGCGGCCTCACGTGGTCCGTCCTTCGGTGGTCTCCAGTGGCTGTCCGGTGTCGCAGCCTGTTGCGGCGGTGAGCAGAGCGGCGATGTTCCGCGGATGCTCCATGACGTGGAAGTGGCCCCCGGGCACGAACTCGACCGTGCACCCGGCCGTCGTGCACTCACCCCAGCCGGCGAGGTCCGCCCTGCTCACCGTGGAGTCCTCGGAACCGCCGACCGCGGTCACCGGAGCGTCGACCACCGCTGCCGGCAAGGGCTGGTGAACCTCGCCGAGCCGGGTGTCGTGGCGGATGACAGGCAGCATCACCTCCAGCAGTTCGGGCTCGTCGAGCAGTTCCGCGTCGAGGCCGCCGTGGCCCACCAGCAGGTCGAGCAGGACCTCATCGGGTTCCTGGTGGACCGTCCGTGTCTCCGCGGCCATCGCGTGCGGGCTGACGCAGCTCGACGCGATGAGTCTGCGCACGCGTACGCCCCGCACGGCCAGCGCCTGTGCCACTTCGAAGCCGACGATCGAACCGAAGCTGTGGCCGAAGAGAACGACCTCCGGCGGCGCGAGCGTCGCCACGGCGTCGGCGATCTCGGCGGCGAGGCCGAAGACATCCGGTGCCAGCGGCTCGGTGAAGCGTCCGCCGTGCCCGGGGTAGTCGACGCCCATCACCGGTGAGGGGCCGGTCATGGCATCGGCCACGGGCAGGAACACTCCGCTGTTGCAGCCGGAGTGCGGCAGCAGAACGACCATCGGTGCGGCGGCGGCACCCTCGCGGAGACCGACGAGTACGGGGGCGGGGTGCGATGTCGCCGTCACTGGCCCAGCTCCTTGCCGAGCCGCTCGGCCAGGGCCATGACAGTCGGGGCCGAGAGGAAGTCGCGTACGGCGATCCTGATGCCGTACTTCTTGCGGATCTCGGAGATGATCCGGACCGCCTGCAGCGACTGCCCGCCCAGGGCGTAGAGGGTGCTGTTCAGGTCGTTCACCGGCGCGCCGAGCACGGTCTGCCAGATGTCCGCGATGGCCGCTTCGAGTTCGGTGCGCGGCTGAGCCACGTCCGTCTGCGTCTGCGGCCCTGCCGGTTCCGCGGCGGCCAGCGCTGTTCGGTCGACCTTGCCGCTCGTGGTCAGCGGCAGGTCCGCGGCCACCCAGACGCGGGTCGGGACGACGCCGGACGGCAGCCACTCGGCGCACGTCCGCTCCACGGCCGTGACGAGAGCGCCGGAGTCGATCGCGCGGTCCGCGGTGACGGCCAGCCCCAGATGGATTCCCGCTGCCGACTGGGCCACGTAGGCGGCTGCCGAGACCACGCCGTCCGCCCGGGACGCGGCGGCCTCGATGTCCGCCAGTTGCACGCGCTGCCCGTTGAGCTTGACCTGGTCGTCCACGCGGCCCAGGTAATAGAGGCAGCCATCCGCTCCCCATCGGCCGAGGTCGCCCGTGCGGTAGACACGGTCGCCCGACCGGACCACGGACGACACGAAGCGGTCCTTGGTCAGGGCCTCGTCGCCGTGGTACCCGAGTGCGACGCCCGCTCCACCGACGCAGATTTCGCCCACGGCCCCGTGAGGCACCTCGCGGAGGTTCTCGTCGAGGACATGGAGGTCGACGCCGGGCAGCGCCACACCGATGCTCCGCGTGTCCTGGCCGCGAGCGGTGGTCGAGAACGAGGCGCATACGGTCACCTCGGTCGGACCATAGGCGTTGACCAGGCAGACGGACTGCTCCAGTTTCCGCGCCAGTGCTTGCGGCAGCGCCTCACCGGCCGAGACGACGACCCGCAGCGACGGCGGCAGACGGTCGACCGTCCCCAGCAGCGAGGGGGTAGCGGTGAGCACCTGGGTTCCGAACTCCCGGAGCTCTTCGACGAGTTCTTCGGGCGCGCAGAAATCGAGGCGGCCACGCCGGCCCAGCGGCAGCACCATTTCCCAGATCGACGCGTCGAAGGATGGCGTGGCGACGGCCGCGAAGCGCTCCATGCCCTCCACCGGCAGCGCATCCTGTGCCACGACCAGGTGATCCAGGCTCGCCCGGCTGACCGTCACGCCCTTGGGCCGTCCGGTCGACCCGGAGGTGTAGATGAGGTACGCGGGTGCCGAGTCCTCGACCTCAGTGGGAGCGAGGCTGCCTTGGAGGTCCGGGCGGGGCGCGACTATGACCGGCCCGGCCTTCCAGGGGACGTCACCGACGGCGTCCGTCACGATGTGGCCGGCCGCGCTGTCTTCGACGATGTCACGAAGCCGCTGCGCGGGATGGACCGGATCCAGAGGCAGGTAGACGCCTCCTGCCCACAGAACGGCGAGGAACGCGGTGAGGAGGTCCCTGCCCCGTGGCAGGTGCACGCCCACCACCGAACCCTGTACGACTCCGGCGTCCTTGAGCTGGGCCGCGAGCGCTTCGACGGAGGTCCGCAACTCGGCGTACGTTGCCGTCCCGCGCCGGTCCAGCACAGCGGCGCGCTGCGGTTCGTCGCGCGCGGTGGACAGGAAGCGGTCGAACAGGCTGCGGGTGTCCTGCTCTCCTGGCGCGGGTGCGGACACCGGCACCCCGGCAGCCTGTGCGGCAGGCTCGTCCCCGGCCAGGGACAGGTCCGTGAGGGGCGCGTCGGGGCGGCCGCCGCAGTGAGCGAACACCACGCTCAGCGCGTCGTTCATCCGCTGGATCGTCTCGGCGTCGAACAGTTCCCGGTTGTACTCCATGTATCCGGCGAACCCGTCGTCGGCCGGGGCCATGGTCAGTGTCAGGTCGAAGATGCTGGTGCGTTCGTGGACCATGAGCGGTTCGACGAAGGCCTCGCCGAACACCAGCCTGCCGCGATCCGCCGTCTGCAGTGCGAGGGCCACGTTGACGATCGGTGTGGACCACTGGTCCTCGTCCGCCCGACGGTGGTCGTGGAGCATCTGGTCGAACGGCAGCGCCTGATGGTCGAAAGCCGCGAGCATGGTCGCGCGGACCTGCCGGAGCAGCTCGCGGAAGGTCAGGTCACGGTCGAGCCGCACACGGATCGGCAGCAGGTTGACGAACATGCCGATCAGCGACTCGAGTTCCGCTCTTGTGCGGTTCGCCACGGGCAGACCGACGACGACCTCGTCCTTGCGTGCCCAACAGCCGAGGAACAGTGCGTAGCCGGCGACGAGGGCCATGGCCGGCGAGGCCCCCTCCTGCTCGGCGACCGCGGTCAGGCCGCGGCACACCTCCGGTGACACTGCGGAGGAGTGCAGATCGCCCTTGAAGGACTGCACCACCGGACGGGGGTGGTCGGTCGGCAGGTCCAGCAGTGGCGGAGCGGAGCGCAGATGCTCCTTCCAGTACGCCGCGTGCTCGGCGAACCGCCCCTCGTCCACGGACCTGCGTTGTTCCTCCGCGAACGTGCTGTAGGCGGTCGTCAGTTCGGGGAGGGTGGCCGCAGTGCCGTTCAGGAAGTGGTCGTAGAAGTGCGAGATCTCGTTCTGGAAGATCCCCAGTGACCAGCCGTCGAAGGCGATGTGGTGGACGACGAAGGCCAGGGCGTGATCGTCCTCCCCGATCTTCCAGAGCCGCAGGCGCAAGGCCGCGTCGGCGCCCAGGTCGAACGGTTCGCTGACGTAGTTCTGGATCGAGGGGATCAGCCAGTCGATACCGTCCTCGTCGGCCGGGGCCTCGGCCTCGACGACGTCGAGCGCGACGGGCGTCGGAGGGTCGATCACCATGACAGGCTCGTCCCGCTCGTAGACATAGCGGGTGCGCAGGGGCTCATGACGGGCGATGACCGCCTCGAACGCGCGGGCGAGGCTCTCGTGGTGCAACGGCCCACGCAGCCGGTAGCAGAAGGCCGAGCCCGTGTTCTCGCTCTCGCCGAGGCCGCTCTGGAACCACAGTCCGCGCTGGCCCATGGATATGCGCCCCGTGTTCGCAGGCGTCACGGTCGGATCCTGCGCGGTGGCTTCGGCTCGCTGGGCGAGCCATTTCGCGATCGCTGCTCTGCGTTCGTCCGTCTGGTTCACTGACTGCTCCCGGACATCTGGTCGATGAGGCTCTGGGGACGCATGTCTGTCCACACCTCGTCGACGAATTCCATGCACGCTGTCTCCGTGCCGGTGAATCCCGCCGCCCGCCAGCCGGCCGGTGGGCTCAGCCGTGCGGGGTGGATCGCGTACTGCCGTTCGTTGTTCACAAGCACCTGGAACTGGGCGCCAGAGGTCGCCATGTGTCCTCTCCTGGCAAGGTGAAAAGAGTCGTTGAGGGTTGTCTCAGGGGGTGTCGCCGATGGCGGCGAAGAGTCGCTGCTCGATCTCGTCGGCGAGGTCCTGGAGCACCGTGTGCTCGAAGTACACGCTCAGAGGGATCTGCAGTCCCAGGCGATCGCCCAGGCGTGCGGCCACCTGGGTGGCCAGCAGGGAGTGACCGCCGAGGACGAAGAAGTCGTCGCGCGACGACACGCGGGACACGCCCAGCACCACGCCCCAGACGTCCGCCAGGATTTCGGCGACCGGTCCCTCGGGAGCCGTGAAGTCGGCTTCACCGGTAACCGGCACCTCGCGCTGCGACAGCGCGGTCCGGTCGACCTTTCCGTTCGGCGTCAGCGGAAGTTCGGAAAGCTGGACCAGGGACGGCGGCACCATGTGCTGCGGCAGCGTACGTGTGAGATGGGCACGGATCTCTTCCGGATCCGGCGCACCGCCCGTTGCCGCGGCAGGGACGAAGTAGGCGGCCAACTGCTTTCCCGCGGCTGGGACGTCACGCACCACCACGCAGGCGGCGCCGACCCCCTCGGCCTCCAGGAGCACCCGCTCCACTTCGGCGGGCTCGATCCTGAATCCGCGGATCTTGACCTGCGCGTCGGTGCGGCCCCGGAAGACCAGCCTGCCGCCGTCCCACTGCATGCGATCGCCGGTCCGGTACATCCGGGATCCGTCGGCAGCGAATGGGTCGGCGAGGAACCGGGAGGCGGTCAGCCCCGGCCGGCCCGCGTAGCCGCGGGCAACGCCGATGCCGCCGATGTAGAGCTCTCCCGGAGTTCCGTCCGGCACCAGGCGCAGCAGGCTGTCGAGCAAGTAGAGCCGTCCGCCGGGCAGCGGTCCACCGAGTGTGACCGCTGACCCGTCGTACTGTTCCCCGGCACTGCTGACCACGGACGCCTCGGTGGGTCCGTAGAGGTTGGCGAGCCGGTACGGCTTTCCCGCGGGGACGGCGGTCAGTTCGTCGCCGCCGACCTGGACCCTGCGGATCCGGGCGGGCAGTTCGATGCCCGCGGCCTCGATGGCGGTGAGCACCGGTGTCACCAGGAAGGCCACGGTGACACCGGCTGCGTCGAGGAAGCGGCACAGCGCCGCCGGATCGACCCTGGCGTCGTCCGGTACGACGACCAGACAGGCACCGGCGGCGAGGGCCGGGGCCATCTCCAGGATGCCGGCGTCGAAACTGACCCCGGCCATCTGCGGGATCCGGTCCTGACACGTCAGTCCGTACACGCGGACGTACCAGTCGACGAGGTTGCTCAGTCCACGGTGCGGAACCTGAACTCCCTTGGGGCGCCCTGTGGTTCCCGAGGTGTAGATCGTGTACGCCACGCCGTCCGGGAGCGGATCGGCGAGGGCGGAGAGCGCCGTGTCGGTCGTACGGGCGTCGGGCGCGAGTACGGTGCACGGCCCGGCCCATGCGGCTGCCTCCTGTGGGACAGAGGTGATCAGCACCGTGACACCGGAGTCCTGCACCATGAACCGCAGCCGGTCCACGGGGTAGTGCGGGTCGAGCGGCACGTACGAGGCGCCGACCCCCATGACGGCGGTCAAGGCCACGGCCAGCTCTGCCGACCGTGGGAGATGGACTCCCACCGGAGTCTCGGGACCGACTCCGGCCTCTCGCAACGTCTGCGCCAATGACGCGGCCCGGTCGAGCAGTTCCCGGTAGGTGAGGGTCTCGTCACCCGCGATCACGGCCAGCCGATCGGGGTGGCGGGCCGCGGTCTCACGCACCCGTTGCACGAACCCCTGGGCAGGCGATGCCGCGGGCCCCGCTCCCATGGACAGGAGGGTGGCCTGCTCTGCGGCGCTGACCAGCGGATGGGTGAGCAAGGGCAGGTCGGGTTGGCGGCAGAGTTCGTGGAGCAGGTCCAGATACCGGGCCCCGAATGCAGCCACAGCAGGGCGGTCCAGCACATCGATGGCGAACGACAGCGCCAGATACACCGTCCCCGCATGCTCTTCCAGCTCGGCGACGAAGTCGTAGTGGGTGCTCTCCCCATAGGCGAACGGCACGGGACGTCCCAGCGGGGAGTCACCCGAGGCATCGACCTCGCGGACGTCGTTGAACACCGCCTGGACCAGCGGGGCGCAGCCGCGAAGCCGTTCGGGGGCCAGATGCTGGACCAGCTCGTCGAAGCCGAGGCCGATGTGCTCCAGCGACTCCAGCACCATCTCGCGGTTGGCGTCGATCAGTTGGCGGAAGGTCATCGCCTCGTCGATACGGGCCCGCAGCGGCAGCATGTTGACCAGGGGGCCGATGACGCTTTCGGAGCCCGGTTCGAAGCGATCGGCCATCACCGTGCCCACCACGACATCGTCCTGATCGCACCAGCGGCTCAGCGCGATCTGAAGAGCACTCAGGTAGACGACGAAGTCGGAACTGTCCAGCTCGCCCGCCAGGCGGCGAACGCTGCGGCAGAGGGAGTCCGCCAGCTCCAGTTCCATGCGATCGCCCTGATGAGAGCGCACACCGGGTCTTGGCCGGGACAGTGGAAGTTCCAGCACTGACGGCGCCCCGGAGAGCCGCTGCTCCCAGTGGGCAAGGCTGTCCTTGCGGGCAGCGAGAGCCATGTCGCTGCCTGCCTGCGCCCCGATGTCGGTGAGCCGCAGGGAGATCTCCGGCAGATCCGGTGTCAGATGTTCCGTCTCTGCCCGGTACAGCTCCGCCAGATCGCTGTGGAGAAGACCGAGGGACCAGCCGTCCGTACTGATGTGGTGCATCACCACCATCAACGTCCGCTCGCCCGATGAGGCGGTGAAGACACGAGCCCGAAAGACCGGACCGGCCTCCAGGTCGAAGGGCTTCCGAAAGAACTCCATGTGGCGGTCGCTCACGGATGTCGACGCCGAATCCCCGTTGCCGTTCTCCTCGACGACAAGTTCGGGAGAGTAGGGCGGTCGGACCACCTGGAACAGTTCGTCCGAAGCGAACTGAAAAGTCGTCCGCAACGCCTCGTGCCGTTGCACCAGCGCAGTCAACGCGCGTAGCAGCGAATCGAAGCACACCTCCGGCGGTAGCCGGAGTACGAGAACCGAGTGGAATCCCGCGCCGTCGGCTCCGGAGTCCTCGCGAACTCGGCTCTCCAGCCATATCCGGCGCTGAGCCGGAGTCGCCGGAGCCGTTGTCTCTGCATGCGTTTGGCGCAGAGCGTGGCTGTGCAAACCTGCCCCCCGTGGTCACACCCTTGGTCATTGCTTCCCTCCGCAGGTGATCTTGAGGGAAGACTGCTGAAAGATACACACCTGGACTCGGCAAGTGTCAACAGCCAATCTATGCAGCATCGTTGTGACACAGAGGCGTCATCGGCGCGGCAGGCCGGGCCACACGAGGCGTAGCGGCACAGACTTCCCCGAACGCCACCCTCTTGGGCATGATCGGAACTGCGGCGGGGCGATTCGGGCGCTCAAGAGTGATGCAGCACGAGCAGATCACTCTGTACCGAAGCGACGAATCTCTGATAGGAATGATCACCGGCGACGGGGGTCACCTGATAGCAATACCCGGCACTGTCAACCACTTACCACAACCGTGGTGTGTGCTCGTGGACCGCTATCTGCGTGTTCTACCTCACACGTCTCTTTGCATCTCACGCGTGCCGAAAATTCTGCCGCGACCACGCCGGAGGGGGGAGCGTCATGTACCTGGGAGGGGACAGGACACACGTTGGGCATTTCGATCTGACCGATCCGGCGTTATTCACCGACGATCGATTCATCGATGTGCTGGCACACCTGCGTGCGGAAGATCCCGTTCACTTTCACACGGAGGGGAACGGCCCGGGATTCTGGGTCGTCACGCGTCACGCGGACGTGTCCCATGTATACGCGAACGGCGATCTGTTCAGTTCACGACTCGGGATGCGCCTCGGAGCCAACCCCGACGCTGTCAAAGCCGTGGCCGACCGGATGCTGATTGTCACCGACAATCCCGAACACATGCGTGTACGCCGCCTGGTGGGATCAGCCTTCACTCCACCTGTGATCCGCACCCTCGAGACGCACGTCAAGAGTGTGGTGAGGGAGCTGATGGCCTCAGTCGTCGCCGATGGACCGCGCGAGTTCGTCTCAGCCGTCGCGCGCCCTCTTCCGACCCACGTCATATGCGCCTTCATGGGGTTGCCGCGAACCGACTGGGAGTGGATCGGCCGGCTGACCACCGACGGCATCGACTCCGAGGACGATGACGTCCGGCTGAACGCCAATTCCGAGCTGTTCCTGTACTTCACCGAAGTCATCGAGGAGCGGCGGCAGCATCCGGGGTCGGATCTGATCAGCATCCTCATCAGTGCCGCAGCCGAGGCTGAAGGGTCCGGCGCGCCCCCCTTCTCCGATGTCGACCTCGTGGTGAACCTGGCCGGCATCCTCATCGGGGCCAACGAGACGACCCGTTACACCGTCGCGGGCGGGCTGGTCGCACTCGCGGAACACCACGACCAGTGGGTGCGGCTGCAGCAGGATCCGGAGATGGTCGCCCCCGCGGTCGAAGAGATGCTGCGCTGGGTCTCTCCGGCCGTGCACGCCATGAGGACGGTCACACAGCAGACCCGGCTCGGTGACCGCACCCTGGCCCCCGGCGACCGGGTGACCGTCTGGACGCACGCGGCCAACCGGGACCCCGCGGTCTTCTCGGGACCGGATGAATTCGACATAGCGCGGCGCCCCAACCGGCATCTCAGCTTCGGCAACGGCCGGCATGTCTGTGTCGGCGCACGACTCGCACGGATGGAGATCGCCGCCTTCCTGGAGGAACTGCGCAATCGGGTCCAGCGGATTCGCCTGGTCGAACCGGTGGAGTGGAGCCCCTCCAACTTCACCCGAGGTCCACTCAGCGTTATGGCGGAGCTGGAGCCGACCGGCTCACCGACGATTCACCAGAAGGGCGACAGCAGCGGAAATGGGTACGATGCACGCCGGTAACTCAGTTTCTCCGAGGACGAGTGTCGAACTGCCCGACGGGCGAAAGGTTGCCTGCATCACGGAGGCTGAAGCGCTCCTGCTCTGGAGCGAGATGTCCGCAGACGGGATGTACGGCTCCGCCGCGGCCGGTCTACGTCCCGGCGATACAGTCCTCGACATCGGGGCGAACATCGGGCTCGCTTCTCTGATGTTCCATCACACGGTGCCCGAACTGCGGATCATCGCATTCGAACCGGCCCCCCAGACCTTCGCGTGCCTGGAGGAGAATCTGCGTCTGCACGTTCCGCGGTCCACCGCGGTACGCGCCGCCGTATGCGACAGGGTCGGAGAAATGGAGTTCACTTTCTATCCGAACTCCCCCGGAAACTCCAGTCTCTTTGCGGACCGCGAGGCGGATGACGAGACGACACGCCACTTCCTTCGCAATTCGGGGATCGACGAGGAGTACATCGACGAGCTCTTGGAAGATCTCCACTCGGGCACGTCCCTCACCGTCCCCGCCATCACGGTGTCGGAGATCATCCGGCAGTACGGGATCGAGGACATCGGCCTGCTCAAGATCGATGTAGAGCGCGCCGAACTCTCCGTCCTCCAGGGAATCGAAGAGGACCACTGGCCGCTGATCCGTAGCATCGCGGCCGAAGTGCACGCGGAAGACGGCCGGTTGGAGGAGATATCCGCCCTACTCCGCAAACACGGCTTCTCCCTCAACGTCTCGCAGAGCCCCAAGCTTGAAGGAACGTCCTTGTACGACCTCGTTGCGCATGTGTGAACTTACTCCGGGCACCGAGACCAGTACGGACAGCAACGACGACAACCTGACACTCGCGGAAACGGCGGCGACGCGGGAGCGACACCGTTACTGACGGACCGCTCCAACCTCGCCGAGATCTGTTGACCTCCCCGGAGGCGGTTTCGCCGTACCACTCGACAACCCACTTCGAGCTCTCACCCGAGATCGTTTCCGCTAAGTGCCTTACGTCTGCCCGGACTTGGGGCCGCGCGGGCCGCAGCTCCAGCATCGCGATCACTGCGAGCGGTGGGCGCTCAGCCGGGGCGTTGGGGAGTTGTGGTCTCGGTTGGTCTTGAAGGGGTTGGGGGAGGGGCTGGTTCCCAAGGAGCCACTACAGTGGTGCTCGGGCTGCGGTCTTGTGCATTGGCCGCGGCTCGGCGTCGAAGGCAGCCGACGTGGTCCGCAGGGAGTAGGTGGCGGCATCGCAGAGTGCGACTGCGGCGGCGACGGCTGGACCGGCCACTCCCACATGTACCGCTGTCACGCGGGTGAACGCGCAGGTGGTGACCGGCCGGTCCGGACGGTTGCTGTGGATCCTCATCTGCGCTGACGGGCTGTGCGCACCACCTGACCGGAGCCTGTCGCTGAGCCAGTCCCGGCAGTGTGCGTTCTCGGCGGTGCGGGCACCCGTGGAACCAGGGCCTGTTGCGAAGTGGATCGTCTGTCAGAGGTGCCTGGGATGCTCCGAGCATGGAGATGACAGTGCAGCTCACGATCGACTGTTCCGATCCGCAGAGAATGGTGGCCTTCTGGGCTGAGGCTCTGGGTTACGTGCCTGAGCCTGCGCCGGGTGGGCATGTCACGTGGCGTGCTTACTGGGCGGCTGTGGGGGTGCCCGAGGCGGAGTTGCCGGCCGGTGCCGGGGATGTTCCGGAGTCGATCATCGATCCCGTGGGACGTGGACCGAGGGTGTGGTTCCAGCAGGTTCCGGAGGCGAAGGTCGTCAAGAACCGGTGGCACTTCGACCTGAAGGTCGGTGGGGGCCGTGACGTCCCGCTGGAGGTCCGCGCACAGCGGGTCAAGGCTACGGTGGAGCGGCTGGTCAAAGCTGGTGCCACGGTGCTGCGGATCAAGGATGAGCCTGACATGGGGCTCTACGCCGCCGCCATGCAGGACCCCGAGGGTAACGAATTCGACGTCATCTGAGGGCCGTTGTGACAGTGCTGGTCACAGCCACTCGTTCACGGCTGCGGCCTGCACCGTCGCCTCGTAGCGGAGGGAGAGCTTGTCCTACCCCGCGGCCACTGCCCTGTGTCACTTAAGACATCGTTTCTGATGGCGTGATCGCTCGGCTGCGGGCGTGCGGGTGGAGGAATCGGAGGGCGGAGGTGAGGGAGGCGGGGCGAGTGTCGGAGGCTTCCCAGACGCGGCGCAGCCCGCACGGACACACAGCCAGGCGGAGCCATTCCGTTACCGCTTCGCGGTTTCGGTGTGCGCGTGGCCGGCCGGGAACGGGTGTGCTCCGTGCTGTGCCGGTGGTGGTGGGCCTGATCGCCGTGGCCGTGGGCGGTGGTGGTGGGCGTGGGCGGGGTTTGTCTATGGATTGTCTTACGGGTGCTGGTTGGGGGTGGAAGGGCCTGGTCGTGGCGGTGGGATGGGGGTGTGCCCCTGGTGTGAGTGCCGGGCCGGCACCGGTTGTTGCAGTCGTGCGGCTGCGGGATGAGGAAAGGGACGGGGAGTGCGCGTGGTTCGCTGTGGGAAGGCTGCCGCGGCTGGGCCGATGGGATCCACGGCTGCCGCTGGCGTTGTCTTCGGCAGGGTGGCGCCTGTGTCATGCAAGCGCTCCTGGGGAGGGCTCGGCCCGCGGGTCTACGGCATGACGATCTGGGCCGGTGGCAGCGAGCAGTACGCAGCCACGTCCTGGCCGGACAGGCTCAGTCCGCACCTGCTTCACCCCATCCCCTCAGCCTGTGCGCGAGGGGAGCGCCTCAAGGACTGCCGTGACCATCGTGCGCAGCACACCGGGCCTCGCCGTGCCCATGCTCGGGAGCCCTGACATCTGTCAGGATCCCTCCTGCCTGCCTGTCTCCTACCCTTTCGCGCAGGACGCCCGGCACAGGGCGGAACAGAAGGGCAGGACATGAAGATCCTCTGGAAACGCGCACTTGTGACCGGAGCAGCGGGGATCGCTCTGGTCGGCGGAGCCGGTCTCGCGACCGCCTCACCCGCGGCGGCCGCAGAGCGTAACGTGCTGCAGTGCAGCGCTTGGATCTCGGACGATGTCGCCATCGGCGACTGCTACAACCCCGGGACGCAGTTGCACGCGTTCTCCGTACGCGCCATCTGCGGCTGGGCCCCCGACGCTTACTCGAATTGGGTATATGTGAAGCCTGGCACGAGCGCCGCCATCGGTGTCCGCTGTGGCCCGTTGAGCACCGGCGTCGGCGGCGTGGCGATCGAGTACGGCGGCTGAGCGTCCCGGGACGCCCAGATCCATCAGAAGCCCCCTAGTAGTGCTTCGTTAGGTTGTGGGCTGTCTGTGGCTGCTCCGCGGGCTGGGCAGGGGGCGTCCGCAGGTGGTGCAGGTACCGGTCCAGCACCTCAGCAGGTCCTGAAGGACGTTGAGGACCTGGTAGAGGGGCAGGCCGGCGTGCGGACTTTTGGGTCGAGCCGCCTGAGGGTGAGGAAGGCCTGGGCAGCGGTGACGAGGGTGACGTGGTGGTGCCAGCCGCGCCAGGTGCGGCCCTCGAAGTGGTCCAGTCCGAGTCCGTGTTTGAGTTCGCGGTAGTCGTGCTCGATCCGCCAGCGCATCTTGGCCCACCGCACCAGGTCAGCGGCCGGTGTGGTGGCGGGCAGGTTCGATATCCAGTAGTCCGTCGGAGTGTCCTGGCCGTCCGGCCATTCGACAAGGAGTGTCTGGACGGGCAGGACGCCGTCCCACCGGTTGCGGCCGCCGCCCGCTTGCCGGGCTGCGGCCAGGGACTGCTTGCCCGCAGGCCGCACTGTCAGCACCGCGAACCGTGAGGTCATCGCGCCTTTGCTGCCCTGCCTCCAGGTCACCTCGGTGAACCGCTCCGCACCCGCCTGTGCTACGAGGGCGGAGACGGCTCGCGGTGGGGTGCGGCAGCGCGGAAGGGTGGGCGGTCCGAGCCCGCCATAAGCAGGCTGGTGCGGCTCGACATCCTCCGGATGAGCGACTTCCCTCCCGTGCAGGGCCAGGACATAAGACAGCCCTCGTTCCTGGAGACCGAGCCGGAACGGGGTAGCGGCGTCGGCGACCACGACCGGCGCCTTCAACTGCCACTCGGCGAGTGTGTCCAGCAGGCCGAGCGCGAGACGCCACTTCTCCCCATGCACCACGTCATCTGGGACTCCTGCCCTGCGGCATCGGTCCGGCTCGTCCGTCCACTCACACGGTAGATACGCCACTCCAACGGGCACGAAGCGGTGTCTGTGGCGGCATGGACACTGACCGCGACCTGGCAGTTCGCCCGTTTCCCGACCGCTCCGCAGTACTGGCGGGCCACCCCGACCGACGCCTTGCCGCACTTGGGGAACGACATGTCGTCGATCACCATGCTGGAGGCCGCGTTGAGCAGGGCGCTGTAGGTGGGCGAGGCCGGGACACGACTCAGGGTCATGTCGTCGCCGTATGCCGTGGCGGTGTTGGTGGGCGGGTTCCTGGCGTGCGCGCCCAACTCGCCGGCGAGTCACGCGGCTTTGGCGGGATCCTTGGCGGTGACGGTCACTGTGTGCCCGCCCACCGGGCCAGTGTGGCGATGCCCCGGGCCATGTTCCGGGCGCCGATGATGGTGATCTGCACAGGTGCAGCGGTATGTGCGGCCGGGGACGACTGGTGGCAACCGCACTCTTTGGGTTACACGGTCAAGACCCTGACTCGTGCCTGTATGGCTGCCACCGGACAGCCGGTGAAGCATGTGATCCATGCCCGTGTCGCGTTGGAGGTGCAGCGGCTGCCGGCGCACACGGATGAGCCGGTGGCGACCATCGCCCGCCGTCTGAGTTTTCCCGGCTCCACCAATTTCGGGAAGTTCTTCACCCGTCACATCGGCACCTGCCCCGGCACCTTCCGCCACATCCACCAGGGCCAGTACCGGTTCCGTGAAGGCCGGGTGGCGGGCGCGGCCGATGCCATTATTCGAAGCGCTTCGACAGTGCTTTCGACATTGATGCCCAGATCGCAGGTGAAGGAAATGTGTCTTGGTGCGCAGAGCCTTGCTGTTCAGGCGCCCCATCATTACTGTCCACTGACGCAAGCGCTTCGACACTTCGCACCTGAGCCTGGCAAGCCCGGTACTTGAAGGTAAGGGGATCGAGCACCGTTCCCGCAGTTCTTGAGCGCGCCACCTCGACGACACGAGCCACCCACCATCGCGAGCCGCACCGCATGCGAAGGGAGCGAAGGTGTCAACACGTCAGTTGATCGACCGTCTCGGCCGCCTCGCTTTCGGCGGGGACTCCAACTGCGAGCAGTGGAAGGAACCACTTCGCCCAGGGCCGGCCATCAAGCCGATCAGTCGGCCAACTGCGCAAGCACCTCGGACGGGGCTGAGCCGCGTCGTGCCGAGCCCGGACTCGCCGGCGAGCGACACCTCGCGGCGCCAGAGTCCGCTACCAGACCGGGGGGCCGGAACAAACCATCGCCGTCCTTGGAGGGACACATGAGATGGCAAACCCTTAAATCCATCAGCAGCAAGTCGGCCGGGTTAGGTCGGCTGGCTCTGATAGTCGCCGTGATCGCCGGGTTCCTGAGCTTCGCGTCTCCGGCTCAGGCGGCCCAGGTGAACGCCACCTGCGACCGATGGGGTCAGTACACGCAGGGCACCTGGACGATCTACAACAACGTCTGGGGTGAAAACCCCGGCACACAGTGCCAGACCGTGAACAGCATCAAGTCCTGGTACGTCGATGCCAACCACTCCGGCGGCGGGATCAAGTCCTACCCGAACACCTCGGTCCGGCCCCAGACGCCGCTGTCGCAGTTGAACTCGGCGGGCTTCTGGTACAACACGTCGTCGGCTCCCGTCGCCGGCGGTGACCACTGGAACTGGACGAGCGACTTCTGGTCGGCCGGCAACCAGGACGAGATCATGGTCTTCACTAGCTGGTCCGGGACGGCAGGCGGCTGGGGAAGGCAGATCAGGTCCAACGTGACCATCGGCGGCGTCCTGTACGCGTCGGTCTGGCAGGCCGATCCCGGCTGGAACGTCCTGCAGCTCATCCCCGCCCAGCAGAGCAACACCGGCAGCATCGACGCCTCGGCGGTCTGGCGATGGGCCGCGTCGCAGAACCTCCTGCGCAACACCAATTTCGACGCCATGCAGTTCGGCATTGAGATCACCTCGACCAGCGGCGTGCAGAAGCGGTACTCGCTGAACGCCTACAGCGCCTGGTGGAACAACACCTCCGGCGGCGGATCAAGCATCTAGCCGCAATACGCGCGACACGACGGTGAACTCCGTCCGCGCATAGAGACGAACGCCGGAGCGATTCCCAAACGCATACCTTGCCGCCGGGCCTCGAACGACAAGACCCGGCGGCAAGGTTTGCTGAGTCTTCGAATTCAGGCGGGGTGGAGGCGGCCTCGGGCCCGACGGGTGGTGACGCGGCGTGTGCGTAGGCGTTGGTTGGTGGGGATGCGGAAGCCGCGGGCGGCTCGCGCGGCCGGCTTGATCACGCGGTTGAGCCTTCGCTCTTGGCGTTGCTGTGGCCGGTGACGATGAACGCGATCGGCGCGTACTCGAGCGGGGCGGACAAGTGGCCGGCCCGATCCGATGCGGGGTGCGCGGACATTCAGGCTCGCTCAGCACTCCGCCGGGTGGTTCCTTCTGTAGGTCCCCCTGCTTTCCGGCCCCTGCCGCATGCTGACGGGCGCGACACACTGTGGAATCGAGGCTCAGGCTCCACGTGATCCTGCCCTTCGTGTCGGCCTGGGATTGAAGTCGGATGAGGACCCGGTGCCAGGTGCCGTCTCGTTCTCATCGGCGGGACAGATCGTAGATCCGGCCTCAAGGACCGTGCGAGGCGGGCACATCCCGCAAGGAACTCCTGTCCGAACTCGGAACCGTATGCCGTCGATCATCTGCCGCCGGGGCCAGATGGGCGGCCGTCCCGCCTTCGCTCCCTTGGGCAACAACGGCTCCAACACCGCCCACTGTGCATCTGTGAGATCTCCCCGCGCCATGAACCACGATCATTCGTCGCTCAAGACTTACTTTCGATGCATGCCCTGGATGGGGCGCGGCCGAAGCTTGGTGGATCTTCCGCAGGGCCCGGTGTGGCCCGGCTCGAATGTCGACTATTGCTGCGGCGGTCCCCGCCCTGGAGCGGCAACGCTCAAAGTCTCAATGCTTCTTGCTACCGGACTTCATGAGGGCGAACCGATGATTTCGTGCGGTTGAACCTCCATGAGTGGAGCGAAGTCGGGGGGACAGCAGCGGAACCCCGTGTGAGGGCCGGACAGATCTGACTAGCCGAAGCATGTCAGTCGCCCCAAGGAGTTACCCCCTGATGCCGAGCATCACGTCCGTCGAGATACGTACCGTCCCGGCGAGCGGCAGATCCGCACCGCCCCAAGGCCACGCCCCACGGCTCGACATCCAGGGGCTGCGCGCGGTGGCAGTCGTGCTGGTGGTGCTCTGTCACGCCGGCGTGTACCAGGTCGGCGGCGGTTACATCGGCGTCGACGTCTTCTTCGTGATCTCCGGCTTCCTTATAACGTCGCTGCTGCTGCGTGAACTCGCCACCACCGGCCGGGTGTCGATCCGTTCCTTCTACGCCCGCCGTGCGCTGCGGCTGCTCCCCGCGTCGTCTCTGGTGATCGCCGTCACGCTGGGCGGGGCGTGGCTGTTCGTGTCGAAGGCCCGGTTTGCCGAGTACGCGGGCGACGCCCTCGCCAGCGCGCTGTACGCGGTCAACTTCCGGCTGGCGGCGGCCGGTACGGACTATCTCGCCCAGAACAGCCCGCCGTCGCCGTTCCAGCACTTCTGGTCGCTTGCCGTGGAGGAGCAGTTCTACCTGGGGTGGCCACTGCTCCTGCTGCTCACCTGGCGGGTCGCCCGCGGCCGGCGCCGGCTGGTCGCGGTGCCGCTCGGGGTGCTGTTCGTGGGGTCGTTCGCGGCGGGTGTGTTCGCGACGAACTCTTCGGCGCCCTGGGCATACTTCGGTTCCCTCACCCGGGCCTGGGAACTGGGCGCCGGTGCGCTCCTGGCGCTGGCCACCGGCAGGCTGGAACGACTGCCCGCTTCCCTCGCGGCCCCGCTGACCTGGTTCGGCCTGGCCTGCGTCACGCTGGCAGCACTCTGGTACGACGACGAGACGCCCTTCCCCGGCTGCCACGCCCTCCTGCCGGTAGCCGGTACCGCCCTCGTCCTGGCCGGCGGTTGCGCGCCCGCCCCGCACGGCGCGGGGTGGCTGCTGGGACGGCGTCCGCTGGTGTGGCTGGGCGGACTCTCGTACGGCTGGTACGTGTGGCACTGGCCGCTGCTGGTCATAGTCCCGGCGGCGTTGGGCCGCGCCGACGGCACAGCCGACGTGCCGCTCGCGCTCGCCCTGTCCGCGGTAGCACTGGGCCTGGCGTGGCTGACCCTGCGCCTCGTCGAGAACCCGGTCCGCTTCCACCGGGCCTTCCGCAGCCGTCCCCGCCGACCATCGAAGTGGGCGACCCCGCGCCCGCGCTGGCCCAGGCTCTCTCCAACGCACCGGCCCCGCAGGCGCGTCTGGCCGAACTCCTGGCGTCGTCCCCCACCGCCCTGCCGAGCAACCTCGCCCCGCCCCTGCCGAAGGTGAAGTCTTCTCGCTCCGCGGTCTACCGGGACGGCTGTCACGTCGACTACGCCGCCACCACCGGCAACCGGCCCTGCATCTACGGCGACCGCACTTCCTCCCGTACGGTCGTCCTGTTCGGCGACTCCCACGCAACCCAGTGGTTCCCGGCCCTGTAACGTCTCGCCAGCTCACGCGGCTGGAGGCTGGTCTCGCTGACAAACTGCTCGTTTCAGAGTGAGCTGCACCGCGGGTCTTGTGTCCGGCGATCTTGGTCGGCAGGGTGTCTGGGTGCGTGCTGATCTTGTTCCGGATGACCTGTGGGAGCGGGTGGCTCCGCTGTTGCCGCCTGCTCCCGAGCGGCGGCAGCGTCATCCCGGCCGACTGCGTGTTCCCGACCGGGCGGCCCTCGCGGGAGTCATGTACGTGCTGCGGACCGGTGTCGCCTGGCGCGACGTCCCTACGGAGGCAGTGGGCTGTTCCGGGGTGACCGCGTGGCGCCGGCTGCGGGATTGGACCGAGGCTGGCGTCTGGCCGAGGCTGCACGCCGCTCTATTGTCCGAGTTGGGCCGCGCGGACCTGCTGGACCTGGACGACTGTGCCGTGGACGGCTCGCACGTCCGAGCTCTGAAAGGGGGGATGACGTTGGGCCCTCGCCTGTCGACCGCGCGCGTCCCGGCTCGAAGCACCATCTGATCGTCGACCGGCACGGCACCCCACTCGCCGTCACGCTCACCGGTGGCAACCGCCACGACGTCACCCAGCTCCTCCCGCTGCTGGAGGCTGTCCCGCCGATCCGGGGCCTGCGAGGACGGCCTCGCCGCAAGCCCCGACGGGTGTATGCCGACCGGGGCTACGACTTCGACAAGTACCGCCGCTTGCTGTGGAAGCGCGGCGTCAAACCGTTGATCGCCCGACGTGGTGCCGCTCACGGCTCCGGCCTGGGCAAGGTGCGCTGGGTTGTCGAGCGCACCTTCGCCTGGCTGCACCAGTTCAAGCGCATCCGTGTCCGCTACGAACGACGCTCTGACCTCCACGTCGGCCTGCTTCAACTCGCGTGCAGCATCATCTGTCTGCGTCGACTCCGCGCATCATGTTGAGGCAGGCGTCAGGGTGGTGGGCTCGGAAGGCCAGTTAAGTACGGTCAGCTCGGGCCACTGCTGCCGCCAGCGGGCGGTTTTGGTCTCGTACACCTCGCGCGGAGCCAGCACTGGATTGGGTCGGATGACGAGATTGAACACGTCGGCAAGCCCATGCGGTGCATAGACGCGCCAGTGCCCATCCTGTTCCAGGCGAACGCCCAAGCAGCAGGTGGTGGCAGCGAAGTTGTCGATGGCAGCCTCGGTGGAGGTATAGGGAGCACACGCGACGCCGAACTTCTGCTCGTACCAGAGGTGGACGCGGGCCTCGTTGCGGACCTCGACCTCTGCCGGCAAGCCGGCGAAGGCATCGTCGGCGGCCTTGATCACAGCGTCCTCCGCCTCCCACGACAGATCGTGATCATCGAAGTAGAAGACGTCGTAGTCCTTGATCCCGCTGGTGGGGTGCCTGCCTGTGGCCACGTTCCAGACGGTCTGAAATAGGCAACCTGCCGTCAGGTACCAGCCCGGCAGCCCCATCCGAGCCGTGCGGTTCAACACCTCCACCAGCACCTCGTTACGGGACAGCACAGACCTTAGGGCAGCGAGCTGCTCGTCGAGCGGGAGGCGACCAATCACCGCACATGCCTACCACGCGGCAGGCCAATGGCGCCTGCCTTCAGCCTTCGAGACTCTCTTGATGGCTCTTTCTGAAACGATCAGTAAGGCCTCCTGCAAGGTCGCCGACGTGACCATCGTCAGCGGCCACAAGCCGTACACCGCCTGCGACACTTGGCGCTCCCACACCATGGCAAGAATCAGCGCCCTGCGCCCCGACCTGGTCGTCGTCTCCTCCTCGGACGCCGGAGACCTGGCCCACCCCGCCGCCGACCCCCTCCGCCAGTGGACCACCGGCTTCGAGAACACCTTCCGCGACCTGGGCAGCTCCGGGACTCGCGTCGCCGCCCTGCTCGACACTCCATGGCCCAAGGGCGACCCGATCGACTGCGCAGCCAGGAATCCCCTGCAACTACGCGCCTGCGCCAACCACCTACCGGACGCGACCCGCGACGCGACCCGCGACGCGACCCGCGGTTCCGCCCTGCGCGCCGCCGCATCCACAACGGCCACCACGGTCATCGACCCCACGCCCTGGCTCTGCACCCCCGGCACCGGCATCTGCCCCGTAGTCGTCGCCGACACCGCCGTCTACCGCGACGACAGCCACCTCTCAGAGGCGTACGCCGATGCGCTTGCCCCGGTTCTGACACCATCGCTGGACCGCCTCATGGGTGGGCCCTTGAACACACCGGATGATCAAAGCGAGGGCGGCTGAGTGAGCACGGCCATGTCGATTCCCGGAGAGGCTGCAGATCTCGGCCGCCGCACGAAGACGTCAGCAGCCCGGCCGATGACTTCGCGATGGGTCGGATCACTGCCGCGCGATGATCCGCCCACTGACCGCGGGGTTTGTCGTCGAGATCCACCCAGCCCACCGGACTGGAAGGCCCCGGCAACCCTCCGCCCTATGCCAGCCCCCACTGACCACAGCCCGAACCGGCACATGTTGGGTGCGGCGCGAGGGGGTCCCACTTCATGCCGAGTTCGTGGAAGGCGGCGATCCGCTCGTAGGCGAAGGGGCGGTCTTCCGGGACACGGGGCACGGCCAGAGAGCCAGACGCTTCCTTGATCGTCATACAGGACGTCCCGGTAGTCAGAATCCAGGGCAGAGGGCCGCCTTCAGCACCCTGTTGATGGCTTTCGCCTGGTCGTCGGTCACCTCCAGCTCCGCGGTGGAGAACCGCCTCTTCGCAGCGGCGTCGGCGTCGGCGCCGCCGTCGGTGATGGTCGCGCATTGGTCGCGGGCTTTGTCGATGGTCTCGTCCTCGTCGGTGACGAGCATCAGCTCGATGGCCTTGAGCCCGACAAGGAGCGCAGCCCGTTGCGCGCTGTCGGGCTCCGCAGGGAGGCCGACGGCTTCCTCGGCTGGGCTGGAATCGGCGCTGGGTGCGCTGCCGGCTTTGGCGTTGCTGCTGTCGTTGCCGGAGCAGGCAGTGAGCGAGAGCGCGGTGATTGCTATTGCGGCGATGGTCCGGCCGAGTCGCATGTTCCCCCCTGGAAAAGTCGTGCTGAGCAGGCATCATGCCCTATCCGGAGCGATCGTCCCGGACACGGCCAGAGGTCGGGGCATGAGGGGTGACGAACGCTCACCGGATGTGGGCTTTGGCAGGGCAATCAGAACTCTCACCCCGCCGAGCGTCGTACATGGCGCCGTGTCCGCGCCGGTGCTCGGCCACCAGCGTCAGGGCCACCGGCGCCCTCACCCGCCCGTCCGCACACGGCGACGCGTCGTTGAGGTCGAACAACTTGTCCCCGCCCGCGGTCAGGCAGCGGAATAGGTCCTCGCGAGCAAGTGGGAGCGACCCGAGCATCCTCTACTGTGTCGCGCCATAACTGCTCTGATCATCGGCGGTAGTGGGTTCCTGGGCACTGAACTGGTGCGCCAGGCGGCAGCGGCCGGTCACGCGACGGCCGGGACCTATGCGACCAGGCCCGGGAGCATCCCGGGGACCGTGTGGCACGATCTCGACCTGCGGGATCCCGAGCGCGTCGAATCAGTCGTGGCTGAGGTCTAGCCCCGCCTCGTCGTCAACGCGACGAGCGGCGAATCAGACTGGGCGGTTGGGGTGCGGATTGCTGGGAGTGACTTCGTAGGTCAAGCAGCGAGTTGGTAGCGGGCCTGGTGGTTGCGCTGGTGCTCTTGGCCCAGGCGGTAGGTCCAGTAGCGGTCGAAGTCGCCGTTGGCGAGCAGTGCGCGGATTTTCAGGACGGCTTCGGCGCCGGCGCTCCGCCCGGCCGTCGACGCGTTCGTCCGACAAATTCGCTACCCGGCGGCCGGAGCGCCGTGATACACAACCGCCGTGCAAAACATCTTGGAGTTCCCCGAGGTCCTGCGGCTGATCGAAGACCGCTCGGCCGCGTTCCGCGCTGCGATCGCGTCCGCCCCCGACCTTGACGTCCAGGTCCCGACGTGCCCGGACTGGACGCTGCGCGAACTGGCGCAGCACCTCGGTGACGGCCGGCGCCGCCAGGCCGCCATCGTCGCTGCGGGCCCGGGCGTTGAGCCCCCGGCGAGGACGGACCCGAAGGGCGCCCCGACCGCGCCCCGCGACCGCGAAGCCCTGGACGTCTGGCTCGCCGAGTCGACCGAGCTCATGCTCGACGCGATGCGCGAGGCCGGCCCGGACCGCGGCTGCTGGACCTGGTGGGGCCGCTCGCAGGCCCCGGAGACCAGCGGAGCCGTGGCCCGGCACCAGATCCAGGAGATCGCCGTCCACACCTACGACGCCCAGCTCACCCAGGGCGCCGCACAGCCGCTGCCGACGGACGTCGCGGTCGAGGGCGTCGACGAGTTCCTGACGACCGTCTCGGCGACGACCGTCCCCTGGCCGTTCAAGCCGGCAACCATCGACCTGCACACGACCGAGGGCCGCTCCTGGCGCCTGACCCTCAACGCCGATGGCGTCCGCTGCGACGACCTCGCCGCCGACGCGGAACCGGGCGACATGGCGATGCGAGGCGCAGCGAGCGAACTGGTCCTCTACTTCTACGAGCGCGTCCCGCTCGACGGCCTGGAGACCACCGGCGACACCGAGCCGATGGAGCAGCTCGCAGACTGGGACCCGAACGCGTAAAACGCGCACTTGTGACGCATCTGTCGGTGGTGCGCGCGCTCCTGCGGGCGACACTGGGCCCGGGGTTGCGGGCATCGCGCGGCTGCGGGCAGGCTGCGGGCCTGCTGTTCAAGGGCGAAAGGCGCACCTGCGGGCGGCTTCCCCTGCACTGGGGGACACTGCGCGGCGCCGGTGCTGCTGTTCAAGGGCGAAGGGCTCTCGCTCGTCCTGACGCCCGGTCAGCGGGCCGACCGCACCCAGTTCGAGGCTGTCATGGAACGGATCCGGGTGCCCCGCCTGGCCACCGGCCGGCCTCGCACGACACCCGACAGCGTCAGCGCCGACAAGGGCTACAGCAACCGTCGCACCCGCGCCTACCTGCGTGGACACGGGATCCGGCACGTCATCCCGGAGAAAGCCGACCCAGCGGCCGGCCGTCTGCGGCGCGGGAGCACCGGTGGCCGGCCACCCGGCTTCGACAGGAGCGGTACGCCAAGCGCAACACTGTCGAGCGGGCGATCAACAAGCTGAAACAGTTCCGCGCGGTCGCGACCAGATGCGACAAACGCGCCTACGTCTGCCTCGGCACCGTCACCGCCGCAGCACTCGTCATCTGGCTCTGCTCATGATCGCCAGGACAGACCCCAGTTGGGTCGCTTGGCCGGGCACATTCTCTCCAACTGGCGTGCGCTGTGGTCACAGTGCGCTGCAGCCGAGAGCGGTGCACATGCAGCGGCCCGCCCGCCGCGCGAGTTGAGTGCCTCCAGATCGAGGCGGCCGAAGACCGCGCCGTCGCCAGAGGTCGTCTTCTTCGTTGTTTCGTCCCGCGGACGGTGTTTGGTCCCACGAGATCGGGTCGCGCCAGGTCGGGGTGGCTTCGCAGGTGAGGCGGCGAGGCAGGACGCCGAACCCCGTCGCATCATCGTTGCGTTTGACGATGGTGAGTGCGAGTCGGACCCGGGAGTGGGTCCAGTTGACGAGTCGGCGTATCCGCCGACGGCCCACACCAACTCCACGGCCTGCCCTTTGCGGCCCGCCACCTTCTTCTTCCCGCCGTCCCGGCCGCCACGCTGAGCGGGGATGGCCGCTCGCAGGGGGCGAGTCGACGATCGTCGCCGCCGGCGTGCGGCTGCAAGCGTACACTTCTTTGCAAATCACAGTTTTTGTTATTTTAACTGTGCAATTCTGGCGAGAGCGCAGCCAGAACCGTCGGATCCGGCGTCTGATCTGCCCGGAGGATCCGCAGCGAGTGGCCGTCGGCAGCCTTGGGAGGGCGCGGGCGAATCACATAGGCGCCAGGAGGAACATTTCTCGATGACCCGGCCCGATGACCCGCGCACCGCGGCGGCCCGGATGTTCGCCGAGGCCGGCGCGTTCGGCGAGCTTCTGGCTGGGATCGAGTGGGCGGCGACGCCGCTCGGGCCCCCTGAGACCTGGCCGGGGCCCCTGGTGGACAGCATGCGCCTCATGCTCACCTCTGAGCACGGCATGGCTCTGTACTGGGGCTCCGAATTCGCCACCCTGTACAACCTGGGCTCCTCACCCATAGTCGGCGCCAAACACCCCTGGGCGCTCGGCAAGCCCTACAAGGACGTGTTCCCCGAAGTCTGGGCCCACCCCGTGAGCTCCCACTTCCACTATGTGATCGATACCCGCAAGTCCCTGCTGATCCCCGATGAGCCGCTCATCATGGAGCGCCACGGCTTTCCGGAACAGTGCTACTTCGACTCCTCCTTCCAGCCCGTGCTGCTGGACGACGGCACCGCCGGCGGCGTGCTGCAGATCATCACCGAGACCACCGGCCGGGTACTGGGCGAGCGCCGGTTGCGTCTGCTGAGCGAGACCGGAGCCCGCACGGCCGGGCTGCCCACCCCGGACGAGGTCGCCCGCGTCGTCGCGGAGGTGCTGGGTTCCTATCCCGAGGAGATCCCGTTCCTGGGCCTGTACCTCGCCTCCGAGCCGGGGAAGCTGCGGCTTGCGGCCTCCACCGGGCTCCAGCCGGTGCACGAGGCCGCCTCGCAGAGCGCGGCAGACGCGTCGGAGATCGCGGACCGGCTGGCGCAGGTGGTCGCCGACGGTGCCCCGGCCACGCTGCCGGCCACCGCGCTCACCGGCGGCAACACCACCGGGCAGCACGCCGCGGCCGCCCGGCTCCCGGTCGAGGAGGCGCTGGCTCTGCCGCTGGACTTCGCGGGCCAGGTGGGAGGGGTCCTGGCCGTGGGCATCAACCCCTGCTTCCCACCGGCCGGGGCCTACCGCGACTTCTTGGAGGTGCTCGCCGCCGCCGTGGCCGGGGCACTGACGGCTGCACTCGCTCACGATGAGCAGCGCCGGCGGGCGGAGGCGCTGGCCGAGCTGGACCGGGCCAAGACCACCTTCTTCGCCAACGTCAGCCATGAACTGCGCACCCCGCTCACCCTGCTCCTGGGTCCGCTCCAGCAGGTTCTGGCCGACGAGGACCGACCCGAGCGGCGCGAGCAACTGGAGCTGGCCGAGCGTGGCGCCCTGCGCCTGCTGAAGCAGGTCAACACCCTCCTGGAGGTCGCCAGGGCCGATGCCGGGCAGATACGCCCTGCCCTCGAGCCGGTCGACCTCGCCGTTGCCACGGCCGAGCTGGCCGGGGTGTTCCGCTCCGCCTTCGAGGCGGCCGGGCTGACGCTGAAGGTGGACTGCCCGCCGCTGCCCCGGCCGGTGTCCGTGGACCGGGAGATGTGGGAGAAGATCATCCTCAACCTGCTCAGCAACGCCCTGAAGTTCACCTTCACCGGCGGCGCCCGGGTACAGGTGGCCGCGGTCGGCGACCGAGCCCGGCTGACCGTGACCGACACCGGCACCGGCATCCCCGCAGACGAGCTGCCGCGCCTGTTCGAACGCTTCTACCGGGTCCGAGGCGCCCGCTCCCGCTCCCACGAGGGCAGCGGCCTCGGCCTGGTCCTTGTGAAGGACCTGGTGGAAGCCCACGGCGGCACCGTCGGCGTGGACAGCCGACTCGGCCAGGGCACCAGCGTCACCGTGGACCTCCCCTTCGCCACCGCCCAGCGACATCGCCCGGCCCCGCCCGTGGCCGGCGACGGAGCCCCCGGGGAAACCCCCAGAGAAGGCGAAAGCGGCCGGTCCGGCGGCGCTGCGGCCTATGTGGACGAGGCGCTGGGCTGGCTGGCGGCCGACCCCGTCCCCGCCGCAGCAGGCACGCCGCACGCCCCCGCCGCAGCCACCCCCGCAGCAGGCACGCCGCACGCCCCCGCCGCAGCAGGCACGCCGCACGCCCGCGCGGCCCACGATGCCCCCCGCGGCCCCGGCCCGCACGAAACCGACCGCCCCCACCGGGCCCGCCTGCTGGTCGTCGACGACAACGCCGACATGCGGGCCTACCTCACCCAGCTCCTGCAGCCCGACTACGACGTGCTGCTCGCCGCCGACGGCCGGGCCGCCCTGGAGATGGCCCTGACGCAGCCGGTGGAGCTGGTGCTCAGCGACGTGATGATGCCCGGCATGGACGGCTTCGAGCTGGTCCGGGCGCTGCGCGCCGACTCGCGCACCGCCCGCCTGCCCATCGTCTTGCTCACCGCCCGCGCCGGGGAGGAGGAATCCGTGCAGGGCCGGCAGGCCGGCGCCGACGACTACCTGGCCAAACCCTTCTCCGCGCGGCAGCTGCTGGCGCGCGTCCGCACCGGGTTGGAGCTCTCCCGGCTGCGCGAACAGGTCCTGACCGAGACCCGCCACCAGTTGGCCGTGCTGGGCTCCCTGGCCGAGGCGGGCCTGCGGCTGGCCGCCACCCTCGACCCGGACCAGATACTGCAGACCGCCGGCCAGATCTTGCTGCCCGACTTCGCCGACCAGATCAGCATCCACCTCACCGCCGCGAAACCCGCCCCGGCGCAGTCACCCCCGGCATACATCGCCGGCACCCCTCTTCTTGCCCGCGAGGCCCTGGCCACCGCCGCCAACCACGCGATCAACGGCACCGCGCCGGCAACAGCCGGCCCGCACCCGCCGCCCGCCGCCGTGCTGGCGCTGCCGCTGCACGCCCATGACCAGACACTGGGGGCCCTGGTACTGGTCCGGCGCGCCGACTACTCCGCGGTCGAACGCAAGTATCTGGAGAACCTCGCCCACCGCCTGGCCCTGGCCTACGACAACGCCACCAGGTACCACAACGAGCGCCGCCTAGCCCTGACCTTGCAGCGCGCTCTGCTGCCCCACGGCCTGCCCGAGGTTCCCGGGGTTCGCCTGGCCACCCACTACCAGGCCAGCAACCGCGGCGCCGAGGTCGGCGGCGACTGGTACGACGTGCTCGCACTGCCCGACGGTGCCGTGGGGCTGGCCATCGGCGACGTCATGGGCCACGACGTCGACGCCGCCATCGTGATGGGCCAGCTCCGCTCCGCCCTGCACAGCCTCGCGATGGAGGGCGCCGGTCCGGCCCAGGTGCTGGCCAGGCTGGACGCCTACCTGCAGTCGATCGCCACCGAACGCTTCGCAACCTGCCTGTACGCCGTCTACGACCCACACCGCCACCGCCTGCGCTACGCCGCCAGCGGGCACCTGCCGCCCCTGCTGATAGCCACCGACACCGCCTATCTGGAGCTGCCCCCGGCGCTGCCGCTGGGACTGGGCAGCACCCCGGTCGACCGCGAGGTGGCGTTCCCGCCCGGCACCAGCCTGCTGCTGTACACCGACGGCCTGCTGGAAAACCGAGTGCTGTCCCTGGGCGACCGCCTGGCGGCCCTGTGCCAGACCTGCGGCGCGCTGCCCGCCGCCGCCCGCACCGACCCCCAGCAGATCACCGAACGGGCCCTGGAGCTGCTGAACACCCCGGACCGGGTCGACGACGACACCGCCCTGCTCGCCGCCACGGCCGAACCATCGGGTTGAACCGGCGACCCGCAGGCTGACGGAAGTGCCGTGTGACCGATCCCTACTGCTCGTAGTCATTGCTCGGTATGGACTTGGCGTTCCGGAATCGATGCTCGTGCTTGCGTCATTCCTGCTCTGGCCACAGTCAGTCGGCGGCGAGACCTCGCTTCTCCGGTACGGCGTCACCGGCGGGGGCGCCCCCGCGGCCGTAGTGATGGGTGGTGAACATGTAGAGCAGGCCGGAGCCCACGACGACCGCGCCGCACAGCAGGACGATCCAGTTCTCCCACCAGGACTTCTCCGGAGTGCGGGCCCAGGAGATGTTGATGATGGCGAGGATGCCGTAGACCAGCGCCGCGACGTTCACCGCCAGGCCCCACCGGCCCAGGGTGAACTCCCCGGCCGGGCGCCAGCCCTTGAGCCGGGCGCGCAGCGCGGCCAGGACAACCATCTGGAACGAGCCGTAGATACCGAGGATCGCGAACGACACGATGTTGGTGAGGGCGTCTTCGGAGAGCAGTGAGGCGAAGGCGATGAGCAGCGGCACCGCCGCGGACACGAACAGCGCATAGCCGGGGACCGCGCGAGCGTGGGAGAAGCGCCGTAGAAGCTGGTGCCCGACGATCATCTCGTCACGGGCGTAGGAGTAGATGAGTCGCCCGGCGGCGGCCTGAAGGCTGATGGTGCAGGACAGGAAGGAGATCAGGACCACGGCCATCACCAGTCGGGCCCCGGTCTCGCCCATGGCGTCGTACAGCACGTCCACCACCGGGTCGGCCTGCTCGCCGGAGATGATCGCGTTGAAGTCCGTGACCGACAGCAGCAGCGACATGCAGGTGAACGTGGCCGCGGCGCCGCCGATGTAGATGGTGCGGCGCATCGCGCGGGGGATGACCCGGCCGGGGTGGGCGACCTCCTCTGCGGTGTCGCCGCACGCCTCGAAGCCGTAGTACTGGTAGAGGCCGATGATGGCGGCTGCCAGGAACGCAGGGAGGTAGGAGCCGTCTTGCTCCACGCCGTAGGTGTCGAAGATGACGCCGAGGCCGTGGTGACGGTGGGTGGCCAGCAGGTAGACGCCGACGACGAGGGCGCCGATGAGCTCGCCGGTGAAACCGATGAGGGCCGCCACCGACAGTGCCTTGGTGCCCATGTAGTTGATGAGGATGGCGACGACGATGAGCACGGCGGTGCACAGCACGGTGGTGTGCACGGTGGCTCTGAAGCCGAAGAGGATGGCGATGTAAGGGCCGGCGCCGTAGGCGACGGAGGTGATGGTCACCAGCAGCGCCCACATGTACACCCAGCCGGTCATCCACGCCCAGCGCTTCCCCCAAAGGCGCCTGGCCCAGGGGTAGACACCGCCTGCGATCGGGTACTGGGCGACGATCTCGCCGAAGATCAGCGCGACGAGGAACTGACCGCAGCCGGCGATCAAGAACGCCCAGATCATCGGCGGTCCGCCGTCGACGATCGCGATGCCGAAGAGGGTGTAGGTGCCCACCACCGGGGAGAGATAGGTGAAGCCGAGGGCGAAGTTGGCCCAGGGGCCCATGTCCTTGCGGAACTCCGAGCCGGGCTCCCCGGTCGGGACGCCGGACGCGGGTGCGGGGGGTTGGGTACCGGTCATCGCCGCGCCCCCTGTCCCGCGGTGATCAGGTCGGCGGCGCGTTCGGCGGCGAGCAGGACGGTCACCATGGGGTTGATGGTGGGCATCGTCGGGAACACCGACGCGTCGACGATCCGTACGCCCTCGACGCCGCGCAGGCGCAACTCCGGGTCGCAGACGGCCATTGGGTCGTCCGGGGCGCCCATGCGGCAGGTGCCTGCCGGGTGGTAGACGGTGTGTGCCGCACGGCGGCCGTACTCCGACAGGTCGGCGTCGGAGACGACGTCCGGGCCGGGCGCGACCTCGCGGACGAGCCAGTCGCGCAGCGGGTCGGTGGCGGCGACCTCGCGGGCGATCTTCAGTCCGTCCACGATGGTCCGCTCGTCATGTCCCTCCGGGTCGGTGAAGTACCGGAAGTCCAGGGCGGGATGCTCGCCAGGGTCGGCGCTCCGCAGCCACATGCGGCCGGTGGAGCGGGCACGCGGCACGTTCGGCGTCATGCACACTCCGTGCTGCGGGACGGGGTATCCCAGGCGCTCGGTGTTGGCCGTGAACGGCACTTGGTAGAAGTGGAACATCAGGGCGGGGCGAGGCTGGTCCTTGTCGCGGCGCAGGAACAGCCCGGCGTCGGAGTCCATGGCGGAGTTGGGCGGCAGTGGGCCGGCGGTCTCCCAGATGATCACCGACTCGGGATGGTCCAGCAGGTTCTCGCCTACGCCGGGCACGTCGGCCCGTACGTCGATGCCCAGGCCGCGCAGGTCGTCGGCCGGGCCGATACCGGACAGCATCAGCAGGCGCGGGGTGTCGATGGCACCTGCGCACAGCAGGAGTTCACGCTCGGCGCGTACGGTGGCGGGCTCGCCGTCGGCGCCGCGGACGGCGACGCGGGTCAGCCGTCCCGACTCGTCGGTGAGAAGTTGGTGGGCCCAGGTCTCCAGCAGGAGCGTGAGGTTGGGCCGGTCCAGGACGGGGTGGAGGTAGGCCACGGAGGCGGAGGAGCGTAGGTTGCCCTCCGGTTGGTAGGCCAGCGAGAAGAATCCGGCGCCGTCGGCGAAGGGTTCGGCGTTGAAGTCGTCGACGACGGGGACGCCGAGGGCGCGGGCGGCCGCGGTGACGAAGTCCTTGGCGATGGGATTGCGGTCGGCCTCGGCCACGGGGACGATCTCGGTCAGCAGCCGGTCACGGTACGGCAGGATCGTCGCCGGGTCCCAGCCGGCGCAGCCCCGGCTCACCCAGTCGTCGAGGTCCTGGGGCAGCGGCAGGAAGCTGATCAGCGTGTTGTGGGAGGAGCAGCCGCCCAGCACGCGGGCACGTGAGTGCAGGATGTGGGAGTTGCCGCGCGGCTGCTCGACGGTCGTGTAGCCGTAGTCGAACTCCGAGCCGAGCAGGTTGATCCAGTTACGCAGGCGCAGAATGCGTTCGTCGCCGACGTCGCTCGGGCCGCCCTCGATGACGCAGACGCGGCAGTCGGGGTCCTCGCTCAGGCGGGCGGCGAGCACACAGCCGGCGGTGCCACCGCCGACGATGACGTAGTCGTAGGCGGACTCGGCGCCGTACGCGATTGTGGGGGCCATGCGGTGCCCTTCTTCGTCGGCCGTTGCGCAACGGGGCGCCCGGCTGGTCGGTGGTGGTCGGCGCGCTGTGGACGGGCGCTGAGTGGCCCGAAGGTCAGCCCTTGAACCAGCCGGAGCGAGCGGGGGCGAGGTTCTGGTAGATGTGCTTGGCCTCCTGGTACTCGCGAAGCCCGGTGGGGCCCAGTTCACGTCCGACGCCGGAGCGGCCGAAGCCGCCCCACTCGGCCTGCGGCAGGTAGGGGTGGAAGTCATTGATCCACACGGTGCCGTGCCGTAGCCGCTGTGCGACCCGCTGGGCGCGGCTCGCGTCGGAGGTCCATACGCCACCGGCCAGGCCGTAGCGGGTGCCGTTGGCCAGTTCGACCGCCTCGTCCTCGGTGCGGAAGCGCTCTACGGTGACCACCGGGCCGAAGACCTCTTCCTGGACGATGCGCATGGACCGGTCGCAGTCGGCGAAGATCGTCGGCAGCAGGAAGAAGCCGCGGCTCAGGGCGGGGTCGTCGGGGCGGGTGCCGCCGGTGACGAGTCGAGCGCCCTCCTCCCGGCCGAGGGCGATGTAGCTCTCGACCTTCTCGCGGTGCGCGGCGGAGCTGAGCGGACCGCTTTCGGTGCCCTCTTCGAGTCCGTTGCCGAGCCGGATCGCCCGCGCGCGGTCGGCGTACGCCTCGACGAAGCGGTCGTGCAGCGAGTCCTCGACCAGCAGACGCGAACCGGCCGAGCAGACCTGCCCGGAGTGCAGGAAGGCGGCGTCCAGGGCGTAGTCCACGGCGGCGTCGAAGTCGGCGTCCGCGAACACGATGTTGGGGTTCTTGCCGCCCAGCTCCAGTGCGATGTTCCTCGGCCCCTGGGCGGCGCTGGCCATGATGGACCGTCCGGTGGACAGGCCGCCGGTGAAGGACACCAGGTCGACCTCGGGGTGGCTGGTGAGCGCGGCGCCGACGGTGGCACCGGATCCGAGCACCAGGTTGGCGACGCCGGGTGGTGCGCCGGCCTCCTCGATGAGCCGGACCATGGCGATCGTGGTGAGCGGTGTGATCTCGCTCGGTTTGAGGACGAAGGTGTTGCCGGCGACCAGGGCCGGGGCCACCTTCCAGGAGGCCTGGAGCAGCGGGTAGTTCCAGGGCGCGATGAGCGCGCACACCCCGACCGGCTGATAGACGACACGGCTCAGGACGTCCGGGCCCACGTCCACGACCCTGCCGCCGTCCTTGCCCGCGAGTTCGGCGAAGTAGCGGAAGGCGTTCGCCACGTCCTCCACATCGATCCGGCCCTCGGTGAGCGTCTTGCCGGTGTCGAGTGTCTCGGTGCGGGCGATCTCCTCCTTGTCACGCAGCAGCAGATCGCGGACGCGCAGCAGGAGGTCGGCCCGGTCACGTGTGGGGGCGTTCGCCCAGTCCCCGGCGTCGAAGGCACGCCGGGCAGCGTGCACGGCGCGGTCCACGTCGGTGGCGTCGGCCTCGTCGACAGTGGTGACGACGGAGGCGTCGTAGGGGTTGACCACCTCCCGCCGCGCACCGGCCGCAGCCTGTGTCCACTCACCGTCGATGTAGAGCTCACCCACCGCGGGCCTCCTTCGCGTCCTGCCGGGACCGATCTATCGGTTCGACGTTTCAGCAACATGGCCGATCGAACGGACGGCGGCCGCGGGACGCACCGCCGAGATCGCGTCCGGGTGGCCCAGAGGACCCGGGTGGGCTAGTGGTTCGGCTCGGATGGTTGACCAGGTGATGGAGACGCCGGGTGGGCCGCTGTGAGGGCGAATGCGTCAGGTCTCAGTTCCGCAAGGCCTCAAGGCGAGCATGTTCTCCGCCGCGCTCCGCCTCCCTGCCGTCTGGGGTGGGGCTGGGCGTTGAGCGGGCCGAACTCGTCCAGGCAGAAGATGACTTCGGGCTCGTAGCCGTCGGGGATCTCAGGGGGAAGGCGATCGCGGTGTGCATCGCCGTGCAGTTGTGGGGGCGAACCCGGATGGCCCGGTCGGCGGCATGGGGCTGTGCCGTTCTGTGTCAGTCGACTTCGCCGCTGGCGCGCATGCCTTCGAGCAGTGTGGCGAGGTAGCGGTGTGCGGTGTCGACACGGGAAGCGGGGGTGCCTCCGTGGACGTTCACAGCGTGAGCGATGCCGCACATGAGCGGGACGAGGTCGGCGGCGGTGAGGTCGGAGCGGACCGCTCCGGCATTGCGGGCCCGGTCGAGGAGTTCGGTGCCGGTCGACGCCAGCGACCTCTTGAGTTCCGTGGTGCGCGGCAGGGTGTCCGTGGCCGAAGCGGCGACCGGGGGCAGGGCGGCGTCGATGACCTGTGCTTCGACGATGTGGGAGAGGAAGCCCTCCAGCGCATGCCAGGGGTCGGTGTCGGCGAGTGCCTGTTTGCCGTGTGTGGCAAGGGATTCCAGGCAGGGGGTGGCGACGGTCTCCAGCAGCGCTTCGGGGGTGGCGAAGTGCCGGTAGACCGTGGCAACCCCGACACCCGCCCGGCGTGCGACGTCATTGAGCTGCAATGCGGCGCCCTGGTCGACGAGGTCGCGGGCGACGGCGACGATACGGTCCCAGTTGCGGGCGGCGTCCTTGCGCATCTGTGGCGTCGTCATGATTTGCAGTCCAGGTCACTCGTCCGGTTACACAGGTCCGGCTTTCGATCATATGCGTGGTCGGAGGAGAGATGCCCTTGGTCCGGAAGGGGGGTGGGGGGGGGGGGGGGGGTCCCCCCCCCCCCCCCCTTCCCCCCCCCCCCCCCCCCCCACAAAAACACAGGTGGGATCCCCCCCCCCTTCCCGCCCCTCCCCACAA
>NZ_JBVJPT010000013.1:255238-304711 GCF_055609385.1 Streptomyces sp. NPDC036764
TCTACGTTCTTGTGTCTGGGTACGAGGTTCTTTCTTTAGGAAGGGTGGGGGGGGGGGGGGGGGTTTCTTGGGGGGGGGGGGGGGGGGGGCCGCCCCCCCCCCCCCCCCACCCCGGCTGTCAGGACCGGTCCCGCTCGCGGCCGAGGAAGCCGGTGATGAGCTCCAGCCACTGGTCCGGCTGCTCCAGGAAGGGCAGGTGTCCGGTGGCGAGTTCGGCGGTCCGCGCACCGGGGATGGCCGTGGCCAGCTCGCGCTGGAGGGCGGCTGGTATCAGCGCGTCGCCGGTGGTCACGACGACGAGGGTCGGGACGGTGATCGCGGCGAGGTCGGCGCGGACATCGATGCGGCGGACCAGGTCCACCTGGGCACTGGTGCCGGCCGGGAGAGCCGAGGCGGTCTGTTCGGCGGCTGCGCGCACTTGGTCGGGGGTGAGCGAGTTCAGCACCGGTGCGCTCAAAGCCAGGTGGCTCAGGTACTGGGCGAGCAGGAGGTGCTGCCCCGATGCGTAGAGCTGGTGCCAGATCGCGGCGGCCAGGTCGGTGCGGGTGTCGAGGCCGGCGAAGGTCGCGCTCAGCACCAGTGAGGTGACCCGGTGCGGGTGGCGGACGGCGGCTCGGATCGCGACCGGGCCGCCGAGCGAGTACCCGCAGAGAGCGAACGTGCGGAGTCCTTCGGCGTCCGCCGCGGCGATCAACTGGTCCGCCAGGGTGTCGAGCTCCAGGGGCGTGGGAGTGGTGGGGGTCTGCCCGGAGCCCGGGTAGTCGACCCCGACGACGGTGTGCTCGGCGGCGAGCCCTTCGATGATCGGTCCAAAGTTGGCGTCGATGCCACCGCCCGCGCCGTGGGCGAGCAGGAGGCCTGGGCCGGAGCCACGGACGGTTCGGGCGTAGCTGGTTGGGGCTGTGGCGGTCATGGTCGATTCCTCACGTGACGAGCCCTGCGAACGGGCAGGTGGACGACTGCGGTCCGGGGACATGGCGACAAGCGGTGGCGAGAATGAGCCGGTGTCGGCTCTGGCCGGCCGGTGTTCACCGGCGGTCGCTCAGTCGCCGGCAGAGGCAGACAGGGGAGCGTGGGCTTCGCTGAGCCGGCGTACGGCCTGGGCGAGGCGGTGGTCGGTTGCGGCGCGGAAGGCGGCGACGGGATGCGCCTGGGGGCCGATGACGAGGCCGGTGCGGCCGGCCAGCGACTCATCGGTGGCGGCGGCAATCGAGGGCTTGGCCGCCACGGACGCCGGGGCGGACGTGGAGCGTTCGAACCTGCGGCGGACCAGCGGCCACAGCAGCCGCAGGGCAGGAGAGACGATCTTCGGGTCGGTCAGGGTGCCGTTGGTCATGTCGGTCGCGGCGCCTCCGGGGTCGGCGGCGAAGACTGAGACGCCCGTGCCGTCCAGCCGGTCGGCCAGGTCGAGGGTGTAGGCCAGGTTGGCGAGCTTGGCGCGTCCGTACCAGTGGAAGCCGTAGTAGCCGCCGGGCGGTTCGACGTCGTCGAACACCCCCTTCGCGACGCCGACGGCGCCCGAGGTCACGTTCACGATCCTGCTGGGCGATCCGGCCGTCAGTGTGGGCAGCAGCAGTTCCGTCAGCAGGTAGGGCGAGAGATGGTTCACGACGAACGACGCCTCGACCCCGTTCAGGACCTGTCGCTCGGCGAACATCGCCCCGACGTTGTTGACCAGCACTGTCAGCGGTTCCCCCGAGGCGGCGTGTTCGGCGGCCGTGCCGTCGGCGAGTGCGCGCACCTGGTCGAGCGAGGAGAGGTCCGCTGCCAGGAACCGGCCGGGGCGTGCGGGGTTCGTCGCCTTGATCCGCTCAACCGCCCTGGCTCCCCGTTCGGCGTCGCGTCCGACCACCGTGACTGCGAATCCCGCGGCTGCCAATCCCAGCGCTGTCTCGAGGCCAATGCCGCCCGTTCCGGCCGTGACCACCGCTGTTTTCGTCATGAGTTCCTCCGCCCGACAAGCAATCGGATGATGTATCCGTTTAGCTGGGACAGTAACATGCAACCGGATGGGCTATCCGGTTATGGGTTCGGTGGCAGATCGCGCCGATCGCAGTGACCCGGCAGCCGGTTGAGGCGAGGCAGCGGTGATCCGGCGAACTGCGTGACGTTCACCTGGCGAATGAGCCACCGTCCACACGAGCAGGCTCGGTCTACGACGGGCTGCGTACGCGCAACCTGGAGTGCTTCGTGGCCCTCGGGCGAACGAGTTCGGTCAGGCGATTCTGTCGGTGTGCCGGTGGGCGGCGCCCTGGCTCAGGTGGTTGTGGTCGAACATGTTTGCTCTCGGAGGGATTGGCAACTCGACGCCCATGAGCGCATCGAACAACGACACCGGTCAAGATTCCGTACCCGCGAAGGCGGCGGCGTCCAAGGCCCGTCGCACCACGTCGCGCGCGACTGCTCCGGCGTCGAAGGCGGCGGACAAGGCTGCCGACAAGGCCGGTGATGCGGCGTCGACCGCCGCTGGCGCCGCCGACCGCACGGCTGAGGCGACCGCCTCGGTCGCTCATACGGCAGCCCAGCGCGTCGAGGCCGGTCGCCTGGCGGTCGTCTCCGCCTCGGGGCAGGCTGCCGCGTTCGCCAAGTCGGCCTGGACGCTCATCGCCAGCCGCAAGGTCCTCACCGCGGGCGTGGGGGCGGGGCTTACCGCGCTGAGCGCGATGTCGTACGCGGCCGGTCGGCGTTCAAGTCGGCGCACGCTGGGTCCGATCACCCGCATGACCGGTGGCCGGATCTGACACACGAGGCAGCTCCCTCCACAGCAGGGGCAGGCAGGCCAACACGTTAGGGCGGCGGCGACATCGCAGTGACCGGAAGGCTGCTCGGCGTCGCCGCCGCCCTACTGCATTGGTGCTGACAGGCGACTACGAGGGCGACTGGGGCGGAGTTCCGGGTGAGCCGGATTCTGGCAGTGATTCCCGGTACCCCGCCGACGGTCGACGACGCCCTCGGGTGGGCCCGAGCGCAGCGGCGGGCGGCGCGGCTCTCGTGCACTCGCTCCTCCGTCACGGCGTAATCAAGTGAGCGGTTGGGCCGAAGCTTTGACGCCGTCCTCCAACGACTGCGCCACCGCACGCTGTACGTCCGCCGCGGAACCTCACAGGGTGCGCCCATGTCTGATCGCCGCACCGGCTGAGTACGATCACCTACGTCGGTCTGAGTACGCGAGCGGTCGCCCGCCGCGCGCGGCGCCGGAAGGGTGGACGCATGCGCCGACTGCTGCTGTTCGCCCCCCTGTTGCTGTTCATCGCCGGCTGCGGGGCGGTGCCGTCCTCCGAGGACGAGGCGACGGACTCGGCACGGGAGGTGGCCAGGAATGCGGGCCAGCGACTCTACAGCCAGCGCCCGCGCACGGCGGAGGAGGTCGGGCGCTCTGCTTCCGGCATCGACGGGGTGGAGCTGCTGCGGGTGACCGGTACCTCGACACACGACGGGGACGGCATCGACGTGGTCGTCCGCACGTCCGGCTCCGCGTACAACGGATGGCTCGACCCTGAAGAGGTCACCGTGCGGCGCTGTTTCGCGGTGCGGGTGTCACCCAAGTCGGACTGGGGGGAGGATCCGCGTGACGTGGACTGCCCGGATGGCCCTCCGCTGACCTTCCCCCCGCTTCCGGAACCGCCCCGGCTGCCGTACGAGGAGCTCCGCGCGAAACTTCCCAGGGTGCCGCAGGGCGGCCGGGCGGACGAGGCCGAGGTGCGCCGTACGCTCACTGCTCTGGACCTGGACCCGGCGATCCGTACCGAGGTGAAGGCGGACGACGGCCGGGTCGGCGTTCTCCTGTCTGCTAAGGGCAACGGCTTCGACCCGCAGGACTGCCTTCTCGCCCGAGTGGGCCCCGGCGCCACCGAGGTGTGGGTGCCGTCCCGGATGCAGCGGATGCCCGGAGAGGGCGGCTGCACCGTCGGGAACGCCCTGGACCCGATGCCGGCACCGCACTGAACTGGGTGCCCGGCTCCGGCGAGAAGCCGCCCGCAACTTCCCCGCCGCCTCCGCGATGTCGCCAATCGCCTCTACCGCCCCCAGAAGCGGATCTGTCCGGCACGTGCCGAGGCGTGATCTGGGCAGGGTCGGCATGGGCTGGTTGTGCGGCGTGCTTGGGCGATGGCTGTTTCGCCGTAGTGGCCGTGCGCCCTGGTACTGGGGGGCCGGTAGGATCCGCGGGTTGTCTCATCGGGGAGGGACCATGGCCGAGGGCCGCGAAAGCACCGACAACAGTACGCAAGGCGCCGCTGATGTCGTGGACGAGACGGCGGTGCAGTTGGTGTATCGCCCGCAGCCCGCTGACACGTTGGTGGGTCTGCGGACCCGGCAGCGGATCAAGCGGTGGGGGCTGGTGCTGCGGACGGTGTTCCTCGCACTGTGGGTGGGCCAGTGGCTGCTGGGCACGATAAGCCGGGGCAGCGTCGATGTGGTTTCTACAGTTCTGTTCGTGCTCGTCGTGGTGCTCGTCGGCGGTTATCCGCGGTTGCAGGCTGCCCAGGTGCAGCGCATCGTCGGATGGCAGGGGGAGTACCGCACTGTCGTGTCCGCGGCCGGTATGACCACCAGCAGTGACCACAGCACGCTCATCCAGAAGTGGTCGGTCCTGCAGGGCTACCGGGAGACGCGTGGCCATTTCGTCTTGCTGAGCCGGGACCCCAATATCTTGTGCCTTGAGGTCCTGCCGAAGCACGGGCTGAGCACGGCCGATGACGTCGACCGCCTGCGTGCCCTCCTGGACCAGTACTCCACCCGCGTCTGACGTACGCGCTGGAAGTGGCTTCGGCGGCGAGGTGTTCGCCATTCATGGTGGTGCAGTTGGCTTCGATGAACGCCTGTAGTTATCGCCGTTGTTCGCTGTGGGCGAGGGGTAGTGCCTGGGGTCTCGGTGGTGAGGTGTTGGCCGTCGCTGAGGTGGGGGACTCGACCGACTCCGCGGCAAGGGTCGGGCCACTGGCGGCGATCCGGCCGATCTGCCGGTAGGCGTCCCTGCCTTGGCTGATTCGCGACTTCTCGTTTAGCTGGTCTATACCAAGCGGCCGTGCCCCCAGTATCCTCATCCGTAGCCGGCCAATAGCACACAGCTCTCTCCCCCCACCCGCACCAGGTTGCGTGTTGGCGCCAGCGGCACCGCACGACGAGCCTCGGCTGCCGCGCGACCTGATTCACCGCCTCCAGGAGGAACACGGTGAGAGTTCGCACCAGAAGCTCGGCGATCATCGGCACGATCTGTCTCGTCGCTTCCCTCGCGCTGACCGCGGCGTCGGCCGACGAGCCGGCCGCCGCACCGCAGGCGGCCAAGGTCACCCTCAAGAACGTGGCCACGGCCCAGAATCCGACCGCCGGCGCTGCCGGTCCCGGAGGCAAGCTCTGGATCGCCGAACGCCCGGGGACCGTAAGGACCCTGGACGACAAGGGGCTCAGCAAGCCCGTCCTCGACATATCCGCCGAGACAACCACCGACGGCGAACGCGGGCTGCTGGGCATCGCGTTCGACAAGAGGTTCGCGCACTTCTACATCTCGTTCACCAACCTCGAAGGCACCAGCACCGTGGACGAGTTCGCCGTACGGCACGGCAAAATCCAGCCGCACACCCGGCGTACGGTCCTCACCCAGACGCAGCCCTATCCGAACCACAACGGCGGCGACATCAAGATCGGCCCCGACGGCTATCTCTACATCGCGCTCGGTGACGGAGGCTCGGGCGGAGACCCGCACGGCAACGGACAGAACCTCGACACGCTGCTCGGAAAGCTCCTGCGGATCGACCCGAGGGGCGGCAAGCCGTACGCGATCCCGCCGGACAACCCGTTCGTGAACGACCCGAACGCGAGGGACGAAATCTGGGCGTACGGGCTGCGCAACCCGTGGCGGTTCTCCTTCGACGCCGGCACGGGCGACCTGTTGATCGGTGACGTCGGCCAGAACGACTGGGAGGAGATCGACTGGGCCCCGGCAAGCAGCAAGGGCGGAGAGAACTACGGCTGGGCCCAGATGGAGGGCACCCATCCCTTCCGTGGCGGCACGGAACCCGCGAACCACGTACCGCCGGTCCACGAGTACGACCGCAGCAACTTCGGCTGCTCGGTGACCGGCGGATACGTCTACCGGGGCAAGGCAATCCCGGACCTCAAGGGCCAGTATGTGTACAGCGACTACTGCGACGGCACCGTGCGCTCCCTGCAGTTGAAGAACGGCAAGGTGACCGCCGTGAACGACCTCGGAGTCAACGGCGGCGAGGTCATCTCCTTCGCACAGGGCGGCAATGGCGAACTGTACGTGCTCGCCATTGGCGGCAGCGTCTTCCGCATCGACCCGGCATAACGGCCAACAGAAACGGAACGCGGTGGCCAGGTCCTCGTCGCCCCGCGTTACCGACGAGCGGCAAGGACACCGGTGTCTTCCGGGAGGGCGGGCCGCCAGAGGCGACGGCCCGCCGTCCTCATGCGGCCGGCCGACGCATCACACCGGGTCGATCACCCAGCGGGACGCCGTGCCGATGGTGGGCTGGAAGACGACCTGGGCCCCGACCGTTCCGTTCGCGTCCAAGTACTTGCCGCTCTGGGTGTGCCTGATGGACTTCGCAGTGCCGGACGTGGTCGTCCACTTCTGATACGCGCCACCGTTGCACGGGAAGGTGTAGACATCCGCGCCGTTTCCGTCGAGGCAGTGGCCTGACGCGGGGTTCCTGAAGATGCCGCCGGTGATCTGCCACACCTGCTTCGCGCTGCGGTCACACTTGCCGAGGACGAGGTTTCCCTTGCCTCCCGAGACGTTCACCTGGAGGCAGGAGTTGCTGCTGTTGCCGTTGATCACCTGGTAGTTCACCGGCGCCGCCTGCGCCGAGGTTGCGCCGCCGACCAGCAGCGTCGAGCCGAACGCGATCGCCGCGCCCGCACCGGCGAGTCGAATGAGGCTTCCCTTGAATTCCATGATTGATCCCCTCGAGTTCAGATTATGGGCGTGCCGCCTGTGGCGCCGCCCGGTCATTGAGGTCCCTGCTGCGGCACCCGTGCCGCCGTATACGTTGAGGGGTGGCACCGCTCGGGTGCTGAGGTCTCGGAGGAGTCCGGATCCGCTGGGCGTCCCCGCTGGTTGAGCTACATTTCTGGATTCCGAAGTCCGGACGATTCCGGAGAGCGTGACGGGGGAAGCGGCGTATATGAGGGGACCGAGCTCGCCACAGAGCTGGTTTGTCCACCGGTTGCAGCGGTTGCGCACGTCCTCGGGGTCACCCACCCAGGCGCAGTTGCTGGCCTACGACGAGAACAAGGTCCTCACTCGGTCGTCGCTGTCGGACCTGCTGGCAGGCAAGTTCACAAAGCCGCCCCCGTGGGAGCGGGTCGCCGCTTACGTGACCGCGTGCGTCCGCGCCGCGCACGCCGGTCAGATCGACCTCTCCCCGGAGGAAGAACTCGCGCGACTGCGGGGTGACCATGCCACGCTCACCGACCTGTTCGAGACCACTGTCAGGGAGGTCCGCGCACCGGCGGCGCGGCCGTCGGGCTCGCGGCCCCGTCCGGCGTCCTATCGGCTGCCGCCGCGCAACATCAACTTCACCGGCCGCGAGGCCACATTGCGGGAGTTACGGGAGCGCCTCACCTCGGGCAACGCCGGTGCGATGCAGGTTCTGCACGGGCTCGGTGGTGTCGGCAAGACGCAGCTTGCGATCGAGTACGCCCACCTGTACCGGTCGAGGTACCGGTTCGTGGCGTTCGTAGACGCAGAGGATCCCGATCTGGTGGCGTCGCAGTTCGCGTCGCTTGCCAGGGAGTTGGGACTGGCGGAAGTGAGCTCCGAGCAGGTCATCCCACGGGTGTACGGCGAATTACTGGACCGCGGGCCCTGGCTGATCATCTTCGACAACGGGGAGAGACCTGGCCCGCTCGCGGACGCGCTGCCGTCGGGCGACCTGGACAGCAACGGCCACGTCATCGTCACGACCAGGTTGCGCGGCTGGTCGAGCAGAGCCGGCGTCATCGACCTGGACGTGTTCACCAGGCGCGAGGCGGTGGAACTGCTGGCCCGGCGGGTGTGCGGCATGACCACAGTGGCGGCGGACCGGATCGCCGAGCACCTGGGGGACCTGCCGCTGGCGCTGGAGCAGGCTGCCGGGTACATGGACTACAACCAGACTGAGCCTGAGGAGTACCTGGCTCTGTTGACGTCGCGGCTGGAGGACATGATCGCGCTGGGCGAGCTGGCGGACCGGCCGACGGTAGTGGTCGCGACCCTGTGGCAACTCGGCCTGCGCAGGCTGGAGATCGCGCAGCCGCAAGCGAAGCGGCTGCTGGAGCTGTGTGCCCTCCTGGCACCGGAGCCGATCCCGCTGGACGTGTTCAGCGGTAGCACGGAGACGCTGATTGCTGCCGCGGCCGACCCGGTCGCGTGGGACACGACGGTCGGTGCTCTGGCCGGCCTGGGGTTCGCGAGGCGCGGATCCTCCTCTCTGGTGCTGCACCGGCTGGTGCAGGCCGCCATCCGCGCCGCGATGCCGGACGACGTGCGCACCGACGCTCGGGTGCGACTGTGCCGGGCGCTGCTCGAGGCGGTGCCACACGACATCCACGGTGACCCGGATGCGCGATCGCGATGGCAGGAACTGCTGCCGCACGCGCTCCTGGTGACCAAGAACGATCCGCCGACCGAGTGCGCCGCGGAGACGGCGACGCTGCTGAGGCTGGCGTCGGCGTTCCTTCTTTCCATCGGGGACCATTCGGTGGCACTGCCCCTGTGTGAGCGTGCCTTCGCGATCGATGAATCGCTCGAACAGAGGGATGCGGAAATCGGCTTCGACCTCATCACCTTGGCGCAGATCCACCGGGACCGCGGCGCGCCTGAGCAAGCGCGCCCGCTGGCGGAACGTGCTCTGCGCCTGCACGAGTCCTGTCTGCCGGCGGATAGCCCCGCCATCGCAACGGACTTGGCGACCCTGGCGCGAATCCGACACCTGCTCGGTGATCACGAGGCGGCGGTGGCATTGGCCGAGCGGGCGCTGCGGATCGACGAGGTGGCGTACGGGCCGGACGACCCGTACGTCAGCTTCGACTTGATAGCCCTGGCGAGTGTCCACCTCGACCTGGACGACCACGCCGTGGCCGTGCCGCTGATCTCTCGTGCGCTACGGATCCGCGAGGCCAGTTACGCGCCGGACCACCTGTACATCGGGTACGCCCTGCTGCTCAAGGCCCGAGCCGTGCACGCGTTGAACGACCCAGCCGCAGCGAACCTCGCGCGCAGGGGAGCGCTGATCCTGAACACCCGGCTGGGCAAGACCCACCCCAAAACCGAGGACGCCTTCGCCCTGGTCAACCGTTTACTGCAGCGCGACAGTTGCTGCCAAGGGCACGGCGAGGTGGTTGCGGCAGGGAACCTGACGGCGACGACGCGCGTGGCGGTGCACGTACCGCACGACGACGAGAGGAATTGGTGACCACGTTCACCCGGCGCGGCCCTGATCACTGACAAGCCCACTTCCGGGGCTGCGTCCATGCCGCTTCCGTCTGCGCAGGGCGTGCTGTGACGCGCGTCGGTTGTTGAGGCGGCCGAGGGCTGTGCTCCTCCACCGCCGGCCGGACACAGCCGGCCTCGGCCCGGCTCGCGCGTCGTCGCGTAGCGGATCCCGGCCCATGGGCTTTCCACTGCGATTGAACCGCCGTGTTCGTCCGGCCCTCGGTGTTGCGAAAGACGCCACGTGGTCCCCCGTACGGTGAATCCCTCGCCCGTGACTCCGGTCGGTTCCCTCTTGTGGGTGGGGGTGTCAGCATCACCGGGGACGCGTGTCGGGGTGGTGCCACCGGAGCCGTCGGTGTCAGGAGACCAGCTCGGCGATGCTCCGGGCCGTCAGCAACAGGCCGACGAGCAGGGAGAGCGTGACGATCAGTTGCTCCTGGTGCTGCTCCATCGAGCTCCGCAGGGCGTTCAACCGGGCGTGCGCGGCTGCGGGTGCCCAGACCACGTACATCTCCATGACGATAAGGCTGAGTGTGGCCAGCAGGCAGTAGCCGGTCAGTGCGAGCCAGTCGGCGAGGGTGGAGAGGTTGGCGTCGACGGCGGTCGCGGCGCCGGCGCCGACGAGTGCCCAGGGCTGCAGCACCCATGCCAGGCCGGCTGCCGTGAACGTGGAGGCGTGGTCGATCCGGGTGGTCCAGCGTGGCGGGCTGTGCGGGCGGGGTGGTCGGTGGTGCCGGTATGCGCCGTACAGCATCAGTGCCAGGCCGATGGCGAGTTTCGCATCGATCACGGCGGTCGAGGGCGCGCTGTGACGGGCGGGGGGCTGACCGCCGGTCAGCAGCACCACGCAGGCGATCACCACAATCAGGTTGGCCAGCCACGACAACAGAAATGCCAGGCCCAGGCGAACGCCGCGCTGCGAGGAGAGCAGCAGGATGAAGGCGCTGTTGTGCAATGGCCCCAGTGTGATGGCCGTACCGATCATGATCAGGTCGAGGACCATCGGATCAGATGCTCCCGGGTGTAAGGGCCGTCTGCCACCTGTGGACGAGAGGACCGGCCGACCAATTGGGCCGGTGCTGCCGCGGTTCCCGCCTCTGCGGGCGGCGGCACGGCCAGCCGGTTCCATGCTCGTCCATCCAGAAGACGTCGACCATCGCCGGGTGTACCGGGCGTTCCTCCGGGAAATTTTCGGATCTCATCGGGAAGGAACTTCCGGGAATCCATTCCATCCCGCGGGCCGGCGCCGCGAATGGGCACTGGGCGGTCGTCGTCATGACAACGACGGTGCACCAATTCGATCGGACTGATCTGGCGACACGCCCAGGTGACAGTTTCCTCGTCGCCGCCAATAGGTTCTGCACCGGCGCGGCGTCGGCCGCCGACACGGCCGAGTCCTCTAGGGCGGCAGCAATTCGGCGAGGTCTTGGTCGGCTTTGGTGCGGATCGGTTCGCAAAATCCTGAGCCGCGGCGCACCGGAACCCGTATGCGACTTCCCGGACAGGGAGGGATACGCGCACGGGTTGCGGCTGCTGTCAGATGTCAGGCCGGGTGGTGTACGGGCAGGGTGTACAGGGCTGCGGGAACAAGGTGCCTTGGCTCGTGTGATCCCGCCGAGCTGTTGACGAGAGTTGAGACGCGGGCAGCGCTGCTGCGTCTCGTACACGTCCTGTTTCGATGGCCAGGTTTCGCGCGTGGAAGGACGTGGCCTCTGCGCGTTCGAGAACCCGGCGGACTCGGGCGCGCTCGGCGCGGTGGGGATTGAGCGGATGGACCAGGGGGCGGCAGGCCGTGAGGAAGGCCTCGAGTGCCTGATCAAGATCATGCGCATCGAGTGCGGGTATTGGTGTGCCGACGTGCGGCGTGCAGCCCGCGAGGTGGTCGAGAATGAACAGCAGCTCCTTCAGGCGTATTTCGGCGACTGTGCGGACGGTCGTGGGGGCGACCAGTGCGGCTGCGAGAATTCCGCACCCGGCTCCGAGAATGGTCTCCTGGATGCGCAGGGTGAGCAGTTCTGGAGAGAGCGTGTGCAGGATTGCGAGCACCATGCTGAGCGAGCCGGTGATGAAGAATGTCACCGCCCAGTAGCTGCCGGGAGGGGTGTAGAACATCCCGAAGATGCAGGCGAGAAGGAAGGCCAGGGTCAAGGATGTGCGCCCGTCGGCGAGGACCGCGAGGCCGTATCCGAACGGCACGCCGGCGACGGTGCCGATCAGCCGCCGGGCGCTTTGCAGCAGGACGTCCCCGGTGTGCTCGGCGTTGATGAAGACGACCCATGCCGTGGCCACGGCCCAGTACCACAGGTCAGGGGAGAGGAGATGCCCGCCGGGTACCGCGAGCGCGGCCGCAGCGCTCACCTGGAACGCCTGCCGCGTCGTATGCCGCCACGGGCCTGAAGGCCGTGCTGCTCTTGGACGGAACTCCACCAGGTCGCCCTCTGCTCGATCCGTCAGGGCCACGGTCTCCCTGAGCGTGTTGGCGGAAGGCGCCGTCGAATCCTCCGATGCGCGAATCGCAAGTATTCCGAGGTGCCGCGCAGTCGCGTCCGCACGTGCAGTCCGCTCCAGCTCCGCCGTCGTGTCGCGGAGCAGCCCGGCCGGAGCCTGGTCGAGGAATTCCTGAAGCAGCAGCGCGCAGGCGTGCAGACGGTCGAGGCGTCGTTCGACTCTGCGGGCGCTGGCCCCGCCGTCTGAGAGTAGATCCGACGTGGCTTGCTGTGCCTCGCGAAGCCGTCTGGTGAATGCCGCCCTCAGGCGCCTGAGGATTCCGTAGGAGGTCGTGGGCACCAGACAGAGGCGAGTGATGGCACATGACGCGAAGGCGAGGGCCAACGCGACAGTCAGTTGGGGGAGTTGGTGGGACTGGATCCCGGCGAACTGGGACAGGAAGTAGGCCATGAAGGCGAAGATCCCGAGGCCCAGGCCCGGTCGTCCGAAGCGGCGCGCATAGACGGCCGTGAAGATCAACAGCAGGAAGGCCAGATGGGATGCGAAGGGGAAAGGTGCCAGCAGGCCGCCGGCTGACAGGGCGGCAAGGGTCACAGGAGCCCCGGCGAGCAGGGTGCGGAACTGCTGTCGGGGGTGCAGGTCGCTGATCGCCAACGAGATGACCACCGTTGTGAAGCCGCCGGTCAGGAGCACGACAGCGGACTGATCCAGTGCCGTCAGCGCGACGAGGGTGAGAGTGAGGTCGAGCACGGCACGCAGCCCTGCGGTCAGACGTAGCAGACCCGGGTCGGCTGCGGCAAATCGCTCCCATAGCGACGCCGTCTTCGCAGCCACCATGGATTTCCGGTCCTTCGTCGTGGTCAGCCGTCCCCGTACGGCCACGACGAGCGGGGCCGCAAGCAGCCCGGGAGCGTTGGCCTGGGGCCTGCCTCTCGCAAGGCCTCCGGGAGCAATTGGGGGCCTCGGGATAGCGGGGCGAAGGGGGCCGCCTGGCGGGTTACTGCTGCCTCGCCCTGGTGGCCAGTCTGGTCCGGTGCGATGGCGGGCGGTATGCGTCAGGTGACTGCTTCCGTGGCCGGGGTGCCTTTTACTCCTGGTGGCCGGCCGTAGCGAGGCTGCCCTCGATGAGGTCGCGCAGTTGGGATCGGGCGGTGATGCCCAGTTTCGGGAAGCTGCGGTAGAGGTGCGAGCTGACCGTGCGCGGGGAGAGGAAGAGCTTTTCGCCGATCTCTCGGTTGGTCAGCCCGCGGGCGGCGAACCGGATGATCTGCTGCTGTTGCGGGGAAAGTTCGGCGAGCGCGTCGGAGGCCGCATCTGTGACGTTGAGGCCGGCGGCGCGCGATTCGGCCCGGGCGCGCTCGATCCACGGGCGTGCGCCCAGGCGCCGGAAGGCCTCCAAGGCCTCTGCGAATGGCGCCCGCGCCTCTGCGATGCGCCGACGGCGCCGCAGCCACTCGGCGAGGTCGAGCAGACTCTGTGCCCGTTCGAAGGGCCAGTTCTCCAGTACCGGATCTGCCAGCGCCGCCCGGAAGTGCGGCTCGGCGTCCTCGGGGTCCGCCAGCAGGCCACGGGCTCGGCTGATCAGCGCACGCAGGCGGGGGGAAGCGTCGTCCCCGAGCGCGCTGGCGGAACGCTCGATGATCGAGACGGCCTCCGCACGGCGGCCACAGCGCACAGCGGCGGCGGCCAGATCCGCGAGGGCAGGGTAGGAAGCGTGATAGTGCACGGGCGCGCCATCTGCCGTGAAGACCAGGCGGAGTTGGTCGTACGCGTTCTCGTAGGCGCCTTCCGCGGCTGCCGCGGCGCCGAGCGCACGACGGGCATAGACGGAGACCGAGCGGCTTTCCAGCGGATCGATCAGCGTGAGCGCATCCTCGGCCCGGGCGCGGGCCGCGGCAGCGTCACCCTGGAAGGCGAGCACGACTGCGTCCACGGCGGCCGCACAGGCCACGGCGTGATCGAGGCCGGCCGCCCGGCCGACCGCGGTGGTGCGGGCGCAGGCCTGACGGGCCTGTTCCCACCGTCCTCGTTCCACGTAGGCCCAGGCGACTGCGCCGCCCAGGCCCTCGGGCAGCGGTCCCTGCAGCTCCCAGCGGTCGAAGGCCTCGTCGAAGGCGCGGACGGCCTGCGGGGTCTCGTCCAGGAGCCACGCCATGATCCCGACGGTGGTGAGCTGCTCCGGCCGAGCTTGCGCCTCGGCGACCAACGGCCGGAGCAGGGAAACAAGGCCGGCTCGGTCGTCGAAGGGGTTCGATACGGCCCTCACCCAGGTGCGCAGGCCCGCGTGTGAGGCGTCCTCGGGAAGGCTCCGCAGGATGTCCTGGATGCGGCGGTGCTGGGTGTCCTCGCCGCAGTAGAAGCGGACCACGGCGGCGCCGGCCACCAGGTCCAGCGCGGTGGCGGGCTGGGAGAGAGCCAACTGCCCGGCGGCGTCGGTCAGTCGGGAGAAGACCGCGGTGTGGCGTCCGGTCAGGACCGCCAGTCGTCCGGCCTGCACGGTGGCGGAGGCCAACAGCGCCTCGTCATCCGTGCGCGCGCCTGCCGCCGTGACCAGTTCCTCGACCCAGGCGATGTCTCCGGTGAACACGGCCGCTGAAGCGGCTTCGACGAGCAGCCGGGCGCTGTCCTCGCGCCGCGGTGCGAGTTCCGCGGCGCGCTGCAGGGCCTTGGCCGCCGCCGCGTGGCCGCCGCGCCGGCGCGCCCGGGTGGCGGTCCGCTCCAGGTCCGCCGACACGGCCGCGTCGGGGCCCGGGCAGGCGGCGGCCAGATGCCAGGCACGCCGGTCCGGTTCGTCCCGCAGTATCTCGGCGAGCGTGAGGTGAGCCTCGCGCTGCGCGACCAAGGACGCCGCGTGATAGACGGCAGACCGGACCAGTGGGTGGCGGAACCGGAGGTCCCGGCCGGCGCGCCGGACCAGCCCGGCCTGCTCGGCGGGCAGCCAGGCCGCGTCCTCGGCGCCCGGCAGCCCCGCCGTGTCGACGATCGCGGAGTCGGCACTGTCCATGGCGGCCAGGAGCAGCAGCGCCCGCGCGGTGGGGGAGGGGAGGCTGTTCAGGCGGGCGCCGAAAATGCGCTCCAGGCGATCGGTGAGCGGAAGTGGACCCGCGGACGTGAGCGCCGCAGCCATGTCGTCGTCGGAGGCTGCCCTCGTCAGTTCCACCAGAGCCAGCGGGTTGCCGCCTGCCTGGTCGAGGATCCGCGTCCTGGCTCGGCCGGTGGGGCGGTTCGGCTGCAGATCCAGCAGCCGATCGGCCTCAGGGCTGTCGAGCGGTCCCAGGGTGAGCGTGGGCACATGACGGTCGAATCCCGGAAGGTGATCGCCGCCACGGGCTCCGATCAGCATCGTGACCGGTTCACCTTCCAGCCGTCTGGCCGCGAAGGACAGCGCATCCAGGGAAGCACGGTCGAACCACTGAGCGTCGTCCAGTACCACGAGCACGGCATGGTGGTCGCCCAGGGCAGACAGGATGCTCAGGACGGCCACTCCGATCAGCATGAGATCAGGTCCCGATGCGGCCGACCCAATGCCGAAGGCGTCCTGCAGCGCAGCGCGCTGCCTCCCCGGCAGTGCGTCCACCTCGGCCAGTACCGGCCGCAGCAACTGATGCAGTGCGGAGAACGCCAGACTCGACTCCGACTCGCTCCCCTCGGCACGCAGTACGCGAGCGCCGCCGGCCTCAGCCCGGCGCACGGCACGATCCAGCAGTGCGCTCTTCCCCGTGCCCATGTCACCGACCAGCATCAGCACCGGATCGGCCGAGGCCGAGTCCACCGCCCGAAAGAGGCGTGCCAATTCCTCGTCCCGGCCGACGATGAGCTCCCCCGGATCCGGCTCCGGTGTCGTGACCGAACCGAGGTCGCCTGTGTGCTCGTCCACGCAGTCTCCAGGAATTGTTGCTCTTCGAACGGGAGCCGCTCTGCCTTGGCCACCCAGGCTACAAGCGGCCGAGCCTGCCGGCCGGGCCAGCGCGCAGGTGCAGTCACGTGACGGATACCGGGCGCGCCGAGGCCTCTCGTACGGTTCCAGTGAAATCCTCCGCATTCCCAAGGATGTCTCATGGAACAAATCAAGCTGGGCAACGTCTCCATCACCCGGATATGGGAATACTTCGGCCCTGTCGAAATGACGCCCGACACCTTTTTCCCGGAAAGCCCGAAGGAAGTGTGGGACGACGGTGCACCCTGGCTGACCCCGCATTTCCTGGATTCCGAGACCAACGTCGTGAATTCCGCGATCCAGACCTGGCTGCTGCGCAGCGAGGGTCAGACCATCCTCGTCGATACCGGGGTCGGCAATCACAAGGATCGCCCGTACGCACCGGTCTGGAACCGCCTCGAAACAGGCTTCCTGGCCAATCTCGCCCGGGCTGGCGTCGAGCCCGAGGACGTGGACATCGTGATCAACACACATCTCCACATCGATCACGTCGGCTGGAACACCTACCTGAACGGCCGGCAATGGGTGCCCACCTTCCCCAACGCCACCTACCTGATGCCGAAGGACGACTTCGACTTCTGGAATCCCGAGAACGGCCACAAACCGCTGCTCGGCCGCGGCAACCAGAACGTCTTCGAGGACAGCGTGGCCCCGGTGCACCAGGCCGGCCAGACACTGCTGTGGGAGAACAGCCACCAGATCGACGCCGACCTGCGCCTGGACGCGGCTCCCGGACACACCCCCGGCTCCTCCGTACTGACTCTCACCTCGGGGACGGACCGCGCGGTGTTCGTCGGCGACATGCTGCACAGCCCCGTGCAGATCCTCGAACCGGACGCCAACAGTTGCTTCTGCGAGGACCCCGCACAAGCCCGCGCCACCCGCCGCAGGGTGCTGGGCTGGGCGGCCGACAACAACGCACTCGTGATCCCCGCACACCTGGGCGGCCACGGCGCCGCCGAAGTGGCACGCGAGGGAAGCAAGTTCGCCATCAAGAGCTGGGCCCCCTTCGCCCCGTACACCGAGCAGGCCTGAGGCCTGCGGAAAGACACGAGACATGAACCACCACCCCGACCCCGTCGTGACCACGGTCCAGGGAGCAGTCCGAGGCCTGCGCCAGGGCGACACCACCGCTTTCCTCAACATCCCCTACGCCGCCCCGCCCCGCGGCGCCGGCCGGTTCGCCCCGCCGCAGCCGCACGAGCCGTGGGACGGCGTACGGGACGCCACCATCCCGGGGCCCAACGCGCCGCAGTCGGAACGCAAGCTCGGCAGCGTGGACATGGCCCCCTACTTCGGCACGGGTTGGAGCCGCGGCGAGGACTACCTCACCGCCAACGTCTGGACGCCCGCCGCCGCGAACGGCGACCTGCCCGGCAACGTCTGGACGCCTGCCGCCGCGGACGGTGGCCTGCCCGTCATGGTGTTCGTCCACGGCGGCGGATTCGTCGCCGGATCGACGCGGTCCGCCATGTACGACGGCTCCGCCTTCGCCCGCGACGGCATCGTTCTCGTCACCCTCAACTACCGGCTCGGTATCGCCGGGTTCCTCGACATCCCCGGCGCGCCTGCCAACCGCGGCCTGCTCGACGTCGTCGCCGCGCTGCGCTGGGTACGGGAGAACATCGCCGCCTTCGGCGGTGACCCGAACAACGTCACCCTCTTCGGCCAGTCGGCCGGAGCGACCATCGTCGGCGGCGTCCTCGCCACCCCCGAGGCCGCCGGCCTCTTCCGCCGCGCGATCGTCCAGAGCGGCAGTGGCCTGGGCGCGTTCACCACCGAGCAGGCCGCCCGCGTCACCCGGGCCGCGGCCGAGGCCCTGAACATCGCCCCCCACGTCGACGCCTTCGCGGACATCTCCGACGAGCGCCTGGTCGACGCCGCCTCCCGGCTCGCGGGCATCGACCTGCAGACCGAGACCCACGGCGACCCGCTGATCGGACTCAGCCCCTTCAGCCTCGTCCACGACACACAGCCAGCCGAGTCCGTTGCTGCCGGCCTGAGCGCCGACGTCGACCTGCTCGTCGGCACCAACACCGAAGAGGGCAACCTCTACCTGGTCCCGGTGGGCAAGTACGCCACCTCGACCGCCGCCGACGTCGACGAGGCCGCGGCGCGCTCGCACCCGGATCCGGCGCAGCTCGTCGAGACCTACCGCAAGTCCCGCCCCGAGGCGTCCTTCGCGGAACTGCGCTCCGCCATCATGGCCGACGCACTGTTCGGCGCGGGCAGCCGCGCCCTGGCCGGCGCCCACGCCGCCCACCCGAAGTCCGCCACCTACGCCTACGAGTTCGCCTGGCGCTCCCAGGCCCTGGACGGAGAACTCGGCGCCACCCACGCGGTCGAGCTGCCCTTCGTCTTCGACCTCGCGGACCGGCCCGAGCTGAACGGCCCCGCCGCCCTGCTCGGCCCCGACAAGCCCCCCGCGGACCTCGCCGCCCGCGTACACGAGACCTGGGTTCGCTTCGCCAGGACCGGCGACCCCGGCTGGGACCCGTACGACACCGAGCGCCGGGCCACCATGCACATCGACGCCGAGTGGACCCAGACCGACGACCCCCGCAGCCAGGAACGACAGGCCTGGAGCTGACCCCGCACCTGTGTCTTTCCTGCTCACCCTCTTTCAAGGAACACCATGACCAGAACCGTCATCACCACCGAGAACGCACCCTCCCTGCCGGCTCCGCTGTCCCAGGGCATCCGCAAGGGCCCCGTCCTGCAGGTGTCCGGGCAGCTCCCCTTCGACCCGGACACCGGCGAAGTCGTCGGCACCACGGTCGCCGAGCAGACCACCCAGACCCTGCGCAACGTCACCGCCGTACTCAAGGCGGGCGGCGCGAGTCTGGAGGACGTCGTGATGCTGCGCGTGTACCTCACCGATCCGGCCCACCTGGCCGAGATGAACGAGGCGTACGCAGCGGCCGTCGGCGAGCCCTTCCCCGCCCGCACCACCATCTACATGCAGCTTCCGCCGGGACTGCTCGTGGAGGTCGACGCCCTGGCGGTGCTGGACGAATGATCAGGATGGCCGGTCATCTGACGAGGGCGTGCACCGCACTGGGGGTTCCGCCGACGCAACTGCTCGACGCCCTGCGCGCCCTGACCGGACGACCGGTACCTCCCCGCACGCCTCATCCCGTGCGTCGCATCCACGAGATGGTGCTCGTTCAGGGGTTTCGGAGTCGACGCCGAAACCCCTGAACTGGACTGCCGACGACAGCGGAAGGTATGCCACCGCCGTGATCGACGGGGCGATGTATGACGTACTGGTCCAGGGGTTGTCGGCGCGAGATGGCCGGCGGCCCGGCGCCGACCTACCGCGCCGCGGACGCCGAGCTATCCGACCGTTACGCCGGGAGCTGTGCCCAGCGGCGAGCCAGACTGGAGAAGTGCGTCACGGCCGTCCGGTCGAGAGGGCAACGGGTGCTGCTGGGTCCGGAGGTGTTCCAGCCGTGTCGGCGGGCGCTGGTTCTGCGTCTAGAGGTTGTCCCGTAACCGATGTGGCGGTTGATGCGTTGGCTGGGCATGGGTGGGGTGATCTCAGCGGTTGATCCGAAATGGATCGAGCCGTTCTCCGGGCTGACCGAGGTGCAGTTCGCCAGGCTGGTGGCGTTGGTACGGCGTCGTGGCGGCGACGTTCAGCGGGGCCGGCCTTGGCGACTGCCGTTGGAGGACCGGGTGTTGCTGGTGGCGACGTACTGGCGAACCAATCTCACGTTGCGGCAGGTGGCACCGCTGTTCGGGGTCTCGAAGTCTGCGGCCGACCGCATCCTCGATCACCTCGCACCGCTGCTGGCCATCTCCCCGGCCCGCCGGCCGCCCAAGGACACCGTCTACATCGTCGACGGCACCCTGGTGCCCACCCGCGACCGGAGCATCGCCGCCTCCAGCAAGAACTACCGGTACTCGACCAACCTGCAGGTCGTCATCGACGCCAACAGCCGCCTGGTCGTGGCGATCGGCCTCCCGCTGCCCGGCAGTCGCAACGACTGCCGGGCATTCACCGAGTCCGGTGTCGACCGGGCCTGCCGCGAGGCCCCGGTCATCGCCGACGGCGGCTACCAGGGCACCGGCCTTCTCATCCCGCACCGCAGACGACGTGGCCAGACGCACCTCAGCCCGCAGCAGGAGGCGGAGAACACGGTCCATCGCCGGGCCCGAGCCCGCGTGGAACACGCCCTGTCCAGGCTGAAGAACTGGAAGATCCTGCGCGACTGCCGCCTCAAGGGCAACGGCGTTCACCAGGCCATGCTCGGCATCGCCCGGCTACACAACCTGGCCCTCACCCGATAACTCACACCCCATACGGGACAACCTCTGGGATCAGCTAGCTCACCATTTCGATGCATTGCTCCGAATTGTCGAGATATTCAATGAGTTCCATCGGGGAGTAGTACATGTCAGTGTCGTGGCGTTGCTTGGCTGTCTCTGAGAGGCATTCGCGCCCGTCGGGTTGGTTGTCCTCGTTCACGGCCGCTCCGATAGGTCGTGGAACCGGATCGGCCAGTCGGTACAGGCCCGTTCGCGAGTCATGCAGTACGCCCATGGCGTCGGGGTTGAGATTGAAATCGCTGGTCTCGCTGAATGCCGTGTCGTTGAACTGCAGCCCATGTGCCTCGGCTTGTTGCACCATCCAGAGCAGGGCTATGTCGGAGAGACCGGTTTCTGCATAGCCGCCCCCGATGTCGCAGTGGACCCCTGTGAACCACACCTGCTTGAGTGTCTGTTCGTTTGCCTGGCCGTTGTTGTCACTCTGATCAAGTTCGGGACCCGTATAGGCCGCGCCGGGCTGCTGGTGCCACAGTGTCGGACGGAACGGCGAGCGCTGCTCGTCGATGGCGAGCGCCTGATATGCCCCCTTCACCCAGCTGCTCAACGTGGTGTCGTGGAACGCCCAGCGCCGATTGACCATGTTGGCGCCTGCGGCGAGCCACCCCGGCTCGGGCACCGGGATGCCGAGGGATCCGACGGTGTCCCATACTCCGATGAATCGGATCCCCGTCTCATGCGCGTACGTCCGCCTGAACAAGGTGGATGCTGTGTCTGTCGGCTTCTCTGTCCGGCTGCGGTACAGGGCCCAGGCTTCCTTGATCCGGTCCGCATATGCCTGGTGCAGGATGCCGGAGTTGCGCACCAGACCGGCCAAGCTGCGGGCGGTGAATGCGCCCCGGCTGAACCCGAAGAGGTACAGATGGTCTCCAGGCTCGTAGTTGTGGACCAGGAAGCGGTAGGCGTCGAGGATGTTGCGGGACAGCCCCACACCGAACGCGCCGCCCCGCAGACGCTCCCACCGGCCAGTTCCGACACCGCTGTGGTAGTACACACGCTGCTCAATGTCGGCATACTGCGGGATGGACAGGGCGATCTTGGTGACGTTCGTCTTGTTGGGCTGGTCGGCGAAATTCCACGTGCCGTCGCAGCAGACGATCAGACGCTTGGCCATGAGATCCCTCCTGCAAGGAGAAGATTCAGCCCACACATCGCGGAGTACATCGCCGCACAACCCGTTGAGAGGCGAGGCGACTTGATACCGTGACGAGAGAAGCTTGCTCGAGCCGTCACAGCACAGATGAGGGGCCTCAACCCCGCTGATCTAATGGTCTCACTGCCGCACTGGCCTCGCCACTCACCGCGGCATGCGCCTCTCACGGCAGTGTCGGGAGGGCTATCTTTTCCTTGGTTCCCTTCGCCTTTGATAGCAGCGTCAACTGCTGCTGCCGCACAGCGGATCTGAACGCACCGCGTGGATGAGCGCCGCCGTATCGACCGCCAGTCACGCCCGTTGGCTCGGCTCTACGCCCGAAGTGCTACGCCTCTCGGTCTCAGAGGGCCCCGAATTGGTCGGGCTGCGATCAGTCCGTCAGCCCCCGCAGTTCTCGCGTCAGCTCCTTTTGCGGTAGGGCGCGGCTCGCTGCACGTTTGGAAGGTGAGGCGCGCGAAAGGCGACGAGGACGGCGAGTGCCATGCTGGAAACGGATCGAGCACACGAGGAATGCAATCGGCAGAGCGCACGCAGCGCGGCACCACGCCGAAGCAGCGATGCCCAGGGTCAGCGCCGCAATCGAGGCCTGCCGCAGCCCTGAGGATGGACGCGGTGGTGTAGTGGCCGGCATGGCTGCCGTCGTCCTGCTGGGGGCGAGGCCTGGAGCAAGCGGACCGACACGGCTGTGAAGAACGCATCCGACGGAATGCCCCACACCAACAAGCGCCTCGTTCACCTCGGAGTCGCCACTCGAAGCAGACCTTGCGCGTCCTTCTGGCGAACCTGACGGAAGGGAGAGGTCATGACCAGCAAAGCCCCTACCTCAGACCTGGCCGGTTGGCGGGAGAAGTCGTTCCCATTCGGTAGCCGCACATACAACTATTACGAAAAGGGGGAAGGCGCTCGGGGCGTGGTCCTTCTTCCTGAACTCCCCGGCATTACCCCGGAAGTACTGGGACTCGGCCAGTACCTGGTATCGACCGAGTGCTTCACCGTCGCAATCCCGTCGCTGTTCGGGGAGCCGGGCAAATCCGCCTCTCGCGCCCGGACAATCGCTTCTTTGGCTCGTGTATGTGTCTCGGCCGAATTTTGTGCCTTCGCCACGAACGCCGACCGACCCGTAGCCAACTTCATCCGGGCCCTCGCCGGCGATCTGGCTACCCGCACCAGGGCTGCGGGTGTCGGCGTCATCGGCCTCTGCTTCACCGGCGGGTTCGCTCTGGCTGCTGCCACAGATGACGCTGTTCTGGCTGCTGTCCTCAGTCAGCCGTCTGTCCCACTGCCGCTCACTGCTGCCCAACGAGCTGACGCGGGTGCGTCCGAAGGCGAGGTGCAGCGCGCCTACGAGCGTGCCCAAGATGACGGCCTCTGCCTTCTGGGCCTGCGTTTCAGTGAGGACCGCAAGGCCCCACGAGAGCGTTTCGCGACCCTGAGCGCCCGATTCGGGCCCGCCTTCCGGGTGATCCCACTCAATTCCGACCCCCGGCAACAGCGGTGGTTCAAACGCGGAGCCCACGCAGTTCTCACCCATGAAGTCCGCGACATCCCGGGCCATCCCGCTCTCGAAGCTCGATCAGAAGTCGTGGCCTTTCTCCTGGAGCAACTTCAGGACTCCGACAACCCCCCACCGACGGAAGCACTATGACAATGCTGGTGCTGCGGATGCCCTTGCGTGGCGGGGGCTTGGATCCGTGTCGCTGGTTTGGGGTGTGGTGTGTGCGTGGCTGGTTAGGGGGTTCGGTGTTGGATGCCTGGCCGCTGCGCTCGCTCGGTCATTCCTCCACGGCTAGGTCCCGGTAGCGCCGCGCGACCTCGTGGAACGCCTCCTTGGGGCTGCACGCGCCGTCGCCGGTCACCGCCACGACCCCGAAGCCGGCCCTGTCGAGGTCGAGACGAGGATCTTCATGACGCGGGAAGTCGGTCATGGCGAAGGTGAACACGAAGCAGCCGTGCACGCCCTCGGCGTCGTACTGGTCGATGAGTTCACCGAGGTAGCGGGCCTGGACGCTCTCGTCACGGGGGTGGTCGCCGCGGATACGAGGCGGTGTGGCGAACCAGTTGACGATCCAGAAGGAACCGGCTCCCCGCTGGTCGGCTCCGGTGAAGGCACCACACCCGAACTCGGTGATGACGACGGGTTTGTCGTGTTCGCGAACCAGGGCACGCAGGCGCTCTGCGTAGGTGGTGTGGTTGCGGCCAGAGCGGTAGAGGCTGACGCCGACCAGGTCGAACAGCGACCAGTCGACGTGTTCCCATCCGGCTGCGGAGTAGGTAACCGGCCCACCGAAGCGGTGGCGCGCGGTGGTCACGGCGGTGGCGAGCAGCATGTGGAGCCGCCGGTCGATCCTGCGCCGCAGCAGGCGGTGGAAACGCACGATGAGCTTGAGGCGCAGGAACGAGCGAGGTCCGGGGACGATGCCGGGCACGGTGTGGGAGAACTCGCTGCCGACCAGGAGCGTGACTCGGTCGGGGTGTTCCCGGCGGAGTTCTTCGGCCGCCTCGGCGACGGTGTCCAGGTGTTCCAGCAGCTTCGGCTGAGGCAGCTCGGCAACGCTGGGCCGCAGGTAGACGCCGAGACCGGTCTCGAGGGCGGTGCGGGCAGCATCGATCAACCGCTTGCGGTCCCCGATGAGCATCACCGTGGTGCAGAGCAGATCCCGGGCGATGACCTCCATGTCCCGCCGCACCTCATCGGAGCTCGCCTCGCCGACCAGGTAGGAGATGCCGCGGACGGTCAGCATGCGCCCGGCTCCTGTCGACGCAGACGATGAGCGGCTATGAGGAGAAGGACGCAGACACCACCGAGCATCGCGGCGTTGACCGCGTACTTCGCTGTGAAATCCACGTTGTCGCCGAGCGGTTCGACCAGGAAGGACAGCCCGGCGCGGACGACGAGGGCACTGCCCGCGGCGGCCAGGACGTGCCGACGGTCCCAGCCCTGGCGGCGCGACCGGCGCAGCAGCAGCCAGCCGACTACGACCATGGCGGCCACGTTCACCGTCACCCCAGCCCAGGTCGCCGGCAGGAGCTGACTGGCACACCAGGCGGCCCCGGTGACACCGCCGACCAGCCACCACGACGGCGCTTTCGCAGACGACCGGGTCCGCGCAGGCCGGACGGTGAACGCGGCGGCGATCAGGGCGATGGCGGCCACTGCGGCGCCGATCAGATGCGCCGGACCGGCGGTGGAGTCCGCTGCCGTGTCGTTGTGGACCAGCGCGGCGCTCAGCGCCCACAGCAGCACCATGACGCCGACGCCGACCGGGCCCAGCCACCGCCGGTTCGCGATGCGCGGGGCACAGGATTCGACCACCGCGATCGGAGCCGCGAAACTCCAGATCACATGCCCCCCGACATAGTTCAGCAAGCTCGCCGCATCGACCCCCAGGCCCGGGATGAGGGTGACCAGCGCCTGGGCCGCCCAGTCGGGGCCATCGGCGTCGACCTCATTGTCGAACAGGGTCTGGTCGATCAAGCCGGCCTGGACCACCCCGAAGGCCGCGCTCAACAGCAGGATCGTCGGCCAGCCGCAACCGGCGCGCCGAGCGGTCTCGCGGATGAGCAACGCGACGGTTCCGTAGAGCGGCGCGAGGATGAACAGGCCCGCCAGCAGCTCCAGCGGCCGACCCGTGCTTTCGCCGTAGCCGATGAGGTACTCCGCGCTGATCGGGGACAGCACCAGCAGGCCGGCCACGGCCGCCCAGCGGTGCCGAAACCGCGGCAGTGCGGCAAGGGTGGACAGTGCGGGCATGAAAATCCTCTGCGTGATGGTTCAGCGGTGCGGGTCGTCATCGGTCCGGTCGACGCTAGAAACACCGCCGACGCTCGGGCATCCGTCTTCCGTCCAGGAGCGAACGACTTCCGTCTAGAAGTGCGCGGCCTTCCGTCCATGCGTGGCTTGACGTCCGTTCATGCCTGAACCCATGGAGATCTCACGCAGACGCGAGCGCCGGCCTGGCGGCGTGTTCGACGGGCGTGATGGGTTCGTCCGCCCCACCACGAGAGCATGCGGTCTTCGAAGCCGTTGTCGTATCGAACATGGTCGCGCTAGGGATGAAGTCCGTCGCGAGTTGCCCTGGTGGGTCGAGCTAGTGACTGGGTAGTTGTGCCCTACTTTCGGACGTCAAGACTCAAGCCAGGGGCGCCGAGTGGGCCGGCAGGGCAGGATGGGGGCGTGGAATGCGTGACGGGCATCGGCGGGGTCTTCTCCCGTGCTGGCGACCCCGGGGCGCTGGCCAGCCTGGTATGAGACTCGCCTCGTCGTAGGACGCCCACGGGATACCTACGATGAGCGGTCCTGGGAGACCGAGACTGTGCCAACTGTGTTCGCGCCGCTCCCGAGCGGGTTGGAGCATTTCCGCACGCCCGGACAGCAGTGGGCGATCAACTTCTGAGTTCGCGATCTCGATGCCTTGGTGGCCCGGCTGCGGAGCGCGGGCGTCCAGGCCGATGTCCATGAGCAGGACCGCCCCACCGGCCGGGTCGCCGGGCTCAGCGACCCGGGCATCCCGTAGCAACGCCCACGTTCAATCTCTACAGTCGCCGCATGGCCACCGAAGACGAGCCCCCAAGTCAGCCCGGCATCGCCGCGATGCTCACCAACCAGACGAGCGCGTGCAGGCCAGCACGCGAGGCCATCGCCGCCGGCACCGAGGTAAGGGTTTTGGATGGCGAGGGGCTCCATTGGATGGTCGCCGGCATCGCCGCAGCGAGGTTGCGACGGTCGTTGGCCCGCGGCCTGCAGGAGATCATCGGCCTCGACGAGACCGTTGAGATCCTCGCGCGGCACCGCGGCGAGCAACTGCGTACCTGGATCATCGACGCAGCAGACCGGCTCTGGTTCTTCACTCTGTACTTCGACGCCACCGGGACCGAGCTCCTGGCGTGCAGCGGTGTCAAACGCTCTCGGAGGACCAGCACGAAGGACTCGTTCGAGCCCTGAGCTGATCCGCATCCGTCTTCTGCCCGACTGCAGCCGCCACTACCTGCAGAACCTGCAGAACCTCGGCTTCGAGGAGCATGTCGTGGAGGCAGGCACGCCGAAGAAATCTCAATTGCGGTCAGGTGATACGGGACAAGCCTTAAAGGGTGTTGCACAAGGCCGTGTTTGGCAGGTCAGGGCGTGTGACTGCGGTCTTCTGGTCATGATGCGAGGGCGAGGTTGTGCATGTGGGCGACGGCTTGGACGGCGTGGTGGAGGCCGTCGCCGTGCTGTCGGCAGTCGCGGAGGATCTTGTGGTTCTTCATGCGTCCGATCACATGCTCCACCCGGGCACGCACCTTGCGGTGGGCGGCGTTGTCCGCTTCTTCGCCTGCCAGCAGGGGCCGGCGCGGGCGTTTGCGGTGCGGCACGACCATTCCACAATTGAGGTAGGCGCCGTCGCCCAGGACGGTCACGTCCTGGCAGTGCTGGGCCAGGCCGGAAGCGCGCCAGGCGTGGGCGTCTGCCGTGGTGCCCGGTGCCGGTCGGGCCGCTGCGATCACGAGGCGGGTGTCGGCGTCGACGATGACCTGCACGTTCGCGGAGAAGCGGTAGTTGCGGCTGGACGCGCCGACCTTGCGGTCGCGGACCGGGATCAGGGTGCCGTCCACGATCCACAACCGGTCCGCGGCGTCGGCCGGGCGGGAGACGGGTTCCAGTGCGAGCAGCGGACCGAGACGTTGGATCACCCGGCACACGGTGGACGAGGACACTCCGAACAGCGGTCCCAGTTGCCGCATGGTCAGGTTCGTCCGGTAGTACACCGCGACCAGCAGCACCCGCTCCGCCAGCGGCAGGCTCCACGGCCGGCCCTGCATCGTGCCGTTGCCACCGCGCTCCCGCACTGCCTTGAGCAACCGCGAAAACTGCGTCAAGCGCAGCCCCGTGAACGTCTCCACCCACACCCGTTCAGCCCTCAACACCCCAGCCATACAACGGAGATGCCCTGATCACGGCCTTGTGCAACACCCTTTAGCCGCCGCTCCGCCACCCCGTCTGTCGGGTCGGATCACGGTTCACGCGGCAGCGGTGTCATCGAGGAACGGGTGCACACGCTGGCGTAGTCGGCATGTCCCAGGAGGGCTTTGAGTAGCTGCTTTTGGTTGCGGGCGCTGAAGGAGATGCCGCCGCGCTTGTCCACGACGCCGGCGGTGATGGCAAGCGGCTTGAGGCCGACCGTCAGCAGGTAGGCCTCTGTATTGATTACGGCGCTGCACGTCTTGCTTCCCTCTGAGTAATCGAGAGAGACCCAGTACTCAACCACAGTGCCCTTGTAGCGAGCGCATGGCATCACCACATCCTCTTCCTCGGGACCAGTGAGTCCCAGAGAGGCCGCCATGGGAGCGCACGTCGTTCGGACCTCGTCGAAGAAGACCTTTGTTGTCGGAACCACCGGCGTCTCCTGCGCTGGCTGCTCTGTGCCGGACTAGGGCCCGACCCGGACGACCTCTCAGTACTCACCCACGGTGGCGTGGCCGTCGACCTACTGGATAGCGAGGCGGCGCGCTGGCCCGACTTCCTCCAGGCGCGGTTCGAGGATGTGGAGCGACGGCCGAAGTATCACCGGATGCTCGGTGAGGCGTACGGCCCGGTTGAGCGCATACCTTGATCACGGCGACGTCGAGCAGGCGATGGAGTCCCTTGACTGGATGCAGGCGGAGGCGCAGTTCTTCGCCGACCACCCGACTTTCCCGCCGGAGAGAGTCAAGCGTAGCCGCCCTCTAATACTCCAGCCGTAGATCGCGATCTTGCTGTTCAGGGGCGGTGCGAAGACAGGTACGGCCACCGTCAGGGCCCCTCCCCGTGGCAAAGATCTCAGGCCGACGACACCAGCTCCTCCAGCTTGTTGAGACTCTGAGTCCAGCCCTCCTCGTGAAGAGCTTGGCGCGCCTCAGTGGCGAAGTCACCCTGGCTGATGACCAACTCGGCCCGTGTACCGCCGATATCGCGAAGCGACAGCGTCACCACCGTCTCCCGATCCTCGGGGTCGGGATCCTCCCACCGGAAGGTGTAGGACAGGCGTTCCGGAGGGTCGGCCTCAACGAATTCCCCTACTAGGTAGAACAGATCGCCCTCCGGAGGCTGCATGGCGATCCGATACCTACCGCCTGGCCGAAGGTCGCTTTCCACACTTGGGATGGTGAACCCGTCAGGGCCCCACCACTTGGCCAGTTCCTGCGGTTCGGTCAACGCTTGGAATACGACCGAGCGCGGTGCGTGGAGGACACGCTGCAGATGCAGCCTCAGCCCGCCATCGTGTGTCATCGCGAACCTCCTCCAACCGAAGGCGCCGAGATTGACCAGCATGCTTATCGTAGGTATCCCAGCCGTAGACCGCGATCTCGCTGGCCAGGGGCGGTGTGAGGACAGGTGCGGCCGCTGGTGATCATCGCGTGCTGTGTGGACAAACGAAGATCAAGAGCTGGCCGCGGGCCGTAGCGTAGCCCTGGCTCGCCGGCGGGACATGCTCGCTGCCCTTATGGGCCGGATCGCGGACCGTTTCACGCGGACCGGAAAGGGCTGGCCGGACTGGACGAACACCAGGTCAGACGGTGGACCTCCTGGCGCCGGCGGGTCACCCTAAGCGCTGTCTCCGCATGGCCGGCGGGTCGTTCCGTACGGCCGCCGTCGCACCGACGACGCTGAGCGTGGCCTTCGCTTCCTGCCACCAGCCCACAGGGACGACAGAATCCTTGGATCGCTGGCAGGAACTGGAGGCGTCGTCTCCCCGGCACGACCTGCTTCTCCTCATGGGGGACCAGATCTATGGGGACGCCGTCGCCAAACCGGCACTGGACAGCACCGACACGTGGTTCAGGCGCTACGCGGCGCAGTATCAGAGGTATTGGCGCTATCGTCCCGTCCGTGATGCGCTGCGACACCATCCGACATACATGATGCTCGACGACCACGACGTGGCGGATGACTGGGGAATCACCTTTGCGGCGGACACCATCGGGTCCGCGGACGACCAGCGGCGTGTCTTCGCCGGGCTTCGCGCCTACGCTGCTTGCCGGCAGGCTCACGGGCCCTGCGGCCTGGACAAGACGAACTGGGCGAGCACGGACGCCGTCGACTAGGGGTTCCGGCGAGGACCGGTCGCCTTCTATGTCCTCGATGACCGCACGCAGAGGGGACGCCCTGCGGCGGGGACCCCGGTGCTCGGCACCGGGCAGCTCGATCGTCTGCGTGACTGGGCGTTCCGAGGGGATGCACAGTCGGCGGATGTCATCGTGCTGGTCGCGCCGGTGCCGTTGGCGGTGGGCAACACCGAGCGGGTGGCCGCGATGATCAAGAACCCCTGGGGTGAGGGCGGGACGGAGCTCGTCGCCAGAATCATCGAGGAGTCCGTGCCGGGTGGCCGGCTCCTACGACCCGCCGTTTCGGCGCTCGGCTGGTTCCTGAGCCTGTCGCCCGTGGGCATCCTCGGGCAGATCCTTGTGGAGGAGGATGCCGTCGACCCCATACGAGTCCGCGATGGCGAGGTGATCGAGCCGGACCTCGCCGATCAGTGGAACGACAAGGACAACCGGCCCGAACTGGCGGCAGTCCTGGATGTCCTGTTCGATCCGGCGAACGACACCCGCAACCAAGGTGCCCGGCCGCGAGTCGTCATCGTGCTCGGCGGCGACATCCATTCCGGAGGCATCCACCGGATCACTTCGAGTTCGCCCCGCCACCGGGCGATCCCTGAGATCTGGCAGTTCGTGTCATCGCCTATTTCCCACGAACCCACCACTTTGAACGAGCTGTTCCGCATCGCGGGGGGAAACAGGTTCCACCTGGCGTTCTCATCGGATGGAGAGTACAGAGCCGAATGGGCGGTAGCGCTGCTCGGGGAGCGGAACTACGGCAGTCTGCTGATCAACCGGGTCGACCCGCAAAGGCGCCGCTACTGGCTCACCGTGGTGATTCGCGGCCGGGAACACTATCTCCTCAGGGAACTGGCCTTCGACCTGGAGAATCCGGGCCGTCCGGTTTCTCCGTGGCCGCTGGCACCCACCGGGCGTCTGGTCCGGGACGCCCGGCGCCGCGGGGCCTAGCGCTGCATCAGACAACGTTCGCCCTGTTGTGCCGCTGGAAACTACGGTCCCGTGGGGCGCCAGGTTGAAGGCAAAGTGAGCCCCGAAGGTGCCGGTGGTTCAGTGGTCGGGTTGCCCGGGGGTGAGATTCCCCCGGGCAACCCGGCCACCCAGCGTTCTCGTGGCCCGGTCCCGGCCGCCGAGTCAAGCGCGCCTGTGGCATCACACCCGGCGGTTAGCGGTGGATCCGCTGGGCGGACGTGTGCCGTCGGCGTCTCCCGGCCGCCGACGACGGCTGACCGCGCCCAGGATGACCTTGACGGCGAGCCCGAGCATGACGAGATCAGCGACGATCTGCCCGGTGACCACGAGCCGTGCCGCCTCGGTCTTGGCCGTGATGTCGCCGAACCCGACCGTCGAGAACACGGTGACGGCGAGTACACCCCGTCGGTGTGCGTCAGCCGGCCGCCGAAGTTACTGGCCGACATCGTGGCCATGACGACATACGTGCCGGCGAACAACAACAGGAACAGTGGAACGCTGGTGGTCACGGCTTCGATGGCCCGCAGGCCCGGGAACGGCGACCGGAGGATCGCGCGGACTTGGAACGCGACCAGTCCGACGAACACCACAAGCCCGATCATCAGCATCGTGGCGGTGACCCAGGCCGAGGAGTGGGGGCAGCGCATAGTAGAGGGCGACCGGCGCGGCGGCAGATCCCACGATCCGCAGCACGGCCCATGCGATCATGCGGCGTGATGGTCTGGCCTCACGTCGGGCAGTCCGGCCCCGGGCCCGCGCTATCAGTCAACGCCCCCACCGCAACCTGCTAACAGCGTCGCGGAACGACAGGTTTCGCTTTTGCCGCACGATGCGATCCGCCTAGCGGTTCGTGCTGGAGGGCTCGCCGACGGCGGCGCGCACCCAATCGTCAGCGCCATTGGGGTCAAGAGCGGCGAGAAACTCTGCCAGCGAGCCACCCCAGCTACCTTCCGCACTGTCGGCCGCTGCCGCGGCAACCATCTGCCGCGTCTGGTGGTCCTTGCACCGAACCAGCACCAGGGCCCCATGCGGGCCGGCTTCGGCGAGGAGCTCGTGGGCCCGGTGCTCATCCGATCCGGTGTGCCCTTTCCGCACGCGAGCGGCATGGACCCCCACTCTTTGCGCCTTTCAGCATGGAAACAGGCCGAAGAACCCGATCATTCATGACAGCGAGACACGGATCAGGGTGGACATGAAATCACCGGCCGACAGCACCCGAGACGCAGTTACCTTCAGCGACCCGTCGGGGTTTCCTCTGACCACGGCAGCAGTCGTGCCACCCTTGTGGAACCCCCGCCCGAGCGACGCCAGCATGCGCTCGGCGTGACGGTAGCTACCGAAGCGGGCGATGACCACGGATACTTCCCCGGAATCCGCACCTGGGTTGGTCCCAGCCGTCACGCAAGGCCTCCCCGTTCGTACTGGGCGCCTACGGCCACATGGTCGCCCTGCGCTCCGGTGGCCTCGCCTACCTCCATGTTCACCCCAACGGCGAGCCCGGCGACGGCAAGACTCAGCCCGGCCCGGAGGTCTCCTTCACCGCAACGGCGCCCCGTGCCGGCGTACCGCCTGCTCCTGGATTTCCAGCACGACGGCAAAGTGCGCACGGCAGCCTTCACGGTCCAGGAGGGCGGCACGACGCACGGGTCCGAAGAGTTGGCGCAGGCCGAACCCGCCGAAGCGGAACACGCACTATGAAGGGCGGCGCTCGCCGGGCCCTCGTGGGTACGCCGGCACACTCGCCGCAGCAAACCAGCCATAAGCCTGGCGAGTTAACCCGATGTTCCAGGACTGGTGGTCGATCACCACCGACGGGCCGCTATGATCACGGCATGGTTACGGCTTGGTCGCCCCCGCGCATAGGCGGATCCCGCTCCGGTGCGGGTCCGTTGCTACGCGTGGTGGCACTGGCCGTGCTCCTGTTCGGCGTCCTGGTGACGCACGGCGCATACGTGGAGAGTGCCAAGGGACACCTCTCCACCAGCGCAATGGCCCCCGTGGCAAAGCCGGTCGAGCACACGCGCCATGCGGCCGTCGACTCCGTGCCGCAGCTCGACGCAGCAGCGGACAACCGTCATGGCGGTCACGAACCGTCACATCCTGGCGAGCAATGCGCCTCCGGACAGCCGCAGCAGAGTTCTCCCTCGGTAACACCCTGCTTTGCAGCATCGGTTCGTGAATCACGCCGTGACGTGGACGCCTCGGCGGCACGCGTACCTGCGGCAGGGGAGCCCGTTGACGAGGCATCACCCGCAGCTCTGAGAGCAGCCTCCGTTGTGCAGCAAGTCTAGAAGCACAGAGTCCTCCAACCGGCCTGCCGGTCTTCACCGGCTCGGCTGATCACGCGCGACGAACTCGGATTCCGTGCCCATGAGGGCCGGTCAGGTTCGTCGATGCTGTCCTGACCCCACCCATGTCTGCGGCCTCTCCTTCGTCGTTGTCGGAGAGCGGTGGCAGCGCGGAGGACCTGTGCCGACCCTTTCCCGTACGCCCGCTCGCGCCCCCTTGGCGCCATGCGACTCACCTCCATGGCACTGGCTCGTCTCGGTGCTTCGCGGCACGATCGTGATGACGCTCGTGTTGTGCGCCGTCATGCACGGTGTGCTCGACGAAGCGCATGGGGCGGTGCCGCCTCCCACCGCCTCTCCGGCCGTGGCGGTGAGCGGCGATCCTCATGGCCCCCATGCACCTCACGGTGTTGAGGACTGCGTATCGGACGTGATCCTCCGTCCGGCGGGCCAGTCGAATGAGGACCTTCCCCTCGCCCCGACGGCCCTCGTCGTCCTTGCCACCGTGTCCGCGGCGGAGTTCAAACCTGTCGTACGGCATGAAATCCGCAGACGCCGCAGCGCGCGCACCGGCCGTGCGGCACTCGTTCGTACGTCTCGGTGGCGGATCTAGACCACTCGCTCGCAGCCGGCCGGCTTCGTCGGCTGCCTCGTCCCCAGGCCTGAGCGCGGATCCGTGATCCGCCATGTCGTCCCGGGGCGCGAGATGTACCCGCACCCGTTGCATTCATCGAGCGAGAGTGAAAACAGAGACATGCAGTCATTGACCAAGACCGCGGCAGCCCCCGGTCAGTCGGCCCTGTCCGGGCTGGTGGGAAACACCCCCCTGCTGCGGGTGTCGCAGCCGCTGGCCCCTGCCGGACGTGGCTTCTGGGCGAAGCTTGAGGGGTTCAACCCCGGCGGCATCAAGGACCGACCGGGGCTGCACATGGTGCAGCGGGCCCGCGCCCGTGGCGACCTGCGGCCCGGCGGACGGATCATCGAATCCACCAGCGGCACCCTGGGTCTGGGACTGGCGCTCGCCGGGATGGTGTACGGCCACCCCGTCACCCTGGTCACCGACCCGGGGCTGGAGCTGTCCATGACCCGGCTGCTGACCGCGTACGGCGCCCAGGTCAACGTCGTCTCCGAGCCCCACCCCACGGGCGGCTGGCAGCAGGCCCGCCGTGAGCGCGTTCAGCGGCTGCTGGAGCAGCACCCTGATTCCTGGTGCCCGGACCAGTACAGCAACCCGGACAACGTCGCGGCCTACACGCCGCTGGCCCTTGAGCTCGCTTCCGAGATGGGCCACATCGACGTGCTGGTGTGCAGTGTCGGCACCGGAGGCCACTCGGCCGGCGTCTCCCGGGTCCTTCGGCAGCTCTACCCCGAGTTGACCGTCGTCGGCGTGGACACCACCGGCTCCACGATCTTCGGCCAGCCTGCCCGGCCCCGTCTGATGCGCGGACTCGGCTCCAGCATCTACCCCCGCAACGTCGCCTACGACAACTTCTCGGAGGTGCACTGGGTCGCCCCGCACGAGGCGGTGTGGACGTGCCGCCAACTGGCCTCCTCCCACTACGCCACCGGCGGGTGGAGCGTGGGCGCGGTCGCGCTCGTGGCCGGCTGGCTGGCCCGGACGATGCCGGCGTACGCACGCATCGTCGCCGTCTTCCCCGACGGCCCGCAGCGTTACCTGGGGACGGTCTACGACGACGACTACTGCGCCGCCCACGGCCTGCTGGACGGGCCACCGGCCCCCGAGCCCGACCTGGTCGGCCGCCTGGACGAGAAGGAGGTCACCCGCTGGACCCGGTGCACCACCGTGGTCGATCCCCTCACCCTGCAAGGGACGGAGCAGGACGTCGTCGCGGACGCACCGGGCGTCGAGTCCGACTCGTCGGAGGAGGACCGGTGAAGGGGCTGTTCGCTCAGGTCCGGTCGTACGAAGGCAGTGTGCAGTTGTTGATGGTGAACCAGTTCACCATCAACCTCGGCTTCTACATGCTGATGCCCTACTTGGCCGCCCACCTCTCCGGCACTCTCGGCCTGGCCGGCTGGATCGTCGGACTCGTACTCGGCGTACGGAACTTCAGCCAGCAGGGCATGTTCCTCGTCGGCGGGACACTGGCCGACCGGCTGGGCTACAAGCCGATGATCGTCGCCGGGTGCGTGCTGCGGACCCTCGGCTTCGCGACGCTCGGACTGGTGGACTCGCTCCCCGCGCTGCTGGCCGCCTCGGCTGCCACCGGGCTGGCCGGGGCGTTGTTCAACCCCGCCGTGCGGGCGTACCTCGCAGCCGACGCCGGGGAACGCAGGGTCGAGGCGTTCGCCCTGTTCAACGTCTTCTACCAGGCCGGCATCTTGCTGGGACCGCTCGTGGGCATGGTGCTGACCGGGGTGGACTTCCGCGTCACCTGCCTGGTGGCGGCCGGGATCTTCGCGCTGCTGAGCGCCGTACAGATCCGCGCGCTGCCCGCCCGGCGGGCCGAGGATGCAAAGGGGCACAAGAGCGGCGAAGGTCCCGGGGTGCTCGCCGAGTGGCGGGGCATCCTCGCCAACCGGCCGTTCGTCCTGTTCTCCGTCGCCATGATCGGGTCGTACGTCCTGACCTTCCAGGTCTACCTGGCCCTGCCGCTGGAGGTGCGCCGGCTCGGCGGCGACGGAGAGTTCGGCACGGCGGCGGTTGCGGTGCTGTTCGCCGTCTCCGGGCTGAGCACCATCCTCGGTCAGACGCGGGTGACGGCCTGGTGCAAGGCACGCTATGAGCCCGGGCAGGCGCTCGTGCGAGGGCTGCTGGCGATGGGCCTGGCCTTCGTTCCCCTGCTGCTGGCCACGGCGATTCCCGTACCGGCCCCCGGGATCGGGTTGTGGCTGCTCGCGGCGGTACCGCCGACGCTCGCCGCGCTGCTGCTCGCCTTGGGCACGATGATCGCCTACCCGTTCGAGATGGACACCATCGTCCGCCTTGCCGGGGACCGCCTCGTCGCCACGCACTACGGGCTCTACAACACGATCTGCGGCATCGGCATCACCGTCGGAAACCTCGGCACGGGCGCCGCACTCGATGGGGCCCGCGCGGCCGGTATGCCAGCGCTGCCATGGATCACGCTCGCCGCGCTCGGTCTGGCGTGCGCGGTCGCCCTTCACGGCTTGCACCGCACCGGCCGACTGGCAGCACCACCCGCTGCCTCACCGCTGCACGCGACCGTCTGACCCACTCGGCCCAACAGCCCGCCGTCCAGCAGGGGCGGGGCACCGCTTGGAGCCCCGCCGCTGCTGGACCCTGCCCTCGACCAGGAGATTCCTGATGGCCGCACCCGACCTGGCCCACCCGAATCCTGCCCCGCTCCAGCTCCGCCCCTTTCGAGCCGTGCGCTACGACACGGAACGAGTCGGCGATCCCTCCGACCTCGTTGCCCCGCCCTACGACCACCTCGACCCCGCCCGGGCCCGCGCGCTCCGGCGTCACCCCCACCACGCGGCCCGCCTGCTGTACGCGGATGCAGCACACGGCGCGGCCCGCGAACTGGGCCGTTGGCTGCGGCGCGGCGTACTCCGCCGGGACGAGCGGCCCGCCCTGTACGTCTACCAACAACAGCGTGGCGCCCGGATCCTCCAACGCGGCTTGATCGGCGACCTGCTGCTGCCACGCCAAGCAGGACGGCTGCTGCCACACGAAGACGTGTCGGCCCACGTCGTCCACCAGCGCGCCACGCATATGTCGGGACTGCGCGCCCAGATGGAACCGCTCCTCCTGGCCCACCGAGACACGGAGCCGGCGACCGCGCAGTTGATGGAGCGGGTCGCCCGCCGAGCGCCGGTCACAGTCGCCCGGATCGAAGAGATCACCCACAGCTTGTGGGCCTGCGACGATCCGGAGGAACTCGCGCTCGTCACCACCGGACTGTCCGTCGGGCAGGCTCTCATCGCCGACGGCCACCACCGCCATGCCGCATGCCTCCAACTGAGCGGAGATGGGGCAAGCCCGTGGGACAGCAGCCTCGCGCTGCTGGTCGACACCAATACCTACTCCCTGCAGCTCTCCGCCATCCATCGCGTACTGCCTTCGCTGGAACCAGAGAAAGCCGCACGTGCCGCCGCGGAAGTAGCTCGAGTCCAGCCGCTCCCGGGAGAGCCGCGTCCGCCGGAGCGCGGCGAACTCATACTGATGGGTGAGGGACGGGCTTGGAGCATCACCGACCCCGACCCCGGGGCACTGCGAGAAGCATTGGCGGATCATGCCCACCAGTGGGCGCAACTCCCCGCCGCTGTCAGCGACCACCTGCTGCTCCGCCTCGCCTGGTCCACGCCCGACCTGCCCGGCGCCGTGACGTATCTCCACGACATTCGCCAGGCCACTGCGGCTGTCTCCGCACCTGGTGGGGGCAGTGCGCTGCTGTTGCCAGTGCTCAGTGAGGACACGGTGTGGGATCTGGCCGGTGCCGGAGTGCTTTTGCCCCGGAAATCCACCTCGTTCGGTCCCAAGCCGGCGGCCGGACTGGCCATACGCGTGCTGGGCCTGTCGTAGCGCCGTTCCCGGTCTCCGGTGCGAACGGGCGCTATGCGCCCCGGGGGCCGTAGTGGTCGAGGAACATGTCGACGCCGCTGGTGATGAGTCGCCCGGTCAGTTCCTCGTCGATGTGCGTGCCGTAGGAGCTGAAGACCATGTGGGGGAAGACCAGTAGCCCGTAGAACTGGATGATCGCCACTTGCAGGTCGGGGATCTCCAGGCGGCCTTGCTCGGCGAGGGTGCGCAGGGCATTGGCGACGGCGGGGTGGTGGCTTTCCGTTCCGTGGTGCCGCCAGGCGTCGCCCAGCTCGGGGAAGCGGTGGAGCTCGGCGGCGACGAGGTTACGCAGTGCAGTGACCTCATGGTTGGAGCGCACAGCATGAACCCAGGTGCGGGCCGCCTCGACGAGGGCGGCCCGCAGGTCCTCCGCCTCCGCCAGTCCCTCCAGCGCCGCTGACGATTCCCCGGCGAGCGGCTCGTCCAAGGCGCTCGTGATGACCGCAGTGAACAGGGCTTCCTTGCTGCCGAAGTGGTTGTAGACCGTCACCTTCGACACGCCCGCCTCGGCCGCGATGGTGTCCATCCCGACGCCGAAGCCCTCCCGCAGGAACAGCTCGCGGGCAGTTCGCACGATGGCCTGCCGTTTGAGCTCGCTGCGGGGTCCGCTTGGGGGCTGCTTGACGCTGTCCACGCTCATGCCACGACCCTAACAGTCATCTGAACTGTACAGTTGAGTTCATGTGAACTGAACAGTACAGTTCAGATGAGAGAGGCCCCTCACCCTCTCGCCTCGCGCCGTCTGCGACGAGGAAATACCGGAACCACGCACCCGGAGGACTCGTCATGACCCATCCCGCGCCCGGTGCGCCGCACACCGCCGAACAGGGAGGCCGTCCATCCGCCGATCCGCGCCGCTGGACCGCTCTCGGGCTGATCTGCCTGGCCCAGTTCATGCTGGTCCTCGACGTCACCGTGGTGAATGTCGCCCTGCCCGACATGGCGGCTGACCTCGATCTCCGCCGGTCGACGCTGACCTGGGTGGTCACCGCCTACACCCTTTGCTTCGGCGGGCTGATGCTGCTCGGCGGCCGGCTCGCCGACGCTCTGGGTGCGCGACGCACCCTGCTCGCCGGACTCGTCCTGTTCACCGCGGCCTCACTGATCACCGGCCTGGCGCAGAACGCCCCGACGCTGCTCGGCGGCCGGATCGGGCAGGGCGTCGGAGCGGCCCTGCTGTCCCCGGCCGCGCTCTCCCTCGTCACCACCACCTTCCACGGCACCGAACGCAACAAGGCTCTCGGCGTCTGGGCGGCCATCGGCGGGACCGGCTCCGCGGCCGGCGTGCTCCTCGGCGGAGCCCTGACCGACGGGCCAGGCTGGGAGTGGGTGTTCTTCATCAACGTGCCGGTCGGGCTGCTCCTGCTGGTCGCGCTCCCCGCCTTTGTCCCGGCCCGCGCCCCGCAGCCCGCACGACTCGACGTGCCGGGCGCACTGCTCGTCACCGCAGGCACCGCCGCATTGATCTACGGCCTGGTCGAAGCGGGCGACAGCGGCTGGGCGGACGCCGCGACCATGCTGCCGCTGGCAGGTGCGGTGGTTGCGTACGCGGTCTTCGCGGCGGTGGAACGAGCCAGCCTGGCGCCGCTGATGGATCTGCGGATGTTCACTCGGCGGCCGGTGCTCGCGGGCGCGTTCCTGATGCTGATCGCTACCGCACTGCTGATCGCGTACTTCTTCCTCGGGTCCGTCTATCTCCAGCACATCCGCGGCTTCAGCCCGCTGCGGACCGGCTTGGTGTTCCTGCCTGTCGCCGTGGCCGCCGGTATCGGCGCACACCTCGGGTCCCGGCTCGTCGGCCGGATCGGCAGCCGTCCGACGGCTGTTGCCGGCATGGCCGTCGCGGCCGCCGGAACCATCCCGCTGACCCAGTTGTCGGACACGGGCAATGTGTACGCCGGGCTGCTGGCGGGCTTCGTGATAGCTGCCCTCGGCCTCGGCGCCGTTTTCGTCACCGCCACGACGAGTGCACTGGCCAGGGTGAAGCACGAAGAGGCAGGCCTCGCCTCCGGCGTCGTCAACACCTTCCACGAGGTGGGTGGTTCGATCGGTGTCGCCGTAGTCTCCACCGTCGCCGCCTCCAGCTTCGAGCGGGGCACAGTGGGCGGTTTCGGCGACGCCTTCACGGTCTGTGCCGCGGCGGCCGGTGCCGGCGCCATCGTAGCCCTGGGCCTTGTGCCGCGTGGCAAGCCTGAGTCGACCGGCGCCCCCCACGTGCACTGATCGGTGCCGGCGTCTGGCCGACGGCCAGCAGATGCGAGGGGTCCTCCGTGAGCCGGAAGCTGTCACGGCTTCGTCACAGACTGTGGTCCCCCCCCGAAACTGGGCGCTGGCGCCGGCAGGAACATCGCGGCCACGCCGCCGGCCATGACGAACTCACCTCCGGCCGCGAACCAGGCCTCGCTGCTGTCGGCTGCGGCCGGCCGGGCCGCGCCCACGACTGCCGCGAGCACGGCGATCGCCGCCAGCGTCCAGTTCGCGGCCGGACTTCCCATCGCTGCCCTCCGCATCGACCGGCCGTCGACGGCACGTCGTTCCGCGGCCGCGTCGACTTCCGTCGCCCCCTGGCTGTTATCTACGCACGTCCTTAGTGCCTCGCTGTGCCGAGAGGTGTTGAGCAGAAGGGGCTTCCTTCCCCGAGGGCGTCAGTCCTGTGGAGGGCGCAGACCGGCCAGGGTGAGCGTGACCAGCCGCCGCACGGCGGCCTCGGACTGCAGGGTCCGTGCCGCCGCGAGGGCGCTGAGGCAGTAGCGAGTGAGCTCGGCGGGCGGGATATCGGTCCGGACGTCGCCCGCCTGAGCCGCCTCGGCCAGCAGGTCCTGAACCATGTGCTGAAGGTGCTGGTGCGCGTGGGTCAGGTGGTCGCCGCTGTCCCTGTGCAGGAATGCGCCCAGGTCCGTGTCGTGATGGCCGTGGGATCCGTGGGTGATGACGGCGTAGGCCTCCAGCACCGCTTCGAGGCGCGCACGGGTCCCGTCGGTCCGGTCCCGGACTTCCGTCAGGTGAGCGAGATGGCCGCCGATCTCGCGTGCGTGCCAGGCGTGCAGGATCGCTTCGACGTCCGGGAAGTACTTGTACAGCGTGGCCCGCCCGATACCGACCTTCTCGGCGATCTGAGACATCGTCACCGACAGGGGTCCGTGCTCGGCCGCCAGGGCGGCGGTGCTGTCCAGGATGGCGTTGCGCACATCGCGGCGGTGCGCCTCGATCGTCTCGTTCCACAGCTTCGGCACGCAGAAAAGGGTACGCGATGCCGATGGGGTGACAGTATGGTTTGACAGTGACAAAGTGTATCGATAAAACTGAGGTCATTCGACGGGCACGCCGCCCAGCGGTAGGCGAGACAAGGAGACCCCCTCATGGTGGACCTGCCCCAGGAGCCGAACGGTCGCGCCAAGTCGGGTGAGGTTCCCGGCCAAGCCTCGACTGCGGGGATGCCGCGCTGGGTCAAGGTGTCCGGGTTCATCGCACTGATCGTGGTTCTTCTCTTCGTAGTCATGCTGCTGGTCCCTGGCGAGCACGGTCCGGGCCGTCACCTCGGGGGGCAGGGTCCGGTCATCGGCGTCACGGAAATCGCCGGACCGGATGTACGGAGCATCGGATGACCATGCCGCCGCGCCTGCGCAAGCTGGCCCTCGTTGCGCACGTCACGTCCTCGGTGGGCTGGGTCGGTGCGGTCGTCGTCTTTCTCGCCCTGGCGATGATCGGCATGATCAGCCAGGATCCCGCGACGGCACGCGGTGCCTACCTCGTGATGGAGCCGGCTGCCTGGTGCGCCCTGGTCCCCCTGTCGTTGGCAGCGCTGCTCACCGGCATTGTCCAGTGCCTGGGGACGCCCTGGGGTCTCGTTCGGCACTACTGGGTGCTGTTCAAGCTCCTGATCAATGTGGTCGCCACCGGGGTCTTGCTTACTTACATGGGCACGTTCAGGTCCATGGCACAGATGGCAGCCGACCCGAAGTTCGATTTGTCGGCAGTGCGCAGCTTCTCTCCCGTGCTGCACTCCGTGCTTGCGCTGGTCGCACTGCTGCTGGCCGTGATCCTTGCGGTGTACAAGCCGCGCGGCGTCACCGCCTACGGCCGGCGAAAGCGGCAGACGGAGCGTGAGAGTCGCAGTGCGTCGGGCGCTGTGTCCGTCTCTCAGGTCTGAGCGCACCAGAACGCTGGCGCTCACGGGCTCCACTGATGCGGGCCGCGGAATCGTGCATGGGCGATGCTTACCCCCTCCGGGTATATTGAGGGCTCTCGTCTCACCGGGAACTCAGAGGGAAGCGATGACAGCACGGGGAGCCTGGGCTCCGCGGACCCGCGCCTCGTATGGCGCCGTCCGCTTGGCGTGTGCTGCCGTCATCGCCCTCCTCGCGGCACTCGCCGTACTGATTCACCACGAGACAGCCGCTGCGGCGATCGGTCCGACCTCTTCGTCCGCAGCGCACGTGATGGCGCCCGGCATGGCGATGGCGGACAGCAGCCCGGCACCGGCGACGGCCATGTCCGGTTACGCGCACGGAAGTACTGCCGCGCAGGGCACAGGGCCGACGGCCGCCATGCCGGCGATGAACAGGGCCGACGGCCCGGCCTGCTCGGGTATGGCCATGCAGCACTGTGCGACCGCGAGTTTCGAGGTCGTAAAGCTCCCGCCACCGGCACAGGCCCCGGTGCCGTGGAGTCTCGCCACTAGCGGAGCCGCAACCACAGGGCCCAAGGCCGCTGGGACGGTGGACCGGGCGCCCCCAGATCTCTCCGTTCTCTCTCAGTTGCGCATTTAGGCCGTGCCCACCGGCTTCCTCGCGCCTTTGTCATGCCGAGGAGTCGTCCGAGCACGCCAACTCCCGCATGCGCACACAGAGATCGAGGACACCCATGAACAGCATCAACCGCCGCTCCGTCCTGTTCGCCGGACTCGGCGTCGCAGGCGCGGGCGCGCTTGCGGCCTGCAGCTCCGGCTCCAGCGCGACGCCCGCCCTGGTGAACCCCTCCGGCTCGGCGGTCGCCGCCGCGGAGAAGAAGCGGAAGGGCACTGGCAGGACCCAGAAGGTGACCCTGACGGCCGCGCCCACCATGCTCGACCTCGGCGGCGGCGTCACGGCCAAGAGCTGGGCCTTCGGCGGCGAGGCCCCGGGCAAGGCGATCCGCCTTTCCGTCGGAGACACCCTGGCCGCTGAACTCTCCAACCAGCTGCCGAACAAGACCACGACGTCCATCCATTGGCACGGCATCGCCATGCGCAACGACGCGGACGGCGTGCCCCCGGTGACACAGCAGGCCGTACGGGCGGGCTCCAGCTTCACGTACCGCTTCATCGCTGACGCCCCCGGCACCTACTTCTTCCACCCCCACGTCGGGGTCCAACTGGACCATGGCCTGTACGCGCCGCTGATCGTCGAGGACCCCAAGGAACCGCTGTCGTACGACGAGGAGTGGGTCATCGTCCTGGACGACTGGGTCGACGGAGTGACCGGCACCCCCGACGAGGTACTCGCTGAACTGCGGCAGGGCATGGGCGGCATGGACATGGGTGGCGACTCCGGCTCCAGTGGTCACGACGGCCACGGCATGGGGGACATGGAGATGGGGGACGCCTCCTCGTCCCCGCCTGCCTCCCCCTCCTCCGGCGGGATGTCGATGAAGTTCATGCTGATGGGCGCCGAGAGCGAGCTGCTCGGCGGCGACGCCGGCGACGTCAGGTATCCGTACCACTTGGTCAACGGCCGTGTTCCCGCCGACCCCGCCGTCTACCAGGCCAAGCCCGGCCAGCGGATCCGCCTGCGCATCATCAACGCAGGCGGTGACACGGCCTACCGGCTGGCGCTCGGCGACCACAAGCTGACCGTCACCCACACCGACGGGTTCCCCGTGGAGCACCAACAGGGCGACGCCCTGCTGATCGGGATGGGGGAGCGGTACGACGTCCTGGTCACCCTCGGCGACGGAGTCTTCCCGCTGGTTGCGCTGGCCGAGGGCAAGGACGCCACCGGCATGGCGGTGATGCGTACGGGATCCGGGAGCGCACCGAAGACCACCGCGCGCCCGAAGGAGCTGAATGGCGTGATCCTCACGGCATCTCAACTGCGCGCGGCACACGAGGTCCGACTGCCCTCCTCGAAGGTGGACCGGGTTCACCGCGTCGAGCTGACCGGTGGCATGGACAGGTACGACTGGGCCATCAATGGCAAGGCGTTCGCAATGGACGACCCGACCGCGAATCCGCTCACGGTTGAGGAAGGGCAGAGGGTCCGCCTGGACTTCGTCAACACCACCGAGATGTGGCACCCGATGCACCTGCACGGCCACACCTACCAGCTCGGGAACAGCGGCCCGCGCAAGGACACCGCCATCGTGCTGCCGAAGAAGGAGCTGTCCGTCATCTTCGACGCCGACAATCCTGGGCAGTGGATGCTGCACTGTCACAACGCGTATCACGGTGAGGTCGGCATGATGGCACTAGTGGCCTATCAGGCCTGACCGCCATCGTGCGTACAGCATCAGGGCCGGCTCGACGGGGCCGACCCTGATGCTGGAGGTGCATCCCGCGTGACTGCATGAGCCTGTCGCTTGCTGCAGCACGTCGTGTCCCGGCGAACACATCGGATCGGCGTGGAGCCAGGACCGTACGGTGGCATCTGCGCGCAGGCCCAGCCATCGGCACTCGTGACCCTGCTTCACGCCGACGCCAGCCGCATCACGCCGATGCGACCTGTGCGGGCAACGTACAGGCCGTCAGTCCCGGAGGCCGGCTGCTAGGGATGGAGGCTCGCCCCGCCCTCGACGCGGATGCCCGTCTTCTCCCCGAGCCGGAGCGGAAGCGGGCCCACTACGCGGATGTCGACGGGGGTGTCGTGGCCTTCGACGGCTACCGTGACCATGGCATCGTGGCCGAAGTACGAGACGTCGGTGACCGTGCCTCTGACCGCACCCTTGGAGTCCGCATCGGTCAGGCGGAGCTGTTCCGGGCGGAGCAGGACTGTACCGGTGCGCAGACCCTTGGAGGGCTCGGCGAGGGGCACGGGGCCCAAAGCAGTCCGGACTGTGCCGTCGCTGTCGACGGTGGCGGGGAGCAGGACGGCGTCGCCGACGAAGCCGGCGATCCAGGTGTCGGCGGGGTACTGGTAGAGGTCCTGCGGGGTGGCGCACTGGGCGACCCGTCCGTCTCGTACGACGGCGACGAGGTCTGCGGTGGACAGGGCCTCCTGCTGGTCGTGGGTGACGAGGACGGCCGTGGCGCCTGTCGCTCGCAGCGCGGACCGTACGTCCGCTCGCACTTCCGCACGCAGGGCACTGTCGAGGGCGTTGAACGGTTCGTCGAGAAGCACGAGCCCGGGTCGCGGGGCGAGTGCGCGGGCCAGGGCGACGCGCTGTTGCTGGCCGCCGGACAGCTCGTGCGGCATGCGGTCGCCGTATCCGGCGAGGCCGACCAGTTCGAGCATCTCCGCGGTGATGCGCCGCCGTTCGGTATGGTCGACGCCGGTCAGTCCGAAGGCGACGTTGCGGGCCACGTTCAGGTGCGGGAAGAGGGCGCCTTCCTGGGGCACGATGCCGATACGGCGCCGCTCCGGGGGGATATGGACGCCGGGCCCGCTCAGGAGCCGGTCGCCGAGTCGGACGGTGCCCGCGTCGGCGCGCAGGAATCCGGCGATGACTCGCAGCATGGTGGTCTTGCCGCAGCCAGAGGGGCCGAGCACAGCAGCCAGCGCTCCCGCCGGAACGGTTAGTTCCAGCTCCCGCAGGACTGGCTCTCCGGCTCCGTAGGACTTGGTGAGCCCCTCGACGTGGAGTGCGTTCGTGTCGTTCATGTCCGGTGCCTGCCTAGGAGGTAGGAGGGGACGGCGGCCAGCAGAATCAGCACGGCGGCGTAGGGGGCGGCTGCCGCGAAGGATCCTGCGCCGGTCTCGGTCCAGAGCCGGGTGGCGAGGGTGTCCATGCCGGTGGGGCGCAGGAGGAGGGTGGCGGGGAGTTCCTTCATGCAGACCACGAACGTGAGCGCGGCCCCGGCAGCGACGCCGGGCGCGGCCAGCGGCACGGTGACCTCGCGCAGCACTTGCCAGGGCCGTCGCCCGAGCGTGCGGGCTACGTCCTCCAGGACGGGTGGTGCCTGGAGCACGGCCGCGCGGGTGGCGGCCACCGCGACCGGTAGGAACAGAACCGCGTACGCGCAGACCAGCAGCGGGAGTTGCTGGTACAGAGGGTATGCGTAGCGCACGGCGAAGAACACCAGGGCGAGCGCGACGGTGATGCCGGGAAGCGCGTGGCCCGCGTACGCGACCTGCTCCAGCAGACGGGCGCCACGCCCCCGGTGCCGGGCGGCGATCACTCCGACCGGCAGGGCGAGGAGCGTGGTGAGGCCGGCCCCCGCCGCCGCGATCCCCAAGGTGGCCCAGGCCGTCTCCGCGAGCCCGCCCAGATCCCAGGTGGCCGAACTGCCGACGGCCAGCCAGTACCCGAGGGTGCCCAGCGGGAAGGCGACGGCCACGGCCACCACCGTCCCGCACCACAGCAGGGCGAGCGGCCGCCGTCGGCCGAGGGCGACCGGGACCGCCGGGCGGGCGGTGCCCGTTCCGGTCCTGGCGTGCCCGGCGCGTCCGCGTGTACGGGCCTCGGCGGCCACCAGCGCGATGGTCATCACGACCAGCACCACGCTGAGCGCGGCGGCCGGGGTGCGGTCGAAGGAGGCGCGGTAGGAGGTGTGGATGGCCCGGGTGAAGGTGTCATACCGCATCAGTGACACCGCCCCGAAGTCGGAGAGTACGTACAGCGCGACGAGCAGCGCCCCGCCCGCGGCCGCGGGCCGCAGCTGCGGGAGCGTGACGCGCACGAAGGTCCGAAGAGGGCCGCAGCCGAGGGAGCGTGCGGCCTCCTCCTGCGCCGGGTCGATGCCGCGCAGCGCGGCGGCGACCGGCAGATGGACGTACGGGAAGCTGACCAGCGTCAGCGCGAGGGCGGCACCGCCGAAGCCGGCGAGGTCCGGCTCGGCCGACAGCCATGCAAACGCGGCGACATAACTCGGCACTGCCAGCGGCAGGGTGGCCAGCACCGACCAGACGCGGGCCCCAGGCAAGGTGGTGCGCACGGTCAGCCAGGCAAGGGAGACTCCTAGTACCAGACACGCCGCGACGACCACGGCGGTCAGACCGAGGCTGCGGCCGAGGAGGTCGAGCGTCCGCTCGTCGGCGACGACCTCCCAGGCGAAGGCGGGGCCGCGTTCCAGGGCGCGGACCGCGAGGTAGCCGAGGGGCAGCAGGGCGAAGAGGGCGGCGACGCAGGCAGGGAGCAGCAGGATCAGGGGCGGTCTGCGATCGGGCCTGCGGGCCTTGCCCCACGTACGGAATGCCCTGACCTGCGTACGGAGAGAGCGAGCCGTACGGCCCCCACTTGCCTCGCAACCGGGCGGGGCCGGGGCTCCGGTCGGGCGCGAGGTGGACGACGGTGTGCGCACGACGGTCAGACCAGTCCGACGTCCTGGAGCATGACCAGCGTCTCCTGGAGGGACTCCAGCTTGCCGAGGTCGATGTCAGGGGACTGGAGCGACTCGAAGGAAGGCAGGCTCTCCACGGTGCTGGTGACGCCCGCGGCCAGCGGGTACTCCTTGGTATTGTCCGCGAAGTAGGTTTGTGACTCCTTCGACAGCAGGTAGTCCACGGCCTTCTGGGCGGTGGCGCTCTGCCCGCTGTCCTTGAGAATGCCGGCGCCGGCGACGTTGATCAGCGCGCCGGGGTCCTTGCCGGGCAGGAAGTGCAGCTTGGAGTTGACCTTGCCCTCGCCCTTCTCGGCGACCCGCTCGTACCAGTAGTAGTGGTTGACCAGGCCGAGTTCGACCTCGCCGGCCTCGACGGCGTCCAGGGTGGCGAGGTTGTGGGCGTAGGTCTTGGCGCCGTTCGCCTTCAGGTCTCCCAGCCACTTGCGGGTGACTTCGTCGCCCTTGAGGACCCGCATGCCGGTGACGAAAGCCTGGAAAGAGGCGTTGGTGGGCGCGAAGCCGACCTTGCCCTTCCACTCCGGCTCGACCACGTCGAAGACGCTGTCCGGGACCTTGGCCTCGGCGACCTTGTCCGGGTTGTAGGCGATCACACGGACGCGCCCTGAGAGACCCACCCAGTCACCCTCGGAGCCGCGATACGCCTCGTCGACCTTGTCGAGCGTGGCCGTCGGCAGCTTCTGCAGCATGCCCTCCCTGGACAGGGCGCCCAGCGCCCCGGCGTCCTGGGAGAAGAAGAGCCCGGCCTTGGTGCGGTCGCCCTCCTCCAGGATCTGCGCGGCCAGTTCGGCACTTTCCCCGTAGCGCACCTCGACCTTGGTGCCGACGGCCTTCTCCAGCTTGTCCAGAAGCGGCTTGACCAGCTTCTCGTTGCGGCCGGAGTAGATGACGAGGGCAGAATCGCCGCCCGCGCCCGCGCCGTCCTTGTCGTCGGAGCCGCAGGCCGCGAGGGCGGGGAGCAACAGGCCGGCCGCGGCCAGCGCAGTGATCCGGCGAACCGAGGGGCGTCGCATGGTGTGTGCCTTCCTACGGGGCTCGCCTGTACGCCACCGGTCACGTCGGTGCAGAGCGAGGGGCGAAGCCATCCTGTGGCTTTGCTGTGGCTTGATTATGACCATGCTATGAATAAGGTAAAGCTTACCTAATCGTCAAGGGTCATGTGCACACAGCGGACGTTGCCGCGGAAAGGGCGCGCCCCGTGATCCACCTCTCCGGATCCCTCCCGGCACCTGCCGTCCCCGACTCACCTTCAGCCCCGTGGCCGAAAACCGTGCCGTTCACGCGCGGACTCGCGGCGTACGGCGACCGTGTCGCGCTCATCACGCCGGACGAAGAGCTGACGTATCGCCAGATGGCCGAGCGGGTCGCCACCACCGCCGAACGCCTCGGGCCCGTACGGCGGCTGGTGCTGCTGGCCGGGGGCAACCGCGCCGACGCGCTCGTGACGCACTTGGCCGCCCTGTCCGCCGGTCACCCCGTCCTGCTCGTCCCCGGCGACAACGAGAGCACGATCCGCGCACTGACCGAGGCGTACGCCCCCGACGTCGTCGCCCGCCCGAACGCCGACGGGACGTGGGCCCTCGACGAACGGCACCCCGAAAGCGCCCACACCCTCCACCCGGACCTCGCCCTGCTGCTGAGCACCTCCGGCTCGACCGGCTCGCCCAAGCTGGTTCGACTCTCCCACGACAACCTCCAGGCCAACGCCGAGTCCATCGCCAGCTATCTCGGCATCGACGACACCGACCGGGCGGCCACCACGCTGCCCATGCACTACTGCTACGGCCTGTCCGTCATCCACAGCCACCTGCTGCGCGGCGCCGGCCTGATCCTCACCGAGCGGTCGGTGTCCGACGCCGCCTTCTGGGAGGAGTTCCGTACCGCGCGCGGCACCTCGCTCGCCGGGGTGCCGTACACCTTCGACCTGCTCGACCGGATCGGCTTCGAGCGGATGGAGCTGCCGCACCTGCGCCGGGTCACCCAGGCCGGGGGCCGGCTCGCGCCCGAACGCGTCTCCCGGTACGCCGAGTTGGGTCGCAGCGCCGGTTGGGAGCTGTTTGTGATGTACGGCCAGACCGAGGCCACGGCCCGCATGGCCTACCTCCCGCCTCGCCTCGCCGCCGAACGCCCTGAGGCCATCGGTGTGCCGATACCGGACGGCTCGTTCCGCCTGCAGCCGGTCGACGGCGATGGTCCGGATGTCGGCGAACTGGTCTACTCGGGGCCGAACGTGATGCTCGGTTACGCCGAGAGCACGGCCGACCTCGCACTCGGCCGGACCGTGCAGGAACTGCACACCGGGGACCTCGCCCGGCGCGCATCCGACGGGCTGTACGAGATCGTCGGCCGCCGCAGCCGCTTCGCGAAGATCCTCGGGCTGCGGATCGACCCGCAGCAAGTGGAGACACTGCTGGATGGTCACGGGGTCACCGCTTACTGCGCGGGCGACGGGGAGGTGCTCTCTGTGACCGCGCTCGGCGGCACCGACGAGGAGGCACGGATCCGGCGGCTGGTCGCGGAGGAGTCCGGGCTCCCGGCCCGTGCGGTACGAGTCCGGGTCCTCTCAGAACTCCCCCGCCTGGCCACGGGCAAGCCCGACTACGAGGCCGTAAGGCACCTGACACGCCCGGAGCAGGAGGACGCGCCCGGCGGGGGGGGGGGGGGGGGGTCCCCCCCCCCCCCCCCCCCCCCCCCCCCCCCCGACCCCCCCCCCCCACAACCCCCCCCCCCCCCCCCCACCCCCCCCCCCTACAGCACCCCACCCCCCCCCCCCCACCCGCCCCTCCCTCCCCCCCTCCCATCTCTCACGTCCA
>NZ_JBVJPT010000014.1:0-301345 GCF_055609385.1 Streptomyces sp. NPDC036764
AGGGGGGAGAAGGGGAAACGACGGAGGGGGGGGTGGGTGGGGGCACGAGGGGGAACCGCGAAAAGGGGGGGGGGGTTTGGGGGGGGGTGGGGGGGTTTGTTTTGGTTGGTCGCCCCCCCGTGGGGGGCCCGCATATCGGTGCGCCCCCGCGCTCCTGGCGGCATGCGCTTGTCGCGCCTCAAGAGGTGCTGGTCAGGACGGCCAGTTGCTGGGTCGCCCGCGTCATCGCCACATAGTGGTCCACCGCCCCTTCGATGCCCTCGCCGAACCTCTCGGGGTCCATGAGGACGACCAGGTCGAACTCCAGGCCCTTCGAGAGTTCCGGGGTCAATGAGCGGACGCGGTCGGTCGGTCGGAACGTGGGGTCGCCGATGACGCAGGCGGTGCCCTCGGCGTGTTCGGCGAGCCAGGTGTCGAGGATCGAGTCCCGCTCCGAAACCGATCCGTGGACGACGGGACGCCCGCCGCTGCGGATCGACGTCGGCACATTGGCGTCCGGCAGAGCGGCGCGGATGACCGGCTCGGCCTCCGCCATGATCTCCGCCGGTGTGCGGTAGTTCACGTTGAGGGAGGCCAGTTCGATCCGGTCGAGCCCGATCCGGGCCAGGCGCTCCTGCCATGACTCCGTGAAACCGTGCCTGGCCTGGGCACGGTCGCCGACGATGGTGAAGCTGCGCGACGGGCACCGCAGGAGCAGCATCTGCCATTCCGCGTCGGTCAGTTCCTGCGCCTCGTCGACGACGATGTGCGCGAACGGGCCGGCGAGGCGGTCCGGGGCGATGTCGGTCAGCTCGGACTCGTCGACCAGACTGACCTGGGCGTCCTGACCGCGCAGCATGATCACCAGGCCCTCGCCGTCGTCACCGTCGGCACCGGAGTTCGCCGTGGCCTCGATGAGGTTGTCGACGACCCGCGTCATCTGCTCGCGCTGGGCGGCGAGGATGCCCGCGTGCCGACGCTTGAGGCGGGCGGCCTCCGGGTCGCCGAGCCGCTGCCGTGCCGCGTCCAGGAGCGGCAGGTCGGACACCGTCCAGGCGTGGGCGTCCGCGCGCTGGAGCCGCTGCACCTCCTCACGGCCGAGCCAGGGAGCGCACATCCGCAGATAGGCCGGCACCGACCACAGATCGCCGACCAGGTCGGTCGCCTCCAGCATCGGCCATGACCGGTCGAAGGCCGTGCGCAGCTCCCGGTTCTGCGAAAGGGACCTGCGGACCAGGTCGGGGGCGACCTCGCCGTCGTCGCCGGAGGCGTCCTCCTCGTGCTTGTCGACCAGGATCGTCAGCAGTTCCTGCCAGACCTGGTCGCGGGCGTCGTTGTGCGGGGTCCCGGGCTCGGCCGCGTCGAACGCCACCGCCCAGTCGCCTGCGGTCAGTCGTACGTCGGACCAGTGGGTCCTGACCGTCATGCCTTCGGTGGGCGGCTCCTCGTAGAAGCGAACGGCCTTCTCGATCGCCCGCACGAGATCCGCGGACGACTTCAGGCGGGCCACCTCCGGATCGGCCTCGACGCTCGCCTTGGCACCCTCGGGGACGAGGTCCCGCAGGATGCAGGTCTGCACACCCTCCTCGCCGAGGCTCGGCAGGACGTCGGAGACGTACGTCAGATACGGCCGGTGCGGGCCGACGAACAGCACGCCGCCCCGGCGCTGATCGAGCCGTGGGTCGGAATACAGCAGGTAGGCGGAGCGGTGCAGGGCGACGACGGTCTTGCCCGTGCCGGGACCGCCGTCGACGACGAGTGCGCCGCGGGATCCGGCGCGGATGATGGCGTCCTGGTCGGCCTGGATCGTGCCGAGCACGTCCCGCATCCGGGGGGAGCGGTTGCTTCCCAGGCTCGCGATGAACGCGGACTGGTCGTCGAGCGCGGCATGCCCGGCGAAGGCGTCCGGGGTGAACACCTCGTCCCAGTAGTCGCTGATCCGGCCCTCGGTCCAGCGGTAGCGGCGGCGGCTGGCCAGGCCCATCGGGTTGGCGTGGGTGGCCCCGAAGAACGGCTCTGCCGCGGGGGAGCGCCAGTCGACCAGCAGCCGGCGGCCCGTGCTGTCGGTCAGACCGAGGCGGCCCACGTAGACCGGCTCGGGGCTGTCCGCGCCGACCATGTGTCCGAGGCACAGGTCCAGGCCGAAGCGGCGCAGGGTGCGCAGACGGGCGCTGAGCCGGTGGATCTCGTTGTCGCGGTCCATCGCCTCGCGGCCCATGCCACCCGGTTCCTTGCGGGCGGCGGCGAGGCGGTCGGACAGCTCGGCGATGGACTGGTCCAGACACTCCGCGATGGCGGCGAAGTGCTCCTCGTCGGCGGCGATCAGCGCCGGGTCGGCCTTGGGGGACAGGCGTTCGGGAAGGGCGAAGGCGCTGGTGGTCAGCGGTTTCAAGGCTTTGGCTCCATAGGTCGGTCGTTGGCGGCCGTTGTGCGCGGCGATGCGCCCGGACGATCCCGCGCGGCTCATGCGGCTCACGCGCTCGTGCGGCTCACGCGGCTCGTGCGGCTCACGCGCTTGTGCGGCTCACGCGGCTCGTGCGGCTCACGCGCTTGTGCGGCTCACGCGGCTCGTGCGGCTCACGCGCGCACGTGGATCAGGCGCTCGTGCGGGGATGCCCGGCTTCTCCGCGACCGCACCGCGAGCGCCGCCAGCGGCTCCACGTCCCCCCGCGACCCGTAGGTCGACAACACCACACGCACTATCCGACTCCCGTATCCGCAGGTCCTGGGCCTACGGCGGGAGATTCTGCGGCAAGAGGGGGGCCTTGCCGCAAGCCCCCCAGTGCGCTATAAGTTGAGAGTGGCAAGGAGGGAGCGACCTCCTTGCCTTTGTTGTTTCCGCCGCCGCGGTCCCGTCGTGCGGCTCTCGTCCGCCGTGGTCGGACGCCACATCCCCGCCGCGTGCCCGACTCGGGGTCCGGAACGCGATCTTCACCTATCACGGTGAGTAATCTTCGAACACTTTCACGATGTGACGGATCGTGTTCGAAGATGATCTGAGCGTATAAATGAGCCCGAGCGTACCGCTGTCGCGCACCCCATTTCAGGTGCTTGCTGAATATGACACAGCGATGATCCGGTCGGACTAAGCTCGCCCGCAGCGCACCGAGTTGAGGTGTAATCGTGCGCTTGTTCCCAAACGCGCAGAAGATTCCGACATACCCATGACGTACCCCGCTGCAAGCTCCCCCTACACCCACCCGATCAGTTTCAGAGGGCCCACATGGTGAGCGTTCAATCCCCGCCCCGACGCCGTGAACTCCCGTATGCACGTGTGCTGTTGCTGCCGGCCATAGTGATGGCCGCGGCGATCGGAGCCGCCGTCGCCCTGGTGGCGGACCCCGCCCGGACGGCCGTCGGTGTGTGCGGTGCCGTGGCCATGCTGCTGGTGCTGGCCTCCGCGGCCGAAGCGGTGCGCCGCGGTCGCGCTCTGCGGGACACCCGGGCCGAGCACGCCCGTCACATCGCGTATCTGGAACGGCGAGTCGCCGCGCACGGCGAGGAGATGGCCCGCCTCGCCACGGAGATCACGCCGGCCGCCATCTATTCGCTGCGCTGCGGCAATTCACCCCACGAGGTGATTCGCGACCTCGCCGAGCTCGACCCGTCCTACGGCCAGCTCTCCCCGGCGCAGGTCGAGTTGGTCAAGTCGATGCTCGACATCGTCGACCACGAGGAAGCGCTGCGCGACTCCGCCCAGCGCTCCTTCGTCAACATCGCCCGCCGCGTGCAGGCGATCGTCCACCAACAGGCCGTGGAACTCCGTGAGATGGAGGAGGACCACGGGCGCAACCCCGAGGTCTTCGACGACCTGCTGCGCATCGACCACGGCACCATGCTGATCGGCCGCCTCGCCGACTCCATCTCCGTGCTCGGCGGCGGCCGCCCCGGACGCCAGTGGCCCGACCCCGTCCCGCTGTACAGCGTGCTGCGCGGCGCCATGTCCCGGATCCTGGAGTACCGCCGCATCAGCCTGGACTCCATCGTCCAGGTCAACATCGCCGGCATCTCCGTCGAGCCGATCATCCACGCCGCGGCCGAACTCCTCGACAACGCAACGCGCTACTCGCCGCCGCAGACCAAGGTGCACGTCACCGCCACCGAGGTGCAGACCGGCGTCGCGATCGAGATCGAGGACGCCGGTGTCAGCCTGAGCGAGGAGGCCCGCGCCAGAGTCGAGGGCATGCTCGAACGTGCCAAGCAGGGCACCGACCTCCAGGACCTCGGGGAATCCCCACGCCTGGGCCTGGCTGTCGTCGGTCGCCTCTGCACGGCTTACAAGATGCAGGTCTCGCTGCGGTCGTCCGCGTACGGCGGCGTCCGCGCCGTCCTCGTGGTGCCGCGCGAGATGATGACCAACGAGCCCGCGCCAGGACTTGCCCACGGCATCGGAGCGGGGGCGGCGCCCAAGGCCGACGACCCCGACGCGCTCGAAGGCCCCAAGCGCGCCCCCAAGAAGCGGCGCCCGACCAGCCCGAAGATCCATGCCGCGGCCTCCATGGAGGACGACGTCCCGGTCGTCACCGAATGGACTCCGGGCGGGCTGCCCCAGCGCCGGAGCCGGGTCAAGACCCCGCTCAGCAAGCGCATCGCCGAGCAGGCGGCCATTGAGCAGGCCGAACGAGAGGGCCGGCCGACCATCTGGTCGACGCCAACGTCCGCGCCCGAGCCCGACCCGATGAAGGACGAGCCTGCCCCCGGAGCATGGGTCGAGGCGTTCTGGGACGGGCTCAAGGACAAGCCCGACCCGCTCACACTCCAACCGCGAACTCAACCGGCCGGCGCCGAGGCCGAAGACGAGGGGGACCTCAAGTGATCCAGCAGCGCGCCAACTTCGACTGGATGCTCAAGGAGCTCCACGACGGCGTACCGGGCATCCAGATGATCGTGGTGCTGTCCGCGGACGGACTGCGCATCGCCCGCTACGGCGGCGACCCGGACACCGCCGACCGAGTCGCCGCGGCCTGCGCCGGACTTCAGAGCCTGGCGAGCGCGGTCGCCTCGGAGATCCCGAAGAGCGACGGCAAGATGAAGATGGTCCTCATCGAGATCAACGGCGGCTACTTCTATTTGATGGCCGCCGGCGCCAACGCCTATCTCGCCGTGCTGTCCGACACGTTCGCCGAACCCGGCCGGATGAGCAACCGTATGTCCGATCTTGTCGCCCGCATCGGTGCCCATCTCACCAGTCCGCCCAGGCGCAACGGCCAGACCGTATGACTCCTCCGCAACGCCAGCGGCGACAACCCAGGGAACAACCGCCCTCACCTCCTCCCGGGCCCGGTCCCGGGAAGCAGAAGAACCCCGAGCGGCTCTTCGTGGTGGCCGGACCGGACGGTGGCGAGCGCGACGGCGACCTCGACCTCGTCGCCTTAATCGTGGCGCGCGCCGACCCCCCGCCCGCCGCGACGCCCGAGCAGTCGGCGCTGCTCCGGCTCACCACCACCCCCCTGTCCGTGGCCGAACTCTCGGCCTATCTCAACCTTCCGTTCAGCGTGATCACGGTCCTGCTCACCGACATGCTGGCGGCCGGGCTGGTGACGGCACGCGCCCCGATCGTGCGTCAGACCGTCGCCGACCGTTCAATCCTCGAAGCGGTGATGCATGGACTTCAAAGGCTCTGACACCGTCCCCGGCCCCCGGACCGAGGACAAGCTGCCGCAGACGGCCGAGGCGGCGGTCAAGATCGTGATCGTGGGCGGCTTCGGCGTCGGCAAGACGACGATGGTCGGCTCGGTCAGCGAGATCAGGCCGCTGACCACCGAAGAGACCATGACGCAGGCCGGCGTCGGCGTCGACGACAACTTCGGCTCGGCGACCAAGACGGCTACGACTGTCGCGATGGACTTCGGCCGCATCAGCATCACTGAGCAATTGGTGCTGTACCTCTTCGGCACCCCCGGCCAGGAACGCTTCTGGTTCCTGTGGAACGGCTTGTTCGACGGTGCGCTGGGCGCGGTCGTACTGATCGACACTCGCCGCCTCGAGGTCAGCTTCGACGTGATGGGGCGACTGGAGGAGCGCGGCGTGCCCTTCGTGGTGGCCGTCAACACCTTCCCGGACGCGCCCCGTTACCCCATCGCCGAACTCCGTACGGCACTCGACCTGCCCGAGGAGATCCCCATCCTCGAGTGCGACGTACGCCGCCGTGCCTCCAGCCGGGACGTTCTGATGACGCTGATGCACTTTCTGCATTCGCTGGCAACGGCGAAGGCGCATGCGTGAGCCACGTATTGGCCGGGCCGTACGGCTGCCTTCCCCTGTCCCGGAGCCGTACGGCCTGTTCATGTCCCATGAGCCGCATACGCGTTGTCTGAGAGGCGCGCGTACGACCTCCCCACGGCCTCGGCTTTGTTCAACCGCCCGAACCGGCGGATCTCATTACCTCCTGTACACACTTCAGCTTCGGAGCGACCATCGTGACGCCTGAATCCTTCTCCCCGACTGGTACGGACGACCCCATGGCCACCCCGCCCCCCGGCTGTCCCGCACACGGCATCGGCCCCGGCGATCTGCGCCGCCTGTACGGCCCCGAAGCGGAGGACCTGGGGGCCGTGTACGAGCAGCTACGGGCCGAGCACGGCCCTGTGGCTCCCGCGCTGCTGCACCAGGACGTGCCTATCTGGGTGGTGCTCGGTCATGCGGAGAACATGCACACGGTGCGTACCCCCTCGCAGTTCTCCCGTGACACCCGGTTGTGGAGCTCGATGCAGGATGGCACCGTCAAGCCCGATCACCCGCTCATGCCGCACCTCGCGTGGCAGCCCATCTGCTGCCACGCCGAGGGCGAGGAACACCTGCGGCTGCGCGGCGCGGTCACCGGCGCCATGTCGACCATCGACCACCGAGGCATCCGCCGCTACATCAACCGCGCGACCCAGGACCTTGTCAACCAGTTCTGCGAGGAGGGCCGAGCCGACCTGGTCAGCCGGTTCGCCGAGCGCCTGCCGATGATCGTGCTGTGCGAGATCCTCGGCATGCCCCACGAGTACAACGACAAACTCGTACAGGCCGCTCGCGACCTGCCCAAAGGTACCGAGACCGCCATCGCCAGCAACGCGTACATCATGGACGTTCTGATGCGGCTAACCGCCAGCCGCCGAGCGGAACCGAAGGACGACTTCACCAGCCACCTGATCAACCACCCGGCGCGGCTCAGCGACGAGGAGGTCGGCCAGCACCTGCGTGTCGTCCTGATCATCGCGTACGAGACCACCGCCAACCTCCTTGCCAACGTACTGCGAGTGGTGCTCACCGACCCGCGGTTCCGGGCCCAGCTCAGCGGCGGCCAGATGACGGTGCCCGAGGCAGTCGAGCAGTCTCTGTGGGACGAGCCGCCGTTCAGCACTCTCTTGGGCTACTTCGCGAAGCAGGAGGTCGAGCTGGGCGGCCAGCGTATCCGCAAGGGCGATGGCCTCCTCGTGGGTCTTGCGCCGGGCAACGTCGACCCACGTGTCCGTCCCGACACCAAGGCCAACATGCAGGGCAACCGCTCCCACCTCGCCTTCAGCGGCGGTCCTCACGAGTGCCCGGGCCAGGACATCGGCCGCGCCATCGCCGATGTCGGCGTCGACGCGCTGCTGACCCGTCTCCCCGATGTCGAACTCGCCTGCGAGGAAAACGAGCTGAGTTGGCGGGCGTCCATCTCGAACCGGCACCTGGTCGAACTGCCGGTGAAGTTCGCGCCCACGCCTCAGCAAGACGTCATGGCGCGACCGGCGCACCCGGTGACGGCACAGCGTCCCGGCAATTGGCAGTCCAGCATGCCAAAGCCGCAGATGGCGGCTCCAGAGCCGGCTGCCCCGTCCGCGGAGCCGACCCCGACGCCGACCCCCGAACCGGTGAGCCGGCCGGGCCTGTTCCGGCGCCTCCTGCGCTGGTGGCGCGGCGACTGAGCCGACCCGGCGCCAGGGCTACCCGGCCCACTCGTCGTACGACGACCAGGCCCGCAGCACACGTGGGCTGACGAAGCGGTGCTCGCGCCCCGTGATCGGATCGTTGAATTCCAGCACCCGCGCCAGCAGTTGGAGCGGACGCCGGAAGTCACCGGCCGCCGCGGGGTCGGTCACCACCGGATAGAGGGGATCGCCGAGGATCGGCACTCCCAAGGCGCTCATGTGCACCCTCAGCTGGTGCGTCTGCCCGGTAAGCGGTACGAGCCGGTACCGGGCACGCCCCATCCGGTGCTCCAGCAACTCGACCCGGCTAACGGCGTTGGGTTCGCCCTCGACCTCGCGGGCCGCCAGCACGCCGCGCTCCTTGATGATCCGGCTGCGTAGGGTGCGTGGCAGGTCCACTGAGGGGTCGTACGGGGCCACCGCCTCGTACTCCTTCGCCACCCGCTTGTCGCGGAACAGCGTCTGATAAGCCCCTCGCTCCTCCGGCCGCACGGTGAACAGCACCAGCCCGGCCGTCAGCCGGTCCAGCCGGTGCGCCGCGCTCAGCGTCGGGGTGCCCAGTTCCTGCCGCAGTCGCGCCAGGGCCGTCTCGGCCACATGGCTTCCGCGCGGTGTAGTGGCCAGGAAGTGTGGTTTGTCCGCCACGACCACGTGTTCGTCCCGGTACACGATGTCGACCGCGAACGGCACCCGCTCCTCGTCGGGGAGCTCGCGGTGGAACCACACATACATCCCGGGCCGGTACGCCGTGTCCCTGGACACCGGACTCCCGGTGGCGTCCACGATCCGCCCCGCGTCCAGCATCCCGTCGATCACCTCGGCCCTGGGCGCGAGCCGTGCCACGAGATGGTCGCGCACGGTCGCCCATGCGTCCCCCGCCGGCAACCGAAACCGCACCGGATCCACCCCTTCGCGCTGTGGCAGGGGAGAGGGTGGGGGCGGAGTACGGCGTCTCATCGCGATCAAGTCTACGAGGGGCACGACGGCGAGGACTCTGTCTCGTATCGGTGGGGCGTACGCGCGCGCGAGGTGAGGCGCGAATCCCGCGGCAGTACGCAGTGCGGGTCTTCTTCGGGGCGCACTTCTTAGGTCGCGTACGCATCGGTACGTACATGCGTGCGCCTTACGCCATGGGCTTATGGCTGGCACACTTCTAAACTTGTCCAGGTCGCAACAAGCCGCAAACAAGCCGCAACAGCGGCCTTAGAGCGGCGTGCTCCTCCTTTCGGCCGAGCGCGTGGGGTGATGTCTGTGGACCAGAGACCAACTGTGGGACAGGCGTTGTCGGAGATGTGGGTTCCAATGCCGGTGGGGGTACTGTCGGCGGAGCGGCTGGTCGAACTGGCAGGCGAGATCGACGGGTTTGGCCTGCACTGGATCGCTGACTTACCCAAGGACGCCCCCGACCGGGTCGTTCGACCTGCGCGACGAGTTGCTCGGCGGGTTCGGGGGGCCGGACGTCACCGCACGTCCCGCCTGGACGATCTTCGCGCAGGTAGACCCTGGTCCTGTTCACGCCGGCCAGCGGTAGGCGGCCACCGCACTGTGCGGACGTCTTGGGCCGCCTGATCGACCATTTGGACTTGATCTAGGCTGACGGCGCTCACATCCGTGCAATCCTCAACGTCATTGGTGCGTTCCCATGTCGAGGACATGATTGCCCGAAGCCCCGACGTCGTCCTGGCCCTCGTCTCCGCCGCCATGTCCCTGTCCCAGGCCTCCGTCGCGCGTCTGTGGCGCCCGACGGACCCCACCATACGGAGGGCGCATGACCACACCCGGCCCAGGCGTGTTATCGACCGCCCGCTTCGCCCATGGTGCCGCTCCTGTGGCCTATGAGCAGACCGTTTGGTGGGGACTGTCCGACATTGACTCAACGTGTCCTCCGGCGAACGAGACACATCGCGAAGCCGGCTGTATCTGCCCAACCCGCTGCAACATTCCGCTCGCCGGTCATCAGGGCCACGAGGAGGTCACCGGCACCCTCGGCCACGCCCCGGACCGTATCCGCCTCGTCGACGGCCCGGCGGACGGCGAAGTCTTCAGGCACCGATCCCTCAACTGCTGTCCCCGCCCGGCAGCGACATCTGCCATGCCACGCAGAACCGCCGGCTTGCCGGCCGCGCGACGGTTCGAGCCGGTCCAGGCGACATCAGGACGTGCGGCAGACCGCCCAAGCGCACTTGTGAACGCCCTCGACTCATTGGCGCGGCTCTCCCGTATTTGTATTTCCACCGAACTGCTCGGTTCCCTTTCCGCCTGGGCTTCTCCACTGAGCGAGATCTTTCGACAACACATGCAACGAGGGAAAGAAATGTCACAGACAATTCATGACGCGCACAGCCTCGTCCTGCTGCTGGAGCACCACAAAAGGCTGTCCCGCAGCGAGGTGATCGACGAAGCGTGCGAAATGCGCTTCCGACTGCGCAAAGTGCATAGGGGGAGAGGAGCCGCTCATGGCCACCACCTTCGTCACCGGGACAGTGCGCAGGGCGTTACCCCTTGCCGGGCATGCACTGCCGCTGATGCGGCTCCCGGTCGAGTTCCTCGACTCCCTGCCCGCTCATGGCGACCTGGTCGAGATTCGGACCGGTCGGACTAGCGCGTGTTTGGAATATGCGCTTCGCGTCGTGTTCTGCATGAGCATGCAGCTGTTTCGCCTGGAAGCGGAATAGAGCCTCATGAGGGACGACCGCTACCACCACCCTGGGGGGCTAGCATGCAGATACCGAGCGTTCCCGTTCCCTATACTGGCAGGATTGACCCGCGCGCCCGCAGCATCTGTGCGCAGTCCAAGGGCTGGGTCCAGCGGATGGGCATGATGTCGCCCGGCATGGCCGCCGAGTACTTCGACCGGCTTGCCTACGCCCACCTGGGTACCCGGTACTCCTATGGCGCCACCCGTGAAGGCGCCCAGATCCTGGCCGACCTGACATGCTGGTTTTTCCTTTGGGACGATCAGCACGACCGGTTGATCATCGAAGGCAAGGAACACGAGTGGCGCAGGCAGGTCACTCAGATCTACGAGGTTGTCCACGACCCCGTCGGCTCGAACCCGGACCATCCGGCACCGCGAGCCCTCGGTGACATCCTGCGCCGCATCCGCCCCCACTTCTCCGGCGTATGGTGGCGCCGCTTCACCCAGCACTGGGACGGAGTAGTGGCAGCCAACGACCGCGAGTTCGACAACCGCAGCGCCGGTGCCAGTGAAACCATCGACAACTACATCGAGCTCCGGCGCCGCTCCGTGGCCATGGTCATGTGGATGGACCTGGTCGAACTGGCTGCCCAGACCGAACTGCCGCCGCAGCTCTACCACAGCCCCGAGTACCAGACCTGCGTGACCGCGACGGTCGACTACTGCGCCTGGTGCAATGACTTGCATTCCCTGGCCAAGGAGAGGAGCGCTGCCGACACCTCCAATATCGTCACCGTGATCAGCCAGGCCCGCGGCTGCGGTCTTGAAACAGCCGTTGAGGAGACCCTCCAGCGCATGGCCGCCCGCATCGAGGACTTCCTCCAAGCCGAGCAGATGCTCACCATCCGCATCGCAAACGGTATGCACCTTGATGAGGCCGTGCGGCAAGGACTGCACCGCTGTCTGCTGAGCATGAGGGACTGGAACGCCAACATGGATGCCTGGCACCGCATCTCCGCCCGCTACCTCGACGCGGCACCCGGTGTCCGGCTCCAGTACTACAACGAGGACCTGGCCCGGCTGGAACAAGCTTGAGATGTTGATCAAGGGCATGGAACGCTCTCGGGATGGCTGGTGGAGATCTGTCTTATGCCCAATGGGAGGGGCTCACGATCAGGGTCGGACGGGGCCAGACGGCCTGGCGGCGAGCCCGACGACCATGCGCTTGGCCGTACAGGTGGCGGCCTGACCACCAAGATTCACCTCGCGGTTGTCGCCTCCTCCGCCGACTTCGTGGAGGAGGCCGGCGCCTGGATCGAGGGCTGGCACAAGGACTGCCGAAGTCGCCCACCGGACCACCGTCGAAACCCGCGGCCAGGGCGTCGCCGCCCGTGCGACGACTGCTCTGGCCCGCTGGGCCCTGGACGACATCGGATTCCACCGCCTGGAACTCATGCACGCCGTCCGCCACGAGGCATCCTGCCGCGTGGCGACCAAGACGGGCTTCGCCCTGGAGGGCACCAAGCGCAGCGCCGCCCTCCACGCGGACGGCTGGCACGACACGCACCTGCACGCGCGCGTGAAGGGCGACTGACCGGACGGGCCGGCCGTCGAAGCAGCGTCATCTGACCAGGCCAGCGGTCCGTTTGAGGCATCGCCGCGGGCAATCCAAGACCTAGGCGCGGCCTTCCGGCAGCAGGTAGGTGAACATCATAAAGAACTCGTCGGAGCGTTTGTCGGCCCTCGCCCGGCCCGCAGGACCTTGTTGTCCAGGAGGTTCACCAACGTGGTGAGGACCAGCAGGATCACGCCGATCAGCGTCGCGTTGGCCGCGCCGTCCGCCGAGGTGGGTGCGGGGTCGGTGCCGATCAGATGGAAGCCGGACCAGAGCGCCGGCAGGACCATCTGCAGCGCCGGCGCGGCCGTGGCGATCACCACGATCTGGCCGATCACCGTATCCAGCCGGCGAATCAGTCGAAGGTGACGTTCGACAGGCGTGACGACCACTGGTAGATCGCGCCGGAGATCGGATAGTGCGCGGCCAGCTCCGCGAAGCACGCGGCCACCAGTAGCTGCCCGACCACACCGCGGGCCAGGCCCAGAAGAAGACGGGGCCGCCGAGCGATCATCACCCTGATCCAGCCGGTGATCTGGCTCTTCCTGTTCGGCAGTCTCTTCAGGAAGGTCGTCGAGCTCGGCGGCTTCGGCACCACCTCCTACCTCGACTACCTGGTGCCGGGCGTCGTCGTGATGAGCGCCCTCAGCTCCAACATGTGGGCCGGGATGACCACGCTCGACGAGATCCAGCGCGGCACGCTCGACCGGTTCCTGACCACCCCGGTCAGCCGGGCCGCGCTGATGAACGGCAACGTCGTCAACAACGGCCTGGTCACCGCCCTGCAGTCGGTCGTCATCGTGCTGCTCGGCCTGCTGGGCGGCGCCGACTACCCGGGCGGCATCGTCGGCATCGCCGTCCTGGTCGTCGCCGCGGTCCTGCTCGGCACGATCTCCGGGGCTCTGTCCAATGCACTCGGCATGCTGGTGCAGGAGCGCGAGTCGATCATCGGCATCAACACCTTCCTGCTGCTGCCGCTGACCTTCCTGTCCTCGGCTTTCATGGCACCGTCGCAGATGCCGGGCTGGATGCGGCACGTCGCCGACTTCAATCCGCTCAACTGGGCCATGGTCGCGGGCCGTTCGGCGATGTCCGACCACCCCGACTGGAGCGACGTCCTCACCCGGGGCGGCGGGCTGCTGGCCCTGGCGGTCGCGGCGGTGTGGCTGTCCATCCGAACGTTCCGGTCCTACCAGCGCTCGGTCTGAGCGCCTGGGTCCGGCAACTCCGGGCAGGCAGGCGGAAGGGGCGGCACCTTCAAAGGTGCCGCCCCTTCCGACTTACCCGCAGGGCTACGCCGCCGGCGCCGCCCCCTCCTGCTCCGCCTCGATCCGCGCGTTCCAGTCCCGCTTGGACGCCTGCCAGCCGTCCTCGTCGTGGCCGAGCCGCCAGTAGCCGGAGATGGACAGGTCCTCGCGGGGGACGCTCCGGTCGACCCGCAGCAACTGGCGCAGCTCCTTCACGAAGTGCGCCTCGCCGTGCACGAACGCGTGCACCCGGCCCTCGGGGAACTCCAGCGCGCGCACGGCCTCGACGAGCGGCTCGCCGACCGGGCGTGAGCCGCGGTGCAGCCAGATGACCTCCACGTCGGAGTCGATCTTCTGCTCCTCCTCGGGGCTGGAGATCTCCACGAAGGCGTACGCCGTGACGCCGTCCGGCAGCGACTCCAGGGAGCGGGCGATCGCGGGAAGCGCGCTCTCGTCGCCGGCCAGGAGATGCCAGTCGGCGTCCGGGTCGGGGGCGTAGGCGCCGCCGGGTCCCATGAAACGCACGGTCTCGCCCGGCTGGACGCGCATGGCCCACGGGCCGGCCAGGCCCTCGTCGCCGTGCAGCACGAAGTCCAGGGTCAGTTCACGGTGTTCGGGATCCCAGGCCCGCACGGTGTACGTCCGTGTCACCGGCCACTGCTCGCGCGGCAGCTCCTCGCGGATGCGCTCCAGGTCGAAGGGCTCGGGGTAGCTCACACCCTCGGGCGCAAACAGCATCTTCACGTAATGGTCCGTGCAGGTGTCCGCCGCGAACCCGGCGAGCCCCTCACCGCCCAGCACCACCCGCTGCATGTGCGGGGTCAGCCGTTCGGTACGGATGACCTGCGCGGAGTGGGGCTTCCGCGGCCTGCGGGCAGGGCGTAGTGCCATCACTGGCCTCCCTTGTTCCAAGCTTAGGTTTACCTAAGTTAGCACCTCCGCCTGGCGAATGCCGCTATGAACGTTCATGAACTGGTGCATGTTGCGCACACACGGAACGAATTCCCCGCGCCACGAACCTCATGCGCGCGATCGGGACGCGCCGCAGGCGCCCGTGGTCTCACGCCCCCAGCGTCACCAGGAGCCGCTGGAGCGACCCGCCAAGCCCCCAGCGCATCGCCAGCTCGTCAAGGCCCGCCGGATCCCGGGGAGTGTGCGGCAGCGCCGTGTCGACCTCGGGCAGCGGGACGTCCTGCGCGACCCGCACGACCTTCGGGGCGACGGAGACATACGGCCGCGACTCGTCCAGCCGCTTGCGCTGCGAGGGTGTGAGTTTCGCCTTCGGGTCGTCGACCGCGGCCATGATCCCGGCCAGGTCGCCGAACTCGGCCAGCAGCTTCGCGGCCGTCTTCTCGCCGATCCCGGGCACGCCCGGCAGGCCGTCACTCGGGTCGCCGCGCAGCAGCGCCAGATCCGCGTACCCGCCGCCGTCGACGCCGTACTTCTCGCGCAGCCAGCTCTCGTCGGTGAGCTGGAGGGTGCCGACGCCCTTGAGCGGGTACAGCACCCGCACCCCGCGCTCGTCGTCCACGAGCTGGTACAGGTCGCGGTCGCCGGTGACGATGTCGACCGGGCCCTTCGCGCGTGCCGTGAAGGTGCCGATCACGTCGTCCGCCTCGTACCCCGCGACGCCCACACGCGCGATGCCGAGCGCGTCCAGGACGGCCTCGATGACCGGTACCTGCGGCGACAGGGTGTCCGGCACCTCCTCCTCGTCCGGCCCGACCTCGCGCTCCTCGGCGACCCGGTGCGCCTTGTAGGAGGGGATCAGCTCGACCCGCCACTCGGGCCGCCAGTCGGCGTCCATGCATGCCACGAGCGCGTCCGGGCGGTGGTCCTTGACCAGGCGGTCGATGAAGTCGAGGAGCCCGCGCACGGCGTTCACCGGAGTGCCGTCCGGGGCCTTCACGGAGTCCGGGACGCCGAAGTAGGCGCGGAAGTACAGCGAGGCGGTGTCGAGGAGCATCAGTCGTCCGGTCACGCCACGCATCATGCCGTACGGCACTGACAGCGGCCCCCGTGTGACCGTCCCGTCGCGGCGTGTGGCGGTGCTGTGGCCTGGACCACTTGTGCGTTTGTGTGCGGGGAACCAGGGCAGGCGCGCAGCCGGAGCGAAGCTCTATACGCAACTGTTGCGCCAGTCGCTCCCTCACTTGCCGTCGAGACGAGAGGTCCCCGTGTCATCCAGGCTAGAGGCCGAGCATCTGTACAAGGTGTTCGGCAGACGACCGAACGAGGCCGTCGAGCGGCTCCGCCAAGGAGCCGACCGTGAGGAGCTGCGCGCCGACGGCACCACCGCCGCCGTGATCGACGCCTCCTTCACCGTCGAACCCGGCCAGATCTTCGTCGTCATGGGCCTGTCCGGGTCCGGCAAGTCCACCTTGCTGCGCCTGCTCAACGGACTCCTGGAGCCGACCGCGGGTCACGTCCGCTTCGACGGCCGGGACCTGACCGCGATCGGCGACCGCGAGCTGCGCGAGGTCCGCGCCCGGAAGATCAGCATGGTGTTCCAGCACTTCGCGCTGTTCCCGCACCGCAGCGTGCTGGAGAACGCCGCCTACGGACTCGCCGTCCAGGGCGTGCCCCGCGCCGAGCGCGACAAGCGCGCCGCCGAGGCCCTGGAGCTGTGCGGTCTGGGCGGCTGGGAGAAGTCCTGGCCCGACGAGCTGTCCGGCGGCATGCAGCAGCGCGTGGGCCTCGCCCGTGCGCTGGCCACCGACGCCGACCTGCTTCTGATGGACGAGTCCTTCAGCGCGCTCGACCCGCTGATCCGCCGTGACATGCAGGACCAGTTGCTCCAGCTCCAGAAGAGCCTGAAGAAGACGATCGTCTTCATCACCCACGACCTCAACGAGGCGATGCGCCTCGGCGACCGCATCGCCGTCATGCTCGACGGCCGCATCGTCCAGACCGGCACCGCCGAGGACATCCTGCTGCGCCCGGCCAACGACTACGTCGCCTCCTTCATCCAGGACGTCGACCGCTCGCGCGTGCTGACCGCCGGCGCCCTCATGGACACCTCGGTCACCGCCGACGCCCCGCTGTGCGCCTGCGAGACCGCGACCAGCGAGACCTCCTTCGTGGAGCTGTGCGCGATCAGTGCCCGCCTGTCGCACCGCGTCACGGTCGTCGACGAGGACAACCGGGTCATCGGCGTCGTGCCGCGCCAGCGGCTGGTCGGGTTCCTCGGTGACGAGAGCGCCGATCCCTCGCCCTGCGACAACCCGGAGGGAAAGGTGATCGCCCATGCCTAGGCTGCGTCTCGGCGACTGGGTCGACTCCGGTGTGGACTGGCTGGTCGCTCACATGGGCTGGCTCTTCGACGCGATCAAGGCGGTCGTGGAGGGCATGTACGACGGCGTCAACGCCGTCCTGACCGCCCCCGAGCCCCTTATTCTCGCGGGCATCTTCGCCGTGCTCGCCTGGTGGCTGCGCGGCGTCGTCGCGGGCGTCCTCGCCTTCGGCGGGTTCGCGCTGATCGACTCGCTCGAACTGTGGGACCGGGCCATGTCGACGCTGGCCCTCGTCCTGGTCGCCACCGTCATCGCCCTGGTGCTCTCGGTCCCGCTGGGCATCTGGGCGGCCCGCTCCAGGACGGTCAGCGCGACCGTACGGCCCGTCCTGGACCTGCTCCAGACGATGCCGTCGATGGTGCTGCTCATCCCGGCCATCCTCTTCTTCGGCCTGGGCACCGCCGCCGGCGTCATCGCCACCCTGATCTTCGCGCTCGCGCCCGGCGTCCGCATGACCGAGCTCGGCATCCGCCAGGTCGACGGCGAGCTGGTCGAAGCGGCCGAGGCGTTCGGCACCACACCACGTGACACCCTGCTGCGCGTCCAGCTCCCGCTCGCCCTGCCGACGATCATGGCGGGCATCAACCAGGTGATCATGCTGAGCCTGTCCATGGTCGTCATCGCCGGCATGGTCGGCACCGGCGGCCTCGGCGGCGCGGTCAACGAGGCCATCGGCCAGCTCGACATCGGCTTCGGCTTCGAGGCGGGCGTCGGCATCGTCGTCCTCGCCATCTACCTGGACCGCATCACCGGCGCGCTCGGCGAGCAGATCTCCCCGCTGGGCCGCCGCGCCGCCGCCAAGGCGCGTGCCGCGGGCGGCGTCAAGGTCTGGAACTACCGCCCGCGCCCGGTCGTCGCCGTCGCCGGCGTGGCCGCCCTGGCCCTCGTCGCGGGCGGCATGGGCGTCTTCGGCCCGGCCTCCGGCACCGCCGAGGCCTCCGCCACGAACGTCGGCAAGGGCAAGGAGGTCAAGATCGGCTACATCCCGTGGGACGAGGGCATCGCCTCCACGTACCTGTGGAAGGAGCTGCTGGAGCGGCGCGGCTTCAAGGTCACGACCAGCCAGTACGCCGCCGGACCCCTCTACACCGGCCTCGCCACCGGCCAGATCGACTTCGAGACCGACTCCTGGCTGCCCACCACGCACGCCGAGTACTGGAAGAAGTACGGGAAGCAGCTCGAGGACCTCGGCTCCTGGTACGGCCCCACCTCCCTGGAGCTGAGCGTCCCCTCGTACGTCAAGGGCGTGAACTCCCTTGAGGACCTCAAGAACAACGCCGCCAAGTTCAAGGGCAAGATCATCGGCATCGAGCCGAGCGCCGGAATGATGGGCATGCTCAAGGACACCGTCCTCAAGAAGTACGGCCTTCAGGGCACGTACGAGGTCGTGGACGGCTCGACGCCCGCGATGCTCGCCGAGCTCAAGCGCGCGTACGCCAAGAAGGAGCCCGTCCTCGTCACGCTCTGGTCGCCGCACTGGGCGTACAGCGACTACGACCTGACCAAGCTCAAGGACCCCAAGGGCGCCTGGGGCAAGGGCGACGGCGTGCACACGCTGGCCCGCAAGGGCTTCGCCGGCGACAACCCCGAGGTCGGCGAGTGGCTGAAGGACTTCTCCATGACGGAGAAGCAGCTCACTGGCCTGGAGTCGCAGATCACCAAGGCCGGCAAGGGCAAGGAGCAGGACGCGGTGCGCACCTGGCTGAAGCAGAACCCGGGCCTGCTGGACAAGTGGGCCCCGGTCGCCGGGTCCGCGCAGAAGAGCCAGGCGGCCGGGTGACCTGACGGGCCCGACCGCCACCCGAGGGGTGGGTCACGCCGTACGTTTTTCCCCTCCGTACGGCGGACCCACCCCTTGCGGCATCTCCGCATAGTCACCCGGCATGCTACGAAAAGGATCCGGCCAACCACGCAGCGCTATTCCACCACCCGAGCTGCCCTGTACGAACTCCCCCTGACCGGCACCGACTTCCCGCCCCCGCGCGCTCCCCTTCAACGCCTCTCTGACCAGGCCCGCCTATCGGGCGCGGAGGAGGGAACACGGGGGAGCGCGAACGCATTGAACAGAACAGCGGCGCTCGCGTGCTGAACGGCAGTCAGGGGTGCCGCGGGGGCGCCCGGCGGGTGGCGCGGGCCGATCCGCTGGCGTGAACCTGTGGGTCGTACTCCCCCCGATGTGTCGTCGATGTGACGGGCGCATGAAACGGTTTGCCGAACATGCGTAGGGTGCAGAGAACTCAACAGAAGGTGTGCGCCGGAAGTCGGGCGCGAGGACAGTGGACCGACGAGCGAAGGAGGGAGCCGGAGCGATGGGCGACCACAAAGAACAGACCCTTCGGGTGGGCGCGGCCGTACGGCGGCGACGCCGTGCGCTGGACCTCACCCTCGCCGTCGTGGCCGAGCGCAGCGGCCTGTCGGTGCCTTTCCTGAGCCAGGTCGAGAACGACCGGGCGCGCCCCAGCCGCAGCTCCCTCGAAAAGGTCGCCGACGCGCTGCGCACGACCGCCGTCGAACTCCTCGCCGCAGCCGACCCGGCGTGCAGCGTCGACGTCGTGCGGGCCGACACCACCGAACTGGCGCCGGAACCCCGGACTCGGTCCCTGGTGCGCGGTCACCACCAGATGCACGCCTCGGAGTTCACCGGCGACCATGACGCCGGCCGTGAATTCCAGTTCCGCAACGACCAGTTGATGTACGTCGCCGACGGCGCCGTCGAGATCGAGGCCGAGGGCCGCGCCTACCGCCTCGGCCGCGGCGACACCCTCTACCTCACCGGCGGGGTGCGCCACCGCTGGCGGGCGACCGTGCCGGACACCCGCGTGGTCGTCGTCGCGGTGGCGGAGCACATCGAGGCGGTCCGGGACCGGCCGAGGCGCTGATGCGGGTCGTCTCCCTGGTGCCGTCCCTGACGGAGGCCGTGGCCGTCTCGGTGCCCGGCGCCCTCGTCGGCGCCACGGACTGGTGCAGCCACCCCGCCGGACTGGACGTCGCCCGCGTCGGCGGCACCAAGAACCCGAAGACGGACCGGATCGTCGCCCTCGCCCCGGACCTGGTGATCGCCAACGAGGAGGAGAACCGCGCACCCGACCTCGACGCCCTGCGCGCGGCCGGCGTCGAGGTCCTGGTGACCGAGGTGCGGGACGTACCGCAGGCCTTTCGCGAGCTGGCACGTGTACTGGACGCCTGCGGGGCGCCGGCCCGCCCGCGCTGGCTGGACGAGGCGGAGCGGACCTGGTCGTCGCTGCCGGCCCCGCAGCGCCGTACGACGGCCGTGGTGCCGATCTGGCGGCGGCCCTGGATGGTGCTCGGCCGCGACACCTTCGCGGGCGACGTACTGGCCCGCCTCGGCGTGGACCACCTGTACGCGACGCACGAGGACCGCTACCCGCGCGTCCCCCTGGACGACCTGCTCGCGGCGGCCCCGGACGTCGTCGTGCTCCCCGACGAGCCCTACCGCTTCACCGCCGACGACGGCCCGGAGGCGTTCGCCGGCCTGCCTTGCGCGCTGGTCAGCGGACGGCACCTGACGTGGTACGGCCCGTCACTGGCCGAGGCACCACGAGTGCTGTCCGAGGTGCTCGGAGCAGCGCGCCGCTGAGCAGCCCGCGGGCGGTGTGCAGGGCCGCCACGGCCCAGGCCACGACGAGCACGGCGTACAGCCCGACGGCGAGCCCCTCGTAGACGACGAGCCCGGTGTGCCGGGCCAGCGCGGCGGCGCCGGTGACACAGGTGCCGACCGGGAAGGTGAACGCCCACCAGGTCATCGCGAAGCCCATGCCGTGCCGCCGGGCGCGTACGACATGGGCGGTGGCGAGCCCCAGCCACAGCAGCGCGAAGCCCATGACGGGCACCCCGTACAGAACGGCGAGAATCCCGAAGCCCTCGCCGTACGGCGCAGGGACCACACCCGGAGCGACATCGGCGAACGCGCCGACGGCGGTGGTGGACTGCCCGAGCGGGCCCAGCACCAGGAACAGGGTCGGGGTGAGGGCGAGCGGCAGCGGGCCGCCGGTGATCAGCCGGGCGAAGACCAGCGGCAGCATCAGCAGGGTGGCGAGCAGGCTGAGCCCGAACATCGCGACACAGGCGAGCAGCAGCGTCTCCCGGGCCTGCCCCGGCGGCAGATGCGGCACCAGCAGCGGCCCGAGCGCGGCGGACACCATCGGTGCGACGAGCGGCAGCAGCCACACGGGCGTGGCCTGCGACGGTTCGATGCGATGGCGTACGGCCATGAGGTACGGGACGGCGACGGCGGCCGCCAGCCCGATCGCCGTACCGGCGCCGAACAGCACGGCGTCGAGGGCGACCGCCGCCGAGCCGCCGATCCAGTCCCGGCCGACGACGACGGCACCGCCGCCGACGGCGAGCAGGGCCATGGACAGGCAGCCGTAGAAGGGCGCCATGGCCGGGTCGAGCAGGTGGGCGCGGGCCTGGTCGCGGTGGCGGGTCCAGTGCCGGGCCCGGGCGCCGAGCAGGGTGAGCAGCAGGACGAGGGAGAGCGCCCAGACGCCTGTGCAGATGGTGCGCAGACCGGGGACATGGAACGGAAGTCCGGCTCCGGCGGTGGCGACGGCTGCGGTACCCATGACGGCGGAGTACCAGTTCGGTCCGAGGTGACGGACGGTGCCGAGGCGGGGGAGGGGCCCGAGGTGACGGGCGACGGTGACCATGGGTTTCAGGGTCTTCGCATCGGTCGCCTCCCACCAGGGAGCTTGCCTCTATGGCGACATAAACTGGGCTTATGACTCAGGCGGCGGAGGGGCAGTTTCGCGCGGGAACCCTGGCACACCGGGTCCCGGATCTCGGTGGGCTGGAGTTGTTGCTGGCGGTGGCGCGGCTCGGCAGTCTCGGTGGGGCGGCGCGTGAGCTGGGGATCACCCAGCCCGCGGCGAGCAGCCGGATCCGGTCGATGGAGCGCCAGCTCGGGGTGGCACTGGTGGACCGCTCGCCGCGGGGCTCCCGGCTGACGGACGCCGGGGCGCTGGTGACGGACTGGGCTCGGCGGATCGTGGAGGCGGCGGAGGCGTTCGACGCCGGGGCGCAGGCGCTGCGGGACCGGCGGGACTCGCGGTTGCGGGTGGCGGCGAGCATGACGATCGCGGAGTATCTGCTGCCCGGCTGGCTGCTCGCCCTGCGGGCCCAGCGGCCGGACACGGCGGTGTCGCTGCTGGCCGGGAACTCGGCGGCGGTGGCGGAGCGGTTGCTGGCGGACGAGGCGGATCTGGGGTTCGTGGAGGGGCTGAACGTGCCGACCGGGCTGGACTCCGTCGTCATCGCCCACGACAACCTGATCGTGGTGACGGCTCCGGGGCATCTGTGGGCGCGTCGGCGGCGGCCGCTGGAGGGGTCGGAGCTGGCGGGGACTCCGCTGATCCTGCGGGAGAAGGGGTCGGGGACTCGGCAGGTGCTGGATGCGGCGCTGGGGGGCCTGGCGCGTCCGCTGATCGAGCTGTCGTCGACCACCGCGGTGAAGGCGGCTGCGGTGAGTGGGGCGGGGCCGGCCGTGCTGAGCGAGTTGGCGGTGGGGGAGGAGCTGTCGATGCGGCGGCTGGTGAGTGTGCCGCTCGCCGATGTCTCGCTGGCCCGGGACCTGCGGGCGGTGTGGCCGACGGGACACCGGCCGGTGGGCCCGGCACGGGACCTGCTGGCCCTGACCCGGGGTTAGTGCTCCCGCCCCCGCCGCCCCTACCCGTCCCATCCTCCAGGGGCGCCGCCCCTTCGACCCCGCCAGGGTCTCCGCCCCCGGACCCCCGCTCCTCGAACGCCGGAGGGGGTGATTTTCGCTCCTCAGCCGCCCGCGGCCCGTACCAACCCCTCCATCACCCGCAGGTCCTCTCCCATCTCCGGATGCCACTGCACCCCCAACACCCACTCACCCGACGGCAGTTCCAGCGCCTCGACCGTGCCGTCCGCCGCGTGGGCCGTTGCGACGAGGCCCTCGCCCAGGCGGTCCACGGCCTGGTGGTGATACGTCGGCACCGACGTCTCCTCCGGCACGAGAGCGCCGTACAGACTCCCCGGCACCGGCTTCACGGTATGGCTGCCGAAGACGCCGACCACCTCCGCGTGCCCCTCGATGTGCTGCTGGAGCGTGCCGCCGAGCGCGACGTTCAGCAACTGCATGCCCCGGCAGATGCCCAGCAGCGGCACCCCCGCGGCCAGCGCCGCGTCGATCAACGCCAGCTCCCACGTGTCCCGCTCCCGCGCGGCAGGCCCCGTGCGCGGCTCACGCTCCGCGCCGTAGCGGACCGGCTCGACGTCCGGGCCGCCCGCGATGACCAGTCCGTCCAGGCGGGCGACGGCCGCCGCCGCGTGCTCCGGGTCGTCCGGCGGCAGCATCGCGGCCAGGCCGCCCGCCCGCTGCACCAGCCGTGGATAGCCGACCGGCAGCAGCGCGGCCTCCAGCTCCCACACGCCCCAGCGCGCACCGGACTCCAGATAGGTGCTGACCCCGATCAGCGGCCTGGCCACAGCAACTCCCTCACTCTCGGCGTTTCAGTCCCGTGCCAACTCTGCCTCGGCCGCCGCCAGCGCCGCGAACTCCTCCTCGGGTGCCTTGGCCACCAGGTGCTTACGGCTGTAGAGGCCGAAGTAGGCGATGGCCACGCCGTACACCACCAGCGCGATCACCGCGGCCGTCACGTCCACCAGGAACGTGGCCACCAGCGCCGCGCACGCCAGCACCAGCGCGACCGACGACGTCAGCACACCGCCCGGCGTGCGGTACGGCCGCTCCAGCTCCGGCTCCCGGCGGCGCAGCACGATGTGCGACAGGGACATCAGGGCGTAGGAGATGGTCGCGCCGAAGACCGCGACGTTCAGCATCCGCGCGCCGTTGCCCGAGACCGCCGCCAGCAGGAAGCCGATCGTGCCCGGCACCAGCAGGCCCAGGTACGGCGCCTTGCGGCGGCTGGTGAGGGACAGGAAGCGGGGCAGGTAGCCCGCGCGGGACAGGGCGAAGAGCTGGCGCGAGCCGGCGTAGATCAGGGAGAAGAACGACGCCACCAGGCCCGCCAGGCCCGCGTAGTTCACGATCCGGCTCAGTGTCGTCGCCTTGCCGCCCGGCTGGAGCGCCTCCACCAGCGGGTTGCCCGCCTCCTGGATCGCCGCCGAGCCGCGTGCGCCGGCCGCCGCGAAGAAGGTCACCACGGCCAGGACCACGAGGACGGCCATCGACCAGCGGATCGCCTTCGGCAGCGTGCGCGCCGGATCCCTGGTCTCCTCGGCGGCCAGCGGCACGCCCTCGACGCCCAGGAAGAACCACATGCCGAAGGGGAAGGCCGCCCAGATGCCGAGCAGGCCGAAGGGCAGCCAGGAGTTCGACCCCGTGGCCGAGGAGTCGACCGGGATGTCGTCCAGCGAGCCGAAGGAGAAGTCCGGCAGCGCCGCCAGCGCGAACACGAGCAGGGCCGCGACCGCGATTCCGGTGACCACGAAGCTGAAGCGCAGCGCCTCGCCCACGCCCCACAGATGGATGCCGAGGAAGATCGCGAAGCAGACCAGGTACATCGGCCAGCCCGACTCCAGGCCGAACAGGCCCAGCGACTCGACGTAGTCGCCGATGAAGATGACGATGGCGGCCGGCGCGAGGACGTACTCGATGAGGATCGCCGTACCCGTCAGGAAGCCGCCCCACGGGCCGAGGGCGCGGCGGGCGAAGCCGTAGCCGCCGCCGGCCGTCGGCAGGATCGAGGACAGCTCGGCCAGGGCGAAGACCATGCAGGCGTACATGGCGCCCATGAGGACCATGGCGATCGCCAGGCCCCCGAAACCGCCCTCGGCCAGACCGAAGTTCCAGCCCGAGTAGTCGCCGGAGACGACGTACGCGACGCCGAGTCCGGTCAGCAGCACCCAGCCGGCGCTGCCGCGACGCAGGGCTCTGCGTTCCAGATAGTCGTCCGCCTCCGAGGCGGCGGGTGGTGTGTTCGTGGATCCCAGGGACATGGCCAACTCCCCACGCGCGATGGACACCGGGCATTTCCGGGCACGGTGGGGTCGACCGGGCTCCGGCTCAATGGAATGGATCCATACCTTTGCCGGGTGGGCCACTCGAACGCAATACCCTTGCGTTAATCGCCGGTAAATCCACCCGCTCCGGGGACGGGCGCCGCTCAGCCGAGGAAGCCCCGCAGCAGTGCCGCCGTGCCCCCGCAGTGCTCGCGCATGATCTCCCGCGCGCACTCCGCGTTGCCCTCGATCACCGCCTCCACCAGCGCCGCGTGCTGACGCTGGGAGTGCTCCAGGTTGCGCACCAGCAGCGGGATGCAGTCGAGCAGGTCGTTCACGGTCGCGCGCACGGCCGCGTACTGGGCGGTCAGCGTGGGGGAGCCGGACAGCTCGGCGAGTGTCAGGTGCAGCAGGGTGTCCAGTCGGCGGTAGTCGGCGAGCGGGGCGTCGTGCGTGTGCGCCAGGGCCTCGCGCAGCCGGTTCGCCTGCTCCTCGTCCAGCCCGTGCGCCGCGCACAGCCCGGCCGCGCCCACCTCCAGCACCTCGCGGAAGCGCAGCGTGTCCTCCACGTCGACGTCCTTCAGGCGGCGGCGCAGCTCCTCCTCGCCCGGGGTGGCTGAGCGCGGCAGCACGAACGTTCCGCCGTAGCGACCGCGCCGCGACTCCACCAGACCCTGGTCCTGGAGCACCTTCAGCACCTCGCGCAGCGTCACCCGGCTGATCCCCAGCCGGTCGGCCAGCTCCCGCTCGGCGGGCAGCCGCTCGCCGCCCGGCACCAGGCCCAGCCGGACGACCTGGAGGATCTGCTCCAGGGCCTCCTCGAAGCCGTTGCCGGCCCGCACCGGCCGCAGCACCGACGTCAGCCGGTCGTCGGCCCCGGGCGCCCCGTGCTCCGTGTCCGCCTGCGACATATGGCCGGACCCCCTTCCCAATCAATGGTCCTGCGCAATACCTTATGGCTCCCGGCTGACCGAAGTAGCCGAATGGAGGCTCTCCCGTGGCAGACCGCACACCCCCGCTGAGCGTCGAGGAGCTGCACGCCCTCGTCGCGAGCGGTGAGATCGACACTGTCGTCCTGGCGTTCCCCGATATGCAAGGGCGGCTCCAGGGCAAGCGGTTCGCCGCACGCTTCTTCCTCGACGAGGTCCTCCACCACGGCACCGAGGGCTGCAACTACCTCCTCGCCGTCGACACCGAGATGAACACCGTCGAGGGCTATGCCATGTCGTCCTGGGACCGCGGCTACGGCGACTTCGCCATGCACCCCGACCTGGCCACGCTGCGCCGCGTCCCGTGGAACGCCGGCACGGCCATGCTGATCGCCGACCTCGCCTGGAACGACGGCTCGCCCGTGGTCGCCGCGCCCCGCCAGATCCTGCGCCGCCAACTGGAGCGCCTGGCCGAGCACGGGTACACGGCGAACGTCGGCACCGAGCTGGAGTTCATCGTCTTCAAGGACACCTACGAGCAGGCGTGGGACGCCGGCTACAGAGGGCTCACACCGGCGAACCAGTACAACATCGACTACTCGGTGCTGGGGACGGGCCGGATCGAGCCCCTGCTGCGCCGTATCCGCAACGAGATGGCGGGCGCCGGTCTCACCGTGGAGTCCGCCAAGGGCGAGTGCAACCCCGGGCAGCACGAGATCGCGTTCAAGTACGACGACGCCCTGGTCACCTGCGACCAGCACGCGATCTACAAGACCGGCACCAAGGAGATCGCCGCCCAGGAGGGCGTCTCGATCACCTTCATGGCCAAGTACAACGAGCGTGAGGGCAACTCCTGCCACATCCACCTCTCCCTCGCGGACGCCGCCGGCAACAACGCCATGGCCGGGGACGGTGAGGGCGGCATGTCGGACGTCATGCGCCACTTCCTCGCCGGCCAGCTCGCCGCCCTGCGTGACTTCTCACTCCTGTACGCCCCCAACATCAACTCCTACAAGCGGTTCCAGCCGGGCTCCTTCGCCCCGACCGCCGTCGCCTGGGGTTACGACAACCGCACCTGCGCCCTGCGCGTCGTCGGCCACGGCCGCTCCATGCGCTTCGAGAACCGGCTCCCCGGCGGCGACGTCAACCCGCACCTCGCGGTGGCCGGGCTGGTGGCCGCCGGCCTGTACGGCATCGAGCACAAGCTTGAGCTGCCAGAGCCCTGCGCGGGCAACGCCTACGCCGCCGACTTCGAGCACGTCCCCACGACTCTGCGCGAGGCCGCCGAGCTCTGGGAGAACAGCCCGATCGCCAAGGCCGCCTTCGGTGACGAGGTCGTCGCCCACTACCGCAACATGGCCCGCGTCGAGCTCGACGCCTTCGACGCTGCGGTGACCGACTGGGAGCTGCGCCGCTCCTTCGAACGCATGTGAGGCACTCCTTGTCCGACCAGCTCCAGGTACTGAACCCGGCCACCGAAGAGGTCGTCGCCACCGTCCCCGCCGCCACCGCGGCCGACGTGGACGCGGCGGTCGTACGTGCCGCGAAGGCGCAGGTCCAGTGGTCCGCCCTCGCGCCCGGCGAACGCGCCCGACTGCTGCGCCGGTTCGCCGTCGCCGTCGACGAACACCTCGAAGAACTCGCCCAGTTGGAGGTCAGGGAGGCCGGGCACACCGTCGGCAACGCCCGCTGGGAGGCGGGCAACGTCCGCGATCTGCTCGACTACGCGGCCGGGGGAGTGGAACGGCTCACCGGCCGGCAGATCCCCGTCGCGGGCGGCCTGAACGTCACGATCCTCGAACCGCTCGGCGTCGTCGGCGTCATCGCGCCCTGGAACTTCCCGATGCCGATCGCGGCCTGGGGCACCGCCCCCGCGCTCGCGGCCGGCAACGCGGTCCTCCTCAAGCCCGCCGAGACAACCCCGCTCACGGCACTCCGGCTCGCCGAACTCGCCCTGGAAGCGGGGCTTCCCGAGGGCCTGTTCCAGGTCCTGCCCGGCCACGGACCCGTCGCCGGCAACGCCCTCGTCGAGCACCCCGGCGTCGCGAAGATCGTCTTCACGGGGTCGACGACCGTGGGCAAGCAGGTCCTCGCCAAGGGCTCGGCGCTGCTCAAGCGCGTCACCCTCGAACTCGGCGGCAAGAGCCCCAACATCGTCTTCGCCGACGCCGACCTCGAAGCCGCCGCGGCAGCCGCCCCCATGTCCTTCCTCGACAACTCCGGCCAGGACTGCTGCGCCCGCACCCGCATCCTGGTCCAGCGCTCCGTCTACGACCGGTTCCTGGAGCTGCTGAGCCCCGCCATCGAGGCCGTCACGGTCGGCGACCCGGCCGACGAGAACACCGACATGGGCCCGCTGATCTCCAAGTCCCAGCTCGAACGCGTGCGTTCGTACGTCGACCAGGGCGCCGAGGGCATCCGCGGAAAGGCCCCCGAGGGCCCCGGCTTCTGGTTCCCGCCCACCGTCCTCACCGGCGTCGACCCCCGCGCGCGCGTGGCCGTCGAGGAGGTCTTCGGGCCGGTCGCGGTCGTCCTGCCCTTCGACGACGAGGCGGAGGCGGTGGCCCTCGCCAACGCCACCGACTACGGCCTCTCCGGCTCCATCTGGACCCGTGACGTCGGCCGCGCCCTGCGCGTCTCCCAGGCGGTCCGGGCCGGCAACCTGTCCGTCAACTCCCACTCCAGCGTCCGCTACTGGACCCCGTTCGGCGGCTTCAAGCAGTCCGGCATCGGACGCGAACTGGGTCCTGACGCCCTGACCGCCTTCACCGAAACCAAGAACGTCTTCATCAGCACGGAGGGTCCCGCACAGTGACCGAAGCAATTGTGTGCCGTCGCCTCGTCGGCCGTACCGCCGTCATCACCGGAGCCGGCAGCGGCATCGGTCTCGCCACCGCCCGCCGGCTCGCCTCCGAGGGCGCCCACGTCGTCTGCGGCGACGTCGACGAGCAGCGCGGCAAGGCGGCCGCCGAGGAGGTCGGCGGGATCTTCGTGAAGGTCGACGTCACCGACCCCGAGCAGGTCGAGGCGCTGTTCAAGACGGCGTTCGACACCTACGGCAGCGTCGACATCGCCTTCAACAACGCCGGCATCTCACCGCCCGACGACGACTCCATCCTGGAGACCGGCCTGGAGGCATGGAAGCGGGTCCAGGAGGTCAACCTCACCTCCGTCTACCTGTGCTGCAAGGCCGCCATCCCCTACATGCGGCAGCAGGGCAAGGGTTCCATCATCAACACGGCGTCCTTCGTGGCGAGGATGGGCGCCGCCACGTCCCAGATCTCGTACACGGCCTCCAAGGGCGGCGTGCTGGCCATGTCCCGCGAACTGGGCGTGCAGTTCGCCCGGGACGGTATCCGGGTCAACGCCCTGTGCCCGGGACCGGTCAACACCCCCCTCCTCCAAGAGCTGTTCGCCAAGGACCCGGAGCGCGCCGCGCGCCGGCTCGTGCACATCCCGGTCGGCCGCTTCGCCGAGGCCGAGGAGATCGCCGCCGCCGTCGCGTTCCTGGCCAGCGACGACTCCTCCTTCGTCAACGCCACCGACTTCCTGGTCGACGGCGGAATCTCGGGGGCGTACGTCACGCCGCTGTAGGCCGCCCTACAGTTGCCGGAATGAGCATGACGCCCCCGCCCGGCTGGTACCGCGACCCCTCCGGCCCGCACATGGAGCGCTGGTGGGACGGCACGGCCTGGACCGAGCACCGGCGTGCCCCCGAGGCACCGGCGGCCCCGACGCCGCCGGTGTCCGGCCCGCCGGCGTACGGGTCGCAGCCGACCGTGTCGCTGACGCCCCGGCGGCCGTCGGCCGGCGGCGGCTCCGGGCAGGCGCCGAAGGTCGTCGCCCTGATCGCCGCCGGGGCCGTCCTGCTCACGGCGATCGTCACGGGCGTGATTGTCCTGCGGGACGACGACGGAGGCGGGCAGGCGGAAACCGCGCCGACGCTCGCGAGCTCGCCGCCCGTGGACCGTGAGCCGGCCTCGGACACCCCGAGCCCGTCCGAGTCCTCCACCGAGCCCCCCGCCGACGGCCCGGCGGTGGTGACGGACCAGCTCAACGGGATCACCCTGCCGTTGCTCGACGGCTGGGTCAGACCGCGCACCTTCACCGAGGCCGACGTCCTGATGACCACGGACGGCACCTACGACTGCCCCGCCGAGTTCGGCTACTGCCGGCACGGCAAGGTCAGCTCGCGCACGGCGACCGCGGACGACGGGAGTTCCCCCGAGGCGATCGCCAAGGCCGACATCAAGGAAGCGGCCGACGCCGCCTACGACCGCGACCTCATCGGCCGGCGCCCCTTCGGCGGCATCGAGTCCCACAAGGTCACGGGGTCCGGCCCGGTCTCGGTGGCGGGCCGGGCCGGCTGGTTCGTGCGCTGGCGGGTCACCACGGCCAAGGGACCGGGCGGCTACGTCCAGTCCCTCGTCTTCCCCTCCGGCGTCGGCACCGGGTCACCCGTCGTCGTCCGCTACGTCTTCGACGCGGGCGAGGACGGGCCGCCGCTGGCCGACATGGACCGCCTCACCAAGGGCATCCGGTCCACCACGGACTGAGCCGCGCGGCGGGGCCCGCTACAGGAACGTGTGGCCCTCGCCCCGGTACGTCGGCACGGTCGCCGTCACCGAGTCCCCCTCGATCAGGTGCAGCGCGTCGAACCGCTCGCACAGCTCACCGGCCTTGGCGTGCCGGAACCACACCTTGTCGCCGAGCAGCAGATCGTCGGCGGGGGAGCCGAGCAGCGGCGTCTGCACCTCGCCGGGCCCCTCCTGCGGGTCGTAGCGCAGCCCCTCCGGCAGATACGGCACCGGCAGCCGGTCCGGCCCGGCCGCACCCGAGGCCGGATACCCGCCGCCGAGGACGGTCACGACCCCGACCCCCGGCCGGCGCACCACCGGCTGGGCGAACAGCGCGGCCGGACGCCCGCTGAAGGACGTGTAGTTGTCGAAGAGCCGCGGTACGTACAGCCCCGACCCGGCCCCGATCTCGGTCACGGCGTCCTCGGCGGCCGTGAACTGCACACTGCCGGTGCCGCCGCCGTTGACGAACTCCAGGTCCGGCACCACCGCACGCACGGCCCGCACCACCTCGGCCCGGCGCTCGGCGAGCTCCCGGCGGGCGGTGGCCTGCATCAGCCGTACGGCACGCGACCGCAGCGGGTGCCCCGCCACCGAGTCCCCGACCCCGGCGATGTGCCCCTCGTACGCCATGATCCCGACGAGCTGGAACCCCGGCTGCCGGGCGACGGTCCGCGCCATGTCGGCCACCTGGGCGGGGGAGTGCAGGGGCGAACGCCGGGCGCCGACGCGCACCCGTCCCCCGAGCAGCCTCAGGGAGGTGTCCAACTCCAGGCAGACCCGCACCACTTCGCGGCCGCCGTTGCGCGCGGCGTCGATCAGCCGGAGCTGTGCCGGGTCGTCGATCATCACGGTGACGGCGGCGGCGAGCTTGGGGTCGCCGGTCAGCTCCGCGAACCCGGCGCGGTCGGCCGACGGATAGGCGAGCAGGACGTCGTCGAACCCGGAGCGCGCCAGCCACAGCGACTCGGCGAGGGTGAAGGACATCAGGCCCGCGAAGCCGTCCTTCGCGAGGACGCGTTCCAGCAGCGCCCGGCAGCGTACGGACTTGCTGGCGACGCGGATCGGCTTGCCGCCGGCCCGGCGGCGCATGTCCTCCGCGTTGGCGTCGAAGGCGTCCAGGTCCACGATCGCGAGTGGGGCTTCGAGATGGGCGGTGGCCCGGTCGTAACGGGCCCGGTCAGCGGCGCGCGCAGTCATGAACGAAGCCTGCCAGACGGGATTACCGCAGGGTAGGGGGACGTTCCGGGCAGATCTGTACGGGGTCGCGGACTGGTTCCCGTTCGCGCAGGTTCAACCCGTAGAGTGACGCGCACGCATGTGGGAACGTCCCCGGCCGCGCCTCGCGCCGGGATGACGCTCCCTCGGTGCGGGTATGCGTGCCTGGTCGGAGGAGTCCGTACCGGGTGCGGCAGACCGCGAACGACAACGGCGGCCCGCGCACGAGGGACGGGCCCGGGGACGAAGGAAACGGGGGGTGCATGAGCACGGAAGCGCGTCGCGCCCCCATTCCCCCGCGCCCGTCGACCCCGCCGCCCGCCGCCCCGCCCCGCCCGTCGACCCCGCCGAGACCCCCGCAGCCGCCGGCCACCGGCGACGCACGGGACGAGGACACGGATGGCGGCGAGGCTGCGCGAACGGAGGGATCGGTGCCAGGCGGTGTCGACGTGAGGCCGGACCCCACGGGCGGCTCACCGGACGGACGTACACCGGGCCCGACCGGCTCCCCCACGGCCCCCCAACCCCACCCGAGCGCCCGCATCCCGTCCCCCGGCACCGGCACCCCCACCGCACCGCCCCCACCCCGAGCCTCGGCCCGCTTCCCGGACACCCCACCCCTCACCGGCCACCCGGGCGCGTCACCGACCCCTGAGAACACCGCCCGCCGCCCTGCCGCGGGCGCGTCACCGGCCCCTGGGAACACCGGCCGCCGCCCTGCCGCGGGCGCGTCACCGGCCCCTGGGAACACCGGCCGCCACCCAGGCATGGGCACGTCACCGAACCCCGAGAGCGCCGGCCCGGCCGCGCCCGGCGGTACGCCGCCCCGCCCCGCCGACCGTCCCTCGACACCACGGCGTACGAGCGCCCCCGCCGAGACCGCCGCGGAGATGACGTTCCGCCTCCGCCCGATCCCCGCGACCGACTCGACGAACCGCCCTTCCAGCAGCCAGAGCACCTCTGGTGGTGCTCCCGCCGAGTCCCCTCGCCGCTCCGCCTCCGCGCCTCTGCCGCCCATGCGTCCCCCTGTTCAGGCGCCTTCGGGCGGTGACGGGTACGGGGCGGCGGTCTCCGGCGGAGGGTCGGTCGGTGTGCCGTACTCCGCGGGGGGCCATGGGGCTTCCGCCCAGTTCTCGCCGGACCCGTCACTGTCCTGGAGTGCCCCGATGACCCCGGGTTCCGGGCGGCCCGTCGTGTCGTTCGGGGAGCCCGAGGGGTACGACGAGCAGGCGCGGCCGCGGCCGCTCGGGATGCGCCTCAGGCCGCGGATCGCCGTGGCCGCCGCCTGTGTCGTCCTCGGCGTCGGACTCATCGGCGGGGCCGTGACCGGGAGTTGGCTGGTCGGGGAGTCCGGTGACGGCGGTGCTCGGGACACCTTCGCCGCGGCCGGGAGCCTGTGGCACGGCGTACCCGTCGACCGGCTGTTCCCGCCCACCGTGATCGGCAAGGGCGCCGGTCCCGGCGGTGCCGACCGGACCTGGACGCGGATCGCCGTCGCCCCCGACACCGGCTGCGCGGGCGCCTTCGACCCGCTCCTGCGCAAGGCCCTCGCGCCCGTCGGCTGCCAGCGCCTCCTGCGCGCCACCTACACCGACGCCACCCAGAGCTACGTCACCACCGTCGGTCTGCTCTTCACCGACGCCGACGCCGCCGCGATGCGCTCCCTGGACAGCCGCTTCAACAAGGAGGGCCTCGACCGCCGTACGGACCTCATGCCCCGCCCGTACGCCGCCAAGGGCACCCCGGCCGCCGGCTTCGGCGTCGAACAGCGCGCCTCCTGGAGCATCTCCGTCCTCACCGACGCCCCCGTCGTCGTCTACGCGGTCTCCGGCTGGGCCGACCACCGCACCGTCGACGACCCGCAGCCCGCCGAGGAGGCCATGGAGTCCGGCGCCACCACGGCCGTCGCCCAGGCCGGCCTGGGCCACGAGGCACAGGGCCTCGCCGACCGCGTCGAGCGCGCCCTGCGCAAGAACGTCGGCCCGTCCACGGAGCAGTCGTCATGAACCCCGGCGCGAACGCAGGTGCACAGAGCGACCTGAACGACACGGCCTCCGCCGCCGTGATCAGTGGCGTGAAGAACCCCCTGACCCGGCGCACCGGCTCCCTCGCCGCCCTCCTAGGCGCCTGCCTCGTCCTCCTGCCGCCCACCGCCGCGCACGCCGACTCCATACGTGCCCAGCAGTGGGCCCTGGAGGCCATGCACACGCAGGAGGTCTGGCAGACCACCAAGGGGAAGGGCGTCACGGTCGCCGTCCTGGACACCGGCGTCGAGGCGGACCACCCCGACCTCGTCGGCAACGTCCTCCAGGGCAAGGACATGGTCGGCTTCGGAGCCGACCGCGGCGACCGCGCCTGGGCCCGCCACGGCACCGCGATGGCCGGCATCATCGCCGGCCACGGACATGGCGCCGGAGGCGGCGACGGCATCATGGGCATCGCCCCCGAGGCCAAGATCCTCCCCGTCCGCGTGATCCTGGAGGACGGCGACCCGGCCCGCGCCAAGGCCCGCAGCACCCGCGGCAACGCACTCGCCGAAGGCATCCGCTGGGCCGCCGACCACGGCGCCGACGTCATCAACCTCTCCCTCGGCGACGACTCCAAGTCCGCCCACCCCGAGGCCGGCGAGGACGAGGCCGTGCAGTACGCCCTGAACAAGGGCGCCGTCGTCGTCGCCTCGGCCGGCAACGGCGGCGAGAAGGGCGACCACATCTCCTACCCGGCCGCCTACCCCGGCGTCATCGCCGCGACCGCCGTCGACCGCTACGGCACCCGCGCCTCCTTCTCCACCCGCCGCTGGTACGCCACGGTCAGCGCCCCCGGCGAGAAGGTCGTCATCGCCGACCCCGACCACAAGTACTACGAGGGCTGGGGCACCAGCGCCGCGGCCGCCTTCGTCTCCGGCGCGGTGGCCCTGGTCAAGGCCGCCCACCCCGGCCTGACCCCGGCCCAGATCAAGAAGCTCCTGGAGGACACGGCCCGAGGCGCCCCGGCCGACGGCCGCGACGACTCGCGTGGCTACGGCTTCGTCGACCCGGCCGCCGCCATCAAGAAGGCCGCCGGTATGAAGCCGAAGGACCTGAAGGCGGCGTCGTACGGCGAGGAGTACTTCGGGTCGGGTCCCGACACGGCCCGCTCGGACGACGACGCGACGAGCTGGACCGCATGGCTCGCGGGCGGCGCCGGCGGGCTCCTGCTGGTGTCTGCGGTCGTCGTGTGGCGGGGTCGCCGAGGCCGCTTCGGCTTCTAGCCGCCGGGTCCGCTACGAGGCCTCGGGCGTCATGACGCCCGGTGGAGCGGACGCGCCCGCACGGGTGAACACCGACACCGCCGCCCGTGCCGCCGCCTCGACCAGCGAAACACCCTTCGCCTTCGTCGAGTTGCCGTCGGACAGCACCGCCACCAGATAGTCGGTGCCGGCCGCCGTCACCCGCCCGATGCTGTTGATGTCCCACAGCCCGGTGGCCGTGCGCGGCAGCCAGCCGTTCTTCAACGCCCACGCGGAGCCGTCGGCCACTGCCGACACCCCCCACCGCTGGTCGGCCGCGATCTTCGCCATCAGGGACCTGAGATACGCCCGCGAGTCCGCACTCAGCTCCGAGTCCGCCCCGAACACCTGCCGCAGCAGCGTGAGTTGATCGGCCGCGGTGGTCCGGGTCAGCCCCCAGTACATGCCGTCGCCGCCGGCGGTGTCCGTGAGCCCGAGGCGCGCGTTCGCCTTGTCGAGCCCGTCCGCCTTCCCGATCGTCCGCCACAGCGCCGAGGCGGCGGTGTTGTCGCTGTACTCGATCATTTCGGTGGCGTACGACCGCTGCGTCGCCGTGAGCTCACGCCCCGCGTCCTGGACCTGGAGCAGCAGCGCGGCCAGGATGTCGACCTTGACGATGCTCGCGGTGTCGAAGCGGCCGTCGCCGTACGTGGCGCTCGCGCCGGAATCCAGGTCCAGCACCGCCACCGACACCGCGGCGCCGTCCTCCACGTCCACCGCCTTCATCGCCCCGGCCAGCAGCGCGTCGTGGTCCACCGTCGGTTCCGCCACCGGATCCACAGAAGCCTTTCCGTCCGCGCCGCCCGTGATCGACGCCGAGGGCGCCGCCGTCGCCGCCGACGATACGGCCCGCACCGCGGGATGCGCCCGAGTCTTCACATACGCGGTGCCCGCGGCCGTGCCGCCCAGGACGACGAAGGTCGCGAGGGCGCCGTGGAGCAGCGGACGGCGTCGAGGCATACGGGCGCGGCGGGCTCTGGATGACTCCATGCCGCGATCGTCGGGGGTCTGTCTGTGCATGCCGTGAGACGCACGTTAGAGGCGTGTCAGAGAAACGAAGATTCAGGCGACCGGGTGTCACGCGCGGGTTACCGGGGCCGCACAAGCGCAGCAGCATCCCCCCGATAGGGTCGGTGACCGTGGCGAACAAGAACATTCCCGACTCCCCGTTCTCCGACGACGACGGCTCCGTCGACCCCCGGCTGAGCGCCGCGCTCGCGGCCTGGGCCGAGGACCGCACCGCCGAGGGCCCGGTCCTGCAGGCGCTCAAGGACGCCCGGCTGCTCGTCCCCGTCGTGGCCGTGCTCGGCGAGGTCGAGGAGGACGAGAACGGGCTGCGCCGCGAGAAGACCAGCGACATGGCAGTCCCCACCCTGAAGGCCGGGAACCGCACCGCCCTGCCCGCCTTCACGTCCACCGACTCCCTCGCCCGCTGGGACCCGGCGGCCCGCCCCGTCGCCGTACCCCTGAACCAGGCCCTGGAGGCGGCGGCGCACGAGAAGGCGGACACGATCGTGCTGGACATGGCCGGTCCGGTGCCCTACGAGCTGACGGGGCGGGCGCTGCTCGCGCTCGCCGAAGGGCGTACGACGACGGATCCGCTGGCCGATCCGGCCGTGCGGGACGCGGTGCGGGCCGCCGTGTCCACGGTGCCCGCCGTGCTCAGCGCCCACCTCGGGCCCGGCCAGGCCGACGGCACCCTCGCCCTCGTCCTCGACGCCTCCGCCGCACCCGCCGAGGCCGCGCGTGCGGTCGCCGAGCTGCTCGCCGCCGACGAAACACTGAGGGCCCGCCTGGTGCGCGGTCTCGACCTGGCACTGCTGCCGGCCGGGACGACGCCACCGGGCGAGCCCCTGTACGTACGAGGGTGAGCTAGCCGTAGACCGGGCCCGTGTACTTCTCGCCGGGCCCCTGACCGGGCTCGTCCGGGACGATCGACGCCTCGCGGAAGGCGAGCTGGAGCGACTTCAGGCCGTCGCGCAGCGGCGCCGCGTGGAACGAGCTGATCTCGGTCGTGCTCGCGTCCAGCAGCCCGGCGAGGGCGTGCACCAGCTTGCGGGCCTCGTCGAGGTCCTTGAACTTGTCGCCCTCCTCGGTCAGACCGAGCTTCACGGCGGCGGCGCTCATCAGATTCACGGCGACCGTCACGATCACCTCGACCGCCGGGACCTCGGCGATGTCTCGGGTCATGGCGTCGAAGTCGGACGGCGGCGGCGTACTGTCGGTCATCGCTCACATCTCTTTCAGGGCGCGGAACCCCTTCAGCGTAGTCTCACCGGTCGCCTGGAGATCCGCCGCTCCGGTCCGAGCCGGGGAGAGGGTCCTGACGCGTACTTCGCCTTCCCCTGCCGCGGACGAGGCGGGGCGGCCGACGGCCATGGTCGTGCCCGGCAGGGACGGCGGGTTCTCCACCGCCCACAGTCGTGCCGGGCCCGGTGCCGGGTCCCGCACGGTGCCCCGGTCGGCCCCGGGCGCGGTGTCCCAGCGGCGCAGATCGACGCTCATCCCCACCCCCACGGCCTTCAGCACCGCCTCCTTGCGGGTCCAGCAGCGGTAGAAGCCGAGCAGCCGCTCCCGCGGCTCGGCGAACCCGTCCAGCCAGGCGACCTCCGCCGGAGCGAGCGCGGTGCGGCCAAGGCCCGGCAGGTCGACCGGCCGGTGCGTCTCGACGTCCACCCCGACGGCGGTCGTGCTCACCGCCAGGGCGCCGTAGCCCTGCGAACGGCTCATGCTGATCCACAGGGACGTCTCGGGCCACACCACCCGCGGCGGCCCGTGCCCGGGATCCCCGCAACCGGGGCAGGGGTGGTTGCCCAGCACGATGTCGCCGCCCGGCACCCCCAGCAGCTCCCCGAGGACCGTCCGAACCGCCACCCGGGCCGCCGTGAAGTGGGCCCCCACAGGCTCCCGCAGCGCCGCGGCCCGCCGTCGCTCCTCCTCGCCGAGTACGTCACGATGGGGGACGTCCTCGGCGGACCAGAGCCAGATCGACGTGGCCATACGGCCGACCCTAACCGCGCGGTGAGCGGTCCTTGCAAAATTTGGTACGATGGTTCTCGACCGGTCGGTCATGCGTACCGACCCACAAGTGGAGGCTCCGAACTCCCACCTGATCGTCCCCCGGGACGGCGGGTCACCCCGGTCAGGCGGCGCCCATCGTTCCGTACGGACGATGGAGCCGCCCGAATTGCGCCCCGCGATCATCGCGGCGGTGCTCCGGTAGTGCTTGGAGCCCCGCCTGTGATCGTCCGGGGCATTTTTTGTGCTTCGGCGCGGTTAGGTCTACGAAAAGAGACATACGCGGCTGTCCGCCAGACCGCCGTGTGGTGCTAACCGAGGAGGATCCATCAGCGCCGAGCCCCGCATCAACGACCGGATTCGCGTTCCCGAGGTGCGACTTGTCGGTCCCAGTGGCGAGCAGGTGGGCATTGTCCCGCTGGCCAAGGCACTGGAGCTTGCGCAGGAGTACGACCTGGACCTGGTCGAGGTCGCGGCGAACGCCCGTCCGCCCGTGTGCAAGCTCATGGACTACGGGAAGTTCAAGTACGAGTCGGCCATGAAGGCCCGTGAGGCGCGCAAGAACCAGGCGCACACGGTCATCAAGGAGATGAAGCTCCGGCCGAAGATCGACCCGCACGACTATGACACCAAGAAGGGTCACGTCGTCCGGTTCCTCAAGCAGGGCGACAAGGTCAAGATCACGATCATGTTCCGTGGTCGCGAGCAGTCCCGGCCCGAGCTGGGCTACCGACTGCTGCAGCGTCTCGCGGAGGACGTCCAGGACCTCGGCTTCGTGGAGTCGAACCCGAAGCAGGACGGCCGCAACATGATCATGGTTCTCGGTCCGCACAAGAAGAAGACCGAGGCGATGGCCGAGGCCCGCCAGGCGCAGGAAGCCCGCAAGGCAGAAGCGAAGGCCAACCCCGGCAAGTCGCAGAACGCCGCGGAGTCCGAGAGCGCCGTGGAGACCGAGGCACCCGCCGAGGCTTCCGCCGAGGCGTGATCCCGGGGGACGCGAGTCCCCAGGACGTAACCGATACAACAGCGACGTTCCAACCGTGCCCGGTTTCACGACCGGGCACCGGAACGCCACCGACGAGGAGAGAACGGCGCTATGCCGAAGAACAAGTCGCACAGCGGTGCCAGCAAGCGCTTCAAGATCACCGGCTCCGGCAAGGTGCTCCGTGAGCGCGCCGGCAAGCGCCACCTGCTCGAGCACAAGTCGTCCCGCGTGACGCGCCGCCTGACCGGCAACGCCGAGATGGCCCCGGGCGACGCCGCGAAGATCAAGAAGCTTCTCGGCAAGTGACATCGGGGCGCGGAACCACTTCGCGCCTGATCTCTGACCGGGACCCAATCGATACCGGGTCGTGTGAGTCCAACCGCGGCCCCGCTACAAGGAGTTAAAAAGTGGCACGCGTCAAGCGGGCAGTGAACGCCCACAAGAAGCGCCGGGCGATCCTCGAGCAGGCCTCCGGCTACCGCGGTCAGCGTTCGCGCCTGTACCGCAAGGCCAAGGAGCAGGTCACCCACTCGCTGGTCTACAACTACAACGACCGCAAGAAGCGCAAGGGTGACTTCCGCCAGCTCTGGATCCAGCGCATCAACGCCGCTGCCCGCGCCAACGGCATCACGTACAACCGCTTCATCCAGGGTCTGAAGGCCGCGAACGTCGAGGTCGACCGCAAGATCCTCGCCGAGCTGGCCGTCAACGACGCGAACGCGTTCGCCGCGCTCGTCGAGGTCGCCCAGAAGGCGCTGCCGAGCGACGTCAACGCCCCGAAGGCGGCGTGACACTGCGCTTGGCCTAGGCCGACGTGACTGAGGGACCCGCAGGCCGAGGAGGTCTGCGGGTCCTGTTGTTCGTGAATCCCGCAACTCCAAGGTGAAGCCCATGCCCCCCGTCAGCCCCGAGCTGATCTCCCCCCGTTCCCCTCGCGTCTCCGCCGCCCGGCGGCTCGCCAAGCGGAACTTCCGGGGCAAGGAGCGGCTGTTTCTCGCCGAGGGGCCGCAGGCCGTGCGGGAGGCGGCGGCGTACGGGTCCACGCTCGTGGAGCTGTTCACGACCGTCGAGGCCGCGGAGCGCTACGCCGACATCCTCGGCGAGGCCCGGGCCGCCGGCGCGCGGGTGCACCTCGCCGACGAGCAGGTGATCGCCGAGATCTCCACCACCGTCACGCCCCAGGGGCTCGTCGGGATCTGCCGGTTCATCGACACCCCCTTCGAGGAGATCCTCGCCGCCCGGCCCAGGCTCGTCGCCGTGCTCGCGCATGTGCGCGACCCCGGGAACGCCGGGACCGTGCTGCGGTGCGCAGACGCCGCCGGCGCCGAGGCCGTCGTCCTCACCGATGCCTCCGTCGACCTCTACAACCCCAAGGCCGTGCGGGCCTCCGTCGGCTCCCTGTTCCACCTTCCGGTCGCCGTGGGGGTGCCCGTCGAGCGGGCCGTCGCCGGACTCCAGGAAGCCGGGGTGCGGATCCTCGCCGCCGACGGGGCCGGGGACCGCGACCTCGACGACGAGCTCGACAAGGGGAGCATGGGCGGGCCGACCGCCTGGGTGTTCGGGAACGAGGCATGGGGGCTCCCGGAGGAGACCCGCGCGCTGGCCGACGCCGTCGTGCGCGTCCCGATCCACGGGAAGGCCGAGAGTCTGAACCTCGCCACCGCCGCCGCCGTATGTCTCTATGCGTCGGCCCGTGCACAGCGCGCCTCCGGAGGGTGCCGCAGCGTCACCGAGAGCTAGTAGGGTGACCAGCTCGGGGGCCCCTCAGCCGTCGTGAGAGGTGGGGTACGGGGATGAGTGTCGGCACGAGCAGCGCACCGGGAGCACAACGGGTGCCGCGGCCGTCCGCGTCCCGGAGCGGTGACCCCGCCGAGCTCGGCTTCGATCCCGACGACCTGCCCGACGGCCTCGTCGTCGCCGACGAGCACGGGCACGTCATCTGCTTCAACGCCGCCGCCGAGCGCATGACCTCCGTGCGTGCCGCCGACGCCCTCGGGCAGCGCCTGGAGAAGGCCCTGCCGTTAGAGGATCTGGAGGGGCGCCGCTGGTGGCAGCTCACCGATCCCTACGGCGGACTGGCCATCAGGCGCCGGCAGCCCGAGCGCAACCTCCTGCTGCCCGGCGGGCGCGAGGTGCTGGTCTCCGCGCGCTATGTCCGTACCGAGCCGACCGGGCCCGTGCACCGCGTCGTCGTCTCGCTGCGCGACACCGAGGCCCGCCGCCGCACCGAGCGCAGTCACGCCGAGCTGATCGCGACCGTCGCCCACGAGCTGCGCTCCCCGCTGACCTCGGTCAAGGGCTTCACCGCCACGCTCCTCGCCAAGTGGGAACGCTTCACCGACGACCAGAAGCGCCTGATGCTGGAGACCGTCGACGCCGACGCCGACCGCGTCACCCGGCTCATCGCCGAGCTGCTCGACATCTCGCGCATCGACAGCGGGCGCCTCGAAGTGCGCCGCCAGCCCGTCGACATAGGCGCGGCCGTGGGGCGGCACATCCAGGCGTACGTCGCCGCCGGCCAGGTGGCCGACCGGTTCCTGCTGCGCATCGAGCAGCCGCTGCCCGCCCTGTGGGCCGACCCGGACAAGATCGACCAGGTGCTCAGCAACCTCATCGAAAATGCGGTGCGGCACGGAGACGGAACGGTCACCATTGACATCACGGCCACCACGTCCCCCCGAGAGGGCGAGGACGTCGGCACGTCGGTCACCGTGAGCGACGAGGGGCCCGGCATCCCGGAGGAGTCCATGAACCGCGTCTTCACCCGCTTCTGGCGGGGCAGCAAGCGCGGCGGCACCGGCCTCGGGCTCTACATCGTCAAGGGCATCGTCGAGGCCCACGGCGGCACCATCACGGTCGGCCGTGCCCCCGGCGGCGGAGCACAGTTCCGATTTACGTTGCCCGTGGCGGCCCCGGCCTTCATGGCCTGAGGCACCACGGGCGCATTCGCATACCCCAACCCCGTTAGACTCGGCCATTGGCACCTTTGCGTCCAAAACCAGAGACGAAGCGTCTCCAGGTCGAGACGGGGCATTCAGCCAGCCAATCGGAAGCACGGGAAGAGATGTCGGCACCGAATAAGTCGTACGACCCTGTAGAGGTCGAGGCCTTGAAACCGGAAGAGATCGAGCGCATGCGGGACGAGGCGCTCGCCGCCTTCGTCGCCGCGGACTCCCTCGACGCGCTCCAGGAGGCCAAGGTCGCCCACACCGGCGGCACCTCCCCGCTGTCCCTCGCCAACCGCGAGATCGGCGCACTGCCCCCGCACGCCAAGGCCGAGGCCGGCAAGCGGGTCGGGCAGGCCCGCGGCGCGGTGAACAAGGCACTCGGCGCCCGCCAGGCCGAGCTGGAGGCCGAGCGCGACCAGCGCGTACTGGTCGAGGAGGCGGTGGACGTCACACTGCCCCACGACCGCGTACCGGCCGGCGCCCGCCACCCGCTCACCACGCTCTCGGAGCGCATCGAGGACATCTTCGTGGCCATGGGCTACGAGGTCGCCGAGGGCCCGCAGGTCGAGGCGGAGTGGTTCAACTTCGACGCGCTCAACATCGGCCCGGACCACCCGGCGCGCGGCGAGGCGGACACCTTCTTCGTGCAGGGCCCGGAGGGCGGCACCGAGTCCGGTGTCGTGCTGCGCACCCACACCTCGCCCGTGCAGATCCGCTCGCTGCTCGACCGGGAGCTGCCGGTCTACGTGATCTGCCCCGGCCGCGTGTACCGCACCGACGAGCTGGACGCCACCCACACCCCGGTCTTCCACCAGGTCGAGCTGCTCGCCGTCGACGAGGGCCTCACCATGTCGGACCTCAAGGGCACCCTGGACCACATGGTCCAGTCCCTGTTCGGCGAGGGCATGAAGACCCGGCTGCGGCCGAACTTCTTCCCCTTCACCGAGCCGAGCGCCGAGATGGACATGCTCTGCTACGTGTGCAAGGGCGAGTCCGTGGGCAATCCCGACCGGCCCTGCCGTACCTGCTCCTCCGAGGGCTGGATCGAGCTCGGCGGCTGCGGCATGGTCAACCCGCGGGTCCTCACCGCCTGCGGTGTCGACCCGGAGAAGTACAGCGGCTTCGCCTTCGGGTTCGGCATCGAGCGGATGCTGATGTTCCGCCACAACGTCGAAGACATGCGAGACATGGTCGAGGGTGACGTCCGGTTCACCCGGCCGTTCGGGATGGAGATCTGATGCGGGTCCCGCTTTCTTGGCTGCGGGAGTACGTCGACCTGCCGGCGACTCAGACCGGGCGCGACGTCCAGGCCAAGCTCATTTCCGCCGGTCTGGAGGTCGAGACCGTCGAGCAGCTCGGCGACGGACTCAAGGGCCCACTCGTCGTCGGCCAGGTGCTGACCATCGAGGAGCTGACGGAGTTCAAGAAGCCGATCCGCTTCTGCACCGTCGACGTCGGCCAGGCCAACGGCACCGGCCAGCCCCAGGAACTCATCTGCGGCGCCCGCAACTTCCAGGTCGGCGACAAGGTCGTCGTGGTCCTCCCGGGCGCCGTGCTGCCCGGCGGCTTCGCGATCAGCGCCCGCAAGACCTACGGCCGGACGTCCCACGGCATGATCTGCTCCACCAGCGAGCTGGGCATGGGCGACGACGGCACCCACGGCATCATCGTGCTGCCGCCGGAGACCGAGGTCGGCAAGGACGCCATCGAGCTCCTGGAGCTGGTCGACGAGGTCCTGGACATCGCCGTCACCGCCAACCGCGGCGACTGCCTGTCCATCCGCGGCGTCGCCCGCGAGACCGCCATCGCCTACGGCCTCCCGCTGCGCGACCCGGCGCTGCTCGACGTGCCCGGCCCGAACGCCTTCGGCTACCCGGTGCAGGTCTCGGACCCGATCGGCTGCGACCGCTTCACCGCCCGTACGGTGACCGGCCTCAGCCCCGAGGCGCGCTCGCCGATCTGGCTCCAGCGCCGCCTGCAGAAGGTCGGCATGCGCCCGATCTCGCTCGCCGTCGACGTCACCAACTACGTGATGATGGAGCTCGGCCAGCCGCTGCACGCCTACGACCGGGCCCTGGTGCAGGGCACGATCGGGGTGCGCCGGGCCGAGGAGGGCGAGAAGCTCGTCACCCTCGACGGCACCGAGCGCAAGCTGCACTCCGAGGACCTCGTCATCACCGACGAGCGCGGGCCGATCGGCCTCGCCGGCGTCATGGGCGGCGCCAACACGGAGATCGCCGACCACGACGACACGGAGAACGCCTCCACCGACGTCGTCATCGAGGCCGCCCACTTCGACCAGGTCTCCATCGCGCGCACGGCCCGCCGCCACAAGCTGTCCTCGGAGGCGTCCCGCCGCTTCGAGCGCGGCGTCGACCCGGCGGCGGCCGCCGCGGCCGCCCAGCGGACGGTGGACCTCCTGGTGCTGCTGGCGGGCGGTACCGCCGAGGCCGGCGTCACCGAGGTCGTCACGCCCTCCGGACCGCACACCATCACCACCCCGGCCGACCACCCGGACAAGGTCGCCGGAGTCGAGTACGGCCGCGAGACCGTCGTACGGCGACTCCAGCAGATCGGCTGCGACGTCTACGGGCAGGACGAACTGATCGTCACCGTGCCGTCGTGGCGGCCCGACCTCCTGGAGCCGAACGACCTGGCCGAAGAGGTCATCCGCCTGGAGGGCTACGAGAACCTGCCCTCCACGCTGCCCAAGCCGCCGTCCGGCCGTGGCCTGACCCACCGTCAGCGCCTGCATCGCCGGGTCGGCCGCGCGCTGGCCGGGGCCGGCTACGTCGAGGCGCCGAACTACCCCTTCGTCAGCGAGCAGGTCTTCGACCAGCTCGGCCTGGCCGCCGACGACCCGGCCCGCCGCGTCGTGAAGCTGGTCAACCCGCTCAACGACGAGGAGCCCGCGCTGCGCACGTCGCTGCTGCCGGGCCTGCTCGGCGCACTGCGGCGCAACGACGGGCGGGGCTCGCACGACCTGGCGCTGTTCGAGACCGGGCTGGTCTTCCTCCCGAACGAGAAGCAGGGCACCGCGGGTCATCTCTCGGTCGACCGCCGTCCGACCGACGAGGAGCTCGCCGCGCTCGACGCCGTGCTGCCCGAGCAGCCGCGGCACGTGGCCGCCGTCCTCGCCGGCGCGCGTGAGCAGGCCGGCTGGTGGGGTTCCGGACGTCCGGCCGACTGGGCCGACGCCATCGAGGCGGCCCGGCTCGTGGCCCGCGAGGCCGGTGCCGAGCTGATCGTGCGCGGCGGCCAGTACGGGCCGTGGCACCCCGGCCGGTGCGCCGAGCTCGCCGTGGTCGTGGACGGCACGGAGACGGTCGTCGGTCACGCGGGCGAGCTGCACCCCCGGGTGCTCAAGGCCCTCGGTCTGCCGGCGCGCACCTGCGCGATGGAGCTGGACCTGGACGCCCTGGAGCAGGTCGGCGACGGCACGCCCCAGGCGCCGAGCATCTCCACGTTCCCGGTGGCCACGCAGGACGTAGCCCTCGTCGTGGATAAGCCGGTGCCGGCCGCCGAGGTGGAGGCCGCGCTGCGTGAGGGCGCGGGTGAACTCCTCGAGGCGATCCGGCTGTTCGACGTGTACGTCAACGACGAGCAGCTCGGTGACGGCAAGAAGTCCCTCGCGTATGCGTTGCGCTTCCGCGCGGGGGACCGGACGCTGACCGTCGATGAGGCTTCGGCTGCTCGGGATGCTGCGGTGGCCCTTGCGGGCGAGCGGACCGGGGCGGTTCTGAGGGGCTAGTTCGCCCAAGGGGCGGGGGATTGCTGTTGATCGGCGGCTGCGGGTTCGTCGTGGCGGGTCGCGAAGTTCCCCGCGCCCCTTGTGGGGGCAAGCCCCCACACCCCCATCGGGGCCGTTGTGGTCACCTCACTCGATGGGGTGACTTCTCGGGGTGATCTGGTACTTCCGGACTATCTCCCGACAGAATCGGACCGGCCTTTCGAGGCCGGTCCGTTCTGCTTTGTCGGGGCCTATTGGGGGACCATCGGCATGTTCCGCTTCACGGCTCGGGTCCCCCGCAAGGTGGTCGCGTTCGGGCTGCCCATCGCCTGGGGCGCGATGGCGGTCACCTACAAGCTGGCCTGCCCGCTCGCCCGGCAGGACGGCCTCGGTGCCCGGATCGTGACCAGTGCCGTCTTCTTCGCCGTGGGGACCGGGCTGATCCTGCACGTCCGGCGCGCCCTGGTGCGTGAGCTCCGGCAGGTGCGCGAGGTCGCAGGAGCCGCGCAGAGCGTGCTGCTGCGGCCGCTTCCGCCGCGCATCGACGGGCTGAACGTCGCCGCCGCCCAGCTCTCCGCGGATCGCGGTGCCCGGGTCGGCGGCGACCTGTACGAGGTCATCGCCACCGAGCACGGCGTACGGGCGGTCATGGGCGACGTGCGTGGCCACGGCATCGCCGCCATCGGTACGGTCGCCGCCGTCCTCGGCAGCTTCCGGGAGGCCGTCCATGACGAACCCGACCTGGGCCGGGTGCTGCACCGGCTGGACCGGGCCCTGGCCCGCCATCTGCGCGAGCGGTCACGCGACGAACACCCCGCTTCCGGCCTGGAGCCCGACACCCCGGTCGCCGAGGAGTTCGTCACCCTCCTGCTCCTCGAGATCGGCCGGGACGGCGAGATGACCGCTCTCAACTGCGGTCACCCTTGCCCGTATCTGCTGAACGGCACAGGAGTCGAGACTCTCGCCCACGCCGATCCACTACCGCCCCTGGGGCCGTTCCCCCTCCCGGCCGAACTGACCCCCTCGCACTGCGGCTCCCTGCTCCCCGGCGACTCCCTGGTCCTCTACACGGACGGCGTCGAGGATGCGAGGGACGCACGAGGCCGGTTCTTTTCGCTACAGGCGGCGCTCGTCGAGGTCGTACGCGACCACCCGATCACCCCGCAGTCGATCCTGCGCACCCTCTTCACGGCCCTCCTCCGTCACACCAGGGGAAGGCCCACGGACGACATAGCGCTGCTGGTCCTGCGGAACGATCGAACAAGGTTCCCCTGCGATTCCGTAGGGGCGCGGGGAACCGCGCGACCAGCCACAGGCAACCCGCGGCCGACCAATCACCTTTAGTGCAACGGCGATCAGTCGGCGGTCAAGCCGGCGGCGGCCGTCCGCCCCGCCACGGAGTGTCGGGCAGGTAGCTGGGCGGACGGCGCGGATGCGGGCCGCCGCACTGTACGAGGGGGAGCCGGCGGCCCGGCCGGCCTCTTGCGAGGCATTTCAGTCAACCGGCAGGAAACTCTGCGCAACAGCGCGCGCACGCTACGGATTCGCGTACTCCGTTCACACCCCGTGTGAACCGGTTCGCACTAGTCTGACGACACCGAGCCACCCGGGGGGCATACATGCAGCCCAACACTCTGCTCGACGCGATCCTGGACGAGGCCGGGATCTCGCACGCGGGGCTGGCAGCACACGTGAACCAGGCGGGGCGGGCGCGTGGGCTCGCGCTGAGATACGAACACACCGCCGTCGCGCGGTGGTTGAAGGGGCAGCGGCCGCGCGGTCAGGTGCCCGACCTGATCTGCGAGGTGCTGGCCGGCCGACTGCACCGTACCGTCACACTCGACGACATCGGTCTCGGCGTCCCCGGTGAGCCCAACTCCGCGCACACCACGTCGCTGTCGGGCTTCGTCGAGCGGGCCACCGCCCTGTGGCGCTCCGACGAGCAGCAGCGGCCGCACATACTGGGCGCCCCCGCGGTCACCGGCACACCCGCCGTGATGCCGGTGTGGGAGTGGGAGAACCCGCCCGAGGACGTCGACGTCTCGCGCGGGGGACGGCACCGGGTCACCTCCGCCGACATCGACATGCTGCGGGCCGCCCGCACCCACTACGAGCAGATGTACCGCAAGGCGGGCGGCATGGCGACCCGCACCCGGATCGTCGGCTTCCTCAACGCCGAGGCCGCCCCGCTGCTGCGTGGCAGCTACACCGACGCCACCGGGCGCCAACTGCACCGGGCCACGGGCGGGCTGGTGGCCATCGCGGGGATCTGCGCCTACGACTCCGACGCGCACGGGCTGGCCCAGCGCTACTTCCATCAGGCGCTCAGGCTCGCCAAGGCCAGCGGGGACCGGGGACTCGGCGCGTACGTCATCGCACTGCTGGTCAACCAGGCGCTGTTCATGCGGGAGTTCCGGCAGGCCGTCGCCTTCGCGGAGGCCGCGCTGCGGGCCGCCGGCAAGCACATCACCCCGGCGCTCGCCTCCGATCTGTACGCGATGCAGGCGAAGGCGTACGCCCACCTCGGCGACGGCACGAGCGCCCTGTCCTGCATCCGGCGTGCCGAGCAGGCCGCCGAACGCATCCACCGCGGATACGAACCCGACGAAACGGGCTATGTCCAGCCCGGCCTCGTCAACGTCCAGGTGGCGGAGGCGCTGCTCAGTCTCGGGGAGCTCGTGGCCGCGGGGGAGCACGCCGTGGCCGCCGTCGACAACCCCGCGCACGACCGGGGCCGGGTGCACCGGCTGGCCATGCTCAGCACGATCGAGCTGCGCCAGGGCAACGCCGACAAGGCGGTGGCCACCGCGGTGCAGATGGCCGAGCAGGCGCGGGGAATGGAGTCCCAGCGCCTGCGCGACAGACTCCGCGCGGTACGCGAACACCTGGTGCGCAGCGGCGGCGCGGGTACCGCCGAGGCCGCCGAACTCATCGACGGAGCACTTCGCGTACCGCTGTAGGCCGGTGCACGCGGGTACTCGAACACCGACACCTCATAGTCCCTGCTGCGATATTGCCACTTACTCGACGGAAGGTGGCAGAACCGTGCAGTGGACGAAACGGAACGAACAAACTGTGTACGAAAACCGCTGGTTCACCGTCAATCTGGCAGACGTGGAGCTGCCCGACGGCCGGCACCTGGACCACTTCCTGATACGGCTGCGGCCGGTCGCGGTGGCCACGGTGGTCAATGAGGCCAATGAAGTCCTCCTCCTGTGGCGCCACCGTTTCATCACCGACAGTTGGGGGTGGGAACTCGCGGCGGGCGTCGTCGAGGACGGCGAGGACATCGCCCGCGCGGCCGCCAGGGAACTCGAGGAGGAGACCGGCTGGCGGCCGGGACCCCTGCACCACCTCATGAGCGTGGAGCCCTCCAACGGGCTCACCGACGCCCGGCACCACATCTACTGGGCCGACGAGGGCGAGTACGTCGGGCATCCCGTGGACGACTTCGAGTCGGACCGCCGGGAATGGGTCCCGCTCAAGCTCGTCCCCGACATGGTCGCCCGTGGGGAGGTCCCGGCCGCCAACATGGCGGCCGCGTTACTGCTGCTGCACCATCTCAGGCTCGGACAGGACGTCCTGCCCTGATACGACGTCCCCGCGGGGGCGCCCGATCGCGGGCTAGTGCCCCACGGCCTGCCAGATCGCCACGACGAGAGCACCCACGGCGGTGAGGGCGGCGACCGCGGGCAGCGGCCAGCGCGCGTGTTCCAGTGTGTGGATCCGGGTGTTCAGGTCGTCGAGTTCCTTGGCGGTCTCCTCGGTGCGGTGCGTGAGCAGAGTCAGCCCGCCCTCCACGCGGGCGTAGGCGACGTCGAGGCGGCGTCGTAACTCTGCGAGTTCTCCAGATACGACTGGATGCTCGGGATCGGTGGTCACGTGTCCGCTCCTTTCCGTAGTCATCTCGAATCCCTGGCATGCGCAGGGAAAGTGAACTCGCCTGGTGGACGCATGGGGAGAGTGTGCGAGCGGCATATGCGAGCCCGGCGCGCACACGGTGTGTGAATGGCGTGGGCCCGGCACCTGTTCGGTGCCGGGCCCGTGCGAATGGCCGGAATCTGACCGACTGTAATCAGCCGTAGGTGTAGAAGCCGGAGCCGGTCTTACGGCCCAGCCGGCCCGCGTCCACCATGCGCTGGAGCAGCGGGGGAGCGGCGTAGAGCGGCTCCTTGAACTCGTCGTACATGCTGTCCGCCACCGAGGCGACCGTGTCCAGACCGATGAGGTCGGACAGCTTCAGCGGGCCCATCGGGTGGGCGCAGCCGAGCTCCATGCCGTTGTCGATGTCCTCGCGGCTGGCGATGCCCGACTCGAACATCCGGATCGCGGAGAGCAGGTACGGGATCAGCAGCGCGTTCACCACGAAGCCCGAGCGGTCCTGGGCGCGGATGGCGTGCTTGCCCAGCAGCTTCTCGGCGAAGGACTGGGCGCGGGCGATCGTGCCCTCGGAGGTCGTGAGCGCCGGGATCAGCTCGACGAGCTTCTGCACCGGGGCAGGGTTGAAGAAGTGGACGCCGATGACCTGGTCCGGGCGCGAGGTGGCGACCGCGAGCTTCACCAGCGGGATCGAGGAGGTGTTGGAGGCGAGGATCGCGTCGGGCCGGGTCACGACCTGGTCGAGCACCTGGAAGATCTCGGTCTTGACCTGCTCGTTCTCCACGACGGCCTCGATCACGAGATCGCGGTCGGCGAACTCGCCGAGGTCGGTGGTGAAGGACAGCCGCGCCTGCGTCTCGTCCCGCTCCGCCTCGCTGATCTTGCCGCGCTCGGCGGCCTTGTCCAGGGAGTTGAACAGCCGGGTGCGGCCGATCTCCAGGGCCTCGCCGGTGGTCTCGGCGACCTTCACGTCCAGCCCGGCGCGGGCGCACACCTCGGCGATGCCCGCTCCCATCTGGCCGCAGCCCACCACACCGACGCGTGCAATATCTCCGGAGATGCCGGTCACATCGACCCCTTCGCTGATCCACGACTGCGGCAGGTCCGCCGTTGTTCGGCGCCTGCTCCAAACCTGCACGTTACCTTCGGCGAAGCTTGATCGATCGTTCGGGTGCCGCATGAAAGGCTGACGCCGGGTCAGGTCCGGAAGGCGCGGATCTGTCCCGGGGTGAGGCCATTGACCACGGCACACGGAGGTAGGAAGAAGATGCTGCACCGGAAGTCAGGGCTGTCACGGCGGGCGTTCACGGTGACCGCGCTGTCGGCGCTCGTGGGGGCAGGCGGCGCGATGGCGGCCGGTTCCGCCATGGCGGACGGAGCGAACCGTGACCGGCGGTGGAGGACCCGCGAGATGCGCGGCGTCTGGCTGGCGACCGTCGCCAACCGGGACTGGCCCTCCAAGCAGGGGCTCAGCGCCGACGAACAGCGCGACGAACTGATCGCCCACCTCGACACGGCCGTACGCTGCCGGCTGAACACGGTGATCCTTCAGGTGCGACCCACCGCCGACGCCCTGTGGCCCTCGCCGCACGAGCCGTGGACCCAGGTCCTGACCGGCACGCAGGGCCAGGACCCCGGCTGGGACCCGCTGGGCACGGCGGTGGCGGAGGCCCACGCCCGCGGTCTCCAGCTCCACGCCTGGTGCAACCCGTACCGCATCGCCAACCACACCGACCTCGACCGGCTGACCGAGACCCACCCCGCCCGCCGGAACCCGCACTGGGTGGTGTCGTACGGCGGCAAGCTCTACTACAACCCGGGGCTGCCCGAGGTCCGCGGCTTCGTGCAGCAGGCGATGCTCGACGCGGTGGCGCGCTACCCCGTGGACGCGGTCCACTTCGACGACTACTTCTACCCCTACCCGGTGGCCGGGCAGAACTTCGACGACGACGAGGCCTACGACACCTACGGCGGCGGCTTCGCGGTCCGGGCCGACTGGCGACGCGACAACATCGACAAGCTCATCCTGGAGATGGCGGCCGGCATCAGGGAGATCAGGCCCACCACACAGTTCGGGATCAGCCCGTTCGGCGTGTGGCGCAACGCCGCCAGCGACCCGCTGGGCTCCGACACCCGGGGCGGTGTCGAGACCTACGACGACCTGTACGCGGACACCCGAAAGTGGGTCCGCGAGGGCTGGATCGACTACATCTGCCCGCAGCTCTACTGGAACATCGGCTTCGGCGCCGCCGACTACGCCAAGCTCCTGCCGTGGTGGGCGGAGGTCGCGCGGGGCAGCAGGACGCGGCTCTACGTCGGCGAGGCGCTCTACAAGGCCGGGGACGCGGCGCAGCCCGCCGCCTGGCAGGACCCGGCCGAGCTGTCGCGGCACCTCACGTTCGCCAAGGACCACCCGGAGACATGCGGACACGTCTACTTCGCCGCGAAGGACCTGGCGGCGGACCGGATCGGGGCCATGGCGCGGGTGGTCGCCGACCACTATGAGCAGCCGGCGATTGCCCCGCGCTGATCCGCCCGCCCGGACTGCGGCCGGCCGGCCGGCCGAGCCGCCGCACGGGCTACCTCGTCGTCGTGTTCCTGTGACGGATCTCGGTGTCGGGGCCGGGGGAGCACAGACCCTCGTGCCCGTCCTCGAAACGGACGCGGTACGGGGGGTTGCCCTCCTGACCCAGGATTTCGACGATCTCGCCGACCTTGTCGTGTTGCCCGACCACCCTGCCGTGCTGGACAAGCTGGTCGCCCACGGTTGCACGCATCTCTTGGGCCTCCTCACCAGGTGCGGGAGCAGCGGTCCGTGGCCTTGAGTCTACGGCGTGGAGCGGCGGTTGGAAGTGGGTCGTCAGGGCCCGCTCAGCCACGCGCCCGCTGGGTCACGGCGATACACACGAGCACCGCCGCGGCCGTCAGCGGGGCGGCCACCGTCAGGTGCTCGCCCAGCAGGAGCACCGACCACACCAGTGTGAGCAGGGGCTGGGCCAACTGCAACTGGCTGGCCTTCGGGATGCCGATGGCCGCCATGCCCCGGTACCAGACGACCAGACCCAGGAACTGCGAGCCCGCCGCGACCCACAGCAGCCCGGTCACACCGTGCCAGGAGAGCTGGACGGGTTCGTGGAGCAGGGCAGCCGCGGCGGCCGGTACGCCGATCGGCAGACACAGCACCAGCGCCCAGCCGATCACCTGCCAGCCCGGCATGACCCGGGCCAGCTTGCCGCCCTCGGTGTAGCCGGCGGCGCACACCAGCAGCGCCGCGAAGAGGTACAGGTCGGCGGTGCTCAGCGCGCCGCCGCTCTGCTGCACCGTGAAGGCGACCACCGCGGCCGCGCCCGCGAGGGCCGCCAGCCAGAAGGTCCGCGAGGGGCGGGTGCCGACGCGCAGGGCCGAGAACAGGGCGGTGGTCAGCGGCAGCAGACCGACCACGACGGCCGCGTGCGCGGTGGTGGACGTCTGGAGCGCGAGCGTCGTGAGCAGGGGGAAGCCGACGACCACTCCGGCGGCGACCACCGCGAGGCCCGCCCAGTGCCGGCGGGCGGGGAAGGGGACCCCCATGGCGAGCAGACAGCCGCCCGCGATCAGCGCGGCGAGCACACTGCGTACGGCGACCAGGGACCAGGGGCCGAAGCTCTCCAGGCCCCACGCGGTGGCGGGGAAGGTGAGGGAGAACGCCGCGACACCGAGGGCGGCCTGGAGGGTGCCGCCCAGGGTCGCGCGCGACGGGGTGGCAGGCGTGGCTGCCGGGGCCGGGGCCCGAGTCGGTTCGGTGGTGACTGCTATCGAGGTCGACGCGGTAGCGCTATTCTTGGTCCTCATGCAAGAGCGTAGCAGTGTCGGTGAACTGGCGAACCAACTGCGGCGGGAGCTGAACCGCTACTCTCCCGGGGGAAAGCTGCCGTCGAGTCGTGCGCTCGTCGAGCGGTTCCGGGTGAGCCCGGTGACCGTCTCGCGCGCCCTCGCGCAACTGGCGGCCGAGGGTCTCGTGGTCACCCGCCCCGGCGCCGGGGCGTTCCGCGCCGAACCGCACACGCGCGTCGCCCCCGTCGGGGACACCTCCTGGCAGGAGGTCACCCTCAGCGCGGAAGGCGGGCCGGAGCTCGTCCCGCGCTCGGTGGACGCGTCTGGGGTGCTGGTCTCGCTCGCCGCTCCGCCGCCCGGTGTGATCGAGTTCAACGGCGGCTATCTGCACCAGTCGTTGCAGCCGGAGCGGGCGATGGCCGCCGCGCTGTCGCGGGCCGGCCGGCGGCCCGGGGCGTGGGGGCGGCCGCCCATGGAGGGGCTGCCCGAGCTGCGGGAGTGGTTCGCGCGCAGCATCGGCGGGGCGGGCGGCGCCGTCACCGCGGCCGAGGTGCTGATCACCGCGGGCGGCCAGTCGGCGCTGACGACGGCGCTCAGGGCGCTCGCACCGCCCGGCGCACCGGTGCTGGTGGAGTCGCCCACCTACCCGGGCATGCTCGCGATCGCCCGCGGTGCCGGTCTGCGCCCGGTCCCCGTCCCGGTCGACGCGGACGGTGTACGCCCGGCGCTGCTCGCCGACGCCTTCCGGGCGACCGGTGCCCGCGTCTTCGTCTGCCAGCCGCTGTTCCAGAACCCGACGGGCGCGGTGCTCGCCCCCGACCGCCGCGGCGAGGTGCTGCGCATCGCGCGCGACGCCGGCGCCTTCGTCGTCGAGGACGACTTCGTACGACGGCTGGTGCACGAGGACGCGGGCCCGCTGCCGCGCCCGCTGGTCGCCGATGACCCCGACGGCGTCGTCGTCCACGTCTGCTCGCTGACCAAGGCGACCTCGCCGAGCTTCAGGGTGAGCGCGCTCGCCGCCCGTGGCCCGGTGCTGGAGCGGCTGCGCGCGATCCAGGTCGTCGACTCCTTCTTCGTGCCGCGCCCCTTGCAGGAAGCGGCCGTGGAGCTGGTCGGCTCGCCCGCCTGGCCCCGCCATCTGCGGGCGATCTCCGCGGAGTTGAAGACCCGCCGCGACACCATGACGGCCGCGCTGCGCCTGAACCTGCCCGAACTGGCTCTCCCGCACATCCCGTCCGGCGGCTATCACCTGTGGCTCCGCCTTCCCGACGGCACTGGGGCCACCTCCCAGGCTTTCGGCCCTGGGGGAGAGTCCGCCCTGACCTCCGCCGCCCTGCGCGCGGGCGTCGCCGTCACCCCGGGCCGCCCGTACTTCAGCGCGGAACCGCCGGCCGGTCACATGCGGTTGAGCTTCGCGGCCGTTGCGGGGGTGGGGGAGATCACGGAGGGGGTACGGCGGCTGCGGGTGGCCTGTGACGAGGTGCTCTAGCGCTCCGCTGGGAGGGCCGGGTTGGGCCGGGCCGTCGTATGTCTGCGGCGCCGTCGTGGCTGGTCGCGCAGTTCCCCGCGCCCCTTGGGGTGTTGGCGGTGCCCGGCGGAAAACGGTCGTCGGGGCGTTGGCTGTGCCCGGCCGGGACCGCTCGTCGGGGCGTTGGCGGTGCCCGGTGAAAATTGGTCGACGTCGGTGTCCTTGTCCTGCGAATCTCGGCGCATGACCGACACCCCGAGCCTGGCCGAGGGCTACGAGATCTCCGTCGACCCGGACCGTATCGACCGGGAGCGGGTGCACCGCTGGCTGTCCACCGACGCCTACTGGGCGCTCGGGCGGGCGCGGGAGAAGCAGGACCGGGCGATCGACGGGTCGCTGAACTTCGGGGTGTACGAGTCGGTTTCGGGGGATCAGGTGGCGTATGCCCGGATCATCACCGACCGGGCGACCTTCGCATGGCTGTGCGATGTCTACGTGGACCCGTCGGTGCGCGGCAAGGGGATCGGATCGGCGCTCGTGGGGGCGGTGCGGGAGCACCTGCGGCCGTACGGGCTCCGGCGCATCCTGCTCGCCACGCACGACGCGCACGGGGTCTACGCGAAGCTCGGGTTCGCGCCGCTCGAGAATCCGGACCAGTGGATGGCGCTCTACTTCTGAGCGCACTTCTTGTTCCGAGCGCACTGCTTGAAGTTTCCAACTGCACGTTTTCCAGCCACTTGTCCGCCTGGTCCTGACCCCGCAGTAAGCTTTCGTCCACCCTCGGTGACGCCCGCACAACCCCTCTTGACCTGCGCACTTCGGCGTCACACCATCACCGCATGTCACTTCGGGTCACGTTCGTCGCCGCCGCGCGCAGCTCCCCGCTGCTCGCGGAGCGCTTCCAGGACGACCGGCCGCTGGACCAGGCCGGCTGGGACGAGGTGCAGGGCGTCGCGCGCGACCTGCTGCCGCTGGCCGCGTCCGAGCTGCGCTACTGCTCGCCGACCCCGCGCAGCCGCGCGACCGGCGACGCCCTCGGCTACGCCCCGCTGGTGCAACTCGCCCTGCGCGACTGTGACATGGGCCGCTGGCGCGGGCTCACGCTCGGCGAGGCGATGGCCCGCGAACCGGACGCGGTGGACGCCTGGCTGGCCGACCCGCGAGCCACTCCGCACGGCGGTGAGTCGCTGCTGGAGTTCATCGGTCGCGTCGGCGGCTGGCTCGACACCCGGCCCGTGGAGGACGGCGGCCGTATCGTCGCCGTGGCCGAACCGTCGGTGATCCGCGCCGCCCTGGTCTACGCCCTGAAGGCGCCGCCGTCGACGTACTGGAACATCGACGTACGCCCCCTTTCGACGACCGCGGTCACCGGTCGCGCGGGCCGCTGGAACCTCCGCTTCGACGCGGGGTCGCCTCAGCGCTCGCGCGCGTAGTCGGTGGTGAGGACCAGGTCCTTGGCCGGTCCGCCTACCCGCCACACCGAGCGCCAGTGGTCCGCGTCCCGGACGGTGAACTCGCCGCGGTAGAGGTCGGCCGAGCAGGGGTGGTCGGCGACATGCCGGCCGGAGGTCAGGTCCAGGTCGTGGAACGGGCGGCCGTCGGCGAAGCGCACGTCCGCCGTCCCAGGTGAACTCCCCGGCAGGAAGCGCAGCGTCCGCTCGGCCGGCCGGGGCACGCCCCGCCACACGAACGTGCCGGACTCGTGCTGCAACAGCCCCTGCGGCAGTCCTTGCAGCCGCCCTTGTGGCACCCCATCGCCCTCCAGCGGTCCGAAGACCGTCATGCCGGAGAACTCCCCCTCGTCTCCGCTCGCGAGATCCCGCACCGATCGCTCGACGCGCCAGCTCCCGGCCAGATACGCCAGTGCGTCCGGTACCGGCCAGAGCTCGCCCATCCGTTCCACCCTCCCGACCCTCCCGGCCCGTCCGACACTTTCGAAAGCGTGCGCGACCCGTTGACGCTGTCGAATTCCCCTCCCTATCTTGCCGTTCGAAGTGTTGATCAGTGTCTGATATTTCGAACATCGAGCCGCGGAGTATCCATGTCACGCACCCGCTGGAGATACGGCACAGCCGCCACCGCCCTCCTGGTCGCGGCCGGCCTCACCCCCACCACCGCCGCGCACGCCGAGGACGTCACCGACTACTCGGTCACCGTCGACCCGGCCGCCAAGGGCGCGAACATCGAGGACACGATGTACGGCGTCTTCTTCGAGGACATCAACCGGGCCGCGGACGGAGGTCTGTACGCCGAGCTCGTGCAGAACCGGTCCTTCGAGTACTCCACGGCCGACAACGGGTCGTACACGCCCCTCACCTCCTGGACGGTCGACGGCACGGGCCAGGTCGTGAACGACGTCGGCCGCCTGAACGAGCGCAACCGCAACTACCTCTCCCTGGGCGCCGGTTCGTCCGTCACGAACGCCGGCTACAACACCGGGATCCGGGTCGAGCAGGGCAAGCGGTACGACTTCTCGGTGTGGGCCCGCGCCGAGCGCGGCAGCGCCCTCACCGTCGCCCTGCAGGACGCCGCGGGCGCGCTGGCGAGCGCCCGCCAGGTGGCCGTCAAGGGAAGCTGGGCCAAGTACAGGGCCACGTTCACCGCGACCCGCACCAGCAGCCGCGGCCGCCTCGCCGTCGCCGCCACCGACGCGGCGGCCCTCGACATGGTGTCGCTGTTCCCGCGCGACACCTACCGGAACCAGCCGAACGGCCTGCGCAAGGACCTCGCCGAGAAGATCGCCGCCCTGCACCCGGGATTCGTCCGATTCCCCGGCGGCTGCCTGGTCAACACCGGCTCCATGGAGGACTACAGCGAGGCCTCCGGCTGGCAGCGCAAGCGCTCCTACCAGTGGAAGGACACCGTAGGCCCGGTCGAGGAGCGCGCCACCAACGCCAACTTCTGGGGCTACAACCAGAGTTACGGCCTCGGCTACTACGAGTACTTCCGCCTCTCCGAGGACATCGGCGCCATGCCGCTGCCCGTCGTCCCGGCCCTGGTGACCGGCTGCGGCCAGAACAAGGCCGTCGACGACGAGGCACTGCTGAAGCGGCACATCCAGGACGCCCTCGACCTCATCGAGTTCGCCAATGGCCCGGCGACCTCCAAGTGGGGCAAGGTCCGTGCCGGGATGGGCCACCCGAGGCCGTTCCGCCTCACGCACATCGAGGTCGGCAACGAGGAGAACCTGCCGAACGAGTTCTTCGCCCGCTTCCAGCGGTTCCGCGCCGCGATCGAGGCCAAGTACCCGGACATCACGGTCATCTCCAACTCCGGCCCGGACGACAGCGGCACGACCTTCGACACCGCCTGGAAGCTGAACCGCGAGGCGAAGGTCGACATGGTCGACGAGCACTACTACAACAGCCCGAACTGGTTCCTCCAGAACAACGACCGCTACGACTCCTACGACCGCGGCGGCCCGAAGGTCTTCCTCGGCGAGTACGCCTCCCAGGGCAACGCCTGGAAGAACGGTCTGTCGGAGGCCGCGTTCATGACGGGCCTGGAGCGCAACGCGGACGTCGTCAAGCTCGCCTCGTACGCCCCGCTGCTCGCCAACGAGGACTACGTCCAGTGGCGGCCGGACCTGATCTGGTTCAACAACCGCGCCTCCTGGAACTCGGCCAACTACGAAGTCCAGAAGCTGTTCATGAACAACGTCGGCGACCGGGTCGTCCCCTCCAAGGCCACCACCACGCCAGACGTCAGCGGCCCGATCGCCGGTGCGGTCGGCCTGTCGACGTGGGCGACGAGCGCCGCGTACGACGACGTGAAGGTCACCGCGGCGGACGGCTCGACCCTGCTGAGCGACGACTTCTCCGGTGACGCCTCGAAGTGGACGCACACCGGTGCCGGCGGCTGGAGCGTGCAGGACGGCCAGTACGTCCAGACGGACGCCGCCGCCGAGAACACCATGGTCCAGGCCGGCGACCCGTCCTGGCACGACTACGACCTGCATGTGAAGGCCACCAAGAAGTCCGGCAAGGAGGGCTTCCTCGTCGCCTTCGGCGTCAAGGACACCGGCAACTACTACTGGTGGAACCTGGGCGGCTGGAACAACACCCAGTCCGCCGTCGAGCAGGCCGTGGACGGCGGCAAGGGGACGCTGCTCACCAAGGCCGGCTCGATCGAGACGGGCCGGGCCTACGACATCGACATCAAGGTGCGCGGCCGCCAGGTCACCCTGTACCTCGACGGCAAGGAGTGGGGCGGCTTCACCGACGACAAGCCGGCCGAGCCGTTCCGTCAGGTCGTCACGCGCGACTCCGCCACGGGTGACCTGATCGTCAAGGTCGTCAACGCCCAGGCCGCGGCCGCCCGTACCGCCATCGACCTCGGCGGTGCCAAGGTCGCCGCCAGCGCCCGGGTCACCACCCTCGCCGCCGGCCAGGACGCGGTGAACACCGAGACGGACGCACCGGTCACCCCGGCGACGTCGACCTTCACGGGGGTCGCCGACAGGTTCACGTACACCTTCCCGGCGAACTCCGTGACGTTCCTGCGCATCAAGCAGAGGTGACGGAGCCTGTCAGCCGCCGGCGGTCCACCCCGGGACCGTCGGCAGCACCTTCTCGGCGAGCCGCAGCAGCACGGCGTCGTCCGGCACCATGCCGTCCGCACGCCACAGGGTCACGTCGTAGGACCCACCGCCGTCCTTCGCGTCCTGCGCCACCGTCACGGAGCGCAGCGGGACACCGGGACCGCTGTCGGCGTCGCCACCGTCGAGACGGAAGGCGATCCTGATCGTGCGGTCCGAGTACAGGACCGCCGGCCGGCCCAGGACCGTGCGCTGCTCCGCGTCCCCCAGCAGGTCCTGGGACCCGGCCACGGGGAGGTCGTCGTAGGTGGCCGAGAGCGTCACGGTGTACGTGTCGAACTCGACCTCGGCGGAGGGCATCGGGATGTCCTTGCCGCCGGAGAGTCCCACGGAGCCGTCGCTGCCGCTCGCGGTCTTCGCGGTCTCCGCCGGTGTCCCCAGCAGCTCGGCGAGGTCGGGGCGCAGCAGTGCCTCGCACAGCTCCGCCCCGGTCACCCGCCCGGTCGGCTTCGCCGGCTTGTCGTCGGAGCAGGTGGCGGGCGGCGGACCACTGCTCTCGGACGTCTGCCCGAACGCCCACAGTCCTCCGCCGAGTGCCGTCACCATCGCGACCGCCGCGACGGCCTGCCCCCATACGTTCGTGCCCTTCTCGGGCGCGCCGATGCCTTCGGCCATGTCCCCCACCTGTCGTGATCCCCCGATGTGCGCCTGCGGACAGTAGCCCCTGGACATGTCCTGGTCAAAGCTGATTTTCTCGGCCTCGGCCGCGGAGTCCTCGCGGTGATGAGTGATTGCATAAAACTGCGGCGAAACGTATAGTCATGCCGTCTAGGAGGAGGAATCCATGGCGGTACGTGCGGCAGTGGCCGGAGCGAGCGGGTACGCGGGCGGGGAACTGCTGCGTCTGCTCCTGGCGCACCCCGAGGTCGAGATAGGCGCCCTGACCGGCAACTCGAACGCCGGGCAGCGGCTCGGTGCGCTCCAGCCGCACCTGCTGCCCCTCGCCGACCGGGTGCTCCAGGAGACCACGCCCGAGGTGCTCGCCGGGCACGATGTCGTCTTCCTCGCCCTGCCGCACGGACAGTCCGCCGCCGTCGCCGAGCAGCTCGGCCCGGACGCGCTGGTCGTCGACATGGGCGCCGACTTCCGGCTGAAGGACGCCGGCGACTGGGAGCGGTTCTACGGCTCCCCGCACGCCGGCACCTGGCCGTACGGCCTTCCCGAGCTGCCGGGTGCCCGCGCCGCGCTGGAGGGGTCCAAGCGCATCGCGGTGCCCGGCTGTTACCCGACCGCCGTCTCGCTCGCCCTCTTCCCGGCCTACGCCGCCGCGCTCGCCGAGCCCGAGGCCGTGATCGTCGCCGCCTCCGGGACGTCCGGCGCGGGCAAGACGCCCAAGCCGCATCTGCTGGGCAGCGAGGTCATGGGTTCCATGACGCCGTACGGCGTCGGCGGCGGTCACCGGCACACGCCTGAGATGATCCAGAACCTCAGCGCGGCGGCGGGCGAGCGGGTCGGCGTCTCCTTCACACCGACGCTCGCGCCCATGCCCCGCGGCATCCTCGCCACATGCAGCGCCACCGCGAAGGACGGCGTCACCGCAGAGTCCGTCCGTGCCGCCTACGAGAAGGCGTTCGCCGACGAGCCCTTCGTCCACCTGCTGCCCGAGGGGCAGTGGCCCGCCACTGCGTCCGTCTACGGTTCGAACGCCGTTCAGGTGCAGGTCGCATTCGACGCCGCCGCGAACCGCATCATCGCGATCAGCGCCATCGACAACCTGACCAAGGGCACCGCCGGTGGCGCCGTCCAGAGCATGAACATCGCCCTCGGGTTTCACGAGAACACCGGGCTTTCCACGATCGGAGTCGCACCGTGAGTGTCACGGCAGCAAGAGGGTTCACGGCGGCGGGCATCGCCGCCGGGATCAAGGAGAACGGCAACCCGGACCTGGCCCTCGTGGTCAACGACGGTCCGCGCCGCGCCGCCGCGGGCGTCTTCACCTCCAACCGCGTCAAGGCCGCCCCGGTGCTCTGGTCCGAGCAGGCCCTCAAGAGCGGCCAGATCTCGGCCGTCGTGCTGAACTCCGGCGGCGCCAACGCCTGTACGGGCCCCAAGGGCTTCCAGGACACCCACGCCACCGCCGAGAAGGCCGCCGAGGTGCTCGGCCGCGGCGCGATCGAGGTCGCCGTCTGCTCCACCGGCCTCATCGGCGTGCTGCTGCCCATGGACCAACTGCTCTCCGGCGTCGAGACCGCCGCGGCCCAGCTCTCCGAGCACGGCGGCGAGAAGGCCGCCATCGCCATCAAGACCACCGACACCGTCCACAAGACGTCCGTCGTCACCAAGGACGGCTGGACCGTGGGCGGCATGGCGAAGGGCGCCGGCATGCTCGCGCCGGGCCTCGCCACCATGCTCGTGGTCCTCACCACCGACGCCGCCCTCGACAGCGACGTACTGGACAGGGCCCTGCGGGCGGCGACGCGCACCACCTTCGACCGTGTGGACTCGGACGGTTGCATGTCCACCAACGACACGGTTCTGCTGCTCGCCTCCGGCTCGTCCGAAATCACCCCGGAGTACGAGGAGTTCGCCGAGGCCGTCCGGACCGTCTGCGACGACCTCGGGCAGCAGCTCATCCGGGACGCCGAGGGCGCCAGCAAGGACATCAAGGTCGAGGTGATCAACGCCGCGACCGAGGACGACGCCGTCGAGGTGGGCCGCTCCATCGCCCGCAACAACCTCCTCAAGTGCGCCATCCACGGCGAGGACCCCAACTGGGGCCGCGTCCTCTCCGCGATCGGCACGACGAAGGCCGCCTTCGAGCCCGACCGGTTGAACGTCGCCATCAACGGCGTCTGGGTCTGCAAGAACGGCGGCGTCGGCGAGGACCGCGAGAAGGTCGACATGCGCTACCGCGAGGTGCACATCGTCGCCGACCTCGCCGCGGGCTCCGAGACCGCCACGATCTGGACCAACGACCTGACCGCCGACTACGTCCACGAGAACAGCGCCTACTCGTCATGAGCAACGCACCCGCGCGCAAGCACACCGCGCTCCCCAAGGCCCAGATCCTCATCGAGGCGCTGCCCTGGCTGGTCCGGCACAACGGCAAGACCGTCGTCATCAAGTTCGGCGGCAACGCCATGATCGACGAGGAGCTGAAGGCCGCGTTCGCGCAGGACGTGGTGTTCCTGCACCACGCCGGCCTCAAGCCCGTCGTCGTGCACGGCGGCGGCCCGCAGATCAGCGCCGCCCTCGACAAGCACGGCATCGTCAGCGAGTTCAAGGCGGGCCTGCGCGTCACCACCGAGGACGCCATGGACGTCGTGCGGATGGTGCTGGCCGGACAGGTGCAGCGCGAGCTCGTCGGGCTGCTCAACCAGCACGGCCCGCTCGCCGTCGGCCTGACCGGCGAGGACGCGCACACCATCACCGCCACCCGGCACCAGCCCGAGATCGACGGCGAGCTCGTCGACATCGGCCGGGTCGGCGAGATCACCGACATCGACACGGGCGCGATCGAGGCACTGCTGGCCGACGGCCGTATCCCGGTCGTCTCGTCGATCGCCCGGAGCCAGGACGACGGACATGTCTACAACGTCAATGCTGATACGGCGGCTGCGGCACTCGCTGCCGCGCTGGGCGCCGAGACGCTCATGGTCCTCACGGACGTCGAGGGCCTCTACGAGGACTGGCCCAACAGCGACGAGGTGATCAGCCGCCTCACCGCTTCCCAACTGGAGAAGCTGCTGCCGGAGTTGAGTTCCGGAATGGTGCCGAAGATGGAGGGCTGCCTGCATGCCGTGCGGGGCGGCGTGACCACCGCCCGCGTCATCGACGGCCGGGTCCAGCACTCGATCCTGCTGGAGATCTTCACCGACGAGGGAATCGGCACGATGGTCGTGCCGGACGCGCCAGAGGGGGACGCCGAATGACCGTCAATCAGGAGTACGCCCAGCGGTGGCAGGGCTCGCTGATGAACAACTACGGCACCCCGCGGCTCCCTCTCGTGCGCGGCGAGGGCCTGAAGGTCTGGGACGCCGACGGCAGGCAGTACCTCGACTTCGTCGGCGGCATCGCGACCAACGCGCTCGGCCATGCCCACCCGGCGATCGTCGAGGCCGTGAGCCGGCAGATCGCGTCCCTCGGCCACATCTCCAACTTCTTCATGGCCGAGCCGACCGTGGCCCTCGCCGAACGGCTCCTGCAGCTCTTCGGCCGGGACGGCAAGGTCTTCTTCTGCAACTCCGGAGCCGAGGCCAACGAGGCCGCGTTCAAGATCGGCCGGCTGACCGGGCGGACCCACATGGTCGCCACCGACGGCGGCTTCCACGGCCGCACGATGGGCGCCCTCGCGCTCACCGGCCAGCCCGCCAAGCAGGAACCGTTCCTGCCGCTGCCCGGCGACGTCACCCACGTGCCCTACGGCGACGCGCAGGCGCTGGCCGCCGCAGTCACCGAGGAGACGGCCCTGGTGATCATCGAGCCGATCCAGGGCGAGAACGGCGTCGTGGTCCCGCCCGCCGGCTACCTCAAGGCGGCGCGGGCGATCACGGCCGCAACCGGCGCGCTGCTGGTCCTGGACGAGGTGCAGACCGGCACCGGCCGCACCGGGCACTGGTTCGCGTACCAGGCGAACGAAGGCGTCCTGCCGGACGTCGTCACCCTCGCCAAGCAGCTCGGCGGCGGGCTGCCGCTCGGCGCGACGGTCGCTTTCGGCCGGGCGGCGGAGCTGCTCCAGCCCGGTCACCACGGGACGACCTTCGGTGGGAACCCGGTCGCGTGTGCCGCGGGGATGGCCGTGCTGGACACCATCGCGAACGAGGGGTTGCTGGAGAACGTCAAGCGGCAGAGCGAGAAGTTGCGCGACGGAATCGACGCTCTCGATCACCGGTTGATCGATAGTGTCCGGGGTGAGGGCCTGCTCCTGGGTATCGTGCTCACCGAGCCGCTCGCCGCCAAGGTGCAGCAGACGGCTCAGGACGCCGGATTCCTGGTGAACGCGCCCGCCCCCGATGTCGTACGGCTCATGCCGCCGCTGAACCTCGGGGACGACGAAGTGGAGGCGCTTCTTCAGGCCCTTCCCGGCATCCTGGACGGGGCCGACACGGCCGACGGGGACGCATGATCCGGAGAATGGGACGACGATGAGTCAGGCGCAGGAGCACGAGCACAACGGGGCCGCCGGGGCTTCCGTGCCGCAGACCCGCACCGCGCGTCACCGCCGGATCGTGGACATCCTCAACCGGCAGCCGGTGCGGTCGCAGAGTCAGCTCGCGAAGCTGCTCGCCGACGACGGGCTGAGCGTCACGCAGGCGACGCTCTCCCGGGATCTGGACGAGCTGAACGCGGTCAAGATCCGCAACAACGACGGTGACCTCATCTACGCGGTGCCGAGCGAGGGGGGTTTCCGGACCCCTCGGGCGCCGCTGGGGGAGTCGGCGAAGGAAGAGCGGATGCGGCGGCTGTCACAGGAGCTGCTGATCTCGGCGGAGGCTTCGGCCAATCTCGTGGTCCTGCGTACCCCTCCGGGGGCCGCGCAGTTCCTGGCCTCGGCCATCGACCAGGCCGAGCTGCACGACATCCTGGGCACGATCGCCGGTGACGACACGTTGCTGTTGATCAGCCGGAACCCCACGGGGGGTCAGGCTCTCGCCGACCATTTGTTGAGGCTGGCTCAGAACGGCCACTGAGGGGGGGTGGTGGCGGGTGCGCCGCCGACCGCGGGTGGTTCGTGGCCGGTCGCGCCCGCGCGGCGGCAGCCGCAGATCAAATACAGCCCCGCGCCCCTGGGTGGGCCCACTCACCCGAGTCGAGCAGCCAGGCCCCCCGTACACCGCACCTCATCGCCCGCAGTGATCAGCAACGCCTCCACGTCGGGCAGCGACTCCAGCCACGTCAAGGCGTCCCGCGAGCCCATGGCGAAGGCCGCCGTAGCCCAGCAGTCCGCCCAGGTGAGCTGCGGGGCCACCACGGTCACGGCCACCAGGTCGGTCACCGCGGAGCGGCCCGTGCGCGGGTCGACGATGTGGGCGCCGCGTTCCGCCGTGCCGGAGGTGGCCACCGCCAGTTCGGTGAGGCCGGCGGCGGAGATCACGGCCGCCAGGCCGCCGGGGCGCAGGGGGTCGGACACGCCCACGCGCCAGGGGCGTTGGGACTCCGGAGCGCCCAGGAGCTGGACGTCGCCGCCGCCGTTGACGCTGACGCCGGTCACACCGGGGACGTCCGCCAGGCGACGCGCCGCCCGTTCGACCGACCAGCCCTTGACGATGCCGGTCGGGTCGAAGCGGCCCTCGTAGGTCGTGCTGAACCAGCCCTCGCTGAGCCGCTCCGCCTCGGCACCCAAGTCGAGGACCTCGGTCACCATCGGGTCGCACTCGTCGATGGTCACCTCGCCGCGCGCCAGCCGGCAGATCTGGCTGTCGTCGCGGTACGTGCTGAACACCTCGTCGACCTGGTGCAGCCCCGCGACCGCCTCTTCCAGCGCCGACTGCACGGCGCCGGAATCCCCGCCGCGGACGTCGAAGGAGAAGACCGTCCCCATGACCTCCTCCGCCCGGCGTACCGCGACGGGAGCTTGCGTCGGTTCCGCCACCGTGTCAGCCACCGGCCTGGTCCAGAGCCGACTGGAGCGACTCCTTGTAGCCGGCGCTGGTGTACGTGGCCCCGGAGACCGCGTCGATGTCGGCGCTGCCGGCCGCCACGGCCGCCTGGTTGAGCTTGGGCACGGCGTTCGCGGTGACCTGGTCGCTCTGGCCGCCCTTGGGCGTCTGGACCGCCTCGGCCTTGGTGATCTTCCCGCCGCTGACCGTGATCCGGACCTGGACCGGGCCGTACTGGGTCTGCGCGACGCTGCCGGTCACGGTCTTGGCCTGTGCGGCACCCGAACCCTGCGAACCGGATCCTTGAGAGCCGGACCCCTGCGAACCCGATCCCTGTGAAGAGCCGCCGCTCGCCTTCGCCTTGTCGATCGCCGACTGGAGGGACTTCTTGTAGCCGGCGCTGGTGTACGTCGCCCCGGACACCGCGTCGATGTCCGCGCTCTGCTCGGCGACCGCCGCCTGGTTGAGCTTGGGCACGGCGTTCGCGGTGACCTGGTCGCTCTGGCCGCCCTTGGGCGCCTGCACGGCCGCCGCCTGGGTGATCTTCCCGTTGCTCACGGTCAGCCGTACCTGCACGGCGCCGTACTGGGTCTGCGCCGCGTCACCGGTGACGGTGCCGGACCCGGCCGCCTCGGCGCCGCCCTGGGCCGAGGCCGCCGGCGGTGCGCCGACGCCCGCCGCCTGCGCGGAACCCGGGTCGGACGCCGGTTTCAGCGACAACAGCAGCACGATCCCGGACACGGTGGCCGCACCGGCCAGCACGACCCGCCGGATGGGGTGACTCTTCCTCATGGCTTCTACAGCTCCTGAAGTCTTGAAGTCCCGTCGCTCACATCTCGAACGACTCGTGATGGATGCGGCGGGCAGGCACGCCCGCGTCGCGCAGTGCTTCGTAGACGGACTGTGCGAAGCCGGCCGGCCCGCACATGAACACGTCGTGCTTGTCGATGTCGGGGAGTTTCTGCTGCAACCGCTCCGCCGAGATGTCGGGCCGCTCGCCGTCCGGGCTGTTGACCGCGTACATCAGCCGGGCGCCGCGCTCGTCGGCGATCTTCGCCAGCTCGTCCCACAGCGCCAGGTCCTGCGTGCTGTTGGCCCGGTAGAGCAGCGTGATGTCACCGGACGCGCCCGGCAGCGTCTCGAACAGGGCCCGCATCGGCGTGATGCCGACGCCGCCCGCCACCAGCAGCACCTTGCCCCGGCTGCGACGCTGGGCGGTCATGGCGCCGTAGGGCCCCTCGGCCCACACCTTGGTGCCGGGCCTCAGGTCGCGCAGCCGGGAGGTGTGGTCGCCGATCGCCTTGACCGTGATCCGCAGCATGTCGGGGCGGGGCGCCGCCGACAGGGAGTACGGGTGGGAGCTGAACCGCATGCCCGGCGCCTTGAACCGCCAGCGGAAGAACTGCCCGGCCTCCGCGCCCATCCGGTGCAGCTTGCGCCCCCCGATCAGCACCGACACGATGCCCGGCGTCTCCTCGATGACCGCCTCGACATACATCCGGTGCCGCAGGTTCAGGCGGATCGGGGTGATGACCCGGTACCAGAGGACGGCCGCGGTCACCGCCCCGTACAGCCCGTACCAGAAGGTCTTCGCGGTGGGCTCGACGGCGAACTCGTTGCCGGTGGTGATCTGGTGCCAGAACGTCAGGAACACCGCGGCGTACGTCAGCAGGTGCACGTGGTACCAGGTGTCGTACGGGATCCGGCGGCGGATGCCCCCGATCGAGATGAACGCGATGAAGAACAGCAGCCCGGTGCCGATGGCCGCCTTGCCCATGTCCGGCAGTGTGTTGACCGAGTCGATCGTCTGCTGGACGATGCCGCCGAGCGTCTTGCCGGCCTGGAGCGCGTAGCCCCACATGATCAGGAAGACGTGCGCGATGACCAGGCACACCGTGTACCGGCCGCTCATCGCGTGCCAGCGCGCGACCCGGTCCGAGCCGACCCGCCGCTCCAGCGCGGGCACCCGCGCCATCTGGAGCACCACGAGTGCCATCAGGTAGCCGGCGAGCAGCCCGGTGATCCGGCCCGCGGCGATGATCTTGGCGGTGTTGTCCGCCAGGGACGGGGTGTTGTCCCACCACAGCCACAGCACTGCCGCAGCGCCCGCCCATAGGGCGATCACCAGCGGAACGGCCGGGGAGCGGCGCGGTCGGATGCGGCGCATCGTCTGGCGTCGGGCGGCACGGCCGCCCGCGATCGTGGTGGTCACGGTTCCTCCGGGAACGGGAGCAAGGGGGGTGGCGTGGTCCCTTGGCCCAGAGATACGTGCGGGGAGGTCCGTGTGTTCAGTGGTGGCTGTTCGGTGCCGGGTCAGTACCGGGTGATCGCCGTGGCGCCGCTCGCCGTGCCGATCGCGATGTGCGGTCTGCGCTTGGGCTCGGCCCACTTGAGGATCCGGCGCATCGCGTCCCGCGACACCGACACACAACCGGCCGTCGCCCCGCGCCCCTTCACGTGGAGGAAGATCCCGGCGCCACGCCCCTTCACGGGACGGTCGTAGTTGAAGCCGATGACGAGCGCGTGCGCGTACAGCGCCCCGTACGAGACGAGGTGCTCGGACTCGGCGGCCCGGCAGTCACGGGCCCGCGGCTCGCTCCACCGGTTGTAGGCGCGGGAGCCGTTGTCCTGGCACCACCAGGAGCCCTTGTGCACGCGGCGGTACCGGTACGCCGTCCCGCGCGGCGCCTTGTCGATCCCGAAGGCGTACGGCAGCCCGTACAGCCCCGTCGGCGTCGTGTTCGTGCCCTGCCTGCGCTTCTTCCCTGCGACGAGCCCCTTCGCCCCGAACCGGGCCGACGCCGAGCCGTTCTTCACCCAGCGCCCGTCGACCCGGCTCCACCAGGTGACCCTCCCCGACGTCGAGCCGGACCCGGGCGCGACGGCGGTGATGAGCTGGGTGCCGCCGCCGGTGTCGGCCATGCGCGCGGGCAGCGGCCGCGGCGGCCCCTGGCCCGGTGCGGCGCCGAGCACGAGGAGGGACGCGGAAGCGAGGGCGACGACACCTGGGCGCATGGCTCAGACGCTAGACGGAGGCAGCGGCAACGGCAGCCCGGGTAGGCCGTCCAGGCTGCTCGCGATGTACTCCTTCTTGGCGAAGTACGCGCTGAGGGAGTCGTCGTCCTCCCGGGCGAACCGCTTGCCGTGCAGGTCGCGGTCCTCGTCGTACGTCATCAGGGGGACCGCGTATCCGCAGGAGTCGCGAATGTGCTCGGCCCGCACCAGGACGATCGCGCGCAGGCCGTGCAGGGACGGGTCGATGTCGGGGAAGTGCCCGAGCAGTTCCCTGAACCGCGGGTCGTCCCGGAAGACCGCCTCACCGCGGCCGTGCACCCGCACGATGTTGGGCGGGCCCTGGAAGGCGCACCACATGAGGGTGATGCGGCCGTTCTCCCGCAGATGGGCGATGGTCTCGGCGTTGGAGCCGGCGAAGTCGAGGTAGGCCAGCGTGAGTTCGTCGAGGATGACGAAGGAGCCCTTGAGGCCCTTGGGGGAGAGGTTGACCGTGCCGTCCGCGGACAGCGGAGCGGTCGCGGTGAAGAAGAGCGGCTGCTCTTCGATGAACGTGCGGAGCCTGCCGTCTATGCGGTCATGAGTTTTTCCCACGTCCACCGAGTATGGACGGAGATCGTTCGCCTGTCTAAGGAATTACGGGGTCCGGTTGACGCGTCCGTGGCCGCCCCGGCCGGCGTGCAGCGGGGCGGCCACAGCGCCTGTCACGTCACTTGGTGAGCGTGCAGGCGGCCAGGGAGTTCAGGCCCTGCGGCTTCGCCGCCGTACGGCCGATGGAGATGGCGATGCGGTCGATCGTGGACGCTCGCTTGTCCTTCAGGGGGCCGAGGATGGCGTTCTGGACGAAGTTCGGGCCGCCCTGGCCGACCGAGGAGGCGAGTCGCTTGTTGGCCTCCTGTATCTGGGTGTTGAGCAGCGCGAGGTTGCGGTCGACCTCGGCCTTCGCGGTCGCGGGGACAGCCGGGAGCTTCGACCTCACGTCCGGGCAGGAGATGGTGCCGGCGGCGTTGGTGTTGCCCGTGTTCCCGTTGCTTCCGGTGTTCCCGGTGTTGCCGCCGGTCTGCTTTCCCGGAGTCGCCTTCGGGGTCGCCGCGCCGGCGTTGCCGCCCGCGTTGAGGGTGCACGGTGCCAGCGCTTCGAGGCCCTGCGGTCTGGCGGCCGTGCGGCCGATGGCCGTCGCCATGCGGTTGACCGTCGCCACTCGCTTGTCCTTGAGGGGGCCGAGGATGGCGTTCTGGACGAAGTTCGGGCCGCCCTGGCCCACGGTGTCGACCAGCCGCTTGTTGGCCTCCTGGATCTGGGTGTCGAGCAGCGCGAGGTTGCGGTCGATCTCGGCCTTCGCGGTCGCGGGGACCGCAGGGAGCTTCGACCTCACGTCCGGGCAGGAGATGGTGCCGGGTCCGGCGAGCGTGCGGGCGTTGGCGCCGCCGCTCTTCGAAGGCGCCGTCGTCTCCCCGGCGAGGGCGAACCCGGCGATCACCGTGCCGGACAGCGCCACAGCGGCGGCGCCACCGATGAACGTGACGCGACGCTTGTTGTACTTCGGAAGAGCCCTGGACATGCGGATTCCTCACTCGGGTTCGAGGTGTCGTCGTTTACGAACGCGGCGCCTGCGTCCGGCGTGAAGTACGGGTAAGCGGTTTCTCGTGTTCAAAGAGCGCACTGAAATTTCCGCCGCGCCAGACCCGAATTGACGAATCATGCAGCGCTCTGCATACTCATGCAGGTCAATGCATGTGAGCTGAGTGAGGGCGCACTAGCCTGACGACCGCCTCCCCGTTCACGCCACGGGGAGGCGGTGCCACACCCAGACCTCCCGAGGAGCGCAGCGAGTGAGCAGCAACAGCGGTGACGTACGGCTCTGGGGCGGCCGTTTCGCCGACGGTCCCGCCGAGGCCCTGGCCAAGCTGTCCGCGTCCGTCCACTTCGACTGGCGGCTGGCGCCCTACGACATCGCCGGTTCCCGCGCCCACGCGCGCGTGCTGCACAAGGCGGGGCTGCTCACCCAGGACGAGCTGACCCGGATGATCGCGGGCCTCGACCGTCTCGAAGCGGACGTGGCGTCGGGCGAGTTCGTCGGCACGATCGCCGACGAGGACGTCCACACCGCCCTGGAGCGGGGCCTGCTGGAGCGCCTCGGCCCGGACCTGGGCGGCAAGCTGCGCGCGGGCCGTTCCCGCAACGACCAGGTCGCGACCCTGTTCCGGATGTACCTCCGGGACCACGCCCGCATCGTCGGCGGCCTGATCGCCGACCTCCAGGACGCGCTCGTCGGCCTCGCGGAGGCTCACCCGGACGTGGCCATGCCCGGCCGCACCCACCTCCAGCACGCCCAGCCGGTGCTCTTCGCCCACCACGTCCTGGCGCACGTGCAGTCGCTGTCCCGGGACGCCGAGCGGCTGCGCCAGTGGGACGAGCGCACGGCCGTCTCGCCGTACGGCTCGGGTGCCCTTGCGGGCTCCTCGCTCGGCCTGGACCCGGAGGCGGTGGCGAAGGACCTCGGCTTCGAGCACGGGTCGGCCGCCAACTCGATCGACGGCACGGCCTCCCGTGACTTCGTCGCCGAGTTCGCCTTCATCACCGCGATGATCGGGGTGAACCTCTCCCGGATCGCCGAGGAGGTCATCATCTGGAACACGAAGGAGTTCTCCTTCGTGACCCTGCACGACGCGTTCTCCACGGGCTCGTCGATCATGCCGCAGAAGAAGAACCCGGACATCGCCGAACTGGCGCGCGGCAAGTCCGGCCGTCTGATCGGCAATCTGACGGGCCTCATGGCCACGCTCAAGGCGCTGCCCCTCGCCTACAACCGTGACCTCCAGGAGGACAAGGAGCCGGTCTTCGACTCCTGCGACCAGCTCGAGGTCCTGCTCCCCGCCTTCACCGGCATGATGGCGACCCTCACGGTCAACCGCGAGCGCATGGAGGAACTGGCCCCGGCCGGCTTCTCCCTGGCCACCGACATCGCCGAGTGGCTGGTCAAGCAGGGCGTCCCGTTCCGCGTCGCGCACGAGGTCGCCGGCGAGTGCGTGAAGGTCGCCGAGGCGCAGGGCAAGGAACTGGACGGGCTGACGGACGAGGAGTTCGCGAAGATCTCGGCCCATCTGACGCCGGAGGTGCGTTCGGTGCTGAACGTGCCGGGTGCCCTGGCCTCCCGGAACGGCCGTGGCGGCACGGCCCCGAGCGCGGTGGCGGTCCAACTGGCCGAGGTGAAGCAGGACGTGGCGCTGCAGCACGCTTGGGCCAACGCCAAGAAGCAGATCTGATCCAGCGCCCTTGGGACCCGCGCCCTGAAGGGGCGCGGGGAACCGCGCGACGAGCCGCACCGCAACCCGCAGCCGCCGAACCAACGCACGGACCGGGCTCTGAGGCGAAGGCCGTCGCGGGTTACGTTGGTCGCAAAGCCGCAAGGCAGCCGACCGAACGGAGCCCGCGATGCCCTTCGCCCGACTGGCAACAGCAACGACCCCGACCTGCCACATCGGACTCGGCCTCGCCGCAGTCGGCCGCCCCGGCTACATCAACCTCGGCCGAGACGCCGACCTCGGAGAGAACCGCAGCGTCGAAACGCTGCGCACCCGCACCCACGAACTCCTCGACGCCGCGTACGCCCAGGGCGTCCGCTACTTCGACGCCGCCCGCTCCTACGGCCGCTCGGAGGAGTTCCTCGCCGACTGGCTGCGCGCCCGCCCCGCGTTCGACGACATCGTCGTGGGCAGCAAATGGGGCTACACCTACACCGCCGACTGGACGACCGACGCCGACAAGCACGAGGTCAAGGACCACAGCCTGCAGACCTACGAGCGGCAGCGCGCCGAGTCCGACGCACTCCTCGGCGACCGGCTCGACCTCTACCAGATCCATTCGGTGACCCCTGACAGCCCCGCCCTCACCGACAAGGACCTGCACGCGAGGCTCGCCGAAGCGGCCGCCGGCGGCCTCACCGTCGGTTTCTCCACCAGCGGTCCCGCCCAGGCCGACGCCATCCGCGCCGCCCTCGCGGTGACCGTCGACGGCGAGCCCCTCTTCCGTACCGTCCAGTCGACGTACAACGCCCTGGAGACCTCGGCCGCCCCCGCGCTCGCCGAGGCGCACGAGGCCGGGCTCACCGTGATCGTCAAGGAGGGCATGGCCAACGGAAGGCTCGCGGACCCGTACGCACCGGACGCGCTCAAGGCCGTGGCGCGGGAGACCTCTCTGGGCTGTGACGCCGTCGCCCTCGCCCTGATCCTGCGACAGCCGTGGGCCGGCGTGGTCCTCTCCGGAGCCGCGACGACCGTTCAGCTCTCCTCCAACCTGCACGCCGCCGCCGTGGACCTCGACGAGGCCCAGTTGGAGCGGCTCGACGCCCTGGTCGAGGAGCCGGGCGCGTACTGGGAGCGGCGCGGGCAGTTGCCCTGGCACTGACGGGGAACCCCGCTGATCAGCGACTATGAGTCACGCATGCCCTATGTGAGACAACTGTGTCTCACATGGGCTACTCTTGTCTCATGGCCGTCGATCGTGATCACGTGCTGCGCACCGCCGCAGCCCTGCTGACCCGCAAAGCCACCGCGACCATGGACGAGGTCGCCAAGGCCGCCGGGATCAGCCGCGCCACCCTGCACCGGCAGTTCGCCGGGCGCGACGCGCTGGTGCGGGCGCTGGAGTCGCTGGGCATCGCCGAGTGCGAGGCCGCGCTGGACGCCGCCCGCCTGGACGAGGGAGCGGCACGCGACGCCGTGCACCGGCTGGTCCGCGAGATCGAGCCCTCGGCCGGACTGCTCGCCTTCCTCTACACGGAGAACCAGCTCTTCGAGGGCGAGCAGCAGAACGCGGGCTGGGCGCGCATCGACGAACGCATCGCCGCGCTCTTCCGACGCGGCCAGCAAAGCGGCGAGTTCCGCATCGACCTCAGCCCCCTGTGGCTCACCGAGGCGCTCTACGGCCTGCTCGGTTCGGGAGCCTGGGCGGTCGCCGAGGGCCGGGTCGCCCGCAACGACTTCACCCACATGATCGTCGAGCTGCTGCTCGGCGGCGCAATCCGGAGAGAGGAATCATGACCAGCACCCTGCAGCATGGGGGTCCCCCCTGCTCGAGCGAAGCCGAGAGCTTGGGGGAGACGACCGAGGCGGTGACGAAGCGCCCCGGTCGCTGGCTGGCGCTGTCCGTCCTCGTGCTCGCCGTGCTGCTGGTGGCCGTCGACGCGACCGTCCTCGGCCTTGCGACCCCCTACATCAGCGAGGACCTGAAGCCCTCCGGCAACCAGCTCCTGTGGATAGGCGACGTCTACTCCTTCGTGATCGCGGGTCTGCTCGTCTCGATGGGCAGCCTCGGCGACCGCATCGGCCGCAAGCGGATCCTGCTCGTCGGCGCCACGGCGTTCGGCGCGATATCCGTGCTCAACGCGTATGCGACGACACCGGAGATGATGATCGTCGCCCGGGCCCTGCTCGGTGTCGCGGGCGCGACCCTGATGCCGGCGACCCTCGCCCTGATCCGCAACCTCTTCCACGACCCGCGTGAGCGCAGCCTCGCCATCGGCATCTGGGGCGCGACCGCGTCCGCCGGTACGGCGGTCGGCCCGATCGTCGGCGGGTTCCTGCTCGAACACTTCTGGTGGGGCTCGGTCTTCCTGATCAACCTGCCGGTGATGGTGGTCCTGGTCCTCGTCGGCATCAAGCTGCTGCCCGAATCACGGAACCCGAGTCCCGGCCCGTGGGACCTCATCAGCGTCGTCCTGTCGCTCGTCGGCATGATCGCCGTCGTGTACGCCGTCAAGGAGGCGGCCTCCCACGGCTTCACATGGGTCACGCTCGCCACGGGCCTGCTCGGCGCGGGCGCGCTGTACGGCTTCGTACGCCGCCAGCTCACGCTTCCGACCCCGCTGCTGGACATGCGGCTGTTCCGCAGGCGCGGCTTCAGCGGCGCGGTCCTGGCCGACCTGCTGACCATCCTCGGCCTGTCCGGTCTGGTCTTCTTCCTCTCCCAGTTCCTGCAACTCGTGCAGGGCAGGGGTCCGTTCGAGGCGGGTCTCGCCGAACTGCCCGCCGCGATCGGCGCGGTCGTGGCGGGTCTGATCGCCGGTCGCGTCGCGCGCCGCTTCTCGGTTCGGGCCGTGGTCTCCGGCGGTCTCGCGGCGATCGGCCTCGCCCTGGCCGTGCTCACGGTGATCGACGGCTCCACGGGCTACCCGCTGCTCGGCGCGGCCCTTCTGGTCGTCGGCGTCGGCGCGGGCTTCTCCTTCACGGTGACGTCCGACGTGATCCTCTCCTCCGTACCGAAGGAGCAGGCGGGCGCGGCGTCCGCGGTGTCGGAGACGGCGTACGAGCTGGGTGCGGCGCTCGGCATCGCGGTGCTCGGCTCGATCGTGACCGGCGTCTACCGGGACTTCACCGGCCCGACGGGCACCCCGGCAGAGGCCCACGAGTCACTGGGCGGCGCGGTGGAGGCGGCGGCGGCCATGCCGGCGCAGACGTCCGAGGCGATGCTGGACGCGGCCCGCAGTTCATTCGTGGACGGCCTGGCGATCGCCGCAGGCGCGGGCGCGGCGGTCCTGCTGGCGGCGGCGGTGGCGGCATGGTTCCTCCTACGAGGCCAACGCCTGGAGAACGCCGCTTCGTAGCGGAGCACACGAACGGCGGGCCGCCGAAGGAGCGGCCCGCCCGAGTGGCGCCCCAAAGGGGCGCGGGGCTGTATCGATGTGCGGCTCCGCCGCGTGGGCGCGACAAGCCACGACGGCCCCGCAGCCGACCGACGACAGGCGGTCCCACGAACCGGCCGAACCAGCGGAGCTACACCGAGCGGCCCGCCTGAGCAGCGCCCCAAAGGGGCGCGGGGCTGTATCGATGTGCGGCTCCGCCGCGTGGGCGCGACAAGCCACAACGGACCCGCAGCCGACCGACAGCCGGCAGTCCCTCGAACCCCGGCCGGCCGAACCAGCGGAGCTACGCCGCTTCCTTGGCCTTGCTCGCGTACATGTCCACGTACTCCTGCCCCGACAGCCGCATGACCTCCGCCATCACGGAGTCGGTCACCGCCCGCAGCACATAGCGGTCCCGGTCCATGCCCTCGTACCGGGAGAACTCCATCGCCTCACCGAACCGCACCGTCACCTTGCGCGGCCGCGGCATGCCCGCCCCGCCCGGCTGGATCTTGTCCGTGCCGATCATGGCGAAGGGCACGACCGGCGCCCCGGTCATCAGGGTCAGGCGTGCGATGCCGGTGCGACCCCGGTACAGCCGCCCGTCGGGCGAGCGCGTGCCTTCGGGGTAGATGCCGAAGACCTGGCCCTCCTCCAGGATCCGGCGCCCGGTCATCAGCGCCGCGACGCCGCCCCGGCCGCCGTCCCGGTCGACCGGGATCATGCCGACGCCGGTGAAGAACCAGGCCATCAGGCGGCCCTTGAAGCCCTTGCCGGTGACGTACTCGTCCTTGCCGATGAACAGGACCTGACGGTCGCAGACCAGCGGAAGGATCATCGAGTCGATGAACGTGAGGTGGTTGCCGGCCAGGATGACCGGACCGTCGCCCGGGATGTGCTCCGCGCCTTCCACCTGTGGGCGGAACATCAGGCGCATGATCGGTCCGAGCACTGCCTTGATGAGCGCGAAGCGGGACAACGGGCCCTCCGGTGTCAAGGGATTCGTATAAGTCTGTGCAGGTGAGGACGATACTCGCGGTTCAGGGGATCCCGCACATCGGGTAGGCCGACTTCACCGAGGTCTTACTCGCCGTTGACGTACGTTTACCTGCGGTGACCCGCCGTCGACCGTCGGTAACACGGGAGCAATGATGTGACGGACATCGCTCACGGACACCCTGTGCGGGTGCCCAGCGGCTCCGCGATGAATCCGACGCGCCGTCACCTCGTCTTTCTCATGCGACATCCGGAGTCCCCCGCGAGTTACGCCCGAGGTCTCCCCCCTGTCATGGACGCGCACCTACGATCGGCCCGCATCGATGAGGAGAAGGCAGGAAGGGCGCTCATGGGAACCCAGGAGAACGAGCAGACGGCCGTGACCGGACGGCGGATGCTTCTCGGCGCGGCTGTGCTCGGCGCGGGCAGCGCGGTCCTCGGGCTGTCCGGTACGGCGAGGGCGGCGGAGGCCCGGCACGGGGGCGGCGGTGGAGTGAAGAGCCTGCCCAAGCCGACGATCATCGGCCACCGCGGCGCCAGCGGCTACCGGCCCGAGCACACCCTCGGCTCCTACCAGCTCGCCCTGGACATGGGTGCCGACATCGTCGAGGCGGGCGACCTGGTGCCCACCAAGGACGGCCATCTCGTCTGCCGGCACGAGCCGGAGATCGGCGGCACCACCGACGTCGCGGACCACCCCGAGTTCGCCGACCGCAAGAGGACGAAGTCCCTCGACGGCGTCGCCACCACCGGCTGGTTCACCGAGGACTTCACGCTCGCCGAGCTGAAGACCCTGCGCGCGACCGAGCGCATCCCGGCCAACCGCCCGCACAACACCCTCTACAACGGTCGCTGGGAGATCCCGACCTTCGAAGAGGTCCTGAGGTGGCAGGACGAGCAGACCCGCAAGCGCGGCAAGCAGGTCTGGATCTACCCCGAGCTCAAGCACCCCACCTACTTCCGCAAGCAGGGCCTCGCCCTGGAGGAGCGGCTCGCCAAGGTCCTGCACAAGTACGGCCGCGACAGGCGGAACTCGCCGGTCATCGTCCAGTCCTTCGAGCCGACCAGCATCCAGCGGCTGAACAAGCTGATCGACAACCCGCTGGTGGTCCTGCTCTCCGGCGCGACCACCCGCCCCTGGGACTTCGTCGAGACGGGTGACCCGCGTACCGTCGCCGACCTGATCAAGCCGGCCGGCCTCAGGGAGATCGCCTCCTACGCCCAGGGCATCGGCCCCACCCTGGACCTGGTCATCCCGAAGGACGCCGCCGGCAACCTCACCACGCCCACCACGCTGGTGGCGGACGCCCACAAGGTCGGCCTGATCCTGCACCCCTACACGATGCGCAACGAGAACCCCTTCCTCCCCGCGAACTTCCGCAAGGGCACCGACGCGGACGCCTACGGCGACGTCTTCGGCGCCTACAAGACGTACTTCGCGACGGGCATCGACGGTGTCTTCACCGACAACCCCGACACGGGCCTGCTGGCCCGCGAGGACTTCGTCAACGGCTGAGGCCCCCGCCCCGATTGGGGTGACCGTCGGCCGCCCGGGCAACCTCCTGCCCGGGCGGCCGCGTCGTGCCGCATATGACGCACGACCTGGTTGCCGCCCTGCGCCCACTGCTCGCCGCGGAGGCCCATGCCGAGGCACCCGCCTCCGGAGCGGAGCCGGGCGACCTGGAACAGGCGGTCTGGCTCCGCCTCCTGGAACGCCTCGACTCGGACGGTCCGCCCGTCGACCCGCAGGGCTGGCTGCGCAGGGCCGTTCGCTCCGAGGCCCGCCGCAGCCGCCGTACGACACGAAGGGAACAGCCCTACGACAGCGAGCCCGCCGCCGACTCCGACCGCCACGACCCGGAACACCTCGCCCTCGCCGCCGCCCGCCACCGGGCCCTGCGCGAAGCGGTCCGCCGGCTGCCCGGCCGCTGCCCCCGGCTCGTGGAGGCGCTCCTCTCCCCGAACGACCTGACATACCGGGAAATCGCGGGGGAGTTGGGTATCTCACAGGGCAGTCTCGGCCCGGAACGTTCCAGATGCCTGGGATGTCTGCGCAGATTGCTGACACCGGAGGTTGCGGCCCGCAGTGCGCGGGGATAGGAGTGAGGAACGACAGGCGATCAGGTGAGCGGGAGGCGTGCGCACATGGGCATGAGCGTGACCATTTCTGCGGCGACCGAGCAGGACGCGGAGCAGATCTTCAGGTTGCAGTACCTGTGCTTCCAGAGCGAAGCGGCGCTGTATGGCAACTACCGCATCGACCCGCTCGTTCAAACCCTGGACTCGGTCCGGGCCGAGGTGGTCGCGGACTGCGTCTTCGTGGCACGGCTCGGCGAGGAGGTGGTCGGCTCGGTGCGCGGCAGCGTCACCGCGGAAGGCGCCGCCGCCATCGGCAAGCTCTGCGTCCACCCCCGCCTCCAGGGCCACGGCATCGGCGCGAGGCTCCTGCGCGCGGCGGAAGCGGCCCTGACCGAGCAGCGTGGCGCCAAGAGGTTCCGCCTGGAGACCGGCCACCGCAGCGAGGGCAACCTCCGCCTGTACCGCAAGGTGGGCTACGAGGCGGTGGGCACGTCCAAGGGCGCCGACGGCGTCCCGATGATCGTCCTGGAGAAGGCAGCGGGGGCGTACGCGGCAACGGCGTGACGGCAACGCCCCCAAGGGGCGCGGGGAACTGCGCGACCAGCCACCACGGGCCCGCGGCCGCCTGACGAGCTCAGGCGGCACCCCCGTGCTGCGCACGTGCTTTCCGCAGCCAGTAGATCGCTGACAAGGGCAGCAGTACGGGGATGAAGAGGTACCCCATGCCGTAGTCCGACCATACGGTCGCGTCGGGGAACGCCGACGGCTCGACCAACGTCCACGTGCCGATCGTCAGCACGCCCAGCAACTCCGCGGCGCAGCACACCAGCGCCGCCCTGCGGGCCTTCTCGCCACCCCTGACGAGCGTGTACGTGATGAACCCGTACACCACCCCGGCCACTGCGGAGAGCGAGTACGCGAGCGGCGCCCGGTCGAACTCCGTCGCGATCTGGTACGCCGACCGCGACACGGCCCCGACGACCATCACGCCGTACAGCCACACCAGCAGCACCCCGGGTCCGCTGATCAGCCGCGTCGGCTCGTCCTCGGTCACGGCCACCTCAGCCTCCCCAGATGTCATAGAGCCGTACCTCCAGCACGGCCAGCACCACACCGCCGGCCGCGACCGTCACCGAGCCCCACTTGGACCGCTCGGCAAGCGACATGAAGCCCGCGGCCGGAACGCACGCGAACGCCCCCAGCAGATACGCCACGAAGATCGTCGTGCCCTGCTCCGGCTTCTCGCCCCGCGCCAGCAGCACGATCCCGACCACGAGCTGCACCAGGGCCAGCACCGTCACCACGGCCATCCCGATGAAGTGCCAGTCCTTGGTCGGCTGGTCACGGTAGGCCGCCCAGCCGCACCAGGCGGCGAGCAACAGCGCGGCGACCCCGGTCACCAGCGTCAGGGCATCAAACATGCGGCGAGCCTATTACGGTCCAAAAGGACTGATGAGGCCGCCCCCGGGCGGCACCGTAGGGTCGGGGACATGAAGATCCGTGCACAAGCCCTCCTGTTCGACAACGACGGCACCCTCGTCTCCTCCCTCGCCTCCGTGGACCGCTGCTGGGCGCGGTGGGCCGAGGATTACGGCATCACGGAGGAGTTCGGCAGGGTCGAGCTGCACGGACGTCCGGCCGTCGAGATAGTCGCCGAGCTGCTGCCCGCCGACGTCGTGCCGGAGGCCCTCGCGCGCATCGAGACGATGGAGGTCGAGGACGTACCGAACGACGGCGTGCAACTGCTGCCCGGCACCAAGACGTTCCTCGACTCGCTGCCCGCCGACCGCTGGGCCGTCGTCACCTCCGCCACCCGCCGCCTCGCCGAGGCCCGGCTCGACGCCGTCGGCATCCTCCCCAAGACGATGATCACCGCCGACGACATCACCCGCGGCAAGCCCGACCCCGAGCCCTACCTCCTCGCCGCCCGCGAACTGGGCGTCGACCCGGCCGACTGCGTCGTGTTCGAGGACGCCCCCGCCGGTCTCGCGGCCGGACGCGCCGCCGGCATGATCACCGTGGCGTTGACCACAACCCATCAGGCTCACGAGGTCGACGCCGACCTCGTCGTACCGGACCTCTCCGCCCTGTCCGCGCTGGTCAGCGCCGACGCCGTGGAGATCCTCCGCCGCGGCTGAGAGCTGTCCGCCGCTGTCCAGAATGCGGACAGCGGCGGCCGGTAAGGACCGTGAGTCTGGTTTACTGATCGCATGACCACGACGAGCGACCGCACCCTTGCGACCGAGGCGACCATGACGCCCGGTGCTCGTTGTATGTGTCGAATGTGCGCCTTCTAGAGGGCCCCCGCACCACTCCCTGAGCCGTGGGGGTCCCCCCGCTCGAGCGAAGCCGAGAGTGGGGGAGCCCCGAAGCAGCCGCCGTGGCATGTCCGTACGCCGTTCGCCGTACGTGACCACAGTGCCCGCGCACATCCTTCCTCCCGTACCGGGGCACACCCATGCCCGCGTACTCGACAGTGACGGAAAACCCCCAGTGATCACCACAACGGGCCTGACCAAGGTCTACCGCTCGCGCGGCCGAGAGGTCACCGCCCTCGACGGCGTCGATCTGCACGTCCGCGAAGGCGAGGTGTACGGCGTCATCGGCCAGTCCGGCGCCGGCAAGTCCTCGCTCATCCGCTGCGTCAACCTGCTGGAGCGCCCCACCGCCGGCACGGTGACCGTCGCCGGACAGGACCTCACCGCCCTCGCGGGCCGCGGTCCCCGGGCCGGCAAGGAACTGCGCCGGGCGCGCAGCCGTATCGGCATGGTCTTCCAGCACTTCAACCTGCTGTCCTCCCGGACGGTCCAGGACAACGTCGAGCTGCCGCTCGAAATCCTCGGCCAGTCGGGCAAGGAGCGCTCCCGCAAGGCGCTCGAACTGCTCGACCTCGTCGGACTCGCCGACAAGGCCAGGGCCTACCCTGCCCAGCTCTCCGGCGGCCAGAAGCAGCGCGTCGGCATCGCCCGCGCCTTGGCCGGCGACCCCAAGGTGCTGCTCTCCGACGAGGCCACCAGCGCTCTCGACCCGGAGACGACCCGCTCCATCCTCAAGCTGCTGCGCGACCTCAACCGGCAGCTCGGCCTGACCGTCCTGCTCATCACCCACGAGATGGACGTCGTGAAGTCGATCTGCGACTCGGCCGCGCTGATGGAGAACGGCCGCATCGTCGAGTCCGGCACGGTCAGCGAACTGCTCGCCACCCCCGGCTCGGAACTCGCCTCCGCGCTCTTCCCGGTGGGCGGCGAGGCATCCGGCGACGACCGCACCGTCGTCGACGTCACCTTCCACGGCGAGGCCGCCACCCAGCCGGTCATCTCCCAGCTCTCGCGCACCTACAACATCGACATCTCGATCCTCGGCGCCGCCATCGACACCGTCGGCGGCCTCCAGGTCGGCCGGATGCGCATCGAACTGCCGGGCCGCTACGAGGACAACGTCGTGCCGATCGGCTTCCTGCGCGAACAGGGCCTGCAGATCGACGTACTGGGCCAGGAGCCCGTTCTGCTGAAGGAAGGTGCCAAGTGACCTGGGCCGAGATGCAGCCCCTGCTGGAGCAGGCGTGTTGGGACACCCTCTACATGGTCGGCTGGTCCACCCTGATCGCCGTCGTCGGCGGTCTCCCGCTCGGCATCCTCCTGGTCCTCACGGACCGGGGCGGCCTGCTCCAGAACGTCCTCGCGAACAAGGTCATCGGGCAGATCGTGAACGTAGCCCGGTCCATGCCGTTCATCATCCTGATGGTCGCGCTGATGAGCTTCACGCGGTGGGTCACCGGCACGACCATCGGCCGCGAGGCCGCCATCGTGCCCCTGGCCATCGGCGCCATCCCGTTCTTCGCGCGCCTGGTCGAGACGGCTGTCCGCGAAGTGGACGGCGGCCTCGTCGAGGCCGTGCAGTCGATGGGCGGCAACACCTGGACCATCGTGCGCAAGGTTCTCGTGCCCGAGTCCCTGCCGTCCGTCATCGCCAGCACCACGACCACGATCGTCGCCCTCATCGGCTACTCGGCCATGGCCGGCACGGTCGGCGCGGGCGGCCTCGGCGACATCGCCATCCGCTACGGCTTCCAGCGCTTCGAGACCGAGCTGATGTGGATCACCGTCGCGATCCTCGCCGTCGTCATCTCCCTCATCCAGTCAGCCGGCGACTACGCGGCCCGCTCCCTGCACCGCCGCGGCGGCCAGTCGGGCCCGGCGCCGAAGCTGCGGCTGCTGAAGGCCTCCACGGCCACCAGCAAGACCGTCTGACCCCCAGAACTCCCCGTAACACCACCACGGGGTTGCACCACCATTAAGGAAAGGCACTTTTCGTGCGTAACACCGCCAAGATCACCACTGCCGTCCTCGCCGCCGGAGCCCTCACCCTCGGACTCTCCGCCTGCGGCTCGGACAAGGACTCCGGTTCCGACGCGAGCGCCCCGCTGAAGGTCGCCGCCACGCCGACCCCGCAGGGCGAGATCCTCACCTACATCAAGGACAACCTCGCGAAGAAGGCCGGCCTCGAACTCGAGGTCAAGGAGTTCACCGACTACGTGACGCCGAACACGGCCGTCCAGCAGGGTGAGGTCGACGCCAACTACTTCCAGCACCAGCCGTACCTGGACGACTTCAACAAGAAGAACGGCACCGACATCGTCGCCGTGCCGAACGCCACGGTGCACCTGGAGCCGCTCGGCGTGTACTCCCAGGGCGTCAAGAAGCTGACGGACCTGAAGAAGGGCGCCACCGTCGCCCTGCCGAACGACACCACCAACGAGGCCCGCGCGCTCAAGCTGCTCGAAGCCAACGGCGTGATCAAGCTCAAGGCGGGCGTCGGCTACGAAGCGACCCCGAAGGACATCGCCTCCAACCCGAAGAACCTTCAGTTCAAGGAGCTGGAGGCGGCCCAACTGCCGCGCTCTCTCAGCGACGTCGACGCCGCGGTCATCAACGGCAACTACGCGCTCGAGGCCGACCTCAGCCCGGCCAAGAACGCCCTCGCCGCCGAGTCGCCCAAGGACAACCCCTACGGCAACTTCCTCGCCGTGAAGAAGGGCAACGAGGACGACCCGCGCGTCGAGAAGCTCGCCAAGCTGCTGACCTCGCCCGAGGTGAAGAAGTTCATCGCGGACAAGTACGACGGCGCGGTCGTCGCGGCGTTCTAAGAGGTCAACCGGTATCTGACGGTGCGTTTGACGCGTATCGCCACGCACGGGGTCCACTCCTTCACTTGGTGTGGGCCCCGTGGTGCAGTTCAGTGCTTTCATGCTGCATGCTGGGCAGTTCAGCAGGCCTTGAACGTTCGTCGAAGGTTACGGAGCGTCGCATGACTAGCACCTTCCCCAACATCTCCATCAGCACGGAGCGGTTGGTGCTGCGTCCCCTCGACGAGGACGACGTGCCCGCGCTCGCCGAGATGATGAACGACGAACAGGTCGGCGCCTGGACCGACGTCCCGCAGCCCTTCACCGAGGAGGGCGCCCGCACCTGGATCGCCGAGTACGCCCCGACGGAGCGAGAGTCCGGCCGCGGACTCGACCTCGCCGTCACCGAGTTCCTCACCCAGCGCCTGGTCGGCGTCGTCCAACTGACGAAGACGAACTGGCATGTGCGCGCCACCGAGTTGTCGTACATCGTCGCCCCCTGGGCCCGCGGCGAGGGCTACGCCTCCGAGGCCGCTCTCGCCACCGCCCAATGGCTGTTCACCGACCAGAAGTTCGAGCGCATCGAGCTGCGCACGGCCGCCGACAACACCGCCTCCCAGCAGGTCGCCCAGAAGATCGGCTGCATCAGCGAGGGCGTCCTGCGGGGCGCGTGCATAGCGCACGTCCGCACGGACGACGGCACCTGGGCCGACGTACGCACCGACTTCATCGTGTGGAGCCTGCTGCCGGAGGACCTCGATGGCGCCGGGGACCAACTGGCCGACAGCGGCGGCTTCACCTCCTTCGGCGAGTGGAACTGACGAAAAACGAACCCACCGGCACGAGCGGTGCCGAACCGGCGACCAGGTACCCTCACGGAGCCTGCCCCTCGGGACGCCCCATGACGACCTGCGAAAACCCTGGAGACTGACGACGATGGCCGACCGCGTCACGGTGATCGGCTGGGACGGCTCGCCGCTGACCGCCGCGGCCCGCTCCGCCCTGGGCGCCGCCACGCTCGTGGCCGGTGCCGCCCACCACCTGGCGCTCCCCGAGGTGCCGCCCAACGCCGAGCGCATCCGCCTCGGCAGCGTCGCCCTCGCCGCCCGCCGCATCGCCGGTCATCGAGGCACGGCGGTGGTGTTCGCCGACGGCGACCCCGGCTTCTTCGGCGTCGTACGGACCCTGCGCGCGCCCGAATTCGGCCTGGAGGTCGAGGTCGTGCCCGGCGTCTCCTCGGTCGCCGCCGCCTTCGCCCGCGCCGGCATGCCGTGGGACGACGCGCAGGTGGTCGTCGCACACCCCCGCACCCTGCGACGCGCGGTGAATGTGTGCCGCGCCCACACCAAGGTCGCCGTCCTCACCTCACCCGGCGCGGGCCCGGCCGAACTCGGCCTGCTCCTTGAAGGCGTCCACCGAACCTTCGTGATCTGCGAGGAACTGGGCACCGACCGGGAACAGGTCACCGTCGTCACCTCCGACAAGGCCGCCGACCACACCTGGCGCGACCCGAACGTCGTCATCGTCATCGGCGGCCCGGTCGGCGCCACGGAAGGCGGTGGCTGGATCACCGGACGCGACCCGGGCGCGGGACCGCGCGGCCGGACGCTGCCCGCGGAGTCCTACGGCGGGCTCATGAGTGAGAGCGAACTCGAACCGCTGCGCGCCGCCCAACTCGCCCGGCTCGGCCCGCGCGTCGGCGACCTCGTGTGGGACATCGGCTGTGCCAGCGGCGCCTTCGCCACCGAGGCCGCCCGGGCCGGCGCCGCCGTCATCGCCGTCGACCGCGACCCGCAGGCCTGCACCCGCACCGAGGCCAACGCGCGTGCCTTCGGGGTCCAGCTCCAGATCGTCCACGGCGCCGCCCCGCACGTCCTGGAGAACCTCCCCGAGCCGGACGTCGTCCGTGTAGGCGGCGGGGGAGCGGCCGTCGTCTCCGCCGTCGCCGACCGGCGCCCGCAGTGCATCGTCACGCACGCCGCGACCCGCGACGACGCCGAACTCATCGGCCGCGGCCTCACCGAACACGGCTACGACGTCGAGTGCTCCCTCCTCCAGTCCGTCGAACTCGACACACGGGCCTGGACGGAGCGCGAGCGCAGTGTCGCCTTCCTGCTCACCGGGCAGTTGGGACCGCGCTCAGCGCCTCGTTGAGGAACGGCGGTCGGGCGACGGGCGGACACCGGCCGATCGCACGGCGTGACCGTCCACCCGTCCCCGTGATCCTGTTGTCGTACCGCGCGCGGTAGGCTGGCCGATCGTTGTACCGCACTCGGTCGCCCGGCACTTCGTCGGTCAATGTCCGGAAAAACATGCCCCGTTTGGGGTGGGTGTGGTACGGCGAAACCGGAGGACGCGCAACGTGGCGCAGTCCACATCGGCCTGTCGCGGATCAAGCTGTCGCGACGGACGAATGACCACGACAATGCCACTCAATGGCTTTGTCGCCTTTTTGGGACGGGTCGTTCGTGCCGCTGGGCAAGCACGCTCGTTCTTCACTGCGGGGGCGGTCGGTGCGCCGTTCCCGGTGAGCTGGTCGTATAAGCACTAACCGATGGGCGAGGGGTACGCATGACCGACACCGGCCAGGTCCCGGGCGAGGGACTGCCGGAGAGCGCAGGCACGGTGGAGCAGCCGGGCGCCCCCGCGGCGCACGGTACGTACACCTACCTCTCCGAGACCACCGCCGAGGACGAAGACCTGCTGATGCCGGGCACCCAGGGTGCCTGGGGCAACGAGGTCGTCCCGCCCACGCCGGAACCGGTCGTCGAGGCCCTGCACGAGCCGGGCCCGCACGAGATGTCCGGCCGCGACAGCGGTTCGGTCGACCTCACCGGCGTCCGCCTCCCCGGCCCGACGGCTCCCACGTCGCCGATCCCGCCGATCACCCCGCGCCGCCCCCTGCACCTCGGGCCGCCCATCCCGGACGCCTCCGCCAGCCCGGTCCGCTCCCTCGCCGACCGCGGTGCCGTCGGCACACCGGTCCGCCAGGCCGGCGCGGTCCCGTCGGGCCCCGAATACCCCGACGCCACGGTCCCGCAGCCCGCGGCGCCCTGGGGCGCCCCCGGCCAGGCTCCGGTCCCCGGACGGTCGGGCGCCGAGGCGTCGGCTGCCGAAACGGTTGTTCCCACCGAGCAGCCCGTCGGCGTGGCACAGGCGGCGGTGGCTCGGGTCGCCGCGCCCGCTCCGCAGGAGAGCATGTACGCCGGACAGGAGCCGTCGGCCGTCGACGTCTCGCCGGTCGCCGAGGCGGTGCCCGGTCAGGACGGCGCACAGGGGCCGGTGGCCTCGGGTGCCGCGGAGGTCGCCGGGGGCGGGGCTGTCCCGGGTGCCGGCGAGGGTGCGGGGGTTGTGCCCGCTTCTGGGGGTGACCCGGTCGCGCCTGTCGCAGGTGGTGGCGAGTCCCCGGCCGCCGACGCCGCGCCGGTGAGCGTGGCCGTGCCGGCTGGTGGGCCCATGCCCGGCGGGGACGGCGGACAGGTTCCGGGCGCTGGTGAGGCGTCGGAGGGTGGAGCTGGGATCGGGCAGGTTCCGGTCGGTGCCGAGGGCGCCGAGGGTGCCGAGGCCGCTGGGGTTGCCGAGGTTCCTGGGACTCCGGAGGCTGCCGAGCCGCTCGTGTCCGGGGAGGCGCCCGTCGGCGAGGCCGTTGCGGTCACCGAGGCGGCGCAGGTCGCTGAAGGCTCCATGCCTGAGGTCGCCCAGCCTTCCGAGGCGCCCGCGGCCGAGGCGGCCGCGGTTTCCGGCGACGCGGTCGCTGATGCCGGCCAGGTTGCCGAAGGCGCTGCCGGGGATATCGCTCAGGTCGCTGAAGCCCCTGCTGCTGAGACCGCCCCGGTTGCTGAAGCTCCCGCCGCTGAGGCCGACCACATGGCCGACGCCCTCGCCCCGCAGAGCCAGCCGCTTCCCGAGGCTTATGCCCCTGACGCCCAGGCTCCCGGCGCGCTCGCTCCCGAGGCCGCCCAGGTTCCCGGCGCCTCCGCTCCGGAAGCGCAGGTCCCCGGCACCCTCGCTCCGGAAGCCGCGCAGGTTCCCGGCGCCCTCACCCCCGACGCCGCGCAGGTCCCCGGCACCCTCACCCCCGAGGCCGCCCAGGCGCCCGACGCCGTAGCCCCCGTATCCGCCGAGGCCCCCGCGCAGCTCGCCGAGCCTCTCGCCCCGCAGGCCGTTTCCTCTCCCGAGGCAGCGCTGCCGCCCGAGGCCGCTCAGTTCCCGGAGGCCGCGCAGGCTCCCGAAGCCGCTCAGTTCCCGGAGGCCGCCCAGGCTCCCGAAGCAGCTCAGCACCCCGAGGCCGGCCAGGCCCTCCCGGATGCCTCTCAGGCCCTCCACCTCGCGGACGCGGAGCAGGTCGCACCGGCCCCGCAGCCGGCCGACGCCGGTGCCACGCCCGCCGACGGCGCCCCCGCGGTCGTAGCCGCCGAAGCGACGGCCCCGCAGCCCACGGACGCGGACCAGCCCGCCCAGCAGGGCGACCCCGTCGCTCCGGTCGAGCTGCCGGCTCAGGAGCCGCAGCAGGCGCAGGCACCCGAAGCCGTCCCGAACCCCGACCTCGCGCAGGCCCAGCAACTGCCGGCGCAGGACGGCGTTCCGGTGAACTGCGACGCCGACGCCCTGGCACAGGCCGCGGCCGCCGGCGCGCCGGCCGCCGAAACGGAAGCCCTCGTGGAGGATCCCGCGCCCGCCGCGGACCCGGCAGTCGCCGTCGCCCCGTCGGCCCCCCTCCCCGACGCCCCGCAGACCCAGGACGGCGTCGCCGAGCCGGTCGTGACTCCGCAGCCGCTCGCCGCAGCCGTCGTCCCGGATGCCGCCGAATCCCACGCGGCCCCGGTGGAGGGCGTACCGGCCGAGACTCCCGAGGCGTTCGTCGCCCAACCCGCAGGACCGCAGCTCCGGACCCAGGCCCACCCCGTGCAGCTCGCCGACCCGGCGCAACCGGCCGTCGAGCCCACCGCGCCCGGCGAGGCCGTCGCCGTTCTGCCGGGCGGCATCCCCCAGGGGCTCGCACCCGATCAGTCCCTGGGCCAGTTCGTGCAGGTCGAGGGCTCGGTGCCGACCACCCCGCACCTCGCCCCGACCCCGCCGCAGCCGATCGTGCTGCCGGTGGCGGAGGGGCCGGGCCCCGTCGCCACGGTGCCCGCACCCCGCGACGGCGACCCCGAACTCGTACAGCACGCGGAGGACCTGGACACCAGGGCCGCCGATCAGGAAGACCAGGAAGAGCAGGCGGAAGAGAGCACGGCCGTGGTCGAGGAAACACGACAGCCCGCCGGTCCGGCGGCGCCCGCCTACGACGACGCCGAACGCGAGGCCGTCCTCAAGGTCATGCGCGAGCGCCGCGACATCCGCAACGGCTTCCGCAGCGACCCGATCCCGCACGAGGTACTGCTCCGGGTCCTGGAGGCCGCCCACACGGCGCCCTCCGTCGGGCACTCGCAACCCTGGGACTTCGTCGTCATCCGCTCCGCGGACACCCGGCGCACCATGCACGAGCTGGCGATGCGCCAGCGCGACGCGTACGCCAAGTCCCTCCCCAAGGGCCGCGCGAAGCAGTTCAAGGAACTGAAGATCGAGGCCATCCTCGACACCCCGGTGAACATCGTCGTCACCGCCGACCCGACCCGCGGCGGCCGCCACACCCTCGGCCGGCACACCCAGCCGCAGATGGCGCCGTACTCCGCCGCGCTCGCGGTCGAGAACCTCTGGCTCGCCGCGCGCGCCGAGGGCCTCGGCGTCGGCTGGGTCAGCTTCTTCGACGAGCGTGAGATGGTCCGCACGCTGGGGCTGCCCGAGCACCTGGAGGTCATCGCCTACCTGTGCGTGGGCTACGTCGACGAGTTCCCGGACGAGCCCGAGCTGCTTCAGGCCGGCTGGTCCAAGCGCCGCCCGCTGTCCTGGGTCGTGCACGAGGAGACGTACGGCCGCCGTGCCCTGCCCGGCGAGGAGCCGCACGACCTGCTCGCCGAGACTGTCGCCCAGATCCGCCCGCTGGACGCCAAGGCGCTCGGCGAGGCCTGGGAGCGGCAGAAGCGGATGACGAAGCCGGCCGGCGCGCTCGGCATGCTGGAGATCATCTCCGCGCAGCTCTCCGGGCTCTCGCGCCAGTGTCCGCCGCCGATCCCGGAGCCCGCGGCCGTCGCGATCTTCGCCGGTGACCACGGCGTGCACGCCCAGGGCGTCACCCCCTGGCCGCAGGAGGTGACGGCCCAGATGGTCGCCAACTTCCTCGGCGGCGGCGCGGTCTGCAACGCCTTCGCAGGCCAGGTGGGCGCCGAGGTGTGCGTCGTCGACGTCGGTGTCGCGGCCGACCTCCCGGCCACCCCGGGCCTGCTGCCCCGCAAGGTCCGCGCGGGCACCTCGGACATGACGACCGGCCCCGCGATGACCCGCGAGGAGGCCAAGCAGGCCATCGAGGTCGGCATCGAGACCGCCCGCGACCTGGTGGCCGCCGGCAACAAGGCGCTGCTGACCGGCGAGATGGGCATCGCCAACACGACCGCGTCGGCCGCCCTGATCTCCGTCTTCACGGGCGCGGATGCCGCCGAGGTCACCGGCCGCGGCACCGGCATCAACGACGAGACGCTGGCCCGCAAGACCGAGGTCGTGCGCCGCGCGATCGAGGTCCACCAGCCCGACCCGGCCGACCCCATCGGTGTCCTCGCCGCGATCGGCGGCTTCGAACACGCCGCGCTCGTCGGCCTCCTGCTGGGCGGCGCGTCGCTGCGTACGCCGGTGATCCTCGACGGCGTCAGCGCCGGTGCCGCCGCCCTGGTGGCCCGCGCCATCGCCCCCGAGGTCCTCGCGGCATGCATCGCGGGCCACCGCAGCGCCGAGCCCGGCCACGTGGCCGCCCTCAACAAGCTGGGCCTGCGCCCCCTGGTCGACCTCGACCTCCGCCTCGGCGAAGGCACGGGCGCCCTGCTCGCGCTGCCGCTGGTGCAGAGCACCGCGAGGGCGATGCACGAGGTGGCGACCTTCGACTCGGCCGGGGTCACCGAGAAGTAGCCGCGTGACTGGGGACCCGGGGGAGTGCAACCCCGGGTCCCCAGTCACGTCGCCACGGTCGCCCAGCCACCGGACACCCGAACCGTCAGAACCGCCGGCAGCATAAAATCCGCACGTCAGGGCATCGCACCGCCGCCGCAAAAGGGAGCCGCACCCTCATGGCCGTAAACCCCGCCTACCCCGTAGGCCTCCGCCTCACCGGCCGCCGGGTCGTCGTCCTCGGCGGCGGGCAAGTGGCCCAGCGCCGCCTCCCGGCCCTCGTCGCGGCGGGCGCCGACGTCCACCTCGTGTCACCCGAGGCGACCCCGTCGGTCGAGGCGATGGTGGACGCGGGCGAGGTCACCTGGCACCGGCGCCGCTACCAGGACGGCGACCTCGCGGACGCCTGGTACGCCCTGATCGCCACCAGCGACCACGAGGCCAACACCGCCGCCTCAGCCGAGGCCGAGCGCCACCGCGTGTGGTGCGTCCGCTCCGACGACGCCGACGCGGCCACCGCCTGGACCCCGGCCACCGGCCACAGCGAGGGCGTCACGGTCGCCGTCCTCACCACCGACGCACGCGGGCGCGACCCCCGCCACACCGCCGCCATCCGCGACGCGGTCGTCGAGGGCCTGCGCGACGGCACGCTCGTCGCCCCGCACCACCGCACCCGCACCGCCGGCGTCGCCCTCGTCGGCGGCGGCCCCGGTGACCCGGACCTGATCACCGTGCGCGGCCGCCGCCTGCTCGCCGAGGCCGACGTCGTCATCACCGACCACCTGGGCCCGCGCGACCTGCTCGCCGAACTGCCCTCCAGCGTCGAGGTGATCGACGCGGCGAAGCTGCCGTACGGCCGTTTCATGGCCCAGGAGGCCATCAACAACGCCCTGATCGAGCACGCCAAGCAGGGCAAGTCGGTGGTCCGCCTCAAGGGCGGCGACCCCTTCGTCTACGGCCGTGGCATGGAGGAGGTCCAGGCGCTGGCCGAGGCCGGCGTCCCGTGCACGGTCGTGCCCGGCATCTCCAGTTCGATCTCGGTCCCGGGCGCCGCCGGCATCCCGGTCACCCACCGGGGCGTCGCCCATGAGTTCACCGTGGTCAGCGGCCATATCGCCCCCGACGACGAGCGCTCCCTGGTCGACTGGCCCTCGCTCGCCAAGCTGACCGGCACGCTGGTCATCCTCATGGGCGTCGGCACGATCGGGAAGGTCGCCGAGACCCTCATCGCCCACGGCAAGTCCCCGGACACGCCCGTCGCCCTGGTCCAGGAGGGCACCACGGCCGCTCAGCGCCGGGTCGACGCGACTCTCGCGACGGCGAGCCAGGCGGTGCTCGACCATGAGGTGAAGCCGCCGGCGGTCATCGTCATCGGCGACGTCGTGCACGTGGGACCGAGCGGACCGAACCCTTCCGCGTAACCGCGGGTAACCCAACCCGTACCGAACCGTTGGCACCACACCCAGGACAAGGCAGTATCACCCTGTGGCCGATCTCATCACCGTCGATGACCCCACCGACCCGCGCCTGCGCGACTACACGGGCCTGACCGACGTCGAACTGCGCCGCAAGCGCGAACCGGCCGAGGGCCTGTTCATCGCCGAGGGCGAGAAGGTCATCAGACGGGCGAAGGAAGCCGGCTACGAGATGCGGTCGATGCTGCTGTCCGCCAAGTGGGTCGATGTCATGCGCGACGTCATCGACGAGCTCCCGGCCCCGGTGTACGCGGTCAGCCCGGACCTCGCCGAGCAGGTCACCGGCTATCACGTGCACCGCGGCGCGCTCGCCTCCATGCAGCGCAAGCCGCTGCCGACGGCGACCGAACTGCTCCAGACCGCCCGCCGCGTGGTGGTCATGGAGTCGGTCAACGACCACACCAACATCGGCGCCATATTCCGCTCCGCGGCCGCCCTCGGCATGGACGCGGTCCTGCTCTCGCCGGACTGCGCGGACCCGCTGTACCGCCGGAGCGTGAAGGTCTCCATGGGCGCGGTGTTCTCCGTGCCGTACGCCCGGCTCGACACCTGGCCCAAGGGCCTCGAATCGGTCCGCGAGGCCGGCTTCACCCTCCTCGCCCTCACCCCCGACGAGAAGGCCAAGACCCTCGACGAGGCCGCCCCGCACCGCATGGACAGGGTCGCGCTGATGCTCGGCGCCGAGGGCGACGGCCTCTCCACCCAGGCCCTGGTCGCCGCCGACGAATGGGTCCGCATCCCGATGGCCCACGGAGTCGACTCCCTCAACGTCGGCGCGGCCGCCGCGGTCGCCTTCTACGCGGTGGCCACCGGCCGCCCCCAGCTCTAGGGAGTCCGCCGTTGAGCCGGGGTGAGGCGATCGTCGCGGTCCTCCTCCGCGCGGGTCGCGTCCTCGCCATCCGCCGCGGCCCCGCCGTCGCACGCCCCGGCTACTGGCAACCCGTCAGCGGCAGGATCGAGCCGGGGGAGACCCAGCGGGACGCCGTCGTCCGGGAGGTCCGCGAGGAGGTCGGCCTCACCGTCGTACCGCTGGCCAAGGTGTGGGAGTCGGAGACCGACGACGGCAGCTTCCGCCTGCACTGGTGGACGGCGCGGGCCGAGACGGGCGACGTGGTGCCCGACCCGGACGAGGTCGGCGAGGCCCGCTGGGTCACACCGCAGGAGTTCCTGTCCCTGACCCCGGTCTTCGAGGGCGACCGGGAGTTCTTCGAACGGATCCTGCCGGCGTTCCTCTGACGCCGTTCACTGCGCGCAAGCCCCCCGAACCGGCGCCCGCGCCGGAACTCCTATTCAGGAATCTCCAGCGTCGAGTCGTATTGCTCGGACATCGGCTCCTCGTCCAGCGGCTCGTAGTCCGGCTCCACCTGCTCCTGCTGCGGACGCACGACATCCCCGCCGCCGCTCCCGTCCCCGCCGAGCCCGCGGTCCGGCCCCTGGCAGCCCTGGGCCGCCGCGATGCCGAGCGCCACGAGCAGCGTCACCACGACGAACACGAACAGCCGCTGCCGGAGCAACTGAGGGTTGGCGGGCCGCCGCCCCGTCCCCGTGTTCCGGGGAGCCGGACGACCGTTGCCGCCGCGCGGGGCGGGCCGGCCGCCGCTGGGCGAGCGGGGCGTGGTGCGGGGACCGGGCATCGGCCGGGCCCCGGGGCGGGCCGACGTCGTACCGCTCTGCGGACCGCCGGGGCTCCTGGGCGGCGGGGCCGTGTCGCGCGCGGGGCCCGGTACGCGGGGAGTGCCATTGCCCCGCGGCATGGCGGTGCCGCGGGGCGGGGGAGTGCCCTGCGTTCGACGCTGGGCACGCTGCTGGTCGGCGTAGGTGTCGGCGAGTTTCCCGGTCGGCCGGTCCGACTCCGGGGACCGCTGGGCAGGCGGGCGTACGTCCGCGAAGCCCTGCGCCTCCCGGGCGGCGATCTCCTTCAGACGCAGCGAGAGCTGAAGGGTGCTGGGCCGGTCCTCCGGGTCCTTCGCCAGGCACGCCCGCACCAGCGGGGACAGCGCGTCCGGTACGCCGTGCAGTTGCGCCTCCTCGTGCACGACGCGGTACAGCATCACCTCGGAACTGCCGTGCCCGAACGGTGAGTCGCCCATCGACGCGTACGCGAGCGTGGCGCCCAGGGAGAACACGTCCGTGGCCGGGGTGACGGCGGCGCCGCGCACCTGCTCCGGGGCGAGGAAGCCGGGCGAGCCGACCGCCGTGCCCACATGGGTGAGGGTCGAGGCCCCCGTGGCCCAGGCGATGCCGAAGTCGATGATCCTCGGCCCCTTGGGGGACAGCAGGATGTTGGAAGGCTTCAGATCCCGGTGCACGACACCGGCCTCGTGGACGGCGACCAGCCCTTCGCTCAGGGCGGCCCCGACGGCGGCGACCTCCGCGGCGCCGAGCGGGCCCTCGCCGGCGACCTTGTCGTGCAGGGACGGGCCGGGCACGTACTGCGTGGCGAACCAGGGGCGTTCCGCTTCAAGATCGGCGGCCACGAGCCGTGCCGTACAGCCGCCGCGAATCCGCCGTGCCGCCGAGACCTCACGCGCGAAGCGCGAGCGGAACTCCTGATCCTCCGCCAGATCGGGCCGGATCACCTTGAGCGCGACCCGCTGACCCTTCTTGTCGGAGCCCAGGTAGACGACGCCCATACCGCCCGCGCCGAGCCGTCTGTGAAGCCTGAACGAGCCGACGACGCGCGGGTCCTCGCGCCTCAGGCGCATCATCGCCATGTTCATCCCCGCTGCCCGGTCCGTCTGACGAGCCACAGCTTACGTTTCCGTGGGCCGCCGTGCGCAGAGGCCGCGCCCTCTCGGCCCGACGGATTGTCAGTGGTGGGTGGGAGACTTGAAGGGTGGTCAGAGGGTGGGTGAGCAGGGCGACTTAGCCGCAGGGGTGCCCACAACCACCCGTGACAGAAGGGGGATTGGGCCCGTGAAGGGTGATCGCGTGGAGATAGTCGTGGACGCCGGGGACACGACGCGCACGTATGAGGTGGTGGCGAGCAGGGCGGGCCGCAGGGTGGAGACGGCGGTGCGTCGAGGTGTCGTGGAAGTGAGCGAAGTCACCCGAAGCGGATCCGTGGTGCGTACGGCCCGCTTCATGGCGAACCGGGTCCTCGCGCTGGTCGAGCAGCCGATCCCGAGGGAGGACAGCTCGGAGAGGAGTCATGACAAAGCGGGGCATGCCGGGCGTCCCCTCGGGGAAGACCCCGAGACCTAGGACCTCGTCTCCACCCAGGGGAGTACTCCGCAGGTCATGGCTCATCCTCCGGGAGGCCCGCCAATCGGTACGAGGGCATGACGTGCCGGGGCGGCCACGCGCCTAGATTTGAGGTCAAGCGGCGGGTGCAGCACTCGTCCCCCGAGGTCAGACACCCGCCGCTGCCAACGACAACTGACACAGGTCAGGAGAGGGACCATGGCCCAGACGGCACCGCGGACAGTGATCCGCCTGCAGGAGCGCACGATGCTGCGTCCCCGTCGCCAGGGCCGCCGCCACCCCCTGGTGGCGACGCTCATGGCCCTTCCCCTGGCGGCCCTTCTCCTTCTCGTCTTCGACGGCTGGGAGACGGTGGCCACACAGGCGTCGTCCGTGGGAGTGATGCTGGGGCGCTGAGCGGCGACCCCAGGCCCGGAAGAGCGGTCCGGGCGGGGACATCCACCCATGAAACCCCGTGGGGACGGGGGTGCGGCGGACGGCAAAAATGCCGGCGTAGCTGGGGAGCTACGCCGGCATTGCTTTTCCCTGAAACCACCGGGGCCCATTGAACACCGCCCGTCCGGCGTTCGGACCCAGGGCTCCCTCTCGGTGCCGGTCCGCAAATGTTCAGCCCGTCCGGCGTTTGAGGACGAGGCCCGTTCAGGGCCGAAGCGGGGGCCTGGGGGCGGCAGCCCCGGCGGCGCCCGCCCGGACACCGAGCACCTGGACAGCCGCGGTACCGATGACCCGGCCAGGCCGACGCAGTCACCCCGTACTCTCGGCCCAGACCACCCGCGCACAAGGGACACCCGTGACCCCGAACACGCTCCTGCCCGACCTCACCGCACGAGCCATAGCCGCGGCTCACTCCCGTACGCCCGCCTGTCCCTGCGGAGCGACCGTCACCCTCGCCGAACGCCCCGACGCCACCGTCGTCCGGCACGCGGACACCGTCGCCAAGGCCCACGCCCCGGACAGCACCGTCACCGACCTGGCGTCCCGCCTGTCCGTCGCCACCCGCCTGCCCGAGATCTTCCTGCCCCCGCTCACTCCCATACCCGTCGACCTCCACGACCGGCCCGTGAGCTTCTGGCCCTACGGCGCCCCGGTCGACCCGGACGATCCGGACGCGGCCCCCTGGGAAGCGGCCGCGACCCTGCTCGCCCACCTTCACCGCACGCCCGCACCCGCCCCGCTCCCTCCCATGCGCGGACCCGCAAAGGCCGCCCTCGCCCTGTCCCGCCTCCGCGCGACCGCCGACAGCACCCCCGCCACCCCCGTCCTCCGCGCCTGGGCCACCCTCCCCGCCTGGGCCCGCGACGAGGCCCCCCAGCCCGACGCCACCACCCTCTGCCACGGCGACCTCCACCTCGGTCAGCTCGTCCGGCACCCGGCGCCGGACGGTCCCTGGCGGCTCATAGACGTCGACGACCTCGGCGTAGGAGTGCCGGCCTGGGACCTGGCCCGGCCGGCCGCCTGGTTCGCGTGCGGGCTGCTGCCGCCCGACGAATGGCACCGGTTCCTGACCGCCTACCGCGCTGCCGGCGGCCCGGCCGTGCCCGCCGACGGCGACCCCTGGCTCGCGCTGGACGTCCCCGCCCGCGCCCTCACCGTGCAGACCGCCGCCCGCGCGATCACCAAGGCCGCGGCCGAGGGACGCCGCCCGGACGAGATCGAGCAGGCCCTCGTGGACGCCTGTGACCGAATGGCTTCCGTCCCCCCGGAGTTGGTCCGAGAAGAGGCGAAGTAGGGTGCAACCGACCGCAGCCGGACAGAGTCTGTCCTGGCGATACACGAAGCAGGACCGACCGGCGAGGAGTTGAGCCGACCATGCAGTGTCCGAAGTGCCATGCGCCGATGCACACGTACAACCGCAACGGTGTCCAGATCGAGCAGTGCAGTGGCTGCCGCGGGATCTTTCTCGACTACGGCGAGCTGGAGGCGCTGACCCGCCTGGAGGGCCAGTGGTCCCAGCCCGCTCCGCCGCCCCCGGGGGCCCCGCAGGCCTACCCGGCGGCCGCCCCGCAGGCCCCCGCCTGGGGAGCCCAGCACGGTGGCCACCACGGCGGACACTACGGCCACAAGCGGCACAAGAGCTTCGGCCACATGCTGTTCTCCAGCTAGCCGCACCGGCACGAAGAAGCCCCCGGTCATCGACCGGGGGCTTCGGTGTGTGGACGATACTGGGATTGAACCAGTGACCTCTTCCGTGTCAGGGAAGCGCTCTCCCGCTGAGCTAATCGTCCTCGGGACCACAACCCTCAGGTCGTGGGTGCTGCGTGCGCGATACTGGGATTGAACCAGTGACCTCTTCCGTGTCAGGGAAGCGCTCTCCCGCTGAGCTAATCGCGCGGGGATCCGAAGATCCAGTGGACGATACTGGGATTGAACCAGTGACCTCTTCCGTGTCAGGGAAGCGCTCTCCCGCTGAGCTAATCGTCCTTGGAGGTGGAGACGGGATTTGAACCCGTGTAGACGGCTTTGCAGGCCGTTGCCTCGCCTCTCGGCCACTCCACCAGGAGTGTAGGGGTTCGGGATGATCCCCTGTTCCTTCGAGCGGACGACGAGGCTCGAACTCGCGACCTCAACCTTGGCAAGGTTGCGCTCTACCAACTGAGCTACGTCCGCTTGTCGTTTCGTTCCGCTCCCGCGGCCCGGCGACGTGTTGAACTCTAGCGGATTCCGGGGCCAGCACAAAAACGCGTTTGTGCAGCGTGCTGCGCTGCACCTGCTCAGGGACCCGTCGGAGCTCCCCGAAGGGACATGGCCAGGTCACCCGCAGGACACCGGCCATAGACTCGACTGCGTGCTCGACCTCCCGCCCCTCGCCCGCTTCGGCGACCGCGTCGCCACCGGCCTCCTCGACGTCACCAGCGACCCCGCGGCCCTGGACTCCAGCGGCTTCTGGGCCGTCTGCGCCGACTTCGAAGGCGGTCTGACCTGCGCCCGCTTCCGGGACGTACGCGAGGAGCCCGTGCCCGCCCCGGTGCCGGGGCAGTGGCTGGGCCCCGCGGCCGATGACTGGATGTCGTCCCTCGATCGCGCCGCGTACACGGCGGGTGTACGGCGTATTCGTGAGCACATCGCGGCCGGTGAGGTCTACCAGGCCAATCTGTGCCGGGTGCTGAGCGCGCCGATCGGGGCGGGTGCCGATGTGGACGCCCTGACCGCTCTGTTGGCCCTCGGCAACCCGGCGCCGTACGCAGGAACGATCCGGCTGCCCGGGCACGGGGTCGAGATCGCCACCGCTTCTCCCGAACTCTTCCTGCGCCGCGACGGGCGTGTCGTCGAGTCCGGGCCGATCAAGGGCACCGGGCGTACCGAGGCGGACCTGCTGGAGAAGGACTTCGCCGAGAACGTGATGATCGTGGACCTGGTGCGCAACGACATCGGCCGCGTGTGCGCCACCGGGACCGTGACCGTCCCCGATCTGTGCGCCGTGGAGAAGCACCCGGGCCTCGTCCACCTGGTGTCCACCGTGCGCGGCGAGCTGCGCGCCGACGCCGGCTGGCCGGAACTGCTCGACGCCGCCTTCCCGCCCGGCTCGGTCACCGGCGCGCCCAAGTCGAGCGCACTGCGGATCATCGACGCGCTGGAGACGGCACCCCGCGGGCCGTACTGCGGCGGCATCGGGTGGGTCGACGCCGACCGGGGCGTCGGCGAGCTGGCCGTCGGGATCCGTACGTTCTGGATCGACCGGGGCGAAGGGGCGCTGCGGTTCGGGACCGGCGCGGGGATCACCTGGGGATCGGATCCCGAGGGGGAGTGGCGGGAGACCGAGCTGAAGGCGTCCCGGCTGCTCGCGGTAGCGTCGGGGGCGTACGAGGTGAGTGGAGAGGGACTGCAATCGTGAGGATCTGGCTCGACGGCGGGCTCCAGGACAGCGAGTCCGCCCGTGTCTCCGTCTTCGACCACGGGCTGACCGTGGGCGACGGCATCTTCGAGACCGTGAAGGCGGTGGACGGCCGTCCGTTCGCGCTGACCCGGCACCTCGACCGGCTGACCCGCTCGGCGCTCGGTCTCGGCCTGCCCGAGCCCGATCACGACGAGGTCCGCCGTGCCTGCGCCGCCGTCCTGGCGGCCAACCCGATGCCGCTCGGCCGACTGCGGATCACCTACACCGGCGGCCACGGCCCCCTCGGCTCCGACCGCGGCGACCGGGGCCCGACCCTCGTCGTCGCCCTCGGCGAGACCACCCGCCGGCCCGACTCCACGGCCGTGATCACGGTCCCCTGGACCCGCAACGAACGCGGCGCCGTCACCGGCCTGAAGACCACCTCGTACGCCGAGAACGTCGTCGCGCTCGCCCGCGCCCATGAACACGGCGCGAGTGAGGCCCTGTTCGCGAACACCGTCGGCCAACTCTGCGAGGGCACCGGCTCGAACGTCTTCGTCGTCCTCGACGGCGAGATCCACACCCCGCCGGTCGCCTCGGGCTGCCTCGCGGGCATCACACGCGCGCTCACCGCCGAGTGGACCGGCGCCAGGGAGACCGACCTGCCGCTGGACGTGCTGGAGCGGGCCGACGAGGTCTTCCTCACCTCCACCCTGCGGGACGTCCAGGCCGTGCACCGCGTCGACGACCGCGAACTGCCGGGCGCGCCGGGCCCGGTGACCGCCAAGGCCATGCGGATCTTCGAGGAGCGGTCCGGGCACGACCTGGATCCGTAGGACCGGAAAATGGGCTGCCGCGCGCCGGCAGTGTGGGTAGAACAGCCCTGATGACCACGACCCTGCGGCCGACCGAGCCGCTTCAGCACAACGCGGACGGGACGCGCTCGCGCCGCTACCAGGTGTGCGTGAACAGCCGTCCCGTCGGTGGGATACGTCTCGCCACGCACGCCGAGTACGGCCCGACCGTGGCCTGTATCTCCGAGCTGCGCATCGAGGAGCCGGACCGCAGGCGCGGTCGTGCCACGGTGGCCGCGCTGGCCGCCGAGGAGGTCCTGCGCGGCTGGGGCTGCAAGCGCGTCGAGGCGTCCGTGCCGGGCGGCGCCGACGTCGCGCTCCGGCTCGCCCGGGCCCTCGGGTACGTCCTGCGCAGCCGCAACATGACGAAGCGGTTGAACGGCACTCCGCCCGAACTCCCCTCCGGCAGCGTGCCGCGGCCGATGACCGAGGCCGAGTTCGGCCCTTGGCTGGCCTATGAGCGTGAGGAGTTCGCGCGCGGTCTGATCGAGAGCGGGGTGCCCGCCGCCGAGGCCTACAAGAAGGCGGACGACGGGCACAAGAAGTTCCTGCCGGACGGGCTCGCCACCGAGAACACGCTGATCAGCGTGCTGGAGCACGAGGGCGACGCCGTCGGCACGCTGTGGCTGGGCCTGTGGCCCGACACCGCATACGTGCTCGACGTCGAGGCCGACGCACGTTTCCGCGGCCGCGGGCACGGACGCGCCCTGATGCTGCTGGCCGAGGCGCAGGCCGCCGCGGGCGGCAAGGACCGCGTCGGCCTGCACGTCTTCGCCGGCAACGCCCCGGCTGAGCGGTTGTACGAGTCGCTGGGCTACGAGACGACCGCGTACAACCTGGGCAAGGACCTGCTCTAGGGCAGCCGGGGCTCGTCGGTCGGATCGGGGACGGATCGGGGACGGGTCTGACCGGGGGACGGATCGGCGACGAATCGGACCTGTGACGGATCGGGTCCGGGGCGGGTGCGGAGGGCTGGGGCTGCGTCGGCTCTGGGGGCTGGGCTGCGGCGGCTCCAGCAGAGTGGTGGCATCGAGCTCTGAGGGCTGAGCCGCAGCGGTTCCAGCAGCGTGGTCGTGTCGACTTCATGGCCGGATGGCGGTGCTCCGGGCCCCGGCCGTGTCGGCTCTCGAACGGGGCCCAGGCGCTCCAAGATCCTGTCCTGGCGCTCCGGACCCGGACCCAGCCTCGCTACCTCTCCAGCACCGAGCCTCGGCAGCCCTAGGCGCCGGCCCCGCCGGCCAGCAGTCGCTCCGCGATCTCCTCGATGCGTTCGCGCAGGCCCTCCTGGCTCTTGCCGCCGTCGAGGCGCTCGCCGTCGATCACGTACGTGGGTGTGCCGGTCACGCCGATCGCCTTGCCCTCGGCCTGGTCGGCGTCGACGATCAGGATGTGCCGGCCGTCGATCAGCGCGGTGTCGAACTCCTCGGCGTCGAGGCCGAGTTCCCGGGCCACCTCGACCAGGAAGGGTTCCCCCTTACGGTCCAGCTCCTCGACCCGGCCCAGCACGGCCTCGACGTACGGCCACCCCTTGCCCTGCTCGAACGCCTCCTCGGCGGCCTGCGCGGCGGCGAAGGCGTGCTTGTGCTTCTCCAGCGGGAAGTGCCGCAGCCGCAGCTCCAGCCGGTCGCCGTAGCGGGCGCGCAGGGCACGGAGATCGTCCAGGGCGCTGCGGCAGTCGGGGCACTGGAGCTCGCACCAGACGTCGAGGACGGGGGCGGCGGGCCGGTCGGGGGAGGAGTCGTTCATGGCCCCAGTCTCCCAGCCTCCGTCCGGACGCCCCAATCCGACCTGGGGCTTCGGCAGAGGCCGTCCCGGCTGCCGCGACCCGGCCGGCACTTGCGAAGGATGTGGCCCGGGTGTCGCGACCCGGCCGGCACTTGCGAAGGATGGACCCGGGTGCCGCGACCCGGCCGGTACCTGCGAAGGAAGGATGGACCCGGCTGCCGCGAGCTGGCCGGCACTTGCGAAGGATGGACCCGGGTGCCGCGACCCGGCCGGTACCTGCGAAGGATGGACCCGGCTGCCGCGAGCTGGCGGCACTTGCGAAGGATGGACCCGGGTGCCGCGACCCGTCCGGCACTTGCGAAGGATGCGACCTGGTTGCCGCGACCCGACCGGCATCTGCGAAAGATGCGCCCCGGCTGCCGCCACCCGACCGGCACCTGCGAAGGATGCGACCCGGAGATGTCCCTGATGTCGGGTCGAAGGATGGCCGGGCGGGGGCGGCACGGTGCAGGATGGAAGGGACGAAGTGCCCTGTCTCGACCCAGCCTGCATGGAGGCCCGGATGATTGCCGAGACCGTCTGTTCAGCCGTTGCCGCGGCCGGCCTGGGCATCGCGGCGGTCACGGCGTACCGCAAGCGTTTCCTCGCGGCCACGCGCATCGCCGCGTACTCACTGGTGCCCCTCGGCCTTGTGATGACCGGAGTCGTCGACTGGCTGGCGGACACCGCGTTCAGCCCGACGGCCTGGGCGGGCTTCGGAGTCCTCGGGGTCGCCTGGCTGCTGTTCTCGACCACCCGGGCGGTGGAGCGCCGCCGCGGCGGCACCCGCAAGGACCGCAAGGAGGCCCGCGCCGCCGCGCAGCGCGATGCGGTGGCTCCGACGGCGTCGGCGCCCTCGCTTGGCGCGGGCACCCGTCAGTCGACCCAGCCCGCGACCGCGCCCAAGGCGCAGGCCTCTGAGGACTTCAGCGACATCGAGGCCATCCTCAAGAAGCACGGCATATGACCCCCGCACGGGGGCTGAAACGACACAGTGGGTCGCGCCGCGGCCGTAAATGATCACGACCCGAAGCGGACATCACGGAATCCAGCGAACTCCCGCTCATTCCGGGCGTGTTGATCGCGCGGTGACGTGGAACTACGTCATCATCGCCGCGAGATGCTGGACACGACACAGAGCGAGGCCACACCGTCTCAGGACGAGCCTCGTGGGTGCCTCTTCGCCCTTTCCCAGCCACCGCTGATGATCTTCCTTGCGGTGATCGGGTGTCTGCTCCTCATGGCTGCGCTGCACGATCTGCTGCTGCTCTGAGCCGTACCCGCGGCCCCCGGCGCCACCCGCCGGGGTCCGCGTCGACACACATGTCGTGTCGGGCGGGCCGCTCAGCCCGCCGCTTCCTTGCGGCGCGCTCGGTAGGCGGCCACATGCAGACGGTTGCCGCAGGTGCGGCTGTCGCAGTAGCGCCGCGAACGGTTGCGGGAGAGATCCACGAAGGCGTGCCGGCAGTCGGGCGCCTCGCAGCGCCGCAGCCGCTCCTCCTCGCCGGCGACCACGAAGAACGCCAGCGCCATGCCGCAGTCCGCCGCGAGGTGGTCGGCGACGGAGGCGCCGGGGGCGAAGTAGTGCACATGCCAGTCGTAGCCGTCGTGGTCGGTGAGCCGAGGGGTGGTCCCCGCGGCGGCGACGAGCTCGTTGATCAGGGACGCGGCCGTGCGGGCGTCCGGTGCCGCGAAGATCGCGGCGAACCGGGCGCGCACCTTGCGCACCGCCGACAGATCGAACTCCGACAGCACCCCGACATCACTGATTTCGTGCTTTCGTACGAAATCTTCAAGGGCGGCGACATCCGGCAGTCCGTCCGACGTCTCGTCGCCCTCCGGCACGGTGTTCACCAGGTCCACCACGGCATCGAGCGCACACCGGGTGTCATGGGTGATCAGCACGTTTCGCTCCCTGGCCTGGTGGTCGGGCGGAGTGCCCGCCGATGCTGGCCGATGGTAGTGGCTCACGGAGCCCATACACGGGCCGCGCCCGTACGCGGCTTCGATTACAACGCCACAGCGGCGCCCACGGTTCCCGCCTGGGCTCGGCACGGCCTCCTCTCACGCCCCACAAGCCCTCTTCGCCCACACGCACACCAGCGCCGCCCCCGCGGTGCGGAGACGGCGCTGCTGCGTGCCGTATGCGGTTGTCTTGGCCCGAGCCGTCTCCCCGAGTCGACGGCGCCGGGCGGCTTGTGGAGACCTCGCCCTAACTTTCCGCCAGGATGTGCGACAGCTCCTGATCGAGGTCGAAATGCCGATGCTCCGTACCGGGAGGCACGGCGGCATCCGTCCGCTTCAGGAAGGACTCCAGGGCACGCGCAGGCGCCTCGAGCAGCGCCTCGCCCTCAGGAGAGCTCAGGGCGATGCAGACGACGCCCTGGCCATGACTGCGCGACGGCCAGACGCGGACGTCGCCGGTGCCGGTGGGCCGATGCAGCCCCTCCGCGAGGAGGTCACGGGCGAACACCCACTCGACGGTCTCTTCTGCTCCGGTGTGGAAGGTGGCGTGCACGGCGTAGGGGTCGGCCGTGTCGTACCGCAGGCCTGCGGGGACAGGCAGGGAGGACTCGCTCGACACAACGAGGCGCAGGTGCAGCTCGCAGCTGACCGTGGTGTTCATAAGCGCCAGGGCCTTTCGCTCAGTGTGCGCTCGGGGATTCGCACGTCGGCGAAATCGACATGCCACCTACGGTGCCGTTGTAAACCCCTCTGAGGGTTTTGCGTGTCTTTACGTAACTCTTCCGGCCGAGAACCTGTTCGCGAGGTACGCCCATTCCGGTGACTCGTTTCGGTCCGGTAGGGTTTGGCCGTATGAATACGGGGAGTAACGAGCCGGGCGATGTTGCCATGGCTACTGACGAGACCGAAGTGGATGGTGTGAAGGACGACAGCGAGCAGGGGCTCGGGTCGCGAGCGCCGGAGTTCATCAAGGCGCGTAGAGCGCTGCATCTGAGCTGGCAGGTAGGCGTCTTCATCATCGGCCTGGCGATAGTGGTCGCCGGCATCATCCTGCTGCCGTTGCCGGGACCGGGCTGGGTGATCATCTTCGGCGGCATGGCCGTCTGGGCGACCGAGTTCGTGTGGGCCCAGCTCGTGCTGCGCTGGACCAAGCGCAAGGTCACCGAAGCCGCCCAGAAGGCGCTCGACCCGAAGGTGCGGCGCCGGAACATCATCCTGACGACGATCGGCCTCGTGATCGTGGGCGCGATACTCGGCTTCTACCTCTGGAAGTTCGGCTTCGTGATGCCCTGGAAGATCAAGGACCAGTGATCCGCGAGGGGGGTGCGGAGGTCGGCCGGTGCGCGTTCGCGCTGGTCACGCGCACCCCCTGACATGGGGTAATGTTCTTCCTGCGCCCGGGCGATTAGCTCAGTGGGAGAGCGCTTCGTTCACACCGAAGAGGTCACTGGTTCGAACCCAGTATCGCCCACCCGGATCCGGCGGCCCGTCTGCGACAGAGCAGGCGGGCCGTCGGCGTTTGTGCGTCGTACGGCGCCCCGGGGTCCGACACCTCGCGCCCCCTGCCCCTCAACTCGTCGGGGACCGCCCCGCCTTCGGTTCGAGAGCCCATTCGCACACGGCACCTCCACCCCCCCCTTCGATCCGCCGACGTACGCCCCTCACCTGCGAGATCGCGCCCTCGGCCCGACCCGCCGGACCTCACGCGCCGTCAACTCTGCCGCCCGGCCCGCAAGAAATTCCTGTCCGAATCATTGACGCACCCCGAGGCCCTCCGTAGCTTGTGCCAGCAAGCGCTTACTTGAAACGATTCATGCAGGCGGCGGCAATGCTGCGGGGAGGGCCCGACTGTGGGAACCAACAGGAATGTCGACAGGCGCACGATCCTGAAGGCGGCCGGTGCCACGGCCGCCGCGATCGGGCTCGCCTCGACCACGGCGTGCGGGGGCGACGGGGGTGCCTCCGCCGGCGGGACGGTGACGATCCGTTACGCATGGTGGGGTGCCGAGGACCGCGCCGAACGGATCAACAAGACCATCGCGCTCTTCGAGAAGAAGTACCCGAAGATCAAGGTCAAGACGGACTTTCAGCCGTACACGGACTTCTGGAAGAAGTTCAACACCCAGGCCTCCGGCGGGAATCCGCCGGACGTGTTCCAGAATGCGATTGGATTCCTGCGCAAATACGACGCGAAGAATGTGCTGCTCGATCTCAGCGAGCAGGTCGAGGCGGGCAATCTGTCCATGGACGGCTTCCGCGCGGGCCTGGACAAGTTCGGCGAGATCGACGGCAAGCTCCTCGGTGTCCCGGTCGGCTCCAACTCCATGGCCCTGGTCATCGACAAGCCCGTCTACACCAAGGCGGGCGTCAAGCCGGAACAGGGCTGGACCTGGGACGACTTCGACGCGGCGATGAAGAAGATCCGCGACAGGACCGGGCGCGCGGGCGACAGCGGCATGTACGGGGTCATGTACCTGTACGACCTCTACCTGCGCCAGAACGGCAAGGCGTTCTTCACCGAGGACGGACTCGGCTTCACCGAGGCGGATCTGACCGACTGGTGGACCAAGGCCGAGAAGGGCGTCGAGGAGGGCGTCTACGCCGACGCCAAGAAGGTCGCCCAGATCAAGCCCAAGTCAGCCGTCTCCGCCGAGCTCGCAGGTGGCGAGTTCACCTGGGACAACTTCACCGTTCGCTACACCTCCGAGGGCAAGAGCGAGTACGGCCTCGCGCCCATCCCGACGACGGACGGCAAGAAGACCGGCCAGTACCTCGGCTCCCTGATGCTCAGCGCCTCCAAGCGCACCGAGCACCCCAAGGAGGTCGCCCAGTTCATCGACTTCATGGTGCACGAACCCGAGGTCGCCAAGATCATGGGTTACGACCGGGGTGTGCCCGCCACGCAGGCCCAGTTCGACGCCTTCCAGCCGACGGACGAGGTCAACAAGGGGATCGCCGCCTATGAGACCTCCCTCGTCGAGGCGGGCGTCCTGGAGCCGATCACCCCGCACCCGAACGGCGCGGACATCTGTGAGGCCGCGTTCCTGCGCATCGCCGAGGAACTCGCACTCGGCAAGCGCTCGGTCGACGAGGCCGTCAAGCAGTTCTTCACCGAGTCGAAGACGGCTCTCGTCGTCTGATGGGGATGACCGTGACACACGCCCCTGCGATGGAGGGCCCGACCAAGGACTCCGAGCCGCGGCACGGACCGGTGAAGCCCGAGCGACCCGCCGCCCTCAAGCGGCGGGTCCGCCGGGAGAACCTGGCCGGCTATCTCTTCATGTCCCCCTGGATCGCCGGGTTCCTGCTGCTCACCGCAGGCCCGATGATCGCCTCGCTCTACTTCGCCTTCACCGACTACAACCTGTTCGACGCACCCAAGTGGATCGGCCTCGACAACTTCTCCGAGATGTTCGCCGATCCCCGCTGGCGCCACTCGGTGCAGGTCACGCTCTGGTACGTCGTCGTCGGCACGCCGCTCAAGCTGCTCGCGGCGCTCGGCGTCGCCCTGCTCCTCGCCCAGAAGCGGCGCGGCCAGGCCTTCTACCGGGCCGCCTTCTACGCCCCGTCCCTGATCGGCGCGAGCGTCTCCGTCGCCATCGTCTGGAAGGCGATCTTCTCGGACGACGCGATCGTCGACCGTACGCAGAAGCTCTTCGGGATCGACGTCGGCGGCTGGACCGGTGACCCGGACCTGATCATCTACAGCCTGGTGGCGCTCACCGTCTGGCAGTTCGGCGCCCCCATGGTCATCTTCCTCGCCGGCCTCAAGCAGGTCCCGCGCGAGCTGTACGAGGCGGCCGAGGTCGACGGGGCGGGCACGTTCCGCCGGTTCTGGAACATCACCCTGCCGATGATCTCCCCCGTCCTCTTCTTCAACGTCCTGCTGGAGACCATCCACTCCTTCCAGATCTTCAGCTCGGCGTACATCGTCGGCGGCGGCGCCGGAGGCAACGCCTGCGGTCCGGCCGACGGCTCGATGGTCTACACCTGCTACCTCTACGTCCAGGGCTTCGAGAACAGCCGTATGGGCCTGGCCTCCGCCATGGCATGGATGCTGCTCGTCGCGGTCGCCCTGGTCACGGCGGTGCTGTTCTGGTCCCAGAAGCGCTGGGTGCACTACGAGGAGGGCGCCCGATGAGCACCCCGAATCTCCCGACCGCGCGGATCGGGGCGCTGCGCCGCAGGCTGCCCGGGTCCTTGGCCTGGCACATCGGGTCCCTGCTGATCCTCGCGGTGATCCTCTACCCGGTGATCTGGGTCATCGGCGGCTCCTTCAAGAAGAGCGAGGACATCGTCGGCAGCCTGGATCTCCTCCCGGGCGACCCGGTCCTGTCCAACTACACGAGCCTCGCCGACGGCATCGCCGACATCCCCATCTCCACCTTCTTCTTCAACTCGCTCTTCCTCGCGGTCGGCTCGGTGATCGGGATCGTGGTGTCCTGCTCGCTGACGGCCTACGCCTTCGCGCGGATCAGGTTCGCCGGGCGGAATCTGCTCTTCACGCTGATGATCGGCACGCTCCTGCTGCCGTATCACGTGCTGCTGATCCCGCAGTACGTGCTGTTCCGCAACATGGAGATGATCAACACCTACACCCCGCTGCTGCTGGGCAAGTACCTCGCCACGGAGGCGTTCTTCGTCTTCCTGATGGTGCAGTTCATGCGGAACCTGCCGAAGGAACTCGACGAGGCGGCCCGCCTCGACGGCTGCGGGCACTTCAGGATCTACTGGTCGATCATGCTGCCGTTGTGCCGGCCGGCCCTGATCACCAGCGCGATCTTCACCTTCATCAACGCCTGGAACGACTTCATGGGCCCGCTGATCTACCTCAACGAGCCCGACAATTACACCGTCTCCCTCGGCCTGAAGATGTTCGTCGACCAGGAGGGGCTGGCGAACTACGGCGGCATGATCGCCATGTCGCTGGTCGCCCTGCTGCCGGTGCTCGCCTTCTTCCTGGCCTTCCAGCGGTATCTGATCGACGGTATGGCGACCTCCGGACTGAAGGGCTGAGGCGGTCACGATGGCCCAGGCGCGGTTGAAGGCTCGTACGCCACGCGGGGAGTCCGTCCTCGCGGAGAAGTTCGGTGTGTTCGCCGAGTGTCTGCTGACCGGGGTATGGATCGCCGTGGCATCCCTCGGCGTCGTGACCTGTCCGGCCGCCTTCGCCGCCGGAGCCCGGCATCTGCACCGCCGGATCGCTCACGAGAGCGGCGGCCTGCGGGAGTTCGTCGCCGACTTCCGGATGGCCGTGCGCGGCGGGTGGGTCGTCGGGCTCGCCGGGTGGGCCGTGGCCGCCGCGGTCTGGGTCGACGTCCAGGCCGCGCGGGCCGGGATCCCCGGGGGACCGCTCGTCGGGGCGATCGGGCTGTTCGCGCTGATCGGTGCCGTCGTGGCCCTGCTGCGGGCGGCGGCCCTCTGGACGCCGGGCGCAAGCTGGTGGGCGCTGCTCACGAGCGCCGGGCGTCGTACCGTGCTCGACCCCGCCGGGTCCTTCCTGATCATCGGCGGGCTGGCCGTCGTGGCCGCCTCCGCCTGGTTCGCCGCGCCGCTGGCGGTCCCCGTGACCGGGGCCGTCGTGGCGGCGGCCGTTGCCGTGGAGGAGCGGTACCGGCACCGCTGACGGGCGGTGCCCCTTTGCAAGGCCGGCGCCTCGGGCGCCGAACCTCTCCCTGTCATGCCCCTGCCCATACCCTGCACGCGCACGGAAAGGAAAGGCCATGTCCCCCATCCCCCGCAGGTCCCTGCTCAAGGCGGCCGCGGTCGCCGGAGCCGCCGCCCAGTTCGCCTGGGCGCTCGGGGCCAAGGACGCGCAGGCCGCGCCCGGAGCCGAGGCCGCCGAAGCGGAGCCCGTGACCCTGGACTGGCTGGAGGACGGCGGCCTGGGCGCCGCACCCGGCTCCACCGTCGGTGTTCCCTGGCCGAAGGGCGCATACCAGGAGAGCCAGACGTTCGCGCTGACGGACGCCGACGGCAAGGCCGTCCCCGTGCAGTCGTGGCCGATCGCCTACTGGCCCGACGGCTCCCTCAAGTGGACGGCCCACGCGGTGAGTTCGGGCAGCGGCAAGCTTACGCTGAGCCCCGGTGAGGCCACCGCCCCCGCCAAAAAGGTCACCGTCGACAAGAGCGGCGGCACCATCGACGTCTCGACCGGCGTCATGACCGCGAGGATCGGCAAGTCGGGCGCGACCCTCGTCAAGTCGGTCACCCGCGGCTCCACGGAGATCGCCAGGAACGGCCGGCTCGTGCTGATCCGGCAGCCCGAGATCGAGGACGAGGACCAGGGCGCGGTCAGGACCGAGCGCTTCGAGGGGGCGATCTCCGAGGTCACCGTCGAGCAGGAGGGCCCGGTCCGCGCGGTCGTCCGCATCGACGGCAAGCACCGCAAGGGCAGCCGCAGTTGGCTCCCCTTCTCCATCCGGCTCTACTTCTACGCGGGCGCCGACTCCTTCCGCATGGTGCACACCATCACCTACGACGGCACGCAGGAGCCGGGCAAGGCGAGCGGCGACTTCATCCGCGGCATCGGCGTGCGCTTCACCGTGCCGATGCGCGACCAGTCGTACGACCGACACATCCGCCTCGGCGGCGAGGGCACCGGCATGCTCCGCGAGGCCGTCAAGGGCATCACCGGACTGCGCCGCGACCCGGGGGCGGCCGTCCAGGCGGCGCAGTTCGCGGGGGAGAGGCTGCCCGACCCGGCCACCTGGGACCAGCGCGTCACCACCCGCCTCCAGTACATCCCCGAATGGGGCGACTACACCCTCTCCCAGCTCTCCGCCGACGGCTTCACGCTGCGCAAGCGCACCAAGAAGGGCTACGGCTGGATCGGCGCCGGAGGCGGCCGGCGGGCCTCCGGGTTCGGCTACGTCGGCGGCGTCAGCGGCGGGCTCTCCTTCGGAGTCCGGGACTTCTGGGAGAAGCACCCCGCCCAGCTCGACATCCGCGACGCCCACACCGAGCAGGCCGAGGTCACCCTGTGGCTCTGGTCGCCCGAGGCCCAGCCCATGGACCTGCGCTTTTACCACGACGGCATGGGTCAGGACACCTACCCCGAGCAGCTCGAGGGCCTCAACATCACCTACGAGGACTACGAGCCGGAGTTCGGGACGCCGTACGGCATCGCCCGCACCAGCGAACTCCTCTTCTGGGCCAACGAGTCGACGCCGTCGGCGGAGGTCCTGGCCGAGCAGGCCGAGGCGGTACGGGTACTGCCGCAGCTCGCCGCCCCGCCCGGGCAGCTCATCAAGGCCAAGGTCTTCGGACCGGGGCTGTACTCCGAGCCGGACCGCTCCACCCCCGCCAAAGCGAAGATCGAGGATCACCTCGACTTCCTCTTCACCTACTACAAGGACCAGGTGGAGCAGCGCCGTTGGTACGGCTTCTGGGACTACGGCGACATCATGCACACCTACGACACCGTCAGACATCAGTGGCGGTACGACATCGGCGGCTACGCCTGGGACAACTCCGAACTCTCGCCCGACCTCTGGCTGTGGTTCGCATACCTGCGCTCCGGCCGAGCGGACATCTTCCGCTTCGCCGAGGCGATGACCCGCCACACCGGCGAGGTCGACGTCTACCACCTCGGCGAGTGGGCCGGCCTCGGCACCCGGCACGGCGTCCAGCACTACGCCGACAGCGCCAAGCAGCAGCGCATCGCCAACACCACGTACCGGCGCTACTACTACTTCCTCACCGCGGACGAGCGGGTCGGCGACCTCATGCACGCCAACGTCGACTCCGACGAGACCTTCCTCGTCCTCGACCCGATCCGCAAGATCCGCACCGAGCCGTACACGCCCGACCGGCACGCGCTGTCGATCGGCTTCGGCACGGACTGGAGCGGGCTCGTCTCGGCGTGGCTGACGGAGTGGGAGCGCAAGGGCCCCAAGTGGGAGAAGGCCAAGGCGCGGGTGCTGTCGACGATGGAGACCATCGCCGCGCAGCCGAACGGGTTCGTGCAGGGCAGTGGGCTGTACGACCTCGACACGGGCAGGTTCGCCATCGCCTCGGAGCCCGTGGTCGGGGTCTCCCACCTGTCCGCCGTGTTCGGCCTCAACGAACTGTGTGCCGAGCTCATCGACCTCGTCGACATGCCGAAGTTCAACGAGGCGTACTTCGACTACTGCCGGTACTTCAACGCCACGAAGGCCGAGCAGGCGGCGAGGTACGGGTCCAACTTCGGTTCCCTGCTGTTGTTCCAGGGGCACTCGCGGCTGGACGCGTACGCGGCCGTGCGGACGGGGGACGCCAAGCTCGCCTCCCGCGCGTGGGAGAAGTTCTACAACTCCGACGGGTACAAGGAGTCGGCGCCCTGGAAGACGGAGGCGCTGAGTGGGCCGGCTGCCTTGGTTCCGGGCAGTGAGGCCGCTTGGGTGTCGTCGAATGACACGGCGCTGTACGGGCTCGCGGCCATCGAGAACCTGGCGCTGCTCGGGGACAGGATGCCGTGACGGAATGTCGGGAACTGCGCGACCTGTTGTGGCTGGTCGCGCAGTTCCCCGCGCCCCTTGGGGCGGCGTTTCAGTGCATGCCGCCCAGGAAGTCCCGCATCTTTCGGGCGTCCCTGAGGCGTTGCTCGTACGTCGCTCCGATGGCCAGCAGGAGGAGGCCGGCCAAGGCGGGCGGTACCCAGCGGGGGAGCGCGTCCGTCACCTGGACGATGTACGGGGCGAGTTCGTGCAGTGCGTCCAGTGCGAGCACGGTGCCGCCGAGCAGCAGCGGTGCCTTGAGGTGATGCCGGGCGCCCAGCAGGGTGACCGCCAGGGCGGCCAGGCCCAGCAGCAGGGGGCGCGTCCACTGAGGATCGCCCCAGGCCGCGAGGAGGCTCGGCACGAGGGTGGCGGCGAGTCCGGGGCCATACGCCGTCCAGGACGAGGTCTGCGGATCGCGTCGCCTGTGCAGGGCGCCGAGGAGCAGCGCCGGGACGGTGACCGGCAGGGTGTACGCCTCGGGCGTCCCGACGTCCCAGGCCGCCAGGCGCACCCACGTGGCCAGTACGAACAGTGCGGCGGAGGCGTAGGCCACGGACCGGCGTTCCGGGCGGATCGCCGTACCGGCGGTGATCACACCGCACAGCGCCAGGACCAGGGCCAGCATCGGCAGGTCGGCCGGCGCCGCGGCCAGTGCGACGGCGAGCAGCGCGGCGAGCGCGCCCGGCACCTCGACCGCAACCGTCGCCCGCGCGTCATCGAGCCGTGCCGCGAGCAGGGCCGCCGCCACCGGGACCGCAAGGACCAGCACGGCGACGTACTGCGGCTGCCAGCCGGCCGCGGCACCCGCCGCACAGGCGAGTCCGGCGGCGTACACGAGCCCGGCCGGGGCCGTGACCGGAGCGAGGTGCGCCTTCCAGGAGGCCGCCGCGAAGAGCACCGTCAGCGTGGCGAGCACGGTGAGGGTCGCGGCCTCGGTGGTGAGCGAGAGGAAGGCGAGGGGGAGGGAGGTGAGGAGGGCGAGGACGGTGGCGGTCGCGGAAGGGGTGGGGAAGGTGATTGCGGTGGCCGTGGCGGGTGCATCCGCGGAGGCCGCTGTGGGTTCCTTGGAGGTGGCCGACGGCTCCTCTGCGGGTGCTTGCCCGGAGGCCGCCGCGGGTTCCTCGGCGAGGTGCGCTGTGAGTTCCTCCGTGGCGGCCGCCGACGGCTCCTCCTCCGTCTCCGGCTGCTCGGACGGCCGTATCCACGCGGCTGCCGCGAGCGAGGCGGCCGTCGTGCTCGCGAGGGCCACCAGGCCCACGGCGTAAGGGACTTCGAGCACTGCGGGGAGGACCAGCGCCGTCGCCCAGCCCAGCACCAGCGCGCCCGTCAGGGCCCGCGTCCGCCACGTGGCGTCGCGCGCCGCGAGGAGCAGGACGGCGGCGACGATCGCCATGACGACAGGCACCGTCCCGGCGTCGGCCGGCCACGGAGCGTCGACCGCCACCGCCTGCCGCACATCACCGGGCGCCCCGGACCACACCTGCTCCACCCAGGCGACCGGACCCAGCAGCGCGAGCGCCACCATCGGCAGCGTCCAGAGCAGGGCGAGTCCCTGTACGGCGGCGGAGGCCCGGGTGAGCCCGTCGCGCAGCGCCTGCGGCAGCCGGTCCGCCCGGACCGCCGCCAACAGGGCGATCCCGCACGCCAGATACACCGGAACCGTCCACGCCTCCGGCAGCACGGGGCGGGCGGTGCCGCCGAGCGCGGCGACCGTGAGGAGGCCGGCGGCGACGGAGAGGCCGAGTGCCTGCTTCGCGGCGACCTGCTGCCACGCCACCGTGACCGCGATGCCCGCGGCCAAGAGGAGGAGCGCCGCCGCACGGGCGGCGGCGCTCGGGCCGGTGGCCGTCCAGGACAGCCAACCGGCGGCCCACACGCCCCACGCGCCCATGCCGTACGCACCGACCATCGCGGTGATCCGTACGGACCCGGCGGGCACCCGGAGCGCCACACCCGCGTCGAACCCGGCCGTCACCAGCACGGCGGCGGTGACCCCGAACAGGCTCGCGTCCGCCGCCACCGCCCACAGGACGAGCGGGAGTTGGGCGGCCAGCAGCGCGGCGGGCAGGGGCAGACGCAGCTCGGAGGTGCGCGGCAGCAGGCCGTACGCCGTCCACAGGGTCGCCAGCACCGCCGAAGCGGCCGCGAGGTAGCCCGTGGGGTCCACGTCGGTCAGCCCGACCTCGTGCAGCGCGTAGGCGTCGAGCAAGGTCAGCGCGAGCCCGAGGCCCGCCACCGACTCGGCCGTCGACCGCAGCCCGTGCTTCAGCAGCGGCACCGGCGCGGCGAGCACCGCCACCGTGACCCCGCCGAGCACCAGGGCCCGCCCGGCGATCCCCATGTGCCCCCAGCTCACCAGCGTGAAGGCCATCGCGGCGATCGTCAGCAGGACACCACCGAGCACCAGCAGGACGTTCTGCACCCGGGACGCCGAGGCCTCGGGGCGATGCGGTGCGAAGGGTGCGGGAGCCGGAGCGGACTGGGGGGCCGCCGCTTGCAGGGCGGTGACCAGCCAGGCCCGGCGGTGCAGCAACTGGGCCCGATGGGCGTCCAGTCGGCGCAGCTCGAGGTCGAGGAGCCGCAACTCCTCGGCCGGGGGCGGAAAGTGCGTCATGCCTGGAGTGTGGTCCGCGTCACGCCGGAGGGCATGAGTGCACGTACTCAGAACGTACTCAGATACGACGGAAACCCGCCGGTGCGGGCAGACTCGCCCCATGGACTGGAGCCACTACCGCTTCCGCAGCCTGTGGGCCCTGCCCGCGCCGCCCGCCGCCGTCTACGACGCCCTCGAGCAGGCCGAGGACTACCCCCGCTGGTGGCGCCAGGTGCGCGAGGTGAACCGGATCGACGACACCAGCGGCGTGATCACGATCCGCTCCGTCCTGCCGTACGCCATCGTCTTCACCGCACGCGAGGTGCACCGGGACCGCGCGGCCGGTGTGCTGGAGATCGCGCTGAGCGGGGACATCGACGGCTGGGCACGCTGGACCGTCACCGCGCGCGGCGGCGGGAGCCTGGCTCGCTACGAGCAGGTCGTCGATGTGAGCAAGCCGCTGCTGCGGCGGCTCGCGGTACCCGGGCGGCCCGTCTTCCGTGCCAACCACTGGCTGATGATGCGCTCCGGGCGGCGCGGGCTGACGGGATACCTGGCCGGTGGTCATCAAGCGGTTTGAAGGAAACGCGCGGGGACCTGTATTGTTCAGTGCGTTCCCGGGCGATTAGCTCAGTGGGAGAGCGCTTCGTTCACACCGAAGAGGTCACTGGTTCGAACCCAGTATCGCCCACCGGGAAGAGGCCGGTCCGCCGTGGCGGACCGGCTTTTTTCGTGTTGTGGCGGACCGTCCTTCCTCATGCCGCCGCCGGCAGGTCCGGGCGCAGTGGCCACGCCGGGTCCACCGACTCCTCGTTGCCGCTGCGTGCGAACCACGCCTGGAGGCCGCGTGCCTGTGCCGCGTGCCACACCGCCTGGAGCGTGTGCAGTTCCGCGGGGGACAGCCGCTCCAACCGGGCCGCGAAACGCCGGCCCACGGCCCGTACCACCTCCAGCGAGGCCAGTGCGTCGGCCGCCGCCTCGTGCGCGCCGTCCAGTGTGACCTCGTAGTGCGCGCACAGGTCCGTCAGGGTGCGACGGCCCTTGCGGTAGCGGTCCAGATGTTTGTCCAGGACACGCGGGTCGAGCACCAGCATGGGCGTCGCCTCGAACCAGCGGTCCAGGGACGACGCACGATGGCGACGCAACTCGCGGTCCAGCAGTGTCAGATCGAACGGGGCGTTCATCACCACGATCGGCCGGTTCACCGCGGCCTGCGCCGCCAGTTCCTCGGCTATCTCCTGCATCACCGGCGCCGGCCAGCGGCCGTTGCGCTGAAGATGCTCATCCGTCAGTCCGTGCACCGCCGTCGCCGCCTCCGGCACCGGCACGCCCGGGTTCACCAGCCACCGGGTCACCCGCGGCCGGGCGCCCGGGGCGTCCTGGACGACGACGGCCGCCGAGACGATCCGGTCGGTCTCGACGTCCACGCCTGTTGTCTCCGTGTCGAATGCCGCCAGCGGGCCCTCATACCAGCACGCCATACCTACACAACCCCTCGTTCACCCACGGCAGATGACGTACCGTCTTCTGCCCGTTTGGTGATACCCGGGCCGTTTGCGGCGTACGCCGGGAGGACACAACAGGAGTGCGGGTCTTTGCAGTTCAGCGACCCGGTACGGGGATTCACCTTGCGTGGAAGGCTGTTGGTCATGGCGATTGCGCAGCCCGAGCGGGGCGGGCTGCTGCCCGAACGTACGGGCCCCCATCGCGGTTCACTCGCCACTACCGCCTGCATGGAGACGCTGCAGGTGGGCTATCTGCACGCCGTCGCGGCGGCGTCCGGATGCTCGCTGTCCCAGCCATTTCCGGACAACGGCATCGACTGGCACGTCAGCCACAGCGCGCCCGGTCACACGGTCGACGACGAGGTCACCATCAAGGTGCAGCTCAAGGCCACCTATCAGCTCGCACCCAACCCGCCCGCCCGTCTCCCACCACCACCCTCAACGGAGGGGGCTGCGCCCCCGCCCCTCCAGACGCGCCGCTTCTTCTCCTTCACGCTCGACAACGACCATCTGGCGAAGCTCGCCCGCACCCCGGTCTCGGTGCACAAGATCCTGGTCGTGATGATCGTCCCGCGGTCGCAGGAGCAGTGGCTGCGCGCCGGCCACGACCGGCTCGACCTGCGGCACTGCTGCTACTGGGTCAACCTGGCCGGACACCCGATCACCGGGCGGCGCCGCACCACCGTGCGGATACCGACCTCACGCATCTTCGACGACCGGGCGCTCTGCGAGATCATGACGCGGGTCGGGACGGGAGGCAAACCATGACGCATCGCCCCCTGGAGGAGCCGGTACGACCAGCGAGGCCGCACCCGGTCGACGCGTCCTGGGAGCGTCCCCCCGAGCCCGGCGAGGTCGACCCCGCCGTCCTCAGCGCCCTGCTGCACCGGCACGGCTGGCAGCGGCGCGGGGGAGCGGCGGGGCGCTACGGCCGCTGGACCCCGCCCGGACCCGGCGGCAACGGCACCAGCCTGCTCGTCCCCGAGTCCCGCGCCTTCCCCGACAGCGACGATCTGCTCGGCGAGGCGCTCGTCGCCCTGACCCGCAGCGGCACGCCCTCCGCGCGCGAGGTGCTGGTGGGGCTCGCTGTGCCCAGCGACGAGGTGCGCTGGTGGCGGGACGCGCCGAGCGGGCCGGCCGGAGCCGCGCCCTGGACGGTGGACGAGGAACTGCGCACCGCCGCCCGCCAGATGCTGCTCGCCGCCGCGCTCGCCACACGCGCGCGTGCCGGCTACTACGGCGCCCGGCACCGCCGCTCGGCCGCCGCGATGCTGGAGAGCGTCCTTGTCGGCTCCGGCGCCGGCGGCCACCATCTGGCCGCCTTCGTGCCGGTCGGCGCGGGGCGCCCGCTCGCCGTCCGCCTCCACCAGGCCCTGTACGCCGCCCGCGAGGCCATCGACTACCAGCGGGCCACCGGCGGCATGGACGCCTTCGACGGGGCCGTCGAGGCGGGCGTCAGCCGAGAGCTCACGGAAGCACTGGTGATGCTGGTGCGCGGCACCGAGGGCGCGCGCATCGCCGTCGACTGGTCGCCCGCCGCCGGGGTGCCCGCGGACTGCGCGGCCGGAGTCGAGGCCGTCGAGTTCTCGCCGGGCGACCTGCCCGTGCTGCGCGAGGCCGGGGCCCGCTATCTGCGCGAGGAGCCGTCCGTACCGGTCAGGATCACGGGCGCGGTCGTCCGTATGCGCCGGTCGGGACCGCGCGGGGAGGGCACGGTACGGCTGCGCGTCATCGCCGGCGCCGAGATTCCGCACGTCCGGCTGACCCTGGACGAGGACGCGTACCGGATAGCGGGCCACGCGCACCTCGTCGGTCTCCCCGTCCGCGTGCACGGACGCCTGGAGAGCCGCGGCGGCTTCCGCAAGATGACCGACGCCTCCGGGGTCGTACCGGTCCAGGTGGACGAGGCCGAGCGGGACCGGCTGATGAAGTCGCTCCAGGAGGATCTCGACTTCTTCGAGGAGGCGTGCGGCGGGGAGGACGCCGAGGACTGAAGGGGCCGGGGGACCGGGGATCCGCTGGGGCCGGAGGTGACCGTTTCGCGGTCGGCCGTCCGAGGTCGGTACGATCGCGTAATGCGCGCGCTCCTGGTATGGCGCCGTATTCCACCTTCAGTCAGGAGAGACCGGTGTCAGACGTCCGTGTGATCATCCAACGCGATTCCGAGCGGGAAGAACGCGTGGTGACGACGGGCACTACGGCCGCCGACCTCTTCGCCGGCGAGCGCTCGATCATCGCCGCGCGCGTGGGCGGCGAGCTCAAGGACCTGTCGTACGTGCTCGCCGACGGCGAGGAGGTCGAGGGCGTTGAGATCTCCTCCGAGGACGGCCTGAACATCCTCCGCCACTCCACCGCGCACGTGATGGCGCAGGCCGTGCAGGAGCTGTTCCCCGAGGCCAAGCTGGGCATCGGCCCGCCCGTCAAGGACGGCTTCTACTACGACTTCGACGTCGAGAAGCCGTTCACGCCCGAGGATCTCAAGGCCATCGAGAAGAAGATGCAGGAGATCCAGAAGCGCGGGCAGAAGTTCGCCCGCCGCGTCGTCACCGACGAGGCCGCCCGCGAGGAGCTCGCCGCCGAGCCCTACAAGCTGGAGCTGATCGGCCTCAAGGGCTCCGCGTCCTCCGACGACGGAGCGGACGTCGAGGTCGGCGCCGGTGAGCTGACGATCTACGACAACCTCGACGCGAAGACCGGCGACCTGTGCTGGAAGGACCTCTGCCGCGGTCCCCACCTGCCGTCGACCCGCGCGATCCCGGCGTTCAAGCTGATGCGCAACGCGGCCGCCTACTGGCGCGGCAGCGAGAAGAACCCGATGCTCCAGCGCATCTACGGCACCGCCTGGCCGTCCAAGGACGAGCTGAAGGCGTACCTCGACTTCCTCGCCGAGGCCGAGAAGCGCGACCACCGCAAGCTGGGCAACGAACTCGACCTGTTCTCCATCCCGGAGCAGATCGGCTCCGGCCTCGCCGTCTTCCACCCCAAGGGCGGCATCATCCGCCGGGTCATGGAGGACTACTCGCGCCGCCGCCACGAGGAAGAGGGCTACGAGTTCGTCTACACCCCGCACGCGACGAAGGGGAAGCTCTTCGAGACGTCCGGGCACCTGGACTGGTACGCCGAGGGCATGTACCCGCCCATGCAGCTCGACGAGGGCGTGGACTACTACCTCAAGCCCATGAACTGCCCGATGCACAACCTGATCTTCGACGCGCGCGGCCGCTCCTACCGTGAACTGCCGCTGCGCCTCTTCGAGTTCGGGACCGTGTACCGGTACGAGAAGTCGGGCGTCGTGCACGGTCTGACGCGCGCGCGTGGCTTCACGCAGGACGACGCGCACATCTACTGCACGCGTGAGCAGATGTCGGAGGAGCTCGACAAGACGCTCACCTTCGTCCTCGGCCTGCTGCGGGACTACGGCCTGACCGACTTCTACCTGGAGCTCTCCACCAAGGACCCGGAGAAGTTCGTCGGCTCCGACGAGGTCTGGGAGGAGGCCACGGAGACGCTGCGCCAGGTCGCCGAGAAGCAGGGCCTGCCCCTGGTCCCGGACCCGGGCGGCGCCGCCTTCTACGGGCCGAAGATCTCCGTCCAGACCAAGGACGCCATCGGCCGGACCTGGCAGATGTCGACCATCCAGCTCGACTTCAACCTGCCGGAGCGCTTCGACCTGGAGTACACCTCCGCGGACGGCTCCAAGCAGCGCCCGGTCATGATCCACCGCGCGCTGTTCGGTTCCATCGAGCGGTTCTTCGCGGTGCTCCTGGAGCACTACGCGGGCGCCTTCCCGGCGTGGCTGGCCCCCGTCCAGGCGATCGGCATCCCGATCGGCGACGGGCACGTGGACTACCTGGAGAAGTTCGCCGCGGCCGCCAAGAAGAAGGGCCTGCGCGTCGAGGTCGACTCCTCCTCGGACCGTATGCAGAAGAAGATCCGCAACGCCCAGAAGCAGAAGGTGCCCTTCATGGTCATCGCGGGCGACGAGGACATGGCCAACAACGCCGTCTCCTTCCGCTACCGCGACGGCTCGCAGGAGAACGGCATCCCGTTCGACGAGGCCATCGCGAAGATCGCGCAGGTCGTCGAGGAGCGGGCGCAGATCTGATCCCGCCCTGCACGATCACGAGGCCCCCGGCAGGCTCAGCCCTCCGGGGGCTTCGTGTCGCTCTCGCGGGAGAAGATCTGCAGCAGCCAGGAGGAGAACGAGCCCGTCACCGCGCCGAGCAGGGCCAGCCCGCCGGCCATCATCGCCGTCGCGATGGCCCGGCCGCCCGTGGTCACCGGTGTGATGTCGCCGTAGCCGACCGTGCTGATGGTCTCGGCGGCCCACCACACCGCGTCCCCGAACGTCCGCATGGTGGCACCGGGCGCGCCGCGTTCCTGCTGGTAGACCGCGAGGGAACCGGCGAAACCGAGCAGCAGGGTCGACAGGCTCGCGTAGGCGATCACGCGAGCGTGCAGGGAGAGCCGGGGCTCCCCCTGCCGGTGCTGGATGGCGTCGTAGAGCGGCACGATCCGCAGCGGTCGCAACAGCGGCAGGATGACCACGACCGTGTGCAGGAAGTGCGTCCTGGTGAAGCGCAGGAAGCGCCCTCCGACCAGCCGCCAGCGCACCACGTAGTCCACGGCGAACAGCAGCCACAGTGCGAGCATCGTGTACAGGCACACGTCCTTCCAGAAGGACGGCATGCTCACCGCGAGCACTCGGGCGGCATAAGCGGCCAGGAAGACCAGCGATGCCAGGAACAGCGGGATCTCGGTGCGCTGCTCCCAGCGGGCGGAAGGGCTGTCGTCGTCCACCGGCCCAGCTTGGCCGGTGCGGGCCCTCCCGTCGCCCCGGCGACACGCCGCGAACGGACGAAGCAATATGCTGCACGCATGACGAGTGAGCCGGAGCAGCAGTGGGGAGTGGGGATCCAGGACGCGTTCCAGCGCCTGTGGACACCCCATCGGATGGCCTACATCCAGGGTGAGAACAAGCCGACCGGTCCCGGTGCCGACGACGGCTGCCCCTTCTGCTCCATCCCGGCCAAGTCCGACGAGGACGGCCTGGTCGTCAAGCGCGGGGAGCAGGTGTACGCGGTCCTCAACCTGTACCCCTACAACGGCGGCCACCTGATGGTCGTCCCCTACCGCCACGTCGCCGACTACACCGACCTCACCGAGCCGGAGACCAGCGAGCTCGCCGCGCTGACCAAGCAGGCGATGACGGCCCTGCGCACGGCCTCGGGCGCCCACGGCTTCAACATCGGCATGAACCAGGGCACGGTCGCCGGCGCCGGCATCGCGGCCCATCTGCACCAGCACATCGTCCCGCGCTGGGGCGGCGACACGAACTTCATGCCGGTCGTGGGGCACACACGGGTGCTGCCGCAGCTCTTGGCGGACACGAGGAAGATGCTGGCGGAGGTCTGGCCGACGGCTTAGGCCGAGCAGGCTGTACGGGGTGCCCTCGAAACCGAGGGCACCACCGTCATGCGTCGTAGAGGTCCGCTTTCCGCGGCGACGGATCCTGCACCGCGGTGCTCAGGAACGACGAACGTGCACCGAACTTCTCGGTGTCCACGCCGTTCTCACCCAGAACCTTGATCGCCGCGGCGTGCACCACCCGCAGCACCGGTGTGGCGGCGCGCAGCGCGTCGTCCGCCATGAACCGGTGCCGCCACGGCTGGTCCGCCCACGCGTGCCGCAGCCCGAACGGCTCGGGCAGCCCGATCGTCCCGCCGAGCCAGTTCAGCAGCGGCGGATACCAGGAGATCGGGGCACGCACCGCCAGCCGTACCACCTCGTCGGTGTTGACCAGCGGAAGCTTCACCTTGCGGGTCTCCCACGGCTTGAACGACTTGGTGACCTCCTTGGTCGGTGCCTCGGGCTTCTCCTGGAACAGCCCGTTCACCGGACCGAGGGCGTGCCCGGTCACCTCGATGCGCAGCGTCTCGTGCAGCACGGTCACCGTGATCAGCATGGTGATGATCAACTGGCCGTCCCACAGCGTCCACTGGACGCCCAGATAGTGCCGGTCGCCGCTGCCGAACTGCTGCTTGTTGCAGATGTCCTGGATGGCGTGCGTCTTGACCTGGTACGCCTCGACGTCCGTGCCCTCCGGCCGGGACACACTCTTCGCGCCCTCGGCGATCGGCGTGACGACCCAGTGCCGTATCGAAGGCTTCGGAAAACCACCGGTGTTCAGCGGGCCGCGCTCCAGCATGCGCAGTTGGTCGTGGATCGCCCGGATGACGTCCCAGCTCCGGAAGGGGTGGATCTCGCGGGTGGGGTCGGCGGCCACCAGGTCCTCGGCGAGCTGCCAGCTTCCCCAGCGCGTGCCCATGCCGAGTATCCCCTTGGGGCCCGCGTAGAACACGGAGTTGGACTGCTGCTCGGCGCTGAGCTTGGCGAGGGACTGGCGCAGTTGCTCGGCCTGGGTCTCGGTGGGGCTGGTCGGCACCGCCTCCGGCACCTTCGCGCCCACGCTGCTGCCGGCCAGCAGGCTGTCCCAGCGCTCCCGCAGGTCCCTCGCGGTGCGCTCGCAGACCTGCTTGGCCCAGAACCAGCCGACGACCGGCATGAGGACGCAGGCCCGGGCATACCAGGCCCAGAAGCCGGTGAACGGCATCCGGAGCAGGAAGAGCACGGCGAACGCGCCCGCCGCGACGAGCAGCACGGAGGCGAGCGCGCCGCCCCGCTTGGCGTCCCGCTTGACGATGGTGGTGCGCAGCGTGAAGACCAGCAGCCACAGCAGGAGCCCGGGCAGGAACAGCACGCCGCAGACGACCATGATGGCGCTCAGCATCCGGTCGCGGGCCTTGCGGATGTTGTTGGCGGCCAGGGCGTGCTCGACCACGACCTGCGGCTCGGTGCCGAAGGACTGGATCAGGGGCTTGCGGTCGCTGCCGAGCATGCGGTCGACCACGGCCCTCGAGTAGGCCTCACCCAGGTTGGGCCGGAAGATCTTCGCCCACTTGCGGCCGGCCTTGACGTCGGTCTTGTGCCATTCGTTGTCGGCCTTCTTGATGTCCTCGTACAGGTTGTCCCGGTAGGCCGCCGAGGCCAGCGCGAACGTCGCCGTCTGCCCCTCGCCGGCCGTGCGAGGCACCTGCGGACCGAAGATGTCCGCGTAACCGCTCTCAACGGTCATTCCCGCCCCCAGTCGCCGCACTGTCGCTTCTGCGGCCTTCCCGACTTCCGTACTGCGCACACCTGTTGATCAATGATCAGAGTATCCCCCGCCACCGACAACCGTCGGCGGACGGCCGAAGCCGCCCGCCGACGCGGAGGGGAGCGTTCCGCATGGTCACTCGGTGCTGCCGGCGCCAACTGCTAGGCGTCGCGCGACTCTTCACGGATCCTTTCGGCGATCTGCTGCGGCATCGGCTCGTGCCGCGCGTAGGAACGGTTGAAACGGGCGGTGCCGTGCGACAGCGACCGCAGGTCGACGGAGTACCGGCCGATCTCGATCTCGGGCACCTCGGCCTTGATGAGCGTGCGGCTGCCGCTGGTCTGCTCGGTGCCGAGCACACGGCCGCGCCGCCCGGACAGGTCGCTCATCACGGCGCCCACGTACTCGTCGCCGACGAGTACGGACACCTCGGCCACCGGCTCCAGCAGATGGATCTTCGCGTCCGCCGCCGCCTCCCGCAGCGCCAGCGCGCCCGCCGTCTGGAACGCGGCGTCGGAGGAGTCCACCGAGTGCGCCTTGCCGTCCAGCAGCGTGACCCGGATGTCGACGAGCGGATGGCCGGCCGCGACACCCCTTGCCGCCTGGGCCCGGATGCCCTTCTCCACCGACGGGATGAACTGCCGGGGCACCGCGCCGCCGACCACCTTGTCCACGAACTCGATGCCCGAGCCGCCGGGCAGCGGCTCCACCTCGATCTCACAGATCGCGTACTGCCCGTGGCCGCCGGACTGCTTCACGTGCCGGCCGCGGCCCGCCGACCTGTCGGCGAACGTCTCGCGCAGGGAGACCTTGTGCGGCACGAGGTCGACCTGCACGCCGTAACGGCTGCGCAGCCGCTCCAGGGCGACGTCCGCGTGCGCCTCGCCCAGGCACCACAGCACCACCTGGTGGGTGGACTGGTTCTGCTCAAGACGCATGGTCGGATCCTCGGCGACCAGCCGGGACAGGCCCTGCGACAGCTTGTCCTCGTCCGCCTTGCTGTGCGCCTGGATGGCCAGCGGCAGTAGCGGATCCGGCATCTGCCAGGGCTCCATCAGCAGCGGGTCGTCCTTTGCCGACAGGGTGTCGCCGGTCTCCGCGCGGCTCAGCTTCGCCACACACGCCAGGTCACCGGCGATGGCATGGCTGAGCTGGCGCTGCTGCTTGCCGAAGGGCGCCGAGAGGGCGCCGATCCGCTCGTCGACGTCGTGGTCCTCGTGCCCGCGGTCCTCCAGGCCGTGCCCGGAGACGTGCACCGTCTCGTCGGGGCGCAGGGTGCCGGAGAAGACGCGGACCAGCGAGACCCGGCCGACGTACGGGTCGGACGCGGTCTTCACGACCTCCGCGACCAGCGGCCCGTTCGGATCGCACAGCTTCAGCTCGCGCGGCTTGCCGTCCACCGTGGTCACCCGGGGCGCCTCGCGCTCCAGCGGCGTCGGGAAGCCCCGCGTGATCAGCTCCAGCACCTCGACCGTGCCGAGGCCCTGCCGGGCACCGTCGGCGGCCGGGGCGGCGGCCAGGACCGGGAAGAACGTGCCGCGCGCGACAGCCCGCTCCAGGTCCTCGATGAGCGTCCTGACGTCGATCTGCTCGCCGCCGAGGTAGCGGTCCATGAGGGTCTCGTCCTCGCTCTCGGCGATGATCCCCTCGATCAGCCGGTTGCGGGCCTCGTCGATCTCGGGCAACTGGTCCTCGCCCGGCTCGGACTCCTTGCGTTCGCCTGAGGAGTACTCGAACAGCTTCTGCGACAGCAGCCCGATCAGACCGGTCACGGGCGCGTGCCCGTCGGGACCCTGCGGGCCGTGCAGCGGCAGATACAGCGGGAGCACCGCGTCGGGGTCGTCGCCGCCGAAGGCCTCCGCGCAGATCCGCGTCATCTCCTCGTAGTCGGCCCGCGCGGCCTCCAGGTGCGTGACGACGATCGCGCGCGGCATGCCGACGGCCGCGCACTCCTCCCACACCATGCGGGTCGAGCCGTCCACGCCGTCGGAGGCGGAGACGACGAAAAGGGCCGCGTCCGCGGCTCGCAGACCGGCCCTGAGTTCCCCGACGAAGTCGGCGTATCCGGGGGTGTCCAGAAGGTTGACCTTGATGCCGTCCCAGTCGACCGGCACCAGGGAGAGCTGTACCGAGCGTTGCTGCCGGTGCTCGATCTCGTCGTAGTCCGAGACCGTGCCGCCGTCCTCGACGCGGCCCGCCCGGTTCACCGCCCCCGCCGTGAGCGCGAGGGCTTCCACCAATGTGGTCTTGCCCGATCCGGAGTGGCCGACCAGCACCACATTCCGTACGGACGCGGGTTGGTCGGCCGCTGTAGCCCTGCCGGCGGCCCCGGGATGTGCGTTCGCCTTGTCGCCCATGATCCTGCCTCCCGTGCACGGTGAGGTCACTGTGGGCGCGGACATACGGATCCGCGTGCGATGGCGGCTCCGATGACGCCCGCGGTCCTTCGAGCTTTCCACTCCCGTCACGGTGCGTCCATACGGCGGACGCGATCCTGCCATCCGGGACCGGTGGACCCGTGCCGCTCGCGGCCTGTACGAGTGCCCGGCGGTCGCACGCACGCACGCGTGGCTACGATGGGCCAGCCGGTGGCCAGCAGGGGCCGCACGGCGCCACACCGACCCTCGGGAAGGCCATGCTGAACAAGTACGCGCGTGCATTCTTCACGCGTGTCCTCACACCGTTCGCCGCGTTTCTGATCCGGCGGGGCGTCAGCCCCGACACCGTCACGCTCATCGGCACGGCCGGCGTGGTCGCGGGCGCGCTGGTCTTCTACCCCATGGGCGAGTTCTTCTGGGGCACGGTCGTGATCACGCTCTTCGTGTTCTCCGACCTCGTCGACGGCAACATGGCCCGGCAGCTCGGCCGCTCCAGCCGCTGGGGCGCCTTCCTGGACTCCACGCTCGACCGGGTCGCCGACGCCGCGATCTTCGGCGGTTTCATCCTCTGGTACGCCGGTGACGGCGACGCCCTCGTCCTGTGCGCCGTCTCGATCTTCTGCCTGGCCAGCGGTCAGGTGGTGTCGTACACCAAGGCGCGGGGCGAGTCGATCGGCCTGCCGGTCGCCGTCAACGGCCTGGTCGAGCGCGCCGAGCGGCTGGTGATCTCGCTGGTCGCGGCCGGTTTCGCGGGCCTGCACAAGTTCGGCGTTCCCGGCATCCAGTACCTGCTGCCCGTCGCCCTGTGGATCGTCGCCGTCGGTAGTCTGGTGACGCTGATCCAGCGCGTCGTCACGGTCCGCCGCGAGTCGGCGGAGGCCGAGGCGGCGGCCGCGCAGGAGAAGCCGCAGAACGCCTCCCACGGGAGCGAGGCAGCAAAGTGAGTGCTCAGGAGCGGCTCACCGACGCGCTGTACGGACTCGGCTGGGGCACCGTCAAGAAGCTCCCCGAGCCCGTCGCCGTACGGCTCGGCCGCACCATCGCCGACCTGGCCTGGAAGCAGCGCGGCAAGGGCGTCCAGCGGCTGGAGAGCAACTACGCGCGCGTGGTGCCCGACGCGAGCCCGGAGCGCCTGGCCGAGCTCTCGCGCGCGGGCATGCGGTCGTACCTGCGCTACTGGATGGAGTCCTTCCGGCTGCCTTCCTGGAGTCCCGAGCGCATCAAGAACGGTTTCGACCCCAAGGACGTCCACTATCTGACCGACGGCCTGGCCTCCGACCAGGGCGTCATCCTCGCCCTGCCGCACCTGGCCAACTGGGACCTCGCGGGCGCCTGGGTCACCACCAAACTTCAGACGCCGTTCACGACGGTCGCCGAACGCCTCAAGCCCGAGACGCTCTACGACCGCTTCGTCGCCTACCGTGAGGGCCTCGGCATGGAGGTCCTGCCGCACAGCGGCGGGACCGCCTTCGGCACGCTGGCCCGCAGGTTGCGCGACGGCGGCCTGGTCTGCCTGGTCGCCGAGCGCGACCTGTCCGCATCCGGTGTCGAGGTGGACTTCTTCGGCGCCACGGCCCGCATGCCCGCAGGCCCCGCCCTCCTGGCCCAGCAGACCGGGGCGCTCCTGCTCCCCGTCACGCTCTGGTACGACGACTCACCCGTCATGCAGGGCAGGATCCACCCCCCGGTCGAGGTACCCGAGTCAGGTACCCGGGCCGAGAAGACGTCTGTGATGACACAGGCGCTGGCCGATGCCTTCGCCTCGGGGATCGCCGAACATCCGGAGGACTGGCACATGCTCCAGCGTTTGTGGCTCGCCGACCTGGAACCACGGCCATCCGCCGCCGCCGACGGCCGGGATGGGGAACGTCCGTGAGGATCGGCATCGTCTGCCCCTACTCCTGGGACGTCCCGGGTGGCGTCCAGTTCCACATCCGCGACCTCGCCGAGTACTTCATCCGGCTCGGCCACGAGGTGTCCGTCCTGGCCCCCGCCGACGACGACACCCCGCTCCCGCCCTACGTCGTCTCCGCGGGCCGCGCCGTCCCGGTGCCGTACAACGGCTCGGTCGCGCGCCTGAACTTCGGTTTCCTCTCGGCGGCCCGGGTGCGCCGCTGGCTGCACGACGGCCGGTTCGACGTCATCCACATCCACGAGCCGACGTCACCGTCGCTGGGTCTGCTGACCTGCTGGGCGGCGCAGGGCCCGATCGTGGCGACCTTCCACACCTCCAACCCGCGCTCCCGGGCCATGATCGCCGCGTACGCCATCCTCCAGGCGGCCCTGGAGAAGATCAGCGCCCGGATCGCGGTGAGCGAGTACGCCCGCCGCACCCTGGTGGAACACCTCGGCGGCGACGCGGTCGTCATCCCCAACGGCGTCGACGTGGACTTCTTCGCCAAGGCCGAGCCCAACCCCGCGTGGCAGGGCGACACCATCGGCTTCATGGGCCGCATCGACGAGCCCCGCAAGGGCCTGCCGGTCCTGATGCGCGCCCTGCCGAGGATCCTCGCCGCGCGCCCGCAGACCAGGCTCCTGGTGGCGGGCCGGGGCGACGAGGAGGAAGCGGTGGAGTCGCTGCCGAGCGAGCTGCGCTCCCGCGTCGAGTTCCTCGGCATGGTCAGCGACGAGGACAAGGCCCGCTTCCTGCGCAGCGTCGACCTCTACGTCGCCCCCAACACCGGCGGCGAGAGCTTCGGGATCATCCTGGTCGAGGCGTTGTCGGCCGGCGCCCCGGTCCTCGCCTCCGACCTCGACGCCTTCGCCCAGGTCCTCGACCAGGGTGCGGCCGGCGAACTCTTCGCCAACGAGGACGCGGACGCCCTCGCCGAGGCCGCCGTACGTCTCATGGAGGACCCGGTCCGCCGGGCCGAGCTCCGCGAGCGCGGCAGCTCGCACGTCCGCCGCTTCGACTGGTCGACCGTCGGCGCGGACATCCTGTCCGTGTACGAGACGGTGACCGCGGGCGCGGCGGCGGTGGCGGCGGACGACCGCACCGGAGGCGGCGGGAGCGGGCTGCGGGCCCGATTGGGGCTGGCTCGGGACTGACCGCTGCGGCGCCGGGTGACCTGGCGGTCCGCGGCATGGGCGGACCGCGCGGTTCGCCCGGCTGGGCACCCCCGTAGGCTTTCCGCCCGTGACCGCAACTCTCATCTGGATCCTCGTCGCCCTGGTGGCGATCGGCCTCTACCTGAGCTGGACCGCGGGGCGCCTCGACCGGCTGCACGCCAGGATCGACGCGGCGCGCGCCGCGCTCGACGCGCAGTTGCTGCGCCGCGCCTCCGTGGCCCAGGAACTGGCCACCTCCGGCGTCCTCGATCCGGCCGCCTCGATCGTCCTCTACGAGGCCGCGCACGCCGCCCGGCAGGCCGAGGAGGAACAGCGGGAGGTCGCTGAGAGCGAGCTGAGCCAGGCGCTGCGGGCCGTGTTCGCCGAACCCCAGCAGGTGGAGGGCGTACGGGAGGCCCCCGGAGGCGAGGAAGCGGCCCGTGAGCTGACCGAGGCGGTGCGCCGGGTACCGATGGCCCGGCGGTTCCACAACGACTCCGTACGGGCGGCCAGGGCGCTGCGCCGGCACCGCAAGGTCCGCTGGTTCCGGCTGGCCGGACACGCGCCGTTCCCGATGGCCTTCGAGATGGACGACGAGCCGCCCACGGCACTCGTCGAGCGGGCCGCCTGACCGGCCCGTACGCCGCCAGAGCCGGGAAAACGATCCACCGGCTTGTCATTGGCCCTTGCTGTGGCCTGGTCCGTTCCCGTTTCCTCGGTGCTTGCAGTAACCCTCTTTCACCGTGCGAGGTCACCCGTGTCCAACTCCGAAAACCAGACTCCCGAGATCGGTACCGCCCGTGTGAAGCGCGGCATGGCCGAGCAGCTCAAGGGTGGCGTGATCATGGATGTCGTCACGCCGGAGCAGGCGAAGATCGCCGAGGACGCGGGCGCCGTCGCCGTCATGGCCCTGGAGCGGGTCCCCGCCGACATCCGCAAGGACGGCGGCGTGGCCCGGATGTCGGACCCGGACATGATCGAGGGCATCATCGACGCCGTCTCGATCCCGGTCATGGCCAAGTCCCGCATCGGCCACTTCGTCGAGGCCCAGGTCCTTCAGTCCCTCGGCGTCGACTACATCGACGAGTCCGAGGTCCTCACCCCGGCCGACGAGGTCAACCACTCCGACAAGTGGGCGTTCACGACCCCCTTCGTCTGCGGTGCCACCAACCTGGGCGAGGCCCTGCGCCGGATCGCCGAGGGCGCGGCCATGATCCGCTCCAAGGGCGAGGCCGGTACCGGCAACGTCGTCGAGGCCGTCCGCCACCTGCGCCAGATCAAGAACGAGATCGCCAAGCTGCGCGGCTTCGACAACAACGAGCTGTACGCCGCCGCCAAGGAGCTGCGCGCCCCGTACGAGATCGTCAAGGAGGTCGCCGAGCTCGGCAAGCTGCCGGTCGTGCTGTTCTCCGCCGGCGGTGTCGCCACCCCGGCCGACGCCGCGCTGATGCGCCAGCTCGGCGCCGAGGGCGTCTTCGTCGGCTCCGGCATCTTCAAGTCCGGCGACCCGGCCAAGCGCGCCGCCGCCATCGTGAAGGCCACCACCTTCTACGACGACCCGAAGATCATCGCGGACGCGTCCCGCAACCTCGGCGAGGCCATGGTCGGCATCAACTGCGACACCCTCCCCGAGACCGAGCGCTACGCCAACCGCGGCTGGTAAGGCACTGCATTCATGAGCGACACCCCCGTGATAGGCGTCCTGGCCCTCCAGGGCGACGTACGGGAGCACCTCATCGCCCTGGCCGCGGCAGACGTCGTGGCCAGGCCGGTGCGGCGCCCCGAGGAACTCGCCGAGGTCGACGGTCTCGTCATCCCCGGCGGCGAGTCCACCACCATCTCCAAGCTGGCCGTCCTGTTCGGCGTGATGGAGCCGCTGCGCGCACGCGTGCGTGCCGGGCTGCCCGTCTACGGCACCTGCGCGGGCATGATCATGCTCGCCGACAAGATCCTCGACCCGCGCTCGGGTCAGGAGACGATCGGCGGCATCGACATGATCGTGCGCCGCAACGCCTTCGGACGGCAGAACGAGTCCTTCGAAGCGGCGGTCGACGTGAAGGGCGTGCCGGGGGATCCTGTGGAGGGCGTCTTCATCCGCGCCCCCTGGGTCGAGTCCGTGGGCGCCGAGGCCGAGGTGCTCGCCGAGCACGACGGCCACATCGTCGCGGTCCGCCAAGGCAACGCGCTGGCCACGTCGTTCCATCCGGAACTGACCGGCGACCACCGCGTGCACTCCCTGTTCGTCGACATGGTGCGCGCCAAGCGGGCAGCGGAGTCCTTGTAGGATCTCTGGCGTTCGTTGTTTGGATGGGTTACGCGAAGGAGACAGGCAGATGTCCGGCCACTCTAAATGGGCTACGACGAAGCACAAGAAGGCCGTGATCGACGCCAAGCGCGGCAAGCTCTTCGCGAAGCTGATCAAGAACATCGAGGTCGCGGCCCGCATGGGCGGCGTTGACATCGAGGGCAACCCGACTCTCTACGACGCCATCCAGAAGGCGAAGAAGCAGTCGGTCCCGAACAAGAACATCGACTCCGCGGTCAAGCGCGGTGGCGGTCTCGAAGCCGGTGGCGCCGACTACGAGACGATCATGTACGAGGGCTACGGCCCGAACGGCGTCGCCGTGCTCATCGAGTGCCTCACCGACAACCGCAACCGCGCCGCCTCCGACGTCCGCGTCGCCATGACCCGCAACGGCGGCAACATGGCCGACCCGGGCTCGGTGTCGTACATGTTCAGCCGCAAGGGCGTCGTCATCGTCCCCAAGGGCGAGCTCAGCGAGGACGACGTCCTCGGCGCCGTCCTGGACGCCGGCGCCGAGGAGGTCAACGACCTCGGTGAGTCCTTCGAGGTCATCAGCGAGGCCACCGACCTGGTCGCGGTCCGCACCGCCCTCCAGGAGGCCGGCATCGACTACGACTCCGCCGACTCCAGCTTCGTGCCGTCCGTCCAGGTCGAGCTGGACGAGGAGGGCGCCAAGAAGATCTTCAAGCTGATCGACGCGCTCGAGGACAGCGACGACGTGCAGAACGTCTTCGCCAACTTCGACGTCAGCGACGAGATCATGGAGAAGGTCGACGCCTGACGCTGCCGCGAGCCGAGCGTTTCCGGCGGGCCGGTGGGACACATCCCACCGGCCCGCCGCTGTTGTCGGTGGCAGCGGATAGCCTGGCGAGAGTCAAAGATCGCCGTCCAAGGTCCGCAACCATCGATTGAGGCACCGACGGCGCTCAACCAGTTCCGCGAGAGCGGCGGCGGCTCGGCCGCAAAGAGGGGAGGGGCGCGGGTGCGCGTACTGGGGGTGGACCCGGGGCTGACGCGATGCGGTGTCGGCGTGGTCGAGGGCGTAGCCGGACGTCCGCTCGCCATGCTCGGCGTCGGTGTCGTCCGTACGCCCGCGGACGCGGAGTTGGGCCACCGCCTCGTCGCCATCGAACAGGGCCTGGAGCAGTGGCTGGACGAGCACCGGCCCGAAGTCGTCGCGGTGGAGCGGGTGTTCAGCCAGCACAACGTCCGTACGGTGATGGGCACCGCCCAGGCCAGCGCCGTCGCCATGCTCTGCGCCGCCCGCCGCGGCATCCCCGTCGCCCTGCACACCCCCAGCGAGGTCAAGGCCGCCGTCACCGGCTCGGGCCGGGCCGACAAGGCCCAGGTCGGCTCCATGGTCACCCGGGTGCTGCGGCTCAGCGCCCCGCCCAAGCCGGCCGACGCCGCCGACGCCCTCGCACTGGCCATCTGCCACATCTGGCGCGCCCCCGCGCAGAACCGACTTCAGCAGGCCGTCGCCCTGCACACCGCCAAGGCTCCTTCGAAAGGCCGACTCGCATGATCGCGTTCGTCAGCGGCCCGGTCGCCGCCCTCGCCCCCGACTCCGCGGTGGTGGAGGTGGGCGGGATCGGCATCGCCGTCCAGTGCACGCCGAACACCCTCTCCGGCCTGCGGATGGGCCAGCAGACCAAGCTGGCCACCTCCCTCGTCGTCCGTGAGGACTCGCTCACCCTGTACGGCTTCGCCGACGACGACGAGCGCCAGACCTTCGAGCTGCTCCAGACCGCGAGCGGCGTCGGCCCGCGCCTGGCCCAGGCCATGCTGGCGGTGCACTCGCCCGACGCCCTGCGCAGAGCGGTGACCACCGCCGACGAGAAGGCGCTCACCGCCGTCCCCGGCATCGGCAAGAAGGGCGCCCAGAAGCTGCTCCTGGAACTGAAGGACCGCCTGGGCGAGCCCATCGGAGCGCCCGCCGTCGGGGCCCCCGTCACCCAGGGCTGGCGCGACCAACTGCACGCGGCACTGATCGGCCTGGGGTACGCGACCCGCGAGGCCGACGAGGCGGTCACCGCCGTGACGCCGCAGGCCGAAGCGGCCGGGGGCACGCCGCAGGTGGGGCAGTTGCTGAAGGCCGCCCTGCAGACCCTGAACAGAGCGCGCTGACCGGGCGGCGTCCTGGAACGGCCCGAAGGCGCCGCTTCGCAGGACACCCCGACCCTCGTACGACCCATCCGACCGCGACCCCGAGGCACACTCCATGAACTGGGACGACACCACCGACACCCCCGCCCCCGAGCGGCTCGTCGGTTCGTCCGCCGACCGTGAGGACCAGGCCGTCGAGGCCGCGCTGCGCCCGAAGGACCTGGGCGAGTTCATCGGCCAGGAGAAGGTCCGCGAACAGCTCGACCTGGTGCTGCGCGCCGCACGCGCGCGAGGTGCCACCGCCGACCACGTGCTGCTCTCCGGCGCCCCCGGCCTGGGCAAGACCACCCTCTCGATGATCATCGCGGCCGAGATGGGCGCCCCCATCCGCATCACCAGCGGCCCCGCCATCCAGCACGCCGGCGACCTCGCCGCGATCCTCTCCTCCCTCCAGGAGGGCGAGGTCCTCTTCCTCGACGAGATCCACCGCATGTCCCGGCCCGCCGAGGAGATGCTGTACATGGCGATGGAGGACTTCCGCGTCGACGTGATCGTCGGCAAGGGGCCCGGCGCCACCGCCATCCCGCTGGAGCTGCCCCCGTTCACCCTGGTCGGAGCCACCACCCGGGCCGGTCTGCTGCCGCCGCCGCTGCGTGACCGCTTCGGCTTCACCGCGCACATGGAGTTCTACGAGCCCGCCGAGCTGGAGCGCGTCATCCACCGCTCGGCGAACCTCCTCGACGTCGAGATCGAGGCCGACGGCGCCGCCGAGATCGCCGGCCGCTCCCGCGGCACCCCCCGTATCGCCAACCGCCTGCTGCGCCGCGTCCGTGACTATGCCCAGGTCAAGGCGGACGGGATCATCACCAGGGACATCGCCGGGGCCGCCCTCGCCGTGTACGAGGTCGACGCCCGTGGCCTGGACCGGCTGGACCGCGGTGTCCTGGAGGCCCTGCTCAAGCTGTTCGGCGGCGGCCCCGTCGGGCTGTCCACGCTCGCGGTCGCGGTGGGGGAGGAGCGTGAGACCGTGGAAGAGGTCGCCGAACCCTTCCTCGTACGGGAGGGCCTGCTCGCCCGAACCCCGCGCGGACGCGTCGCGACGCCCGCCGCATGGGCGCATCTCGGCCTCACCCCGCCCCGCTCGTCGGCTACGGGAAACGGACAACAGGACCTCTTCGGGGCGTGATGGGGTGGTCACGGCGAGCTTGGTGGCCGCAGCAGGAACCCCGGTGCCATGCTGAGCGTTGTTCCATGCGCGGAGACTCGCTTAGACTCCGCCGATGCCGCCGTTGTCGGCGGCGCACAATCCCCCAACAATCAGGCCGCTCACTATCGCGGTCGTGTGAAGGAAGTTCCGACCCGTGAGTCTCGTGACCCTCCTCCCGTTCATCGTGCTCATCGGGGCCATGTTCCTGATGACCCGGTCGGCCAAGAAGAAGCAGCAGCAGGCCGCCGACATGCGGAACCAGATGCAGCCCGGATCCGGTGTCCGCACCATCGGGGGCATGTACGGCACCGTCAAGGAGGTCAGCGACGACACCGTCCTCCTTGACGCCGGCCCGGGCGTGGAGCTTCTCTTCGCCAAGAACGCGATCGGTGCCGTCCTCTCCGATGACGAGTACAACCGCATCGTGCACGGCATCGAGCACGACCTGAAGTCCGACGTCGTCCCGGACGACGCCTCCTCCCTCACCGAGACCGACGAGCCCGCCGCTGCCGCCGCCTCCGACGAGAAGTCCGTCGACCTCGGTAAGAAGGACGAGAACGACGAGGCCGAGGAGCCGTCCGACGCCTCCGTCGCCGCCGAGGCGAAGGCCGACGACGAGCCGAAGAAGACCGACGGCGAGTCCGACGCGAAGTAGCCATGTTCCGGGGCGCGCGGGCCACGCCTGCGCGCCCCCGGGCATGCCGACTTCGCACGGGATCCCGACACCATGTCATGGCCGCCAGTCCGTCGATCCGGAGTGGGGCGGCCCGAGAGGGAGTACGAGAAGGTGGCAGCACCTAAGAAGGGCCGGAGCGCGAGCGCCCAGAGCAAGCCAGGGCGCTCGCTGGCCCTCATCCTGATCGCCATCGCGGCGCTCACCGGGGGGATGTTCGCCTCGGGGCACACCACTCCGCGACTCGGCATCGACCTGGCAGGCGGCACGAGCATCACGCTTCGCGCGGTCGCCGAGCCCGGCCAGGAATCCGCGATCAACAAGACCAACATGGACACCGCGGTCGACATCATGGAGCGCCGTGTCAATGGTCTTGGTGTCTCGGAGTCCGAGGTACAGACCCAGGGCGATCGCAACATCATCGTCAACATCCCCAAGGGCACCAACTCCAAGGAAGCCCGGGACCAGGTCGGCACCACCGCCAAGCTCTACTTCCGTCCGGTGATCGCCACCGAGGTCGCCGGCACCGGCGCCCAGGCGACCCCCTCGCCGAGCGCCTCCTCCAGCGCCTCCGGCAACTCCGGCGACAAGGCGACCGACAAGTCGACCCCCTCCGGCACGCCGTCGGCGAGCTCCACCACCCAGGGCCGCGCGGTCACCGACGCCCTGAAGGCCGACTCCACGCCGTCCACGAGCGCCTCCGCCAGCGGCTCCCCGTCCGCGAGCGGCACCCCCACCGGTGACGCGGCGACCAGCAAGCTCGAAGCGCAGTACGCCGCGCTCGACTGCACGAAGAAGTCGGCCCGCGCCAAGGCCGGTGACGGCGCCAAGCCCACCGACTACACGGTCGCCTGTGGTCAGAACTCGTCCGGCCAGTGGCAGAAGTACATCCTCGGCCCCGCCGAGGTCGACGGCACGGACGTAGACAAGGCCAAGGCCGTCCTCAACACGCAGACCGGCGCCGGCTGGACCGTGACCATGGACTTCACGGGCTCGGGCAGCAAGAAGTTCGCCGCGATCACCGGCAAGCTGGCCAAGAACCAGTCCCCGCAGAACCAGTTCGCCATCGTGCTGGACGGTGAGGTCGTCTCCGACCCCTTCGTCAAGCAGGCCCTGACGGGCGGCAACGCCGAGATCTCCGGCAACTTCAACCAGGAGTCGGCTCAGAGCCTCGCCAACATGCTGTCGTACGGCGCCCTGCCGCTGACCTTCCAGGAGGACAGCGTCACCACGGTGACCGCCGCGCTCGGTGGTGAGCAGCTCCACGCCGGTCTGATCGCCGGTGCGATCGGCCTCGGCCTGGTCGTGATCTACCTGCTGGTCTACTACCGCGGCCTGTCGCTGATCGCCCTGCTGTCGCTGCTGGTCTCCGCGGCCCTGACCTACACGATCATGGCGCTGCTCGGCCCGACCATCGGCTTCGCGCTGAACCTGCCGGCCGTCTGCGGTGCCATCGTCGCCATCGGCATCACAGCGGACTCGTTCATCGTGTACTTCGAACGCGTCCGAGACGAGATCCGAGAGGGACGCTCGCTGCGCCCCGCGGTCGAGCGTGCCTGGCCGCGTGCTCGGCGCACCATCCTGGTCTCCGACTTCGTGTCGTTCCTCGCCGCCGCGGTGCTCTTCATCGTCACCGTCGGCAAGGTCCAGGGCTTCGCGTTCACGCTCGGCCTGACCACCCTGCTCGACGTGGTGGTCGTGTTCCTGTTCACCAAGCCACTGCTGACGCTCCTGGCCCGCACCAAGTTCTTCGCGAGCGGCCACCCCTGGTCCGGCCTCGATCCCAAGCGACTGGGAGCCAAGCCGCCGCTGCGCCGCAACCGCCGTCCCGCAGGCCCTGTCGACCCGAAGGAGGCGTGAGATGTCCAAGCTCGGCACCCTCGGCGCCCGACTGCACCGTGGCGAGGTCGGCTACGACTTCGTCGGCAACCGCAAGATCTGGTACGGCCTCTCCATCCTGATCACCATCACGGCCATCGTCGGCCTGGCGGTGCGCGGCCTGAACATGGGCATCGAGTTCCAGGGCGGAGCCGTCTTCAACACCCCCAAGACCAGCGTCTCGGTCGCGCAGGCGCAGGAGTACGCGGAAGAGGCGTCCGGCCACGACGCGATCGTCCAGAAGCTCGGCAGCGGCGACGACGCCAAGCTGCGCATCCAGGTCTCGGGCATCGACACCAACCAGGCCGACAAGGTCTCGGCCGAGCTGGCCGAGAAGCTCGGTGTCGACGAGAACGACGTCACCGGCGAGCTGGTCGGCCCGAGCTGGGGTGAGCAGATCGCCAACAAGGCCTGGCAGGGTCTCGGGATCTTCCTGGTCCTCGTGGTGATCTATCTGGCGATCGCCTTCGAGTGGCGCATGGCACTCGCCGCGTTCGTCGCGCTGATCCACGACATCACCATCACGGTCGGCATCTACGCCCTTGTCGGCTTCGAGGTGACGCCGGGCACGGTGATCGGTCTGCTGACGATCCTCGGTTACTCGCTCTACGACACGGTCGTCGTCTTCGACAGCCTCAAGGAGCAGACGAAGGACATCACCAAGCAGACCCGCTGGACCTACAGCGACGTCGCCAACCGCTCGATCAACAGCACACTGGTCCGCTCGATCAACACCACGGTCGTCGCGCTGCTGCCGGTGGCGGGCCTGCTGTTCATCGGCGGCGGCTTCCTCGGCGCGGGCATGCTCAACGACATCTCGCTGTCGCTGTTCGTCGGCCTCGCCGCCGGTGCGTACTCCTCGATCTTCATCGCCACGCCGCTCGTCGCCGACCTCAAGGAGCGCGAGCCGCAGATGAAGGCCCTGAGGAAGCGCGTGCTCGCCAAGCGGGCCCAGGGTGCCGCACAGGGCGAGGCCTCGCAGGCTCCGGCCACCGACGAGCACTACGACGACGAGCCGGAGGACGCCGCCCCCGCGGTCGTCGGCCCCCGCAACCAGCCCGCCTCCCGTAACCGGGGCCGTGGCCGACCCTCGGGGAAGCGTCGATGACCGGCATCCAGGAGCTCCTGCTCAGCCGCATCCGTGACGTGGCGGACTACCCGGAGCCGGGCGTGATGTTCAAGGACATCACCCCGCTCCTGGCGGACCCCGCGGCGTTCACGGCGCTCACCGACGCGCTGGCGGAGATCGTCGGGAGCACCGGCGCCACGAAGATCGTCGGCCTGGAGGCCCGCGGTTTCATCCTCGGAGCGCCGGTCGCGGTCCGTGCGGGCGTCGGCTTCATCCCGGTACGCAAGGCGGGCAAGCTCCCCGGGGCGACCCTCAGCCAGGCGTACGACCTGGAGTACGGCTCGGCCGAGATCGAGGTCCACGCCGAGGACCTGAGCGCGGCCGACCGCGTCCTGGTCATCGACGACGTCCTGGCGACCGGCGGCACCGCCGAGGCCTCGATCCGGCTGATCCGCCGGGCCGGCGCCGAGGTGGCGGGCCTCGCCGTCCTGATGGAGCTGGGCTTCCTCGGCGGCCGAGCCCGCCTGGAGCCGGCCCTGGCCGGCGCCCCGCTGGAGTCGCTGCTCACAGTCTGAGCGACCGGCCGTCTATCACCGCGCGTATGCCGCGCGCCCGAAGTCGAGGGCGCGCGGCATACGTGTATCCGGAGCGCGGAGACTCGTGCTCCCCCTCCGGGCGGCCCGGAGAGCATGCGCCCCCGGGTGCTACGGCGTACGCACCCACCTGCGCGGTCGCCCCCGCACCCCATGGCTCAAAACCGGCGCCGCAAGCCTCCAGCGGGTCCGCTGAGACGGCGTACGCAAACCCCACGTCAGCCCCACGCAACACTCCCGCCACCCTCAGGACACGGCCCGCAAGGCACGGAGGAATCCTGCGGCAGCCCCTTGTGTTTCTCCGGTAGACGGCCCTCACATCGGCCTGAAGGCGATCCTGCGGCTCAGGATCGCTACCATGGGGTCTCCGGAGCCTGACCGGGGGACCCGGATCGCGCACGAGGAGTCCTCTTGCCAGACGAGGCCCAGCACCTGACCGCCGCCAAGCCCGAGTCCGCCTCGGGACCGGCGGCCAAGCCCGCGCCGAACGCGCCGAACGCGAAGAACGACCCGCGCGGGACGGTCGAGCACGCCCAGTCCGCGCCGGTCGACAAACCGGCAGAGCCGCCTCGCCCCAAGCCCGTCTCGTCGACGCCGGCGGTGCGCCCGAACACCGGCCAGCCCGCCCGCAGCGGCTCCTCCAACCGCGTCCGCGCCCGTCTCGCCCGCCTCGGCGTCCAGCGCTCCAACCCGTACAACCCGGTCCTTGAGCCGTTGCTCCGCATAGTCCGCAGCAACGACCCGAAGATCGAGACCGCCACGCTCCGCCAGATCGAGAAGGCCTATCAGGTCGCCGAACGCTGGCACCGCGGCCAGAAGCGCAAGAGCGGCGACCCGTACATCACGCACCCCCTCGCCGTCACCACGATCCTCGCCGAGCTGGGGATGGATCCGGCCACCCTGATGGCGGGCCTGCTGCACGACACCGTCGAGGACACCGAGTACGGCCTCGACCAGCTCCGCCGCGACTTCGGCGACTCGGTCGCGCTGCTCGTCGACGGCGTGACCAAGCTGGACAAGGTCAAGTTCGGCGAGGCGGCGCAGGCCGAGACCGTGCGCAAGATGGTCGTCGCCATGGCCAAGGACCCCCGCGTCCTGGTCATCAAGCTCGCCGACCGCCTGCACAACATGCGCACCATGCGCTACCTCAAGCGCGAGAAGCAGGAGAAGAAGGCGCGCGAGACCCTCGAGATCTACGCGCCCCTCGCCCACCGCCTCGGCATGAACACCATCAAGTGGGAGCTGGAGGACCTCGCCTTCGCGATCCTCTACCCCAAGATGTACGACGAGATCGTACGGCTGGTGGCCGAGCGGGCACCGAAGCGTGACGAGTACCTGGCCATAGTGACCGACGAGGTCCAGCAGGACCTGCGCGCCGCCCGCATCAAGGCGACCGTCACCGGCCGCCCGAAGCACTACTACAGCGTCTACCAGAAGATGATCGTCCGCGGCCGGGACTTCGCGGAGATCTACGACCTGGTGGGTATTCGTGTACTCGTCGACACGGTCCGCGACTGCTACGCAGCCCTCGGCACCGTGCACGCGCGATGGAACCCGGTCCCCGGCCGGTTCAAGGACTACATCGCGATGCCCAAGTTCAACATGTACCAGTCGCTGCACACGACGGTCATCGGCCCCAACGGCAAGCCGGTCGAACTCCAGATCCGCACGTTCGACATGCACCGCCGAGCCGAGTACGGCATCGCCGCGCACTGGAAGTACAAGCAGGAGGCCGTCGCCGGCGCCTCCAAGGTGCGTTCGGACGCGCCGAAGAGCACCGGCAAGGACGACCATCTCAACGACATGGCGTGGCTGCGCCAGCTCCTGGACTGGCAGAAGGAGACCGAGGACCCCGGCGAGTTCCTGGAGTCCCTGCGCTTCGACCTGTCGCGCAACGAGGTCTTCGTCTTCACCCCCAAGGGCGACGTCATAGCGCTGCCGGCCGGCGCCACACCCGTGGACTTCTCCTACGCGGTGCACACCGAGGTGGGCCACCGCACCATAGGAGCCCGCGTCAACGGACGCCTGGTGCCGCTGGAATCGACCCTGGACAACGGTGACCTCGTGGAGGTCTTCACGTCCAAGGCACCCGGGGCCGGACCGTCCCGGGACTGGCTGAACTTCGTGAAGTCGCCGCGCGCCCGCAACAAGATCCGGGCGTGGTTCTCCAAGGAGCGCCGCGACGAGGCGATCGAGCAGGGCAAGGACGCCATCGTCCGCGCGATGCGCAAGCAGAACCTGCCGATCCAGCGCATCCTGACCGGCGACTCCCTCGTCACCCTCGCCCACGAGATGCGCTACGCCGACATCTCGGCGCTGTACGCGGCCATCGGCGAGGGCCATGTCTCCGCACAGAACATCGTGCAGAAGCTGGTCCACGCGCTCGGCGGCGAGGAGGCCGCCACCGAGGAGATCGACGAGTCGGTCCCGCCGACCCGTGGCCGCAGCCGCAAGCGCCGCTCCAGCGCCGACCCGGGCGTCATCGTCAAGGGCGTCGAGGACGTATGGGTCAAGCTGGCCCGCTGCTGTACGCCCGTACCCGGCGACCCGATCATCGGCTTCGTCACGCGTGGTAGTGGTGTATCGGTTCACCGCAGCGACTGTGTCAACGTGGAGTCACTGTCCCGTGAGCCCGAGCGCATCCTCGAGGTCGAGTGGGCGCCGACGCAGTCCTCGGTGTTCCTGGTCGCCATCCAGGTCGAGGCCCTGGACCGCTCCCGGCTCCTGTCGGACGTCACCCGCGTGCTCTCCGACCAGCACGTCAACATTCTCTCCGCCGCCGTGCAGACCTCCCGCGACCGCGTCGCCACCTCCCGCTTCACCTTCGAGATGGGCGACCCGAAGCACCTCGGACACGTCCTGAAGGCCGTCAGGGGTGTGGAGGGCGTGTACGACGTGTATCGCGTGACGTCGGCGCGCAGCCGGTCGTAACCGCCGCACAGGCACGAAGAAGGGGCTCCCCGCGGGGAGCCCCTTCTCTGATGTCGACCGGCGTCAGCCGCCGAACTCCTGCAGACCCTTCAGCGCCTGGTCCAGCAGCGCCTGGCGGCCCTCCAGCTCACGCTCCAGCTTGTCGGCCTTCGCGTTGTTGCCCTGGGCACGCGCCTGCTCGATCTGGCCCTTCAGCTTGTCCACGGCGGCCTGGAGCTGACCGGTCAGCCCCTCGGCACGCGCGCGTGCCTCCGGGTTGGTCCGGCGCCACTCGGCCTCCTCGGCCTCCTGGATGGCCCGCTCCACGGCGTGCATCCGGCCCTCGACCTTCGGCCGGGCGTCGCGCGGCACATGGCCGATGGCCTCCCAGCGCTCGTTGATCGAGCGGAAGGCGGCACGCGCGCCCTTCAGGTCGCCGATCGGCAGGAGCTTCTCGGCCTCGCCGGCCAGCTCCTCCTTCAGCTTCAGGTTCTCGGACTGCTCGGCGTCGCGCTCGGCGAAGACCGAGCTGCGGGCCGCGAAGAAGATGTCCTGGGCGCCGCGGAAGCGGTTCCACAGGTCGTCCTCGTGCTCGCGCTGGGCACGGCCTGCGGCCTTCCACTCCGACATCAGCTCGCGGTAGCGCGCGGCCGTCGGACCCCAGTCCGCCGAACCGGACAGCGACTCGGCCTCGGCGACCAGCCGCTCCTTGGTCTTGCGGGCCTCCTCGCGCTGTGCGTCCAACTGCGCGAAGTGGGCCTTGCGGCGCTTGGAGAACGCCGACCGGGCGTGCGAGAAGCGGTGCCACAGCTCGTCGTCGGACTTGCGGTCCAGCCGCGGCAGACCCTTCCAGGTGTCCACCAGGGCCCGCAGCCGCTCACCGGCGGCCCGCCACTGGTCGGACTGAGCCAGCTCCTCGGCCTCGACGACCAGCGCCTCCTTGGCGTGGCGCGCCTCGTCGGACTGCTTGGCCCGCTGCTGCTTGCGCTCCTCGCGGCGCTTGTCGACCGTCTCGACCAGCTTGTTGAGCCGGGTCTTCAGAGCGTCCAGATCACCGACCGCGTGATGGGCGTCGACCTGCTCACGAATGTGGTCGATCGCGGTCTGAGCGTCCTTCGCCGACAGGTCGGTGGTCTTCACTCGCTTCTCGAGGAGGCCGATCTCGACAACCAGGCCCTCGTACTTGCGCTCGAAATAGGCCAGCGCCTCTTCAGGAGTGCCTGCCTGCCAAGAGCCGACAACCTGCTCGCCGTCGGCCGTACGCACGTACACGGTCCCCGTCTCGTCGACGCGGCCCCACGGGTCGCTGCTCACAGCGCCTCCTCCACATGATGCCTGCGAGGGGCTCGTGTTCCCCCGGGCATCGTCCACAGTTTCGTCACGGCCAACATAGGCGACCGGCGGGTTGCCTGTCCGCATCCCGCGCGACCGAAATTTCGCAGTTGGCGGTCAGGATTTCGTGACCGTCGCCTTGTTGATCACGACCGTCGCGTTCGGTGCGCCGTCGCCCTGGCCAGTGCTCTCACCGGCACCGGCAATCTTCTTGAGTACCTTCATGCCGGATTCGGAAACGGTACCGAACGGTGTGTAGCTGGGCGGAAGCTGACTGTCCTGGTACACGAGGAAGAACTGGCTGCCGCCGCTGTGCTTCTGCCCGGTGTTCGCCATGGCCACCGTGCCCGCCGGATAGATGTTGTCCTTCAGGCTTTTGTCCTTCAGGTTCTCGTCCGGAATGGTGTAGCCGGGGCCGCCGGTGCCGGTACCCGTCGGGTCGCCGCACTGGAGCACGTAGATGCCGTTGGTGGTGAGCCGGTGGCACTTGGAGTGGTCGAAGTAGCCCTTGCCGGCCAGGAACTCGAAGGAGTTCACCGTGTGCGGTGCGGCCGACGCCTTCAGGTCGACGTCTATGTCACCGCACGTCGTCGCGAGCTTCATCGTGTACTTCGCCGCCTTGTCGACGGTCAGCTCCGGCTCCTTCTTCCAGGTGGCCGTCTTGACCTTGCCCTCGGCGGGCTTCTCGCACGGGTCCGGGGCCTTGCTGGGTGTCGCGCTCGGCGTCACCTCCGCGCCCGCGTTCTCCTTGCTGTCGTCGCCCTTGAGGACGCCCGTCGTGTACAGCGCGAGGCTGCCGATGACGACCACTCCGAGTACCGACGCGATCACCGAGTTGCGCATGCGCGCCTTGCGTCGGGCGGACGTGCGCCGCTGCTGCTGCCGCAAGAACTTCTCCCGGGCGAGCTGACGCCGCCGCTGTTCCTGGCTGACCACCGGGTTCTCTCCTCATGCGTCGTAAGTGTCGACCGGTACGCGTGTGTTCATTGAGCCGACCGCCTGCGTGTGCCCCGTACCGTATATGGGTTCGCTGTGGAATCGGCAGCGCCGGTAGGCTCTGACGACAGGCGGAGTCCGCCGACAAACCACCCGTGTCGACACAAACGAAGGACGATCGTGCTCATTGCCGGGTTCCCCGCCGGGGCCTGGGGGACGAACTGTTATCTCGTCGCCCCCGCCGCCGGTGAGGAGTGCGTGATCATCGACCCGGGCCACGAAGCGGCCCCCGGAGTCGAGGAAGCACTGAAGAAGCATCGGCTCAAGCCCGTCGCCGTCGTCCTCACCCACGGCCACCTCGACCACGTGGCCTCGGTCGTCCCGGTCTGCGGTGCGCACGACGTGCCGGCCTGGATCCACCCCGAGGACCGGTACATGATGAGCGACCCCGAGAAGGCGCTCGGCCGGTCCATCGGCATGCAGTTGATGGGCGAGCTGACCATCGGGGAGCCGGACGACGTCAAGGAGCTGACCGACGGCGCCAAGCTGGCGCTGGCGGGGATGGAGCTCACCGTCGCGCATGCGCCCGGCCATACCAAGGGGTCGGTGACCTTCGGCATGCCCGAGGCGGCGGACATCCCGCCGATCCTGTTCTCGGGCGACCTGCTGTTCGCCGGCTCCATCGGACGCACCGACCTGCCCGGCGGTGACACGGCCGAGATCCTCGACTCGCTGGCACGCGTGTGCCTGCCGCTCGACGACTCGACCGTGGTGCTGTCCGGCCACGGCCCCCAGACGACCATCGGCCAGGAGCGCGCCACCAACCCGTATATGCGGCAGGTGGCCGCCGGCCTGGGAGCGAATGTCGACGCTCCCCGACGAGGAATGTGACGAGACCTTCCGTGAGCACCTTCAAGGCCCCCAAGGGCACGTACGACCTGATCCCGCCGGAGAGCGCCAAGTACCTGGCCGTCCGCGAGGCGATCGCCGCGCCCCTGCGCAACTCCGGCTACGGCTACATCGAGACGCCCGGCTTCGAGAGCGTCGAGCTGTTCGCGCGCGGTGTCGGTGAGTCCACCGACATCGTCACCAAGGAGATGTACGCCTTCGAGACCAAGGGCGGCGACAAGCTGGCCCTGCGCCCCGAGGGCACGGCCTCGGTCCTGCGCGCGGCGCTGGAGGCCAACCTGCACAAGGCCGGCAACCTCCCGGTCAAGCTCTGGTACTCGGGCTCCTACTACCGCTACGAGCGCCCCCAGAAGGGCCGTTACAGGCACTTCTCCCAGGTCGGCGCCGAGGCGATCGGCGCCGAGGACCCGGCGCTCGACGCCGAGCTGATCATCCTGGCCGACCAGGCCTACCGCTCGCTCGGCCTCAGCAACTTCCGGATCCTGCTGAACAGCCTGGGCGACAAGGAGTGCCGCCCGGTGTACCGCGCGGCCCTCCAGGACTTCCTGCGCGGCCTCGACCTGGACGAGGACACCCTGCGCCGCTCGGAGATCAACCCGCTGCGCGTCCTCGACGACAAGCGCGAGTCGGTCCAGAAGCAGCTCGGGGACGCCCCCCTCCTGCGTGACTACCTCTGCGACGCGTGCAAGGCGTACCACGAGGAGGTCCGTGAGCTGATCACGGCGGCGGGCGTGCTCTTCGAGGACGACCCGAAGCTGGTGCGCGGCCTGGACTACTACACGCGCACGACCTTCGAGTTCGTCCACGACGGTCTGGGCTCGCAGTCCGCGGTGGGCGGCGGCGGCCGTTACGACGGGCTGTCCGAGATGATCGGCGGCCCCGCGCTGCCGTCCGTCGGCTGGGCGCTCGGCGTCGACCGCACGGTGCTCGCCCTGGAGGCGGAGGGCGTGGAGCTCCAACTCCCGTCGTCCACCAGCGTGTTCGCGGTGCCGCTCGGCGAGGAGGCCCGGCGGGTGCTGTTCGCCAAGGTCACCGAACTGCGCAAGCTCGGCGTCGCGGCGGACTTCTCCTACGGCGCCAAGGGCCTCAAGGGCGCCATGAAGAACGCCAACCGCAGCGGCGCCCGCTACACGATCGTCGCCGGCGAACGCGACCTCGCCGAGGGTGTCGTCCAGCTCAAGGACATGGAGTCCGGCGAGCAGTCGGCCGTCGGCGTCAACGAGATCGTGGCGGAGCTCGAAGCCCGATTGGGCTGATTGTGCTCACAGGGCGGGGACCGGACGGTCCCCGCCCTGTCCGTTGTGTCCGTGTCTTGAACTGAGCGCCTCAACTGGATTGCGCGTATTTCCTTATACGCAGCGAACGGTGGGCACGCGTGCGTGTACGGCACAATGTGCCGTGTCCGGAGAAACTCCAAGTCTCAAGTGACGGAATCGGCGTGATGAGCAAGACGACAGTCAAAGACGTCTCCACCGAGCCCGAGTCGGAGCCCGCTCAGGCGGCACCGCGGGCGGTGGGCGGCAGCCGTGCCCTCGCCCTGATGCTGGTGATCACCGGCGCGGCGGGACTGCTTGCCGCGTGGGTCATCACGATCGACAAGTTCAAGCTGCTCGAAGCCAAGGTCGAGGGCAAGTCGTTCACCCCGGGGTGCAGCCTCAACCCCGTCGTCTCCTGCGGCAGCGTCATGGAGAGCAAGCAGGCCGCCGCCTTCGGGTTCCCGAACCCGATGCTCGGCCTCGTCGCCTACGGCATCGTCATCTGCGTCGGCATGAGCCTGCTGGGCCGCGCCCGCTTCCCGCGCTGGTACTGGCTCACCTTCAACGCCGGCACCCTCTTCGGCGTGGTCTTCTGCGCCTGGCTGATGTTCCAGTCGCTGTACCGGATCAACGCGCTGTGCCTGTGGTGCTCGCTGGCCTGGGTCGCGACGATCGTCATGTTCTGGTATGTGACCTCGTTCAACGTCCGCAACGGCTTCCTGCCCGCGCCGAGCTGGCTCAAGAGCTTCTTCGGCGAGTTCACCTGGGTCATGCCCGTACTGCACATCGGCATCATCGGCATGCTGATCCTGACCCGCTGGTGGGACTTCTGGACGAGCTGACCCCGCTGCCCGGGGGCCGGGCGGGATTGTCAGTGCGGTGATTTAGGGTTTCCAGGGTGGAGCCCGACCTGTTCACCGCCGCCGCAGAAGAACGCCAGGAGAAGGACCCAGCCGGCAGTCCCCTGGCAGTGCGCATGCGCCCGCGCACCCTGGACGAGGTGGTGGGCCAGCAGCACCTGCTGAAGCAGGGCTCGCCGCTGCGCCGACTCGTGGGCGAATCCGGCGGCGGCCCCGCCGGACCGTCCTCGGTGATCCTCTGGGGCCCGCCCGGCACCGGCAAGACCACCCTGGCCTACGTCGTCTCCAAGGCGACCGACAAGCGCTTCGTCGAGCTCTCCGCGATCACCGCCGGCGTCAAGGAGGTCCGCGCGGTCATCGACGGCGCCCGCCGCGCCACCGGCGGCTTCGGCAAGGAGACCGTCCTCTTCCTCGACGAGATCCACCGCTTCAGCAAGGCCCAGCAGGACTCCCTCCTCCCGGCCGTCGAGAACCGCTGGGTGACCCTGATCGCGGCGACCACCGAGAACCCGTACTTCTCGATCATCTCCCCCCTGCTGTCCCGCTCCCTCCTGCTCACCCTCGAACCCCTCACCGACGACGACGTCCGCGGCCTGCTGAGGCGGGCCCTGAGCGACGAGCGCGGTCTGAAGGACTCCGTCGGCCTCCCCGAGGACACCGAGGAGCACCTGCTGCGGATCGCCGGCGGCGACGCCCGCCGCGCCCTGACGGCCCTGGAGGCCGCCGCGGGAGCCGCCCTGGACCAGGGCGAGAGCGAGATCAGCCTCCAGACGCTGGAGCAGACAGTCGACCGCGCCGCGGTGAAGTACGACCGCGAGGGCGACCAGCACTACGACGTGGCCAGCGCCCTCATCAAGTCCATCCGCGGCTCCGACGTGGACGCCGCCCTGCACTACCTGGCCCGGATGATCGAGGCCGGCGAGGACCCCCGCTTCATCGCCCGCCGCCTGATGATCTCCGCCAGCGAGGACATCGGCCTCGCCGACCCGAACGCCCTGCCGATCGCGGTCGCCGCCGCGCAGGCCGTCGCCATGATCGGCTTCCCCGAGGCCGCCCTCACCCTCAGCCACGCCACCATCGCCCTCGCGCTGGCCCCCAAGTCCAACTCCGCGACGACGGCGATCGGCGCCGCGATGGACGACGTACGCAAGGGACTGGCGGGCCCCGTGCCCCCGCACCTGCGCGACGGGCACTACAAGGGCGCCGCCAAGCTCGGGCACGCGCAGGGGTACGTGTATCCGCACGACCTGTCCGAAGGCATCGCCGAGCAGCAGTACGCTCCGGACGCCCTCAAGGACCGCGAGTACTACACCCCGACCAGGCACGGCGCCGAGGCTCGGTACGCGGACGCCGTGGAGTGGACCAGGAAGCACCTCGGTCGCAAGCGGTCCTGAGCACCCTGTAAACTCGCTCGGAGTGCTGCGTCCCGTGCAGTCAGAACGGGACAGTCAGCCGGAGCCAGTCCTCGGACCGGCTCCAGGAGCGTCGCGCACCGTCGATCGGTGTCGCGGGCAGCCCACCACCACTCGTCGCACGACGGGACCGGTCGGTGGGCCACTCGCGTGCTGCACGTATGTGCCCAGACCAGGGGAGCGGCTGCCCGCCCCGTCCGCCAGGACGAGGAGGGTTTCCCCGGCTGCGGATGCGACCTCTCTCAACACCCTGACAAGCCGAACACTAGGAAATGAGAAGCAGTGGCGAACCAGTCCCGCCCCAAGGTCAAGAAGTCGCGTGCCCTCGGCATCGCGCTGACCCCGAAGGCCGTCAAGTACTTCGAGGCCCGTCCCTACCCGCCGGGTGAGCACGGCCGTGGCCGCAAGCAGAACTCGGACTACAAGGTCCGTCTGCTGGAGAAGCAGCGTCTGCGTGCGCAGTACGACGTGTCCGAGCGTCAGCTCGTCCGCGCCTACGAGCGTGCCTCCAAGGTTCAGGGCAAGACCGGTGAGGCCCTGATCATCGAGCTCGAGCGTCGTCTCGACGCCCTGGTCCTGCGTTCGGGCATCGCCCGCACCATCTACCAGGCCCGTCAGATGGTCGTTCACGGCCACATCGAGGTCAACGGCCAGAAGGTCGACAAGCCGTCGTTCCGCGTCCGTCCCGACGACGTCGTGATGGTCCGCGAGCGCAGCCGCGAGAAGACCCTCTTCTCGATCGCCCGTGAGGGCGGCTTCGCCCCCGAGGGCGAGACCCCGCGCTACCTCCAGGTGAACCTCAAGGCCCTGGCGTTCCGCCTGGACCGTGAGCCGAACCGCAAGGAGATCCCGGTGATCTGCGACGAGCAGCTCGTCGTCGAGTACTACGCCCGTTGATCCTTCAGCGGCCGTAGGACACCTGCGCCTCAGCCCGTCGTCTCCCCGCCCTTGCGGGTGGGGGAGGCGGCGGGCTTTCGCATGTTCGGGGCCGCGTTCGCAGGGCGGGCCGATCCCCGGGGCGGCGGCAGCGCCTCCGAGCGCTGTCGCCCCAGCGCCCGCCGCACCGACTCCTCACGGCCGAGAGCCGTTCCGTGCCGTACGCACTCCTCGTACCGCTCGTCGCCGAGCCGCTCGCGCGCCGCCGACTCGCACAGCTCGTGCGGGGCGTTGAAGCAGGCCGAGCCGAACAGCGGCAGCCCCACCGACGGCCACATTCCCGCCGCCGCGCCCTGGAGAACCGCCGCCTCCGCCGCGTCGCCCTCCGCGCCCGTTACCAGGGCCAGCAGCTCCACGGCCAGCACCGAGCCGAGCAGGTCACGGAAGGAGTGGGCGTTGCCGAGGCACTCGGTCAGCAGCGCCCGGGCGCCGGACAGATCACCGTCGGCCCAGGCCGCGTACGCCAGGACGTACAACGCGTAGGAGCGCGCCCAGCGCTCGCCGTGGTCCTCGCACACCTGCCGGACGTCCTCGCACAGCCGGACCGCGTCCGGCAGATCGCCTCGGAACGCCCGCGTCATCGCCAGCTCGATCTGGCCCATCAGCACATTGCTGTTGAGCTCGCCGATCTCCTGATAGCGGGCCAGCGCCGAGCGCAGCAGCGTCTCGGCACGCTCCATGTCGTCCGACAGCAGCGCCAGACAACCCGTGCGGTGCTCGGCGTACGCCACCGCCGTGGGGTCGGCGGCGCTCTCCGCCTCCTCCCGGCACTCCAGCAGTACCCCGAGCGCGGGCACCGAGTCGCCCTGGAGGATCGCGACATAGCCGAGCACCCACAGTGCCTTCAGCCGGGACTGCTCATGACCGCTGTCCAGCGCCACCGCCTGCTCCAGCCAGTGCCGGCCCTCCGAGAGCCGGCCGCAGCCGACCCAGTAGAACCACAGGGAGCCCGCGAGGTAGTGACCCAGATGCGCCTCGTCCGGTTCGCTCAGGCAGTACTCCAGAGCGCAGCGCAGATTCGGCAGCTCCGCTTCGATACGGGCGGCCACCTCGCCCTGCCGCGGCGAGAACCACTCCAGCTCGCACCAGGTCGTCAGACCCAGATACCAGTCGCGGTGCCGGCGCCGCAGCCGGGCCGCGTCACCGGCCGCCTCCAGCCAGTCGGCGCCGTAGGCCCGGATCGTGTCCAGCATGCGGTAGCGCACACCGGTCGCGGTCTCCTCGCGCGCGACCACGGACTGCGCGAGCAGCTCCGAGAGCACGTCGAACACGTCGTCGGGGTGCAGGCCCCGGCCGCCGCACACGTACTCGACCGCGTCCAGGTCGAACCGGCCCGCGAACACCGACAGCCGCGCCCACAGCAACCGCTCCTCGGGCGTGCACAGTTCATGGCTCCAGCCGACCGCCGTACGCAGCGCCCGATGCCGGGGCAGAGCGTCCGGTCCGCCGCCGGTCAGCAGCCGGAACCGGTCGTCGAACCGCTCCAGCAACTGCCGTGGCGACAGCATCCGCAGCCGCCCCGCGGCCAGCTCGATCGCGAGCGGGATCCCATCGAGGCGACGGCACAGCTCCCGTACGTCGGTGTCGTCCCGCACGGCCACTCCATGCTGTGCCGCCCGCTCCACGAACAGCTCCACGGCCTCGTCCTCGCCCAGCGGGGCCAGCGCAAGCAGCCGCTCGCCGGCGATGCCCAGCGGTCTGCGCCCCACCGCGAGCACCCGCAGACCCGGCACCCGGCGCAGCAGATCCGTCACGAGCTGCGCGCAGGCGGCCGGCAGGTGCTCGAATCCGTCCAGGATCAGCAGCAGTTCACGCTCGCCGAGACGGTCCAGCAGCGTCTCGCGGGGCAGCCGCGTCGTGTGGTCCGTCAGGCCCAGGGCCTCCACGACCGCGTAGTCGACGAACTCCGGATCGCGCACCGGCTCCAGCTCCACGTGCCACACACCGTCGCCGGGCGCGCACCGCGAGGCCGCGCGCGCCGCCAGCCGGGACTTGCCGACGCCGCCGGCACCGGTCACCGTCACCAGCCGTGTGGTGCGCAGCGCCTCGGCCAGGTCGGTCAGCTCGGCCTCGCGGCCCACGAACGTGCTGAGTTCAAGGGGCAGATCGCCGGAGTGGGGGGAGTGGGGGCGCCGTTGATCCCGCATGGAATACGGAGCGTACTGAAGCGTGTTCGGTCCGTACAATCGCTTCTCGCGACCCGGCCCCGCGCGGGCGGTAATCCGGTGCGGAACGGCGCCCCCGGCGCGATAGGCTCGGTGCACGACTTTTTCGATGTAGACCGATGTAGAGGCACGTTTCAGGGAGCGGGTGCACACAGTGTCCGGTGGAGAGGTTGCCGGGATCCTGGTGGCCGTCTTCTGGGCGATTCTGGTCTCCTTCCTCGCCGTCGCGCTGGCGAGGCTGGCCCAGACGCTCAAGGCGACCACCAAACTCGTCGCGGACGTGACCGACCAGGCCGTCCCGCTCCTGGCAGACGCCTCCTCGGCGGTGCGCTCCGCGCAGACCCAGATCGACCGGGTCGACGCGATCGCCTCGGACGTCCAGGAGGTCACGTCGAACGCCTCCGCGCTGTCGACCACCGTCGCCTCCACCTTCGGCGGCCCCCTGGTCAAGGTCGCGGCCTTCGGCTACGGCGTGCGCCGGGCCCTCGGCGGCCGCAAGCAGGAGGACGTGCCCGCGAAGTCGCCCCGGCGTACCGTGATCGTGGGCCGGACGGTCCCCACCGCACGCCGCAAGCGGAAGTAAGGACTGAGACCGAGCGATGTTCCGCCGTACGTTCTGGTTCAGCACGGGTGTCGCCGCCGGTGTGTGGGCCACCACCAAGGTCAACCGCAAGATCAAGCAGCTCACCCCGGAGAGCCTCGCCGCGACCGCGGCGAACAAGGCCCTGGAGACCGGTCAGCGCCTGAAGGACCGCGCGGTGGGATTCGCGCTCGACGTCCGCGACAACATGGCCCAGCGGGAGGCCGAGCTGGAGGACGCGCTCGGGATCCAGGACAACCCCGAACTCCCCGCGCCCCGGCGGTACACCGCCATCGAGAACAACCGCAGCAACCCGAAGTACGTCGACAACCAGACGTACTCGTACAACCGGAATGAGGACCACTGATGGAGTCGGCCGAGATTCGCCGCCGCTGGCTGAGCTTCTTCGAGGAGCGCGGGCACACCGTCGTCCCTTCGGCGTCGCTCATCGCGGACGACCCGACTCTGCTCCTCGTCCCGGCCGGCATGGTGCCCTTCAAGCCCTACTTCCTGGGTGAGGTCAAGCCGCCGTTCGACCGCGCCACCAGCGTGCAGAAGTGCGTGCGCACGCCGGACATCGAAGAGGTCGGCAAGACCACCCGGCACGGCACGTTCTTCCAGATGTGCGGCAACTTCTCCTTCGGCGACTACTTCAAGGAAGGCGCCATCAAGTACGCCTGGGAGCTGCTCACCAGCCCCCAGGACAAGGGTGGTTACGGCCTGGAGCCGGAGAAGCTCTGGATCACCGTCTACAAGGACGACGACGAGGCCGAGCGCATCTGGCACGAGGTGGTCGGTGTGCCGAAGGAGCGCATCCAGCGCCTCGGCATGAAGGACAACTACTGGTCCATGGGCGTCCCCGGACCCTGCGGCCCCTGTTCCGAGATCAACTACGACCGCGGCCCCGAGTTCGGCGTCGAGGGCGGCCCCGCCGTCAACGACGAGCGGTACGTGGAGATCTGGAACCTCGTCTTCATGCAGTACGAGCGCGGCGAGGGCGTCGGCAAGGACAACTTCGAGATCCTCGGCGAGCTCCCCAGCAAGAACATCGACACGGGCCTGGGCCTCGAGCGACTCGCGATGATTCTGCAGGGCGTGCAGAACATGTACGAGATCGACACCTCCATGGCCGTCATCAAGAAGGCCACCGAGCTGACCGGTGTCGCCTACGGCGACGCCCACGGCTCGGACGTCTCCCTGCGCGTGGTCACCGACCACATGCGCACGTCCGTGATGCTCATCGGTGACGGCGTCACCCCCGGCAACGAGGGCCGCGGCTACGTCCTGCGCCGCATCATGCGCCGCGCCATCCGCAACATGCGCCTGCTCGGCGCCACCGGCCCGGTCGTCAAGGACCTCATCGACGTCGTGATCGGCATGATGGGCCAGCAGTACCCGGAGCTCATCACCGACCGCGAGCGCATCGAGAAGGTCGCCGTCGCCGAGGAGAACGCCTTCCTCAAGACGCTGAAGGCCGGCACCAACATCCTCGACACGGCCGTCACCGACACCAAGGCCGCGGGCTCCACCGTGCTCGCCGGCGACAAGGCCTTCCTGCTCCACGACACCTGGGGCTTCCCGATCGACCTCACCCTGGAGATGGCCGCCGAGCAGGGCCTCTCCGTGGACGAGGACGGCTTCCGCCGCCTGATGAAGGAGCAGCGGGAGCGCGCCAAGGCCGACGCCCAGGCCAAGAAGACCGGCCACGCCGGCGCCGGCGCCTACCGGGAGATCGCCGACAAGGTCGGCGAGACCGACTTCATCGGCTACAGCGACACCGAGGGCGAGTCCACGATCGTCGGCATCCTCGTCGACGGCGCCTCGTCCCCGGCCGCCACCGAGGGCGACGAGGTCGAGATCGTCCTCGACCGCACCCCGTTCTACGCCGAGGGCGGCGGTCAGATCGGCGACACCGGCCGCATCAAGGTCGACACCGGTGCCGTCATCGAGATCCGCGACTGCCAGAAGCCGGTCCCCGGCGTCTACGTCCACAAGGGCGTCGTCCAGGTCGGCGAGGTCACCGTCGGTGCCAAGGCCCACGCCTCGATCGACTTCCGTCGCCGTACGGCCATCGCCCGTGCCCACTCGGCCACCCACCTCACCCACCAGGCGCTGCGCGACGCCCTCGGCCCGACGGCCGCCCAGGCCGGTTCCGAGAACCAGCCCGGCCGCTTCCGCTTCGACTTCGGTTCGCCGTCCGCCGTTCCGACGGCCGTGATGACCGACGTCGAGCAGAAGATCAACGAGGTACTCGCCCGCGACCTCGACGTGCACGCCGAGGTCATGGGCATCGACGAGGCCAAGAAGCAGGGCGCCATCGCCGAGTTCGGCGAGAAGTACGGTGAGCGGGTCCGCGTCGTGACCATCGGCGACTTCTCCAAGGAGCTGTGCGGCGGCACGCACGTGCACAACACCGCCCAGCTCGGCCTGGTCAAGCTGCTGGGCGAGTCGTCCATCGGCTCGGGTGTGCGCCGGATCGAGGCCCTGGTCGGCGTTGACGCCTACAACTTCCTCGCCCGCGAGCACACGGTCGTCGCCCAGCTCCAGGAGCTGATCAAGGGCCGCCCGGAGGAGCTCCCGGAGAAGGTCTCCGCCATGCTCGGCAAGCTGAAGGACGCCGAGAAGGAGATCGAGAAGTTCCGCGCCGAGAAGGTGCTCCAGGCCGCCGCCGGTCTTGCCGAGTCCGCCAAGGACGTGCGCGGTATCGCCGTCGTCACCGGTCAGGTCCCGGACGGCACCACGCCGGACGACCTGCGCAAGCTGGTCCTCGACGTGCGCGGCCGCATCCAGGGCGGACGGGCCGCCGTGGTCGCCCTGTTCACCGTGAACAACGGCAAGCCGCTGACGGTCATCGCCACCAACGACGCCGCCCGTGACCGCGGCCTCAAGGCCGGTGACCTGGTCCGCACCGCCGCCAAGACCCTCGGCGGCGGCGGTGGCGGCAAGCCGGACGTCGCCCAGGGCGGCGGCCAGAACCCGGCCGCCATCGGCGAGGCCGTCGACGCCGTCGAGCGGCTCGTGACGGAAACGGCGAAGTGAGCGAAGACACACACGCGAGTGGCGACGGCCGGGGCATGCGCCGCGGCCGTCGCCTGGCCATCGACGTGGGCGACGCCCGTATCGGCGTCGCCTCGTGCGACCCCGACGGGATCCTCGCCACCCCGGTGGAGACGGTCCCGGGCCGGGACGTCCCCGCAGCTCACCGTCGCCTGAAGCAGCTCGTCGAGGAGTACGAGCCCCTTGAGGTCGTCGTGGGCCTGCCCCGCTCCCTCAAGGGAGGCGAGGGCCCGGCCGCGGTCAAGGTCAGAGGTTTCGCCCAGGAACTGGCCCGCATGATCGCGCCCGTACCGGTCAGGCTCGTGGACGAGCGGATGACGACCGTGACGGCCAGTCAGGGACTGCGCGCCTCGGGCGTGAAGTCGAAGAAGGGCCGCGCCGTGATCGACCAGGCAGCCGCTGTGATCATCTTGCAGCAGGCGCTCGAATCCGAACGGGTGTCAGGTAAAGCTCCCGGCGAGAGCGTCGAAGTGGTTATCTGATCGCGATACGGTAACGTTCCGCGCGATGCGCCGATGTTCGATTAGCTGGCGCACCAAGAGAGGCGGGACGGGAGCCGGATCTTCAGCAGCCGCGTGACCGCCGCCTCGCGGCTCTAGGGGATCGATGACTGAGTATGGCCGGGGCCAAGGCTCCGAACCGTGGCATCCCGAGGACCCGTTGTACGGGGACGGCGGATGGGAAGGGCAGCAGGCCCACACGGGCCAACAGCCTGCCTACGGCGGCCAGCAGCACTATCCGCAGCAGCCGCAGCAGCAGTACGGCGACTGGGGCAACGGTCAGCAGGACCCCTACGGTCACGCGCAGCAGCAGTACCAGCAGCAGGGTCAGGCACAGCAGTACCCGCACCAGTACGACCAGCAGCAGTACCCCGGTCAGCAGCCGCAGCAGCCGTACGACAACAACCACTGGGCGACCGGCACCCATCAGCATGCCCAGTACCCCGACCCCTCGGACCCCTACGGGCAGCAGGGCGCGGCGTATGGCGGTGAGCACGCCGACTACTACGGCACTCCCGACGCCTATCCGCCGCCGGAGCCGCCGAGCCGCCGGCAGGCCGAGCCCGAGCCGCCGCAGACCGACTGGGATCCAGGTCCCGACCAGGGCGAACACGCCTTCTTCGCCGGCGGCGACGATGACGACGACTCCGACGACGACTCGGGGGACGGCCGCGGTGACCGCCGGTCCCGGGGCGGCAAGCCCAAGAAACGGCGCAGCGGGTGCGCCTGTCTGGTGGTCTCCCTCGTCTTCGCCGGCGGTGTAGCCGGAGTCGGATATTTCGGGTACCAGTTTTACCAGGATCGTTTCGGCGCGGCGCCGGACTACGCCGGGGACGGCACGGGCGAGACCGTCACCGTGGAGATCCCGAAGGGCGCGCTCGGAAACGAGATCGGCCAGGCGCTCAAGCAGGCCGGCGTCGTCAAGAGCGTCGACGCGTTCGTGGCCGCCCAGTCGCAGAATCCCGACGGCAAGACGATCCAGGCCGGCGCCTATCTGCTGCACAAGGAGATGTCCGCCGAGAGCGCCGTCGAAATGATGCTCGACCCGAAGAGCCAGAACAATGTTCTGGTACGCCCGGGCGAGCGGAATGTGGCCGTGTACAAGGCGATCGACGAACAATTGGATTTGTCGGCCGGCACCACCAAGAAGACCGCCGAGAAGAATTACAAGAGCCTCGGCCTGCCGAGCTGGGCGAACGACAACAGCGAGATCAAGGATCCGCTGGAGGGCTTCCTCTACCCGGGCACCTATCCCGCCGCCAAGGGCATGAAGCCGCAGGCGGTCCTCAAGGCGATGGTGACCCAGGCCGCGAACAAGTACGAGGCGCTCGACCTCGAGGCCAAGGCCAAGGAGCTCAAGCTGGACAGTCCGTTGCAGGTCATCACGGTCGCCAGCCTCGTCCAGGCCGAGGGCAAGACCGACGACGACTACCGCAAGATGGCGGAGGTGGTCTACAACCGCCTCGATCGCGCGAACCCCGAGACCTACGGTCTGCTGCAGTTCGACTCGACCTTCAATTACCTGAAGGGCGAGAGCAACATCAATATCAGCGAAGACGAGATCAACAGCAACCAGGACCCGTACAACACGTACACGCAGAAGGGTCTGCCGCCCGGACCGATCGGCAACCCGGGTGACGGTGCGCTCAAGGGAACGCTGAATCCGACCGATCAGGGCTGGTACTACTTCGTCGCGGTCGACGGCGTGAGCAAGACCGAATTCGCCAAGACGCACGCCGAATTCCAGAGGCTCAAGGACAAGTTCAATGAGAGCTCGGGCAACTGACGCCCGCCGGGCCGCCGTACTCGGCAAGCCCATCGCCCACTCCCTCTCCCCGGTGCTGCACCGCGCCGCCTACGAGGAACTAGGGCTCACGCACTGGTCGTACGACCGGTTCGAGATCGACGAGGCGGCGCTGCCCGGGTTCGTCTCGGAACTCGGCCCTGAGTGGGCGGGGTTGTCCCTGACCATGCCGCTCAAGCGGGCGGTCATCCCGCTGCTCGACGAGATCAGCGACACGGCGGCGTCGGTGGAGGCCGTCAACACCGTGGTCCTCACCCAGGACGGCCGCCGCGTCGGCGACAACACCGACATCCCCGGCATCGTCGCCGCGCTGCGCGAACGCGGCATCGAGCAGGTCGACTCGGCCGCGATCCTCGGCGCCGGCGCGACGGCGTCCTCCGCGCTGGCCGCACTCGCGCGCATCTGCACCGGCGAGGTCGTGGCGTACGTACGCAGTGAGGCGCGCGCCGCCGAGATGCGGCAGTGGGGCGAGCGGCTCGACGTCGAGGTCCGCACGGCCGACTGGGCGGAAGCCGACCGGGCGCTGCACGCGCCGCTGGTGATCGCGACCACCCCCGCCGGCACCACGGACGCCCTCGCCGCCGCCGTACCGGAGCGCCCCGCCACCCTGTTCGACGTGCTCTACGACCCCTGGCCCACCGCCCTCGCGGCCCGCTGGTCCATGTTCGGCGGAGCCGTCGTCAGCGGCCTCGACCTGCTCGTGCACCAGGCGGTGCTGCAGGTGGAGCAGATGACCGGCCGGGTACCGGCGCCCCTGGAGGCCATGCGAAAAGCGGGCGAGCGGGCTCTCGCGAACCGCTAAGATCCGCTGAGTTCCGCAGGGGGCGGACTGGATCGAGGGGGAGTACAAGCAGTGTCCACTGGTGTGCCGCTGGCGTCCGGCAAGAGCGAGATATTCGAGGTCATCCTGCAGTTCATGCCGGACTGGGTGCAGATCCCTGTGCTCGTCCTGGTCATCCTGCTCGTCGTCGGGTCGTGGGTCTTCAAGCTGAAGCGCAAGATCGACCAGCGGCGCGCACGGCGCCAGGGACAGACCGTCCAGGTGGCGGCGCAGCACGGGCAGGGCAGCGGTGCGGACCACCTGGGCCCGTACGCCCCGCAGCAGGCGGCCGCCCAGCCGAGCGGCGCCGACTTCCTCGGCCCCTACGCCCCTCAGCAGCAGGCCCCGCAGCAGGCGGCCGCCCAGCCGAGCGGCGCCGACTTCCTCGGTGCGTACGCCCCGCAGCAGCCGCAGGGCAACGGCCCCGCCTGATCCCGGACGGCGCCCGGCGCCGTCCGTTTTCCGTCCGCCTGATGGACCGGCGGCCGGGGACCGGTGCCGGACGTGGGAGGATCGAAGGTGGCGGGCCGGGGCCGCGCACCTGGTCGCGCCGTCGACGTACGCGAGGACACGCGTACGCAGGGCAGTACCAGGGCGCGAGCACTGAGGAGCACCGTTGAGCAGGTTGCGCTGGCTGACCGCGGGGGAGTCCCACGGTCCCGCACTCGTGGCGACGCTGGAGGGCCTTCCCGCCGGCGTGCCGATCACCACGGAGATGGTGGCGGACCACCTGGCCCGGCGCCGGCTCGGTTATGGACGCGGTGCGCGGATGAAGTTCGAGCGCGACGAGGTCACCTTCATCGGCGGCGTCCGGCACGGCCTCACCCTCGGCTCCCCGGTGGCGATCATGGTGGGCAACACCGAGTGGCCCAAGTGGGACCAGGTGATGGCGGCCGACCCGGTCGACCCGGAGATCCTCGCAGGCCTCGCCCGCAACGCCCCGCTGACCCGCCCGCGCCCCGGCCACGCCGACCTCGCGGGCATGCAGAAGTACGGCTTCGACGAGGCCCGGCCGATCCTGGAGCGCGCGTCGGCGCGTGAGACCGCGGCCCGTGTCGCCCTCGGCGCCGTCGCCCGGTCGTACATCAAGGAGACGGCCGGCATCGAGATCGTCAGCCATGTCGTCGAGCTGTGCTCCGTGAAGGCCCCGCAGGGTGTGTACCCGACGCCGGCCGACGTCGAGAAGCTGGACGCCGACCCGCTGCGCTGCCTCGACGCGGACGCCTCGAAGGCGATGGTCGCGGAGGTCGACCAGGCCCACAAGGACGGCGACACCCTCGGCGGTGTGGTCGAGGTGCTCGCCTACGGCGTCCCCGTGGGCCTCGGCTCGCACGTGCACTGGGACCGCAAGCTGGACGCCCGCCTCGCCGGTGCCCTCATGGGCATCCAGGCCATCAAGGGCGTCGAACTCGGCGACGGCTTCGAGCTCGCGCGCGTGCCCGGCTCCAAGGCGCACGACGAGATCGTGAACACCCCCGAGGGCATCCGCCGTGTCTCCGGCCGCTCCGGCGGCACCGAGGGCGGCCTCACCACCGGTGAGCTGCTGCGGGTGCGCGCCGCGATGAAGCCGATCGCCACCGTGCCCCGGGCCCTCCAGACGGTCGACGTCACGACCGGCGAGGCCACCCAGGCCCACCACCAGCGCTCCGACGTCTCCGCGGTCCCGGCCGCCGGCATCGTCGCCGAGGCCATGGTGGCGCTCGTCCTCGCGGACGCGGTCGCGGAGAAGTTCGGCGGCGACTCGGTGACCGAGACCCGCCGCAACGTCCAGTCGTACCTCGACAACCTGGCCATCCGATGAGCGCAGCGCCTGTGGTGGTGCTGGTCGGGCCGATGGGCGTGGGCAAGTCCACGGTCGGGCAGTTGCTCGCCGAGCGGCTCGGCGTCGGCTACCGCGACACCGACGACGACATCGTGGCCGAGCAGGACCGCACCATCGCGGAGATCTTCGTCGACGAGGGCGAGCCGGTCTTCCGGGCGATCGAGAAGCAGGCCGTGCAGCGGGCGCTGACCGAGCACGACGGCGTGCTGGCGCTGGGCGGCGGCTCGATCCTGGACGAGGACACGCGCGCGCTGCTGCTCGGGCAGCGGGTCGTCTATCTCTCGATGGACGTCGAGGAGGCGGTCAAGCGCACCGGCCTGAACGCCGCCCGCCCGCTGCTCGCGGTCAATCCGCGCAAGCAGTGGCGGGAGCTGATGGAGGCCCGCCGCCATCTGTACGAGGGAGTGGCCACGGCGGTCGTCGCCACCGACGGCCGTACGCCCGAAGAGGTGACTCAAGCCGCCCTGGACGCACTGGAGTTGAAGGACGCATGACTGAGGCAGTGACGCGGATCCAGGTCGGCGGTACCGCGGGCAGTGAACCGTACGAGGTCCTGGTGGGCCGTCAGCTCCTGGGCGAGCTGGGCGGGTTGATCGGCGCGCGGGCCAAGCGCGTCGCCGTGATCCACCCGGAGGCGCTGGCCGACACCGGCGAGGTGCTGCGGGCCGATCTGGCCGAGCAGGGCTATGAGGTGGTCGCCATCCAGGTGCCGAACGCCGAGGAGGCCAAGACCGCCGAGGTGGCGGCGTACTGCTGGAAGGCGCTGGGGCAGTCCGGCTTCACCCGCTCCGACGTGATCGTCGGTGTCGGCGGCGGCGCGACCACCGACCTGGCCGGGTTCGTGGCGGCGACCTGGCTGCGCGGGGTGCGCTGGATCGCGGTCCCGACCACCGTGCTGGCCATGGTGGACGCGGCCGTCGGAGGCAAGACCGGCATCAACACCGCCGAGGGCAAGAACCTGGTGGGCGCGTTCCACCCGCCCGCCGGTGTGCTGTGCGACCTGGCCGCGCTGGACTCCCTGCCGGTCAACGACTACGTGTCCGGTCTCGCGGAGATCATCAAGGCCGGGTTCATCGCCGACCCGGCGATCCTGGAGTTGATCGAGGCCGACCCCGAGGCCGCGCGCACCCCGGCGGGCCCGCACACCGCGGAGCTGATCGAGCGCTCGATCCGGGTCAAGGCCGAGGTCGTCTCGTCGGACCTGAAGGAATCCGGTCTGCGGGAGATCCTCAACTACGGCCACACGCTCGGCCACGCGATCGAGAAGAACGAGCGCTACAAGTGGCGGCACGGCGCGGCGGTGGCCGTCGGTATGCACTTCGCCGCCGAACTGGGCCGGGTGGCGGGGCGGTTGGACGACGCGACGGCGGACCGGCACCGCACGATCCTCGAATCGGTGGGCCTGCCGCTGCACTACCGCTACGACCAGTGGCCCAAGCTGGTCCAGACGATGAAGGTGGACAAGAAGTCCCGCGGTGATCTGCTGCGCTTCATCGTCCTGGACGGCCTGGCCAAGCCCACTGTGCTGGAAGGGCCGGACCCGGCCGTGCTGCTCGCCGCGTACGGCGAAGTCGGCCAGTAAGTACACCGAACCACCCTTCCGTCCGATTCGCCTGTGGCGATGGGCACTTCGGACCGCCACCGGCCGTTCACCAAACGGCGGCCGGGGGCGGTACCGTTCGGTAGCGAGCGGGTTGCGTGCCCGCTGCCAGCACCTATGGCCATGGAAGACGAGACGGAGTGGCACCGGATGCAGCATGCAGTGGGTTCTCCGCTGCCGCCGCCCCACCAGTCGGGGCACGGCTGGACGCCGGCCGCACACGACCCGGGTGCGCACCACCCGGGCCCCGCCCCGCATCAGGGATCCGCCCCGCATCAGGGCTCCGCGCCGGTGCCCCCGCCGCCCCCGGCGCCGGGCTTCGCACCCCCCGGACCGGTCCCGCACACGCCTCACCATGTCCCGGCCCCGCAGGCCCCCGACACCACGGGCCATGTACCACTGCCGCCCGGCGGGCCCGTCGGCATGCCGAGCGCGCCGCCCGCCACCGCGGCACCCGACCCGTCGACCACGACCATCGCGGTGCTGCTCATCGGTCCGGCCGGCGCCGGCAAGACCAGCGTCGCCAAGTACTGGGCGGACCACCGCCGGGTCCCCACGGCGCACATCAGCCTCGACGACGTGCGCGAGTGGGTCCGCTCGGGCTTCGCCGACCCCCAGTCCGGGTGGAACGACCACTCCGAGGCCCAGTACCGCCTGGCCCGCCGCACCTGCGGCTTCGCCGCGCGGAACTTCCTGGCCAACGGCATCTCCTGCATCCTCGACGACGCGGTCTTCCCCGACCGCCCGGTGGTCGGCCTCGGCGGCTGGAAGCGCCACGTCGGCCCGGGGCTGCTGCCCGTGGTGCTGCTGCCGGGTCTGGAGATCGTCCTGGAGCGCAACGCGGAACGCACGGGCAACCGCCGCCTCACCGACGAGGAGGTCGCCCGGATCCACGGCCGCATGGCGGGCTGGTACGGCTCGGGCCTGCCGATCATCGACAACTCCCAGCTCGACGTCCCGCAGACGGCCCAGGTCCTGGACGACGTACTGGCCCGCTCGATCGCGAGCCCGCCGAGCTGGTAGCGGGCGCCAGCGGAGCCACCCCAGGGGCGCGGGACTGTATCGATGTGCGGCTCCGCCGCGCGGGCGCGAGCACCCCGCTCACCCGCACACGGCACACAACCCCAGGCGGCACTCTCTCGTCCGAACGGCTCTCTCCCAACCGGCACAAACCGGACGAGCCTCCTACGCTCGTGTCATGTCAGAGGTGTACGCCGCCCGCCGAACCCGCCTACGGGAACGCTGCCAAGCCAGCGGCAGCGCCTCCGCGCTGATCTCCCGTCCCGCGAACGTCCGCTACCTCGCGGGCGCCGCCCCGCAGGACTCCGTACTTGTCATCGGCAGGACCGAGGATCTGCTCGTGTGCCTCGGCCCACCCGGCGACCGCCCCATGGAGGGTCGCCCCGACGAGGCACTGCGAACGCACATCCTCCCCACCGCGGGCGGCGACCCCGCCGTCGCGGCGGCCGACCTCGCGGCCGGACAGGGCAGCGACGCCCTCGCCGTGGAGGAACACCACCTCACCGTCGCCCGGCACAGAGCCATCCGCTCCGTCGTGCCCCGCCTGCGCCTGACCGACCTCGGCGGTGCGGTCGAACAGCTCCGTGTCGTCAAGGACGAGGAGGAGATCTCCTGCCTGCGCATCGGCGCCGAGATCGCCGACCAGGCCCTGGGCGAGCTCCTGGAATCCATCCTCGTCGGCCGCACCGAGCGCCATCTCGCCCTTGAACTCGAACGCCGCCTGGTCGACCACGGCGCCGACGGCCCCGCCTTCCCCACCGCCGTCGCCACCGGCCCGAACTCCGGCCGCCGGGCACATCGGCCCACCGACCGCCGTGTCGAGGAGGGCGACTTCCTCTCCGTCTGCCTGGGGGCGACGTACCGCGGCTACCGCTGCGAGATCGGCCGTACCTTCGTCATCGGTACGTCCCCCGCCGACTGGCAGATCGACCTGTACGACCTGGTCTTCGCAGCCCAGCGGGCCGGACGGGAGATGCTGGCACCCGGCGCCGCCTACCGCGACGTGGACCGCGCCGCGCGTCAGGTGCTGGACTCCGCGGGGTACGCGGAGGCCCTTTCGCCGCTGACGGGGCACGGTGTGGGACTCGAAATCGACGAGGACCCGCAGTTGGCTCCCGCGGCCATGGGTAAACTGGACGCTTGCGTGCCGGTCACCGTCGAACCGGGGGTCCACCTCCCGGGCCGGGGCGGCGTCCGGATCGATGACACGCTCGTCGTTCGCCCCGAGGCGGACGGCGGACCCGAGCTACTCACCATCACGACCAAGGAGCTGCTCGCCCTGTAGACAGTGGCGTGCGCCGGGGTCGTCCACGTCAGTCCAGGAGATTCCGCAACCGTGGCTTCCACGAACGACCTCAAGAACGGCATGGTGCTCAAGCTCGACGGCGGCCAGCTTTGGTCAGTCGTCGAGTTCCAGCACGTCAAGCCCGGCAAGGGCCCGGCCTTCGTGCGCACCAAGCTCAAGAACGTGCTCTCCGGGAAGGTCGTCGACAAGACCTTCAACGCCGGCGTGAAGGTCGAGACGGCCACCGTCGACAAGCGGGACATGCAGTTCTCCTACATGGACGGCGAGTACTTCGTCTTCATGGACATGGAGACCTACGACCAGCTCATGGTCGACCGGAAGGCCGTCGGCGACGCCGCGAACTTCCTCATCGAGGGCTTCATGGCCACCGTCGCCCAGCACGAGGGCGAGGTGCTCTTCGTCGAGCTCCCGGCCGCCGTCGAGCTGGTCATCCAGGAGACCGAGCCGGGCGTCCAGGGCGACCGCTCCACCGGCGGCACCAAGCCCGCCACCCTGGAGACCGGCCACCAGATCCAGGTCCCGCTCTTCATCACCACTGGTGAGAAGATCAAGGTCGACACCCGCACGAGCGACTACCTCGGCCGGGTGAACAGCTAAATTGGCTGCCCGCAACACGGCCCGCAAGCGCGCCTTCCAGATCCTCTTCGAGGGTGACCAGCGCGGAGCCGACGTCCTGACGGTCCTCGCGGACTGGATCCGGCTCTCCCGGGACGACACCCGGCAGCCGCCGGTCAGCGAGTACACGATGCAGCTCGTCGAGGGCTACGCGCAGCACGCGAGGCGCATCGACGAGCTGATCGCGCAGTACGCCGTCGGCTGGACGCTCGACCGGATGCCGGTCGTGGACCGCAACATCCTGCGCCTCGGCGCGTACGAGCTGATCTGGGTCGACGAGACCCCGGACGCCGTCGTGCTGGACGAGATGGTGCAGCTCGCCAAGGAGTTCTCCACGGACGAGTCGCCCTCGTTCGTCAACGGCCTGCTCGGCCGCCTCAAGGACCTGAAGCCCTCGCTGCGCCGCGAAGGGGAGTAAAGGGCTTACGAAGACGCGGGAGGGCCCGCAGCATCCGCTGCGGGCCCTCCCGCGTCTTCTTGTACCCCCGAGGTTCCCTCGGGCGCCAGAACGCCGCCGGGGTGGCCGCAACCCAATGGGTTTCGGCCACCCCGGCGGTACGTTTCTGCTCAGCAGCGAAGGGCTCAGCCCTCGTCGGCGTGGGACACCGCGCGGCGCGCGTCCGCGTCCAGCACGCCCCAACTGATGAGCTGCTCGGTGAGGACCGAGGGGGACTGGTCATAGATGACGGCGAGTGTGCGCAGGTCGTCCTGGCGGATCGAGAGCACCTTGCCGTTGTAGTCACCGCGCTGCGACTGGATGGTCGCCGCGTAGCGCTGAAGGGGACCCGCCTTCTCGGCCGGCACGTGAGCCAGTCGCTCCAGGTCCAGGACCAGCTTCGGCGGCGGCTCGGCGGCCCCGCCCGGCGTGGTGCCCGGCAGCAGCTCCTGCACCGGAACGCCGTAGAAATCCGCCAACTCGGCGAGGCGCTGCACGGTCACGGCGCGGTCACCGCGCTCGTACGAACCGACCACGACGGCCTTCCAGCGTCCCTGGGACTTCTCCTCGACACCGTGGAGGGAAAGGCCCTGCTGGGTGCGGATGGCCCGGAGTTTGGCCCCGAGCTGTTTGGCGTATTCGCTGGACATATAGCTCCCCGGACACTGTGTCGACGCGACGTGGCTTGGGTTCCATGCCGCGCAGTTGGTAACTCACTGTGAGGTTACGCAGCGTTACTCTGGCCCGTCAAGCCGAATGGTCCACACCGACGCTTCCGTGCTATCGGTGGCCGATTGGGCCAAGGGGGTGATGAGGCGTGCCCCGGCGGCCTGCTACGGTGGATGGCGCAAACCAGACGTCCTTTAAGATCCGTCCCGTGAGGCGGAGAAGGAGGTCCTTTTCGTATGGACAGGCAGCAGGACACGCAAGCGTCCGACGCCAGGCCCGTTCTCGAAGGCCCTGACATCGCGCGGGTGTTGACCCGCATCGCCCACGAGATCGTCGAGCGCGCCAAGGGCGCCGACGACGTGGTGCTCCTCGGCATTCCCACCCGAGGCGTCTTCCTCGCCCAGCGGCTGGCCGCCAAGCTCGAGGAGATCACCGAGCGCAAGATGCCGGTCGGCTCGCTGGACATCACCATGTACCGCGACGACCTGCGCATGCACCCGCCGCGTGCGCTCGCCCGCACCGAGATCCCCGGTGACGGCATCGACGGCCGCCTCGTCATCCTCGTCGACGACGTCCTGTTCTCCGGCCGCACGATCCGCGCCGCGCTCGACGCCCTGAACGACATCGGCCGGCCGCGCGCGGTCCAGCTCGCGGTCCTCGTCGACCGAGGTCACCGCGAACTGCCCATCCGCGCCGACTACGTCGGCAAGAACATCCCCACGTCGCTGCGGGAGACGGTCAAGGTCCAGCTCGCCGAGGAGGACGGTCGCGACACCGTACTGCTCGGTGCCAAGCAGACCTCCCAGTAGCGCCCACGGCGTACGCCGTTCGCGTACGCCCGCTAAGTGCGCCCTCGCGCGCACCCGTCTGCCCGAATTCTCCCGAATGAACTGCCTTACGGAGCCTGTCAGATGCAGCGTCATCTCATCTCGGCCGCCGACCTCACCCGCGACGACGCCGTCCTGATCCTCGACACCGCCGAGGAGATGGCCCGGGTCGCCGACCGGCCGATCAAGAAGTTGCCGACCCTGCGCGGCCGCACCGTCGTGAACCTCTTCTTCGAGGACTCCACGCGCACCCGCATCTCCTTCGAGGCCGCCGAGAAGCGACTGTCCGCGGACGTCATCAACTTCACCGCCAAGGGGTCGAGCGTGTCCAAGGGCGAGTCCCTGAAGGACACCGCCCAGACCCTGGAGGCCATGGGTGTCGACGCCGTGGTCATCCGGCACGGCGCCTCCGGAGCGCCGTACCGCCTCGCCAACTCCGGGTGGATCGACGCGGCCGTCATCAACGCCGGTGACGGCACCCACCAGCACCCCACCCAGGCCCTGTTGGACGCCTTCACCATGCGCCGCCGGCTCGTCGGCAGGGACGCCGGGATAGGGCGGGACCTCGACGGCCGGCGCATCACGATCGTCGGCGACGTCCTGCACAGCCGGGTCGCCCGCTCCAACGTCGACCTGCTGCACACCCTCGGCGCCGAGGTCACCCTGGTCGCTCCGCCCACCCTGGTGCCGGTCGGTGTCGAGACCTGGCCCTGCGAGGTGTCGTACGACCTCGACAGCACGCTTCCGAAGTCCGACGCGGTGATGATGCTGCGCGTGCAGCGCGAGCGGATGAACGCCGCGTTCTTCCCGACCGAGCGCGAGTACTCGCGGCGCTACGGCCTCGACGGCGACCGCATGGCGCGGATGCCCGAGCACGCCATCGTGATGCACCCCGGCCCGATGGTCCGCGGCATGGAGATCACAGCCGAGGTCGCCGACTCGGACCGCTGCACCGCCATCGAGCAGGTCGCAAACGGAGTCTCCATCCGGATGGCCGTTCTGTACCTGCTGCTCGGGGGCAACGAGCCCGCCGTCACCCAGACCCGTACCGAGGAGAAGTAAGACAGATGAGCAAGATCCTGATCCGTGGTGCGAAGGTGCTCGGCGGCGAGCCGCAGGACGTGCTGATCGACGGCGAGACCATCGCCGAGGTGGGCACCGCGCTGAGCGACGAGGGTGCCCAGGTCGTCGAGGCGGCCGGCAAGGTCCTGCTGCCGGGCCTGGTCGACCTGCACACGCATCTGCGCGAGCCCGGGCGTGAGGACTCCGAGACCGTGCTGACCGGCACGCGCGCGGCGGCCTCCGGCGGCTTCACGGCCGTCTTCGCCATGGCCAACACCTTCCCGGTCGCCGACACCGCCGGCGTCGTCGAGCAGGTCTGGCGACTGGGCAAGGAGCACGGCTACTGCGACGTGCAGCCGATCGGCGCCGTCACCGTCGGCCTGGAGGGCAAGAAGCTCGCCGAGCTGGGCGCCATGCACGAGTCGGCCGCCGGTGTCACCGTCTTCTCCGACGACGGCAAGTGCGTCGACGACGCCGTGATCATGCGCCGCGCGCTGGAGTACGTGAAGGCCTTCGGCGGGGTCGTCGCCCAGCACGCGCAGGAACCCCGGCTGACCGAGGGCGCCCAGATGAACGAGGGCGTCGTCTCCGCCGAGCTGGGTCTCGGCGGCTGGCCCGCGGTGGCCGAAGAATCGATCATCGCCCGGGATGTCCTGCTCGCCGAGCATGTCGGCTCCCGCGTCCACATCTGCCACCTGTCGACCGCCGGATCCGTCGAGATCGTCCGCTGGGCCAAGTCCCGCGGCATCGACGTCACCGCCGAGGTCACCCCGCACCACCTGCTCCTCACCGACGAGCTGGTGCGCAGCTACAACCCGGTCTACAAGGTGAACCCGCCGCTGCGCACCGAGCGTGACGTGATGGCGCTGCGCGAGGCGCTCGCCGACGGCACGATCGACATCGTCGCCACCGACCACGCCCCGCACCCGCACGAGGACAAGGACTGCGAGTGGGCCGCGGCCGCCATGGGGATGGTCGGCCTGGAGACCGCGCTGTCGGTGGTGCAGGAGACCATGGTGGACACCGGGCTCCTCACCTGGGCGGGGGTCGCCGAGCGCATGTCCGCCAAGCCCGCCGAGATCGGGCAGGCGAAGGGGCACGGCCGTCCCGTCTCGGCTGGTGAGCCCGCCAACCTCACGCTCGTCGACACGGAATACCGTGGGTCCGTGGACCCCGCGGGCTTCGCCTCGCGCAGCCGCAACACCCCGTACGAGGGGCGTGAGCTGCCGGGCCGTGTGACGCACACGTGGCTCCGGGGCAAGGCCACGCTCGTCGACGGGAAGCTCACGTGACACCTGCAACGCTGCTCGCAGCCTCACTCGCCGCCGAAAAGAAGTCGGCCGAGGTCACCGACTGGGCCGCCCGCGCGGGCTGGCTCGTCGGACTCGCCCTCTTCGTCGCGCTCGTCTACTGGCTGATGCGCGAGGGCTGGAAATGGCGCGGCACGCTCCAGGGCGACCTGCCCGAGCTGCCCAGCGCGCCGGACGACCCCGGCCCGGCGAGACTGAGCATGAGCGGCCGCTACCACGGCTCGACCACCGCGGGTCAGTGGCTGGACCGCATCGTGGCGCACGGCCTGGGCACCCGCAGCCGGGTCGAGCTCACCCTGACGGACGCGGGACTGGACGTCGTACGCCCCGGTGCGAGCGACTTCTTCGTCCCGGCCGCGCAGTTGCGCGAGGCCCGGCTCGACAAGGGCATCGCCGGCAAGGTCCTGACCGAGGGCGGACTGCTCGTGGTGACCTGGGCGCACGGCGAGCGGCTGATCGACTCCGGATTCCGCTCGGACCACGCGGCGGAGCACAACGAGTGGGTCGACGTCATTAACTCCATGATCAACACCAACAGCACGGAAGGCGCCGAACGATGACGACCTCCACAAGGGGAGCCGCCAAGGTTCCCGCGGTACTCGTCCTGGAGGACGGCCGGATCTTCCGCGGCCGCGCCTACGGGGCCGTGGGGGTGACCTTCGGCGAGGCCGTGTTCTCCACCGGCATGACCGGCTACCAGGAGACCCTCACCGACCCGTCGTACCACCGCCAGGTCGTCGTGATGACCGCGCCGCACGTCGGCAACACCGGCGTCAACGACGAGGACCCCGAGTCCAAGCAGATCTGGGTGGCCGGCTACGTCGTGCGCGACCCCGCGCGCGTGCCGTCCAACTGGCGCGCCAAGCGCTCGCTGGACGACGAGCTGCGCCACCAGGGCGTCGTCGGGATCTCCGGCATCGACACCCGCGCCCTCACCCGCCACCTGCGCGAGCGCGGCGCCATGCGCGTCGGCATCTTCTCCGGCAACGCGCTGCCCGACGAGGGCGTCATGCTCACCGAGGTCCGCCAGGCCCCCGAGATGAAGGGCGCCGACCTCTCCGCCGAGGTCGCCACCAAGGAGGCGTACGTCGTCCCCGCGATCGGTGAGAAGAAGTTCACCGTCGCCGCCGTCGACCTCGGCATCAAGGGCATGACCCCGCACCGCATGGCCGAGCGCGGCATCGAGGTGCACGTGCTGCCCGCGACGGCCACCGCCGACGACGTGTACGCCGTGAACCCCGACGGCGTGTTCTTCTCCAACGGCCCCGGCGACCCGGCCACCGCCGACCACCCGGTCTCCGTCATGCAGGCGGTCCTGGAGCGCGGCACCCCGCTCTTCGGCATCTGCTTCGGCAACCAGATCCTCGGCCGCGCCCTCGGCTTCGGCACCTACAAGCTGAAGTACGGCCACCGCGGCATCAATCAGCCGGTCCAGGACCGCACGACCGGCAAGGTCGAGGTCACCGCGCACAACCACGGCTTCGCCGTGGACGCGCCGACCGACAAGGTCTCCGAGACCCCCTACGGCCGCGCCGAGGTCTCCCACGTCTGCCTCAACGACAACGTGGTGGAGGGGCTCCACCTCCTCGACAGGCCGGCCTTCAGCGTCCAGTACCACCCCGAAGCGGCAGCGGGCCCGCACGACGCCGCCTACCTGTTCGACCGCTTCGTATCCCTGATGGAGGGCCAGCGTGCCTAAGCGCACCGATATCCAGTCCGTCCTGGTCATCGGCTCCGGCCCGATCGTCATCGGCCAGGCCGCCGAGTTCGACTACTCCGGCACGCAGGCCTGCCGCGTCCTGAAGTCCGAGGGCCTGCGCGTCATCCTCGTGAACTCCAACCCCGCGACGATCATGACCGACCCGGAGATCGCCGACGCCACCTACGTCGAGCCGATCACCCCGGAGTTCGTCGAGAAGATCATCGCCAAGGAGCGGCCGGACACGCTGCTGCCCACCCTGGGCGGCCAGACGGCCCTCAACACCGCGATCTCGCTGCACGAGGCGGGCACGCTGGAGAAGTACGGCGTCGAGCTGATCGGCGCCAACGTCGAAGCCATCAACAAGGGCGAGGACCGCGACCTCTTCAAGGACGTCGTCGAGGCCGTCCGCGCCAAGATCGGGCACGGCGAGTCCGCCCGCTCGGTCATCTGCCACTCCATGGACGACGTCCTCCAGGGCGTCGAGACCCTCGGCGGCTACCCGGTCGTCGTCCGCCCGTCCTTCACCATGGGCGGCGCCGGCTCCGGTTTCGCGCACGACGAGGAGGAGCTGCGCCGCATCGCCGGCCAGGGCCTGACCCTGTCTCCCACCACCGAGGTGCTCCTGGAGGAGTCCATCCTCGGCTGGAAGGAGTACGAGCTGGAGCTGATGCGCGACAAGCACGACAACGTCGTGGTCGTCTGCTCCATCGAGAACTTCGACCCGATGGGCGTGCACACCGGCGACTCGATCACCGTCGCGCCCGCGATGACGCTGACCGACCGCGAGTACCAGATCCTGCGTGACATCGGCATCGCGGTCATCCGCGAGGTCGGCGTCGACACCGGTGGCTGCAACATCCAGTTCGCGGTGAACCCCGAGGACGGTCGCGTGATCGTCATCGAGATGAACCCGCGCGTGTCGCGTTCGTCGGCCCTCGCCTCCAAGGCGACCGGCTTCCCGATCGCCAAGATCGCCGCCAAGCTCGCCGTCGGCTACACCCTCGACGAGATCCCGAACGACATCACGCAGGAGACCCCGGCCTCCTTCGAGCCGACGCTCGACTACGTGGTCGTGAAGGCGCCGCGCTTCGCCTTCGAGAAGTTCCCGCAGGCCGACTCCACGCTGACGACCACCATGAAGTCCGTCGGCGAGGCCATGGCCATCGGCCGCAACTTCACCGAGGCCTTCCAGAAGGCGCTGCGCTCGCTGGAGAAGAAGGGCAGCCAGTTCACCTTCGTCGGCGAGCCCGGCGACAAGGCTCTTCTCCTTGAGGAGGCGGTCCGCCCGACCGACGGCCGGATCAACGCCGTCATGCAGGCCATCCGCGCGGGCGCCACGCAGGAGGAGGTCTTCGAGTACACGAAGATCGACCCCTGGTTCGTCGACCAGCTCTTCCTCATCAAGGAGATCGCCGACGAGATCGCCGAGGCCCCGGAGCTCACCCGCGAGCTGCTCGCCGAGGCCAAGCGGCACGGCTTCTCCGACCACCAGATCGGCGAGATCCGCGGGCTGCGCGAGGACGTCGTGCGCGAGGTGCGGCACGCGCTGGGCATCCGCCCGGTCTACAAGACGGTCGACACCTGCGCCGCCGAGTTCGCCGCGCGGACGCCGTACTTCTACTCCTCCTACGACGAGGAGACGGAGGTCGCTCCCCGCGAGAAGCCGGCCGTCATCATCCTGGGCTCCGGTCCCAACCGCATCGGCCAGGGCATCGAGTTCGACTACTCCTGCGTCCACGCCTCCTTCGCGCTGAGCGACGCCGGGTACGAGACGGTGATGGTCAACTGCAACCCCGAGACCGTCTCCACGGACTACGACACCTCCGACCGCCTGTACTTCGAGCCGCTGACGCTGGAAGACGTGCTGGAGATCGTCCACGCGGAGCAGCAGGCCGGTCCGGTGGCGGGCGTCATCGTGCAGCTCGGCGGGCAGACCCCGCTGGGTCTGTCGCAGGCGCTGAAGGACAACGGTGTGCCGATCGTCGGCACCTCCCCGGAGGCCATCCACGCGGCCGAGGACCGGGGCGCCTTCGGGCGCGTCCTGGCCGAGGCGGGCCTGCCGGCCCCCAAGCACGGCACCGCGACCACCTTCGCCGACGCCAAGGCCATCGCCGACGAGATCGGCTACCCGGTCCTGGTGCGGCCGTCGTACGTCCTCGGCGGGCGCGGCATGGAGATCGTCTACGACGAGACCCGGCTGGAGTCCTACATCGCCGAGTCGACCGAGATCAGCCCCTCGCGGCCGGTCCTCGTCGACCGGTTCCTCGACGACGCGATCGAGATCGACGTCGACGCGCTCTACGACGGCACCGAGCTCTACCTCGGCGGCGTCATGGAGCACATCGAGGAGGCCGGCATCCACTCCGGCGACTCGGCGTGCGCCCTGCCCCCGATCACGCTCGGCGGCTTCGACATCAAGCGCCTGCGGGCCTCCACGGAGGCCATCGCCAAGGGCGTCGGCGTGCGCGGCCTGATCAACATCCAGTTCGCGATGGCCGGCGACATCCTGTACGTCCTGGAGGCCAACCCGCGCGCGTCCCGTACGGTCCCCTTCACCTCGAAGGCGACCGCGGTGCCGCTGGCCAAGGCCGCCGCCCGGATCTCGCTGGGCGCGACCATCGCCGAGCTGCGCGCCGAGGGTCTCCTGCCGGCGACCGGCGACGGCGGCGAGCTCCCGCTCGACGCGCCGATCTCCGTCAAGGAGGCCGTCATGCCGTGGTCGCGCTTCCGCGACATCCAGGGGCGTGGCGTCGACACCGTCCTCGGCCCGGAGATGCGCTCCACCGGCGAGGTCATGGGCATCGACTCCGTCTTCGGCACGGCGTACGCCAAGTCGCAGGCGGGCGCGTACGGCCCGCTGCCCACCAAGGGCCGCGCCTTCATCTCGGTCGCCAACCGCGACAAGCGCTCGATGATCTTCCCGGCGCGCGAACTGGTCGCCCACGGCTTCGAACTGCTCGCCACGTCCGGCACGGCCGAGGTGCTCAAGCGCAACGGCATAAACGCCATCGTCGTGCGCAAGCAGTCCGAGGGCACCGGCCCGAACGGCGAGAAGACCATCGTCCAGCTCATCCACGACGGCGAGGTCGACCTCATCGTCAACACCCCGTACGGCACCGGCGGCCGCCTCGACGGCTACGACATCCGTACGGCGGCCGTGGCGCGGTCCGTGCCCTGCCTGACGACGGTCCAGGCGCTCGCCGCCGCCGTCCAGGGCATCGACGCCCTCAACCACGGTGATGTGGGCGTGCGTTCCCTCCAGGAACACGCCGAGCATCTGACCGCGGCCCGCGACTAGCAGCCCTGAGGGGGACACCGGAAACGGTGTCCCCCTCTTCATGAGGCTCACCGAGGCTTCGAAGAGGACACAACGATGTACAAGCTTTTCTTCCGTCTGGTTTTCAAACGGATGGACCCGGAGCAGGCCCACCACCTGGCGTTCCGCTGGATCCGGCTCGCCGTCAGGATCCCCGTGCTGCGCACGCTCGTCGCGGCGGCCCTTGCACCCCGCTACCGCGAACTGCGCACGGAGGCCTTCGGGCTGCGCATGCACGGCCCCTTCGGGCTCGCCGCGGGCTTCGACAAGAACGCCGTCGCGATCGACGGGATGTCGATGCTCGGCTTCGACCACGTCGAGATCGGCACGGTGACCGGCGAGGCACAGCCGGGCAACCCCAAGAAGCGGCTGTTCCGGCTCGTGCAGGACCGCGCGCTCATCAACCGCATGGGCTTCAACAACGAGGGCTCGCTGGCCGTGGCGGCCCGCCTCGCCTCCCGTACGCCCGTCTTCAGGACCGTCGTGGGCGTCAACATCGGCAAGACCAAGGTCGTCCCGGAGGCCGAGGCCGCCGGGGACTACGTGAAGTCGACCGAGCGTCTCGCGCCGTACGCCGACTACCTGGTCGTGAACGTCTCCTCGCCCAACACGCCCGGCCTGCGCAACCTCCAGGCCACGGAGTCCCTGCGGCCGCTCCTGAGCGCCGTCCGCGAGGCCGCCGACCGCACGGTGCCCGGCCGCCGGGTGCCGCTGCTCGTGAAGATCGCGCCGGACCTCGCCGACGAGGACGTGGACGCCGTCGCCGACCTGGCCGTCGAGCTCGGCCTGGACGGGATCATCGCCACGAACACCACCATCGCGCGCGAGGGACTCGGGTTGAAGTCCGAACCCACCCTCGTGAAGGAGACCGGCGGCCTGTCCGGAGCACCCCTGAAGGCGCGCTCCCTGGAGGTGCTGCGGCGCCTGTACGCGCGCGTGGGCGACCGGATCACCCTGGTGGGCGTCGGCGGCATCGAGAACGCCGAGGACGCCTGGCAGCGCATCCTCGCCGGTGCCACGCTCGTGCAGGGATACAGCGCGTTCATCTACGAGGGCCCCTTCTGGGGCCGTGCCATCCACAAGGGGCTCGCCGCGCGCCTGCGCACCAGCCCGTACGCCACCCTCGCCGACGCGGTCGGCGCCGACGTGAGGAAGACGGCATGAGCTCTCTCGAACCCTTCGGCGCACGTCTGCGCCGCGCCATGGACGAGCGCGGCCCCCTGTGCGTCGGGATCGACCCGCATGCCTCCCTGCTGTCCGAGTGGGGCCTGAACGACGACGTGGCGGGCCTGGAGCGGTTCAGCCGCACGGTCGTGGAGGCGATGGCCGACCGGGTCGCCGTACTCAAGCCGCAGAGCGCCTTCTTCGAGCGCTTCGGGTCGCGCGGCATCGCCGTCCTGGAGAAGTCGGTCGAAGAGGCGCGGGCGGCCGGGGCGCTGGTGGTGATGGACGCCAAGCGCGGCGACATCGGCTCGACCATGGCCGCGTACGCCGAGACCTTCCTGCGCAAGGACTCCCCGCTGTTCTCCGACGCGCTGACCGTCTCGCCGTACCTCGGCTACGGATCGCTCTCGCCGGCCGTCGTGCTGGCCCGGGAGAGCGGCGCCGGGCTCTTCGTGCTCGCGCTGACCTCGAACCCGGAGGGCGGCGAGGTCCAGCACGCGATCCGCGCGGACGGCCGCACCGTCGGCGCGACGATGCTGGCGCACCTGGCGGCCGAGAACGAGGGCGAGGAGCCCATGGGGTCCTTCGGCGCGGTCGTCGGCGCCACGCTCGGTGACCTGTCGTCCTACGACCTCTCGATCAACGGTCCGATCCTCGCCCCCGGCATCGGGGCCCAGGGCGCCACGCCGGCGGATCTTCCGCAGGTCTTCGGCGCCGCGGCGCGCAATGTCGTCCCCAACGTCAGCCGGGGTGTCCTGCGGCACGGACCCGACGTCGTCGCGCTGCGTGAGGTCGCGTCACGCTTCGCCGATGAGATCGCGCACGCCGTATCGGGTGTCTGACCCCCGTCAGAGGTGTTCGAGCCGGTCGCAAGGGTCCTCCGATGAGTGGCCCGCGGCCGACTTGAGTCTGAATACATCCTCAAATCCGGGGCATTATGTCCTAAATGTCCGGCCTGACGGAGGCTGACCAGGACTTTTCCGCTGTTCTCGCTGACTCTGGCGGACTTGGCCGCTAGTCTCCGACGAGTGAGGGAGCCTCCCACGTCCTTCGGGCAGTGGGGGAGAACGGGCAGCGTGTTGCTCGTGGCTCCCCAGGTGTGGGGCGACTAGGTTCCTCACCGGTCCGTATCCGACAGTTCGACATCCGAGGTGACGTAGGCGTGGCTCTTCCGCCCCTTACCCCTGAACAGCGCGCAGCCGCGCTCGAAAAGGCCGCCGCGGCTCGCCGGGAGCGGGCCGAGGTCAAGAATCGACTCAAGCACTCCGGCGCCTCCCTTCACGAGGTCATCAAGCAGGGCCAGGAGAACGACGTCATCGGCAAGATGAAGGTCTCCGCGCTGCTGGAGTCCCTGCCGGGCGTGGGCAAGGTCCGCGCCAAGCAGATCATGGAGCGACTCGGCATCTCCGAGAGCCGCCGCGTGCGCGGTCTCGGCTCGAACCAGATCGCCTCCCTGGAGCGTGAGTTCGGCAGCACCGGCTCCTGAGTCCGCGCTCTTGGGACAGGGAGTCCCGGGCACTCCGGGATTGCTGGAATAATCGCTGCATGGCTGCAACATTCCGGGGGACGACCCCCGAGCCCCCGGACGTACGTCCGCGGCTGACCGTGCTCTCCGGCCCCTCCGGGGTCGGCAAGAGCACGGTCGTCGCCCATATGCGCAAGGAACACCCCGAGGTCTGGCTCTCGGTGTCGGCGACGACCCGCAAGCCCCGGCCCGGCGAGAAGCACGGTGTCCACTACTTCTTCGTCACCGACGACGAGATGGACAAGCTGATCGCCAACGGTGAGCTGCTGGAGTGGGCCGAGTTCGCCGGCAACCGCTACGGCACGCCGCGTGCGGCCGTGCTGGAGCGGCTGGAGGCGGGTGAGCCGGTCCTGCTGGAGATCGACCTCCAGGGGGCCCGACAGGTCCGTGAGTCCATGGCCGAGGCTCAGCTCGTGTTCCTGGCTCCTCCCTCCTGGGAGGAGCTCGTGCGCAGACTCACCGGACGTGGCACCGAGCCGCCCGAGGTGATCGAGCGCCGGCTGGACGCGGCGAAGGTCGAGCTGGCGGCCGAGCCGGAGTTCGACACCACCTTGGTCAACACCTCCGTCGAGGACGTGGCGCGCGAGCTGCTAGCCTTGATGGACGTTGTGTGATCGTGAATGTGTGGTCATGACTGTTCGGTTCTGACCGACTCGCTCAAGACCTGATCATTCGCACTGAATCTTTCCCATCCATCGGAAGGTAGAGCGTGTCCTCTTCCATCTCCGCGCCCGAGGGCATCATCAACCCGCCGATCGACGAGCTCCTCGAGGCCACCGACTCGAAGTACAGCCTCGTGATCTACGCGGCCAAGCGGGCCCGCCAGATCAACGCGTACTACTCGCAGCTCGGCGAGGGCCTCCTCGAGTACGTCGGTCCGCTCGTGGACACCCACGTGCACGAGAAGCCGCTCTCGATCGCCCTGCGCGAGATCAACGCGGGTCTGCTGACGTCCGAGGCCGTCGAGGGCCCGGCGCAGTAAGTAGTATTTTCAGCTTTGAGCTGGCTTTTCCACAGGCCCGGCAGCGCGACTGTCGGGCCTGTGGTGTGTCATGGAGTCGTCGGTTCAACGAGTGGGGAGGCCCGGTGGACAAGCCGAAGGTCGTTCTGGGTGTCAGTGGCGGCATCGCCGCGTACAAGGCCTGTGAGCTGCTGCGCAGACTCACCGAGTCGGGTCACGACGTCCGTGTCGTCCCCACCGCCTCCGCCCTGCACTTCGTCGGCGCCGCCACCTGGTCCGCCCTCTCCGGCAACCCCGTGTCGACGGAGGTCTGGGACGACGTACACGAGGTCCCGCACGTCCGTATCGGCCAGCACGCGGACCTGGTGATCGTCGCCCCCGCCACGGCCGACACCCTGGCCAAGGCCGCGCACGGCCTCGCCGACGACCTGCTGACCAACACCCTGCTCACCGCTCGCTGCCCGGTGGTCTTCGCCCCCGCCATGCACACCGAGATGTGGGAGCACGCGGCCACCCAGGAGAACGTGGCGACGCTGCGCCGGCGCGGCGCGGTCGTCATCGAGCCCGCCGTCGGCCGGCTCACCGGCGTGGACACCGGCAAAGGCCGGCTGCCCGACCCGGCCGAGATCTTCGAGGTCTGCCGCCGAGTGCTGGCCCGCGGCGTCGCGGAGCCCGACCTCAAGGGACGGCACGTCGTCGTCAGCGCCGGCGGCACCCGTGAGCCCCTCGACCCGGTCCGCTTCCTCGGCAACCGCTCCTCCGGCAAGCAGGGCTACGCCCTCGCCCGCACCGCCGCCGCCCGGGGCGCCCGCGTCACGCTGATCTCCGCCAACACCGGGCTGCCCGACCCGGCCGGCGTGGACGTCCTGCCGGTCGGGACGGCCGTGCAGTTGCGGGAGGCGGTCCTCAAGGCAGCCTCGGACGCCGACGCGGTCGTGATGGCAGCCGCGGTCGCCGACTTCCGCCCCGCGACGTACGCCGCCGGAAAGATCAAGAAGAAGGACGGCGAGGACCCGGAGCCCATCGTCCTGGTGCGTAATCCGGACATCCTCGCGGAGATCTCCACCGAGCGCGCCCGCCCCGGCCAGGTGATCGTCGGCTTCGCCGCCGAGACCGACGACGTGCTGGCCAACGGCCGCAAGAAGCTGGAACGCAAGGGATGCGACCTCCTCGTGGTGAACGAGGTGGGGGAGCGCAAGACGTTCGGCTCCGAGGAGAACGAGGCGCTCATCCTGGGCGCCGACGGCAGCGAGACCCCGGTCCCGCACGGGCCCAAGGAGGCCCTGGCCGAAACGGTGTGGGACCTGGTGGCGCGACGGCTGGGGTGAATTGTTTGATGCGCTCGGGCTTGTCCAGTGCCTTCCTTGATTCGGGTGTGGCGTGCCTGGTCAAGGGTGTGTGACATTGGGCAGAATGCCCGTGCCGCAGGTCACAGCGCTCCCGAGAGGCGAGACAGGGGGTCCGTGACCGAGCACGACAGATAAACTGTCCTCGGACGACGCCGGGCGCAGCTCCCGACCGTCCGCCAATGATCAGCCAGCAGCCGCTGCAACCACAGGGAGCGTTGTGTCCCGTCGCCTGTTCACCTCGGAGTCCGTGACCGAGGGTCACCCCGACAAGATCGCTGACCAGATCAGCGACACCATTCTTGACGCGCTTCTGCGCGAGGACCCGACCTCTCGGGTCGCTGTCGAGACCCTGATCACCACCGGGCTCGTGCATGTGGCCGGAGAGGTCACGACCAAGACGTACGCGGACATCGCGACGCTGGTCCGCAACAAGATCCTCGAGATCGGCTACGACTCCTCGAAGAAGGGCTTCGACGGCGCCTCCTGCGGTGTCTCCGTCTCGATCGGCGCCCAGTCGCCCGACATCGCGCAGGGCGTGGACACGGCGTACGAGTCCCGGGTCGAGGGCGACGAGGACGAGCTGGACCGACAGGGCGCCGGTGACCAGGGCCTGATGTTCGGCTACGCGACGGACGAGACGCCGACGCTGATGCCGCTGCCGATTTTCCTGGCCCACCGCCTGTCCAAGCGCCTGTCCGAGGTCCGCAAGAACGGCACCATCCCTTACCTGCGCCCGGACGGCAAGACGCAGGTCACCATCGAGTACGACGGTGACAAGGCGGTCCGTCTGGACACGGTGGTCGTCTCCTCCCAGCACGCGAGCGACATCGACCTGGACTCGCTCCTCGCGCCCGACATCCGGGAGTTCGTGGTCGAGCCGGAGCTGAAGGCGCTGCTGGACGACGGCATCAAGCTCGACACCGAGAACTACCGCCTGCTGGTCAACCCCACCGGCCGCTTCGAGATCGGCGGCCCGATGGGTGATGCGGGTCTGACTGGCCGGAAGATCATCATCGACACGTACGGCGGCATGGCCCGCCACGGCGGCGGCGCGTTCTCGGGCAAGGACCCGTCCAAGGTGGACCGTTCGGCGGCGTACGCGATGCGCTGGGTCGCCAAGAACGTCGTCGCCGCGGGCCTCGCCTCGCGCTGCGAGGTGCAGGTGGCGTACGCGATCGGCAAGGCCGAGCCGGTGGGCCTGTTCGTCGAGACCTTCGGCACCCACAAGATCGAGCCCGAGAAGATCGAGAAGGCCATCGACGAGGTCTTCGACCTGCGCCCGGCCGCGATCATCCGCGACCTCGACCTGCTGCGCCCGATCTACGCCACGACGGCCGCCTACGGCCACTTCGGGCGTGAGCTGCCGGAGTTCACCTGGGAGCGGACGGACCGGGTGGAGGAACTGAAGAAGGCTGCGGGGCTGTAAGGTCCGGCCTCACGGTTTGTAGGAGGCCCGGTCCCTTCGGGGGCCGGGCCTCGGCGTTTGTCAGACGTCGTACGGCTGATCCCGGCCGTCCTCCTGCGTCGGGCCGGCACCGTTCGTGTGTGCGGCCGGCTGGAAGCCGCCGAAGCGGCGCCGTATCTCCTCGGCCGTCACCGTGTCCCGGGAGGCGATCGCCTCCGCGACCTGGTCCGCGACGAGCCCGGCCTCTTCCTCCCCGGGGCTGAACCCGACCTTCCGGAAGAAGTCGGAGAAGAGATCCGCCGCGGTGGCCATGGGAGGGAACGGAGCGCTTCCCCGGTCGGGGGCCGACATGGGCCAGTCCTGGTCCGGGGGAGGCGGAAATGCCTCCGGAACCAGGTATCGGAAGGGTTCGTCGACCTCCCGGTCGTTCGCGGCGGAGGAGAGCCGCGCCAGGAGGCCGATGTCCTTGACGGTCTTCTCGACATGGTCGTCGTTCCTCGCCAGCCACCACACGACCGCGCTGCCCGTACTCGTGAGCACGTCGTTGCCCAGGTACTCGCGTTTGTTCTGCTCGTACTTGCGCTGGTGTTCCCACAGGGCCTCGTCCTTGCGGATGGCCGCCAACCGGTCCAGGCGCTCCTGGTCCTCGTCCGTGAGAGTGAGCTCGACTTCCAGGGCCATCGCGTGCAGGTGACCGTCGCGGTCGGGCTCCATGACACCGAGCGCCGCGTTGAGCTGATGCTGGACGAGGGAGCTTCTGAAGGGGTGCATGTCCGAGGTGATGCGGCCGGCTCGGGCGAGTACGGCCTCCACGGCCAGCGCGCCGGGGTTGATCAACTGATCGCTTGCCATGGGGTCGACAGGTATCCAGCGCACCCGGGCGGAGAACAGGAAGTCGTAGTCGGCCTCGCGGCTGGGCAGCGGGACCCGGCTCACATACCGCTCCTGACGTTCCACAGACGGGGGAGCCGGCTGCTCGATCAGGGAGCCGGGTGGGAACGGGTCGCGTCTGCGTGCCCGGATCGCCGAGTACGTCGCGAGGGACCATGCGGCCAGGAGCACGGCGATCGTGCCCAACCACATCCACAGCGGCCAGTGCAGCGTCAGCCCGAGGATGAGGACTAGCAACGCGCTGATCAGGCTGAGGAACGCCGAGACGGTCTTCTGGCCGGAGCTCATGACGGAGACACCTCCAGGTCGGGCGCTCCACGCGTGAAGCGGGCGCGCTGTGCGGTGCTGATCGATTTCAGGAGGCGGGAGGCCAGCTCGGGCGAGACACTCCTACGGGCGCCCGCGTAGACACGGCTGAGCACCGGATAGCTCGTGTCGGCGGCGTCCACCAGGATGCTCAAGGTCGCTTCGGTGAGGTCGTTGTCGCCGACCTGGTCGGCAGCGGCCAGCCAACGCGTGGTGCAGTCGACCCAGCGACCAGGGTCGAGCTGTTCGAAGGCCATACGCCAGCACACGGTGAGCCAGTCCCGGGTCGGTGTGGCCAGGAGGAAGCCGTCGGGCACTTGCGTCAGATCCAGGAAGAGGTCCGCGTCGGCGCGGTGGTGCCGTTCGGACTGCGTGGTGGCCAGTCTGGCGAGCAGACGGCGCTGAAGCCGCACGTCCTCATTCACGTAGGCCAGGAGGGCCTGGCGCGCGACCACACTCGGTTGTGGCTCATTGCGGGCGAGGTGGTGGAGCCGTACGAGTGCGGGTTCGGGATGGTGGATCGACATGACCTTGGCGCAGACCTCCACGAGAACTTCGCGCAGGTGCTTGGACAGTCGACCAGTGCTCCATCGGTAGATCTCCGACCGGAACCGGCCGTTCCACTGCTCGTCCTCGATGCCGTGCTGGAGGAGTTGGGCGGCGGCGCGCACCTCGGTCGGGCGGTGGGCCGAGTCGAGCGTCCATCGCTCGACGAGTTTGGTGAGCCGTTCGAACTCCTGCGTGCTCAGACAGAGGTCGGTGAACCGTGCGACGGCTACCTCCGAGTCCGACTCGTCGAGCCCTTGCACCTTCAGGGCTTTGGTCAGCCAATTGCCCAGTGGCTCCCGGACGTCGGGCAGGTCGTTCCAGAACAGGTGACGCGCGGCTTCGGCGAAGCCCGGTTCGGTGAAGCGCACCCGTGCGTCCGGGCCCGCCTCGGCCCCGACCGTCTCCAGCCGTAGTGAGAGCCCCTGGTGCTCCAGGAGCGGGCGCTCGTCGTGGGTGGATCCCGCCTCGTCGACAAGGAGGTTCGTGGCGCGGTGCACGGCCTCGGCGCGTGCGCCCTCCAGCATCGCCGTCGTGAGGAACAGAGCGCGCTGTCTGCCTATGTGCAGTCGGCGTACGGTGTCGGCGACCTCACGGGTGCGGTCCGTCTGGGCGGCGAGGGCGGCCTCGCACCAGGCGGCGAAGTCCCCGGGCCCCCGAGCGGCGATGCGGATGCGCTCGGCCAGCCGGGCCAGGTCGCGCATGGGAGGTCCGGTGTCCAGATACGTACGCAGGGCGGGAGGTGCCAGTGCCCGGACACTCTCACGTACTCCGGCGAGCCACAGGTGCCGGTTGACGGCTTCCCACACATCCGGCCGGCCGATCTTCCTGCGGAACTGCGTGAACTGAGGCGAGAGCCCCTCCTCGAACCGGCGTGGCAGCACGAGCGCGAGGAAGGCGTGTCTGCGCAGGACCTCATGCCGGAAGTCGGACAGTTCACGGTGCACGGCGCACCATGTCTGCTCGTCCGCGGCGGACAGGTCGAGCAGCATGCGGTCGTGCTCACCTATGAGGTCGTGGGAGAGCCACCGGCCGGCGCCCGTCTCGGGTGCCTCCGGCGTGAGTTCGTGATACGTACCGCCGTCGAGAGGGAGCTCGCACAGCAGGACCCGGGCCGCCGAGGCACGCCCGCTGCCCGGTTCCCCGTGGAGGATGACGGTGTGCTCGCCCGCCAGGACGTCGGACGCCTCACCCATGCCGTCTGGACGGGCGAACTCCCGCTGGAGTCGCCTCAGTTGATCGTCGGCGACCCGCCTGGGCGTGGCGCGAGGAGTCTTGAGGAGGGGCTGTGGCTCGGACCCGAAGTAGTTGTTGACGTTGTAGGTGTGGGTGTCCCCGTTCCGGTCGCTCACCGTTCGTCGTCCTCCTCGGGACGCGAGCGCCCGAAGCTCTGCCGGATGCCGCCTTCGTTGCCGCCCTGGATGTAGTTGCCGCCATCACCCATGCGTACGTTGCTGGGGCCGATGTGGACCGGGCCGTGCGCTTCCCGGATGTTGCTGACCTCGCCGTTGACCGTGCCCTGCACGGCGGTTCCGTGGACGCCACCCGCGATGTTCTGTGTCGGCGCCGAGGCGGCCTGCTCTCCGGGAGCCTCGCTGTCGGCGGCGGCGAGCTCGGGTACGAGCCTGGCCAGGTGGTCCCCGATCTGCTTGAGGTCGTACTCCTTGTTCTGGTGGTCGTAGCGCAGGCTCTGGCAGTCGGCGAGCTTCCTCAGCGGGTGCGGAAGTTCGTCCCTGGTGGGGCGTTCGGTCCTGCGGCCGAGCAGCACGGGGATGACCCGGACGTCGCAGAGGAAGGCCTCCTGGATCTCCCTGCCGACCCAGTCGCCGTCGCTGCGCAGCGCTTTGTGTCCGATCCAGCCCGGTCCGATCAGGGCCAGGAGAACCCCGCTGCGTCGCACACTGTGGATCAGATGGCCGTCGAAGGGTGTGCCGGGCGGGATCGACTTGCTGGCGTAGTAGATCCGATCCCTGCCGAACCGTGCGGACAGGGCTCCGTCGAGGGTGGCGGCGGCCTGTTCTCCGTCGCCGGTGCGGTAGTTGATGAAGACGTCGGGCATGGCAGATCGACCTCTCTTCAGGGGAGGAACTCAGGTGGGGAACGCAGGTTCTGTCGCTAGGGCGTGGGCGCGAGGACTGCCGCGAGGCGCGGGGCGACGGCCAAGTACGACCGGTTGCGGGGATGGCGGGACAGAGTGCGCGACAGACGGCGCAGGTCCGTTGCGATCGTCGCGGAGGACACGCTCGCGGTGAGCGGCAGCAACTGCTCGGTGAGCTGGCAGGCGTGGTCGATCTCACCGGCTCGCGCGTGTGCGAGGGCACGCCGGACGCCGTAGCGGAGCTGAGTGCGCCAGGCATCGGCGGGCAGTCGTGCGCACTCACGGTCGAGGATCTCGGCCGCCGCGCGTGGCCTGCCGAGGTCGACCAGGCACCAGCCCGAGATCATGGCGACAGGGTCGTTGAGGTGGGTCGGGCCGAGCACCGGGGCTCCGGACGAGGGCCCCTGGTCCCGGCCGAGGAGTGCGCGGGCTCGGTCCAGGCCGCGCATGCAGGCGTCGTGCTCTCCTGCGAGCGCGTGGCCCTGCGCCTCGCGCTGGGCGGCCAGGCCCCGGATGCGCGGAGGCAAACGGTCCGAGCTTGCGCCCTCGGCCAGGGCGACAGTGTCGTCCGCCTCGCCGCGGTAATACGTGATCAACGCGCGGCGTACCAGCGCGTACGACGCCAGGTCACGGTCACCGCAGGCCGCCGCCAGGTCCACGGCGTGCGCGGTCCAGCGCAACGCGGCGGCCTCGTCGTTCGCCTCCTGCGACAGCCAGCCGGTGAACTCGGCGAAACGCGCCGCCAGCGCAAGCAGTTCACGGCCGGTCCGCGAACCCGTCCGTTCCGCGAGTGCGCGCAGTGCCCGTGTCTGCTCGGCGACGACCGGGAGTACGGCGGCCGGAGGCGACACCTGGCCGAGTCGACGGTACTGGGCCAGGAGCATCCGGTAGGCGTCCACCAGCGGATCGCCGTGGGACTCGGCGCCGCTCACCGATGGGCCCACGGACGGGGATAAGGACGCCGGTGGCGTCATGTCATCGCCGGGCCCGACCGACAGGACCGCTGCGGCTCCCACGGCGATCACCTGGCGACGCGAAGGCGGAGCGGGCGATCTCGGGGGCGTTTCGTCCATGAGGGGCACCGCTCCTGTTGTCTCGGAGGCGACGGGATCGCGCTTCACGTGCCGGGCGGTGGCGGCCCTCGACGGCCGCGTGGGGGCCAGGGAGGCCAGCCCACCGCGTGCGTCGAGCGTGACGTCGCACAGGCGGGCCAGTTCGGGAGACGGGCGCTTCTGACCGGTCTCGATCTTGCTGAGCTGTCCCTTGCTGTAGTGCACAGATGACGCGAGCTGCGCCAGCGTGAGTCCGGCCGCTATGCGCAGGCGCCGCAACTCGGCTCCGAACGCAGGTGGCTGCTCCAGCACCTGTCTCCCCCCTTGGGCCGACGTCCCCGGTCGCTCGGGCCGTCCGGTCCCATCAGCGTCGGCTCGGTGAGCGACTCGGGCAAGGCGGGCGGCGGAGTTTCCCGTTTCCAGTTCTGATACCGGGCCGGAGGGCTTCGGCAAGCGTGGCTCGAAGTGGGCGGCTGGAACGATCACGGAAATGGCTGGCGAGCCGTGCTTGCGGATTCGTACGCTGGTGATCTCCCGGTGCGGTGGTCGCGGTTGCTTCTGTGGAGTGTGCCTTCGGGTGCGCGGTGAAACTGAGTTTGTGTGCCGTTGCCGAGATGATCTCGGGAGAGCTGATGCCGGTGTGTCCGGTGCGAAGGTGACGGGTACTTCGGGGCGGTGGCCCCCCGCGGGTTCGAATCCCGCCGTCGGCCGGGGTGGGCCCGGTGGCGTGGCCGAGTGGTCCAAGGCAGAGTGCGGTCCGTCGCCGTGGGGAACTCGGGCGGGCGCCGGTTGTCAGTGGCGTTTGGTAAGAATGCAAGCGTGAGCAGCGAGAACGGCAGTGAGGGCGGCGGCGCCGAGGGGGCGTCGCCCGAGCAGCTCGCGCTCATTCGGGAGAGTGTGCGGAACGCCAAGACGCCGAGGGCGAAGCCCAGGACCTGGCGCGGAGCCAGGCTCGCCGAGCACTTGCCGGTGGCGCGGGTGCTGGTCGACAAGGGCGTGCTGCATCTCGACCGGTACTTCGACTACGCCGTACCGGAGGAGCTGGACGCCGACGCCCAGCCCGGGGTGCGGGTGCGGGTGCGGTTCGGGGCCGGGCGGCATCGCGTGCGCGAGGGGCGGCGTGAGGGCGGCGGGCTCATCGACGGATTCCTCGTCGAGCGCGTCGCCGAGTCCGACTACTCAGGTCCCCTGGCGGCGCTCGCCCAGGTCGTCTCGCCCGAGCGGGTCCTGAGCGAGGAGCTGCTGGCGCTCGCGCGGGCCGTGGCCGACCGGTACGCCGGAGGGCTTGCCGATGTGCTCCAGCTCGCCGTGCCGCCGCGCAGCGCCCGGGCCGAGCAGCGGCCCTCACCGGAACCGCTGGCGCCGCCCGGCCGGCCAGAGGCGGGGTCCTGGGGGCGCTATGAGCGAGGGGCCGGCTTCCTGGAGGCGCTCGCTTCCGGCGGTGCGCCGCGTGCCGTGTGGAACGCCTTGCCCGGACCCGAGTGGAGTGAGGAACTGGCCCGGGCCGTCGTCGCCACGCTGGCCTCCGGGCGGGGAGCGCTCGTCGTGCTGCCGGACGGGCGGGCCGTGGCGCGCGTCGATGCCGCCCTGACCTCGCTGATGGGCAAGGGACGCCACGCGGTGCTGACCGCCGACGCAGGGCCCGAGAAGCGCTACCGGGAATGGCTCGCGGTGCGCCGGGGGAGCGTGCGGGCGGTCGTGGGGACTCGGGCCGCGATGTTCGCGCCGGTACAGGACCTGGGGCTGGTCGCCCTCTGGGACGACGGCGACGACAGCCACAGCGAGCAGCACGCCCCGCAGCCCCATGCGCGTGAAGTGCTGTTGCTCCGGGCCGCCCAGGACAAGTGCGGCTTCCTGCTGGGGAGTTGGAGTTGCACCGTGGAGGCCGCCCAGCTCGTGGAGAGCGGCTGGGCACGGCCGGTGGTCGCCTCGCGGGAGCAGGTGCGGGGCGCGGCTCCGCTCGTACGGACCGTCGGGGACGGCGATCTCGCGCGGGACGAGGCCGCCCGCGCCGCCCGGTTGCCCACGCTCGCCTGGCAGGCGGTGCGGGAAGGGCTGCGACAAGGGCCGGTGCTCGTGCAGGTGCCCCGGCGGGGATACGTGCCGCGGATGGCCTGCGCCAACTGCCGGGCGCCCGCCCGGTGCCGGCACTGCTCCGGGCCGTTGGAGGCGCAGGGCTCCGGGGCCGATCTGCGGTGCGGGTGGTGCGGGCGCGACGAGCGTTCCTGGCACTGTCCTGAGTGCGGTGGCTTCCGGCTGCGCGCCCAGGTGGTGGGGGCGCGCCGGACCGCCGAGGAACTGGGGCGGGCCTTCCCCGCCGTTCCGGTACGGACGTCCGGGCGTGAACATGTCCTGGACACCGTGCCGGGCACACCCTCGCTGGTCGTGAGCACGCCGGGCGCCGAACCCGTCGCCGAGGGCGGCTATGCCGCAGCGCTGCTGCTGGACGGCTGGGCCATGCTCGGGCGGCCCGATCTGCGGGCGGGGGAGGACGCGTTGCGCCGCTGGATCGCGGCCGCCTCGCTGGTCCGGCCGCAGAGCGCCGGGGGGACGGTGGTCGTCGTCGCCGAACCCACGCTGCGGCCCGTACAGGCGCTGGTGCGGTGGGACCCGGTCGGGCACGCGGTGCGCGAGCTCGGCGAGCGGGCCGAGCTCGGGTTTCCGCCGGTGTCACGGATGGCCGCGGTGTCCGGGCCGGGGGAGGCGGTCGCCGAGTTCCTCCGTACGGCCGAGCTGCCGCCGGACGCCGAGGTGTTGGGGCCGGTGCCGATTGCCGTCACGGCGGTGGGGCGGCCTCGCCGGGTGGGCGGGCCGCCGCCGGGGGAGCACTGGGACCGGGCGTTGATCCGCGTGCCGCCGGGGAGCGGGGCCGCGTTGGCCGCCGCGCTGAAGGCCGCGCAGGCGGCTCGGATGGCGCGCGGGGCGAGCGAGATCGCGGTGCGGGTTCGGATCGATCCGCCTGACATCGGGTGAGGGCGGGGCATCGCGGCGGCAGGCGCCGGACATGACTCTGCCCTCCCGGGTGCGCTCCGGGAGGGCAGAGTGCTGGGGATCAGCCGTTGCGGGGGCCGGGGAAGGCCGTGGGCCTGGCCTCGTCGCGGAGGCCGGGGCTGCCCGCCGTCGGCTGCGTCGGCATCGAGCGGGCCGCGGGGACCGTCGGCACCGTGGGGAGGGCGGTGGACACATTGACCGTCCGGGAGCCCGACGGCTCGGACGTGCGCTCGGCCTCGGCCGCCGCCTGGGTGGCGGCGCGGCGTGCGCCGTAGCGACGGTGGACCGCCTGCTTGGTGACGCCGAGGGCGGAACCCACCGCGTCCCAGGAGAAGCCGAGCGAGCGGTCGAAGTCCACGGCTGCCGTGACCAGGGTTTCGACGCTGTCCCGCAGCTCCTGGGCGAGACGGACCGTCGGGGCGGGTGCGCGTCCGTAGACGACGAAGCCCGTGGAGGGACCCGAGCGGCGCGGGCGGTAGACGTTGCCCAGTTGCGCGGTGAGCGTTCGCAGTGCGTCCACCTGCCGGCGGACCCGCTCGATGTCCCGCACCAGCAAGTGCAGGCTTGCCCGAGCCTGGGCGTCGTGGGTTGCGTGGTCGGCCATGAACAAGCCTCTCGAACCGGCGTAGAAAAGGAGAGGGCCGCGGTTACGGTGCTTGCGGCCCGTTGTGGTCAACTCTTTCTTGACCAACGCGGGAGTGCTCCGCGGGTCACGCACTGGGGGCGTGTGGGCATATGCCTACGCCCCTGAGTGGTGTGTACGCCCAGACGTTCGGCCTCGGACGACTCCCATAGACTTGTGCGTTGCCCAGCCGATCCCAGCAGATACCGACCAACCCCGACCGAGAGGCCCGTGCTCACCCATGAAGCTTGTCTTCGCCGGTACCCCCGAGGTCGCCGTTCCCGCTCTTGACGCTCTGATCGCCTCCGGGCGGCACGACGTGGCCGCCGTCGTCACGCGGCCCGACGCCCCGGCCGGGCGTGGGCGCAGGCTGGTGGCGAGCCCGGTGGCCGAGCGGGCCGAGGAGGCCGGGATCGAGGTGCTCAAGCCCGCCAAGCCGCGCGATCCCGAGTTCCTGGAGAAGCTGCGGGAGATCGCGCCGGACTGCTGCCCCGTCGTCGCCTACGGCGCCCTGCTGCCGCGCGTCGCCCTCGACGTGCCGGCCCACGGCTGGGTCAACCTGCACTTCTCGCTGCTGCCCGCCTGGCGCGGGGCCGCTCCCGTGCAGCACTCCATCATGGCGGGCGACGAGATCACCGGGGCCTCGACCTTCCTCATCGAGGAGGGGCTCGACTCCGGACCCGTCTACGGCACGGTCACCGAGGCGATCCGGTCCACCGACACCAGCGGCGACCTGCTGACCCGGCTCGCCTTCGCGGGCGCCGGACTGCTCGTCGCGACCATGGACGGGATCGAGGACGGCACGCTGAAGGCCGTACCGCAGCCGTCCGAGGGGATCACCCTCGCCCCCAAGGTCAATGTCGAGGACGCGCACATCGACTGGAGCGCTCCCTCGCTGCGCGTCGACCGGCTCGTGCGCGGGTGCACCCCCGCGCCGGGCGCCTGGACCACCTTCCGCGGCGAGCGGCTCAAGCTCATCCATGTGCAGCCGGTGCCGGGGCGCGACGACCTCGCCCCCGGTGCGCTCTCCGTGGGGAAGAACAACGTGTACGTCGGGACCGGGTCGTACGCCGTCGAGCTGCTGTGGGTGCAGGCGCAGGGCAAGAAGCCGATGCGCGCCGCCGACTGGGCGCGGGGCGTGCGGATCGCTGACGGGGAGAGCGTCGGGGCGTAACCGGGCGTCCGCCTGGCCGGACGTGCGACGTAGGCTGGTCGTACATCTCATCCAGTAATCCGGAGCACCTTTTCGTGAGCGACACCTCCCGTCGGCCCGGCAGAACCGGCAAGCCCTACCGACGGCCCAAGAAGGACCCCGTCCGCGTCCTCGCCTTCGAGGCGCTGCGCGCCGTGGACGAGCGGGACGCCTACGCCAACCTCGTACTCCCGCCGCTGCTGCGCAAGGCACGGGAGAAGGGCGACTTCGACGGGCGGGACGCCGCGCTCGCCACCGAGCTGGTGTACGGGACGCTGCGGCGGCAGGGGACGTACGACGCGGTCATCGCCGCGTGCGTGGACCGGCCGTTGCGTGAGGTCGACCCGCCGGTGCTGGATGTGCTCAGCCTGGGCGCGCACCAGTTGCTGGGGACGCGGATTCCCACGCATGCCGCGGTGTCGGCGTCCGTCGAGCTCGCCCGGGTCGTACTCGGCGACGGGCGCGCGAAGTTCGTCAACGCCGTGCTGCGGAAGATCGCGCAGGACGACCTCGACGGGTGGATCCAGCGGGTCGCGCCGCCCTACGACGACGATCCCGAGGAACACCTCGCCGTCGTGCACTCGCATCCGCGGTGGGTCGTCTCCGCGCTGTGGGACTCGCTCGGCGGCGGGCGCGCCGGGATCGAGCGGCTGCTGGAGGCCGACAACGAGCGGCCCGAGGTGACGCTGGTCGCGCGGCCGGGGCGGGCCACGACCGAGGAACTGCTCGGCGAGGAGGCCGCGGTGGCGGGGCGCTGGTCGCCGTATGCCGTGCGGTTGGCCGAGGGAGGGGAACCGGGGGCCATCGAGGCCGTGCGCGAAGGGCGTGCGGGGGTGCAGGACGAGGGCAGTCAGCTCGTCGCCCTCGCTCTCGCCAACGCGCCGCTCGACGGGCCCGACGAGAAGTGGCTCGACGGATGTGCCGGGCCCGGCGGAAAGGCCGCGCTCCTCGCGGCACTGGCCGCCGAGCGGGGGGCCATGCTGCTGGCGTCCGAGAAGCAGCCGCACCGGGCGGGGCTGGTGGCGAAGGCCCTGCACGGCAATCCGGGGCCGTATCAGGTCATCGCCGCCGACGGGACGCGGCCGCCGTGGCGGGCCGAGAGCTTCGACCGGGTGCTGGTGGACGTGCCGTGCACCGGACTCGGGGCGCTGCGGCGGCGGCCGGAGGCGCGGTGGCGGCGGCGGCCGGAGGACCTGGACGGGTTCGCTCCGCTCCAGCGCGAGCTGCTGGCCGGCGCGATCGACTCCGTGCGGGTGGGGGGCGTCGTCGGGTACGCGACCTGCTCGCCGCATCTTGCCGAGACGCGGGCGGTGGTCGACGACGTGCTGAAGCACCGGGCCGACGTCGAGCTGATCGACGCGCGGGCGTTGCTGCCGGGGGTGCCGGAGCTGGGGGAGGGGCCCGATGTGCAGTTGTGGCCTCATGTGCACGGCACGGACGCGATGTATCTGGCGTTGATGCGGAAGGTCGGCTGAGCTCGAGGTCGTGGGTGAGGACGGGACCGGCGTGGGAGTGCTCCATCCTCCTTCGCCACCGCCCTCATGTCAGCCGCCTCGCTGACCAGCCCTCGCCTGCGAACCCGCAACCGCCGCCGGATCCCCGTCGTCCCGCGACAACCTGTGCGGCCACCACACCTTCTTCCCCACGTCCAGGAACAGCGCCGTCACGAGCACCGAGCGCACGATGAACGTGTCCAGGAGCACCCCCAGCGCCACCGTGAAGCCGATCTCGGCGAAGGCGACCATGGGGAGGGTGCCCAGGGCGGCGAAGGTTCCGGCGAGGACCAGGCCAGCGGAGGTGATGACCGCGCCGGTGGCGGCCAGGCCGGTGATGACGCCCTGGCGGGTGCCCTGATGGGCGGCCTCCTCGCGGATGCGGGTGGTCAGGAAGATGTTGTAGTCGATGCCCAGTGCAACCAGGAAGACGAAGACGAACAGCGGGAAGTCGGTCGACTCGCCGGCGTAGTCGAAGATGTGGCGGAAGGCCAGCGCGCTGATGCCGAGCGCCGCCGTGAAGGACAGGATCACCGTCCCGATCAGCAGCAGCGGGGCGATCAGGGCGCGCAGCAGGCCGGCGAGGATCAGCATCACCACGACCAGGACCAGCGGGATGATCAGGATGTTGTCGTGGGTCGTCGCCTTGTCCATGTCCAGCAGGGCCGCCGTGCCCCCGCCCACCTGGGCGTCGGCGTCGGGCACCGCGTGGACGGCGTCCCGTACCCGCTCGACCGTCTGTTTCGCGGCCTCGCTGTCGGACGGGGCGGTCATCGTCGCCTCGAAGAGCACCTTGCCTTCGTAGAACGGTTTCGTGCCGGGCGGCAGGCCGAGGGATTCGGGGACGACGCCCCGGGTGTCGGCGACGGCGCGGCCCACCTCCCGGGCCTGGGCCTGGTTGCTGACGATGACCAGGGGGTCGCCGCTGCCGGCCGGGAAGTACTCCTCGGAGATCTCCTGGCCGGTGATCGATTCCGGTTTGTCGGTGAAGGCGTCGGCGTTGCTCAGACCCTCGGCGCGCAGTTGGATCAGGCCCAGGGAGCAGACCGCGAGGACCACTGCCGTGATGACCCAGGTCACGCGGGGGCGGCGGGCGATGTTGCGGCCCATGCGGGCCCAGACGCCGCGCTCGTGCGGGTTCTCCGCGCCGACGTGCGGGATCGCCGGCCAGAAGATCCAGCGGCCGCAGATGACGAGGAGCGCCGGGAAGAGGGTCATCATCGCCAGCAGGCCCACCGCCACGCCGATCGCGGCGACCGGGCCGAGGCCGCTCGTGGAGTTCATCTCCGCCGCCAGCAGCACCAGCATGCTCAGGACGACGGTCGCGCCGGAGGCCAGCACCGCCGGGCCCGCGCGGTGCAGGGCCAGGGCCATCGCCTCGTGACGGTCCTCGTGATGGCGCAGTTCTTCCCGATAGCGGGCGACGAGGAGCAGCGCGTAGTCGGTGCCCGCGCCGAAGACCAGGACCGTCAGGATGCCCGCGCTCTGGCCGTTGACCGTCAGGCCCCCGTGCTCCGCCAGGAGGTAGATGAGGGCCTGCGCGGTGAACAGGGCGACGATCACGGCGACCAGGGGGACCAGGAGCAGGGTCGGGCTGCGGTAGGTGATCAGCAGCATGACGATGACGACCGTCATCGCCGAGAGCAGGAGTGTGGAGTCGATGCCCTCGAAAGCCTCGGCGAAGTCCGCCGACGTGCCGCCCGGGCCCGTGATGTACACGGCGAGGCCGCCGCTGCTCGTCCCGACGATGTCCTTGATGGAGTCGACGGCGGGTGCGATACGGTCCCAGCCCTGCTCGTCCATCGTGATCGGGACCTGGACCTGGGCCGCGCGCGGGTCGGTCTCCCGGTCGAACACGGGTCCGCGGGTCTCGGCGCCCCGGATGCCGTGGGCGGTGAGCTGCTTGAGCTGGGCCACGTCCTCGGTGATCGCGGCCCGGTCCTCGGCCGTGAGGCCGCTGTCGCGGGCGTAGATGACCACCGCGGGGATCTGCTCCGGCCTGAAGTTCTCGGAGATCTGCAGGACTTGGGTGGATTCCGCGGACCCGGGCAGCCAGGACGCCGCGTCGTTGTCCTGTGCGTCGCTCAGCTTCTGGGCCAGCGGCGCGGTCACGAACAGCGCCAGCAGCCACAGGACCAGCACCACCCACTTGGCACGGCGTCCGCAGACCAGATGGGCGATGCCCTGCTGTCCCGAACCCGTCCGCCGGTCCTTCTCCCGGGTCTCCGTCATGGTCACCCCCGCAGCCGTAAAGCGATCCGGCCGGTCGCCCAGCATGGCACGCACAGTCCGGACACAACATCCGATGAACGTCTTAGGTCTGGACCGACGCGAACATTCGTGCCCGGACATGGCAGTCTTGGGTCATGGCCGCGCAGATCAACCCCAGCATCCTGTCCGCCGACTTCGCCCGCCTCGCGGACGAGGCGAAGGCGGTCGAGGGAGCCGACTTCCTCCACGTCGACGTCATGGACAACCATTTCGTCCCGAACCTCACGCTCGGCGTGCCGGTCGTAGAGTCCCTGGCCCGTGCGACGGACACTCCGCTGGACTGCCATCTGATGATCGAGGCCCCCGATCGGTGGGCGCCCCAGTACGTGGAAGCGGGGGCCTCTTCCGTCACCTTCCATGTCGAGGCCGCCGCGGCTCCCGTGCGACTGGCCCGGGAGATCAGGGCCAAGGGTGCTCGGGCCTCCATGGCGCTGAAGCCCGCGACACCCATCGAGCCCTATGAGGATCTGCTGCCCGAACTCGACATGCTGCTGATCATGACGGTCGAGCCGGGCTTCGGTGGTCAGGCGTTTCTCGACATCATGCTTCCGAAGATTCGCCGCACCCGCGAGTTGATCAGCAAGCACGGCCTCGACCTGTGGCTCCAGGTCGACGGCGGTGTCTCGGCAAGCACCATCGAGCGGTGCGCGGAGGCGGGCGCGGACGTCTTCGTCGCCGGTTCGGCGGTGTACGGGGCGGACGACCCCGCCGCGGCGGTCCGCGCGTTGCGCGCTCAGGCGGAGGGCGTGACGAAGTCCGCCGCCTGGGCATGCGACCACTGAGCCAAGGGAACGTGAACGGCGCCCATCAGGGCGGATCAAGAGCGCCGGATCTGCAAGGATGAACGGCGAATCCAGAGTGTGAACAGCAGTGAGGAGATCGCCGTGTCGGGTATGTCGGCGGGCCGGTCAGCCATGCGGATGGGACCCGCTGAGCTGGTGCAGGCGGCGGCCATGGCCCGCCGCTTCTACCTCGAGGGCAAATCCAAGATCCAGATCGCCGAGGAGTTCGGCGTCAGCCGCTTCAAGGTGGCCCGGGTCCTGGAGACCGCTCTCGAACGGGATCTGGTGCGCATCGAGATCCGTGTGCCGGCCGAGCTGGACGCGGAGCGCTCCGACGCGCTGCGCGCCCGCTACGGCCTCAGGCACGCCGTCGTGGTCGAGTCCCCGGCCGACGCCGAGGAGACGCCGGACCCGGAGAACCTGGGGGAAGTGGCCGCCGACCTGCTCGGCGAGCTGGTGAACGAGGGTGATGTGCTGGGCCTGGCCTGGGGCCGGTCCACCATCCACATGGCCGCCGCCCTCGACCGGCTGCCGCCGTGCACGGTGGTGCAGCTCACGGGTGTCTACGACGCCGGGACCGCCGAGCGCGGTTCGGTCGAGGCGGTCCGCCGGGCCGCCCAGGTTTCGGGTGGCGACGCCCACCCCATCTACGCGCCCATGCTGCTGCCGGACGCGGCCACCGCGGTGGCGCTGCGCCACCAGACCGGCATCGCGCGGGCCTTCGAGTACTTCGACAAGGTCACCGTCGCCTGCGTCTCCATCGGCTCCTGGGAGCCTGGCATCTCGACGGTGCACGACATGCTCAGCGACGAGGAGCGGGCGCACTACGCCTCGCTCGGCGTCGCCGCCGAGATGTCCGCGCACCTCTTCGACGCCGACGGCCGCCGTGTCGGGCGGGACCTGGGCGAGCGGTGCATCACCGTCAAGGCCGACCAGCTCCGCCGTATCCCCGAGGTCGTCGCCATAGCGGGCGGGGCGCGCAAGGCGGCCGCGATCGACGCGGTGCTGCGGTCCGGGCTCGTCACCAGCCTGGTGACGGACACGTCGGCGGCCGACGTGCTGATGGCGGCCGGTCCGACGCCGAAGCCGGCACTCAACAGGGCCGATCCGGACGGGAACTGACGGAATCTCAGGAGAAGGGGGGCGGCCCGGGCCGCTCCCCTTCTTCATCGACGACCACTACGACGGGGCGGTACAGGGATGACGGAACTCGTGGTCACGCTCGACCTCGACGGGGTCACGGACAAGGCGGGTCTGATGGACCGCTGCGCCCGTGATCTGCGGTTGCCCGACTGGTTCGGGCGCAACTGGGACGCGCTGGCCGACTCCCTCTCCGACCGCACGGTGTGGCCAAAAGGCGCCGGCGAGCAGGGGATGCGGGTCGTCGTACGGAACTGGCGCCCGTACGCGAAGGCGCGGCCCGACGAGTGGGAGACCGCCCAGGAGGTGTTCTCCGAGGCGGTGGACCGCACGTCGGCGCTCTCCGTGCTGCTCGCCCTTGGAGGATCCTCCTAAGGGGTCCCTGACCTGCTTGGATGATGCGACCGTGCATCGCATTCCGGTCAGCATGGGACAATGAAGTACGTGCTCTTCCCCCTGGCTGACCTGTCCGGGGGCCACCTCTGATCGACTGGGATGTGCAGCACGTGCGTTTCCTCAATGACATCCAGCCCCCGTACGACCTGACGTACGACGACGTGTTCATGGTCCCGAGCCGCAGCGCGGTCGGCTCGCGGCAGGGCGTGGACCTCAGCTCCCCGGACGGCACGGGCACCACGATCCCGCTGGTCGTCGCCAACATGACCGCCATCGCCGGCCGCCGTATGGCCGAGACGATGGCCCGGCGCGGCGGCCTGGTCGTCATCCCGCAGGACATCCCGATCGACGTCGTCACGGACGTCGTGTCCTGGGTGAAGAGCCGCCACCACGTCCTCGACACCCCGATCGTGCTGGCCCCGCACCAGACCGTCGCCGACGCGCTCGCCCTGCTGCCCAAGCGCGCCCACAACGCCGGTGTCGTCGTCGACGAGAACCAGCGGCCGATCGGTGTGGTCACCGACTCCGACCTGTCCGGCGTGGACCGCTTCACGCAGCTCGAAGTCGTGATGTCCCGCGACCTGCTGCTCCTCGACGCGGACATCGACCCGCGCGAGGCCTTCAACACCCTCGACGGCCACAACCGGCGCTACGCCCCGGCCGTCGACTCCGAGGGCCGTCTCGCGGGCATCCTGACCCGCAAGGGCGCCCTGCGCGCCACGCTGTACACGCCCGCCGTCGACGCACAGGGCAAGCTGCGCATCGCGGCCGCCGTCGGCATCAACGGCGACGTGGCGGGCAAGGCCAAGCAACTGCTGGACGCGGGCGTCGACACCCTCGTCATCGACACCGCGCACGGCCACCAGGAGTCGATGATCGCCGCGATCCGGACCGTGCGGGCGCTCGACCCGCAGGTGCCGATCGTGGCGGGCAACATCGTCGCCGCCGAGGGCGTGCGGGATCTCGTCGAGGCGGGCGCGGACATCATCAAGGTCGGTGTCGGTCCGGGCGCGATGTGCACCACCCGCATGATGACCGGCGTCGGCCGGCCGCAGTTCTCGGCGGTGCTGGAGTGCGCCGCCGAGGCGAAGAAGTACGGCAAGCACGTCTGGGCCGACGGTGGCGTCCGGCACCCGCGTGACGTCGCCATGGCGCTGGCCGCCGGTGCGTCCAACGTGATGGTCGGGTCCTGGTTCGCGGGTACCTTCGAGTCGCCGGGCGACCTCCAGCAGGACGCGAGCGGGCGGCTCTACAAGGAGTCCTTCGGCATGGCCTCCGCGCGCGCCGTGGCCAACCGTACGTCCGACGAGTCGGCGTACGACCGCGCCCGCAAGGCGCTGTTCGAGGAGGGCATCTCCACCTCCCGCATGTTCCTCGACCCGGCTCGGCCCGGCGTGGAGGACCTGATCGACTCGATCATCGCGGGCGTGCGGTCGTCCTGCACCTACGCGGGCGCCGGCTCCCTGGAGGAGTTCGCCGAGAAGGCCGTCGTCGGCATCCAGAGCGCCGCCGGCTACGCGGAGGGCAAGCCGCTGCACGCAAGCTGGAGCTGACGCCTCGTCAACGCCCCTTCGTACGGCCCCCGTTGTCCCGCCCGCCGGGAAGCGGGGGCCGTGTCGTATGCCGCCCTCTCGCCGAACGGCCCGGGTGCGGCGGTATTTCGGGCGGATGCGGGCAGCCTGTGGCTTGTCGCGCAGTTCCCCGCGCCCCTTCAGGGGCGCGCATCGGTCCGCGTGCGGCGGCGCTCTGAAGCTCTCGGCAGGGCCTGCGTGCAACGGTCGAAAGCCCCCCTGCAACGAACACCCACCCAACCCCCAGACACGCAATGATCTTGCGGGTATACGCAAGGTTGCTGCATTTCACCAGCAACGTCACTCCTCGTAGGCTGTCGCCTCGTACGTGGCGTGGCAGGGACCCCGCTCGGTGGGTCCCTGCTGCAAGGGGTGCCGCTGGTCCCTGCCGCCCTGAACGGCAGCGATAAGGAGCCAGCGCGTGCTCGACCAAGGCGCACCCCCGCAATCCCCAGGCCGGACGGCCGCCCCGGCACCCCTCGGCGTCGGCGCGCGTCTGATGCGCCGCAAGCCCGTGGAACACCTGGTCGCGGAGGGTGGCCAGGGCGACGGAGGGTCCCTGCGACGCTCCCTCGGCCTGTGGCAGCTCACCATGATCAGCATCGGTGCCACCCTCGGCACCGGCATCTTCGTCGTCCTCGGCGACGCCGTCCCGGAGGCCGGTCCCGCGGTCACCCTGGCCTTCGTGATCGCCGGCCTCACGGCGCTCTTCTCGGCCCTGTCCTACGCCGAGCTGGCCGGCAGCATCCCGGTCGCGGGCTCCTCCTACTCGTATGCGTACGCAACGATGGGTGAGCTGGTCGCCTGGGTCTGCGGCTGGTGTCTGGTGCTGGAGTACGGCGTCTCGGTGGCCGCAGTCGCCGTCGGCTGGGGCGAGTACCTCAACGAGCTCCTCGACGGGACGATAGGCGTCACCATCCCGTCCGTGCTGTCCTCCGCACCCGGCGAGGGCGGGATCATCAATCTGCCCGCGCTGATCGTCGTGCTGCTGGCGATGATCTTCCTGCTCGGCGGCGTGCGCGAGTCCGCACGCGCCAACACGATCATGGTCGCCGTCAAGATCGCGGCTCTGGTGCTGTTCTGCGCGGTCGGCTTCATGGGCTTCAAGTCCGGCAACTACGAGGACTTCATGCCGCTCGGCATGGCCGGCGTGAGCGCCGCGGGTGCCACGCTGTTCTTCTCCTACATCGGCTTCGACGCCGCCTCCACCGCCGGTGAGGAGGCCAAGGACCCCAAGAAGGACCTGCCGCGGGCGATCATGCTCTCGCTGATCATCGTGACCGCGCTGTACGTCCTCGTCGCGGGTGTCGCCGTCGGCGCCTGGAACTGGACCAAGTTCGAGGGCTCCGAGGCCTCGCTCGCCGCGATCATGAACGACGTCAGCGGCCAGTCCTTCTACGGCACGCTGCTCGCCCTCGGCGCCGTCATCTCCATCGCGAGCGTGGTCCTCACCGTGCTCTACGGCCAGACCCGCATCCTCTTCGCGATGTCCCGTGACGGCCTGGTGCCCAAGGCGCTCGGCAAGGTCCACGCGAAGACCGGGGCGCCGCGCCTCAACACGATCATCGTGTCCCTGTTCTGCGGCGCGCTCGCGGCGCTCATCCCGCTGGGCAAGCTCGTCGACGCCACCAGCATCGGCACGCTGTTCGCCTTCGCGCTGGTCAACATCGCGGTGATCGTGCTGCGCGTGAAGCGGCCGGAGCTCGAGCGCACGTTCAGGGTGCCGTTCGGGCCGGTGCTGCCGGTGCTGGGCTTCCTGTTCTGCGCGTACAACATGTTCAGCCTCGACACCGTCACCTGGGTGGTCTTCGGGTGCTGGATGGCGGCCGGTCTCGTGTTCTACTTCCTGTACGGCTATCGCCGTTCCCGTCTCGCGACGGACGCAGCTCTCGCAACGCCAGAAGTGAAGTGAACCACCCGCAGTGCTGAACGATCTCGACGAACGCATCGTGCACGCCCTCGCCGAGGACGCCCGCCGCTCCTACGCGGACATCGGGCAGCTCGTCGGCCTGTCCGCGCCCGCCGTGAAACGGCGTGTGGACCGGCTGCGTGCCACCGGAGCCATCACCGGATTCACCGTACGGGTGGACCCGTCCGCCCTCGGTTGGGAGACCGAGGGGTTCGTCGAGATCTACTGCCGGCACAACACCTCGCCGGAGACGATCCGGCGGGGTCTTGAGCGGTACCAGGAGGTTGTGGCCGCGTCCACCGTCACCGGGGACGCGGATGCCGTGGTGCAGGTCTTCGCCTCTGACATGCGGCATTTCGAGCGGGTTCTCGAGCGGATCGCCGGGGAGCCGTTTGTGGAGCGGACCAAGTCGGTGCTGGTGCTGTCGCCGTTGTTGCGGCGGTTTTCTTCCGGGTCGCCCACGTAGTTTTCTGGGTGCGGGTGGGTGGGGGCTTGTCGCGCAGTTCCCCGCGCCCCTTAAGCGGCGTTCTTGCGGACCTTCGTCAGCATGTGCCGTACGACCAGTGCGTGGGCGCCCGTGCCGATGACCAGCAGTCGGTAGAGGGCACCGGACCGGCCGGGAAACCTCGCTCGGGTCTCGGCCCGCAGCCGTGTGCGTCCCGCGCCCGACTCCTCCAGGTGGAAGATCAGGGCGTACGTGGAGAACGGGTGCCGGCCGACCAGGGCCAGTTCGTGGCCGGGGGCCGCCACGGCCACCCGGAAGCCGCGCGTGCCGTTCATCATGGCGCCCAGCTCGTGCCAGACGGCGTCGGCGTTCGCCTCGACCGTCGTCGCGTGTTCGTCGACGAACGGCAGTGCGGGGATATCGGTGGCGTCCATGGGGGAAGTCTCGCTGCTCGTCCACGCGGCGGCCTCCTCCGGCAGGCGGACTCGCATAGCCAAACGGCGGAGAGGGTCAGTCGGCCGTCTTGCGAGCCAGCGCGTTGTTGTCGATCGAGTTGTGCACGCTGAAGCTCACCGCGTCCGAGCGGTAGCGGTCGTCCGACCACTCCACAGGGCGGCCCTCGCGGGTCGTCGTCACGCGTCGTACCCGCAGGAGCGGGCTCGTGCGGCGGATGCCCAGAAGTTCCGCGTCCTGCGCGCCCGCTGACACCGCGTCGATGACGTGCTCGCCGTAGGCGAAGACCAACCCCGTGTCCTCGTACAGGCGTTGGGTGACCGACGCGCAGTCGGGCTCTATGGACTCGACGGCCGGCGAGATCCAGTCCGCGTAGACCGTGCGCTCCAGGAGCACCGGTTCGCCGTCCAGGCCGCGTACCCGCAGGACGTGCAACACCGGTGTGCCGGCGGGCAGTTGGAGGCGGACCGCGTCCTCCTTCGTCGCCGGGCGGTACTCCTGGGTGACCACGTGGCCGGTCGCCTCCCGGCCCATCGCGTTCGCCCACTGGGCGAAGCTGCGCAGCTCGGCGAAGCTCTGGCTGCGGCGGCTGGCCAGGACCACCCGGCGGGCGCCCTGGCGCGAGCCGATGAGGCCCTCGGCGGTCAGTGCCGCGACGGCCTGCCGGACCGTGCCGCGCGAGACGCCGTAGTGGGCCGCGAGGTCCGTCTCGGCGGGCAGCAGTGAGCCGACCGTGTACTCCTCGCGGTCGATCGCCCGACGCAGCTCGTCGGCGATCTCCTCGTGTCGCGCCGTCATGCTTCCCCTCTGAGTCCGTCGCTGTGCACAGCGTGACCAGCGTAATCGAGATCGTCCGGCACTCCGTTCCTGAGGGGACTGTGCACAAATTCAGGGCAGAGGCTTTCGCCAGTGTTAACGAACGTGTCACCATCGGCGGGCCTACTGGGGCCAACTTGTTCAGACAAGTTCGAGATCTTTCCTGGGCAAGATCCTCCTGCACCCTCGCGCGTCCCCTGGAGAAACCGTGTCCGCTTCCCTGCCGAGAAACGCCGCCCTCGGCGGTGCCCTCGCCGTCGTCGCCGCGCTCGCCCTGAGCGCCTGTGGCGCCGCCCCCGACAACGCGTCCACCGCCGCCGACGGCAAGAGCGCCGCGACCGCCACCTCGGCCGCCGACCTCGGCGGCATCGACAAGCTGGTCGAGGCGGCCAAGAAGGAGGGCACGCTGCACGCCATCGCGCTGCCCCGTGACTGGGCCAACTACGGCGCCCTCATCGACGGCTTCCAGAAGAAGTACGGCATCAAGATCGAGGTCGAGAGCCCCGACGGCTCCAGCCAGGACGAGATCAACGCCGTGACGTCGAGGAAGGGCCAGGACCGCGCCCCCGACGTCCTCGACCTCGGCAGCTCCTTCGCGCTGAGCGCCGCCCAGCAGGGGCTGCTCGCGCCGTACAAGGTGGCGGCGTTCGCCGACATCCCCGAGGGCCAGAAGGACGCGCAGGCCCGCTGGTACAACGACTACGGCGGCTACATCTCCATCGGCTGCGACGCGAAGCGGGTCAAGGAGTGCCCGAAGACCTTCGCCGATCTGCTGAAGCCGCAGTACAAGGGCCAGGTCGCCCTCAACGGCAACCCCACCAAGTCCGGTTCGGCCTTCGGCGGCGTGTACGCGGCGGCCCTGGCGAACGGCGGCTCCTTCGACGACATCCAGCCCGGCCTCGACTTCTTCGCCAAGCTGAAGAAGAACGGCAACTACACGCCCGTCGAGTCGACCCCGGCCACCGTCGAGAAGGGCGAGACGCCGATCAGCATCGACTGGGACTACCTCAACGCCGGCTACGCCGAGGAGTTCAAGTCCAAGGGCGTCGACTGGCAGGTGTCGGTGCCGAGCGACGGCAAGTTCTCGCAGTACTACTCCCAGGCCATCAACAAGGACGCCCCGCACCCCGCGGCCGCCCGCCTGTGGCAGGAGTACCTCTACAGCGCCGAGGGCCAGAACCTGTGGCTCAAGGGCTTCGCCCGTCCGGCCCTGATGACCGCCCTGGAGAAGGCCGGCACCCTCGACAAGACGGCCGCGGCCAAGCTGCCCGAGGTCTCCGGGACGCCCTCCTTCCCGACCGAGGCCCAGCAGAGCAAGGCCAAGACGGTCCTCGGGCAGGGCTGGGCGAAGGCCGTCTCCGGATGACGACCACCCTCACCCGGGTCGACACGGCGACCGCCGCTGCGCACAAGCGGCGGCGCCGTGCCCTTGGCGGAGGGCTCGCCGTCGTCCCGCTGCTCGCCTTCACCGCCATCGCCTTCGGGCTGCCCGCCCTGGCCATGCTGGACGGCGCCTTCACCGTCAAGGACCCTGCCACCGGGGCGACTTCGTACAGCGCCGGCAACCTGACGACCTCGCTGCAGGGCGCCTACCTCACGGCCCTGCTCGGCAGCGTCAAGCTGTCCGCCGTATCCGCCGCCCTCGGCGCCCTCCTCGGGCTGCCGCTCGCCCAGGCCGTGGCGACCTCCCGCTTCCGCGCGCTGCGCGAGGCCGTGCTCACCGCGTCCGGGGTCCTCGCCAACTTCGGCGGCGTCCCGCTGGCCTTCGCCTTCGTCGCCACGCTCGGCAACGCCGGTGTGCTGACCCGGCATCTGGGCCTGACGGACAAGGGCTGGGACCTCTACAGCTTCTGGGGACTCGTCCTCGTCTACCTGTACTTCCAGATCCCGCTGATGGTGCTCACCATCACCCCGGCCCTGGAGGGCCTGCGCTCCCAGTGGCGCGAGGCCGCGCAGAACAATGGCGCGACGACCGTGCAGTACTGGCGGCATGTGGCCCTGCCCGTCCTGCTGCCCACGCTCCTCGGCGGGTTCGTCCTGCTCTTCGGCAGCGCCTTCGCCGCATACGCCACGGCCGCCGCCATGGTGGGCAGCTCCGTCCCGCTGATCACCCTCCAGATCGCCGACGCCCTCTCCGGCAACGTCCTCGTCGGGCAGGAGAACGTGGCGCTCGCCCTCAGCCTCGACATGGTCCTGATCGCCGGCCTGGTCATGGCCGTGTATCTGCCCCTGCAACGACGGAGTGCGCGATGGCTCGCCTGAACCTGTGGCGGTGGGGCGTGCTCGGCCTCGCCGGACTGTACTTCCTGGTGCCGCTGGCCGCGTCCGTCGTCTTCACGGTGGACGTGCCCGGGCAGGGCCTGACCTTCGACGCCTACACCCAGATCCTGTCCACCGACGGCTTCGTCTCCGCTCTGCTGCTCTCGCTGGAGCTGGCCGTCGCCACCATCGCCGTCGTCCTGCTGCTGATGGTGCCCGCCATGGTCGCGCTGCGGCTCGGCGCGCCCCGGCTTCGGCCGGTCGTCGAGGTGGTGTGCTCGCTGCCGCTGGTCGTGCCGCCGATCGCGTTCGTCGCCGGGATCGGGACGGTGCTGAAGTGGGGGCCCGATCATCTCTCGCGCACGCCGCTGTTCCAGACCTTCGTCGCGATCCAGAACCCGGACTTCCCCGTGGTGCTCGTCCTGGCCTACGTCGTGATGGCGCTGCCGTTCGTGTACCGGGCCCTGGACGCCGGGCTGCGCGCCATCGATGTACGCACCCTCGTGGAGGCCGCCCGGAGCTGCGGCGCGGGCTGGCCGCAGGCGCTGGTCCGGGCCGTCCTGCCCAACCTCCGCGGTGCCCTGCTCAACGCCTCCTTCCTCACCCTCGCCCTGGTGCTCGGCGAGTTCACGGTCGCGCGGCTGCTGGGCTTCGTGCCGTTCGCCGTGTGGATCGTGAACGTCAGCGGCTCGCAGGCCCAGATGTCCGTCGCCGTGTCCGTGCTCAGCCTGCTCGTGACCTGGGTGCTGCTCCTCGTGCTCGCCGGCTTCGGCGGCCGTACCCGTACTACCTCCCGGGGATGAACATGACCGTGCTCGAAAAGACCGCTGAAGCCACGGCCACGCAGGCCGCCAACGTCGAATTCCGCGGCCTGCGCCGGGAGTTCGGACCCACCGTCGCCCTCGACGGGCTCGACCTGACCGTCGAGCCGGGTGAACTCCTCGCCCTGCTGGGCCCGTCCGGCTGCGGCAAGACCACCGCGCTGCGCATGCTCGCCGGGTTCGAACACCCCGACTCCGGCGCGGTCCTGGTGGACGGCGAGGACGTCACCGGCATCCCCGCGCACCGCAGGGACGCCGGGATGGTCTTCCAGTCGTACAGCCTCTTCCCGCATCTGAGCGCGCTCGACAACGTGGCCTTCGGGCTGCGCATGCGCAAGGTGCGCACCGCCGAACGGCGCGCCCGTGCCGCCGAGTTGCTGGAGCTGGTCGGCCTCGCCGACAAGGGCGAGCGGTTCCCGCACCAGCTCTCCGGCGGCCAGCAGCAGCGCATCGCCCTGGCCCGCGCCCTCGCCCTGCGCCCGCGCGTCCTGCTGCTGGACGAGCCGCTGTCCGCGCTCGACGCCAAGGTGCGCCTGACGCTGCGCGAGGAGATCCGGCGGCTTCAGCAGGAGCTCGGCATCACCACGCTGTTCGTCACCCACGACCAGGAGGAGGCCCTGTCGATGGCCGACCGGGTCGCCGTCATGCGGTCCGGACGGCTCGAACAGTGCGCCGCGCCCGCCGAGTTGTACGGCCGCCCCGCCACCGCCTTCGTCGCCGAGTTCGTCGGCACGATGAGCCGGATCCCGGGCACGCTCGTCGACGGCGGTGTCGAGGTGCTGGGCCGGCGGCTGCCGGTCGACGGCGACGTACCCTCGGTGTCCGACGTCGACGTGCTGGTGCGGCCGGAGGCCGTGGCCGTGCGCGCCGACGACGCCTCCGACGCGCGCGTGGTCGCCACCGCGTTCCTCGGGGCCACCACGCGGCTGACCGTACGGCTCGCCGACGGCACCGAGGTGAAGGCCGACCTGCCCGCCCATGAGACGGCCGCGCTCGGCGCGGGCGCCGCGGTGAGCGTGTCGCTGCCCGAGCGGCCCGTGCTGGTGGCCGAACGCAGCCGCTGACCCCCGTACGACCTACCTGATCCCCCCACGCAAGAAAGAGACAACCGTGACTCGACTCCCCCTCCAGGCCGTCCTGTTCGACATGGACGGCACGCTCGTCGACACCGAGCGACTGTGGTGGGAGGCGGTGGAGCAGGTCGCCGGCCGGGCCCTGACCGAGGCGGACGAGGCGGAGGTGCTCGGCCGGCCCGTCGAGCACACCGCCGACTGGCTCGCCGCGGCCACCGGCGCACCGGCCGCCGACCTCGCCGAGGCGCTGCACCGCGAGTTCGCCGACCGGGTCCGCGCCGGCATCGTCCCGCGCCCCGGCGCGCTCGAACTGCTCGACGCCCTGGCCCGCGACGGCATCCCCACGGCTCTGGTCACGGCGTCGCCCCGAGCCGTCGCCGACACCGTCCTCGAAGCCCTCGGCGCGAGCCGCTTCGCGGTCTCCGTCACCGCCGACGACACCGACCGCACCAAGCCCGCCCCCGACCCCTACCTCGCCGCCTGCCGCGCCCTCGGCGTCGACCCGGCGGCCTGCGTCGCCGTCGAGGACACCCGCACCGGCGTCAGCTCCGCGGAGGCGGCCGGCTGCACGGTCCTGGCGGTGCCCTCGCTCGCCCCGATCGAGCCGGCCCCCGGCCGCACCGTCCTGCCCAGCCTGGAGGGCGTCACCACGCAGCGGCTGCGCACCCTGCCGACCGCCGCCCCGCCCTCGCCCGAGCTGCGCGTCATGAGCTGGAACCTCTGGCACGGCGGCACCAGGGTCCACGACCACCTGGCCAAGCAGCTCAAGGTCATCGCCGAGACCGGCGTCGACGTGGTGGGCCTGCAGGAGACGAACGGCACCGCCGCCGAGGACCTCGCCGACGCCCTCGGCTGGTACCACCACCGGGCCGGCGAGAACCTCGGCATCATCAGCCGCCACCCGATCACGGCCCGCTTCGGCGACCCGGCCGTCGGTTTCTACGGTGCGGCCGGCGTCCGCATCCGGGCGGGGCAGCAGGAGGTCGACATCTGGACGGCCCACCTCGACTACACGCCCTACGGCCCGTACGAGTCCGCCTTCGACGGGCTCCCCGCCGCCGAGCTCATCGCCCACGAGAAGGTGCGGCTCGAACAGATGAGGGACGCCCTGCGCCGGATCGAGGAGAGCGCCGCTGCCGGCGTCCCTGTCGTCCTCGTCGGCGACTTCAACAGCCCCTCCCACCTGGACCGGCCGGACGTCGAGTGGCCGGTGACGAAGGCGGCAGAGGAGGCGGGCCTGCGCGACTCCTACCGTGAGGCCCACCCGGACCCCGCCGCCCACCCCGGCCACACCTGGTCGCCGATCCACGTCCTGCACGAGGACGGCAGCGGACGCCCCGAGCCGCAGGACCGGATCGACTTCGTGCTGCACCGGGGTCTGCGCGTGCTGCACTCCGAGACCCACGTCAGTGGCAGTCCGCGCCCCTGGCCGGACGTGGAGCACAACGAGTGGCCCTCCGACCATGCCGCCGTGATCACCACATTCTCCCTGCGCGAGTGAGCGGCAGGCGCCTACCATCGTTGCCATGACCCGGCGACATTGATCCAGCAGCCGTGCCTCCCGAGGGCCGCCTCGGACGCCGTACCCCCGGTGTCCGAAACGTCCCTGCGGGAAGGCCCCATGACACTCTCACCTGCGCGTGTGCCCGCCACCGGTCTCCGGCGGCTGACGACCACGCTGTACGGCTACTCGTTCCTCGACGACTTCGTCCTGCTCTACCCGGTGTACGCGCTGCTGTTCGCGGACACCGGCATGTCGCTCTGGCAGATCTCCTCCCTGTTCGCCCTGTGGTCGGTCACCGGCGTGCTGCTGGAGGTGCCCTCCGGTGCCTGGGCCGACGCGATGTCCCGGCGCCGGCTGCTCTGGTTCGGACCCCTGCTCACCGCCGCCGGCTTCGCGCTGTGGGTGGCGGTCCCGTCGTACTGGGCCTTCGCGGCCGGCTTCGTCCTGTGGGGCGCCGGAGGGGCACTCGGCTCCGGCGCCCTGGAGGCGCTCGTGTACGACGAGCTGGACAGGCTGGGCGCGGCCGACCGGTACGCCGGTGTCATGGGCAGGGCCCGGGCCGCGCGGCTGCTGGGCACCGTGTCCTCCATCGGCCTCGCGGGGCCCGTCCTCGCCCGGGGAGGCTATGCGGCGGTCGGTGCCGCGAGCTTTGCGGCCTGCCTGCTGACCGCCGCCGTCGCGACCCGGTTCCCCGAGCACCGGGTGCGACCGGAGGCCGGCGACGACGGCTGGGCGACGACCCTGCGGACCGGACTCGCCCAGGTCCGCGGGGACCGTTCCGTGCGCGGCGCCCTGCTGCTGGTCCCGGCCGTCGCCGCGGTGTGGGGCGCGCTGGACGAATACACCCCGCTGCTGGTCCGGGACATCGGTGTCGCCGAGGCGACCGTGCCCTACCTGATCATGCTGATCTGGGCCGGAGTCACCGTCGGCAGCCTCCTGACCGGACCGGCCGAGCGCCTCGGCCCGACCGGGCTCGCGGCGCTCCTCGCGGGCGCCGCCCTCGCCCTGGCCGTCGGCGCCGTGGCCCGCTCCCTTGCCGGTATCGCGCTCGTGAGCCTGGCCTTCGCCGGGTTCCAGGTGGCGGAGGTGCTCGCCGACGTCCGCCTCCAGCACCGCATCGACGAGTCCCGCCGGGCCACCCTCACCTCGGTGGCGAGCCTGGGCACCGAACTCGCCACCGTCGCCACCTTCGGCGTGTACGCGCTGCTCGGCACGCACGCCGCGCACAGCACCGTCTTCGCGGTGCTCGCCGTGCCCTACCTGGTGACGGCGCCGGCGCTGGCTAGAACTCGGGCCGCCACGGCACGACCGTGAAGTCGCCCGTCCCCTTCCTGACCTTCTCGAAGGGGGCGGAGCCCACACACTTCGGCAGCCCCTTCGTCTCGACGGGGCTGCCCGTGGAGGCCCAGCTATAGCCGAGCCGGTCGTGACGGCCGACGTCATGGACGGTGATGCCGACCCGCTTGCCCTCGGCGCCCGGCAGGTCGGAGTCGGTGATCACGCCGGAGACGACGGCCACCTTCCCGCCGGTGACCAGACAGTCGACCTTCGCCTTCGCCCGGGCGCCCTCGCCGTTCAGGTAGTGGCTGAACTCGAAGGTGCCGGTCGCCTTCGTCGGGTCGGCGTTGTCCTTCGCCGCCAGATGGGCGTCGAAGGAGAACGTGATGTCATCCCCGGCGGAGCGGTACAGCTTGGCGGTGCCGGTGAGTGCGGCGGCCTCGCGCCGCACCGGTGCGTCGGCGGCGGCGGTGGCGGCCGCCGTGGCGGTGAGCAGCAGTGCGGAGCCGAGCACGACGATCTTCATTCGGCGGTTCATCGCGGTCCTTTCCCCTGGTCAAGCGGACGTTCCCCACTCTCCCGGCGCCGTGCGGGCACCACATCGCGCCGGGGTCGGGACCGCGTCTCCGCCGCTCGGCGGGGGCGCCGCCCGGCCCTGCGCCCCGGGAACGAGCGGAGCTACGCCACAGGTCGCGCAACGAATCGCCGCCGACCCCCCGGCGCACGCAACAAACCGCTCACCGGCGCGCAACGGCTCCTTCTTGTCCGGCCTGGTCAGCCGCCCGTACCTTCTACATGGCCCCCACAATCACCCTTTCGCCCCGGTGAGGACACGCATGCGCACCGCCCTGCTCCAGAGCTCCGGCCGCCCCGGCTCGACCGTCGAGAACCTCAAGGTCCTCGACGACGCCGCGGGCCGTGCCGCCGCCGCGGGCGCCGGGCTGCTGGTCGCGCCGGAGATGTTCCTCACCGGGTACGCGATCGGCGACGACATCGCCCGCCTCGCCGAGCCCGCCGACGGCGACTGCGCGGACGCGATCGCCGAGACCGCCACCCGGCACGGCCTGGCGATCGTCTACGGCTACCCGGAGCGCGAGGGCGACGTCGTCTTCAACTCCGCCCAGATGATCTCCGCCGACGGCACCCGACTGGCGAACTACCGCAAGACCCACCTCTTCGGCTGCTTCGAGCGCGACCACTTCACGCCGGGCGAGCAGCAGGTCGTCCAGGCCGAGCTCGACGGCGTCCGGGTCGGCCTGCTGATCTGCTACGACGTCGAGTTCCCGGAGAACGTCCGGGCCCACGCCCTCGCCGGCACCGACCTGCTCGTGGTGCCGACGGCGCAGATGCACCCGTTCCAGTTCGTCGCCGAGTCGATGATCCCGGTGCGCGCCTTCGAGAACCAGATGTACGTCGCCTACGTCAACCGCGTCGGCCAGGAAGGGGAGTTCGAGTTCGTCGGCCTCTCCACGCTGGCCGGCCCCGACGGAGTCGCCCGCACCCGGGCCGGCCACGCCGAGGAACTCGTCCTCGCCGACGTCGACCCCGCCTTCGTCGCCGCCTCCCGCGAGGCGAACCCGTATCTGAAGGACCGCCGCCCCGGCCTCTACGGGTCGCTCGTCTGAAACGCCGCCCCGCTCTCCCTCACGCAGTCGCAAGGAGTCCGTACCCCATGACGTCCATGGTGCCCAACGCCGTCGAGCACACCGACGAGCAGCAGCAGCCGCCGATCACCATGTTCGGCCCGGACTTCCCTTACGCCTACGACGACTTCCTCGCCCACCCGGCGGGGCTCGGCCAGATACCGGCGACCGAACACGGCACCGAGATCGCGGTCATCGGCGGCGGCCTGTCCGGCCTCATCGCCGCCTACGAGCTGATGAAGATGGGCCTGAAGCCCGTCGTGTACGAGGCTGACCAGATCGGCGGCCGGCTGCGCACCGTCGGCTTCGACGGCCCCAGCACCGAGGGCCTCATGGCCGAGATGGGCGCGATGCGCTTCCCGCCGTCCTCCACGGCGCTCCAGCACTACATCGACCTCGTGGGCCTGAAGACCAGCCCGTTCCCCAACCCCCTCGCCGAGGCGACGCCCTCGACCGTCGTCGACCTCAAGGGCGAGTCGCACTACGCCGAGACGATCGACGACCTGCCGCAGGTCTACCGCGACGTCGCCGACGCCTGGAACAAGTGCCTCGAAGAGGGCGCCGACTTCTCCGACATGAACCGCGCCATGCGCGAGCGGGACGTGCCGCGCATCCGCGAGATCTGGGCGAAGCTCGTCGAGAAGCTCGACAACCAGACCTTCTACGGCTTCCTCTGCGACTCCGAGGCCTTCAAGTCCTTCCGGCACCGCGAGATCTTCGGTCAGGTCGGCTTCGGCACCGGCGGCTGGGACACCGACTTCCCGAACTCCATCCTGGAGATCCTGCGGGTCGTCTACACCGAGGCCGACGACCACCACCGCGGCATCGTCGGCGGCTCCCAGCAGCTCCCGGTGCGTCTGTGGGAGCGCGCGCCGGAGAAGATCGTCCACTGGTCCTACGGCACCTCGCTGGCGTCGCTGCACGAGAACGGCGAGCCCCGTCCGGCGGTGACCCGGCTGCACCGCGCCGCTGGCAACCGGATCACCGTGACCGACGCGGGCGGCGACATCCGCACCTACCCGGCGGCCGTCTTCACCGCCCAGTCCTGGATGCTGCTGTCCAAGATCGCCTGTGACGACTCGCTCTTCCCGATCGACCACTGGACGGCGATCGAGCGCACCCACTACATGGAGTCCTCGAAGCTGTTCGTGCCGGTGGACCGGCCGTTCTGGCTGGACAAGGACGAGGAGACCGGCCGGGACGTCATGTCGATGACGCTGACCGACCGCATGACGCGCGGCACCTACCTCCTGGACGACGGTCCGGACAAGCCCGCCGTCATCTGCCTCTCCTACACCTGGTGCGACGACAGCCTGAAGTGGCTGCCGCTGTCCGCGAACGAGCGGATGGAGGTCATGCTGAAGTCGCTCGGCGAGATCTATCCGAAGGTCGACATCAGGAAGCACATCATCGGCAACCCGGTGACCGTCTCCTGGGAGAACGAGCCCTACTTCATGGGCGCGTTCAAGGCCAACCTGCCCGGCCACTACCGCTACCAGCGGCGCCTGTTCACGCACTTCATGCAGGACCGGCTGCCCGAGGACAAGCGGGGCATCTTCCTCGCCGGCGACGACATCTCCTGGACGGCCGGCTGGGCCGAGGGCGCCGTCCAGACCGCGCTGAACGCGGTCTGGGGCGTGATGCACCACCTCGGCGGGAGCACCGACGCGGGCAACCCGGGTCCGGGCGACGTCTACGACGAGATCGCGCCGGTCGAGCTGCCCGAGGACTGAGCCCGCCCGGGCTGCCGGGCCGTCAGAGCCCGGCGGCCCGCACCGCCTCGTACACCTCGGCGGCGACGTCCTTGAGTTCCTGGGCGTCGCGCGCGAGGCCCTGGAGCTCGAAGAAGAACTCGTCGAGCCCGTCCACGGCGTGCGCGGCCAGGTCCTCGACGATCTGCTCGACGCTGCCCTGGAACGCGGCGCGGTCGGCGCCGTCGTACGCCTTCGCGCTGTACTGGACGTTGATCCGGACCACCGCCTGGATCGGCTCGGTGCGTCCGCGCTCGGCCGCGAGGTCCTGCAACTGCCGCCACTGCGAGGTGAGTTGCTCGGCGCCCATGGCGATCGGCATCCAGCCGTCGAGGCGGTCGACCAGCCGGGTCATCGCCTTCTTGCTGTTGGTGGGCACCAGGATCGGGATCGGCCGGGCGGGCTTGGGCGCGACCACGGCCGAGGCGATCTTGGAGTGCGGGCCCTCGTAGGACACGGGGTCCGGGCCCCACACGGCCCGGCACACGTCGATGATCTCGTCGAGGACCTTGCCGCGCTCCTCGAACGGCGCCACGCCCGCCGCCGCGTACTCGTCGAGCGACCAACCGGTGCCGAAGCCCGCCACGACCCGGCCGCCGCTCGCCGAGTCCAGCGTGGCGAGCGCCTTGGCGAGCTGGAACGGGTTGTGCAGAGGTGCCACCAGGACGCTGGTGCCGAGCCGGGCCCGCTCGGTCGCCGACGCCGCCAGGGTCAATGTCACCAAGGGGTCCGGCACACCGCGGTACATATCGGGCCACGCCAGCCCTTCGATGCCGTACAGGCCCTGGGTCTGCGGCTCCGGGAACAGGGCCCGCTCGTAGACCCACAGGCTCTCGTAGCCGATCCGCTCGGCGGTGCGCGCGACGTCCGGTACGTCACGGCCGATGTCGTACTGCTGGGCTTGAGGGAGGCTGAGCCCCAACCGAAGGGTCATCCGTACGCTCCTTTGCGTCGGTCAGTCACAGAGCACGTCGCGTTCGTCACTGACGGTTCAATCGTCAACTTAACTCGGGTACCCGCGTGGGTCAGGTGTACCGCGCGGTGTGGCCGAGATCAGTCCGCCAGTGGCGTGAGCAGCATGCGTCCCGCGAACCCCACCGCCGCGTCGAGCCGCTCGGTGAACTCCTCGGCGAGCTCCGGGAACCGGCGCAGGGCCCACAGCGCCCGGGCCGACGACCAGGTGGCGTCCCGCGCGCGCTCCAGGCTCCAGGAGCCGAGCAGATGGGTGAGCGGGTCGGCGATCTGGAGCAGATCGGGACCCGGCATCAGATCTTCGCGGATGCGCTCCTCCAGCGAGACGAGGAGATCACCCACGCGATCGAACTCATCCTCCAGCTCGACGGGTTCGCAGCCGAGGCTACGACAGGCGTCCACCACGGCGAGCGCCAGATCGTGGCCGATGTGCGCGTTGATGCCCGCGAGCGCGAACTGCAACGGACGTACGCCGGGATGCCGGCGCATCTGGAACAGGGGCCGCCAGCACGCGGGCGGACGCCGCTCGTCCTCGGCCGACTGAACCGCCGCGAGATACCGCTGCGCGAACCGCACGTCCAGCGTGATCGCCGCCCGCGCGTCCGGGAACCGGCCGCCGTCGATGTGCCGGTCGACCGCCTCCGTGACGGCGAGGTAGACACGGTTGAAGACGGCCACACCGTCGCGTTCGGGCAGCGTCGCTTCGAGGGCGCGCATACGGGAGATGACCGCGTCCACGGCTGTGGTGAATTGTTCGCATTGCGCCATGGGGGCAATGTCCCAGCTTTAGGCTGGCCGCAGTGTCGGCGGGCCCGGCGCTTCCCCAGAACGGGGGACGCGCTCGCTGTGGGGGAGGGGGAGCGGGACGGTGCCAGGCTCACGCGCCCAGCGACTGGCCGCACGCAGGGCCGAGCGCAGGAGGACCGCCCGGCGGGGCGTCATGGCGGTGGCGGCCTCGGTCGTGGTCGCCGTCGGCGCGGTGACCGGGATGGTCTCCGCGCTCGACGACCGCGGGGGCTCCGACGAGGCCGGGCCGCCCCGGGTGACGCGCTCGCCGAGTCTGGATTCCCTGCCGCTCCTGCCGTCCGCCTCCCCGTCGGTCACCAACTCCCCCTCGCCGACGTCCGCCTCGCCCACCAGGAGGCGGGAGAAGGCCACCCCCACGCCCTCGCCCAGGCGGACCGAGAGGAAGCAGAGCACCGCCTTGGTCTCCACGCGCCTGTACCGCCACCCCGACTCCCAGGTCCTTGAGTGGGTCCGCGACAACGCCGGCGACCCCCGGCACGCCGTCATCGAGTCCCGGATCGCCGCGCAGCCGGCCGCGGTGTGGTTCGCCGACTTCACGCCGGACACCATCACCGCCCGGGTCCGCGCGGTCACCTCGGGCGGTTCGGCGCTCGGGCGCGTGCCGGTGGTCGTGGCGTACGCGATACCGGACCGCGACTGCGGCGGGTACTCCGAGGGCGGGGCGCCCGGCCTCGACGCGTACGACGACTGGATCGACCGGTTCGCCGCCGGGCTCGGCTCCGGCGACGTCATCGTCATCCTGGAGCCCGACTCCGTCGCCCAGTCCGAGTGCCTCTCCGAGCGGGCCCGCGCCGACCGCTTCGCCTCCCTCGCCCGCGCCGGCCGTGTCCTGAAGGCGGCCAACCCCAAGGCCCGCGTCTACTACGACGCCGGACACTCCGGCTGGAACGCGCCCGCCAAGCAGGCGGAGCGGCTGCGGCAGGCAGGCGCCGCCTCGACCGCGTCCTCCGACGGCGTCTTCAGTAACGTCTCCAACTTCCACACCACGTCCGCCGAGATCGCCTACGACCGGCAGGTCCTCGACGCCCTCGGCGGCCCCCCGGGCCTGGGCGCAGTCATCGACACCAGCCGCAACGGCGCCGGCGCCCCGGCGGACGGGGAGTGGTGCGACCCGTCGGGCCGCAAGCTGGGCCGCGCGCCGACCCTGGCGACAGGCGAGTCCCGGATCGACGCCTACCTGTGGGTGAAGCTCCCGGGGGAGTCGGACGGGTGCAAGGGCAGGCCGGGCACGTTCACCGCGTCGTACGCCTACGAGCTGGCGCGCTGAGTCCCCTCGCCGGTGCCGCTCTCCTCGTCGTAGGACGACGTCCCCTCGTCGAGGAGCGGCTCCTGCGTCTTGAGGTGGGCCGGGGCGAACGCCCGCAGCGTGTGGTAGCCGGTGATGACCACCAACGTGCCGAGCGCGATGCCGCTCAGTTCGAAGGTGTCGGTGAACTCCATGGTGACGTTGCCGACGCCGATGATGATGCCCGCCGCGGCCGGCACCAGGTTCAGCGGATTGCGCAGGTCCACCTCGGCGTTGATCCAGATCTGCGCGCCGAGCAGGCCGATCATGCCGTACAGGATGACGGTGATGCCGCCGAGGACACCGCCCGGGATCGCGGCCACGATCGCGCCGAACTTGGGGCAGACGCCGAAGAGCAGCGCGAAGCCGGCGGCGGCCCAGTAGGCGGCGGTGGAGTAGACGCGGGTCGCCGCCATCACACCGATGTTCTCGGAGTACGTCGTGTTGGGCGGGCCGCCCACCGCCGTGGAGAGCACCGAGGCGGCGCCGTCCGCGGAGATCGCGGTGCCCAGCTTGTCGTCCAGGTTGTCGCCGGTCATCTCGCCGACGGCCTTGACGTGCCCGGCGTTCTCGGCGACCAGGGCGATGACGACGGGCAGCGCCACCAGGATCGCCGACCACTGGAAGGACGGGCCGTGCAGATCGGGCAGGCCGATCCAGTCGGCCTTGCCGACGCCGGAGAGGTCGAGGCGCCAGTGGTCGGTGAGCTTGCCGCTCGCGTCGACCGAGTGGATACGGCCGAAGATCCGGTCGAAGGCCCAGGAGATGCCGTAGCCGAAGACCAGGCCCAGGAAGATCGCGATCCGGGACCAGAATCCGCGCAGACAGACCACGGCCAGACCGGTGAACAGCATCACCAGCAGCGCCGTCCACTGGTCCTGCGGCCAGTACGTGGAGGCCGTCACCGGCGCCAGGTTGAAGCCGATCAGCATCACCACCGCGCCGGTGACGATCGGCGGCATCGTGGCGTGGATGATCCGCGCCCCGAACCGCTGCACGGCGAGCCCCACCAGGAACAGCACCGCGCCGACGACCAGGACCGCGCCGGTCACGACCGCGCTCGAACCGCCGTCGGCCCGGATGACCGCAGCGACGCCGACGAAGGAGAGCGAGCAGCCGAGGTAGCTGGGCACCCGGCCGCGCGTGGCCAGCAGGAAGATCACCGTCGCGACGCCCGACATCATGATCGCCAGGTTGGGGTCGAGCCCCATCAGGACCGGCGCCACGAACGACGCCCCGAACATCGCCACCACGTGCTGGGCGCCGAGTCCGACCGTGCGGGGCCAGGTCAGGCGTTCGTCGGGCCGGACGACCGCTCCGGGCGCCGGGGTTCGTCCGTCGCCGCCGTGCAGTTTCCAGCGGACGCCGAGATCCATGGTGCGGTTTCGCTTTCGTCGTACGGGTGGGTGTCCGGACCATTGTCAGGGACACCGGAGGCCGCGCCGACCCGGGCCCACCAGGGATGCTGAGCGTCCGCTTAGGATGGTGGGAGTCAACTCGTACGTCCCAGGAGTCCCGCAAGTGACCGCCGAAGCCCCGATCGCGCCCGCCCTGTCCTACGGCCGACTCGTCCCCGTCACCGTCCACTTCGACGACCTGGACGCGCTCGGGCTGCTGCACAACGCCCGCTACCCGCTGATGGTCGAGCGGGCCTGGGCCGAGCTGTGGCAGGAGCACGGCTTCCGCTTCGAGGGCGACTGGGTGGCCGCCGGCGACGCCTGCAACGCGGTCAAGGAACTGCGCATCTGCTACGAGGCGCCGGTCACCAAGCCCGGCGTCTACGCCGTCCACCTCTGGCTGGAGCGGCTCGGCAACACCGGGCTGACGTATGGCTTCCGGTTCTGCTCGGCCGACGGCTCGGTGACCTACGCCCACGGCACTCGGGTCCTGGTGCGGCTGGATGCCGGGACGCTGCGCCCGGCGCCGTGGAGCGAGGGCTTCAGGGCCGCGGGTCGGGAACTGCTGCGTCCGGCCGGCTGACCTTCGGGCGGTCGCGGTCACCGGCGCGCAGGACGCGCGCGAACACCACGAGCCCGAACGACAGCACGGTGACCAGGCAGAACGACACCATCAGGCTGGTGGCCTGAGCGATCCCGCCGATCGCGCTCGGGGCGACGAGGCCCGAGGTGTAGGTGATCGTCGCGACGCCCGCGATGGCCAGCGAGGGGTTGGGGCCGCTGCGGCCCGCCGCCGCGAAGCACAGCGGCACGACCACCGCGATGCCGAGCCCGAGCAGTGCGAACCCGGCCATCGCAAGGGCGGGCCGGTCCGACACGATGATGAGCAGTCCGCCGAGCGTGGCGAGGACGCCGCTGAACCGGACCGTGCGCACGGAGCCGTAGCGGTCCACCACCTTGTCGCCGGCGAGCCGGGCGATCGCCATGGTGAGCGTGAAGCCGGTCGTGCAGGCCGCCGCGAGACCCGCCGAGGTGTCGAGCTGGTCCCGCAGATAGACCGCCGACCAGTCCAGGCTCGCGCCCTCCGCGAACACCGCGCAGAACCCGACCGCCCCGATGAGCAGCGCCGACCTGGGCGGCAGCGCGAACCTCGGCGGCGGCTCCTCGTCCTCGGCCGGCTGGAGGTCGAGCACCCACTGACAGGCCGCCACACCCACAAGCGTGAGCGTCACCGCCGCGAGCGCGTGGTGCAGCCGGGCGTCCGAGCCGAGGTGCGCCGCGAGCGTGCCGGCCGCCGAGCCGACCAGGGCGCCCGCGCTCCACATGCCGTGCAGACCCGACATGATCGACCGGCCCAGCCGGGTCTCGACCTCGACGCCCAGCGCGTTCATCGCCACGTCCGACATGCCCGCCGTGGCGCCGTAGACGAACAGCGCCAGACACAGGGTCAGCAGGTTGGGGGCGAGCGAGGGCAGGATCAGCGCCAGCGTCCACAGGGCGATCAGTCCGCGCAGGGCGTTCCGGGCGCCGAAGCGGTGGGAGATGCTGCCCGCCAGCGGCATCGCGACGGAGGCGCCGAGCGCGGGGAAGGCGAGCGCGATGCCCAACTGGCCGGCGCTGACGCCGGCATGGTCCTGGATCCACGGCACGCGCGTCGCGAACGAGCCGGTGACGGCGCCGTGCACGGCGAAGACGGCGGCCACGGCGTACCGGGCGCGCCTCACTTCGCGCAGGTCGTAGACCATCCCACTCATTGTGCGATCCCTCCCGGTCTTCGTTTGTGCCTGATCCGGGCGTAAACTATCAGGAACCCTGCCTGATAGATAGGGTGCTTTCGTGGCCACCCGCTGCCGTACGCCGCACGGCCCAGCCGATCTGGAAGGATCCCGGCATGCCCGCATCCCCGAGCACCGCCCGGGCCATCAACGACCGGCTCGCCCTCCGACTGCTCCAGCAGCAGGGCTCGTTGACGGCAGGCCAGCTCAAGCAGCTCACCGGACTGTCCCGGCCGACCGTGGCCGACCTCGTCGAGCGCCTCACCGACGCCGGCCTGATAGCGGTCGTCGGTGAGGCGGGCGAGCAGCGTCGCGGCCCGAACGCCAAGCTGTACGGCATCGTCGCCGACCGCGCCCATCTGGCGGCCCTGGACGTCCGTACCGAAGGCGTCTCGGCGGTCGTGTCCGACCTGGTCGGCACCGTGCTCGCCGAGGCGTCGGTGCCGATCGGCGGCGACACCGGGACGGGGCCCGCCGTGGAGCAGGCGGTGGCGCTGGTGGAGCAGGTCGTGAAGGAGGCCGGGGCGGACCGGCTCCATACGGTGGGGATAGGCGCCCCGGGCCTCATCGACCCGGCGAGCGGGGAGCTGCGCGACTCCACCGGCCTGCCCGAATGGCACCGCAGCCTGGTCGCCGCCCTCCAGGAACGGCTCCCCGAGGCCCGCGTCAGCGTGGAGAACGAGACCAACCTCGCCGCTCTCGCGGAACAGCGCGACGGAGCGGCCGCCGACCGGGACACCTTCGTCCTGCTGTGGCTCGGTCATGGCACCGGCGCGGCGGTGGTCCTCGACGGCGCGCTGCGCCGCGGCGCCTCCGGCGGCACCGGTGAGATCGGTTTCCTGCCGGTGCCCGGGACGAGCGGGCTGCCCTCGGCGGTGGACTGCGAGGGCGGGTTCCACTCGCTGGCGGGTTCGGCGGCCATCGTGGACCTCGCGGGGTCGTTCGGCCTGCTGGTCGAGGACGCGTCCGCGCCCGAGCCGCTCGCCGCGGGGGTGGTGGGGAACGCCGTCGCGCTGGTGGCCGGCGCCGGGAACGCGCAGGTCGCGGACGGCCGGCCGGAGCGTGACGGTCCGTCGGACGCCGCCGACCGCTTCCTCGACACCCTCGCCGACCGCCTGGCGGTCGGCGTCGCCTCCGTCGTCGCCATCCTCGACCCCGGCTGCGTGGTCCTCGGTGGCGAGGTCGGGCAGGCCGGGGGAGAGGTGCTCGCCGCGCGGGTGGAGGAGCGGGTCCGTCGGATGTCACCGCTCGCGACCGTGGTGCGCCCCAGCGGCCTGGGCGGCGGCGCGGTCCTGCGCGGCGCGCTGCTCACCGCGCGCGACGCGGCGCAGGACGAGCTGTTCGCCCCGCCGGACCGCTGACCGGCAGGAGAGATCGCGCCGGCCAACAGTTCCGGCGCGGCCCTGCGGCCCAGCGACCCTGTGGCCCTGCGGCCCTGCGGCCCCGGCCCTGTGGCCCTGTGGCCCTGCGGCCCTGCGGCCCTGCGGCCTGGGTGGCGGTGCGGCTCTGCGCGGCGCGCTGCTCACCGCGCGCGATGCGGCGCAGGACGAGCTGTTCGCCCCGCCGGACCGCTGACCGGCACCAGAGATCGGGCCGGCCAGCCGTTCCGGTGCGGCCCAGGCGCCGGTCAGATGTCCGTCCCGCCCCCGCCTCGCCACCCCGGGCGCCGGTCAGATGTCCGTCCCGCCGCCGCCTCGCCGCCCCGGGCGCCGGTCAGATGTCCGTCCCGCCGCCGCCTCGCCGCCCCGGGCGCCGGTCAGATGTCCGTCCCGCCGCCGCCTCGCCGCCCCGGGCGCCGGTCAGATGTCCGTCCCGCCGCCGCCTCGCCGCCCCGGGCACCGGTCAGGCACCCGTTCCGCTCCCGCCCCGCCGCCCCAGGTACTCCTCGAACGTCCCCTTGCCCACCGCCTGGTCCGGGGCCAGGAGGCCGTCCGAGCGCATGCCTCGGTACGCCTTCCCCCACAGCGGCACGTTCACGACGAACCGCCTGCGGCCCGTCGCCTTCAGATAGGCGCGGGCCAGCGAGTCGAACGTCCGCACCTCGGGGCCGCCCATGTCCTCGACCCGCCCCGCGGGAGCCGCCTGGGCCAACTCGGCCAGCCGGTCCGCGACCTCCGTGACCTCGACGGGCTGGTCCCGCACACCGGCCGGGACCAGCATCACCGGCACCTTGGACAAGGCTGCGAGCACCCGCATCACCAGGTCGTGGAACTGGGTCGCGCGCAGCACGGTCCAGCCGAGCCCCGACTCCTCGACCATCCGCTCCACGGCGAGCTTGGACTTGTAGTAGCCGAGCGGCACCAGGTCCACGCCGACGATCGAGATGTAGAGCAGATGCCGTACGCCCGCCTTCCGCGCGGCCGCGATCAGCCGCCCCGCCGCCTCCTCGTCACCGCCGTTCTGCGAGCTCGCGCAGTGCACGACCGTGTCCACGCCCGCCATCGCGGTGTCCAGGCCGGGACCGCCCTTGCGCAGGTCGACGGCGTACGGCTGGGCGCGTCGGCTGAGCACCCGCACCTCGTGCCCGTCGGCGCGAAGCCGCTCGGCGACATGCCGGCCGAGTGTGCCGGTGCCGCCCGTCACCAGGATCGTGGTCATGCTGTGCAGTCCCTTCGAAAGGCCGGGCGCTCCCGGGTGAAGCGCCCCTCGCCGACTGGGACCGAGTACCCCCGTGAAATGTGACAGCCCGGGCACCCCGCCGCGCACCGGTGCCTCGCTACCCCCGCGAAAGCTGCCGGCCCACGAACTGGAGCTTGTCGGGGTTGACCACGGCCCACGCGTGAGCGATCAGCCCGTCCCGCAGTTCGAACGACACCACCGTCTTCAGCGTGTCGCCGGCCCAGACGGCCACCGCGGTCGAACCGTTGACCTCGGCGAGCGTGAAGTCCACACCGGACAGGAACGTCCGCGACGCACCCGCGAGGAAGCGGAACACCTTCTCCCGGCCCTCGATCGGCCGCCGGGCCGCCGAGACCTTGCCGCCGCCGTCGCTCGACCAGACGACGTCGGCCGCCAGCAGCTTCTCCAGCCCGCTGAGGTCACCTTCGCGGGCCGCCGTGAGGAACGACCTGACCAGCTCCTCCTGCCGCTCGGGGGTCGACTCGAACCGCGAGCGCTCCTCGCCCACCCGCCGCACCGCGCGCCGGTAGAGCTGCCGGCAGTTCGCCTCGGTCAGATCCAGCGCCGCGGCGATCTCCCGGTGGCCGTAGGCGAACGCCTCCCGCAGTACGTACACGGCCCGCTCGGTCGGGGTCAGCCGCTCCAGCAGTACGAGCATCGCCAGGGACACGGCGTCCCGTTGCTCGGCGGAATCCAGCGGCCCGAGCGTGCCGTCCGAGGTGACCACAGGCTCCGGCAGCCAGGGGCCGGCGTACCGCTCACGCCGGGCCCTCGCCGAGGTCAGCCGGTTGAGGCAGAGGTTGGTGACGACCTTCGCGAGCCAGGCCGACGGGTGCTCGATCGTGTCCCGGTCGGCGCCGCTGAAGCGCAGATACGCGTCCTGGACGGTGTCCTCGGCCTCGTCGGCGGAGCCGAGCATGCGATACGCCAGGCCGAACAGCCGCGGGCGGTGGGTCTCGAACTCTTCGGCGCTCGCGGTCGTCATGCCCTCACCTTGCCAGAGGCGCCGCGGGCGGCAGTTGGGAGACCCGGCGGCGGGCAAGGGCCGTCGTCACCGCCGCCGGGTCGTCTGCGGGGGGTGTCCCCAGGAAGAGGGGTCCGAGGACGGGGAGGTTCCCGCACACTAAAGAGGACTAGACCATAGCGTCAATAGGTATGGACCAATCTCAAGGGCATCTCCGTGCACGGGAGTTGGGGCGCCGGCCGGTCGCTGTGGAAGTCCAGCGACGTGGCCTGTGAGCCACCCCACATCCCTCGCCCGTATGGACACCGATCAGGCGTGGCACACTGGCCGTGTACCAGAAGCAGCGCACTCCGGGGTCGGTGAAAGTCCGAACCGGCGGTTACAGTCCGCGACCCGGTCGCTTCCAGCGGCCGGTTGACCAGGTGAAATTCCTGGACCGACGGTTAAAGTCCGGATGGGAGGCAGTGCGCGGCGGGCGGGCATTCGTGCGCGCCGCCGTACCGGTTCGTCCTTGGGGCGAGCCCTGTCCGGCGTCGCCCCCGGTGTCCCTGCTCGTACATTCTGTCGTCATCGACAGGCCCCGGAGTCCGTGCCCCTATGTGGCAGGAGGACCCGGGAAGTGTTCACCGGAATCGTCGAAGAGCTGGGCGAGATCACCGCCGTCGAGACCCTCGACGACGCCTGTCGCTTCCGACTGCGCGGCCCCGTCGTCACCGACGGCGCGAAGCACGGCGACTCCATCGCGGTCAACGGCGTGTGCCTCACGGTCGTCGACCACGAGGGCGACGAATTCACCGCCGACGTCATGGCCGAGACCCTCAACCGTTCCAGCCTGGGCGTCCTCGCCGTCGGCTCCCGCGTCAACCTGGAGCGACCCACCGCCGTGGGCGCCCGCCTCGGCGGGCACATCGTGCAGGGCCACGTCGACGGCACCGCCGAGGTGCTGGAGCGCAAGCCGTCCGAGAACTGGGAGATCGTGAAGATCTCGCTCCCCGCGGATCTGTCCCGGTACGTGGTCGAGAAGGGCTCCATCACCGTCGACGGCATCAGCCTCACCGTCGTCGACGCGGGCCCCGACTACTTCACCGTCAGCCTCATCCCCACCACCCTCGACCTGACCACGCTCGGCCTCAAGCAGCCCGGCGACCCGGTCAACCTCGAGGTCGACGTCATCGCCAAGTACGTCGAGCGGATGCTGGGCGACCGGCTCTCCCCCGAAGGGGCGACGAACCGGTGAACTCGCTGAACTCCGAGGCCTTCGTCCTGTTCGGCCAGCACATCCTCTGGTCGGACATGATCGGCAACCTCTTCGGCCTCGCCGCCCTCGCCCTCGGCTGGCGGCGCTCCATATGGACCTGGCCCGTGCAGTTCCTCGCCGGCCTGATCCTGTTCGGGGCGTTCTTCGGCCATCTGACCGGCAGCGCCGGCAAGCAGGCGGTCGTCATGGTGGTGGCCCTGTACGGCTGGTGGCAGTGGCAGCGCGGCAAGGGCCAGGGCGAGGACGGCCACATCGCCGTCCGCTTCGCCACCTGGCGCGAGCGCGGGGTCATGGTCGCGGCGGCCGCCGCCGGCACCGTCGCGGTGGCGCTGCTGTTCAAGGCGTACCCGACCCTGTCCTGGGACCCCTGGCCCGACGCCTACATCTTCGTCGGCACCGTCGTCGCCATGTACGCCCAGGCGCGCGGCATGGTCGAGTTCTGGTTCGCCTGGCTGCTCGTCGACCTGGTCGGCGTCCCCCTGAACTTCGCCAACGGCTACGCCTTCTCCGGCTTCGTCTACGTCATCTACGGCGCACTCGTCCTGTGGGGCATGCGCGACTGGTGGCTGCGCTCCCGCAAGGACACGCGGCCCGTCCTGGAAGGAGCGCCGGCATGACCACGGCACCGACCCTGTACCGCACCGAGGACATCGAGGACCTCACTCTCGACCCCGTCGAGCGGGCCATCGCCGACATCGCGGCCGGCCGCCCGGTCGTGGTCGTCGACGACGAGGACCGCGAGAACGAGGGCGACCTCGTCATCGCCGCCGAGCACGCGACCCCCGAGATCGTCGCCTTCATGATGAGCGAGTGCCGCGGCCTGATCTGCGCCCCCATGGAGCCGGACGAGCTGGAGCGGCTTGAGCTCCCCCAGATGGTCCAGGACAACACCGAGTCGATGAAGACGGCGTTCACCGTCTCCGTGGACGCCTCGGCCGCGCACGGCGTGACCACCGGTATCTCCGCCTCCGACCGCTCGACCACGCTCCAGCTCCTCGCGAGCGGCAAGGCCGAGCCGTCGGACCTCGTCCGCCCCGGCCACATCTTCCCGCTGCGCGCCAGGCCCGGCGGCGTCCTCGTGCGCAACGGCCACACCGAGGCCGCCGTCGACCTCGCCCGGCTCGCGGGCCTGCGCCCGGCCGGCGCCATCGTCGAGATCGCCGGCGAGGACGGCGAGATGCTGCGGCTGCCCGAGCTGATCCCGTTCGCCCGCAAGCACGGCCTGACGATCATCTCCATCGAGGCCCTGATCGCCTACCTGCGCGACGCCGAGCACCCGAAGCAGGCCGAGCCGCAGGCGGTTCAGCAGGAGCAGCTTCGGGCCGAGTCCACCGTCCGCCGCGAGGCCGAGGTGCACCTCCCCACCGCCCACGGCGCCTTCACCGCGTACGGCTACCGCTCCACCGTCGACGGCGTCGAGCACGTCGCCCTCGTCCACGGTGAGATCGGCGACGGCGAGGACGTCGTGGTCCGCGTCCACTCCGAGTGCCTGACCGGCGACGTCTTCCACTCCCTGCGCTGCGACTGCGGCCCCCAGCTTCAGTCGGCCCTGGAGCGCATCCAGGACGAGGGCCGCGGAATCGTCGTCTACCTGCGCGGACACGAGGGCCGGGGCATCGGTCTGATGTCCAAGCTGCGCGCCTACGAACTCCAGGAGCGCGGCCGCGACACCCTGGACGCCAACCTCGAACTCGGCCTGCCCGCGGACGCCCGCGACTACGGCGCCGGCGCGCGGATCCTCGCCGACCTGGGCGTGCGCAGCGTGCGCCTGCTGACCAACAACCCCGACAAGTCCGAGGCGCTGCGCGGCCACGGCATCGAGGTCACCGAGCGCGAGCCGATGCCCGTGCAGGCCGGCGAGCACAACCTGACGTACCTGCGCACCAAGCGGGACCGGATGGGCCACGACCTGCCCTGGCTGGACACGGCCCCCGTGACCGCGGCCCCCCTGGCCACCTGCACCAACCAGTAACAGCACACCGAGGAGACTCAAGAACGTGAGCGGCAAGGGCGCACCGGAGCTGTCCGTACGCAATGTGGGCGACCTGCGGGTCGCGGTCATCGCGGCACAGTGGCACGAGAAGGTGATGGACGGACTGGTGGACGGCGCACTGCGCGCCCTGCACGACCTGGGCATCGACGAGCCGACCCTGCTGCGGGTCCCCGGTAGCTGGGAGCTCCCGGTGGTCGCCAAGGTCCTCGCGGGCCGCGGCTACGACGCGATCGTGGCCCTGGGAGTCGTCATCCGCGGCGGCACCCCCCACTTCGAGTACGTGTGCCAGGGCGTGACCCACGGCCTCACCCAGGTCTCCGTCGAGACCGGCGTCCCCGTCGGCTTCGGCGTGCTGACCTGCGACACCGAGGAGCAGGCCCTGGACCGGGCGGGTATCGAGGGCTCCAACGAGGACAAGGGGCACGAGGCGGTGACGGCCGCCGTGGCCACGGCGGCGACCCTCCGCTCAGTATCTGAACCCTGGCGCTGACGAAAGGCGTATGTGGCATAGGCTGAGCGTCACCATGTCCAAGAAGACGTTCGAGGAGCTCTTCACCGAGCTCCAGCACAAGGCCGCCCACGGCGATCCCGCCATCTCCCGTACCGCAGAACTCGTCGAGAAGGGCGTCCACGCCATCGGCAAGAAGGTCGTCGAGGAGGCCGCCGAGGTCTGGATGGCCGCCGAGTACGAGGGCAAGGAAGCGGCAGCCGAGGAGATCTCGCAGTTGCTTTACCACGTCCAGGTGATGATGGTCGCGCGCGGCATCTCCCTGGACGACGTCTACGCCCACCTCTGAGCACCAGAGATCAAGCACACCCACAACAGCGAACGAAGGAAGCCGACCTCATGCTGCGCATCGCCGTCCCCAACAAGGGTTCCCTGTCCGGCCCTGCGGCGGAGATGCTGCATGAGGCCGGCTACCTGCAGCGGCGCGAATCCAAGGAACTGCGGATCGTCGACCCCGGCAACGACGTCGAGTTCTTCTACCTGCGCCCCCGCGACATCGCCATCTACGTCGCCTCCGGCCAGCTCGACATCGGCATCACCGGCCGTGACCTGCTGATCGACTCGGACGCCGATGCCGAGGAGATCCTGCCGCTGGGCTTCGCCCGCTCCACCTTCCGCTTCGCCACCAAGCCCGGCACCGTCGGCGACGACCTCGCGGACCTGAAGGGCAAGACGGTCGCCACCTCCTACGAGGGCATCGTCGCCAAGCACCTCTCCGACAACGGCATCGACGCCTCGGTCGTCCACCTCGACGGCGCCGTCGAGACCGCGATCCAGCTCGGTGTCGCCCAGGTCATCGCGGACGTCGTCGAGACCGGCACCTCACTGCGCAACGCCGGTCTCGAGGTCGTCGGCGAGCCGATCATGAAGTCCGAGGCCGTCGTCATCCGCCGCGTCGGCGCCGACGCCGAAGAGGCCGTCGAGTCGAAGGTTCAGCAGTTCCTGCGCCGCCTCCAGGGCGTCCTGGTCGCCCGGACCTACGTGATGATGGACTACGACTGCCGCGTCGAGCAGCTCGAGAAGGCCGTCGCCCTCACCCCGGGTCTGGAGTCGCCGACCGTGTCGCCACTGCACAACGAGGGCTGGGTCGCCGTCCGCGCGATGGTCCCGGCCAAGGAAGCCCAGCGCATCATGGACGACCTGTACGACATCGGCGCGCGGGCCATCCTGACCACGGCCATCCACGCCTGCCGCCTGTAGAGAACACAGAGATGTCCGAACTGCCTGCTCTTCCCGTCACGTTCCGGCCGGGCCGCACCCGGGCCGTCCTGCTCACCGCGGGCATCGCGATCTTCGTCGTCATCACGGCCGTCGCGCTGCTCCTGGAGAAGCTCGGCCCGGGGGAGCGCCTCAGCTTCATCCTCACCGGCGCGCTCATGTTCTGCGTGCTGGCGATGCTCGCGCGCGTGAAGGTCGTCGCCGACGAGTCCGGCGTCACCGTGGTGAACATCGCCACCAGGCGCCGGCTGGACTGGGCCGAGATCCTTCAGGTGAACCTCCGTCCGGGCGACCCCTGGGTGTTCCTCAACCTCAGCGACGGCACCAGCCTGCCCGCGCTCGGCATCCAGCCGGGCATCGCCAAACAGCACGCCATCGCCGACGCGCGCGCCCTGCGGGCCCTCGCCGAGGCCCACGCCATCAAGGAGCCCGAGGACCGTGAGGGCTGACTCGGTGGCGTCCACCCTGCCGTAAATCGCGATGTCTTGATTAATCTGTTGGCGGAGGCGTTTTCGTGACGCCTCCGCCACTGATGTGCCCGACGGTCTTCAGAGGCCCCCTGCTACCCGAGGAGTGATTCCCTCCAGCGATGGACGGATCGTCCTGTAGTACCTGCGCCGCCCCCACCCGACATACCGGGGCGGCCGCGTCATGAGCATCCCCTTGCTGCTTCTCGCAGCCGCGTTCCTGCTGATCCTCGCCAACGGCTTCTTCGTGGCGGCCGAGTTCGGCCTGGTCACGGTCGAGGCGACGGACGCCGAGAAGGCCGCCGCCGAGGGTGACCGCCGAGCCCACCGGGTCGTCGAGTCGCTCAAGGAACTGTCCTTCCAGCTCTCCGGCACCCAGCTCGGCATCACCATCACCTCCCTCGTCGTCGGCATGCTCGCCGAACCGGCGCTCGCGGAGCTGCTGGGCGGCCCCTTCACCGCGATCGGCATCCCCGAGGGCGCGGTGTCCGGCGTGGCCGTGGTCGTCGGCATGCTGCTGGCCTCGGCCGTGCAGATGGTGATCGGCGAGCTCGTGCCCAAGAACTGGGCGGTGTCCCGGCCGATGCAGGTCGCGCGCTTCGTCGCCGGCCCGCAGAACGTCTTCGCGCGCCTGTTCCGCCCGGTGATCGCCGCGCTGAACGCCGTCGCGAACCGTCTCGTGCGCGCGCTGGGCATCGAGCCCGCCGCGGAGCTGGCCTCCGCCCGAACCCCCGGCGAACTCGTCTCCCTGGCCCGGCACTCCGCCCAGGCGGGCACCCTGGAACAGGACACCGCGGACCTCTTCGTACGGACCCTGTCGCTCGGTGAGCTCACCGCGCAGCACGTCATGACCCCGCGCGTGAAGGTGAGCGCGCTCCAGTCGTCGGCGACCGCCGAGGACGTGGTCAACCTCACCCGCGCCACCGGTCTGTCCCGCTTCCCGGTCTACCGGGAGAGGATCGACGAGATCGTCGGCATGGTCCATCTGAAAGACGCGCTGGCGATCCGTTCGAGTGAGCGGCTGCGCACACCGGTCGGCCGCATCGCCCGCCCGGCGCTGCTCGTCCCCGAGACCCTGCCGGTCCAGCCCCTGCTGGCCCAGTTGCGCAGCGAGCAGCCCATCGCGGTCGTCGTCGACGAGTACGGCGGCACGGCCGGCGTGGTCACGCTGGAGGACATCGTCGAGGAGATCGTCGGCGAGGTCCGCGACGAGCACGACGGCCAGGACCTGCCCGAACTCGCCGCCGCCCCGCCGGAGGACGGCCGTCCCGCCTGGGACGCCGACGGGAGCTGCCGGGTCGACATCCTCCAGCGCATAGGCCTCGACGTGCCCGAGGGGCCGTACGAGACCGTCGCCGGGCTCGTCGCCGACCTGCTCGGGCGCATCCCGGCCGTCGGCGACCGGGCAGAGCTGCCGGGCTGGCGGCTGTCGGTGCGCCGGGTCGGCCACTACCGCGCCGAGCGCGTCCGTCTGGTGCGGACCGGGGCCGTGGTGGAGGTCGCCCGATGAGCGTGCTCCAACTCGTCTTCGCCGCGCTGCTCGTGCTCGCCAACGGCTTCTTCGTCGGCGCCGAGTTCGCCCTGGTCTCGGTGCGCCGCAGCCAGATCGAACCGCTGGGCACGGCACGCGCCCGTCAGGTGCTGTACGGCCTGGAGCGGCTGCCGCAGATGATGGCGGCGGCCCAGTTCGGCATCACCGTCTGCTCGCTGACGCTCGGCGCGGTCGCCGAACCGACGGTGGCGCATCTGCTGGAGCCGGTGTTCGAGTGGGTCCATCTGCCGGCCGGCGTGATCCACCCGCTCACCTATGTCATCGCGCTCGCCGCGGTGGTCTTCTTCCATCTGGTCATCGGCGAGATGCTGCCGAAGAACCTGGCGATGGCCGCACCGGAGAGGGTCGCGCTGTGGCTCAGCCCCGGGCTGGTGTGGTTCGCCCGCTTCTGCAAGCCGATCACCGTCGCCCTCGGCGCGGTCGCGCAGGCCATCCTGCGGCTGTTCCGCGTCGAGCCCAAGGACGAGATCGAGGCGGTCTTCACCAGCGAGCAGCTCAACCGGCTCGTCGAGGACTCCGGCCAGGCCGGCCTGCTCGATCCCGAGGAGCAGGAGCGCCTCGAGGACGCCCTGGAGCTGGGCTCGCGCCCGGTGACGGACGTCCTGCTCAAGCGTGAGTCCCTCGTCACCGTCAGCCCGTCGGTCACCCCCGGCCAGATCGTCGCGCTCACCGCCCGCACCGGGTACTCCCGCTTCCCGGTCGCGGCGGAGACCGGCGCCTTCATGGGCTATCTGCATGTGAAGGACGTACTGGACCTGGAGGAGTCGGAGCGGGCGGTGCCGCAGCAGGTGTGGCATCCGATGACGACCCTGCGCTCGGAACTGCCCCTGGACGACGCCCTCACGGTCATGCGCCGCGCGGCGACGCACCTCGCCCAGGTGGCCGACTCCTCCGGCCGGGTCCTCGGCCTCGTCGCACTGGAGGACGTACTGGAGCTCCTGGTGGGCGAGGTACGGGACCCGGCGCACCGGGAGGTGCCCGAGGTGCGGGTCACGGGGCCGCGGGTGAGCAGCGGGGAGCCGGAAGAGGCACTGGCCGGCTGACCGGGATGCGGGACCGCGGGATCCGTCACATGGCCGACGGATCCTGCGGGCCCCGTCCCGACAGCACTTCGCCGTACGCCTGCATCAGATCCGGCAGCCGGAGCGTGGACAGCTCGTCCCGCGTCAGCGCCCCCGGGTAGGTCGTCAGCCGCAGATCCCGGTACGCGCAGCTCTTCTCGTACAGCGTCCGCAGGAACCGTCCGTTGCCCAGCTCGTCGATCCACCCCTGGTCGACCACGTGCCCGGCGATCGACCGCAGCTCGTCCAGTGCCTCCTCGTCCCACACGTCGCCGTTCTCGGCGGCGAGGACCTCGCCGATCGAGGTCAGTTCGAGGGGGCGGTACGAGGGGAAGTCGACGCGGGTCGTGAAGCGTGAGGACAGTCCGGGGTTCGCGGCCAGCAGCCGGTCCATGCCCTCGGGGTAGCCGGCGAGGATCACGACCAGGTGGTCCCGGTTGTCCTCCGCCCGCTTCAGCAGCACTTGCAGGGCCTCGTCGCCGTAGGCGTCGCCCTTGCCGTAGCCGGTGTTCGACAGGGAGTAGGCCTCGTCCACGAAGAGGACCCCGCCGAGCGCTGAGTCGATGAGCTCATTGGCCTTCACGGCCGTCTGGCCCAGATACTCGCCGACCAGATCGGCGCGCTGGGCCTCCACGAGATGGTCGCCGCCGAGGAGTCCGAGGGCGTAGAAGACGCGGCCCAGGATGCGGGCGACGGTGGTCTTGCCGGTGCCCGAGGGGCCGGAGAAGACGAAGTGCCGTTTCGGCGGCTGCACCGGCAGCCCCTGCCCGGCGCGCAGCCGGGCCATGTTCAACTGGGCGGACAGCGCCTTGACCTGGCGCTTGACGGGCTCGAGCCCCACCATGCGCTCGAGCTCGGCGAGCGCCTCCTCGAGTAACGCGGGGTCGGTCGGCCCGGCGGGCAGCGACTGCGCGGACACCGTGGTCCTCTCGCGCACCGCGGGATCCACCACCGACGGCAGCGAGCCCGTGGGCGGCAGGTCGGGGTCCGACAGCTTCAGGTCCCGTCCCTCGGTGCCGAAGAGCGGGTCGAGCCCGTCGGCCACGTCCTGTCCGAAGCCGGTGAGCGTGATCGCCGCGAGGTCGGTCGGGTCCTCGTACCCGTCGCCCTCGGCGATGGCCGCGAGCCGGGCCGAGGTGTCCATGAAGGCGGGGTCGACGCGGTGCACGGCGCGGTAGAGGGGGAGCGCGGCAGCGGAGCGGCCCGTGCCCTCGTGCGCCCGGGCCAGCCAGTAGCGCAGCTCCTTGCGCTGCGGCTGCTCGCTGCGGCAGCGCATCAGCGCGGCCGACAGCAGCGGTTCGGCCTGCCCGTACATCTCCAGCCGTACCCGCGCCATGCCGCCGAACAGGCCCGCCTCGATGCCGAGCATCGGATCGTCGAGCAGCGGTTCGGTGTGCCGGACGAGCTGCTCCCAGTCCTTCACCAGATAGGCGCGGCAGGCGTGCAGGAAACGGACCTGGTGGTCGGTGTCCACCGGCGGGAGCCCGGCGAGCGCCCGGTCCAGTTCCGGGACGTGCCGGCCGTCCAGCCAGTGCGAGGTGTGCGCCAGCAGCAGGTCCCGGGGGCTTTCCAGGACCGGCTGCACCCACCAGCCCAGCCAGTACCAGGAGTTGAGCGTGCGGCGGTGCCGGGCGCGCTGTTCCCCGAAGCGGTCCCGGTGCCGGAACATCCGCAGCAGCGCGGTCGTCGTGTCGACGCGCAGCGCGTGCAGCCCGAGCCAGCCGTCTGCCATCCCGGGATCGATCCGCACCGCTGTGCGGAACTCCTCCTCCGCCTGTGGATACGCCCCCATCGTGTAGGCATCCACACCTCGCAACCAGGCGAGGTCGGCCGGGGCCTCGGGGCCCTGCGTGCCGAAGTCCATCACGTCCCCCACAAACCGTGCCCCCGTCGGTTGGCAGGCCGCTCGCCCGCCGGCCGCCTTGATCAGGTGGATCGAACCGCCTTACCGCGGACCGGAGTTGCAACGGTGCGCAGAGCAGCCGTCCGAACGTCGCACCGAGGGCATCGTACCTGCGAGGGCATGGCCCGCCCCAGGGTGCCGCACCGGCCGTTTGGCGAGGTGGGAGCAGATCGGGGGGAGGGCGGGCGGTGACCGAGGGTGAGCAAATCACGCCTCTCGGCGCCCGAAAAGTGAAGTCAGGGCAGAACGAAGCCCCCGATCACGGGGGAACAACCGGGGGCTTCGCGACTGCGGGGCGGTCTCGAATGACCGCACATTCAGAACGTAAGTCCTGTACGGCCCCCGGGTCAAGCCGAGTTGAAGCACTCCGGGAACTTGTCCGACGGGGCTCTTCACAAGTTCAGCACATTGCCGATGGGTCGTCACCGTCTGTGATGGACCGGTCCGGTCCAGCAGTCCCGGCAGGCCCAGGAACCACCTCATATCCCTTGCCGCACTGACGAACCAGAAGGTCGGCGAAGGGCCGCGAAGGGTCCTCGGCGAAGTGACTCAGCTCCGCCGTGACCCACCCCTCCCAGAACTCCCGCTGTTCCTCGCCGTCCCGTGAGCGACCTCGTGTCCACGACTCCTCGTGCGGCACGTCCATCCACAGCAGTTGGGCGAGGTGCGGGCGCAGGGCGCGGCGGCCGGCGCCGACGCCCTCGACGACGATCACCGGGGCGGGCGGCAGGGCGAGCGGCGCGCCGAAGCGCCGGGCCCGCCAGTCGTAAGGGGTGTAGTGGGCGGTCCGGCCCTGGGCGAGCGGTGCGATCACCTGGGCCAGCAGGCGCTCCGTCCACTCGAACAGCTCGTCGTGGCTGGCGATGTCGTCGAGGTGCAACACCGGGGCGTCGTCCAACTCCCGGGCCAACCGTCCGGCGAACGTGGACTTTCCGGAGCCGGCGTGCCCGTCGACGCCGATGAGGCGGACGGGGCCGCAGGACGGGGGGAGGCGGCGCAGTTGCGCGGCGAGCTCGTGAATCGTTTTTCCTGAAACCTGGTCGGGGCAGGGCATATTTCGTTGGAACATTCTAGTAGCGGGTGAAAGCGGATGGGCCGGCGGGATGAGAAAAGGTGTCACTTTGAACTAGCCGGCGGATGTCGGCAATGCCGCCGAAAAACTCCGGCCACCACAGCGAAATCCGCGTTCCGGTTGGGGCCCACGCTGAGTAGGGTGCCAGTTGTGCAACTGTGAGGTGACGTAACGGGGATGGGCTGGGACACATGGCCGCGGGGTTATTCGAAGGGCAGTATGTCTGGCATCCGGCGGCCGATGACCGCGTGCTGGCGAGCGTGTGCGTCGATGTCCGGGCCGGTCGCTATCTGAGCTCCCGCGACGCCCTGGCCGAAACTCGCGGTGACTTCGCCCTGCGTGCCCACCGCTCCCTCGTGCTCGCCTCGGAGGCCGCCGGCTCCGACCTCGTCGAGCGCTGGCTGACCGAGGAACCGGGTCCCGAGGCCGCCCTGATGTGGGCGCGGGTCGCCGTGCTGCGGGCGTTGCGCGCGGCCGACGCCCGCGACCCGCGCACCGAGGCGCTGGAGCGGATAGCGCTGGCCGCCTGCGAGCGGGCCGCGACCACCGACCCCGCCGATCCCACGCCCTGGGTGGCCAAACTGGCCATGGCCCGGCTGCACCGGCTGCGCGACCAGGCACCGCGCGGTCTGCTCACCGCGCCGCCCGGGCCGTGGCGCCTGTTCGCGCACGTCCTGTCCCTCGACCCCTGGCACCGCGAGGCCCACCACCGCTTTCTGGCCTGCTTCTTCCCCCGCTACGGCGGCTCCGTGACGGCCGCCTGGGACGTCGCCGCCTTCCTCGGCCAGCGGGCGCCCGCCGACTCGCCGCTGCGGCTGCTGCCGCTGGTCGCCCTGGTCGAGTGCTACGACCCCACCCAACTGCTCGCCGACCGCGTCTGGGAGCAGCCGCAGTGGCGCTCGACCGCCCTGGAGATCCACCAGAGCTGGCTGCCCGTGGTGGCCGGCACCCCCTTCACTCCGGTCCTCGACCTGGCCTACCTCGCACACGCCCTGGTCATGGCCGGGTGCGAGGCGTCGGCACGCGCCGTCTTCACGGCGATGGGCCCCTACGCCTCGCGCATGCCCTGGTCCGTCTTCGGCGACCCGGCCGAGCAGCTCTCCCGGGCGCGCCGCGCCTGCGGGCTGCCCGTGCCGGGCGCCTGACGTGCCACCACCCCCCACCGAGAGAAAGGTCCGGCCCGTGTCACACCGGATATCCGCCCCGCGTGCCCGAGCGCGTGGTGAAGCGGATCCGCACGCGCTCGACGACGACGCCACACTGCATGCGATGGGTTATCCGAGAAAACTCACGCGACGCTTTCAGGCGTTCGACAATTTCGCCATCTCGTTCACCATCATCAACATCATCTCGGGTATCTTCTCGGGATTCGGGTTCGGTCTGAACGCGGGCGGCCCGAGCATTCTGGTCTTCGGCTGGATAGGCGTATCCGTCATGGTGCTCTTCGTGGGAGCAGCGATGGCGGAAGTCGCCTCCGCCTATCCGACGAGCGGTGCGCTGTATTTCTCCGCCGGGAAACTCGCCAAACGCCACAAGGGCGCCTGGTCCTGGTACACCGGCTGGCTGAACTTCGTGGGCCAGGTCGGCGGAACGGCCGCCACCGGGTACGCCGCGGCCACCTTCATCCAGGCCCTCATCGCCCTCCAGTGGCCCGCGTACGAGCCGACCGGCCACCGCACTGTGCTGATCACGGCCCTGATCATCGTGCTCCAGGGGCTCGCCAACACCTACACCGTTCAGCTCGTCGCCGTACTGAACAGGATCTCCGTCTGGTGGCTGCTCAGCGGACTCGTGGTCATCGTGACGGCGCTGATCGTCATTCCCGATCACCATCAGCCGGCCTCGTATGTCACGCATTTCGCGAACAACACCGGCTTCACGAGCGGCCTTTACGGCGGCATGCTCGGACTGCTCGTCACGAGCTGGACCTTCACCGGCTTCGACGGCAGCTTCCACATGTCCGAGGAAACGGTCCGGGCCACGGTCAACGCCCCGAAGGGCATCACGCGGGCGATCGCATACTCGGCAATCGCGGGACTGCTGCTGATGCTGGCACTGGTCTACAGCATTCGTGACTACGACCGGGTCGCGGGCGCCGACGCACCCCCGGTGCAGATTCTGATCGACGGACTCGGGCTCGGCGGTGCGAAGGCGCTGCTGTTGATCGTGATCGGCGCGATGCTCTTCTGCGGCCTGGCCAATCTCACCAGCAACACCCGGCAGATCTTCGCCTTCTCCCGGGACGGCGCGATGCCGGGTTCGCGCTGGTGGCACTCGGTCTCGCCGCGCACCCGTACCCCCGTCAAGGCGGTCTGGCTGGCGGTCGGCTGCTCGCTGACGCTCGTGCTGCCCGGCTGGTGGTCGCACACCGCGTTCACGGCCATCGTCAGCGTCAACGTCGTCGGGCTCTTCCTCGCCTACGCCGTCCCGATCCTGCTCAGGCTGCGGCTCGGCGACGAGTTCCAGCCGGGCCCCTGGCATCTGGGCCGCTGGGGAAGGCCGGTCGGGATCGTCGCGGTGACCTGGATCCTGGTCAGCAGTGTCCTGTTCATGCTGCCGCAGGCCGCGCCGGTCACCGCCGACTCCTTCAATTACGCGCCGGTCGCCCTGGCCGGCGTCCTGGCCGTGGCCACGGTGTGGTGGTTCACCAGCGCCCGCCGCCGCTTCCGCGGCCCGGTCAGCTACGGCCGGCCCGACGAGGTGGCGGCGATGGACCTGGTCTGACGAATCGTCATCGGTCCCGGTGCACGCCGTCGCGGCGGCGTGCACCGGGCAGCCGGTTCCTCATCTCCCCCTGTGTGCAAGGGGATTGGGTCGCCAGCGTTGCTCGGGTCATGCCAATGGTCGACACCAATATTCGTAGCCACGCCAGGGACCGAAGTGCTGGCCGAGGCCGCCTCCGGCGTTCATAGTTGGCGGACAACCGTGCGAAGGATCCGCCCGACTCGGACACCTGGGGGTCATCCGCCCATGAGCAGAGCCGAACAGCCCTCCCGCAGAACCGTCCTCGCCGCCGCGGTCGCCGCAGCCGTCGCCGGCGGCGCGGGCCCGGCCGCCGCCGACGGCGCCGCCGAGACCGCCGCGGATGCCCCGCCCCCCGCCGACGCCCGGGCCGGCACCGTCGACAACCGCGCCTGGACCACGTACCGCGACTGGCGCTGCGGCACCGCCCAGGGCACCCGGGCCCTCGCCGGCCGCCGCCCCGGCGTCGTGATCACCGCTCCCGTCGGCACCTTCGACTACACGGACCCCCACACCGGCCGCACCGCGAGCTGGGAGTACGCGACCTGGACCTCCCCCGTCCACCGGCTCGGCGTGCCGGCGACCGAGGTGATCGCCTCCTGGAGCGCGCACACCCCCGAGGGCACCTGGCTGCAGATCGAACTCGAAGGCACGTACTCCGACGGCACGGCCACTCCCTGGTATGTGCTCGGCCGCTGGGCGGCCGGTGACCAGGACATCCGGCGGACCTCGGTCGACGACCAGAGCGACGGCAGGAGCAGCGTCTGGACCGACACGTTCGCGATCGACGACCCGGCGACCGGGCTGCGCCTGACCGAGTACCGGTTGCGGCTGACCCTCTACCGCAGGCCCGGCACCCGGCTCACCCCCAAGGTCTGGCGGGTCGGCGCGATGGGTTCCGACGTCCCCGACCGCTTCACCGTCCCGGCCTCCACCCCCGGCCTCGCCCAGGAGCTGATCGTCCCGCGCTACTCGCAGGAGACCCACGTCGGCCAGTACCCGGAGTACGACAACGGCGGCGAGGCCTGGTGCAGCCCCACCTCCTCGCAGATGATCATCGAGTACTGGGGCGGCCGTCTCACCCCGGAGCAGGTGTCCTGGGTCGACCCGGCGTTCGCCGACCCGCAGGTCTGCCACGCGGCCCGGTTCACCTACGACTACCAGTACGAGGGCTGCGGGAACTGGCCGTTCAACGCCGCCTACGCCGCCACCTTCGACGACCTCCAGGGCGTCGTCACCCGGCTCGGCTCGCTCACCGACCTGGAGACGCTGATCGCGGCCGGCATCCCGGCCATAACGTCCCAGTCCTTCCTGAAGGAGGAGCTGACCGGGGCGGGGTACGGCACCGCCGGCCATCTGATGACGGTCATCGGCTTCACCGCCGACGGGGACGTGATCGCCAACGACCCGAACTCGGCGAGCAACGAGGCGGTGCGGCGCGTCTACAAGCGGCGCGAGTGGGAGAACATCTGGCTGCGGACCAAGCGGTACAACGCGAGCGGCAAGATCGTCTCCGGCACCGGCGGCGTCTGCTATCTCTACTTCCCCGCGTGTCCGAACCCGCGCCAGCGCGCGGCGCTCGCGGCGGTGGGCGTCCTGTGAGCAAGGTCTCCGCCGCATAAGCCGCTTGTGATGGCAAGGTGGGCATATGACCGCGCACTCAGCCACAGCCGCCGCCCGAGCCCGCACCGGCGGCCCCAAGGAAGACGGCCCGAAGATCCTCGAGCACGCCCTCGGGTGGACCCTCGTCGTGGTCGTCGCGATGCTGGTCACCCAGCTCGGTCTGCTGTGAGCTGACCCACACAGAACCATTTGTGTGGACATATATCGACCCTGTTGTCATCGGGTCCGTCAGGGTCGCTCAGACTCGAACGGGCGGCCGGTGGAGGTCTGGCATACTGCCGATGTCCCGCAGCCCGTTGAACAACAGGGTCTAAATTGAATATTAGTCAACAGCGCGACGCGGCCCGTCCCCGGGCCCGCGGTACCGAACGTTCGGTGGCGCGCCGTGCCGAACTCATCGCCATCGGGCGGAAGCTGTTCGCCGACACGTCGTACGACGCGCTCTCCATGGACGACATCGCACGCCAGGCCCATGTCGCCAAGGGGCTCATCTACTACTACTTCCAGTCCAAGCGCGGCTACTACCTGGCGATCATCCAGGACTCCGTCGCCGACCTGGTCACCTACGCGGCGAGCGGCATCGAACTGAATCCGGCGGACCGGGTCCACCGCACCATCGACAGCTATCTGCGCTACGCCGAGCACAACCAGGCCGCCTACCGCACCATCGTCAGCGGCGGCGTCGGCTTCGACGCCGAGGTGCACGCCATCCGGGACGGCGTGCGCGAGGCGATCGTCGCGACCCTCGCCGAGGGGGCGTACGGCCGTACCGACCTCGCCCCGCTGGCCCGCATGGGCCTGCTCGCCTGGGTGTGCAGCGTGGAGGGCGCCACCCTCGACTGGATAGACCGCCCCGAGCTGCCCCGGGACACCATGCGCGAGCTGCTGGTGAAGATGCTCGGCGGCGCCATGCGCTCCATCGAGGAGCTCGACCCCACCTACCGGACCCCGGAGCCGGCCCGTCGGGACGACTGACCCCGGGCACGCGCATGGGGCGGAGGTCTCGTGGTCCTCCGCCCCAAGCCCCCCGTGGGACCGGCTAGTTGATCGCCTTGATCAGCTCACCGTTCGCCGTGTCCCCGCTCAGCTCCCAGAAGAAGGTCCCGCCCAGCCCCTGCTGGTTCTTGTACGTCATCTTGGTCGCGATGGTCGCCGGGGTGTCGTAACTCCACCAGTTGCTCCCGCACTTGGCGTACGCGGTGCCGCCCACCGTGCCGGTCGCCGGGCATTTGGACTTGAGGACCTTGTAGTCCTCGATGCCCGCCTCGTAGGTACCGGCGGCCGCCCCGGTCGCCGTACCGCCGGGCGCCGACTGGGTGACGCCGGTCCAGCCGCGGCCGTAGAAGCCGATGCCGAGCAGCAGCTTGGACGCCGGGACGCCGAGGCCCTTGAGCTTGGCGATCGTCGCCGAGCTGTGGAAGCCCGCCTTCGGGATGCCGGAGTAGGAGTTCAGCGCGGAGTGCGGAGCCGTCGGACCGGTCGCGTCCCAGGCGCCGAAGAAGTCGTACGTCATCGGGTTGTACCAGTCGACGTACTGCGCGGCGCCCGCGTAGTTCGCCGCGTCGATCTTGCCGCCGCTCGTCGCGTCGGCCGTGATCGCGGCGGTGACCAGGTTGCCGGAGCCGAACTTGGCACGCACGGCGGACATCAGGTTCTTGAAGGCCTCCCGGCCGCTGGTGTCGCAGGTGGCACCGCAGGCGTTCGGATACTCCCAGTCGATGTCGATGCCGTCGAAGACATCCGCCCACTTGGAGTTCTCGACCAGGTCGTAGCAGGACTGGGCGAACGCGGCCGGGTTGCGTGCGGCCTCGCCGAAGCCGGTCGACCAGGTCCAGCCGCCGAAGGACCACAGGACCTTCAGCCCGGGGTGCTTCTTCTTCAGCTCGCGGAGCTGGTTGAACGTGCCGCGCAGCGGCTGGTCCCAGGTGTCGGCGACGCCGTCCACGGACTCGGCGGCGGTGTAGGTGCGCTCGGTCGCCGCGTAGGAGTCGCCGATCGCGCACTTGCCGCCGGTGACGTTGCCGAAGGCGTAGTTGATGTGGGTCAGCTTGGCCGCCGAGCCCGAGGTCTCGACGTTCTTGACGTAGTACTTGCGGTCGTAGGTGCCCCATTCGGTGAAGTAGCCGACGACCTTGGAGCCGGCGGCCGGCCTCGGTGCGGGCTGTGCGGCGTTCGACGGCTTTGCGGTGGCGGTGCCCGCGCCGGCGAGCATTCCGGCGCCGAGCACGGCCGCGCACGCGGCGGACACGAGCGCCATCAGCCGGGCGCGGGGGCGGTGCGAGAGGTGCATCGGGTGTCTCCTCGTGGGGGAGAGGGGAGCATGTGCCGATTGGCATGGACGCGATGATGCGTTGATCCGTCACCGTAGGAGGACTAGACCAGTACGTCAATGGTTCGGACCAATTTTGGAAGCGTCGATGACGTGTCGGACACTTCTTGAAGTGAGCGGTCGTTAACTGGTGACTCGATGCCTCCGATCGGGCATACTCACAGCGCACAGCCGCTGGTCAGCAGCTTCCGAGACCCGGGAATGCGAGCATCGGCCCGGCACCAGTGAGACCCGGCGGAGCCGCCCCACCCAAGGCGTACGTCCGCCGACGTGCCCGACAGGGAGGATCGTCGCCATGCCCGACCGCGCCCCGCAGCCGGTGGACCGTCAACTGCCCACGGACGAGGCCCGGGATCTGATCTCGCTCGTCCGCGACATCGCGCAGCGCGAGATCGCCCCGAAGGCGGCCGAGGAGGAGGACGCCGGACGCTTCCCGCGCGAGGTCTTCACCCTGCTCTCCGAATCCGGACTGCTCGGCCTGCCGTACGACTCCGAGTACGGCGGCGGCGACCAGCCGTACGAGGTCTACCTCCAGGTCCTCGAAGAGCTCGCCGCGGTCCGCCTCACCGTCGGCCTCGGCGTCAGCGTGCACACCCTGGCGTCCTACGCGCTCGCCAGCTACGGCACCAAGCAGCAGCAGGTCGAGCACCTCCCCGCGATGCTCGGCGGCGGGCTCCTCGGCGCGTACTGCCTCTCCGAGCCGGCTTCCGGATCCGACGCCGCCTCGCTGCGGACGAAGGCCGTGCGCGAGGGCGACGACTGGGTGATCACCGGCACCAAGGCGTGGATCACCCACGGCGGCATCGCCGACTTCTACACCGTCATGGCCCGCACCGGCGATGACGGCCCGCGCGGGATCAGCGCCTTCCTGGTGCCCGGTGACGCGGCCGGCCTGAGTGCGGCGGCGCCCGAGAAGAAGATGGGCATGAAGGGATCGCCCACCGCCCAGGTCCACTTCGACGGCGTCCGGGTCGGCGACGAGCGGCGCATCGGCGACGAGGGCCAGGGTTTCGCCATCGCCCTGTCCGCGCTCGACTCCGGCCGGCTCGGCATCGCGGCCTGCGCGATCGGCGTCGCCCAGGCGGCGCTCGACGAGGCGTTGACCTACGCGACCGAGCGCCGGCAGTTCGGCAAGCCGATCGCCGACTTCCAGGGGCTGCGCTTCATGCTGGCCGACATGGCCACCCAGATCGAGGCGGGCCGCGCGCTGTATCTCGCGGCGGCGCGACTGCGGGACGCGGGCCGGCCGTTCGCCAAGCAGGCCGCGATGGCCAAGCTGCACTGCACCGACACGGCGATGAAGGTCACCACGGACGCCGTCCAGATCCTCGGCGGGTACGGCTACACCGCGGACTTCCCGGCCGAGCGCTACATGCGCGAGGCCAAGGTCCTCCAGATCGTCGAGGGCACGAACCAGATTCAGCGGATGGTCATCGCCCGTCACCTAGCTGGTCCCGAGGGACGCTGAACTGACCGTGCTTGACCTGCGGCGCCGCGAGCCGGATCCACTCCGGGTCGTGGCGCCCGGGCAGAGTACGGCCCCGGTCCGCCCACATCCGCATCAGATCGCGGTAGATCGGCGGATCCTGCTGCTGCGGGGGCGCAGGCGGCTGAAGCGTTCCTGCGGGCCGGGGGACGAAGACGCGGCGCTGGGGCCCGGTCCCGTAGTAGGTGTGGGGCATACCAGGGCAACGCGGAGGTGGCGGGACAAGTCACCGCCCGTCGGAATCGGGCGTGAGTTCACCCGCGTCCGGTTCCCTCTCTGGTCACCCGAGGCTGTCTGACGTACCGTCAGCCCAGCCCGAGTCCAGGGAGGTTTGCCGTGGCCGACGACGACCGCCCGGTACCGCTCGACGAGTACCCGGTGCACCAGGTGCCCCTGTCCATGAAGCACGTCGCGACCAGCGACCGCAACGCCTACGACCGCTGCATCTTCCACGTCCTCGACCACCGGGGACGTGCCCTGCTGATCCTCGGCCTCGGGGTGTACCCGAACGCCGGGGTGATCGACGCGTACGCGACCCTGAGGGTGGGGGACACCCTGCGCGCCGTACGGGCCTCGGATGCGCTCGGCGAGGACCGGATGCGGCTCGCCGTCGGGCCGCTGCGGATCGAGGTCGAGAGGCCGCTGCGCCGGCTGCGCCTCGTGTGCGACGACGACTCCCTGTCGTACGACCTCTCCTGGACCGCCGACTTCCCGGCCCTGTGGGAACCCCATCACGTCCAGCGCCGCGGCGACAGGCTCACCCTCGAAGGGCGCCGCTTCGTGCAGGCGGGGAGCGTGGCGGGGGTGATCCGGGCCGGCGGTGAGGAGTTGCGGGTCACCGCTGCCGAGTGGACCGGCACCCGGGACCGTAGCTGGGGTGTGCGGCCCATACCGGGGGAGGAGGGCGGACGGCTCGCCGAGGAGCACCCGACGGAGGGCTTCCACTGGATCTGGTGCCCGGTCCGCTTCGAGGACCGGTTCCTGATGGTGATCCTCCAGGAGGACGCCGACGGGCACCGCTCGCTGAACGAGGCGACGCTGGTTCGCCCCGGCCGGCGCGACACCCAACTCGGCTGGCCCCAGGCCGAGATCACCTACCGCCCGGGCACCCGCGACCCCGAACGCGCCCTCATCCACCTCGGCGACCTCCGCAAGCCGCAGGAACTGGAGGTGGAGGTCCTCACCTCCTCCCCGCTCGCCGTCGGCGCCGGCTACCCGCCCGCCGACGACTGGCAGCACGGCACCTGGCGCGGGCGCGGCTGGACCGACCGGCGCACCTACGACCTCACCGAGGCCCACCCCATGGCCGGGTACGGCGTCACCGACCACGCCGCGCGCTTCCGGTTGGACGGCCGCATCGGTCACGGCATCTTCGAGCACGGCTCGTTCGGGCGGCACGACCCGAGCGGCTTCGCGGACTTCAAGTCGGTCGCACCCTAGGGGGTTTCGCGTCATGGCAGCCACGGCACCGCGCCCGCGCACCACCACCCGCGACCCGGAGGAGATCACCCGCCGCCTCAACGCCTGGCTCCGCACCCGGCTGCCCGGCGCCGAGGCGGTCGGCGTCACCGTCCCCGAGTCGAACGGCCTGTCCAGCGAGACCCTGCTCTTCGACATCGAACACCCGAACCGCCCTCCCCCACTCTCGGCTTCGCTCGAGCGGGAGGTGCCCCCGGCCTGCGCGTTGCGGCTCGCGGCCGACCCGGCGGCGTACACCGTCTTCCCGGTGTACGACATGCCGCGCCAGTACCGCACGATGCGCGTCGTCGCCGAACACACCGATCTGCCCGTGCCCAGGGTGCTGTGGCTGGAGGAGGACCCCGGTCCGCTCGGGGCGCCCTTCTTCGTCATGGAGCGCGTCGCGGGACGAGTGCCGCCGGACGTGATGCCGTACACCTACGAGGGCAACTGGCTGCACGCGGCGAGCGACGAGGAGCGCGAGCGACTGGAGGCGGACACGATCGCCCTGTTGGCCCGCCTGCACGACCAAGTACCGCAGCGAGAGGCCGGGTTCCTCGCCCTGCCGGGTGAGGGTGACGCGCTGCGGCGGCACGTCACGGCCCAACGCACGTACTACGAATGGGTGATTGACGGACTCGCCCGCTCACCGCTGATCGAGGACGCGTTCGACCGACTGGAGGACCTCTGGCCGGCCGATCCCGGCACACCCGTCCTCAACTGGGGTGACGCGCGCATCGGAAACATCGTCTACGACGGTTTCGCCCCCGCGGCCGTCCTGGACTGGGAGATGGCGGCGCTGGCCCCGCGCGAGGTCGACCTCGGCTGGACCGTCTATCTGCACCGCTTCTTCCAGGACCTCACGGCGGCCTTCGGGCAGCACGGACTGCCGGACTTCCTGCGCCGCGACCGGGTCGAGGCCCGCTATGCCGAGCTCACCGGCCACACGCCGCGCGACATGGACTTCTACACGCTGTACGCCGCGCTGCGGCACGCCGTCGTCATGCTCCGCATCGCCTACCGGCAGGCCCACTTCGGCGAAGTGGCCGTCCCGGCGGACCCGGACACACTGATCCTGCACCACGGCAGCCTGCGAGCCATGGTGCAGGGCAGCTACTGGAATTGAGCGAGGCGCGAGAGAACGGCGTGCGCGCTCAGGCGGCCTGGCGCCGCATGGCCGGGACCCTGATCGGGCGGGAGCCCGGGCCGCCGACGTGCGAGAACGGCTGGGTCCGCCAGTCCAGCCCCTGAGGGAGCGTCAACAGCAGGGCGGTGTCCTGCTCCTGGGGCTCGTCCGACTCGTCGGCGGAGCGGGCCTCGGCGGCCCGGCGGCCCGTGCCGGCGCAGACCGTGAGGCCGAACGGGTTCCACGGCGAGGCGCACAGCGCGTGCTCCGGCAGGATCTCCTCGTCCGCCAGCAGGGCGATGGGCTGCGCGCAGTCCGGGCAGATCACCCGGTACATCTCGAAGGTGTCGTACGCGTCGAGTTCGTCGTCGTCCTCCAGGGCGTCGGGTTCGACGCCCTCCGGAGCGGGCTCGACGACCAGTTGCGGCCGCTTGGGCGTGGTACGACCAGGGCGCTTAAGACTCTGCATGGGATTCTCCCCCTCGGGCTGGGCCGTGACGGCACTGCGGCCTCGACCACAGCAAGCACTTCCCGCCTCGTCTCGGCATTAATCACGGGCACATCACGGAGCCTGTTCGGGGCCTGTGGCCTTCGTCACATGCCGCCCGCAGGTGCCCGAGGCGGCCGGTTTGTCCCTCAGGCGGCTCACGGTCGACCGCGCGCCACATCACAAACCGGGCATGACCTGGGCTGCTGAGGTATCCGAGGAGATCAGCCGCACTGTAGGTTCTTGCGCCATGGAGGAGCTGGACCGACAAATCGTGCAGCTGCTCGTCAAGGACGGGCGGATGAGCTACACCGACCTGGGCAAGGCCACCGGCCTGTCCACGTCGGCCGTGCACCAGCGGGTGCGCCGGCTGGAGCAGCGTGGCGTCATCCGTGGCTATGCCGCGGTCGTCGACCCCGAGGCCGTGGGGCTGCCCATGACGGCCTTCATCTCGGTGAAACCGTTCGATCCCAGCGCCCCCGACGACATCGCGGACCGGCTCGCCGGTGTGCCCGAGATCGAGGCGTGCCACAGCGTGGCGGGCGACGAGAACTACATCCTGAAGGTGCGGGTGGCCACGCCGCACGAGCTGGAGGAGCTGCTGGCCCGGGTGCGGTCGCTCGCGGGGGTTTCCACGCGGACGACGGTGGTTCTGTCGACGCCGTATGAAGCTCGGCCGCCAAAGATCTGATCGCCGTTGGGGCGGTGGTTGGTCTTTGGCTGCGGGTTGCCGATGGCTGGTCGCGCAGTTCCCCGCGCCCCTTCGGGGGCGTTGCAGGGCCCCCTGTTCGGAGCGGCCCTGGTGAGGCGCGAGACTGTTTCCCATGATTGAGTCCACCGCCCAGCCGCAGACCGTTCTCCTGCGCCGAGGAGAAGTCCACAGCCCCGCCGACCCCTTCGCCACCGCGATGGTCGTGGAGCGCGGCCAGGTCGCCTGGGTCGGGTCCGAGGGAGCCGCCGACGCCTTCGCGGGCGGTGTGGACGAGGTCGTCGATCTGGACGGTGCCCTGGTCACCCCCGCGTTCACCGACGCCCATGTGCACACCACCGCCACGGGCCTCGCCCTGACCGGCCTCGACCTGTCCGGCGCCCCGTCCCTTCAGGCCGCTCTCGACCTCGTACGGGACTTCGCCGCCGCCCGCCCGGCCGACCGGGTCCTGCTCGGCCACGGCTGGGACGCCGCCCGCTGGCCCGGTGGCCGCCCGCCGACGCGCGCCGAGCTCGACGCTGCCACCGGCGGCCGCCCGCTGTACCTGTCCCGCATCGACGTCCACTCCGCCGTCGTCACCACGGCCTTGCTGGACATGACGCCCGGGGACCTCGGAGCCGTCGACGGCCCGCTCGTCGCCGACGCCCACCACAAGGTCCGCGCGACCGCGCTGGCCTCCATCACCCCGGCCCAGCGCGTCGAGGCCCAGCGTGCCGCCCTGGCGCACGCCGCCTCCCTCGGGATCGGCACGGTCCACGAGTGCGGCGGGCCGGACATCTCCTCCGAGGACGACTTCACCGGGCTGCTCCGGCTCGCCGCCGAGGAGGCCGGGCCGCGGGTCGTCGGCTACTGGGCCGAGCAGGACGTGGCCAAGGCGCGCGAGCTGGGCGCGCTCGGCGCGGCCGGTGACCTGTTCGTCGACGGCGCCCTCGGCTCGCACACGGCCTGTCTGCACCAGCCGTACGCCGACGCCGACCACACCGGCACCGCCTACCTCGACACGGCCGCCGTCGCCGCCCATGTCGCCGCCTGCACCGAGGCCGGCGTCCAGGCGGGCTTCCACGCGATCGGCGACGCGGCCGTGACCGCCGTCGTGGAGGGCGTGCGCGCCGCCGCCGAGAAGGTCGGCCTCGCCCGCGTCCGCGCCGCCCGGCACCGGGTCGAGCACGCCGAGATGCTGACCCCCGAGGCCGTGGCCGCCTTCGCCGAGCTGGGCCTGACGGCCTCGGTGCAGCCGGCCTTCGACGCGCTGTGGGGCGGCGCGGAGGGGATGTACGCCCAGCGCCTCGGCGCCGAGCGCGCCCGCTCCCTGAACCCCTTCGCGGCGCTGCTGCGCGCGGGCGTCCCGCTCGCCTTCGGCTCCGACAGCCCCGTCACGCCCCTCGACCCCTGGGGCACGGTCCGCGCGGCGGCCTTCCACCACACGCCCGAGCACCGGGTGTCCGTGCGCGCCGCGTTCACGGCGCACACGCGCGGCGGCTGGCGGGCGATCGGACGCGACGACGCGGGCGTCCTGGTGCCGGGCGCGCCCGCCGACTACGCCGTGTGGCGCACCGAAGAACTGGTGGTCCAGGCACCCGACGACCGGGTCGCGCGCTGGTCCACCGACCCGCGCTCCGGCACCCCCGGCCTGCCCGACCTGACCCCGGGCCGTGACCTGCCGGTCTGCCTGAGCACGGTGGTGGGCGGACGAACGGTCTTCGTACGGCCGGGCGAGTGATCTCCCGGGGTGGCGCGAACCCGATCACCGCGCGCCGCCCCGTCGCGCGACCTGCGCATCCTCTGCTTCGACCAGCGAAATGGGTTAAAAGCCGCAGGTCAAACGGCTGTTGACAGGCGCAGGCCCGAGGCCGGTAGGTTCGGCCGAGTCCACCACCGGACGCCCGACCGGGCAACCGCGGAACTTCCGGGATCTCGTCGCAACGCCGCTGGGTCAGGGACGGTGTGCCGCACCGGGCACCGCCACTGGGAGCCAGGCTCAGCGCTCGCGCGGCGACGACGGAACTTTCCGGCCGGTCGGGGAGGTGTGACCCGGATGGGGCCCGGGCGCTCAGTAGACAACGGCTTTCGGTCGACCCGCAGCCAGCGGGTCCCAGGTCGGCCCGAAGGGCGCCGGGCCCCCATCCGCAGCGTGCGTGCACCGGAGCACGGGCCGCGCGAAACCCGTACTTACCCCGCTCTTGCGCAATCGGCACCGCCATACGAACGTGCTGTCACGTCAGCGCAGGCCGCGACCACTATGGTGGTCCTCTGCGTAGAGATGAAGGGGCAGCAGTGAACGACGGCGACGGGACCCTCGCGGCACAGGACCGGGGGAAGCGGTTCGGTCCGCTCGGCACGGCGTTGGTGATCATTCCGACCTACAACGAGGCGGAGAACATCAAGAGCATCGTCGGCCGGGTCCGGGGGGCGGTGCCGGACGCGCATGTTCTGGTGGCCGACGACAACAGCCCCGACGGCACCGGCAAGCTCGCGGACGAGCTGGCCGCCGAGGACGACCACGTCCAGGTCCTGCACCGTAAGGGCAAAGAGGGCCTCGGCGCGGCCTACCTCGCGGGCTTCCGCTGGGGCATGGAGCACGACTACGGCGTCCTGATCGAGATGGACGCCGACGGCTCCCACCAGCCCGAGGAGCTGCCCCGCCTGCTGACCGCCCTCAAGGGTGCCGACCTCGTGCTCGGCTCGCGCTGGGTGCCGGGCGGCCGGGTCGTGAACTGGCCCAAGTCCCGGGAGTTCATCTCCCGCGGCGGCAGCCTGTACTCCCGCGTCGCCCTGGACCTGCCGCTGCGCGACATCACCGGCGGCTACCGGGCCTTCCGCCGCGAGACGCTCGAGGGCCTCGGCCTGGACGACGTCGCCTCCCAGGGCTACTGCTTCCAGGTCGACCTCGCCCGCCGCGCGGTCAAGGCCGGCTACCACGTGGTGGAGGTGCCGATCACCTTCGTCGAGCGGGAGCTCGGTGACTCGAAGATGAGCCGCGACATCCTGGTCGAGGCGCTGTGGCGGGTCACCACCTGGGGAGCGCAGGAGCGGGTGGGCAAGCTGCTGAGCCGCTCCAAGCCGGCCTCACCGCAGCAGCCGCAGCCCAAGCAGCCCCCGCAGTCGCAGGCGTAGGGCACTAGGCGCGGCTCCGCGACCGGGGCCTCGGCGTCGGTGAAAGCCGCGCCGGCCGCGTCCCGCGACCGTACGGCAGGCGCCGCCGTCCGTTTATCCCGCTCTGAGCCGCGCCCAGGCACACTGGACGCATGACGACTGGCGCACCGACCCCTACGTATCCCGCCCGGCCCCGGCGTTCCCGGCTGCGCACCTTCCTGCCGCTGGGCATCGCCGCGTGGCTGGTGCTGGAGATCTGGCTGCTGACCGTGGTCGCGGACGCGATCGGCGGGCTCGCGGTGTTCCTGCTGCTGGTCGCCGGTCTGGTGCGCGGCTCGGTGGTGATCAAGCGGGCGGGCCGGCGCGCCTTCCAGGCGCTGAACGAGGCGCTCCAGCGCGGCGGCACCCCGGCCGACGGCGGTGGCAACGGGCTGATGATGCTGGGCGGCCTGCTGATCATGCTGCCGGGCCTGATCTCGGACGCGCTGGGCCTGGTCCTGCTGATACCGCCGGTCCAGAAGGCCCTGAGCCGCTATGCCGAGCGGACCTTCGACCGCAAGCTGCGCGAGGCGACCTCCGGTTCGTTCGGTGACGCCTTCCAGCAGGCTCGCATTCACCGCCCCGACGGCAAGGTCGTGCAGGGTGAGGTCATCCGGGACGAGCCGGGTGACGCCCCGCAGGGGCCGCGGCCGCCGCTGACCGGCTGAGCCGCCGACGGGGCTGACGGGGCCGGGTCCCGGTCCCCTCGTATCCCACTGATGCGCGTCGACTCGTCGCCCCGCACCCGAAACCGGGCACACGAAAAACACGAAAACCGCGGGCGCCGTACGTCATCAAGACGTACGGCGCCCGCGGTTGTACGCGTTACCTGGTAAATCCAAGCCGCGCAGGGACTATGCGGACTTGCGGCTGTCCCGGGGGTGAACTGCGATGTTCATCGCCCCGGAGCGCAGGACCGCAAGACGTTCCTCGAGGACCTCTTCGAGTTCCTCGCGGGTACGCCGCTCCATCAGCATGTCCCAATGTGTACGCGCGGGCTTGGCCTTCTTCTCTTCAGGGCCGTCGCCGTCCACGAGGAGTGCCTGGGCCCCGCAGACCTTGCACTCCCACTCCGGCGGGATCTCCGCCTCGACCGAGAAGGGCATCTCAAACCGGTGCCCCTTCTCGCATGCGTACTCCACGGCCTGGCGCGGGGCCAGGTCGATGCCGCGGTCCGTCTCGTAGCTGGTCACCACGAGGCGCGTGCCGCGAAGAGCTCGCTCACTCATGAATCGTGCCTCCCGGGCTTGTCGCCCACAGGACAGGTGTCGCTGTCGTCGTCATCCGGTCAACGTCCGGTCGGCGGTAAAGATTCCCGTTCCGCGTCACGTTCCGGGTCGTGCGTCGCCGTCGTAGCCGCAGCCTTGCTGACCAATGTCGTACCCACCGGCGCCCGGTTTGTCACATCTGCTAGCAGATGTAACCCAGCGTTTCGGCATCTTTGACGCGCAGTAACGGTACGCCTGGCAGGCCAAACGCGTACACTACCGCCCTTTCACTCGGAACGCTAAATCGTCGTCGGCACCGGGTTGCCCGCGTCGCCGATCGCCCTGCGTACCGGAACCCTCGCGAGCAGGACGAATCCGAGTATGAAGAAGGCCACCAGGGAGATGATCGCGTCCCGGTAACTTCCGGTGAGCTGGTAGGTGAGCCCGAACAGAAGTGGGCCCAGCCAGCTCATGCCGCGGTCGCTGAGCTCGTACGCGGAGAAGTACTCGGCCTCCTTCCCCGGCGGGACGAGATGCGAGAACAGGGACCGGGACAGGGCCTGGCTGCCGCCCAGGACCAGCCCGATGCCGGCCGCGAGGACGAAGAACCACACCGGCGCCCCGGCCGGCAGGAAGTACCCGGCGGCCAATGTCACCGTCCACGCGACGAGTGAGCCGAGGATCGTCCGCTTCGCCCCGTAGATCCGGGCCAGCCGTCCCATCCCCAGCGCCCCCGCCACCGCCAGCACCTGGACCAGCAGCACGGCGCCGATGAGGGTTGACTGCCCGAGGCCCAGTTCCTCGGAGCCGTAGATCGACGCCTGGGAGATCACCGTCTGGATGCCGTCGTTGTAGATCAGGTAGGCGAGCAGGAAGGCGAGCGTCAGCGGGTGGCGGCGCATGTCGCGGATCGTCGCGGCGAGCTGCCGGAAACCCATCGCGCCCGACTTCCTGGTCCCGGGGTCGCCGGTGGAGCGGCGGTCGCGCAGTCGCCGTAGCGGGATGAGCGCCCAGGCGCCCCACCACAGGCCGGCCGAGGCCAGACAGATGCGGACGGCCGTGCTCTCCGAGACGCCGAAGGAGTCGTGCGCCAGGTACAGGACCAGGTTCACGACCAGCATCAGCGAGCCCGACGCGTAGCCGAAGGCCCAGCCGCGCGAGGAGACCGCGTCGCGTTCCTCCGGCGGGGCGATCTGCGGGAGGTAGGAGTTGTAGAGCAGCATCGCGACCGACTGGGCCGCGTTCGCCACCACCAGCAGGAATCCGCCGAGCAGATAGCGCTCGCCGCCCAGGAAGAACATGGCCGTGGTGGCGGCCGCTCCCACGTAGGCGGCGACCGCGAGCAGGGGCTTCTTGCGGCCGCTGCGGTCGGCGGCAGCGCCCACCAGGGGCATCACCAGGACGGCCACGATGACCGACAGGGACACCGAGTACGCGAAGAAGGAGCCCGCACGCACCGGGATGCCCAGAGGGTGGACGAACCCGTCCGCGTCCGCCGCCTCCTCGGCGACCGACGTCAGATAGGGGCCGAGGAACACGGTGAGCACGCTCGTCGAGTAGACGGAGCACGCCCAGTCGTAGAAGTACCAGCCGCGCTGCTCGCGCCGCCGTCCCGCGGCCTCGTCCGCCGCGTCGGTTCGCACGGTATCGGTGCCCACCCCGTGCCCTCGCTTCCCCGTGATGATCCCGCGCGAGGGCGGAGCGAGCCGCGGACCGGGTCAGACCCAGACGCCCCGGTCCTCCATGACCTTGCGCAACGTGTCGATGTGATCGGTCATGATGCCATCGACTCCCAGGTCCAGGAGCCGGTGCATCACATCGGGATCATTGATGGTCCACACGTGCACCTGGAGCCCGCGCGCGTGGGCGGTGCGCACGAAGCGGTGGTCCACCACCTGGATGCCGGACTGCGTCTCGGGCACCTGGGCGGCGACCGCCGAACCGCGCAGCGCCGCCGGCACTCCCCAGGAGCGCAGCCGCAGGTTCAGAACGCCCCGGGTGCCGTACGACGTCGCGAGGCGGGGGCCGGCCAGTCGCTGGGCGCGGACGACACGGGCCTCGGAGAAGGAGCCGACGCAGATGCGGTCCCAGGCGTTGGTGCGTTCGATGAGCTCCAGGAAGGGGTGAAGCGCCGGCTCCGCCTTGAGGTCGACGTTCCAGCGGACGTCGGGAAAGGTCTCCAGCAACTGCTCGAACAGGGGCACCGGCTCCTTGCCGGCCACGCGCGCCTGCCGTACGTCGGCCCAGGGCAGGTCGGCGATCCGGCCCGCCCCGTCCGTCACCCGGTCCAGGGTCGAGTCGTGGAACGCGACGAGCTTGCCGTCGCGCGTGGTGTGGACGTCGGTCTCGATGTACCGGTAGCCCGCTTCGACCGCGCGCCGGAACTGGAACTCGGTGTTCTCCAGGCCGTCCGCCGCCCCGCCCCGATGGGCGAAGGGGATCGGGCCGGGGTGGTCGAGGTAGGGGTGGCGTATCCGCGTGGTGCTCACGGACGCAGTATCGCTCCCCGGGGTTGCCCGGTGGCAACGACCGTGCTGCCGTCGGATGCCGTGGGGACGGCGAACATCCGCAGGAAGAACTGGGCGAGCGGGCCGATCGACAGGGCGTACAGGAGGGTGCCGATGCCCACGGTGCCGCCGAGGGCGAAGCCGGTCACCACGACCGCGATCTCGACGGCCGTGCGCATCAGGCGGATCGAGCGGCCGGTGCGCCGGTGCAGGCCGGTCATCAGGCCGTCCCGGGGGCCGGGGCCGAAGCGGGCGGCGATGTAGAGGCCGGTGGCGACGCCGTTGAGCAGGATGCCGGCCAGGAGAAGGGGGATCCGGACGGCCAGGGTGTGCGCCTCGGGGGTCAGGGCGAGCGTGGTGTCCATGGCGATGCCGACCACGAAGACGTTGGAGACCGTGCCGAGGCCCGGGCGCTGCCGCAGCGGGATCCACAGCAGCAGCACCGCCGCTCCGACGACGATCGAGACGACGCCGATGGTGAGGCCGGTCAGCTCGGCGAGGCCCTGGTGCAGCACGTTCCAGGGCTCCAGGCCGAGGCCCGCCTCGACGAGCAGTGCCGAGCTCACGCCGTACAGCGCGAGCCCGATGTAGAGCTGCGACAGCCGTCGTACGAGATGCCCCTGCGTGAGCCGCTGTGTGACATGCCCCTGCGTGGACAAGACGTGCCCCCCTGTGGTGGTAGTGGCCTGATGCATGACACCCTGTGGCTTGGGATGTAACGCCATCCATGGCCAATTCGGAGAAGGTGGACTGGAAATCATGGCGCAGTGGACTTCCGCGGTGGGCGCCGCGCAGCTCGCCCGGCTCCTCACCTCCCAGCAGGATCGCCCCGCGGGGCCGGGCAGCAAACGTCCGCCCGCGTATCGGGCGCTGGCCGACGGCATCCGGCTGCTCGTCCTGGAGGGCCGCGTTCCGGTCGCCGCGCGGCTGCCCGCCGAGCGTGAGCTGGCCCTCGCGCTGTCCGTGAGCCGTACGACCGTGGCCGCCGCCTACGAGGCGCTGCGCAGCGAGGGTTTCCTGGAGTCGCGGCGCGGGGCCGGGAGCTGGACGGCCGTACCGGCCGGGAACCCGCTGCCCGCGCGCGGCCTTGAGCCGCTGCCGCCGGAGGCGCTCGGCTCCATCATCGACCTGGGCTGCGCGGCGCTGCCCGCACCCGAGCCATGGCTGACCCGTGCCGTCCAGGGCGCCCTGGAGGAACTGCCGCCGTACGCCCACACCCACGGCGACTATCCGGCCGGGCTGCCCGCGCTGCGGTCGATGATCGCCGAGCGGTACACCGAGCGCGGAATTCCGACCATGCCCGAGCAGATCATGGTGACGACCGGGGCGATGGGCGCGATCGACGCGATCTGCCATCTGTTCGCGGGCCGCGGTGAGCGGATCGCGGTCGAGTCGCCGTCGTACGCGAACATCCTGCAGCTCATGCGGGAGGCCGGGGCGCGGCTGGTGCCCGTGGCCATGGCCGAGGGGTTGGCCGGCTGGGACATCGACCGGTGGCGGCAGGTGCTGCGGGAGGCGGCGCCGCGGATCGCCTATGTCGTCGCCGACTTCCACAACCCGACCGGGGCGCTGGCCGACGACGACCAGCGGCGGCGGCTGGTCGACACGGCGCGCTCGGCCGGGACGGTGCTGGTCGCCGACGAGACGATGAGCGAGCTCTGGCTCGACCCGGACATCGAGATGCCGCGGCCCGTCTGCGCCTTCGACCCCGCCGGCTCGACCGTGATCACCGTCGGGTCGGCCAGCAAGGCCTTCTGGGCGGGCATGCGGATCGGCTGGGTGCGGGCGGCTCCGGATGTGATCCGCAGCCTCGTGGCCGCACGCGCCTACGCCGATCTGGGCACGCCCGTGCTGGAGCAGCTCGCTGTGAACTGGCTGTTCGGCACCGGGGGTTGGGAGCAGGCCGTGGACGTGCGGCGGGGGCAGGCCCGGGAGAACCGGGACGCGCTGGTCGCGGCGGTGCGGCGGGAGCTGCCCGAGTGGGAGTTCGAGGTGCCCGGGGGCGGGCTCACGCTGTGGGTCCGCACCGGGGGCCTGTCCGGGTCGCGGCTCGCGGAGGCGGGCGAGCGGGTCGGAGTACGGGTGCCGTCCGGGCCCCGGTTCGGGGTGGACGGGGCCTTCGAGGGGTATGTGCGGCTGCCGTTCACCGTGGGGGGCGCGGTGGCCGAGGAGGCCGCGGTCAGGCTCGCCGCGGCGGCCCGGCTGGTGGAGAGCGGCGTGAGCGGGGTCAGCGGAGCGGGGGAGTCGGTACGGCCGTTCGTCGCCTGAGCGGCGAGGGGGCCGACGCAGGCACGCGCTGCCTTGTCGTCAGGGCCGCCCTTGGCCGGGCGCTGCCTTGTCGTCAGGGCCGCCTTTGGCCGGGCGCTGCCGTCTCGTCAGGGCCGCCTTTGGCCGGGCGCTGCCGTCTCGTCAGGGCCGCCCTCGGCCGAGTGCCGCCTTGTCGTCAGGGCCGCCCTTGGCCGGGCGCTGCCGTCTCGGCAGGACCCCCCTCGGCCGAGGGCGGTCAGGTCGTCTCCGCGACCACGGCGTCCGCGGGGACCGGCTCCGGTTCGGCCTTCTCCAGGTCGGTCAACCGCTCCGCCTCCACCGGCGCCGTCCGCTCCGGCAGCAGCTCCAGCACCGCCTGGCGGTGGGCGTCGCTCGTCGCGTCGTCGTAGGGGTCGGGGGTCGCCGGGACCTGGAGGCGATGGACGGGGCCGGTGCCCAGACGGGCGTAGCCGCGACCGGGCGGGACGTCGGCGACCGGCGTGGTGTGCGGAGGGGCGCCCAGGGCCGACTCCAGTTGCGGGGCCGTCGCGGGGCCGAGCACGACACGCGCGCGTGTGTGCTGCCGTACCGCGTCGGACAGGGCGTCCATGGTGTCCCACTGCTCGGCCACGACCACCGTGACGCTCGCCGCGCGGCCGTGCCGCAGGGGCACCTGGAGCAGGGACTGCGGGTCCCTGCGGCCGTCCGCGGAGGCGAGGTGGGTGAACGCGGTCGGGCGGTCCAGCAGGAGCCACAGCGGACGCTTGGTGTCGTCCGGCGGGGGGTTGCCGGCCTGCCGGGCCCGGTTCACGGCGATCAGGCGCCGCTCCGTCTCCGTCGCGGCCCACTCCATGCTGGCAAGAGCCCCGGCCAGCCCGCACTCGACGGCCAGGACGCCGTCCCGTCCGGTCAGGCAGGCGTACTCGCCGGTGCTGCCGCCCTCGACGATGACGACATCGCCGTACTGGAGGGCCTGGAGCGCGATGGAGCGCAGCAGGGTCGAGGTGCCGCTGCCCGGCTGGCCGACGACCAGCAGGTGCGGCTCGGTGGAGCGGATGCCGGTGCGCCAGACGACCGGCGGCACGTCGCGCTGCTGGGCGCCATGGGTCAGGGGAAGCGTCCGCTGGACCGCGCTGGGGTCGGTGAAGCCGAGGACGGTCTCGCCGGGGGCCGTGACGAAACGCTGGGCGGCGATGTCGGTGGGCAGCGGGGCGAGGACGGTGACGGTGAGCTCGTTGCCCTCCTCGTCCCAGTCGAAGTGGTACTCCCGGCCGCGGCCGGACTTCGTCGTCAGCAGATGCTCGATCCGAGCGCGGGCCTGGGCCTCGCCGTCGGTGAAGTAGGCCGGGTAGCGCACGAGGAGCCGGCTGACGCGCCCGGTGCCGTCGAAGTCGAACTCCGGGAAGGCCTTCTCCCACTCGCCGCCGTGGGTGTACAGCGGGGCCGGGTCGTCGGCCGCGGAGAAGTACGGGACCAGCGCCTCGTACAGCGCCTGCAGTCGCTCCCGCTGGGACTCGTCGGGGCCGTCCGGCGTCGCCGGCCGGCGGTCCCGGCCCTGCCAGGCTGCCGCCGCCATCACGGTGATGACGGCGAGCAGCGGCCCGTACGGCACGAGCGCCACGACCAGGATCACCGAGGCCACCATGAACAGCAGCGCTCCGCGCCTGTCCTTGGGGGTCTCGGCCCATCTGCGCCGCCCGGCCGAGGCCAGCCGGCGCAGACCACGGGTGATCGTGATCAGTGGATGGAGGACGTCAGAGGCGCTGTCGCCGGCCGTCCGGGCCAGCTCCCGGCTTCGGGCGAACTGCGCCCGGGCCAGATCCCGGCTCCGGGCGATCTGCGCGCTGCCTGTGCTCAGGATGCGGGGGAGGGGGCGGCGGGCCACTGCTGTCTCCTACAGGTGCGTACGGGCGGGTGGGGCGGCGTCAGAACTGGATGCCGCCCAGGAGGCTCGCGAGGCTCTCGCCGCCGGCCTTGATGCTCGGGGCGATCGCCGTGCTTGCCAGATAGAAGCCGAACAGGGCCGAGATCAGGGCGTGCGACGCCTTCAGCCCGTCCTTGCGGAAGAAGATGAAGACGACGATGCCGAGCAGAACGACGCCTGAGATGGAGAGGATCATGTGAGTGCTCCTGGATTGTGGGGACAGTCACCATGAGTACTTCCAGGCTCACAGGATGTATCCATACGATAAAAGGTGCAACTGGGTGAAATTCGGCAGATTTCCCCCGGGTGGCGGAGTGTCCTTGACCGGATGAGCTTGGGTGTCGCGTCCGGCTGTGTCTGCGATGATCTTTGCCTCGGGCGCACCGGGTCATGTGCCGCGCTAGCCAGTACGCTGGCGAATCACTCGTACGGCCGAGCACCGCTCGCCGGCCGTACCCTTGCTCCCCACAGCAGCCTGCAGTCCCCGTGTACGTAGTGAGAGGCGGTCCGGCCGATGACTGATGCCCCCGACCCCGAGGTCGTGGAGCTGGCGACCAAGATCTTCGATCTGGCCCGGCAGGGGCAGACCGAGGCGCTCGTGGCGTACGTCGACGCCGGCGTTCCGGCCAACCTCACCAACGACCGCGGCGACTCCCTCGTGATGCTCGCCGCCTATCACGGCCACGCGGACGCGGTGCGCGCCCTGCTCGCCCGGGGCGCCGAGGCGAACCGTGTCAACGACCGAGGCCAGACGCCACTCGCCGGTGCCGTCTTCAAGGGTGAGACGGAAGTGATCAAGGTCCTTCTGGAGAGCGGTGCCGACCCGGCCGAGGGCACGCCGTCGGCGGTCGACACCGCCCGCATGTTCGCCAAGGCCGAGCTGCTCGAACTATTCGGGGCTCACTGAGCCGAAGCGCTGACCAGCTAGAACACAGAAAACGGGGGAGGCGGTACAGGGCCGCCGAAATTTCGGTCGCGGCAGATGGAAGTGCCGAGTCATCATGACGTCGTGATTCACGGACGCGATGGCTGGGCAGGTGTTGCCGCACCGCGCGGGCCGTGATCGGTCCGCATGGGCCACCGACGAGAGGCAGAGGAAGATGGTCTACAGCAAGCAGGAAACGGCGGGCGCCCCGACGTGTTGTCACGCGGCCAGGTGAAGCAAGAACCCCGGTTGCGTCGACGCTTGATGTGAGGCTGTTTCCCATGTTCGAACCGGTCATAGCGCCCAGCGGAACGCTGCTCGGCCTGCTCCAGCGGGGCCGCGGCGACGGCACACTGCACGCGCTCACCGCCCCGCGGGCCGAGGCGCTCGCGGCCCTGAACCACTGCGTGCTGCGGGACCCCCGCCACGACTGGCAGGTGGAGAACCGCTCCCTGTACTACGCCCGTCTCTACCTCGACCTGAACGGCGAGCTGGACGAGATCGAGGCCCATCTCTTCGACGTCGAGGACGCCCTCGACACCGAGGAGTCCCGCACGGGGCTGGCCCTCGCCGTACTCGGCCACCTCGCGTCCTACGGCAGGCGGGACGCCCTGCAACTGCTGCGCAGGTACGCCGCCTCGGGCTCCAACTGGGCCTGGGCGCTGGACGAACTCGCGCTCAGGGACGACGACACCGGGCTGCGCGCCCTGGCCGCGCCCGTGCTCGCGCGTTTCCCGGCCGATCCCGAGGGCGAGGCCGAGCTGGCCTCCGCCGTACGCGACGCCTTCGAGCCGCGGCCGTGGCGGCTGTGGGCAAAGGATCCGCGCGAATCGATCGCCACGCGCGTGCGTGCCGCTCAGGAGGCCGGCTGTTTCGACCGCTGGCAGCGCCAGATGCGACCTACCGGGCCCCGTCCGGGGTGGAGCGTGCAGGCGGTCTTCGAGTGGGCCCAGCAGGGCATGGAACGTGGTGCCGCGCTCCATGTGCCGGCCGCCCGGTGCCTCATGGCCGTCGCGGGCCCCGAGGACCGGCCCGAGATCGTCGCCGCCGCCGAGGACGGCTTCGACGGAGCCCGCTGTACCGCCCTGCGTTACCTCGCCGACAGCAACGACCCGGACGCCCTCGACCTGATCGAGGCGGCCGTGGTCACCGGCACACCCGCCGTCGTGGAGGCCGCCGTCGACGCCTTCGAGCGCATGCGCAGCGTCGCCGCCGTCGACCGGGCGCGCGGCTGGGCCCGACGGCCCGATCCGCTCGGTGCCGCCGCCGGACGCATGCTCTCCTGCCGGGGCGGAGCCGAGGACAAGGACCTCGTCCTGGCCGCGCTACGAGAAGCCGTACGCGGCGAGGGCCCCGACGCCCCGACGCTGTGGACCCTCGTCGACGGCACCGGACGGCTCGGCATCGCCTGCGCAGCCCCCGTGCTGCGCCACATCTATCGCGAGACCGCCTCGTCCCACCTGCGCGGCCGCACCGCCCGTGCCCTCGCCGCCACCGACCCCTCCTTCCCGTCCGGATTCGCCGTCGAATGCCTCTGGGATTGCGAGGAGACCACCCGCGAGATCGCCGCCCGGCACGCCGAGACCGGGGACACGCGCGTCGTCGAGCGACTGCGCCGGCTCGCCGCCGATCCGGCCGAGGAGGCCGAGGTCCAGACCGCCGTACGCAGCCGGATCGGGCCCGACCCGACCGCCGGCTGACCGACGGGCGGGACATGTGTCCACCCTGTGAATTTCAGGGAGATCCGCCCGCCGGGTGAACTCCGGATGACCAGCGGGTCAGGCACGCATGGACGTGACCTGACCCGCTCGGGTGCGCAGCGGAACGCTCATGGGACGTTTGTCGTTCGGAAAGATCCACTTTGACGCGGCCACGTCCAGCACGGCGACAACACGGGTATGCGTGTCGTCATCGTGACCGAATCCTTTCCCCCCGATGTGAACGGCGTGGCCCACTGCGCGCTCCAGACCGCCCGACACCTCGTCGATCGCGGTCACGTGCCCCTCGTCGTCGCACCGGCTCCCGCTCCCGGGAACAAGGCAGCCGCCTCCATGGCGCCCTGCCCCGTCGTCCATGTCCCCTCCCTCCCGCTCCCCGGCTATCCCCAGGTCAGGGTCGCGCTCCCCAGCCGGCGCCTCGCCGCCGCGCTGATCCAGCACCGGCCCGACGTCGTGCACCTGGCCAGCCCCTTCGTCCTCGGTGTGCGCGGCATGGCCGCCGCCGCCCGGCTCGGCATCCCCGCCGTCGCCGTCTACCAGACCGACCTGGCCGGATACGCCCGCACCTACATGGGCGCCGGCGAGGCCGCCGCCTGGCGGCGCATACGGTCCGTCCACTCCGCCGCCGACCTCACCCTCGTCCCCTCCAGCGCGTCCATGAACGACCTGGAGGCCCACGGAGTGCCCCGGCTCAAGCTGTGGGCACGCGGCGTGGACACCGCCCGCTTCCGACCCGAGCTCCGCGACGAGAAGCTGCGCCGCGAAATCGCCCCGAACGGCGAGGTCATCGTCGGCTACGTCGGGCGGCTCGCCCCGGAGAAGCACATCGAGCTGCTCTCCGGGGTGTGCGGCCTGGCCGGCGTCAAGGTCGTCATCGTCGGTGACGGGCCGAGCCAGCCCGCGCTCGCCGAGGCGCTGCCCGGCGCGGTCTTCCTGGGCCGCCGCGGCGGAGACGACCTCGCCCGGATCTTCGCCTCGTTCGACATCTTCGCCCACACCGGTCCGTTCGAGACCTTCTGCCAGACCGTGCAGGAGGCCATGGCCAGCGGTGTGCCCGTCGTCGCGCCCGCCGCGGGCGGTCCGCTCGACCTGGTCGACCACGGCCGTACCGGCCTGCTGGTGCCGCCGCGGGACGCCGACGCCGTACGGAACGCCGTGCGGTCCCTCGTCGCCGACCCGGCGCTGCGGGCCGCGTACGGCGCCGCCGGACACGCCACGGTGAACGGCCGCACCTGGGCGGCCATCGGCGACCAACTGATCGGCCACTACGCCGATGTGCTCGCCGCCCGCCGGGCGGTGGTGGCGGCATGACCGGCCTGCGGATCGTCCGGCTCGCGAACTTCGTCGCGCCCGCCTCCGGGGGGCTGCGCACCGCACTGCGCGAGCTGGGCAAGGGCTTCAAGCTGGCGGGCCACGACCCCGTCCTGATCGTGCCCGGTGAGAAGTACAGCGACTGCGAGACCGAGCAGGGGCGGGTGATCACCCTGCCCGGCCCGATGCTGCCCGGCACCGGCGGCTACCGCGTTCTCATCGACAAGCGGCGGGTCGCCTCCCTCCTGGAGGAACTCGCACCCGACCGCCTGGAGGTCTCCGACCGCACCACGCTGCGCTGGACCGGCAAGTGGGCCCGCCGCGCCCGGGTGCCCGCCGTGATGGTCTCCCACGAGACCGCCGACGGCGTGCTGCGCACCTGGGGCCTGTCGGAGAACATGTCCCGGCGTGCCGCCGACGCCCTCAACGTCCGTACCGCCCACACGTACTCGAGGGTCGTGTGCACCACCGAGTTCGCCGAGCGGGAGTTCGTGCGGATCGGCGCCCGCAACGTCGTACGGGCTCCGCTGGGCGTCGACCTGATGAACCGGCGCCCCACCCTGCGCGACGCCGCGCTGCGCACCACCCACGCGCGGGCGGACGAGACGCTGCTGGTGATGTGCTCCCGGCTCTCCGTGGAGAAGCGGCCCGGCACCGCCCTCGACGCCCTGGAGTCGCTGCGCCGGCGTGGAGTGCGCGCCGTGCTGGTGGTGGCGGGGAACGGCCCGCTGCGCGCGGGGCTTGAGAAGCGGGCGCAGGAGCGGGACCTGCCGGTCACGTTCCTCGGCCACGTCGCCGACCGGAGTCTGCTGGGCGCGCTCCAGGCCTCCGCCGACGTCGCGCTGGCCCCCGGGCCCGCCGAGACGTTCGGGCTGGCCGCGCTGGAGGCCATGGCCTGCGGTACACCCGTCGTGGCGAGCGCGTCCTCCGCGCTGCCGGAGGTGATCGGTTCCGCCGGGGCCACCGCCGCGGACAACGGGGACGCCTTCGCGGACGCCGTGGAGATGATCCTCGACCGTCCCGAGCGTGAGCGCCGGGAGGCGGCACGCGCGCGTGCGGAGTGCTTCGGCTGGGGCACGGCGGTTGACGCCTTCCTCACCGCGCACGACGCCGCTCTGCCGGCGCGTCCCTTCGTGCGTGCGGAGGGCGCAGCATGAGACCGCTCCGTTACGTCGCTCTCGGGGACTCCCTGACCGAGGGGGTCGGCGATCGCGTGGGAAACACGTGGCGCGGCTGGGCAGCGCTGCTCGCCGGCGGGCTGTCCGAACCGTCCGCCGAGTTCACCAACCTCGCGGTCAGCGGGGCACAGACGCGGGACGTGCTGGAGACCCAGCTACCGGCCGCGCTGGAACTGCGCCCGGACGTCGCGTCCGTCCTGGTGGGCGTCAACGACACCCTGCGCAGCACCTTCGACATCGAGAAGATCGCCCAGCGCCTCGACAAGGTCTACGAGTCGTTCACCCGTCAGGGCACGGCCGTGCTCACGGCCTGTCTGCCCGACCCGGGCACGATGCTGGGTCTGCCGGGGGTGCTGGGCAATCCGCTGGCCCGCAGGCAGCGGGCGGTCAACACGGTGGTCCACACGCTGTCCGAGCGGTACGGGGCGGTGCATCTGCACGCCGTCGACGACCCCTGGATCATGGACCGCGCGATGTGGAGCTCGGACCGGCTGCATCCGGGGGAGCGCGGGCACCGGCAGATCGCGCTGCGCTTCCACGCGATGCTCAGGCACCGGGGCATCGCGACGCAGACGGCGCCCTCGCCCGAGCCCGAGTTTCCGCCGCCCACCAAGTCGGCGAGCCTGCTGTGGCTGGCAACCGCGGGTACCGCCTGGATGATCCGGCGCTGCAACGACCTGCTGCCGCAACTGGTGCGCCTCGCCGTCGTCGAGATGCGGCACCGCGCGCGGGGCACCAGCGACCGGCTCGACCTGCGAGCGGCACACTCGGTGTCCAGGGCCCTGGCCGCGCTGTCGGCGCCCGAGCCGACGGGGCCGGCGCCCGAACAGCGGCGGGTGCCGGAGCTGGATGGGCTGCCCGAGCAGCGGCGGATGCATGAGCCGATGGGGTTGCCCGAGCACCTGTCCCTGTCGGAAGGGCTGTCCGTGTCCGACCACCGGCTGGTCCCTGAGCACCTGTCCCTGCCGGAGGGGCTGTCGGTGCCCGTGCCCGGACAGCGGTCGGTCCAGGAGCCCCAGCCCGAACCGGAGGCGGCATAGCGGGGAAGGGATCGCACAGCGGTCAGCGACGGCGTACCGCCACGAAGCGGACCGGCGTGCCCGGTACGGCCTGTGCGGCGGCCGGGAGGCCGGCCGCGCGGACGACGGCGATCACCGGGTATCCGCCCGTCGTCGGGTGGTCGGCCAGGAACACGACCGGCCTGCCGTCGGGCGGGACCTGGACCGCGCCCAGGACCACGCCCTCGCTGGGGAGTTCGCGAGTGAGCGCCCGTTCCAGGGCGGGGCCCTCGGTGCGCAGCCCGATGCGGTTGCTCGCGGCGGAGACGCGGTACACGCGAGAGGTGAAGGCACGCACGGCCGCCGCCGTGAACCAGTCGTCGCGCGGGCCCAGGGTCACGCGCAGCACCAGCTCGGCGGGGGGCGCCGGCTGCGGGGCGAAGTCCACGCGTGCGTGGGGCCGCGTCGGTGAGCCCAGGGGCAGCACCGCGCCGTCCGTGAGGGGCGGTGGACCGAGGCCGGACAGCAGGTCCGTGGAGCGGCTGCCGAGGACCGGCTCGACGGCGATGCCGCCGCACACGCCCACATAGCCGCGTACGCCCGAACTGGCCGCGCCGACATCCAGGAGCGCACCCGCGGGCACGTGCACCGGGGCGCCCCAGGCGACCGGGCGTCCGTCCACCGTGACCCGGCAGGGCGCACCGGCGACAGCCACGGTGACCGCTGAACGGGGCCGCAGCGTGCAGCCGTTGAGCGTGGTCTCCAGCACCGCCGCCTCGGGCGGGTTGCCGACCAGCCGGTTGACCAGCGCCGCCGCCGGCCGGTCCAGCGCCCCGGAGCGGGGCACGCCGAGGTGGGCGTGCCCGGGACGGCCGAGGTCCTGCACGGTGGTGAGCGCCCCGGCCCGTACGACGGACAGCGCGTGGTCGCTCATGAGCTCCCCACGGGAACGAAGCGCACGCGCGTGCCCGGTGACAGCAGCGCGGCCGGCACGCGCGTGTGATCCCACAGCACGGTGTCCGTGGTGCCGATCAACTGCCAGCCGCCCGGCGACGAGCGCGGGTACACGCCCGTGTACGGGCCCGCCAGCGCCACCGCACCGGCGGGCACGGCGGTGCGCGGGGTGGCCCGGCGCGGTACGTCGTAGCGCGGCGGAAGGCCGGTGAGATAGCCGAAGCCGGGGGCGAAGCCGCAGAAGGCGACGCTGAATTCGGTGCCCGCGTGGATCCGGGCGGCCTCCTCGGGGGACACGCCCCAGTGCGCGGCGACGTCGGCCAGGTCCGGGCCGTCGTAGCGCACCGGCAGTTCGACGGTCTCACGCGCGCGTGGGGGAGCGGGCGGTACGTCGGAGGTGGTCAGTTCGGTGGCGAGGCGGGCCGGGTCGGTGAGGCCGTCCAGCAGGACCGTCCGGGCCGCGGGAACGATCTCGCGGACCGACAGCGCGCCGTGCGCGCGGCGCCGCAGCAGCTCCGCGTGCAGCGCCCGGGCCTCCTCGCCCGAGGACACCTCGACGAGCAGGGCGTCGTCACCGACGGGCAGCGCCCTCATGCGAAGGCCTCCACCAGGATCCCCGACTCCTCAAGACGCGCCCGCACCCGGCGGGCCAGCTCGACGGCGCCGGGCGTGTCCCCGTGCAGGCACAGGGAACGCGCGCGTACCTCGACCGGGACCCCGCGGTGCGAGGTGACCGTGCCCGAGCGGGCCAGGCCCACCGAGCGCTCCACGACGGCCTCCGGATCGGTGAGCACGGCACCGTCCTGGCCGCGCGGCACGAGCGTGCCCCGCTCGGTGTACGCGCGGTCCGCGAACGCCTCCGTGACGGCCGGGAGTCCGGCCTTGGCGGCCAGTTCCAGCACCCGTGAGCCGGGCAGGCCGAGCACGGGCAGCGTGGCGTCCGCCAGGAGCACGCCCTCGACGACCGCGCCGGCCTGCTCCTCGTCGTGCACGACGCGGTTGTAGAGCGCGCCGTGCGGCTTGACGTACGACACGCGCGTGCCCGCCGCCCGTGCGAAGACCTCCAGGGCACCGATCTGGTAGGCCACTTCGGCCGCCAGCTCGGCGGGCGGCACGTCCATCGCGCGCCGCCCGAACCCCGCCAGGTCCCGGTAGGAGACCTGGGCGCCGATCCGGACCCCGCGCTCGGCCGCCTGCTCGCACACCCGCCGCATGGTGGCCGCGTCCCCGGCGTGGAAGCCGCAGGCCACGTTGGCGCTGGTGACGACGGACAGCAGCCGTTCGTCGTCGGTGAGCTGCCAGCGGCCGAAGCCCTCGCCGAGGTCGGCGTTCAGATCGATCGAGGTCATGAGTTGCGTCGTTTCCTCAGTCCGGTGGTCAGGCGACGATGCGGTACTGCTCGTCGCGGGCGTCGGTCAGGAACATCTGGCCCGGTGCGTGGGTGATGGCGAACGGAGGGCGTGAGGCCATCACGGCGGCCTGCGGGGTCACTCCGCAGGCCCAGAACATCGGGATGTCGTCCGGCTCCATCTCCACCGGGTCGCCGAAGTCGGGCCGGCCGAGGTCCGCGATGCCCAGCGCCGAGGGATCGCCGCAGTGCACGGGGCCGCCGTGCACCGCCGGAAGGAGGCCGGTCTCCCGCAGTGCCGCCGCCACGTGCTGCGGCGGCACCGGGCGCATGGACACCACCATCGGTCCGTGCAGCCGCCCCGCCGGACGGCACGGCCGGCCGGTCACGTACATCGGGACGTTGCGGCCCTGCTCGACATGGCGGATCGGGACGCCCGCCCCGGCCAGCGCCGATTCGAAGGTGAAGCTGCACCCGATCAGGAACGACACCAGATCGCCCCGCCAGTGCGCCCGCACGTCCGTCGGCTCGTCCACCAACTCGCCGTCCCGCCACACCCGGTAGCGCGGCAGATCGGTGCGCAGGTCGGCGCCGTCGGCGAGGACGGTCGTCCAGGAACCGGCGTCCGTCACGTCGAGGACCGGACAGGGCTTGGGGTTGCGCTGGCAGAACAGCAGCATGTCGTACGCCCAGTCGGCGGGCACCGAGATCAGATTGGCCTGGGTGTGACCCGCCGCGACCCCGGCCGTGGGGCCCGTGAGCCCCTCCCGGAACCGGGTGCGGGCGGCTCTCGGGCTCCACGCGTGCGCGAGCTCGTCGACGGCGGTTACGGGCTGGTCCGCCGTCGCGACGGTGACCGGACGGTTCACGCCAGCTCCTTCCCGCGCGTCTCCGGCAGTCCGAACAGGGCCAGCGCCGCGATGCCGTAGCCGATCGCGCCGAAGACCAGCGCGCCGCCCACGCCCCAACTGTCCGCCAGGAAGCCGACCGTGGTCGGGAAGACGGCACCCACCGCGCGGCCGGTGTTGTACGTGAAGCCCTGCCCCGTGCCGCGTACCGCCGTCGGGTACAGCTCGCTGAGGTAGGACCCGAAGCCGCTGAAGATCGCCGACATGCAGAACCCGAGCGGGAATCCGAGTATCAGGAGCAGGGTGTTGGCGCCGCTCGGGATGTTCGCGTACGCCAGGATGCAGAGCGCCGACAGCAGCGCGAACAGCCAGATGTTGCGCCGCCGGCCCAGCCGGTCGGTGAGGTAACCGCCGGTCAGATAGCCGATGAAGGCGCCCGAGATCAGGAACGTCAGATAGCCGCCGGTGCCGACGACCGACAGTCCGCGCTCGGTCTTGAGGTAGGTCGGCACCCAGGTGGCGAGGGTGTAGTAGCCGCCCTGGACACCGGTCGAGAGCAGCCCCGCGAAGATCGTCGTGCGCAGCAGGCCGGGTTTGAAGATCGCCGTGAACGAGCCCTTCTCGGTGCTCCGTTCACGCACGGCCACGGCCTGGGGGGCGTCGTGCACCCGGCGCCGCATCCAGATGACGAGCAGCGCGGGCAGCGCGCCGGTCCAGAACATCACGCGCCAGGCCAGGTCGTCGCCGGCGACCGAGAAGACGATGGTGTACATGATCGCGGCCAGCGCCCAGCCGACGGCCCACGAGCTCTGGATCGCGCCGAGCGTGCGGCCCCGGTGCTTGGCGCTCGCGTACTCGGCGACGAGGATCGCGCCGACCGCCCACTCGCCGCCGAAGCCGAGGCCCTGGAGGGCGCGGAAGACCAGCAGCGTCTCGTAGTTGGGCGCGAAACCGCAGGCGACGGTGAAGACCGCGTAGGTGACCACGGTGATCATCAGCGCCTTGACCCGGCCGATCCGGTCGGCCAGCACCCCGGCGAGAGCGCCGCCGATCGCCGAGACGACGAGCGTGACGGTGGTGAAGAGACCGGTCTGGCCGCTGTCCAGGCCGAAGTACGCCGCCAGCGCGACCATGCTCAGCGGCAGCGTGAAGTAGTCGTACGAATCCAGGGCATACCCGCCGAAAGCGCCCGCGAAGGCGCGGCGGCCACGCGGCCCCAGGGCGCGCAGCCAGCCGAACGCGCCGTCGTCGTCGGCGCGTTCGTCGGCGGTGGGGTGGGTCAAAGCCTGCGGTGGAGGGGTCGTGCTCATGGGCACCTCGCAGTGAGGGGACGGAGGGTGCATGGGGGGTGAGCCGTGCCGGTGCGAAGTACCGTAGAGGATCGTTCAACGATCCCTCAATACCCATGTTGTTTCGTTCTTGTGGTCTGCGATTGAATTCCGGCATGGACGAGCACCTGACCTCACTGTCCGAGGACCGCGCGCTCCTTGGCCGTACGAGCACCGCGGAGCGGGTCTCCGACATCCTCAGGAGCCGGATCGCCGAAGGGTTCTTCCCACCCGGCACCCGCCTGTCGGAGGACAGCATCGGCGGCGCGCTCGGCGTCTCCCGCAACACCCTGCGCGAGGCGTTCCGGCTGCTCACACACGAACGTCTGCTCGTGCACGAGCTGAACCGGGGGGTCTTCGTCCGGGTCCTGACCGTCGAGGACGTCGAGGACATCTACCGCACCCGCGGCCTCGTCGAGTGCGCCGTCGTACGGGGGCTCGGGGCGCCCCCGCACGGCCTCGACGCGCTGTCCGAGGCGGTCGAGGTGGGGCAGCGGGCGGCGCGCGAAGGTGACTGGAAAGCAGTGGGTACCGCCAACATCCACTTCCACCGCGAGCTGGTCGCCCTCGCGGGAAGCGCCCGCACCGACGAGCTGATGCGCAGCGTCTTCGCCGAGCTGCGGCTGGCCTTCCACGTCGTGGACGACCCGAGGCGACTGCACGAGCCCTACCTCGCGCGCAACCGGCAGATCCTGCAGGCCCTGGAGGCGGGCGACAAGGGCGGGGCGGAGAAGCTGCTCGCGGTCTATCTGGAGGACTCGTTGGAGCGGGTCGTGGAGGTCTATCGACGCCGGGTATCGAGCGCCCCATAAGGGGCGCGGGGAACTGCGCGAGCAACCACGGCCGCCCCGCACACGAAAAACGACCCGGTTATCGGCTCAACCGGCCGAGCGTCGTCGTTTGGTTCGTTGTCAGACCTAGGACCTAGTCTGTGCACCGTGACTTCGCCTGCATCGACGGACCGTGTTCCGCCCCAGCTCAGCGCGGGGCCGCGCCCGGCTCCGGGCCCGGCCGCCGACGAGGGGCTGGCGCGGCGGCTGCGCGCGCTCGCCTGCACCGCGCCGCTGCACGACCTCGACACGCGCAAGGCCAACCTCGCCGGCGAGTACTCGGTGTACGGCATGGCCGAGGTGGCCCTCGCCGCGATCGACCTCGTCACACTCAACATGGACTTCGACACGGGCGCCGACCACGACCAGATAGTCGCCCGCCTCATCCCCCGCATCTCCGCCCAGGCCCCGCGCCGCCCCGTCGCCGAGCACGAGCGGGTGGCCCGCTGGGTCCTGGAGAACCTGATCAACGTCGGCAGCGTGGACCGCGGCTTCCGGGCCGTGTACGGCACGTTCGCGCCGGACGGCAGCTATGTCCGCCGTGACTACGACTTCAAGCTGATCGAGGAGGTGCCGGGCCCGGGCGGCACCGTGTATCTCCGCACGACCGACGAGGCGGTCAACGTCCTCGTCGGCGCCCTCGACACCGACGTGACCAGCGCGCAGATCGCCGCCGAGGTCAAGCTGGAGGTGCTGATCAACCGCGGCCGCCTCGCCGACGCGCAGTTGGCCGCCGAGCAGGCCCGGTACCGCACCGTGCAGTACTCCGAGACGCTCCGCCGGGCCCTGGACGCGACCCGTCGCAACGTCCGGGCGGTCGACTGGCTGAACTCCGTGCCGGACATGATCGCCGAGGCCCTCGACCACGTCGCCGACCGGTACCGCCACGAGAACGCGATCCTCACGAACATCCGCAAGGCACGCGACGAGACCGAGGACCCCGAGCACAAGCGCCGCGCGGCCGAGCTGGTCGACATCGTCAAGGACTGCATCCGACGGCACACCCAGTTGCAGTCCCGCCTGCTGGAGGCCGGCCCCCTGTTCCGCGCCGAGCAGGACCGGCAGGCCTTCGCGACGCCGATGACCACGTCGGGGATCGACCTGTACGGGCATCTCGTCGCGCCGGTGCTGCCGCTGCCGCTGGAGCAGGCCGTCCGGGTCACGGACGCCTTCTTCGCGCGCGGGACGGGGCTGCGCACGCCGGTGTCGGTCCGGGTGGCCGATCTCGTCGACATACTGCTGACCCCACCCGTGGAGCGGGAGCATCTGGGCGCCGAGATGCCCGAGCCCGACCTCATCGCGACGCCGGACGACAGCCGGTTCAGCGAGGAGCAGTTGGCCGCGGCGATGGTCCTGCTCGACCTGCCGGCCGACGCGCCTCGCCGGCTCTCGGGCCTGTTGGCCGAGGCACGCCGGAAGGATCCCGATCTGCCCTACCTGGTCGCGCTGCTGGCCGTGCACGCGGCCAGTCCGCCGGTGGGCACGGCCTATCGGCAGGGCGAGGAGAAGCTGCTGTTCGCCGTCGACGACGGGACCGAACTGGACGACCCCGAGTTCGGCGGCGCCGACCTCATCGTCGGCACGGCCCTGCTGGACGCCGTGGGAATGGCGGCCGGCAGAACGGAAGCAGCATGAGCCGCTTCGAGCACCGCATGCACCGCAGGAACCACCAGCAGCACATTGAGGAGCCGAAACCGTGACCGAGCACGTCGATCGGAGTGAGCCGGAGGCCGCCGCCCCGTCGGCGACCGCCGCCGTCACCCCTGCCGACGCCGCCGACGCGGCGCGGCTCGTCGCCTTCGGGCTCCAGCCCAAGCTGCAGCCCGCGCGGGACCAGGAGTACACCGACCTGCTGCGCCGGTACCGCGAGGACCCGCCGTTCGCGCGGCTCGCGGACGCCGTGGCCGCGGGACTCGGGCTGGTCGTACTGGAGGTGTCCCCGCGCGCGGGGATGGCGGTGACCGCCGCCGAGGACTCCGTGTTCGCCGTCCGCATGGGCGACTACGCGCGTCGTACGTCCGCCGACGGCAGCGACCGTTTCCTGCACGGGCTGGCCCATCTCGCCGTGGCCGCCATGGCGTTCCCGCGGCCCGAGGACCTCGCCGACGACGGCTACATCGGGCGCGTCACCGTCAACGGCGTCGACGCCTTCGTCCGGCAGGCCTGCCGTCGGCTGGAGGAGCGTGCCGACGAGCAGGGGGAGAACACCGACCCCGCCACGGACGCGCCCGGCCTGGAGGCCGCCTGGCGGACCTGGGTGAGACGCAGCGCGACCGGCGCCACCAAGGACGCGCGTCGGCTCGCCGGCTCCACCACCGGCATCGTCGGCAAGGCCGCGGCCTTCCTCACCGACTCCGGGTTCCTCCAGCGGACCGGCGACGACAACGGCGGCACCTATCGGACCACCGCTCGTTACCAGCTCCAGGTGCGGGACATGGCCGGCAGCGCCGCCATGGCCGAGCTGCTGGAGCTGGGCGTGGTCCCGGTCACCGACGGCACGCCGACCCTGCTGCCCGCGGAGCAGACGGACGACCTGGAGCTGGTGGCCGACGCCGGATTGCCGTTCCACTCCGCCTGAAGCCCACGCGCTTCCCCGAACTTCCCTGATCTGCCGAAGACTTACGAGAGTCCGCCATGTACGAGCTGTCCCGGGTCCGTCTCTACTCCATCGGACCGGCCGGTGCACGCTACGCCGACACCGTGCTTGACCTGCGCGGTGTGGGCGAGCCGGTGCCCGACCCCGCGCCAACGCAGGCGGAGTTCTTCGAGGAGGAGCCCGTCGGCCCGCCGCGTCGGCCCGCCCCGGCAGGCGTGCTCTTCCTGGAGAACGGCGGCGGCAAATCGGTCCTGCTCAAACTGATCTTCTCGGTGATGCTGCCGGGCCACCGCAACACCCTCGGCGGCGCCAGCTCCGGCGTGCTGCGGAAGTTCCTGCTCGCCGACGACTGCGGGCATGTCGCGCTGGAGTGGCAGCACACGCTCACCGGCGAGTGCGTCGTGGTCGGCAAGGTGAGCGAGTGGCGCGGGCGCCAGGTCTCCAACGACCCGCGGAAGTTCGCTGAGGCCTGGTACTCCTTCCGGCCCGGACCCGGGCTGTCCCTGGACAACCTGCCCGTCGCCGAGGCCACCGCCGTACGGCCGCCCGTCGAGGGCCAGTCCGGCGCACAGGGCCGCCGCCGCACCATGAAGGGCTTCCGCGACGCGATCACGGAGGCGGGCAAGGCGTACCCGCATCTGGAGGTGCACTGGGAGGAGATCCACGACCGCTGGATCGAGCACCTCGGCGACCTCGGCCTCGACCCCGAACTCTTCCGCTACCAGCGCGAGATGAACGCCGACGAGGGCGAGGCGGCCGGCCTCTTCGCGGTCAAGAAGGACTCCGACTTCACCGACCTGCTGCTGCGGGCCGTGACCGACACGCGCGACACCGACGGCCTCGCCGACCTGGTCGGCGGCTTCGGCAACAAGCTGGGCCGGCGCGCCGAGCTGATCGCGGAGCGGGACTTCACCGCCGGGTCCGTCGACCTGCTCGGGCGGATCGTCGAGGCCGCCGACACGCGCTCACGCGCGCGTGACATCCACGCCGGCGCCGAGCGGCGCACCCGCACCCTGGCCCGGCGGCTGTCCGCGCGGGGCGTCCAGGAGCGGGTGCGGGCCGCCGACCTCGCCCAGCGGGTGACCGCCGCCGCGTACGCCGTCACCCACGCCGAGGCGGCCCGTGAGCGCAGTGCGCTGATCGCCGCCGAACTGGCATTCCGGCACGCCTCCTTGGCACTCGCCGCGGCCGAGAAGTCGGCGGCCGCCCAGAAGCGCGAGCTGGCCGACGCGCGCACCCTGCACTCCGCCTGGCAGGCCGCGGAGGCGGTTCTGCGGCACCGCGCCGCTTCCGACCGCGTCGCGCGCGTGGCCGCCGCCATCCAGGAAGCCGAGCGGGACGCGGCACCGGCGCTGGCCGCCCGCGCCAAGGCCGCCGTCGATCTCGTGCGAGCCCTGCACGCCGCGGTGGAGAGCGCCGAGACCCTCGCCAACGAGGGGGAGGAGCGCTCCGCCGCACTCCAGGAGGTCAGCGAGTCGGCCTACGCCGACTCCACCGCCGCAGCCACCGACGCGCAGCGCGCCCGCAGCGAGACCGGGCATCTGCGGCAGCGGCTGTCCGAGGTCGAGCAGGAGACCGCCGAGGCCGTACGCGCGGGCTGGCTCGACGACAGCGCGCCCGACGCCGACCCGGCCCGCGCCGCCCTCGCGGCCAGCGACGCGGAGAAGAGCGCCGTCGCCGCCTGGGACACCGCCCGCGAGGCCTCGCGGCGGGCCTCGGAGCACGCGCGCGAGGCGGCCTCGACCGAGTCCCGCGCGGAACTGACGGCGGCCCGCGCGGCGGACGCCGCGACCGCGGCGGAGCGTGCGTACGACGCCGAGCGGCGGCTCGCCGAGGGGCTGGCGGCGGAGGAGCGGCTCGCCGAACTGCTCAGCCTGACCGGTGAGCCGGGGGTGAAGCGCGGGTCCGTACCTGCTCCGCGCACCGGAGACGACGGCAAACGCAGCCCGGCGGCTGTCGGAGACCTCGCCCTCACGCCGGAGGAGCTGGACCGGTTCGCCGGCGAACTGCGTGAACTGCTCGACGACGCCGTCTCCGCCGCCGAGCGCCAGCTCTTCGAGCTGCGTACGGCCGCCGCCGACGACGCCCGGATCCTGGGCGCGCTCGGTGACGGCGGGCTGCTGCCGCCCGGCCCGGACGTGCTGGCCACCGTGGAGTTCCTCGGTGAACAGGGCATCCCGGCGCTGCCCGGCTGGCGCTACCTCGCCCAGGCCGTCGACCCCGCCGACCACGCGCGCGTGCTGGCCGCCCGGCCCGAACTGGTCGACGGCGTGATCATCACCGACCCCGACACGCACGCGCGTGCCCGCGAAGTGCTGGGCGACGCGGCCCTGCTGCCCCGGTCCGCCGTCGCGGTGGGCACGGCAGCCGCCCTGCTCGCCCCGACCCCGGCCGCCGACACGCCTGACGGTGACGTCTTCCTCGTACCTCCGAACCCCGCCATGCACGACGAGTTCGCCGCCGACGAGGAGCGCCAGGCGCTGCGCGCGCGGGCGACCGAGCGGGACGAGGAGATCCGCGGCCTCGCCGCACGGCTCGGCAAGGACCGTGAGCTGGCGGCACGACTCGCCTCGTGGCGGACCGGCTGCCCGGACGGCCGGCTGGTGGAGCTGGCACAGACGGCCGGAGAGGCGCGCGCGTTCGCCGAGGAGTCCGAGGCCGAACTCACCGAGGCGCGGACCGTGCGGGCCGAGGCCGACGAAGCCGCCGCCGAGGCGGCCCAGGTCCGCGACGAGCGGCAGGAGGCCGCGCAGAAGGCCCGGCGCTCCGCCGACGCCCTGGCCGGACTGGCGTTCCGGCTGCGTGAGCGGGCGGGCTGGCAGGTCAAGCTGCGCGAACTCGCGGACGAGGCCGTCGAGTCCGAGGCCCGCGCCCAGACCTGCCTGGAGCGTGCCCGCGCCGCGGACGAGGACCGCCGCGCCGCCCAGCGCGCGGCCGACGACGCGCGCCGCACCGCGCGTGCCCTGCGCGCCGAGCGCGCGGAGATCGCGGGCGCCCCCGATGACCTACCCGAGACGGACGCGGACGCCCCGAAGGCGTCCCTGCCCGCGCTGCGCGAGGCGTACCGGGCCGCATCCCAGGTGTACGAGAAGGTCGGTGTGGGCGCCGACCTGCGGGCCGAGCAGGCCCGCGCGGAGAGCGACGAGAGCGCGGCGCGCGCCGAGCTGGACCGGCTGAGCAACAAGGTCCGCACCCGGGCCGAGCAACTGCTGCAATCGACGGACGGCTCCGACGGACCCTCCCGGCAGGCGGCCGCCGCGCGGGCGGAGGAGCTGGTGCAGCTCCTGGAGACCCGCATGTCCAGCGCGAGCGAACAGCTCGGCCGGCTGCGCGGCGAGGCCGAGCGGCACGCTCCGGAAGACGGTGAGGCGCACACCGAGCTGTCCGAGGAACTCAAGCCGCGCGACGCCGACCACGCGCAGGCGCTGCTGCGCACCGCGACCGCCGAACTCGCCTCCCGCACCGAGGCGTTGACGCAGGCCGGCGAGGCGCACGCCGAGCTCCTGGAAGCCCACCGCGCCGCCGAGGACGCGGCCGGTGGCTTCGACGAGATCGCCGCGATGCTGCGCGACCTGCTGCGCGAGCATGCCTCCGAGGAGGAGCAGGAGGAGCCTGAGGCCTACCCCGGCAGCCCCGAGGAGGCCCGGCACTCCGCCGCGGAGGCCCGCCGGTCGCTGCGCGGCTGCGCGGCCGACCTCTCCACAGCGGAGGCCGCCGTGCGTGAGGCGAGTGACGTGCTCGTACGGCACGCAAACTCCACCCGCTACGAGCAGGTCCGCACGCCTGCCCGCCAGCAGATCCGTGAACTGCCGGCCTCCTCACTGCCAGAGCACGCGCAGAAGTGGGCGGACGCCTTCGCGCCCCGACTCCGGGTGCTCACCGACGAGTTGGCGCAGCTCGAGCGCAACCGCGACTCGATCGTGGACCGGCTCCGTGGCCTGGTGGAGTCCGCGCTGGCCACCCTGCGGTCCGCCCAGCGGCTGTCCCGGCTGCCCGAAGGGCTCGGCGAGTGGTCCGGGCAGGAGTTCCTGCGCATCCGCTTCGAGGAGCCGGACCAGGCCACGCTCACCGAACGGCTCGGCGAGGTCGTCGACGAGGCGACGCGCGCGGCCGTCAAGAAGAACTCCGACCTGAGGCGCGACGGAATGTCGCTGCTGCTGAGGGGAGTCGCGGCAGCGCTCCAGCCCAAGGGCGTCGCCGTCGAGATCCTCAAGCCGGACGCCGTACTGCGCGCCGAGCGTGTGCCCGTGGGGCAGATGGGCGACGTGTTCTCGGGCGGTCAGTTGCTCACGGCAGCCATCGCGCTGTACTGCACGATGGCCGCGCTCAGGAGCAACGACCGAGGCCGTGACAAGCACCGGCACGCGGGCACGCTGTTCCTCGACAACCCCATCGGCCGCGCCAACGCGACCTATCTGCTGGAGCTTCAGCGTGCCGTGTCGGACGCGCTCGGCGTCCAGCTCCTGTACACCACGGGCCTGTTCGACACGACCGCGCTCGCCGAGTTCCCGCTGGTCATCCGCCTGCGCAACGACGCCGACCTGCGGGCGGGCCTGAAGTACATCAGCGTCGAGGAACACCTCCGCCCGGGGCTTCCTCAGCAGCCCCAGGCGGGGGAGACGGTGCACAGCGAGATCACGGCGACCCGGATGTTCAAGCGCCCGGCACCGACGACGCCCTGAGCGGGTCGACGCGCTGAGGAGGCGGTCCGGGCCCTGAGGCGGGCGGTGAACTGAACGACGGGGCCGCTCAGTCCGCCGCCGGAGAGGCGACAGGACCGTCGCCCGGTGGGGTCGGTGCGGTCGTGGCGTTCGGCGTGGCCGTGCTCGCCAGGCTGTGCTCGGCGAGGACGCCCGTCCGGTGCCGCTGGACGAACCGAGCGAGGAGGCCGTTTCGAAGCCGTACGTCACATACGCCGACGCCAGCGAGGCGACGAGGAACGCGCCCAGGTACCCCGTGCCGTAGTCCGCGCCGGTCCCGTTCATGTCCAGCACGACCTGGGGGCCGCGCGTGATGTGAACGGCGAACAGGACGATCAGTACGACGGTGGCGATCAACCCGATGAACGCCCGCCGTGTTGATCCTCGCCATCAGCTTGACGCCCAAGGCGTTCACCACGGTGGTGAACAGGATCAGCACCGCGGCCAGGATGACCGCGTTGGTCGCCACGTCGTACTTGCCGGTGCCGTCTCCCACGATCGGGAACACCGACGAGATCTGAGGGAGCGTCAACTGGTAGGCCAGCGCCACCGCCGAGATCGACACGATGGAGGCGACCAGCATCATCCAGCCGGCGAGCCAGCCCAGATGCGGATTCCCGATCTTCTTCGACCAGTTGTAGACCGAGCCCGCCACGGGATAGCGGGCGGCGAGCTCCGCGAAGCAGAGGGCGACCATGAACTGGCCGACGAACACCATCGGCCACGACCACCAGTAGGCCGGGCCGCCACTGGCGTAGCCGAAGTAGAAAGCTGGAACGTGCCGGTCAGGATCGATATGTAGCTGATCCCGGCGGCGAAGGTGTGGAAGTTGCCGAGGGTGCGCTTGAGCTCGGGTTTGTAGCCGAATTCGGCGAGTTCGGTGTCGTCGTGACTTCGCGGACCGGCTGGTTGCTCCGTTGTCGACATGAGCGGACTCCTCATGGGCCGGGTGGGGGAGGGAGCGGCTCGGGCGGCTGCGTGGATCAAGGACAGTGTCAGTGCGGCCGGACAATGCCAATGAGGCGAGCCGGGTCGAACAGGCCGATGGGGTGCTCGGTGCCGCCGGTCAGGGCGAGATCGGCGAGGATCTCGCCGACGACGGGCACGAACTTGAAACCGTGCCCGGAGAACCCGCAGGCCACCGTGACCGACTCCGGGTGCGCCGGGTGCCGGGCGATCACAAAGTGCTCGTCGGCGGTGTTGGAGAACATGCAGGTAACGGCCTTGAGCAGGGAGCCGGGCAGATCCGGGACGCAGCCGGACAGATGGTCCGACATGGCACGGATCTCGTCCTCGTGGACGGTCCGGTCGATCGTCTCCGGTGTCGTGACCTGGCCCTTGTGGAAGAAGGCGACCTTGGCTCCCGAACCGGGTCCGTCGATGGCGGGGAACCCGTAGACATGGACTCCGGCCGTGTCCTCCCAGATGTAGACGGGGTGGTGCGCGGGAAGGAACGGATCGGTGCCCCGCTTCGGCTGGAACCAGTACATGACCTGCCGCTCGACGGAGAACGGCACCCCCAGATCGGCCAGCAGTTGCGGCGCCCACGCACCCGGGCAGATCACCAACTGCCCGGCGGTGTAGGTGTTCTCGGCCGTGTGCACGCGTACGCCGTCCCGGTACGGCTCCCAGCGCGTCATCGGCTCGTCGAAGTGCAGGTCGGCGCCCTGCCGGGCGGCGAGCTGGAGATGCGCGGCGACGGTGTTCTCCGGCCGCAGGAAACCGGCTCTCCTCTCGTACAGCGCCACCTCGTCGTCCTTCGGCGCGAGCGTCGGGAAGCGGCGGCGGATCTCCTTCGCGTCGAGCATCTCGTGCGGCAGATCCCACTCCAGCGCCGAACGCAGCGAACCGGCGACGGTGCGTGAGTCGGGCAGTCCGACCATCACGCCACCGCAGAGGGTGGCGATGTCCTGGCCGGTGGCCCGCTCCAAGTCGTCGTACAGCTCGTAGGCGCGCAGCAGCAGTGGGACGTACGCCGAGTCCTCGAAGTACGACTGCCGGGTGATCCGCGAGCCGCCATGGCTGGAGCCGCGGTCGTGCGCAGGGCCGAACTTCTCCAGACCCAGCACACGGGCGCCGCGCGCGGACAGATGGTGGGCCGCCGCGCTGCCCATGCCGCCGAGGCCGATGACGATCACATCGTGGCTGGGGGACATGGGGCGCCTCCTGTCGGCGGATGCGGGTCGTCTCCCGGCCGACCTGGAGTCGAGAGGCGCCACTTCGGCGAATGCCCCTTCGTTCACTTCATCGACGGCCGTGACCGGGGGCCTTGCGGCCATCAGTAACCGTACGACGAGACTCCCCTGTCCGACCGGGTGCCGGTCGACCGCACTCAGGAGTGCGACAACTGCCCGGCCCCACCCCGTCGGCGTATTCGCTCCTGCGCACGCTTGGCCTCCCGTGCCTGCTGCCGCGCTCGGCGCCGCTCGCGTCGCAGGGAGCGTGCTGTGCTGCTCGGTGCCGAGACCACGCCGTTGCGCTGGTTCCACACCTGGCGGGTCACCCAGACGTCGAGGGCGCCCCAGGTGGCCACGATGGTGCTGACGACGCTGCTGATCACCATGGGGAACGCCAGCCACGATCCCGCCAGCGTGCACAGGAAGGCCACCATCGCCTGTATCAGCGTCAGCGCGATGATCAGCACGGCCCGCACCGCCGACCTGCGCACCGGATCGGGCATCCGGCGCCGCCGCGCGGGCTCCTCGACCCACAAGGGCCGGTAGCCCGCCCAGCCCCGGAACGTCTGGTCACCCTCGGCTTCGTCCGTCATCACCACGCGTGTGCCCTCCGGAACCTCGCGGCTCAACGTCTGCGTGCGCGCGCCCGCCGGAATGTCGCGATCCAGCCCTTCGGGACCGCGCCCCTGCCTTTCGTGCGCCGTAGCGCCTTCCTTGGGCGCCTCACGCTGCTCCGCCGTGCCCATCACCGTGTCACTCCCCACCGCCGGCAGACCGCTTGCCCGTCTCTGAAGACCTGGCTCCCCTGTGGCTGCCCGGCTTGCGCTGTATTACGCCGCCCAGGGGCAGGATGCGGCTCCTGTGGCCCATTCCGCCCCCATTTCCCGTACAGAAGGACGAACGACGCGGCCCGAAGATTCCCGAGAATGATAAAAATCCGGCCAACTGGCCAGAGAAACCGGCTGGTTCCCTCCCTGGAGGTGTCGCGGGATCGCGGTAGGCAATCTCCCGCAATGACGGGACAACTCCACATGTCTCGCCGCCGGTGCGGAAGTTCAGGTTCCGGACGGCTCTTCGAGTTAACTGTGCGTCGGTAGTAGGCTCGCGCCGACTGTTGACGCACAGGTGTACCCCCCTGACCGCTGGGGGGTTTGAGCTGGGGGAGGCCATGCGCTTTCGCGGGAAGTCGATCCGCCGGAAGATGGTGGCGCTGCTTCTCGTGCCGCTGGTGTCCCTGACCGCGATCTGGGGTTTCGCCACGGTACTCACGGGGCGAGGCGTGGCCCAGTTGTTCACGGTGTCGTCCCTCGTCGAGAAGATCGGTTACTCCACCGAGGACGCCGTCCGCGTTCTCCAGCAGGAACGCCGGCAGGCGCTGGTCTATCTCGCCGACCCGCGGGCCTCGGACGCGCTGACGGCGCTGCGCGTCACCCGGAGCGCCACCGACGCCGCCGTCTCCGAGATCCGCAAGAACGCCAAGGACCCCGACGTCCGTGACGGGATGGACGAGGGCGACGAAGAACGCCTCACGGCCGTCCTGGATGCCTTCGACGGCATCAACTCCCTGCGCCGCAGCGTCGAGGACGGGACGGTGACCCGCTCCCAGGCCCTCGACCTCTACAACCGCCTGGTCGACCCCTGTTACGCGCTGCTGGGTTCCCTCGACGGCGTCGACAGCGTCGTGATGGACAAACAGGCCCGCGCCCTGCTGAACGTCACCCGCGCCCGCGAACTGCTCTCCCGTGAGGACGCGCTGCTCAGCTCCGCCCTCGTGGTCGGCAAGCTCACCCGCGAAGAGGCCCGCGACGTCTCCGACCTCGTGGCCCAGCGCACCGTCATGTACGACATCAGCCTGACGGACCTGCCGTCCTCGGAGCGCGAGCGCTACGAACGCTTCTGGAGAAACGCCTCCACCGCCCCGCTGCGCGTCGCCGAACAGGCCGTCATCTTCGCCCAGCCCGGCAGGCCCAGCAACGTGGACGCCAAGAGCTGGGACACCGCGGCCGGCAGCGTCCTCGAAGAGCTCAGCAGACTCAACGACGAGGCGGGCACCCGCTATCAGGAGCGCGTCCAGCCCGTCGCGATGGGCGTCATCGTCAAGGCCGCCATCGCCGGCGTCCTCGGCTTGGTCGCCCTGCTGCTGTCGCTCGTCCTGTCCGTGCGTATCGGCCGCAGCCTCATCCGCGACCTGCGGCAACTGCGCCTGGAGGCCCATGAGGCGTCCGGCGTACGACTGCCCAGCGTGATGCGCCGCCTCTCCGCGGGTGAACAGGTCGACGTGGAGACCGAGGTCCCGCGCCTGGAGTACGACAAGAACGAGATCGGCGAAGTCGGCCAGGCCCTCAACACCCTCCAGCGCGCCGCCGTCGAGGCCGCCGTCAAACAGGCCGAACTGCGTGCCGGCGTCTCCGAGGTCTTCGTGAACCTCGCCCGCCGCAGCCAGGTCCTCCTGCACAAGCAGCTCACCCTCCTCGACACCATGGAGCGCCGGACCGAGGACACCGACGAACTGGCCGACCTCTTCCGCCTGGACCACCTGACCACCCGTATGCGCCGCCACGCCGAAGGCCTGGTGATCCTCTCCGGCGCCGCCCCCTCCCGGCAGTGGCGCAAGCCCGTCCAGCTCATGGACGTCGTGCGCGCCGCGGTCGCCGAGGTCGAGGACTACGAGCGGATCGAGGTGCGCCGCCTGCCCCGCGTCGCCGTCACCGGGCCGGCCGTCGCGGACATCACCCACCTCGTCGCCGAACTCCTGGAGAACGCCACGGTGTTCTCCCCGCCGCACACCGCCGTCCAGGTTCTGGGCGAGCGGGTCGCCAACGGCTTCACCCTGGAGATCCACGACCGCGGCCTGGGCATGGCCGCCGAGGCCCTCCTGGACGCCAACCTCCGGCTCGCCGAGACGCCCGAGTTCGAACTGTCCGACACCGACCGGCTCGGCCTCTTCGTGGTCAGCCGGCTCGCCCAGCGCCAGAACGTCCGCGTCTCCCTGCAGCCGTCGCCCTACGGCGGCACCACCGCCGTCGTCTTCATCCCCGACGCGCTCCTCACCGACGACGTGCCCGACACCAACGGTCTCGGGTTCCGTCTCGACCGGCCCACACCCTCCAAGGAAGCCGAGCTGGAGGAGGCGCGCCGGGCCGCCCTCTCCCAGGTACCGGTCCGCGTGCCCGGCCTGCCCACCTCGCTCCTGGACGGCCCGGTCGAACTGGAGGCCCCCGTCGACCTCGACGCGCTCGGTGGCTTCCCGGACCCCCTCGACGACGAGGACGGCGATCGCGGCGGTCTCTTCCGCCCGCGCCGCGCCCTCGGCCCGACGGAGACCGAGGCGACCGGCCCGCTCGGCGAGCAGCACCCGGTCTCCGGCATCCCCGGCGGCCCGGACCAGGCCGGTCCCGACGACCATGTGAGCGCCCCGGTGCCGCTGCCCCGGCGCGGTACACCCAAGCTGGTCAGCTCGCACGGGCGCCCCGTCACGGAGCAGCGCTCCCGGCGGGACAAGCCGGACCCGGAGCCCTCGGCGGGCCCGCGTCCGCAGCCGAACGGCCTCGCTCCACTGCCGACCCGCCGCCGAGGCACGGGACCCCGAGGCGGAGCGGCCGACGGACCCGAGCACATCGAGGAGCGCCCCGGGATCCCGTCCGGGCGTGACCGCGGTGAGCAGCCGGAGCCACCGGCGCTGCCCAGGCGTGCACACCGCCCCGCGATCGCGTCGAGCGGCCCCGACGACTCCGCACCGAGCCCGGCCGCCGAGCAACCGCCGGCCGGCTCCGGATCGGGCGCGCTGCCCCGACGCGTCCGGCAGGCCAATCTGGCTCCCCAGCTCAGGCAGGGCCCCGCACGGCGCACCGAGGACAATCCGGAGCCCGTCGAGCGGGACGCGGACGAGGTACGCAGCCGAATGGCCTCACTCCAACGCGGCTGGCAGCGCGGCCGCACGGAGAACGCCGCGGGCGACGACGCCCACAGCGGCACAGCACCACAACGAACGACTAAGGGGGACGGTCGATGACCGCACCAAAGGCGACCGGCCACACCGCGACCGACTCGTCGAGGGAGCTCAACTGGCTCCTCGACGACCTCGTGGACCGCGTCGCCAGCATCCGCAAGGCCCTCGTGCTCTCCGGCGACGGCCTGCCGACGGGTGTGTCCAAGGACCTGACCCGTGAGGACAGCGAGCACCTCGCCGCCGTCGCGTCCGGGTTCCACAGCCTCGCCAAGGGCGTGGGCCGCCATTTCGAGGCGGGCAGCGTCCGGCAGACGGTCGTCGAGCTGGACGAAGCCTTCCTGTTCGTGACGGCGGCGGGTGACGGAAGCTGCCTCGCGGTGCTCTCGGACGCCGACTCCGACGTCGGCCAGGTCGCGTACGAGATGACGCTCCTCGTCAAGCGGGTCGGCGTACATCTGGCCTCCGCTCCGCGCACCGATCTGCCCTCGGGCGGGTAGTGGGATGGCATGAGCGCTGACGGTCAGGGAAGAAGCCACTGGTTCGACGACGAAGCCGGACCGGTCGTCCGTCCGTACGCCATGACGCGGGGCCGCACCACCAGTGCGGCCCAGCACCGCCTCGACCTGATCGCGGTGGTCGTCGTGGAATCGCACGCGGATGATCCGGATGCCGATTCGACACTGTCCCCGGAACACGTGGACATCGTGGAGCTGTGCCGTGACGCCCCGCAGTCCGTCGCCGAACTCTCCGCCGAACTCGATCTGCCCATCGGAGTCATACGGGTCCTCGTCGGGGACCTCGTGGACGCGGAATTCGTCCATGTGAACCGGCCTGTACCGCCTGCCGAGCTGGTGGACGAGAGTATTCTGCGCGATGTGATCAACGGCCTGCGGGCGCTGTGAGCGGCGCGGAAGCGGGGTAGTGACATGACAGGCTGGCAGTTCTGGGTCGACCGTGGCGGCACCTTCACGGACATCGTCGCGCGACGCCCGGACGGCCGCCTGCTGACCCACAAGCTCCTTTCGGAGAACCCGGCGCGCTACTCCGACGCGGCCGTGGCGGGCGTACGCGAGCTGCTGGACGGTTCCCCGGACCCCATCGAGGCCGTCCGCATGGGCACGACGGTCGCCACGAACGCCCTCCTCGAGCGCAAGGGGGAGCGGACCCTGCTGGTGATCACCCGCGGCTTCCGCGACGCCCTGCGCATCGCCTACCAGAACCGCCCCAGGATCTTCGCCCGCCGCATCGAGCTGCCCGAGCTGCTGTACGAGCGGGTCGTCGAGGTGGACGAGCGCATCGCCGCCGACGGCACCGTCCTGCACACCCCCGACCTGGATGCCCTGGCCGGCCCTCTCCGGGAGGCGTACGACGACGGGATCCGTGCAGTCGCCGTGGTGTGCATGCACAGTCACCTCCACCCGGCCCACGAACAGTCCGTCGGCCGACTCGCCGCCCGCATCGGCTTCCCGCAGATTTCGCTGTCCAGCGAGGTCAGCCCACTGATGAAGCTCGTCCCGCGCGGGGACACCGCCGTCGTCGACGCCTACCTCTCGCCCGTGCTGCGCCGCTACGTCCAGCATGTCGCCGACCAACTCCAAGACGTGCGGCTGATGTTCATGCAGTCGAACGGCGGTCTCGCCGAAGCCGGGCAGTTCCGCGGCAAGGACGCCATCCTCTCCGGCCCCGCCGGCGGCATCGTCGGCATGGCCCGAATGTCGCAGCTCGCCGGGTTCGACCGGGTCATCGGCTTCGACATGGGCGGCACCTCCACCGACGTCTCGCACTTCGCGGGCGACTACGAACGCGTCTTCACCACGCAGATCGCCGGGGTACGGCTGCGCGCCCCCATGCTGGACATCCACACCGTCGCGGCAGGCGGCGGTTCGGTTCTCCACTTCGACGGCTCCCGCTACCGCGTAGGGCCGGACTCGGCGGGCGCGGACCCGGGGCCCGCCTGCTACCGGGGCGGCGGACCGCTCGCCGTCACCGACGCCAACGTCATGCTCGGTCGCATCCAACCCGCCCACTTTCCACAGGTGTTCGGCCCCGACGGCGACCAGCCCCTCGACGACGCCCTCGTCCGCGACCGCTTCACCGCCCTCGCCCGCGAGATCCGTGAACAGACCGGAGACGAACGCACCCCCGAGCAGGTGGCCGAGGGCTACCTTCAGATCGCGGTCGCCAACATCGCCAACGCCGTCAAGCGGATCTCCGTCCAGAAGGGCCACGACGTCACCCGCTACGCCCTCACCACCTTCGGTGGCGCGGGTGGCCAGCACGCGTGCATGGTCGCCGACTCGCTCGGTATCCGTACCGTCCTCGTGCCGCCCATGGCCGGCGTCCTCTCCGCGCTCGGCATCGGTCTCGCCGACACGACGGCCATGCGCGAGCAGTCCGTGGAAGTCCCTCTGGACACCGCCTCGATGCCCGGCGTCCTGAAGACGGCGGACGACCTCGAATCCGCCGCCCGCGCCGAACTCCTCGACGAGGACGTCCCCGAGGACCGCGTCAGGATCACCCGACGCGCCCAACTCCGCTACGACGGCACCGACACCGCCCTCACCGTCGAACTCACCGACCCCGACACCATGCGGTGCGCCTTCGAAGAACGTCATCGCGCCACGTACTCCTTCACGCTCGACCGCCCGATCGTCGTCGAAGCCCTCTCCGTCGAAGCCACCGGCATCACCGAACCCCCCGATCTCTCCGCTCTCGCCCCCTACGAGGCCGCCCCTGAAGGCAGCCCGGCCACACCGCGGACGGTCCGCCTCCACACCGGCGGCAGCCGGCGCGAAGTGCCCCTCCACCGCCGCGAGTTCCTCCCTCCCGGCGAAACAGTCACCGGCCCGGCGATCATCACCGAGGCCAGCGCGACGACCGTCGTGGACGACGGCTGGCAAGCCGTGGCGACCGACGACGGGCATCTGGTCATGGAACGCACGGCGATTACAGAGAGTTCCGATCTCGGTACGAAAGCCGACCCGGTTCTGCTCGAGGTCTTCAACAACCTCTTCATGTCCATCGCCGAACAGATGGGCGCCCGTCTCGAATCCACCGCCCAGTCCGTCAACATCAAGGAACGCCTGGACTTTTCGTGCGCGCTCTTCGACCCGGACGGAAACCTGGTGGCCAACGCCCCGCACATCCCCGTCCACCTGGGCTCGATGGGCACCAGCGTCAAGGAGGTCATCCGGCGCCGCGGCTCCCGGATGCGCCCAGGCGACACCTACGCCGTCAACGACCCGTACCACGGCGGCACCCATCTGCCCGACGTCACCGTGATCACCCCGGTCTTCGACACGGGCGGCGCGGCGAACACGGAGGGTGAGCCGCGGATCCTCTTCTACGTCGCCTCACGCGGCCACCACGCCGAGATCGGCGGCATCGCGCCCGGCTCCATGCCCGCGAACAGCAGCACCATCGAGGAGGAGGGAATCCTCTTCGACAACTGGCTCCTCGCCGAGAACGGCCGCTTCCGCGAAGAGGAGACCCTGCGCCTGCTCACCGAGGCGCCGTACCCCTCGCGCAACCCCAAGACCAACCTCGCCGACCTGCGCGCCCAGATCGCGGCCAACCAGAAGGGCGTCGACGAAGTCGCCCGCATGATCGAGAACTTCGGCCTCGACGTCGTCCAGGCCTACATGCGGCACGTCCAGGACAACGCCGAGGAAGCGGTACGCCGCGTCATCGACGCCCTCGACGACGGCGAGTACGCCTACGAGACCGACTCCGGCGCCGTCATCCGGGTACGCGTGCGCGTGGACCGCACCGACCGCACCGCCACCGTCGACTTCACCGGCACCTCCCCGCAGTTGGCCACCAACTTCAACGCGCCCTTCTCGGTCGTCAACGCGGCGGTCCTGTACGTCTTCCGCACCCTGGTCGCCGACGACATCCCGCTCAACGACGGCTGCCTGCGCCCCCTCGACATCATCGTGCCGCCCGGTTCCATGCTCGCCCCCGAACCCCCGGCCGCGGTCGTCGCGGGCAACGTGGAGACCTCCCAGGCCATCACCGGTGCCCTCTACGCGGCACTCGGCGTCCAGGCCGAGGGCTCCGGCACCATGAACAACGTCACCTTCGGCAACGAACGCCACCAGTACTACGAGACCGTGGCCTCCGGATCAGGCGCGGGCGACGGCTTCCCCGGCGCGCCCGTCGTCCAGACGCACATGACCAACTCACGGCTTACCGATCCCGAAGTGCTGGAATGGCGCCTGCCCGTCCAACTCGACGAGTTCGCGCTACGGCACGGCAGCGGCGGCGCCGGGCGATGGCACGGGGGGGACGGCGCCGTACGCCGCCTCCGGTTCCACGAGCCCATGACCGTCTCCACGCTGTCCCAGCACCGCCGGGTCCCGCCGTACGGCATGGCGGGCGGCGAGCCCGGCGCGCTGGGAGCCAACCGCGTCGAACGCGCGGACGGCACGGTCACCGAGCTCGCCGGCAGCGACTCCGCGGACGTCGGCCCCGGCGACGTACTCGTCATCGAAACCCCCGGCGGCGGAGGCTACGGCCCACCGCCGCGCGACCCCCATCAAGCAGGAGAAGAGATCGATGATCTTCGGGCGTTCTGAGCGCGGGAAGCCTCCGGTCGAGCCCGTCACGCTCAAGATCCTGGTGGCCGGCGGCTTCGGCGTGGGCAAGACCACCCTCGTCGGCGCGGTCAGCGAGATCAGGCCGCTGCGCACCGAGGAACTGCTCACCGAGGCCGGACGTCCGGTCGACGACACGAGCGGTGTCGAGGGCAAGCACACCACCACGGTGGCCATGGACTTCGGCCGCATCACCCTGCGCGAGGACCTGGTCCTGTACCTCTTCGGCACGCCCGGCCAGGAGCGGTTCTGGTTCATGTGGGACGAGCTGTCGGAGGGCGCCCTCGGCGCCATCGTCCTCGCCGACACGCGGCGCCTGGAGGACTCCTTCGCCGCCATCGACTACTTCGAACGGCGAGGCATACCCTTCCTCATCGGCGTCAACTGCTTCGAGGGAGCGGACCGTTACCCCGCCGACGACATCCGGCAGGCCCTCGATCTCGACCCCGACGTACCCCTGGTGCTGTGCGACGCCCGCGACCGGGAGTCCGTGAAGGAGATCCTCATCGGCGTCGTCCAGCACGCTATGGCCTTCCAGGCGGACCACCGGCAGACCGTGACCACCTGAACTCCGCCTACGGACACGGCCCGTACCCCCGCCGACCGGGGTACGGGCCGTGCGCCTCGGGCACACGCGCGTGGCTCACATCGGACGCACGCACGCGTGGGTCGCTCTCGGCGCCTGCCTCAGCTCTGGCCGTCCTCCTCCCAGCCGAAGCTCTTCTCCACCGCCTTGCGCCAGTTGTGGTACTCGCGGTCACGCACCTCGGCGCTCATGGTGGGCATCCATTCGGCGTCCTTCGCCCAGTGCGCCTTGAGCTCGTCCAGGTCGTTCCACACGCCCGTGGCCAGGCCTGCCGCGTACGCGGCGCCCAGACAGGTCGTCTCGGAGACCTTGGGCCGGATCACCGGAACGTCGAGCACGTCCGCCTGGTGCTGCATGAGCAGGTTGTTCTTGGTCATGCCTCCGTCGACCTTGAGGGTCGTGATCTCGACGCCGGAGTCCTGGTACATGGCGTCCACGACCTCGCGGGTCTGCCAGCTCGTCGCCTCCAGCACCGCACGGGCGAGGTGCGCCTTGGTGACGTAGCGCGTCAGGCCGGTGATGACACCGCGCGCGTCGGAGCGCCAGTACGGTGCGAACAGGCCGGAGAAGGCGGGCACGATGTACGAGCCGCCGTTGTCCTCGACGCTCTCCGCCAGGGGCTCGATCTCGTCGGCGGTGCGGATGATGCCGAGCTGGTCGCGGAACCATTGGACCAGCGCGCCCGTTATCGCTATCGCCCCTTCCAGGCAGTACACCGGCGCCTCGTCGCCGATCTTGTAGCCCATGGTCGTCAGCAGCCCGCTCTTCGACGGCACCGGCCGGTTGCCCGTGTTGAGCAGCAGGAAGCTACCGGTGCCGTAGGTGTTCTTCGCGGTGCCGACGTCGTAGCAGGCCTGCCCGAACACGGCCGCCTGCTGGTCGCCCAGGGCCGAGGCGACCGGCACCCCGGCGAGCTGGCCGACGGCGGTGCCGTACACCTCGGCGGAGGACTTGATCTCCGGCAGGATGCCCTCGGGCACGTTCATGGCGGACAGGATCGAGGAGTCCCACTGGAGGGTCCCCAGGTTCATCAGCATGGTGCGCCCGGCGTTCGTCACGTCGGTCACGTGCCGCCCGCCGTCCGTGCCGCCGGTGAGGTTCCAGATGAGCCAGGAGTCGATGGTGCCGAACGCGATCTCGCCGTGCTCGGCGCGCGCCCTCAGGCCGGGCACGTTGTCCAGCAGCCACGCGGCCTTGGGGCCGGAGAAGTAGCTGGCCAGCGGTAGGCCGGTCTGCTCGCGGAACCGGTCCTGCCCGTCCGAGCCGCCGAGCTGGTTGCACAGTGCAGCGGTCCGCGTGTCCTGCCACACGATCGCGTTGTGCACCGGCTTGCCGGTCGCCCGGTCCCACAGGACCGTCGTCTCGCGCTGGTTGGTGATGCCGAGCGCGCTGAGCTGGTCGGGCCGTAGTCCGGCCTTGGCGATCGCACCGGCGACCACCGCCTGCACCTTGGACCAGATCTCCGTGGCGTCATGCTCCACCCAGCCGGGCTTGGGGAAGATCTGGCGGTGCTCGCGCTGGTCGACGGCCACGATCGCGCCGTCCTGGTTGAAGATGATGCAGCGGCTCGAGGTCGTGCCTTGGTCGATTGCGGCGACGAACTTGTCCGTCATGACGTCCCCTTCGTCGGATCATTCAGAACGCTGCGTTGAAGATGACCCCGGAGAGCGCCCCGCCGATCAGCGGTCCTACGACCGGGATCCACGCGTAGCCCCAGTCCGAGCTGCCCTTGTTGGGAATCGGGAGCAGGGCGTGGATGATGCGGGGGCCCAGGTCACGGGCCGGGTTGATGGCGTACCCCGTGGGACCGCCGAGCGAAAGGCCGATTCCGACTACCAGGAACGAGACGATCAGGATCGCCGTGCCCGACAGGACGAGGCCCTTGGTCAGGCCGAACGCCAGGATCGGCAGCACCAGCCCGATGGTCGCGATGATCTCGGTGATCAGGTTCGCGACGGGATTTCGGATCGCGGGCGCGGTGGAGAAGATCCCGAGCGTCGGCTGGGCGATCTTGTCGTCGGCATTGGCCTGGAACTGCGCGAAGTAGACCAGCCAGCACAGCACCGCGCCGAGCATCGCGCCGACCATCTGGCCGGCGATGTAGATGCCGACCTTGTCCCAGACCCCCGTGTCGATGGCGATCCCGATCGTCACGGCCGGGTTGAGGTGTCCGCCGGACAGCGGGGCCGCGGTGTACGCGCCGGCCATGACGCCGAAACCCCAGCCGAAGGCGATGACGATCCAGCCACCGTCCTTCGCCTTGGAGTAGTTCAGTAGGACGGCGGCTACGACGCCGGCCCCGAAGAGGATCAGGATCGCGGTGCCGATGACCTCACCGAGGAAAATGTCTCCGTTGCTCATGGCTGCTCCTAGGCCCTGGCCGGGATGATCGGCCCCGGTTCATCGTGCGGGGTGCGTTTCCCATGGCGACTTCAGACGAAGGCAGGGAGGGTCCCGAGCCCCGCCCGGCGTCCGTGACGAGCGTGCCGACGCAGCCGAATCGCCCGTGGGGGAGGGCCTTTGCACAGGCGGAACCGCGCGGCGCGGTGCGTGGATACGCCGAGAATGTACGGCGATGTCGGCTGACACCGGGAAGTGTTCACCGGTGTCCAGGGGGCGTCAAGGTCGCTGACGCCAACGGTTCGGGGTGTGCCGACGGGGCACGGGCCCACGCCTTCCGCGCTCCGGGCACGCCCACTCGGAAGTGAGACGGGACAGGGACGGGACACCTAGGCCCTGCTGGGGCCGGCAGGCGGGCCAGTTCCTGCTGGACTCGACAGGGGCCGAAGGCCATTGCTGTGCCTTGCTGTGCTGAGGCCCACGGGTGCCTTTCGGCCACCGCTGACCTTGTGGGGAAAGCGTCTCACCCCCTGCCGGGCTCCGCCACCGCGCAACCGGCGGCAGGGGCCGCCTGCGCTCCGCGAAGGATCTCGTGCCCGGGCAATCCCGCGCGCCCCAGGACCCAGCTCGCCCCGCTCAGAGACTTCGCGGCCTTCTTCAACGGCGCCAGACAGGAGGCCGCTTGCCTATGGTCGGTCACGCTCCCGGGTTCGCACAGGACCGTGGCCAGGGACAGCGTGATGGGGCGCCCACCTGCCGACCAGGGCGCGTCCAGCACCGAGACGGCCAGCGGATTCAGCCCCTCCGGATCCGCCAGCACCAGGAAATCGTCCCCGCCGATGTGGCCGACGCGGGTGCTGTCCGTCGCCACGTGCTGAAGCGCCCGTCCGACCGACCGGATCAGCTCGTCGCCGGCCGCGAAGCCTGCTCCGTCGTTGACCTGCTTGAAGTGGTCCACATCCAGCCAGCTCAGTGCGAACCTCCGCCCGTCCGCGATCCGCCGGTCCACCTCACCGGTGATCGCGTCCGAGCCGGGCAGCCGGGTCAGCGGGTTGAGCCCGGCGGCCTCCTCGACCCGGGTCTCGGCGAGCGCCCGCACGAGGTCCGCGAGCCGTACGACCCCCACGCACCGGCCGTACCGGTCGACCACGGCGACATCGTCCGAGGTGCGGTCCCGGCCGCCGTCCGCGACCACGTCCAGCACCTCCCATGCCGTGGCGTCGACGCCGACCGTGCGCGGCGGATCGCCGAGCTTGGCCGCGGGCCGGTCGGCGTACAGGGCGTGCCCGTAGCGGCCCGACATCGACAGCAGGAAGCGGGAACGATGCACCGACCGCACCGGGACGCCGTACATGTCCACCAGCAGCACCCCGGAGACGTCCGGCGACCCGGTCAGCAGCGCCCGCACCTGTCCGGCGGACGCGGTGGCGGGCAGCAGCGCCGCAGGCCGCACGAACTCCCGCACCGAGGGCCCCGAAGGAGGCGTCACCGCCAGTGCGGCCGAGCGCGGCGGAACGTATACCTCCGCCGCGGGCAGCCGGGCCGGCGGAGCGAACAGCTCGCCCTGAGCGAGCTGCGCACCCGCCGCTCGCGCCGCCGCACACTGGAGCTCCGTCTCCACCCCCTCGACGCACACGAGGGCACCCAGTTGCTCGCACAGCGCCCGCATCGCACCGATCGCCGCAGGCCGCGCCAGCAGGGACGCGTCCAGCTTCACCAGCTCCGGCTCCATGTCGGTGAGCAGCCGCAGCGGGACGTCCCCGTCGCCGACGCCGTCCGCGCTGATCCGGAACCCCTGGTCCCGCAGCGCGCCGACCGCCTCCAGGAGGGCCTGCTGGGGCACGTGGGTGTACGGCGGACCGATGTCGATCGTCACCTCCCACGGCAGCCGACCCGCCGCGCGGACGGCGTCGTGCAGCGGCGTCAGTCCGCCGAGGTCGCCGAGGGTGCCGGCGAACACGTTGAGGTACAGCGGGAGCAGGGTCTCCTTGCGAGCCGCCGCACGGAACGCCAACACGGCGAGCTGGCCGTCGAGTTCGGGATCGCGGCGCGCCTCGGCCAGGACGTCGCCGGTCTCCGGGCGGGCGAGTATCTCCAGCCCCGCGACCCCGCCGGTCGTCAGATTGACCACCGGTTGGAAAGCGAAGCGGAGAGTATCCGTCCAGGAGTACACGGGAGCATGATGTCGCTGCCGGAGCACGCTCGAGCCCAGTTCATAAGACGTTCACGCAGGATTCCGGCCCGCTCACGCTGCGTAGATAGATGCTGATTGCCGAGGGCACGAGCGAGACCGAAGCGACCTTCCGGCGACCACCCGCGCGGCCATGTTGCACAGCCGCCGCGCCCCGTTCTCAGCGCACCGCGATCACCGCCGACCCGTGCCCGAACAGCCCCTGGTTCGCGGCGATGCCCACCCGCGCACCGGCGACCTGCCGGTCACCCGCTGCCCCCCTCAACTGCCAGGTCAGTTCGCACACTTGGGCGATGGCCTGGGCCGGAACCGCCTCGCCGAAGGAGGCCAGGCCACCGCTCGCGTTCACGGGTATGCGTCCTCCCAGGGTCGTCGTGCCCTCTCTCAGCAGCTTGGCGGCCTCTCCTCGGCCGCACAGCCCGAGATCCTCGTACCACTGCAACTCCAGTGCGGTGGACAGGTCATAGACCTCCGCGAACGAGACGTCCTGCGGCCCGACCCCCGCTTCCTCGTAGGCCGCACCGGCGATCGACTCCCGGAACGTCTCGGCCGCCGGCTGCACCGCCACCGCGGAGTCCGTCGCCACGTCGGGCAGGTCCAGCACGGTGTTGGGGTAGCGCGGCGTCACGGTCGAAACCGCCCGTATCCGCACCGGATTCGCGACCCCGTGCCGACGCGCGAAGTCCATCCCGGCCAGGACGAGCGCCGCACCTCCGTCCGACGTCGCGCAGATGTCGAGCAGCCGCAGCGGATCGGCGACCACTGCGGAGGCGGCGACCTCGTCGGCGGTGACCGCCTTGCGGTAGCGCGCGTGGGGATTGAGCGCGCCCAGGGCGGAGTTTTTCACCTTGACCTGCGCGAAGTCCTCAGGTGTGTCCCCGTGCAACGCCATCCGCCGACGCGCGTACAGCCCGAAGTAGGTCGGATTCGTCGCGCCGAGGACGCGGAAGCGCAGCCAGTCCGGATCGTCGGGCCGGTCGCCGCCCGCCGGCCGGAAGAAGCCCTTGGGGGCGGCATCGGCACCCACCACGAGCACCACGTCCGCGAGCCCTGAAAGTATCTGCGCCCGTGCGGTGTTGACCGCCTGCGCCCCCGACGCGCACGCCGCGTACACGCTCGCGACCCGGGCGCCCTGCCAGCCGAGCGCCTTCGCGAACGTCGCCCCGGCCACATACCCCGGATAGCCGCCCCGCACGGTGTCCGCGCCGACGATCGAGCCGATGTCCCGCCACTCCAGTCCCGCGTCGGCCAGCGCCGCGCGTGCCGCTGCCGCGCCGTACTCGACGAAGTTCCGCCCCCACTTGCCCCACGGATGCATACCCGCGCCGAGCACCGCCACGTCGTCCGTCATGCCGTCACCCCCGTCGGCCGCCACTGCCAGGTCGTCCAGATCGTCTCCGCGTCCTCATGGAGCACGCCGGGAACGACCTCCACCTCCATGCCCACCGTCAGATCAGCGACGGTGACCCCGGGAGCCGCCTGTCCCAGCACCACGAGGCGCTCGGATTCCAGCTCCACAGCGATCAACGTGTACGGCTCCCACGAAAGTTCCGGATCGGTTACATAGGGTGACGGAGGGCGGTACCGGCTGTCGGTGAAGGACCAGACGCGCCCGCGCCGGGACAGCGGGACCTCTTCCAGGCCACCGCCCGGGCAGCCCGGATTGCGGCAGTGCGTGTCCTCACGCGGAAAGAACACCGACGTGCACGCAGAGCAGCGAGTACCGATCAGCCGGAAATCCTCCCCGCCACCGGCGAACCACCCGGCGACCACAGGCGTACGTGTGCGTGGCATAGCCCCTCCCAGCAAGCGATCTGACAGATCGTCAGGAAGTGTGCCACGGTCGCCGGAAGATCGGCAGGGCGCCGGATTCGGCCTTCCGAAGGAACCGTGGCCGATCGCTTCCCCGACGGACCGCGCACCTGATAGATGCAGGAGACATGACACGACTCTCGACCGTGGCACGGCGACTGACCGTCACACTCGCCACGCTGCTCGCCGTCACCGCCGCACCCGCGACCGCCCAGGCGAAGACCGGGACCGACAAGGCCCCGAAGGACTTCGTGGCGCTGAGAACCGTGGACCCGACCATCATCCAGGAGATGCGGTACTTCACGCCGCACAACTTCGTCGGCGAACGCATCGACGGCTACCGGCAGCCCCTGTGCATCCTCACCCGACCCGCCGCCGAAGCGCTCCACAAGGCCCAGCGGCGACTCCTGCGCCAGGGCTACACGCTCAAGGTGTACGACTGCTACCGCCCGCAGCGCGCCGTCGACCACTTCGTGCGCTGGGCCGAGGACCTCGACGACCATGCCATGAAGGGCGAGTTCTACCCGAACGTCGACAAGACCCGGCTGTTCCTGGACGGCTACATCGCGGAGAAATCCGGCCACAGCCGTGGCTCCACCATGGACCTGACCATCGTCAGACTGCCGGCCAAGCCCACCCGGCCGTACGTGCCCGGAGAGACCCTGGTGCCCTGCTACGCGCCCAAGGGAGAGCGCTTCCCCGACAACTCGGTCGACATGGGCACCGGTTTCGACTGCTTCGACACCCTCTCCCACACCCTCGACCCGCGCATCCAGGGCGAACAGCGGGCCAACCGGCTGCTCCTCAAGAGCACCCTCGAAGCCCTCGGATTCGTGAACCTCGCCGAGGAGTGGTGGCACTACACATACAAGCCGGAGCTCTACCCGGACACCTACTTCGACTTCCCCGTGTCCTCGAAATCCCTCACGACGCACAAGTGACCGGCCCCCGGAAGACGCCCTTCCACTGATCGGATACAGTCCGCCGCGTGTCCGAAACTCAAGCCTCCGTTCCCAACCCCGCAGCGGACTCCCACTGTTCGACCTGCGGCGCGCCCTACGGAGAGGGCGTCTCCGGCTGGCCGCGCACCTGCCCGGTGTGCGGCGCCGTGGCCTACCGCAATCCACTGCCGGTGGCCATCGCGCTCCAGCCCGTGTACGACACGAAGGGCACCGCCCTGGTCGTCGTCACCCGCACCATCGCCCCCGCGCGCGGGGGCATCGCCCTGCCCGGCGGCTACATCGACGACCGCGAGGACTGGCGCCAGGCCGTCGTGCGGGAACTCGGCGAAGAGACCGGCATCGACGCGGCCGGCCGCGACGTACGCCTCGTCGACGCGATGAGCTCCCCGGACGGGCACCTGCTGCTGTTCGGCCTCCTCCCGGAGCGGCCGGCCGACCGTCTGCCGGCGTCGGCCGCCACGGACGAGACCGAGGGCTGGCACCTCCTACGCAGGCCGGAGGAGCTCGCCTTCCCCCTGCACACGCTGGCCGTACGAGCCTTCTTCGAGGGCCGCTACATCTGAGCCCCGGACTGGCCGAGCCCGCGCACACGCACCGGACGGGGTGACGGGATCACACCGTCCTCGTGGTCCAGCTCGACCACCACCCGGTCGCCCTCCCAGCGGGTGACGTAGCGCTCGATCTCCGGCTCATCCCAGCCGTCACCGGCGTCCGGCACCACCAGCCCGCCCCCGGCCCGTCCCCGGGCAGGCGCCCACACCTCCAGTTCCAGCCCGCCGTCGTCCCCACGCACGGGGACGACGGCGCCCGAGCGCGCGAGCACCGGGATCCGCGACATGGGCGCGTCGACGAGAACCTGCCCCGGCCCTTCGTACGCCCGCTCCGTCGCCGTGTCGTACCAACGCCCACGCGGCAGTTGCACGGCACGCCGGTCCGCCCCCGGATCCAGCACCGGCGCCACCAACAGACCGTCGCCGAGCAGAAACGCATCCTCGCAGTCACGCAGCGTGCGGTCCTCGGGCGCCGACCACCACACCGGACGCACATAAGGCGCCCCCGTACGCCGGGCCAGATGCGCCAGCGTCATGAAGTACGGCAGCAGCCGCCGACGCTCGACGAGCGCCACGCGCGCGTGCCCCAGAACCTCGGGGCCGAACTCCCACGGCTCCCTGCGCCCCGCCCGCAGACTGGCGTGGGTACGGAACAGCGGCAGATACGCGGCCAACTGGAACCACCGCAGATACAGCTCCGGCGACGGACTCCCGTCGAAGCCGCCCACGTCCGGCCCCGAGTACGGCACCCCGCACAGCCCGAGCCCCATGACCAGCGCCAGCGACGCCCGCAGCCCGGGCCAGCCTGTGGCCACGTCGCCGGACCAGGTGCCCCCGTAGCGCTGCATGCCGGCCCAACCGGAGCGCGAGAAGACGAAGGGGCGCTCCCCGGGCGCCAGCTCACGCAGCCCTTCGTAGCCCGCCCTGGCCATGCACAGGCCATAGACGTTGTGCGCCTCCCGATGGTCGCCGCCTCGCCCCTCAAGGGAGTGCCTGGCCGAACGCGGCAGCGTCGACTCCCCGAACGCGGTGAACGAGGTCGGCTCGTTCATGTCATGCCAGAAGCCCGCGAAACCCTGGGCCAGCCGCTCTTCGTACAGCTCACCCCACCACTGCCGCACGCGCGCGTGCGTGAAGTCGGGGAAGACCGCCTCCCCGGGCCAGACCACACCCTGCACGACCTCATCCGAGGCGTCCCGCACGAACACGTCCAAGGCGGCCCCGCTGTCGTACACGGTGTTGCCCGGCTCGGCCTTGACCGCCGGGTCCACGATCGACACCAGACGGATCCCGTCCCGCCGCAAGTCCTCGGCGAGCTGCGGCAGTTTGGGGAAGGCCTCATGGTCGACCGTGAACACCTGGTGCTCGTCGTAGTGGTCGATGTCCAGGTGGACCGCGTCCAGCGGCAGACCCCGCTCCTGATAACCCGAAACGATCCGCCGTACTTCCTGCTCGCTGCCGAAGCCCCACCGCGCGTGATGGTGCCCCAGCGCCCACGCGGGCGGCAGCGCCGCGGCACCGACAAGGGAGGCCCACACGAGCAGCACGCGCGCGGGAGTGCCCACCATCACCCAGCATCGCAAGGGACCGCCGTCCATCCGCAGATCGGTGGTCCCCGCCCGGTCATGGCCGGATCCGGCGCCCTCCTCGCCCTCCCGCAGTGTGACCGTGCCGTCCCACGAGGTGTCGTGGAACACCAGGTGCGTCGCGGCGTCGGCCACGATCAGTTGCACCGGCATGGTGACGTACAGAGGGTCGTCACCGGGACCGAACGAACGCCCCGGGTCGGTGTTCCACAGCCGGTACGTGCCGTCCCTGAGCCGGGGCCCCGACGCCCGCCCTCCGAGCCCGAAGAACCGCGCGTCCGCAGCCACCTCCGAGCGCTGCATCCATCGCGCCGTCCCACCCGCGACAGGCTCCCACCAGCGCGGCGGCAGATCACGCCGCAACGTCACGCCCCCGGGCGTCTGCACCTCCACGGCGCCGTGCCGCGAGATGACCACCGTCACCCGCTCCGCCACGACCCGCCAGCCACCGTCCTTGTCGGGCTCCAGGACCGCCCGGGGATCCGGTTCCGGACAGCGACCCGAGAGCGCGTACGACGGCTCGGGAGCCGCTCCGTCCCAACCCCAGAAGACCGCCCCGTTCACCGTCACGGTCACGCGCAGCTCGGACCGGCTGAACCGGATCACACCGCCGCCCGGACCGGGCCGCACCTCCTGCACGGGCCCCGGCACACGGGCCCGCTCGGCACCCCGGGGCGGCAGCCCTGCGGCGTCCGCACGCCTCCTGCGCCACGCCGCTCGTACGGTACGCAACCCCTGGGCCGCCCCCACAGAACCGACCACCTTCATCGAACGCACCAGGTCACGACCGTCCATGCTGCTCAGCCTGCCATTCGCCGCCCCACACGCGTGTGCCGTTCAACTGCCGTTCACCCGTGCTGGGACCACATCTTCACGACACGGACTGTGTGGGGCACACCCTGGTGTAGAAGTCGATCACATGGCATCGTCCGTGTCATCCGCGTCACGCGCACACCCCCGCCGTGCGCGGAAAGACGCACACGACGCGCACAGTCCGGGAGCCGCCCCATGTCGATCGTGAACCCGCAGCCGCTGTGGCAGCCAGACCCGCAGCGCATCGCCCGAGCACGGGTCACCCAGTTCCAGAACTGGGCCGCCGAAAACCACGGTGCCCCCGCCGAGGGCGGCTACGCGGCCCTGCACCACTGGTCGGTCGACGAACTGGAAACCTTCTGGAAAGCCGTCACGGAGTGGTTCGACGTACGTTTCTCCACCCCCTACGCGCGCGTGCTCGGCGACCGGTCGATGCCCGGCGCCCAGTGGTTCCCCGGCGCGACCCTGAACTACGCCGAGCACGCCCTGCGCGCAGCCGCGACCCGCGCGGACGAACCCGCGCTCCTGTACGTCGACGAATCCCACGAGCCCCGACCGGTCACCTGGTCCGAGCTGCGCCGCCAGGTCGGCTCCCTCGCCGCCGAGCTGCGCGCCCTCGGCGTACGCCCCGGAGACCGCGTCAGCGGCTACCTCCCCAACATCCCGCAGGCCGTGGCCGCCCTCCTCGCCACGGCCGCAGTCGGCGGCGTCTGGACCTCCTGCGCCCCCGACTTCGGCGCCCGCAGCGTCCTGGACCGCTTCCAGCAGGTCGAACCGGTCGTGCTGTTCACCGTCGACGGCTACCGCTACGGCGGCAAGGAGCACGACCGCCGCGACACCGTCGCCGAACTGCGCCGCGAGCTGCCGACCCTGCGAGCGGTGGTGCACATTCCGGTCCTCGGCACCGAGGCTCCCGAAGGCGCACTGGAATGGTCGGCCCTGACCGCCGCCGACGAGGAACCCGTCTTCGAGCAGGTCCCCTTCGACCACCCCCTCTGGGTGCTCTACTCCTCCGGCACGACCGGCCTTCCCAAAGCCATCGTCCAGTCCCAGGGCGGCATCCTCGTCGAGCACCTCAAACAACTCGGCCTGCACTGCGACCTGGGCCCCGAGGACCGCTTCTTCTGGTACACCTCGACCGGCTGGATGATGTGGAACTTCCTCGTCTCCGGCCTGCTCACCGGCACCACGATCGTCCTCTACGACGGCAGCCCCGGCTATCCCGACACCGGCGCCCAGTGGCGCATCGCCGAACGCACGGAAGCCACCCTCTACGGCACCTCCGCCGCCTACGTCATGGCCTGCCGCAAGGCCGACGTGCACCCCGCGCGCGACTTCGACCTGTCCAAAGTGCAGTGCGTCGCCACCACCGGCTCACCACTGCCGCCCGACGGCTTCCGCTGGCTGCACGACGAAGTCCGCGACGACCTCTGGATCGCCTCCGTCAGCGGCGGCACCGACGTGTGCTCCTGCTTCGCGGGAGCCGTGCCCACCCTGCCCGTGTACGTCGGTGAACTCCAGGCCGCCGGCCTCGGCACCGACCTCCAGTCCTGGGACCCCAGCGGCAAGCCCGTCATCGACGAGGTGGGGGAGCTCGTCGTCACCAACCCCATGCCGTCCATGCCGATCCACTTCTGGAACGACCCCGACGGCAGCCGGTACCACGACAGCTACTTCGACACCTACCCCGGGGTATGGCGCCACGGCGACTGGATCACGATCACCTCACGCGGCTCCGTCGTCATCCACGGCCGCTCCGACTCGACCCTCAACCGCCAAGGCGTCCGCATGGGGTCGGCCGACATCTACGAAGCCGTGGAGCGCCTCCCCGAGATCAAGGAATCCCTCGTCATCGGCATCGAACAGCCCGACGGCGGCTACTGGATGCCCCTGTTCGTACACCTGGTGCCAGGAGCCAAGCTCGACGAGGCCCTCCTGAACCGCATCAAGCAGACCATCCGCGAACAGCTCTCGCCGCGCCACGTCCCCGACGAGGTCATCGAGGTCCCCGGCGTCCCGCACACCCTCACCGGCAAGCGCATCGAGGTCCCGGTCAAGCGCCTCCTCCAGGGCACCCCCCTGGACAAGGCGGTCAACCCAGGCTCCATCGACAACCTCGACCTCCTCCACTTCTACGAGGAACTCGCTCGCAAGCGCGCCTGACCGACCCGGCACCGGGCCTCGGACTCACCGCACCCACGCGAAGTCCGAGGCCGGCGCCGTTGTCAGTGCCCCCGGTTACTGTGAGTGAGCATTGATCGACCGCACACCAGGGGGAAAACCATGGGGCACACCGACCAGCAGATGATGCGACGCGTCCTGCGCCGCGAGATCGCCGGCACGATCGGCCTGCTGACCGACGAGCACGACTTCCGCGCCATGCGGCGCTACCGCACCTTCACGTTCGACGACCACAAGATCTACCTGGAACAGGTCGAGGCCCTCCTCAGGACCCGGGCCTCCCAGGGCGGCCATACGACGATCGCCCTCTTCGACCCCCAGGAGTACGCGGAGTTCTGCACGGAGGCCGGCCTCGACCCCGACGCCCCGTCGAGCCGCACTCGCTTCACCGCCGAACTCGCGAGCAGCGGGCCCACCATCCCCTACGACGGCCAACCCCTGTCGGACGTCGTCCCGGCACTCGTCGACGAAGCCGTCCGACAAGCCACCTGGGAGTACGCGTCCATCCTCCTCGCACGCCTCGGCACCTGCGCCACCTGCGGCGAGGACATCGGCCGCGCGGCCTTCACACGCGCCTCCGACCTCCTCGTACGCATTCTCGACACGGCCCCGCCGGGCCGCCGGCACCTCGTATGCAGCATCACCGGAACCCCGGAAACACTCCTCTCCGTCCTGCACGCCGACGAGGACGACCAGGGCGGGACACATCTCGACGAGGCCGAAGCGCTGGAGTTCACCACTGTTCTCGCTCTGGGCATCGCCACCCGGAGCCCCGGCGGACTCGTGATGCGGACCAGCGCGCCCGGCACGACCGACCGCGTCTACGGATGGCGCCTGCGCGGGGACGGGCTGGAACCCCTCACCGCAGGTGAGGTCTTCGACGCCTACTGCACCGACGTCGAATCCGGCGACCTCATCTCCCCGGAATCCGGCGTCGACTACTGCGTGCCCCCGGACCTCGGACACGGACGCGACCAGACGCCACCGGGACACCACCACTGAGACGCGGCAGGGGCGCCCCACCCGAAGGTGGAGCGCCCCACAACAATCGGCGTGCGGCCGTGCCGATCCGGCCTACTCGCCGGACAGAACCGCCTGAGCTGCGCTGCGCGCCTCCTCGGCACTGTCCGCAGCCCGCGCGGCCGCAGCCGCACGCTCACACTGCGCCAGCGTGTACTTCGCCAGCGTCGCCCGGACATAAGGAATGGACGCCGAGCCCATCGAAAGGGAGGTGACACCCAGACCGGTCAGCACACAGGCCAGCAGCGGGTCGGACGCGGCCTCACCGCACACACCACAGCTCTTGCCCTCGGCCTTCGCCGCCTCCGCGGACAGCGCGACCAGGTCGAGGAGCGCGGGCTGCCACGGGTCCTGAAGGCGGGACACCGCACCCACCTGACGGTCCGCGGCGAACGTGTACTGCGCGAGGTCGTTGGTCCCCAAGGACAGGAACTCGACCTCCTGAAGGACCGAGCGAGCCCGCAGCGCTGCGGAGGGGATCTCCACCATCGCACCGAACTTCGCCTGCAACCCGGCCTCACGGCACGCGTCCGCGAACGCCTTGGCGTCGGAACGGTCCGCCACCATCGGGGCCATGACCTCGAGGTAGACGGGCAGCCCCTCCGCCGCCTTCGCGAGCGCCGTGAGCTGGGTCCGCAGCACCTCGGGGTGGTCCAGCAGCGTCCGCAGACCACGCACACCCAGCGCGGGGTTCGGCTCGTCGGCCGGAGTCAGGAAGTCCAGCGGCTTGTCCGCACCCGCGTCCAGGACACGTACGACCACCCGGCCCTCGGGGAACGCCTCGAGAACCTGCCGATAGGCCTCGACCTGCTTCTCCTCCGACGGCGCCTTCTTGCTGTCGTCGAGGAAGAGGAACTCGGTACGGAACAGACCGACACCCTCCGCGCCCGCTTCGAGGGCGGCCGGAACGTCCGCCGGACCGCCGACATTCGCCAGCAGCGGCACCTTGTGGCCGTCGGCGGTGGCACCCGGCCCCGTCGACGCCGAGAGGGCGGCCTTGCGCGCGGCGGCAGCGGCCTCCAGCTCGGCCTTCTTCTCGGCGCTCGGGTTCACGAAGATGTCGCCGGTGCTGCCGTCGACCGCGATGACGGTGCCCTCGGCGAGCTCACCGGCACCCGGCAGCGCGACCACGGCGGGCACACCGAGCGCGCGCGCCAGAATCGCACTGTGACTGGTCGGCCCGCCCTCCTCGGTGACGAAGCCGAGAACAAGGGTGGGGTCCAGCAGAGCCGTGTCGGCCGGCGCGAGATCGCGCGCCACCAGGACATAAGGCTCGTCGCTGTCCGGGACACCCGGCATGGGAACCCCGAGCAGCCGGGCGACGATACGATTCCGCACGTCGTCGAGGTCGGCCACGCGACCGGCAAGGTACTCACCGGCACCGGCAAGCAGCTCCCGGTACGCGGCGAAGGCGTCGTACACCGCCCGCTCGGCCGTGCTTCCCACGGCGATCCGCCGATCCACGTCCGCCATGAGCTCGGGGTCCTGGGCCATCATCGCCTGTGCCTCGAGCACCGCCTGGGCTTCGCCCCCCGCCAGATTGCCGCGCGCCATCAGGTCGGCTGCCACAGCCTCCACCGCCTTGCGGGCGCGCCCCTGTTCACGCTCCGCGTCCTCGGCCGGAATCTGCTTGGCAGGCGGTTCGAGGACCGCCGTCCCCATGTGCCGAACCTCGCCGATGGCCACACCGTGGCTCACGCCGACGCCTCGCAGCGTTGTCTCCATCTCACCCGTCTCCGATAGTGCGGCGGGCCCCGCCGCCGCAGTGGTTGTGGTCCCTACTCGCCGTCATACGACGGCACCGAAGTCACTTCCAGGTGAAGAGACTGTCGCCGGCCTTCACATCGCCGCTGTCACGCAGATCGGAGAGAGCCTCGGCCGTGGCCTCGAGGGCGACGATCGGGCAGACCGGAGACTTGCCGGCCGCCTCGACCGCCGCAGGGTTCCAGCGCACGATGCCCTGGCCACGCGTCACGGTGTCGCCCTTGTTCACGAGCAGCTCGAAGCCCTCGCCGTTGAGCTGCACGGTGTCGATACCGAGGTGCGTGAGTACACCGTGCCCCTGGTCGTCGACAACGACGAAGGCGTGCGGGTGGAGAGAGACGATGACTCCGTCCACTGGCGACACTGCCTCGGAGGGCTCACGCACGGGGTCGATAGCGGTGCCCGGGCCGACCATGGCCCCGGAGAAGACAGGATCCGGTACGGACGCCAGTCCGACAGCGCGTCCTGCCAGTGGGGACGAGACGGTGGTCATGGGAAGCCTCCCAGGGGTGGAGATCGTTATGGGCCGTCGCTACCTGTGCCGGACAGCACACTGTTCAGCAGGGTATGTCACATGAAGTGCCGGTTCCGCGCGGGCACTCCAGAGTGGTCTAGACCATACCGTAAATCGATTTGCACGCGCTCCGCGGCCACGTGTACAGTCGTACTCCTGCTTGGGACCGAGTGACGCAACTAGGCGTCCTTGCCCGGCAGCACCCAACTTGTCAGATCCTATCTCGGGGTCACCTTCTGCATGTCTGCAGGGCGGTGGTCAGGGGGCCGGAAAAACACTGATAGAGTTTGGGACACCGAAGGGAAGCGCCTAGAGGAAAGCCCGAGAGGGTGAGTACAAAGGAAGCGTCCGTTCCTTGAGAACTCAACAGCGTGCCAAAAATCAACGCCAGATATGTTGATACCCCG
>NZ_JBVJPT010000015.1:0-286478 GCF_055609385.1 Streptomyces sp. NPDC036764
AAGACCTTTATCCGTCTCGAGACAGCACACCCCCCCCCCCCCCCCCCCCCCCCCCCCCCCCCCCCCCCCCCCCCCCCCCCCCCGCTCCGGGTTCACTCAGTCGAACGTCCGACGGACCGTCAGACCTCCACCACCACAGGCAGGATCATCGGCCTGCGCCGGTACGTGTCGGAGACCCACTTGCCCAGGGTCCGCCGCACGAGCTGTTGTAGCTGGTGGGGCTCGACCACGCCGTCCTGGGCCGACCGCTCCAGCACCTCCGTGATCTTCGGGACGACGTCCGCGAAGGTGGAGTCGTCGATGCCGGAGCCGCGGGCCTGGATGTGCGGGCCGCCCGTGATCTTGCCGGTGGAGGAGTCCACCACCACGAAGACCGAGATGATGCCCTCGTCGCCGAGGATCTTGCGGTCCTTGAGCGCCGGCTCACCCACGTCGCCGACCGAGAGGCCGTCGACGTACACGTATCCGGCCTGGACCTTGCCGGAGATCTTGGCCTTGCCCTCGATGAGGTCGACGACGACGCCGTCCTCGGCGATGACGATGCGGTCGTGCGGGACGCCGGTGAGGGCGCCCAGCTCGGCGTTGGCCCGAAGATGGCGCCATTCGCCGTGCACCGGCATCAGGTTCTTCGGGCGGCAGATGTTGTAGAAGTACAGCAGCTCGCCGGCCGAGGCGTGGCCCGAGACGTGGACCTTGGCGTTGCCCTTGTGGACGACGTTCGCGCCCCAGCGGGTCAGGCCGTTGATGACGCGGTAGACCGCGTTCTCGTTGCCGGGGATGAGGGACGACGCCAGGATCACCGTGTCACCGTCGACGATGCGGATCTGGTGGTCGCGGTTGGCCATCCTCGACAGGGCCGCCATCGGTTCGCCCTGCGAGCCCGTGCAGACGAGGACGATCTCGCTGTCCGGAAGGTCGTCGAGCGTCTTGACGTCCACGACCAGGCCCGGCGGGACCTTCAGGTAGCCCAGGTCCCGAGCGATGCCCATGTTGCGGACCATCGAGCGGCCGACGAACGCGACCCTGCGGCCGTACTCGTGGGCCGCGTCCAGGATCTGCTGGATGCGGTGGATGTGGCTGGCGAAGCTGGCCACGATGATCCGCTTGCGTGCGCCCGCGAACACCTGGCGCAGGACGTTGGAGATGTCGCGCTCGGGCGGAACGAATCCCGGGACCTCGGCGTTCGTGGAATCCGAGAGGAGAAGGTCGATGCCCTCTTCGCTCAGACGTGCGAACGCGTGCAGATCTGTCAGACGGTTGTCCAGCGGGAGCTGGTCCATCTTGAAGTCGCCGGTGTGGACCACCATGCCCGCGGGCGTGCGGATGGCCACGGCCAGGGCGTCCGGGATGGAGTGGTTGACCGCGACGAACTCGCAGTCGAAGGGGCCGATGCGTTCGCGGTTACCCTCCGCCACCTCCAGGGTGTACGGGCGGATGCGGTGCTCCTGGAGCTTGGCCTCGATCAGGGCGAGGGTCAGCTTGGAGCCGATCAGCGGGATGTCCGGCTTCTCGCGCAGCAGGAAGGGGACGCCGCCGATGTGGTCCTCGTGGCCATGGGTGAGGACGATGCCCTCGATGTCGTCGAGGCGGTCCCGGATGGACGAGAAGTCCGGCAGGATCAGGTCGATTCCGGGCTGCTCCTCCTCAGGGAAGAGCACTCCGCAGTCGACGATCAGGAGACGGCCTCCGTACTCGAAGACCGTCATGTTCCGGCCGATCTCACCGAGGCCGCCGAGCGGGGTGACCCGCAGGCCGCCTTCGGGGAGCAGCGGGGGCGGGCCGAGTTCAGGATGCGGATGACTCAAAAGACTCTCCTCACCACACGCGCCACGTACCGGTGGGGCACGTGGCGCGCGTGACGTTCGTGCAGAAGCAGTTGTCGTTGTGTGTAGTGCGCAGGCACCGGTGGCCCGCTTATTCAGTTGTGGAGTCTGCTGCGCGGCCGGCGCGCGAAGTCTGGTGTTAGAGCTGTACCCCGCCGGCGGCAAGATCGATCTTGAGCTGCTCGATCTCCTCGGGTGAGCACTCCGCCATGGGGGCGCGCAGCGGCCCGGCGGGCAGGCCCTGGAGGGCGAGCGCGGCCTTCGTCGTCATGACGCCCTGGGTGCGGAACATGCCGGTGTAGACCGGGAGCAGCTTCTGGTGGATCTCCGTGGCCTTCTGGACGTCGCCGGAGACGTGCGCGTCGACGAGCGCGCGCAGGTCGGGGGTGACGAGGTGGCCGACGACCGAGACGAAGCCGACCGCGCCCACGGAGAGCAGCGGCAGGTTCAGCATGTCGTCGCCGGAGTACCAGGCGAGGCCGGAGCGTGCGATGGCCCAGCTCGCTCGGCCGAGGTCGCCCTTCGCGTCCTTGTTGGCGACGATGCGCGGGTGCTCGGCCAGCCGGACGATCGTCTCGGTGTTGATCGGGACGCCGCTGCGGCCGGGGATGTCGTAGAGCATGACCGGCAGCTCGGTGCTGTCGGCGATGGCCTTGAAGTGCCGGTACAGGCCCTCCTGCGGGGGCTTGTTGTAGTACGGCGTGACGACCAGCAGGCCGTGTGCGCCCACCTGCTGGGCCGTGCGGGCGAGCTCCAGGCTGTGGTGGGTGTCATTGGTGCCGACGCCTGCCACCACATGGGCGCGATCGCCGACGGCCTCCACTACCGCTCGTACGAGATCGGCTTTCTCCGCGTCGCTGGTGGTGGGGGACTCACCGGTGGTGCCGTTGATGATCAGGCCGTCGTTGCCTGCGTCCACCAGGTGCTCGGCGAGCCGCTGTGCGCCGTCGAGGTCGAGTGCGCCGTCCGCCGTGAAGGGCGTGATCATGGCGGTGAGGACCCGCCCGAAGGGGGTCTGCGGAGTGGAGGTCGGAGCCATGGGTTACACGCTACTCGTTGCGCACGGCCGGGTCTGCCCTCGGGGGGTGCGGGAAAGTCAGGACAAATATGGAGCCCGGCACTGCCTGCTCGGGGGTTCAAGCAGTGCCGGGTCCGTTTGATCAGGCTAGATGAACTTCTCTAAATGCCGCAATACGGACACTTCATGAGGCTGACGCACACCCCCGTGCCCGAGGCGCGTTACGGCGCCACGCGGCCGTTCGCATTGAAGGCGGCGTACGTGAGCGGCATGAGCTTGGCCCACTCCGCCTCCATCTTCTCGCCGACCATCTCGATCTCCCGCTGCGGGAAGGACGGGACCTTGGCCAGCTCGTGCTGGGTGCGCAGGCCGAGGAAGTGCATCAGCGAGCGGGCGTTGCAGGTGGCGTACATCGAGGAGAACAGGCCGACCGGGAGGACGGCTCGGGCGACCTCGCGGGCCACGCCGGCGGCGAGCATCTCCTGGTAGGCCTCGTACGCCTGGCGGTAGGAGTCCTCCATGGTGCGGCCGACCAGCTCCTGCTGGGCCTGGGTGCCCTCGACGAAGACGTACTTGCCCGGGCGGCCCTCCTGGACCAGCTTGCGGGAGTCGCCGGGGACGTAGAAGACGGGCTGGAGCTCCCTGTACCGGCCGCTTTCCTCGTTGTACGACCAGCCCACGCGGTGCCGCATGAACTCGCGGAAGACGAAGATCGGGGCGCTGATGAAGAAGGTCATCGAGTTGTGCTCGAAGGGGCTGCCGTGCCGGTCCCGCATGAGGTAGTTGATCAGGCCCTTGGAGCGCTCCGGGTCCTTCTTCAGCTCGTCCAGGGACTGCTCACCGGCGGTGGAGACGCGGGCGGCCCACAGCACGTCGGAGTCGGCCGCGCTGTGCTTGACCAGCTCGACGGAGACATCACTGCGGAAGCTGGGCTTGAGGTCGTCGGCGGGGGTGTCGGTCACGGCTCGGGGGGTCCTTCCATCACTTCTGCGGGCGGCGCCCACTCTACGGGTCGGCACTGACAACGGGGCGTTCGGTGCGGGGTCGCGACATACGTCGGCGAACAGCAGCGAATTTCTGTGAATTCGGTGAAACCGGGCACCTTTTGAGGCTCTCGCTCGTCTGTGTTGGTGACGGTCACCCCTACGATCCCAAGAGGAGAAGACCCCCGATGTTCCGTCGGCGCGAGTCCGTACCCTTCGCCTTCCTCGCCGAAGCCGACCGATTCCGCAGCAATGTCGCTCCCCCGCCCCGTGAGAGGGCGTCGGCCGGTCAGATGGCCGGACGCTGGCTGCTGGGCCTCACCATCGTCGCAGGGCTGGTGGGCTCGCTGCTGGTGGGGATGCCGGCCCTGTCGACCGAGACCGGCTCGCCGGCCCAGCAGTCGCAGGCGTCCCAGGGGCGCTGACCCCTTCGGACCCCCAAGGGTGGTGAGCGGGGACGCGGCTCGATAGCCTCACCGGGCACAGCCCATGCATGGATTGAGTGAGGACCAGCCGTGCCCCTGCCCTTCCTGACGGCCGATCGCGCTTTCGAGGCAGCCGACGACGTCGCGCTGCCCTTCGACGACCATGAGCGCTGGCGGCGGCCCTACCGCCCCGGTCCGTGGCGCGTGGGCGCGGCCGCGCTGTGGCTGCTGCTCGCCTCGTACGTGCTGTTCGCGGCCGTCATCATCGCCCTCACCGGCACGATCACCGATGCCGCTGTCGTCTTCGGCATCGCGTTGGCGATCATCGCCGGTGCGCTGCGGCTGCTGCGCATGGGCGTGTGGGTGAGCTCGCGCGGGCTGCGCCAGGTGAAGTTCCTCATCACGCGGACGGTGCCCTGGGACCAGGTCACCGCGGTGCGCACGGTGCAGCAGCCGGTGCGCTGGCTGGGACTGCCGCGCACGGTGCAGGGGCAGGCGCTCATGCTCGTACGGGGTGGCCGTGCGGCGGATGACGTGCCGATGCTGATGACCACGCACAATGCCGACTTCCTCGCCCGGGTCGCGGCGTTCGAGCGGGCCACGGACGCCATCGAGGCGTGGGCCGCGGAGAACTCGCGCGGCTGACCTCACGGAGCACGCGAAGGGGCCGGTCCGCCACAGCGGACCGGCCCCTTCGGCATACGGCCGAGGCATCGCCGTACGGAGTCGGTCGAGCCTCGGGCGATCAGGCGGTTCGGTCGGTCAGGCCTCGACGGTCCTGCCGTCGTGCAGGGCGATGGCGCGCTGCATCGCCTTGCGGGCGCGCGGGGTGTCCCGGGCGTCGTGGTAGGCGACCGCGAGACGGAACCAGCTACGCCAGTCGTCCGGCGCCGCCTCCGTCTCGGCCTTGCGCTTGGCGAAGACCTCGTCGGCCGAGTCGCGGTCGATACGCCCGCCGGGCGTGCGCTTCAGCTCGTCGACGGGCAGGCCGCCCTCGGCGTCGAGTTGGGCGGCCAGCGCGTTGGCCCTGCGGACGAACTGGGTGTTCTTCCACAGGAACCACAGGCCGATGACCGGCAGGATCAGCACCGCCACGCCGAAGGTGACGGTGATGACCGTGCCGGACTGGATGAGCATCACGCCACGGCTGCCGACCAGGACGAAGTAGACGACCAGGACGGCGGCCGTTATGGCGTAGGACAGCTTGGCGCGCATCAGCCCAGGTCCAGGAAGTGTTCCAGGCCGAAGGTGAGGCCCGGAGTGGTCACCACGCGGCGCGCGCCGAGCAGGATGCCCGGCATGAAGCTGCTGTGGTGCAGGGAGTCGTGGCGGATGGTGAGGGTCTCGCCCTCGCCGCCGAGCAGGACCTCCTGGTGGGCGAGCAGACCGCGCAGCCTGACCGCGTGGACCGGGATCCCGTCGACGCTGGCGCCGCGCGCGCCGTCCAGGGCGGTCTCCGTGGCGTCCGGCGCGGGGGCCGTGCCGGCGGCGCGGCGGGCCTCGGCGATGAGCTGGGCGGTGCGGGTGGCGGTGCCGGAGGGGGCGTCGACCTTCTTCGGGTGGTGCAGCTCGACGACCTCGACGGACTCGAAGTAGGGCGCGGCGATCTGCGCGAACTTCATCGTCAGAACGGCGCCGATGGAGAAGTTCGGCGCGATGAGCACGCCGGTCTCCGGGGAGGCGGCCAGCCAGCCGTTCAGCCGCGCGAGGCGCTCGTCGGTCCAGCCTGTGGTGCCCACGACCGCGTGGATACCGTGGTTCACGCAGTAGTCGAGGTTGGCCATGACCGAGTCGGGCGTGGTCAGTTCGACGGCCACCTGGGCGCCCGTCTCCGCGAGGGTCTCCAGTCGGTCGCCCCGGCTCAGGGCGGCGACCAGCTCCATGTCCTCGGCGGCCTCGACCGCCCGTACCGCCTCGGAGCCGATACGGCCCTTGGCGCCGAGGACCGCCACGCGCAGCTTGCTCATCTCTTGTGCTTCCTTCAGCAGGGGATTGTCAGGCCACGGCGTCGTTCAGCCGGGCGGCCTGCTTGTCCTTCAGCGGGCCGATGACCGACAGCGAGGGCCGCCGGCCCAGGATGTCGCGGGCGACCGCGCGGACGTCGTCCGGGGTCACGGCCGCTATCCGGGTCAGCATGTCGTCGACGGACATCTGCTCGCCCCAGCACAGCTCACTCTTGCCGATGCGGTTCATGAGCGCACCGGTGTCCTCCAGGCCGAGGACGGTGGAGCCGCGGAGCTGGCCGATGGCGCGGTCGATCTCGTCGTCGGACAGGCCGTGTTCGGCGACCTGGTCGAGTTCGTCGCGGCAGATCTTCAGCACGTCGTGGACCTGGGAGGGCCGGCAGCCCGCGTAGACGCCGAACAGGCCGCAGTCGGCGAAGCCCGAGGTGTACGAGTAGACGCTGTAGGCGAGGCCGCGCTTCTCGCGGACCTCCTGGAACAGCCGGGACGACATGCCACCGCCGAGGGCGGTGTTGAGGACGCCCAGCGCCCAGCGGCGCTCGTCCGTGCGGGCCAGGCCGGGCATGCCGAGGACGACATGGGCCTGCTCGGTCTTGCGGCCGAGGAGCTCGACGCGGCCGGCGGTGCGCAGGGCGCGACTGCCGTTGCGCGGTTCGATGGGCGCCGCGTCGCCGTTCTTGAAGGCGCCCGCCTTCTCGAAGGCCGCGCGGACCTGCCGTACGACCTTGTTGTGGTCGATGTTGCCGGCGGCCGCCACGACCAGGTGCGTCGGGTCGTAGTGCTTCTTGTAGAAGCGGCGGATGCGGTCGGCCGTGAGGGCGTTGACCGTGTCGACGGTGCCGAGGACCGGGCGGCCGAGGGGGTTGTCGCCGAACATCGTGTGCGCGAACAGGTCGTGCACGCAGTCGCCCGGGTCGTCCTCGGTCATGGCGATCTCTTCGAGGATCGCGCCCCGCTCGACGTTCACGTCCTCTTCGAGGATGAGCGAGCCCGTCAGCATGTCGCAGACGACGTCGATGGCGAGCGGCAGGTCGGTGTCGAGCACACGCGCGTAGTAGCAGGTGTACTCCTTCGCCGTGAACGCGTTCATCTCGCCGCCGACGGCGTCGATCGCCGAGGAGATGTCCAGCGCCGACCGGCGGGTGGTGCCCTTGAAGAGCAGGTGCTCCAGGTAGTGCGTGGCGCCGTTCAGCGTCGGCGTCTCGTCGCGGGAGCCGACGTGCGCCCAGATGCCGAAGGTCGCGGAGCGGACCGAGGGCAGGGTCTCGGTGACGATGCGCAGGCCGCCCGGGAGGGTGGTCTTGCGGACCGTGCCGATGCCGTTGGTGCCCTTGATCATCGTTTGGGTACGGGCGACGGCCCGCGCCTCCGAGGAGGTGCGGGCCGTCGCCGTGGAGCTGCTCGACGTCACTTGTCGGTGTCGTCCTTCTTGTCGTCCTCGGAGCCGCTGTCGGCCTCGCCCTCGATCACGGGGATGAGGGAGAGCTTGCCGCGGGAGTCGATCTCGGCGATCTCGACCTGGACCTTCTGGCCCACGCCGACGACGTCCTCGACGTTCTCCACGCGCTTGCCGCCGGCGAGCTTGCGGATCTGCGAGATGTGCAGCAGACCGTCCTTGCCGGGGAGCAGCGAGACGAAGGCGCCGAAGGTCGTCGTCTTCACGACCGTGCCCAGGTAGCGCTCGCCGACCTCGGGCATCGTCGGGTTGGCGATGCCGTTGATCGTGGTGCGGGCGGCCTCGGCGGCCGGGCCGTCGGCGGCACCGATGTAGATCGTGCCGTCGTCCTCGATCGTGATCTCGGCGCCGGTGTCCTCCTGGATCTGGTTGATCATCTTGCCCTTGGGGCCGATGACCTCGCCGATCTTGTCGACCGGGATCTTCACGGTGATGATCCGCGGCGCGTTCGGGGACATCTCGTCCGGCGTGTCGATCGCTTCCATCATCACGTCGAGGATGTGGAGGCGGGCGTCACGGGCCTGCTTCAGGGCGGCGGCCAGGACGGAGGCCGGGATGCCGTCCAGCTTGGTGTCGAGCTGGAGGGCGGTCACGAACTCCTTGGTGCCGGCGACCTTGAAGTCCATGTCGCCGAAGGCGTCCTCCGCACCGAGGATGTCGGTGAGCGTGACGTAGTGCGTCTCGCCCTCGATGTCCTGGGAGATCAGGCCCATGGCGATACCGGCGACGGGGGCCTTCAGCGGCACACCGGCGTTCAGCAGCGACATGGTGGAGGCGCAGACCGAGCCCATGGACGTCGAGCCGTTGGAGCTCAGCGCCTCGGAGACCTGGCGGATCGCGTAGGGGAACTCCTCGCGCGTCGGCAGGACCGGCACGAGGGCGCGCTCGGCGAGGGCGCCGTGACCGATCTCGCGGCGCTTCGGGGAGCCGACGCGGCCGGTCTCACCGGTGGAGTACGGCGGGAAGTTGTAGTTGTGCATGTAGCGCTTGCGCGTCACCGGCGACAGCGTGTCGAGCTGCTGCTCCATACGGAGCATGTTCAGGGTGGTGACGCCCAGGATCTGGGTCTCGCCACGCTCGAACACGGCGGAGCCGTGGACCCGCGGGATGGCCTCGACCTCGGCGGCGAGCGTACGGATGTCCGTCACGCCACGGCCGTCGATGCGCTTCTTCTCCTTGATCACGCGCTCGCGGACCAGGGACTTGGTGAGCGAGCGGTACGCGGCGGAGATCTCCTTCTCGCGGCCCTCGAACTCCGGCAGGAGCTTCTCGGCGGCGAGCGCCTTGACGCGGTCCAGCTCGGACTCGCGCTCCTGCTTGCCCGCGATGGTCAGCGCGGAGGCGAGCTCCGGCTTGACCGCGGCGGTCAGCGCCTCCAGGACGTCGTCCTGGTAGTCGAGGAAGATCGGGAACTCGCCGGTCGGCTTGGCGGCCTTCGCGGCGAGGTCGGCCTGGGCCTTGCAGAGCACCTTGATGAAGGGCTTCGCGGCTTCCAGACCGGCGGCGACGACCTCCTCGGTCGGGGCCTCGGCGCCACCCTGGACCAGCTTGATGGTCCCCTCGGTGGCCTCGGCCTCGACCATCATGATCGCGACGTCGCCGTCCTCGAGGGTGCGGCCCGCGACGACCATGTCGAAGACGGCGTCCTCGAGCTCGGTGTGCGTCGGGAATGCCACCCACTGGCCGCGGATCAGCGCGACGCGGACGCCGCCGATCGGGCCGGAGAAGGGCAGACCGGCGAGCTGCGTGGACGCGGACGCGGCGTTGATCGCCACGACGTCGTACAGGTGGTCGGGGTTGAGCGCCATGATCGTGGCGACGACCTGGATCTCGTTGCGCAGGCCCTTCTTGAAGGACGGGCGCAGCGGGCGGTCGATCAGGCGGCAGGTGAGGATCGCGTCCTCGGAGGGGCGGCCCTCACGGCGGAAGAAGCTGCCGGGGATCTTGCCGGCGGCGTACATCCGCTCCTCGACGTCCACCGTCAGGGGGAAGAAGTCGAGCTGGTCCTTGGGGTTCTTGGAGGCGGTGGTGGCCGACAGCACCATGGTGTCGTCGTCCAGGTACGCCACGGCGGAGCCGGCGGCCTGCTTGGCCAGGCGGCCCGTCTCGAAGCGGATGGTGCGGGTGCCGAAGGAGCCGTTGTCGATGACGGCCTCGGCGTAGTGGGTCTCGTTCTCCACTAGCGTTTTCTCCGTTACTTTGTCGTCTTTTGTCCCGTCGCTGCCCGTGTGGCAGGGGGACGGTGGCGGAGAAGCGCTCCGTGCGGTGCGGGCCGGTCTTCGATCGAAGCACCCGGGGTTCGCTTCCCCCGGGGGCCACTACCGAGGACCGGCGGCGGCTAGGTGCGCTTCTCCTCTGGTCGTGCTGTGTCGTCCGTACTGCGTTGTGCTACCACACTACAAAGCGTGAGTGACACTCCGCATGTTTCCGCACGCTCGGTTGACTTTCCGTACGTACGGCAAAGGGAGCGGCTCCCGATCGTCCGGGAACCGCTCCCCTCATGGCGTCTTACTTGGCGCCCGCCGCACCGCGGCGGATGCCGAGGCGGTCGACCAGCGTACGGAAGCGCTGGATGTCCTTCTTCGCCAGGTACTGGAGAAGGCGGCGACGCTGACCGACCAGGATCAGCAGACCACGACGGGAGTGGTGGTCGTGCTTGTGGGTCTTGAGGTGCTCGGTCAGGTCCGAGATACGGCGCGAGAGCATCGCGACCTGGACCTCGGGGGAGCCGGTGTCGCCCTCCTTGGTACCGAACTCGGTGATGATCTGCTTCTTCGTAGCGGCGTCGAGCGACACGCGTACTCCTCGTAGGTCTTCTGTTGCCACCGAGTGCCCCTGGTCTGCATCTCAGGGGGGCTTCCGTGACTCGGGAGGCGGGGATCCGCTGGGCGCTTCCCCCAGGTGGACCGGGGGCGCGTACACAAACGGCCGTCACACAGCGTACCAGCACGCGGGCGCGCCCTTGACAGGCGGGCCCGCGTGACCGGGGCGGTCAGACGCCGCCGCGGACCTTGCCGTAGACGTCGAGGACGGCCAGGCAGATCGGGACCAGGGAGAGCAGGACCAGCGAGTCGGCGAGGTCGAGCATGCGGCCCCAGAAGGGGGACAGGCCCTTCTGCGGGACGATCAGGGCGATCGCGATCAGCAGCAGCACGCCGGCTCCGACGGAGGCGCCGAGCCACAGGGTGCGTACGTCGACCGGGCCGGAGTCGCCTCGGAGCAGATCCATGATGACGTCGGCCGGCGGCGAGATCGCGAGGCCGAGGACCAGCAGGGCGAGCGTGACGACACCGGCCACGAACAGGCACGTGACCTGCGCGGTGTAGCGGAACAGACGGGCACGCAGCATCGCGGCGAGGCCGGTGCACAGGGCCAGCAACTGGGCCCAGCCGTTGTCGCTGAAGCCGAGCACCGCGCCGCCGGCGCCGATGATCACGGCGGCGCAGCCCCCGACCAGGCCGAGCAGCAGCTCGTGGCCGCGGCTGGTCTGGGCGATGATGCGCTGGACGTCGACGGCCTCGAGGTCGCCCTCCTGGCCGTCTCGACGCGCGCGGGCCAGTTCCTCCGGGTTGCGGAAGCCGATCGGCAGCTTGGCGAAACGGGACGACCAGCCGGGCAGGAAGCCGACGACCGCCAGGGCGACGACCGAGGTACCGGCGGCGATCTCCCGCGGCTCGGCTTCGGTGAGCACCCCGCAGAACACGGCGAGCGTGCCGATCGCGGAGGCCAGTGCGGCGGCGACGAACGGGGCGTCGCCCTGCGGCAGCAGCATGATCAGTACGACGGACAGGAGCAGTACGGCGACGCAGCCGACGAGGAACTGGATCCTGCCGGGGCCCTCGCCCGCGTCCTGGGGAATGGCGCCGGAGCCCGCGATGAGCGCGTGCGGCAGTGCCGAGATCCCGAGCGCGACGGCGGAGCCGCGGTCGTCGTACACCCGGGCCCGCACGCCGGCCAGTGCCGTCAGGGCGAGCGCGGTCACGCCGGCCAGGATGCCCTGAAGGCCGTGCATGTCGTGCCGTACCGGATCCGCGAACCAGAAGACGAAGCCGAGCATGACCAGCAGCAGCGAACCCGCCACGAGGCCGGCCACCCGCATCAGGTTGTCGTTCCAGCTACGGGTGTCCTGCTTGACCGCGGCGGCGATGGCGTCGACCACGTCGTCGTGCACGGCCGGCGGCAGCGAGTCGGCGAAGGTGCGCAGCAGCAACACCTCGCCGTCCTTGACCCGGTGCTCCAGCAACGACCGGCTCGCGTCGAGTACTTGGCCCTCGCGGGTCACGAGGTGGTAACCGGCGGGACCGGTGTCCGACTGGACCAGGCCCGAGAGTCTGATGATCTCGGGAAAGAGGTCCTGGACCGGCAGGTCCTCCGGCAGCGCGACATCGACGCGACTGTCCGGCGCTGCGATGGTGATTCGGCAGAAACCTGTCGAAGTCCCCGTGCTCACCTGGTGTTCCCCCTGCTAGACAAGGCTCTTCGCACCGCTCCTACGGCGCGGGTCGCCACCTTATCCGCTGCCACCCCCGCCACCGGACCTGCCTCCCGCATTCCTCCCAGGACCTGCGCCGCATCTCCATCCGCCTCCCTCCCTCGGGCATCCACCGCATCAGTAGGATCGACCTCTACTACGCGAACGACGCCTACGCGAACGAAGAACAACGTCGCGGTACACGGGGGCGTCGGTGCCAGGACGTACGTATCAATCGCGAAGGATGAGTGCATCGGTGAGCGTCGTCATCATCAAACGACCACCGCGGATAGTGCCGCCGGCCGTCCCGGACGGCGAGGTCAAACTGGAGACGCCCCCCGAGATCCCTCGCGAGGGCGACGAGAGCATGCTCATGAACCTGCTGCCCATGATGGGCATGCTGGGTTCCGTCGGTTTCTTCTTCATGCCCAACCTGCCGTCTTATATGAGGGTGGTCGGCGGGCTGATGCTGGCGTCGACGCTGGCCATGGCCATCGCCCAGTTCGCCAAGTCCCGGCAGGGCGGCGGCGCGGGGATGGCCCAGGACCGGCGTGACTACTTCCGCTACCTGGAGCAGGTCCGCAAGGACGTGCACAAGACCGCGGAACTGCAGCGGCAGAGCCAGCTCTTCCAGCACCCCGACCCGGAGCAGTTGTGGGCGGTGGCCGCCGACGGCAAGCGGCTGTGGGAGCGGCGTCCGACGGACGCGGACTTCGCCTCCGTGCGGATCGGGCGCGGTGTGCAGCAGCTCAACACTCCGCTCGTCGCGCCGGAGACCGCCCCCAAGGAGGAGCTGGAGCCGCTGACCGCGGCGGCCATGAAGGCCTTCCTCGACGCGCACGGCAGCCTGTCCGACCTGCCGGTGGCCATCTCGCTGCGCGCCTTCTACCACGTCACGATCTGCGGCGAGACGGACACGGTCTACGGCAACGCCCGTTCCAGCCTGTCCCAGCTCGCGACGCTGCACTCGCCCGAGGACCTGATGATCGCGGTGGTGGCGCACCCCTCCGCGGCGGCGGACTGGGACTGGATCAAGTGGCTGCCGCACAGCCAGCACCCGAAGGCCAAGGACGGGGCGGGCTCGTCCCGGCTCCTCTTCGACGACCTCGGGGAGCTGGAGGAGGCGCTGGCGGACCAGCTCGGCGACCGGCCCCGCTGGAACCGTGAGGCCAACCCGGTCTACGACCAGCCGCACCTGATCGTGGTGCTCGACGGCGGCACCGTGCCGCCGGACTCCGAACTCGCCAGCAGCGAGGGCCTCCAGGGCGTGACGTTCCTGGAGATCTCGCCCGGCCCGCTGGAGGAAGAGCTGCGCGCCGGCTTGACGGTCTACGCGAAGCCGGACCGGATGCGGCTGTTCGTCGGCCACGAGTCGGCGTACACCGGCAAGCCCGATGTGCTCAACCCGGCGCAGGCCGAGTCCCTGGCCCGGCAGCTCGCCCCGTTCCGGGTCGGCTCCGCGGAGGAGGGCGAACCGCTGCTGTCCAACCTGGACTTCACCGACCTCATGGGCATCGGCGACGCGGGCACGGTCGACGTCTCCCGCACCTGGCGTCCGCGCACGCTGCACGAGCGGCTGCGGGTGCCGATCGGCGTCGGTGAGAACGGCGAGCCGGTCATGCTCGACCTCAAGGAGGCCTCGCAGGAGGGCATGGGCCCGCACGGCCTGTGCGTCGGCGCCACCGGTTCCGGCAAGTCCGAGGTACTGCGTACGCTCGTGCTCGGCCTCGCGGTGACGCACTCCTCGGAGACGCTGAACTTCATCCTCGCGGACTTCAAGGGCGGTGCGACGTTCGCCGGTATGGCGGACATGCCGCACACCGCGGCCGTGATCACCAACCTCGCGGACGACCTCACCCTCGTCGACCGTATGCGCGACTCGATCATGGGTGAGACGCAGCGCCGCCAGGAGTTGCTGCGCTCGGCCGGCAACTACGCCAACCTGCACGACTACGAGAAGGCCCGGGCGGCGGGTGCCGCGCTGGAGCCGATGGCCTCGCTGGTGATCGTGCTCGACGAGTTCTCCGAACTCCTCACGGCCAAGCCGGACTTCATCGACATGTTCATCCAGATCGGTCGTATCGGCCGTTCGCTGGGTGTGCACCTGCTGCTGGCCTCGCAGCGCCTGGAAGAGGGCAAGCTGCGCGGTCTGGACACCTATCTGTCGTACCGGATCGGCCTGCGGACCTTCTCCGCCGCCGAGTCCCGTACGGCGATCGGCGTCCCGGACGCCTACCACCTGCCGTCGATCCCCGGTTCCGGTTATCTGCGGTACGACACCGACACCATGGTCCGCTTCAAGGCGGCGTACGTGTCGGGCGCGTACCACGGCGAAGGTCCGTCCCGGGTGCACCGCTCGACGCAGTTGCGGCCCGCGCTGTTCTCGGCGGAACACGTGGCGCTGCCGCCGCAGCCGGTGATCGAGGAGCCGGAGCCCGACAACCGGGTGGACGACGCGCTCGCGGACACCGTCCTGGACGTCCTCGTCAGCCGGATGATCAACCAGGGTCCGCCCGCGCACCAGGTGTGGCTGCCCCCGCTGGAGGAGGCGCCGTCGCTGGAGCAGATGCTTCCGCAGCTCGCCGTCACTCCGGAGCGCGGCCTGACCGCGCCCGACTACACGGCACTGGGCCGGCTCAACGTGCCGGTCGGTCTCGTGGACAAGCCGTTCGAGCAGCGGCGTGACGTGCTGTACCGGGACTTCGCGGGCGGTGCGGGCCACGGTCTGTTCGTCGGTGGTCCGCAGTCCGGCAAGTCGACGCTGCTGCGTACGCTCATCTCGTCGTTCGCGCTCACCCACACGCCGTCCGAAGTGCAGTTCTACTGCCTGGACTTCGGCGGTGGCTCGCTGATCTCGATGGAGGAGCTGGCGCACGTCGGCGGCGTCGCGAACCGTCTCGACGCCGAGAAGGTGCGCCGTACGGTCAGCGAGGTCGAGGGCATCCTCAACGCGCGCGAGGAGTACTTCCGCGAGCACAACGTCGACTCGGTCACGACCTACCGTCAGCGCCGGGCAGCCGGGCAACTGCCGGACCAGATCTGGGGTGACGTCTTCCTCGTCATCGACGGCTGGGCCACCTTCAAGACCGACTACGAGATGCTGGAGGCGACCGTCACGGAGATCGCGACCCGCGGTCTCGGCTTCGGTGTGCACGTGATCCTGACGGCGAGCCGCTACACCGAGGTGCGGCCGGCGCTCAAGGACATGCTCCAGAACCGCATCGAGCTCAGGCTCGGTGACCCGACGGAGTCCGAGATCGACCGCAAGGTCGCGCAGAACGTCCCCGCCACCGTGCCGGGCCGTGGTCTGACCCAGGAGAAGCTGCACTTCATGACGGCGCTGCCGCGTGTCGACGGCTCCTCGGCGACGGACGACCTGTCCGAGGCGACGTCGATCCTCATCGGCGGGATCAACGACAACTGGCAGGGCAGCCACGCCCCCGCCGTACGGCTGCTGCCCACGATGCTGCCGGTGGACCGCCTGCCCAAGGGCTTCGAGCACCCGGAGCGCGGTGTCGCCGTCGGTATCGACGAGTCGTCGCTCTCGCCGGTCTTCGTCGACTTCGAGACCGACCCGCTCTTCATCGTGTTCGGTGAGAGCGAGTCCGGCAAGTCCGCGATCCTGCGGCTGCTGGTCAAGCAGATCACCGAGCGCTACACGCCGGACCAGGCGAAGATCGTCATGGGTGACTACCGGCGTGCCCACCTGGAGGGCGTGCCCGACTCTCACCTGTCGCGGTACTGCGCCTCGGCGCCGGCCCTCACGGAGACGCTGGAGGGTCTGGCCGGCTCCATGCACCGCCGGATGCCCGGCCCGGACGTCACGCCCGAGCAGTTGCGCAACCGCAGTTGGTACAGCAGCCCGGACGCGTTCGTCATCGTCGACGACTACGACCTGGTGGCGACCGGCGTGAACCCGCTGGCCCCGCTGCTGGAGTACCTGCCGTTCGCCCGTGACATCGGCCTGCGCGTCATCATCGCCCGCGCCTCGGGCGGTGCGAGCCGCTCGCTGTACGAGCCGGTGATGCAGCGGATGCGCGAACTCGGCGCCCAGGGCGTGGTCCTGTCCGGCGACCGGTCCGAGGGCCAGTTGCTCGGCAACATCACGGCCACGCAACTGCCGCCCGGCCGTGGGTACTTCCACACGCGTCGGCGCGGTGGGCAGCTCATTCAGACGGGATGGCTGCCGAACCGGTTCTAGGCACGGCCGGTCGAGCCGGAGGGGCGGTACCCGCGAAGGGTGCCGCCCCTCTCCGTTGCCCGTGGGGGCCTGGGGCTCGCACGGGGACCCCGGTTAAGCTGGCAGCACGACAGAAATGACGAGCCACGGGGGGCAGTTGTGCCGTCGGACTACATGGATTCGGATCCCGAGGTCCTCAAGACCGAGGGCTTCCACATGTTCAACGTCGGCCTGGACTTCGGCAAGGCCGTGACGGCCCTGCGGACCGGGCTGACCGCGCTCGAGAAGGGCGACACCCCGCCGTGGGGCGACGACGACATCGGCGAGAAGTTCGGCGTCGTCTACGAGGGCCTGCGCGACGGCATGTACGAGTCGATGGCCAGTCTCGCGGAGCGCATCGCCGGGATGGGCGTCGCCTTCACCAAGATGGGCGTGGCCCACGAGCTGAACGAGGCCGAGCAGGACGCCATCTGGAAGGAGACGACGGCCCAGTACGACGGCCAGGTCAAGGTACCGACCGGGGTCGCGCACGCCAGGTTGCGGCCGCACGACCTCTGAGCGGAGGCCACGTCACAGCCTCACGACCCCTGAGCGGAGCCGACGTCACAGCCTCACGACCCCTGATCCGCGACGGGCACGTCACAGCCTCACGACCCCTGATCCGCGACGGGCACGTCACAGCCTCACGACCCCTGAGCGGAGGCGACGTCACAGCCTCACGACCCCTGATCCGCGACGGGCACGTACGGGGCGACGGACCTCAGTAGGGTGAGACCCGTACGTCGTTCGCACGTCAGGAAGAGGCCCAGCGGCATGACCGAGGCAAGCAACAACGAGGTCGGGACTCAGGCCGAGGACATCAAGGCGCGCAAGGAGCGGGAGCGCGACGAGCTGTACGCCCTCGACATCTCCGGTGTCGAGTGGCACTGCGCGCCCGGCACCGAGCAGCACGAGGAGCGAGTGGAGATCGCGTACCTGCCCGAGGGCGCCGTGGCCATGCGCTCCTCCCTCGACCCCGGCACCGTGCTGCGGTACACCGAGGCGGAGTGGCGGGCGTTCGTACTTGGCGCGCGGGACGGGGAGTTCGACCTGGAGGCGTCGCCTCGGGGTGGTGGGGTGGCGGCCGAGTAGAAGGCGGCCGTTCGGCAGCGGGCAGGGTCCTCCACCTGCCCGGCCGACCTGCTCGACGCCTAAGATCAGGGTCGTATCGAACGCGTCCGCGACGGCGGAGGACGGGGACCCATGACCGGCTCGACCGAGGACTACGCACCACACCCCCACATAGGCGGCCGCACCGCCGCGCTGCGCGCGCTGAGCGCATGGCGTGGAGCCGCGCCCGGCGCTCCGCGCGTGGTGGTGCTCACCGGTGGTTCGGGCAGCGGGCGTTCGAGGCTGCTCACCGGGTTCCTGACGCTGTGCGATCCGGAGTACCGCAAGCGGCTGCCGCTGGACGAGATGGATCCGTCGACTGTGCCGCCGGAACTGCCCGCGCCCGCGGTACCGGCCGCCGAAGGGCTCACCGCCGCCCAGCTCCTCTGGCTGCTCGCCGACCACTACGAGCTCGACGCCGGCAGCACCGAGGACGTGTTCGCCGAACTGGCGGCGCTCGCCGAGCCGGTGACCGTCGTCGTCCCGGATGTCGACCGCGCCGGCCCGGTGCGGGCCACCGGTGAGCCGGCCCGGGTCGTCCGGGAGGTACTGGCCCCGCTGGCCGCCACCGGGACGGTCCGGCTGCTGACCGAGGTGCCGCGTCCACTGGCCGCCGAACTGGCCGCGGGGCTGCCGTCCGGCACGGTGCGGGTCATCGATCTCGACGAGCCGGAGTGGGCCGACCCCGAGGGCCTGGTGCTGCACGCGCAGGCCGCGCTGAACCCGGAGTTCGGCGCACCCGAGCTGCCGTTCACCGTGGATCCCGCCGTCCGGCTCGCGCTGGGCGCGGCGATCGGCCGCAGGGCCGGGAGTCCGCTGGTCGTCCAGCTCACCGTCAACGGCATCCTGATGGCACCGGAGGGCTTCGACCCGGCCGACGAGAGGCATCTGCCGACCTCCGTCGGCGAGGCTCTGGACCTGCACGCCGGGCGGCTCGGCGCCGACCCGCAGACGCTCCGGCTCCTGCTGGCGCCGCTCGCCCTGGCTGAGTCCGACGGCATGCCGGTCCACCTGTGGGCGAGGCTGGTCAGTGCGGTCGCCGGGCGGGACATGAGTCAGGCCCTCGCGGACGGGATGCTCCTCGCCGGGCCCTTCGTGCAGCCCAGGGAAGAGGAGGAGGCGGCGGACACGGAGGACGGCCCGCGTACGTTGGTGGGGCTGCTGCACCCGGCCGTCGGGGACGAGATCCGCGCCGGGCTGCCCAGCGTCCGCGCCGCTCAGACCCAGGTCGCGATGGCGCTGCTGGAGGCCGTGCCCGAGCAGGATTGGAGCAAGGCCGACCCGTACGTCCGTGACCACATCGCCGGCCACACCCTGGAAGCGGGTCTGCTCCCCCAACTCCTGACGGATCCGGGCCTGTTCGTGCACGCCGACCCGGTTCCGCTGCGGGCCGCCATCGAGGCCGTACCGGTGGAGGAGCTGGGTGCTCCGGCCCGTACGTATCGGCGTACGGCGCCGGTGCTGACCCGCACCCAGCCGCCCACGCTGCTGCGCGCCGCTCTGCTGGAGACGGCGTTCGTCGAGGACGGGCTGCCCGAGTACGCCGACGCGATCCACCAGCGGCTCGGCCTCGAACTGCCCTGGCGGACGCTGTGGAGTCTGCCCGTCCACGGCATCAGCGCCGTGACGGTCGGCAGCCTGCCCCACCCCGACGGCACGGCGACTCCGGTGGCCGTACTGGTGGTCCCGGCAGGAACGCCGGGGGCTCGGCCGGTCGGTGAGCCCGGGGAGGAGCCCCGTGCCGCGGCGCTCGTCCATGGCCTCGTACGACCCGGTGACCTCGCTGACGTCGACCCCGCGCTGATCATCCGCCCCTCCGAGGAGCAACGTGCCGCCGCGCCGCTGGGCCTGAGCCGAGGCGCCGACTACCTGCGTGTCTGGGACCGGGCGGACCAGGAGGTCGTGGCCGCGCTGATCTCCGACACGTCCTTCACCGCCGCCGACCTCTCTCCCGACGGAATCCTGCTCCTCGCCACCGAGCGCGGGGCGAAGGCCCTCCGCATCCGCGCGGCGGACTCGGGGATAGCCTCGTAGGCGCGTACGAATGCCGGACGGACACCGTGCACAGGCGCCCCACCTGACCCGCATCACCCACATGACTCGCACCACCAGCGACCGACCCCTCCGAAGGAGCCTCCCGTGACCAGCCAGGAGCAGGCGCTCGCCATCGCCGACCGTTGGCTCAACCCGGAAGGCTCGGCGCAGCCGCACCGCGAGGTCCGGATGCAGGAGTTCGACCTGGGCTGGGTCGTGTGGGCCGCGCCCGCGGAGCCCGAGCGTGACCCGGAGACCGGGGAGCGGCGGCCACCGGCCGAGATCGGCAACGCCTGCGGGGTCGTGGACCGCCGTACCGGCGAGCTGACGGTCTGGCCGTCGGTGCCGGTCGACGAGGTCGTCCAGATGTACCGGCGCAAGCACGGCGCCGCGGGGCAGGGAGAGAGCCCGTCGGGAGAGACCCGGCCGGTCACCGGACCGGGCAACACCGCCGTCTTCACGTACATCGACCCGGCGAACGGCGAGGAGACGACCCTCTTCCGCAACTCCGGCCCCGGCCTCGCCCCTTCCGAGTACCAGGCGTGGGCCGACCTGCGAGGGATGAACGTCCCCGCCGACAGCGTCATCGCCATCCACACGGACCTGAGTCCCAGCCTCCTCCCCGGCGGCTACACGGCCGAGCTCCTCAACACCTTCCCCAACGCACAGCTGTCCTGCTCGCAGAGCTACGGCGCCCTCCCCGAGGTACGCGCCGAGGGCATCGAGGCGCTGGTCGAGCAGGTCGAGACGATGCACCGGACCGCGGGTCAGCAGCCGCCGCCCCGCCCGCACCGCGTGCCGGTGCCCGCGCAGGTGACACCCGCGGAACCGATGAGCGACGAGGCGCTCGGCCGGCATCTCGTCGACGTCTTCGGCGAGGACGGGGTACGTCGCTACGACGCCGAGGTCGTCGCGGGCAGCACGCTCCCGGAGACCACCGGCTCCACGCTCGCCGAGGCCGGGATCCCCGCCGACCTCCCGCTCTTCTTCACCGCCGACCGGCCCGAGGCACCGCCCGCCGGTGGACTGTTCACCGATGTCGCCACGAATCTGCGGGAGCGGCGCAGTCCGGCCGGCGAGGAGAAGATCGCCGTCCTGGCGCACCTGGCCCGGATCGGGTTCGACGGCGTCGCGGTCATCGCGGTGCAGTGCCGGCCCGGGGCGGGCCAGCCGGACGGCCTCGGCGCGCTGTGGGCCGTGGATCCGGTGACCGCCACCTCGCGCTACGTCAACATCTCGGCCGCCGCCTTCGCCCGCTCCCTGGCGCTGCTGGCGAACGCACGACAGCGGATGCGCGGCCTCGACCCGGTCGCGGCGGGCGGTGAAGTGGCCGCGTTGCAGGAGCAGTTGGCGGCCGTCGACGCCTCCGCCCTCGCGAACGCGGACACGTGGTGGTCACTGATCGTCGAGCAGATGTGGCACGGGCTGTTCTGACCCGCCCCGGGTTCAGCACCGCGAAGTTCCCGCCGAGAGATCCAGACCCAGCCGACTAGGAGCGCAGCACGTGACTTCGGACAACCCGGCCCCGCCGACCACCGCCGAGCAGGCCCTCGACATCGTGCGCGGCCGGTACGCGCAGCCCAAGCTGCCGGACGGCACTCCCGCCGAGCTGCGCGTCGAGGAGTTCGACATCGGATACCTGGTGTACGCGGTGTTCCCGCCGGTCACGGACGCGGCCGGCCGACCACAGCCCGCTCCGCCCGGCGGCAGCAAGATCGTGGTCGCCAAGGACACCGGCGAGACCGTGACCGTCCCCAACTATCCGACCCAGACGGCGATCGCGCTGTACCGCAAGCAGCGTCAGGCTCAGTGAGCCGTACGTGGATCGGTACCGGGTGCGGGGATCAGTACAGCGAGAAACCGCCGCTGTGCCGGCCGCCCTGGCCCTTCTTCCCGTCCTGGGAGGGCTGCCCCTGCGGGCCCTTCGGATCTGCGGACCCTGAGGACGGGCCACCGCTCCCCGGCGTCTCCCCGTGCCTGACCTGGTCGCGCTCCTCCTCCGAGAGCGACTCCCACTGACCGCGCAGGGACGCCATGCCACCGCCGAGGGCGCGTGCCACCGCGGGGTCGTCCAGGGCGTCGCGCAGGGCGAGACGGCCGGAGAGCATCCTCTTGGCGGCCTCCTGCATGTCCTTGCTGACACCGTCGGTCTCGGTCAGCTTGCGCAGCGCGGAGTTCAGCGAGCGGATCTGCGCCGGTTCGAGGGCCTCGTCCAGCACACCGCGCTCCTGCGAAGAGCCGTGCGGGTTCGGTGAGTTATCGGGTTGCCTGGCCATGTCGCTTCTCCTCGCTGCTCCTGCCCGAACTCGACATCCGCAGTATCTCCCGTCACGCGCGGGTGACGCGCCCCGCCCGCCTTCGCACGTGATCGGGTCTCGCCCCCCCGTGACGACCCGGCCGGCCGCAGAGGGTAGCGTGCGCCCGGTCAACTTCATGTTGATCTTGTTCCCGCTCATACAACTTTCAGTCAATTACGGGGTTCCCCAGGCATGTCGACGCCTCCTCCGCAGTACCCGAACCAGCCGTACGGCCAGCAGCAACCGCCCTATGGGCAACCGCAGCAGCCTCAGCCGTACGGGCAGCCGCCCCAGCAACCGTACGGATACCCGCAGCAGCCGCAGCCGCCGCGTGGTCCACAGCGTCCGCAGCCGGGAGCCGCGTTGCGGATGGTGAAGGCGGCCGTCGTCGTCATAGCGATCGTGGGCGGCCTGGGCTACTACGTCTGGGACTACAACACCAGCCCCGCCGGCGGCAAGGCGAAGGCGGAGGCCTCGGCGTCGGCGGCCGCCGAGGAGGCGAAGACGCACGACCCGGAGGTCGGCGACTGCGTCAAGGTCGCGGACCCGAAGGGCAAGCCGGTGCCCACGGTTGTCGACTGCGGCTCGCCCGAGGCCGAGTACAAGATGGGCGAAATGCTGCCCGGCCAGGGCCAGGAGTGCTCGGCGAAGTACGACTACGGCATCCAGTACTACAGCAGCCGGGGCTTCGACTACACGTTGTGCTTCACCAAGGTGTGAGCATCGGGTTCATCGCGTGGGCGAGGGAACGGCTGACCGGGCTCGTCAGGGCAACGCGTTCCCCAGTGTCGCCCCCACCGCTCCCACGATGATCGCCATCAGGGCCCAACGGGTGCGTCCGCGGCGGGCCCACTCCACGGCGGAGCCGGCGCAGGCGAGGCTCATGGCGTATGCCGCGGTCCATGCGCCTGCGCCGCCGTCGAGGCGTCCCGCGATTCCGACGAGGCTGTACAGCGCCACGAGGGCCCCGGCGCCCATGAGGGCGGTCCGGGCGCTCCGCGCCTGCTGGGACCGTGCCCGCGCGACGCCCGGATCCGGCATCTGCTGGAAACGCACGCGGAGTTCATCCGCTCCTTGCCGGACCGGCTCGCGCTCGTCGCGTCCCGCCAGCGTCTGTTCCCCATCGTGCGTAGTCATGACGAGGGAGCGTAATGCCAGTGGCGGGAGATCGAAGCATCGGGCAAGTGCGGTGCGACCGCGGCGCCTCCAGAGGGCGGCGAGCGCCCTGCTGACCGCCCCCTCGGATTCGATAGGCTCACCCACCATGTTGCCGCCGCACACCCCCACACCCTCCCCGAACGCCGTCGTCATACGTACCGGCCGCCGGGGCGCCATGACCGGTCTCCCTTGCTCCGTCGTCCTGATCGCGATCGGCGCCGTGGGCGTGTTCGGCGCCGCCATGGTTGCTACCGGGAACCAGAAGGGCGAGTCGAGCATCGCCGGCTACGCGGGCATGGTGTTCATGCTGGCTCTCGGTGCCCTCGGTGTGTTCCTCTTCATCGGCCACTGGGCGAACCGCCACAACAGGATCCTGGTCGACCACACCGGCCTGTGGGTCGCCGGCAAGAAGGCCCAGAACGTCATCCCCTGGCAGACCCTGGCCGGAGTCGGCCTGTTCTGGAGCAAGCTCGGGCAGAGCAACAAGGTCTACTCGCTGGAGCTGTTCCCCGTCGGCCCGATCGACCGCAATGATCCGGTCCTGTGGACCCTGGTCCGCGACGAGGAACCCCTGCACCCCGACATGCCCGGCCTGCGCTACCGGCTCCCCTTCCCCGCCGCCCAACAGCATCAGGTGGTCTCGGCGGTCAGGCAGTACGTCCCGCACATCTGGCTCGGCGAGTCCGAGCGTGCGCAGGGTCACATCGGCCGCCCCGACGTGAAGGGACACCGGGAGCGCACCCGGGGCCGTACGCAGTGAGCCGTGCGATCGCGGTTGTCCGGCCGACGTGATAGCGCACCTCTCCGGACAACCGCGCCATCCTGCAACGGATTTGTGACAGCAACCCCCTGAACCAGCCTGCTGGTGAGTCCGTAAACTTTGCGGGCGGCTGTACTCCTGTGTGATTTCCCTTGACGGATGAGGGAGTTGTACGGCCGTTCTGGCTACGGGGGTGCTAGCTGCTGTGTCGATGATGCTGCCGGACGAGCTCGAGTGGGTTCTCGAGATGCTGGGCTACAGATGGCCCACGGCGGACGAGGACAAGCTCAGAGACTCGGCCACCCTGTGGCGGGAGTTCGGCGAGAAGGTCAACGGGCTGCACACCACGGCGAACACCAGCGCCCGTCAGGTCCTGGCGCACAACGCCGGCGAGTCGATCGACAAGTTCTCCAAGACGTACGAGAAGTTCGACAGCGGCGGTGGCGACGGCTACCTCCAGAACGCAGCCCAAGCCGCCTTCATCATCGCGAACGTGATGGAGGCCTGCGCCTACCTGGTCGAGTTCGCCAAGTGGGCGGTGATCGCGCAGCTCATCGCCCTGGCCATCGAGATCGTGGCCGCGCATGCCGCCGCGCCCTTCACCTTCGGCCTGTCCGAGGTCGCCGGTCTCGGCGCCACCCAGGTCACCCGGCTGATCGTGCGCCGCCTCCTCGACGAGCTGAAAAAGGCGTTGATGGAGGCGATCGTCGAGGCGATGAAGGAGCCGGCGATCTCCGCGATCGAGGCGATCATCACCGACCTCATCCGGCAGACCGTGAACGTCGGCTTCGGTGCCCAGGAGGGCTACGACGTCAGCGCCACCATCAAGGCCGGTGGCCAGGCGGGCCTGGACGCCCTGAAGCAGACCCCGCAGACCCTCGCCGAGGGGGTCCGCGACAGCCTGGGGCACAAGGCGGGCAACAAGTTCCACCACGCGGTCGACAGCCGTATCGACGGGTACAACGGGCCGTCGAGCAACGGCCTCGGGGGCGACGGGGCGGACGGTGACGGCGGCAGCACCGGCAATAGCGACGGTGACTCCGGCTCGGACAGCTCCAGCTCTTCGTCCACTTCGTCGAATTCCAACTCGTCGTCGGACTCGGGCTCGGACTCGGGGTCCTCGAGGTCGTCGGACTCCTCCTCGGACTCCTCGTCGACCCGTACGCCCACCGACGTCGGCTCGAACATAGGCCGCGGGATATCCGCCGACACCGGCGGCAACGACATCGGCGGCCCGGATGTGGGCGCCGGCCCCGACTCCGGCCCTGGTTCGGACTCCGGGCGCGACTCGTCATCGTCGGACTCCTCGTACCCTAGGCCGACGGGGTCCTCCTCGAGCCCGTCCCTGTCGGACTTCGACGACCCGTCGCCCGGCGGCCCGTCGTCCAATGCCGGGGACGGGAACGGCTCCTCCGGTTCCCCGAGCACGTCCGGCAGCCCGTCCAACAGCGGCGGCGGCTCCCATGTCTCCGGGCTGTCCTCCCCCACGGCGCATTCGGCGCCCACGCCGTCGTCTTCCGGCGGTACGTCGTCGTCGCCGGGGAACGGGGCGATCGGCACGTCGATCGACAGCCTGGCGGCGACCACACCGACGCAGTCGAACGCCGCGCCCACGACGGCTACGTCCGATCCGTCGCCGTCGGGGACGGGTGGTCGTTCGGACGGTGGCTCGGCCGTTCCGACGTCGCCTGTGGCGTCCGCCGCGGCGGGGGGCGGTGCGGGGTCGCATCACGGTGGGAGTGCGTCGGGCGGCGGCTCGCCCTCCGCGACGAGCCCGACGCCCAACTCGGGCCCGGCGAGGAACCCTTCCGCCGCCACCCCGTCTCCTACGGGGACCGGGCCTGCCTCTACACCCAGCCCGACTGCGGGCACCGGGCCTCGGAGCACACCGGCCACGACGCCGACCTCGACGCCGGACGGTCGAGGTGCCGGGGCGGGTGACGGGCGTACCGGGCCTCAGCGGGCTCCTGGGGGTACGACTCCGGGGGACGGGGCCGGGCCTCGTAGTACGGCCGGGAACACGACCGGGAATGCACCAGGGAACACGACGCCGGGCGGCGACCGCAGCACGCCGCGGAACGCGCCTGGGACGACGCCGGGGGATCGTACGTCGCCGCGGAACACTCCGGGTACGACGCCGGGTACGACGCCTGGTGACCGCACGTCGCCGCAGAACACCCCGGGTGACCGAACTGCGCCGCGAAACACACCCGGTACGACGCCGGGTGACGGCAGCACTCCCCGGAACACCCCCGGGAACACGACTCCGGGTGACCGCAACACTCCGCACAACACCCCTGGCAACACGACCCCTGGTGATCGGACGTCGCCTCGCAACACCCCGGACTCCTCGGGCAACACCCGTACGCACACTCCGGGTCAGGACGCCAGGACGACCACCCCGAACCAGACGCCGTCCCATTCGAATCCGTCGCAGTCGAACCCGTCCCAGTCGACGCCGTCCAGGACCTCATCGCCGTCGACGAGCACGAATACGACGACGCCGTCCACGTCGACCGGTACGGGCCCCGACCGCAGCTCGACTCCGAACAGCGGCACACCGAGCAACTCCAACTCCAACCCCTCGACGCCGAGCAACCGCACACCGAATGCCTCGACCCCGTCGAACCAGCCCGGCCCCGCGACGAACCACCCCACACCGGGCACGCCGAGCACACCGGGCACGCCGGGCACCCCGAACCAGCCGAGCGCGGGCCCGACGCCCAACAAGCCACCGCACCAGCCCACGGGCAACACACCGAACACCCCGCAGCAACCGGCCGCACACACCAACAAGCCGGAGAACTCGCAGCAGAACCCGGATCAGCAACAACAGCAGCAACAGGTGACGCCGGTCCCGATCCACACGGTCGTCACCACCCCGTCGCCCTCGCACGCGCAGCCGGACCCGACCACGCCCCAGAACCCGGGCTCACCCCATGCCACCCCCAACGACTCCGGCAATCAGAACCACCCCAACCAGGACAGCCTGGACGACATCCGTTCCGACCTGGACCACTACCCGGGCGGCCTGACCGAGCCGGACCCGGCGGACCAGCAGGCGCTGGCGGACGCCGTACCGCGCAACGAGGACGGCACGCCGGAACGTTTCCCGGACCCGCACGGCTCCTGGTCCCAGCTCCAGAACGACGGCGGCAACACGGTGCCGGGCCGCAGCAACAACTGCGCGGACTGTTCCCGCTCCTTCCTGGAGACCTGGTACGGCAACCCGCAGGTCTCGGCGCCCCGCACGGTCGACACCGACGCGAACGGCAACCCCGACTACTGGTCGCCCGAGGACAACGCCAACGACAACCAGATCCGCTGGACGGGCGCATCCCACACCTACGCCGGCCCGGGCGGCGACCCCAACACCGCCAACAACATCGCGTCGGTCCTCCAGCAGTCCGGCCCCGGCTCGGCGGCCATCGTCCAGGTCGACTGGCCCGGCGGAGGCGGCCACGCCTTCAACGTCGTCAACCACAACGGCAGCATCGTCTGGATCGACACCCAGAGCGGCGACGTCAGCGACCAGCCCCTCCACATCGACCAGGCGGAACACGTCTGGCACATCCCCCTGGACGCCGACCGCAACCCGATCGACCTGAGCCAGCCGAACGCGACGGACTCAGACCAGGGGACGGACAACGCCCAGGACGGGACGGACGCCGCTCAGGAGGGGACTGACACCTCTCAGGACGGGACGGACGCCTCTCAGGACGGGACGGACGCCTCTAAGGGCGAGGCGGACGCCTCCACTCAGGAAGCGGACGACTCGAACCAGAACGCCGAGAACTCGCAGCCGGACCCCGAGAGCACCCAGCAGAACCCGCAGCCGTCCGAGGACGGCACCGACACCACCCAACAAGGGGCCCAAGACTCCCCCGACACGAACGAGAGCCAGCAGACCAACGAGTCGGACCCGTCAACCGAGTCGACGGACGACAGCCCTTCCGACAACTCGGATCCCAACAAGTCCGAGAGCCCGGACACCACTCAGCCTGAAAGCTCGGACCCCAACAAGTCCGAAAGCCCGGACACCACTCAGCCCGAAAGCGCGGACTCCACCAAGCCCACGGACCCGGAGCCCTCTCAGACCAAGGACCCGGACCCCGCCCAGCCCGAGAACGCGGAAACCACTCAGCCCAAGGATCCCGACCCCGCCCAGCCCGAGAACTCGGACACCCCCCAGGCCGACGACCCGGATTCCGGTCAGTCCACCGACTCGGACACCACCGAGACCAAGGACCCGGACTCCACCGAGTCCACGGACTCGGACAGCGCGACCCCTGAGAAGTCCGACGATGGCTCCCCTGAGAGCCCTTCGCGTCCAGACCCGGTCCCGGCCACGGCCACTCGCGACACCACCCCTCCCGGCGGTGTCACCCACCCCACCCCCTCCGAGCAGCAGTCGCTGGAGAACTCGGTCCCCCGAGACGAGAACGGCGACCCCATCCGGCCGCCGGACCCGGCGGACGGCCCCTGGGTCCGGAACATCAACGGCGATGGTGCCGACAGCCCCGGTCGCAACAACAACTGCGCCGACGTGGCCCTGTCCACCGTCGACACATACGCCGGCAACCCCACGGCCGCCGCAGCCCGCACCCCGGACCCCAACCCGGACGGGACCCCGTCGGACCGCGGCGAGAAGGCCGGCCGCGACCGCATCGAGAACACCCTCGGCGCCCGCTTCAGCGACATGGGCAACGGTCGCGGCGCCTTCAACCGCCTGGAGAACACCCTCCGCAACAGCGGCCACGGCTCACAGGCCGTGATCATCACGCAGGACGCCAACGGGCGGGCCCACGCGTGGAACGCCGTCAACCACAACGGCCGCGTCACCTACATCGACGCCCAGACGGGTCAGCAGAGTTCGAAGCCACTGCACAACGGGAACAACGGGGTCTTCGCGATTCCGCTGGACTCGAACCGGCAGCCGGTCACCCCGGACAACGACACACAGTCACGCCCCGCTGCAGAACGGAAGTCCGACGGGCAGACGCCCGAGACGCGGGGTAGTACGGATCGTCGGGTCCCGCAGGATCCCGCAGGGGCGGCCCCTGAGGGAGACAAGTCCCCCGAGCGGCCACGCGGCAGCGCCGAGTACGAATCCGTTCAGGGTCCGAAGGATACGCACTACGACATGCTCCCCGAGCCGTCCCAGGCTCACCTCCGGGAAAGCAATGAAGTCCGGCAGACCGACCTCAAGCCCGTATACGACAACCTCAAGAAGTGGAGCACCGACGGCGATCTCCGTTCCCTCCTGCACGACGGTCTCGCTGCCGAGCAGGGTGGTATCCGTAAGCAGACCCTGATCGATGCCTTGCCCGGGTTCGGTGACATGACCGAGGGGCAGCAGGGAGCCGTCGTCGCGGCACTGGCCCGGATGGACCTGCGCTTTCATGCGACGAGCTCGGTCGGAATCGCGCTCGACCCCAATGCCGACAACCCGAACTCACCCACCAACTTCACTCCGACCACAGACGATCCTGAGAAGGCTGAGCGTTCCAACAAGGCCCGTGAGACCATCCAGAAGCTCATGGACAAAGCGGGTATCAAGTCGGGTGGATTGCATTACCACAACAGGTACGACATACCGAATCGGGCCGGCCTGGAAGCGGCCATCGCCGATCGCATCGACGACGGCCAGGGACTCACAGACAGCGAGATCGAGGATGCAGTCCAGCAAGAGCTCAAGGCGCTCGAAGAGCACAAGGGCGACTGGTCACGCAAGAACTACGCCGTCGTCGAAGTACGCGATCCGGAGAATAACAACGAGATCCGATATGTCGTGGACAGCTCGCTGCCGATGAGTCAGCCTTGGGGCTCCGGTGTCCACTCGGAGCCGCATGCCATGGACTGGATCAATTCGGTGAACGAAAGGCGCGAAGCTGCGGGCCAGCAACCGTTCGAGCCCATCAGTCTCTATACCGAACGCGAACCGTGTGGCCACGCCTCTGGGAACGACTGCTCGGACTATCTGGCGAATGAAGTCGAAGACGGCAAACCCGACGACGAGCTGAGCGAGGGAGAGAAAAAGAACAAGCTCCGCATTCACTACGGTGTCGGATTCCGTAGGGGTGCGATTGATGAGAATGCGGACCTGACGCAGGACGACGGCACCACGATGACCCCCGCCGAGGCCAAGGACGCGGCCCGGGTCAAGTTCAAGGCCGACTTCAACAATTACGTGAACCGAGTCAAGGGCATTTGGGAGAACAACGCCAAGTCGGGTCAGTAACGTCGCTGGACGCCCCACCGCCCATGAAATGGAAGGGATTCACCCCAGTGCCCGAGATCAACGCTGAGGACTGGGCTCGCATCGAGATCTGGCGGGAGCTCCCCGCCCGGCAGCGGCGGGTGTTCTCCGTCATGGGTCCGGCACTCAGCGGCAAGACCGCGTATCTACGAGCTGTTCGGGACCGTTGGCCCAGCGCCATTCTGATCGATTGCCGGGGCATGAGTGCCGACACCGTGGCCACGCGCATGCGCGAAGAGTGCCGCGCCGCCCCTGTCGGTCGTCCCTGTGTCCTCCTCCTCGCCAATGTGCAGTACGCAGGTGAGGTCCTGACGTCGACCGAACCGGCCCGCGTGGCGGAGATCCTGGCTCCGGGATTCAGACGGTTCGAAGGCCGTGAGGTCTGGGTCATGGCGGAGTACGACCCGGACCTCGTAGCTCCGCCCAGGGTCGCCGAATCCGAAGTCACGCTGCCCGCGCCGACTACGGCCGGTGGGGCTGCCGAAGAGGAACCGGCCGCAGCCGGCCGGCTGGGAGCACTGGCCGCCGCAGAACTACGTCAAGTGCCGCTGTCTGTCTGGGAGTTGCTGGCCTCCGCCAGCGGTGTGCCTACGACGGCCCAAGACCTCCTCTCCTTCGCCGAACAGCAACCGGATGTCCTGGTCGTGGACGAGGACCGGTCATCGGTCGCTTTCCGGTCGGAACCTCTCCTCCACGCATGGCGACGCAAGCAACCATGGGATTCCGCGGCTCAGTCTCGCGCCGTCGAGGCGCTGCTGTCCGCAACCGCGGACGGCGGACCGGGGCTCTGGTCCCAGCAGGGACCAATGGGTCGGTACGCCGCTCATGCTCTTCCCATGCATGCGGCGCTGGCTGGTGCCCTGCCCCGCCTTGTGGACGACGGGCGGCTGCTGGCCCAGTGCTCGGCCACCGCACTGCGTGAGGGCCTGGCCATCGCCTATCCCGACGGGGTGCCGTACGCGAGCGTCGCAGCGATACTGCACTATCTGGAGATTCAGGGCATCTCTCCCTCGTCCCAGGGTGAGTGGGTGGCCTGGCTCCATCACGCGGCACTCAGCGCGGGGCGTGTAGAGCTGGCCGAACAACTACTCGACTCAGGGGTCCCGTTGCCGTGGCGGACCACTTGGACCCGCTGGCGCCCCATGGGCATCTTCGGCCAAATCCGAGACGAGGCAGGCCGTGTGGACGAACTCGGCGTGGCAGACGGCGAGTCCGGTCTGACTGTCGTTACGGCCCGGGACGTGACGACGGGCAAGAACGCCTACCGGAAAGACCGGTACATCCGTCAGGTGTGGGTCCCGGCGACCGGAGAGCCCGCCTCAGCTCCGGTCGAGGTGCGAGCCTCCCTCGCAGAAGACGATCTCGCCTGGAGCACCGCACGCCGCTCGGTAGGTTCCGAGGCGTCCGCCGTCACCTTCGCCGAACACACGGACAGCGGGTGGCAGATGGGGGCCTCCGCACTCCCTCATCCGCCCAATTGCCCGTCCGCGGTGACACAGGGCCTGTACGTCGACGGGCAGTGGGTGCTCGCCGGTGTCGGAGGACTCTTCGCCGTATCCGTCCAAGCGGCTGGAACCGCAGCACAGGACACGTACCGCAAGCGGCCCCTGGTCGCCGCACACACCCGTCCTGCTCCCTGGCCGCTACCGCCGTCCGCGTCCGCCGCCCTGCGCGGTGACGGCATGCGGAACTGGCTCGAGGAGACCTTTGGTGCGGGGACCTGTCATCGGCTGACCGAGGATCAGCTCCCCCAAGGGCTGTCCGACCGTGCCGCGCGCAGCTTCCTCACCGAGACAGGTCTGCCGGAGATCGACGATTTCCTGCATCTCGCCATCACCCCGCGCGGCGACAGCTCGCTACCCGAGGTGGCCTGGCCCGGTCGCGGCCGGGACGTACCCCGGCAACGTCGCGCCAGGAGCGAGGCACCCAGTAGCGGCCCGTTCTACGAGCTCGGTACCTGGATGTACTCGAGGCTCCTGCTCGACGGCAGTACCGGTCGGCTCTTCAGGGACACCACAGGTGGTTCGCCCGACCCTGTCGCCGGCAGCAGCCTCAGACAGTTCTTCGCCATGGTCCGCTTGTACGACGAGTTCCGCAGGACACACTTCCCCTACGCCACCGACCACAAGGACGCGCAGCACAGCCTCGCCAGGTGGTGCGAGCAGATCGATGATGTGGCCGCCCGAGCCGAGGTCTGGACGCTCATCCTTGAGGGGCACGACTTCGATGACAGCACCTGGGACTTGGCCTCCTACGGGGATGAATGGGTTTGACACCGGGGCGTAGGCATCCTGCCTGAAGCGCAAGGGGACTGTCGCGAATGCTCACCGGTTCCGGATGCGCTGCGCCTCGGACTTCCGCAAGCGGCTTACCCTGCACGAGCTCGATCCGACGACCGTCACCCCCGAACTGATGGCTCTCGTCACCATCAGTGGGCCTGGGCTCACGTCGGCTGCGTAATCTGACCGGCCCAGGGCTGATCGGAGTGAGGAACCAGCCTCGCTCAAGCCGAGCGCGCTGTCCGTGACTGGCTGGTCGAGCCTCGGCAACGTGGATCTCGCGCTGGCCGAGCTCCGTCGTGTTCCCTTGCCTGTGTGGACTGTCCTCGCCCGGGCGCTGGGGTCCCATGTGGGCCGGACTCCGGATGTCGCCCCAGCGATGGGGGCTTCTGGTGAGCTGCTGGAGGTGGAGGACGACGGCGCCCATATTGATCAAGTCGCCCTGATCGACGCAGCCCGCGCCGACTCGTATGTCGTGAACGGTGCGTGCCCGGCCGGGGACGCCGTCAACTTGTGGATGAGTGGCGTCGATTCCCTGTCCCAGGGCGAATGGGCATCGTGACTGCACTTGATGAGTACGGTGCGTGGCGACACCGAGACCGCCGCCCAGATCGCCTCGTCCGGCCAGCCGCTGCCGTGGCAGGTGCGCCGGGCACATTGGCGGCCGCCGGGTGCCGTGAACGCCGCCTATGTTCGGCCCGGTCCACTGGGTGATCCGGTCATCGCCCCCGAGGGCTGTCTCCCTGACCGGCACGCCGTTTCCGCACCGGGGGAATGGACGAGCGATACCGAGTCTGGGACGCCGAAACCGGCGAAGAGCTGGCCGGAGGCGATGCCGGCACCGGGACGGCGCGAGCCGCTCTGGCTCACCGACGTGGACCGCAACGTCACACCCGACTGGGACGATCTGACCGTGTTCGACACCCTGGAACCCCCCTTTGTGTCGGATCAGATGAGGGTCGGCGACCTCCTGGTCGTGACGGGGCTCGGCGGCATTTTCGCGGTCGAGGTCCACGACCCCGCCGTAAGTCCCCACATCAGCAAGGTGCACGGGGAGCCCCTCTTCGACGACCCCGGTTTCCTCCCGGCACTGCACCACGGGACAGCACGGCGCCGAGGCTCGTACGATCCCGACCTCTTCGAACCGGGCGTCGTACGTCGTCTGCCCACCGGCCTGCTGCCCGAGGGAGTGACGGACGCGGAGGCACGCCGCGTTCTCACAGAAGTCGGCCTGCCCGCCTCCGAAGGCGCCGCCATCCGGCTGGAGGCACTGGACGAAGTGCGTCTGCTCCAGTTCACCCCTGGCGCCCTGCCGGCAGACGCCGTCCCAGGTACGTACTACAAGATCGGTACGTGGGGTGCCGGCGACCTGGCCCTGCACGGCGGAACGGGGCAGGTCATCCTGTTCGGTGCGGACGACTGGAGCAGCGCAGAAGACGACTTCGATGCCTACTTCGACGACGAGCCCGCCGACCCCGACGACGGCGGAGAGCCGGAAACCAGCGCCGTATTGATCGCCGGCAGCATGGCCGCGTTCATCGACCTGCTCCAGCACTACCTTGTGGCCCGGTGCATGCTGGCCGCGGCGGAAGCCGTACCGAGCGCGTCGCGATCAGAGACGATCTGGAGGACACGCTGCCCGACCTCGACAACGCAGACACAGACACCAACTTCTGGACTGCCGCGCTGCGAAGCACGGACTGACGATCCTCCTGATCGGCCTTCGCCCCAGCGTGAGTGGCTGACGCCGCTGCACCAGACGGTTCAGCGCATCGCCTCATCGTCCGCGCCCTTCACACCGCCCGCTCCGCCCCCGACGGCCCTCTCCTGATCTCACTGATAACTTGCTGTTCCTACTCGATCACTCCGTGGGAATCCAATGAGCCAGCCGCCCTTCCAACCACCCCCGCAGCATCCTCAGCCCCCGCAGGACCCCAACAACCCGTACATGCAGCCGGCCCCGCCACAGCACGCACCGGGATTCGGCCCGCCGCCGGTTCCCGGCCAGCCTCCGATGCACCCCGGGATGCCCCCTGCCCCAGGACAGCCGGTGCAGCCGATGTACCCGATGCAGCCCACCCCGCCGTTCCAGGCGCCCTACGGGCAGCGGCCGAACGCAAGCGGTCATCCCGTGGGGGCGGTCTTCCTCGGACTCTTCGCGTCGGTCATCGTCTCGCTGCTCTACAGCGGTCTCATCCTGGCCACGTACAAGGACCTGACGGTCACCCAGGCCAACACCATGTACCTGGTCCACGCGCTGCTCAACGGCGCGATCGTCGGCTGCCTGATCGGCCTGGTGGGTCACCGCAGCACGGGCGCGCACGTCAGCGGGGCCGTGATCGCCGCGGCCGGCGCCTTCTTCGGCTTCACGAATGCGCTCCCTCTGATCATCGCCGACAGCCAATCACCGGCCGCCATCGGGGACATGATGGAGGCCGACCCGCTCCTGCCGGCCAAGTCCTGGTGGAACAACGAGCTGGACGGCGGGGTCGACTGGTTCTCGCCGCTCGGCCTGCTGCTCGCCGCGGCAGCCGCCTGGGGCCTCGCGTACCTCATCGGCAGCAGGCGTCGTCGTCAGATGTGACGTCTCGTCAGGCGTCGGTCCGGGCCGCCCTCCTGGGGCCCGGTCGGTGGCCGAACCCCGGCCTTCGGCCGGTTCGCTTCAGCGCAGGGCAGGGCTGTCGCCGAGGCTCGCCAGTACTACGGCGACACAGCTCACGGCCATCGACCAGCGCGTACGGCCGCCCCGGGCGAGCACGAAACCGCAACCGCCAAGCGCCGCACCCACGGCATACGTGGCGACCCAGACACCGGCCGCATCGCCCCCGCCGAGCCGTACGACGATGAGAACGAGGCTGACGAGGACCACCAGCCCGGCGAACGCCGCGTACATCCCGCGAGCCCGCCGCGCATCACGCCGCCTGCCCTCCGCGAGATCCGCCCGGCCCTGAGCGCGGAACCGCGCCCTCAGCTCATCTCCGCTCCCGGGCGGCCCGCCCATCGCGCTACGCCCCCTCGAGCGACGCCAGGAAGAACGCAAGCGGCAACGTGGCCACGGCCAGGCCGAGCCCCGCCGCCGCCATCCCCCCACGGATCTCCCGCTTCGCCCGGACTGCCAGAAAGGCGGCGATCGGCGGCAGCACGCAGCACAGGAGCAGGCTGAAACGCCAGCCCTCCTCGCTGATGAAGAAGACCATCGCGGCCAGGCAGACCGGAACCGCACCGACGCTCAAGGCACGGGCACGCGAGAGGAAGAGCTCCAGGTCGCCGGCTCCACCGAAGAAACTCATGACGCGGGCTCCCGGCTCCTAGACGGCGGCGTGATCGTAACCACTGCTGCCCACCTGCGGAAAACCGTCCGCCGCCGAGAACCCGTTCACGGCCGCGGACATCACGACACCGAGCGCGGCCAGCGCCGAAGCGAACGTGTCGAACGCCTTGGCCGCTTCGGCCCACATCTGCATCAGCCGGATGGCCTGTGCCGCGGCCAGCGCGAACATGGCGATCGACGCGGCCTGCCCACCGACCGGGATGGCGTTGACGGCCTGCGCGGCCAGCAGATTCACCAGCCAGATGACGAGCAGATCGCAGAACATCACCAGGAACGACTTCAGGAACTCCGCGAACTGGAACGCCATCTGCGCGGCCTGCGCATAGCAGCTCTGGAGAGACTTGAAGGTCTCCTTGATCTCCTCGAGCTTCTTGGTGAACTCGTCGAAGTACACGGTCGCGGCATTGGCGGCATTGCCGTCCCAGCTCAGACCGACGTTCTGCGTGCCCTTGCGGACATTGGCGGCCACCGCGTCACAGAAGGAAGCGAGGTTGCCCCATACGTCGGAGCAGTCGTTGTACTTGTTCCAGTCGCCGAACACCCAGTTCGTACATTCGGCGAAGGGGTCGAAGTCGAAGAGGAGCTTGGACGCCTCCACCGCCATCGCGGAGGGGCTGCCCAGGTCGAGGACGCTGCCGAGCGTCTTCTGCACCGGGTTCATCTGGTACTCGTCGGCGTGACCCGAGGCGTATTTGACGATGGGATTGCTCGGGTCGCCGGGTGCCTTCAGTACGTCCACCGCGTCACTGGCGTCGGAGAAGTCCTGCGGGTCTCCGCCGGAGCCGCCGTCCGAGACCTTGGAGCCGGGGTAGGTGGCGTCGAGCTTGGCCGCCTGGTCGGTATCGGTCTCCCGGTAGTACTTGGCCGTGCCGGTCAGCTCCTTCTCGGACGCCTCCAACAGGCCCTTGACCTTCTCCAGCGCTTTCTTGGCCTCGCTGACGTACTGGTCGTGGTCGCCCGCGACCAGGTCCCAGGCAGCCCCGCCGACCGACGCGTCGATCTCCGCGTTGGTGCCGGTGTACGAGACGGCCTGCGCACTGCTATCCGCGGCACGCCCGACCAGCTTCGAGAAGCCGTCGATCGCACCGGGTTCTACACGGAAGTTCATTTCTCCCCCATTGCCTGCATCGGATCACCGGGCGGCGGTTCGGCCACCGGGCGCGGCCACTCGTCACCTCGTCACCGGGCACGACCGCTCAGCGCCTCAGCGCCCGGGTGCATCAGTACAAGGACCAGCCACGTCCGTCGTGCCTCAGTACAAGGACCAGCCGCGTCCGTCGTGCCTCGACGGGCTCGACCGGTTCTCGGACTCCGCACGCCGTTCCTCGTCGAGCTGCCGCCGCTGTTCCTCGAGCCGGCGCTCCCCGTCCACGGCGAGCGCCTCGCGCTCACTGTCGGACATGGAGGCCCACTTCTCGGCGAGCGGAGCCGACTGCTCCACCGCCTCCTCGGCGTACGCCGACACATTGGCCGCCTCGCGCAGCCCCATCCGCCCGGAGAGAACCTCCTGGGCCATCTCCTTGAGCGCCGGACCGCCGAGCCCGGAGGCGAGATGCTCCAGCGACTGCTTGAGGATCTTGGCCTGGGCGGGGTCCTGCTGGGTCATCTCCAGAAACTCGGAGTCGTCCACGCGCTTGCCGGAACTGTTCGCGGCGCTGTCCAAGGGGTACCTCATCGGGCGGTTCGGCATTTCTCGACCGGCGTGAACCTACCAATGCACCTGCGAACGCTCAACACACCCCCAGCGCGTCAAGCCCGCGCGCCGCAGCAACTCGACAACGGTTACGCCGCGTTGGCCATTCGGAAGCGGTTCTCCCCGCGCTCTCCCTGCAGGGACATTCGATTGCGACGAATTAATCGCGCATGCGCCTATTCCTGGAATACGCTCCGAAATGACCGAGAAGCGAGTCGGTGTGAAAGTTTCGAGGAGGAACCTCAGCGCTGAGCCGATCGCCCTGTCGCCCCGCCCGTCCGCCCGGTGGCATGTACGGGCGCGTCCCGCTCGGCGCGCTCGCGGTCCAGCTCTGCCTGCTGCCGGGCGTCCCACTCCGCGAACCGGGCCTTGGACCGCTGCTGCTCCGCATACGTCTGGTCGTCGGCCGCCCGGCGGATCTCGTGCATGCGCTGGTAGACAGCCTCGGTGTACCGCGGGTCCTGGAAGGCGTCCTTGATGTCGACGCCCCCGCTCAGCACGGACCGCGCCATCTCGCGCAGGTCCGGGCCGAGCGAAGTGGCGTTGGCGATGGTGCGCAGGGACCGGTGCAGCCGCAGGGCCTGCTCGGGGTCCTGGGCAACGCCCATGAGTTCCTCGTCCTGGATTTCCCGGTGCGCGGTCATGGGTGCGGTACGTCCTTCGGGTCGGCGATGGGAGGCGGCAACAGCGGGGAGGGCATCCGAAGCAGCGGCGAGGTCATCCGAACTCGTTCCGAGCCCAGTCGTCCGCGCCGGCGTCGGCGGGGCCGGAGGAGCCTGAGGTACGGCTGGATGCCGGACGCCCCGCGGAGGCGGTGGCCGGAGCCCTGTCGGCCGTGTGCCTGCTGTCGGCGCTGGTGTTCGTGGTGGTGCTGGTACCGGTGCCGGCATCGGATTCGGCGTTGGCATTGCCGTTGGCGTTGGCGTTGGCGTTGGCGCCGTGCCCGGTCACCGCGTCGACACCCTGCTGCGCACGGTCTCCGACCGCCCCCGTGGCGGTCTCCTTCGCGTGGTCGAGGTAGGTGTTCGGATCCGCGTAGCCGGCGAGCGTCGACCCCTCGCCGCCGGTGACCTCGTTCTTGAGGTCACCCAGATACTCACCGGCCGCAGTCTTGGCGACGTCCGCGGTCTCACCGAGATCGATGCCGGACCGAGCGTCGAAGTAGGCCTCGATGCTCTGCTGGCCGACGTTCTGTGCCATGCCGACGGCGGCCTCGCGGGCCTTGTCCTTGGCGGCGTCGACGACCTTCTCCTGAACGAACTGCTTGACCTGCTCCTTGACCACCTTCTTGGCGACCTTCTTCAGGGCGTCCATGGTGGCGTGCTCCATGGCCTTGGTGACCGCCTCCATGACCTCCTTCTTGAGCCGGTCCAGCAGTTCCCGGACGATCAGCCGAGTGGCCTGGGTCGCACCCAGCGCGCCGATCTCGGACAGTCCGAAGGTGAACGGCGCCGCTGCCTGTGCCGCGATGATCTCGATGGCAAGGGCGATGAGCTGGGCGATCACGGACAACTTCGCCGTGAGGACCGCGATCGCGGCCGCGTCGAAGGCGAGGGCGATCACTTCGCACGCGGTCTTGGCGTCCGGGAGGTAACGGTCCTCGCCGTTCGCGCCGGTGTAGGCGCCCCAGTCCTTGCTGAAGCCCTCGATGGCAGAACCGAAGTTGCTGGCGACGACGGTCCGGGCAAGACCCTCGCCCTGCGCCTCGATCTTCTCCAGTTCCGCACCGAAGGCCCGCCAGGTCTCGGCGACCTGATGCAGTGCTTCTTCGTCGGCCTCGGGCCAGTTGTAGCCGAGCAGATCAAGCACCCAGACGAGCTCGCCGGGCAGTGTGAGCGACATAGCAATATCCCCGTTTGACCCCGATAACCCCAATAGCCCTTCACGTACCTACAGTTGGCCGGCGATCCCGCCCAGAAGGCCACTGTTCGACGCGTCCGAGGTGTCGTAGTTGGACGCGTTGTCCTGGAGGTTGTGCCCGATCTGCTGGAGCCGTTCGGCAAGGCTGTCCATCGACGTGAAGAGCCCGTCACGAATCGGCGTGTAGATCTCGCCGAAAATCTCTCCGAAATCAGCGTCCGCCCACGGCTCCCCGATCCCTTCGAGGTCGCTCTGAAGCCGCTTGGAGGAGCTCGCGAAATCGCCACCCAGGTCCGCGAACTTCTGCCCCTGCCGACGGAGCACATCCGTGTCCACACTAAAGAAGTCGTACGTCACCACTGTCCCCCGAAGTCCCTTTGCAGTACGTCATATTGCACGACAGGCCGATAGCTTAGACTCCTCGCGCACGACCCCGAAAGTCCATCGGTAAAGAGAACGTCAAGTTATCCAAAGGGACCCTCAAGTGGTGACAGCCCAACCGCGTTACAGCAGCTCAGGAAGCCTGTGGGTGGGAAGACTCATCGGATTGGGACTGCTGTTGACGGCTGCCGTCGTCGCCATGGTGACCATTCCGGAACTGCGCAGTGAACTCGCAGGCGAGGGCACCGAAGGAACCCTCACGGTTTCTTCATGCGAAGCACACACAAAGACCCATTACGGCACGCACCGGCGTTCTACAGAACTCCAGTTCAACTGCGCCGGAAACTGGACAGCGCAACACGGTGAAGCTTCCTACCGAAATATAGAAGTGGACACTTCATCGCGTTTCGAGACCGGGTCGAAAATCCCCGTGGTCCAGGTGGGCGATGCGTTCGAACAGCCCCGGGACCGCGATCCCGGAGACGACGCCGCGGTTCTCGCGCTCTGCCTCGCCTTGCTGGCCGCAGGCACCTACTGCCTCCTCACCGGCTTCGGCTCCCGCAACGGCCCCGACTTCACGAGCTCCTGGCGGCGCCTGCCGGCCCCGACCGTCACCGGCCCCTTGGTGGGCGGCCTGTTCACGCTGGGCGTCCTGGCAGCACTGGTCTGCGCCGTCGCTCTGTGATGCCCGTATCAACACCCGCGTCCGCACTCTGAGGAGCCCTCCATGACACAAGTACACGGGAACCCCGCCCCGAACACCGCCGCCCCCGGAGACCGCGCGGGCCTCGGCCGCCTGATCGGCGCGGGCCTCATCCTCCTGGGCCTCGTCCTCCTGGCCCTGGGCGCCTACCTCGGCCCGTACACCTACTCCTCGTCCACACAGGGCAAGCTCACGGTCGAGACCTGCACCGTCGACTACAAGTACCGCTCCAGCACGTCGAGCAGCTCACGCAAGAAGACCAAGACGAAGTGGTGCTACGGGACCTTCACCTCAACCGACGGCTCCACCAAGGACATCAACGCCGAACTCAAGAGCGACGCCCTGCACCAGCGCGGCGACGTCATCGAGGCCCTCAAGACCGGCGACACCTCCTACCAACAGGACCACGGCTGGACCGGCGCCATCGCGGTCGGCTGCGTCTGGTGGTTCGCCGCCCTGATCCCCCTCGCCCTGGGCCTCCTCAGCACCATCACGGGCTTCGCCTTCGGAGGCCCCGCCGACTTCCGCAACGCCAAGCAGACAGCGGGCCAGGGACTGATCAGCACGGTCCACACCCTGATCGCGGTGGGCGTGATCGGCTTCGCGATCAGCCTGTTGGTGATGTTCTTCGTGTGACGGAGGCCGGGTCTGCAAGTGAGGAGATGGGACGCCGCGTGCGGTGAAGACAGCGCCGGCGGGCGTGACTTCCGTCAAGTCACACAACACGCAATGACCCTGACCGACGCGGCCGTTGTCGCTGCCATGCGGCGGCAGCACGCACCTGACGAAGTACATCAAGAAGGCCGCTTCGGCACTGCGCTCCGCCTCAACCCAACTGCACAACTGGGACGGCCAGTTGGCCTCCAACCGGGGGCTGGCGAGCAAGTACGACGACGAGGCGGCCGAGAAGAAGGCCGCGGCCGACAAGGCGAAGCCCTCCTACGACCAGGCCGCCCAGCACCCGGACCTCAAGCTCGCCAACCAGACCTTCCCCTCGCAGGAGGAGGCCGACAACGCGACCGCGCGGCTGCGCTCCGCCGAGCGGGAGCTGAACGAGGCAAGCACGGCCCTCACCAAGGCCAACAACGAGTACGAATCACTCGACCGCAAGATCAAGGAGCTGGAGTCCGAGCACTCCCACGAGGCCGAGGTCATCGCCAAGGCGCTGGAAAGCACGGCTGAGAAGGCCCCGGACAAGGGCTTCTGGGAGAGCGTCGGCGACATCCTCACGTCGGTCGGCAAGTTCCTGGCGGAGCACGCGGGCACCATCGGTGCCATCGCCGGTCTACTTGCCCTCTTCCCCGCCCTGGCCCCGATCATGGGACCGATCGCGCTCATCGCCAGCGCGGTGTCCATGGGCAAGAACCTCTCCGACGACGAGTTCCGCAAGAACTTGATGTTCCAGGGCAGCGGCATGGAGATCTTCTCCGCCTATGCGTCCATGGCCGGGGACATCGTCGGCATGATCCCGGGTGGGAAGGCACTGGGCGTCGCGGCCAAGGAGGGATTCGAAAGCGCGGCCGACGGAGCCAACCTCGCCACCAAGACCTGGGGCGGCGTGAAGGGCGGGTTCCTCGGGATCGGCCGCTCGGCGGCGGATGAGGCCACTGACGCCTGGTGGGCTGCCGGTGACAGCGCCGTGGGCTCGCTGAAGCTGATGGGCGACATCAAGGTCAACGTGGTGAACGTCGCCGCGAATGGCATCTCGTCCGCCGAGAGTTTCGGCCTCATCGGCGACGACGGCTCCGAGCACAACACCGCCGAGGGTACGAAGGCCGCCGCGACGGCACACGGCATCGCCGGATTGCTCGGCCTCGTATGACCAGCCACGGCGAAAGTGGAGGCACCGCATGACCGCGAGCACCACCGCACCGCGGGAAACCCGCAAGCCGTCCTTCTGGTACGGGCTGCCCGTCGGCTACATATCCATGGACCTCAATCCGCCGGCCGAGCAAATCCTGGAGCTCATCAATCAGCTCCGTGGGTTGCCGGAGCAGCGGCGCGAGGAGGCGGACCGGGCCCTGCGGCTGTACGCGGGTATCGTCAACCAACTGAACAGCAACCGGGTGCAGGCGTGCGCGCTCGGGTTGCATCCCAACGATGCCGACGGCTTCACGACGTCGGTGTTCACCGTGTCGACGCTACCGACGTCTGGCAGCCCGAAGCTCGTGGTGGCCGGCCTCGCGGGCAGCGCCACGGACGGCCCGGAGCAGGGCACGCGACCGCTGGAGCTGCCGTGCGGTCTCGGTTACCTGTCCGAGAAGCGGCTGGCCGCCCCGCGGTCGTCGCGACGGCCCGCGCTGAATGACACGCTTCCAAGTCACATCTGGCAGGGCATCGTCGCGGTGGCGGCACCGAGCACCCCCGAGCTCATCGTGCTCCAGATGGTGACCCCAGATCTCGACTCCGCCGACGACTACCGAAACATATTGCTCGGGATCGCCCGCACCCTCACTTTCACCGATCCCGAACGATCGGCGGACGACAAAATCACCCAGGGATCAGAGGCACCGACCGGTGCCGCCGCCGTCATGCGGAACGACTTCGGATAGCACCAGCCAGGCTGGGACGGACTGCAGGAGAGCTAGTGCCCGACAACATGCAAGGCACCCACGCACCGGGAACATTGGACACCGCTGCGCTGCGCGGAAAGCTGACCACCCGGATGTGGTGGACCAGTATCCGCAACACCGTGATCTACGCGCTCATGGCGTTCGGGGTCCCGCCGCTCGGCGCGGCGGCGAATCGTGCCGGCCATTCCTGGATCTTCATCATCGGGGGGCCGATGATCCTCGTGGGCATCTTCGGTCTCCTCGCCACGCTCAAGACCATCCCGGTCGCGGTCCTCCTCACGCGCTCCAGCCGCAGGACGCTGGCCCAATACTCCTTCGACACCTTCTGCCCGCAGATCACCAAGGTGGACGGCGCCGAGGCGACCAAGGGCCGCCCGAAGAGCATGACGCTCACACTGCGCACCGCTCAGGGCCAAGAGTCGCCGCTGATGCGGATGAACCCGGTCCCCCGGCGCGGCCCTTGGCGCAACCCCTGGCCCGAAGGCATCCAGAACGGCGTGTACGTCGCCGGTGACCTGCCCTTCGGCGCCGTCGGCTACGTGCCGACCTCCGGAACGTTCTTCCTCATGCAGCCCGAGGACTGGGACGCTGCCGCGAAGGACCGCAAGCTGGCGTCACCCGACCGCGTCACCCGCGCCCAGGAAGCCGACCTCATGCGCAGGATCATCTAGCTCCGTACGACCGACTCTGACACCCGGGCCCTGACGCCCGGGTGCTGCCGTGGCCATGCGGCGGCCTCACCACCAACTTCTGCAGGGTCGGCCTCCAGGCGTGATGCGGCCGGCGCCCCGCAACGGGCTGATTCACGAGGGGCGCGAGCCACTCACCTCAGCGGCGAACGGCTCCGCGTATGTCGGCACCGAGGCCACCAATGCGATCCAGGACCCGTCTGCAAACAGGAGCTCGAATCGGCCGCGCTGAAGCACTCCCTTGGGGTTGGCACGGACTCCAAGGACGCCGGTCCGCGGGGTCTCCCACTGGAGTTCGTACGACCGACCGGACTGCCACAACTTGGCACGGTCGGCAAGCGCGAGCACCCGGCGATCGGTGAACGCGATCGCCAGCGTCAAGGCGGGCAAATGTGCCGCGGTGTAGTGCGTCACAAGGAACTGTCCGGCCTGGCTCTCCCAACCACCATGCATGCCCTTGCCGTGGGCGACCCGGGTGAAGGCATTCTCGGTCGCCTGGTCAGCCCCCTCCATCTTCCGCTCGAAGCGAGTGACGGGCTGCGGTTCGGCCGGACGCAGGAACCTCTGCACTGCCCCCGGAAGGCGGGACTTGAGCCGGCGCTCCAGGTCTGACTCCTGGGGCGGTTGCCGTAGCCAGACCGGCCGCTCCGGTACCCCCGGTGCCGTTTCGCACTCGCATACCGCGAGTAGCCGCTCTCCGGGCTGGAGGTGCGGCTGGACCTGGTCACGGCATTCCTTGTTCATCCCGCATTTCCTTCTGCTCAGATGAGCGGTCAGCCGAAGGGATCGTCCCAGTGCCGCGGTTCCACAGTCCGTCGATCGCTGTCCGACGGATTGGCGATGCCCAGAGCCTCACGCGTAGGCGTGCTGGAATTGCGGTTTCCCTCCAGACGGTCGTCGACCTCATTGAAGGTGCTGAACCTGTTCGCCTTGACGACCGCATTGAGGGCCTTCATGGCATCCGCGATCTTCCTCAAGACCTGTGCGAGCCGCGAAATCAGACTCTCGAACGCGTCGCGGCCAGGGCACCCTCGGCGGCGGCTGCCGCCACACCGTCCCGCGGCGGAAATGCCTTCTATGAGCGCGGCGAAGGCGGCAGAACCAGCCAGGGTGATAGGGCCCATTCGATCAGCTCGCGGTTGACCGCCTCGACCACGCTTCAACCAGTGGGCGCACCAGCTCGCCGAGCGGCCCACTGAGCGGGCTCATCCAGTCGTTGACCTGCTGTAGGTGTCTAGCGCGTCGCTTGCGGGCCCACTCACTTTGCCCGCGTGGCCTCTCCTGCTGCTCTGCTGAGAATTCGAGGTTCTGCAACGTGGCCTCGGAGCGGCATTGGCGCCGGTGGAATGTGCCCAGCGCCTGCCGTATCTCCTGCATGTTCCTGGATTCAGCGTGACGCCCTGAGCGCCAAATCCCCTGCCTACTGCCCCTGATACGGACCTTGTTGAGGGTAAGGGGGGTTGGGATTGAGGTTCGGGTGCTGCGGCGGCTGTCCGGGGGCAGCGGGATAACTCTGATACGGAGCTGGGGGCTGCGGTTGCTGAACAGGCGGGTAGCCGGGCTGCTGCGACGGGTACCCCATGTTCTGAGGGTATGTTCCCGCCCCAGGATTGACGGGGCCGCCCCCGGAGTTACGGCGACTGCGGGTCATAACGAGGACGACGACGGCGCCAATCACAGCTCCGACGCCGATGATGCCCACGACAAGGACGATGGCGCCCATTGGGGAGATCCCTTCTCATTCTCGGGCTGATCGCTGATGGCTCGTCACTTCCACACCGCAATTCGCACGAGGCAGAGCAGCATGGTTACAGCGTGAATGCACGCCCCACGAGTCTTGAGAACCCGGTTGTCATGGCGATACCCGCGCAGCATGCACCAGAGACCCACGTGCGTGCCGATCAAGTCCAGCGATGTCAGCCACAACATTTTGAAACCGGACATGAGCGACCCGACGAAAAAGCAGCCAAGGAGCGACAACTGCAAGCCCGAGCAGGATGCCCCTGAATTGGCCGACGGTACGAGATGCCATTTCATCAGCAGCAGACTGGGAATTCAGATCCGGCAGTTCGGAATTCACAGCCTCACCCAGGGGGTGCGCTCCCCCTCCTCATTCCTACTGCCCTTGGTTCGGGGGCTGCTGGCTGTAGGAGTTGGGGTGCTGCGAGAACTGTCCCGGAGGAGCATGGTATCCCTGGTTGGGAGCTGAGTTGGGGTACGGCTGCTGGGCGGACGGGTATGTGGGGTGCTGGGGGCTGCCGCCGGAGCCGGGGCCGCCGCTTCCTCCGTTGCGGCGGCTGCGGAGTACGGCGAAGAGGATGCCGCCGATTACGAGCACTGCGGCTGCGATTCCGACGATGAGGAGAAGGCCGCCCGAGGAGGACTTCTTCTTTTTCTTGGCCTGACTGGTGCTGTCGTTGTCGTCGGAGCCGGCGGCAGAGTTCGTGGAAGTGGAGGACGAGCCCTTGGCCAGGGGGCCCTCCTTCGAGCCCTTGGGAATCTCCATCGTCAAGGCCGTACCCGGACGGGCGATTCCGTAGCCGAGTTCCTCGTCCGGCGCAGTCCTGCCCTTGTTGTTCAGGAAGGATGCGGACTTGATCAGGCGGTTGACGATCTGACCTGCAGTCAGGTCAGGGTACTTGGAACGGAGGAGCGCGACGATGGCTGATACGTATGCAGTGGAACCAGAGGTTCCGTCTGCCACCGCATAGCCACTGGCAGTCGTTGGGTCAGCCTGGGCGACTTCCACTCCGGGCGCTGCGACGACGACGTTGCCGGTGTTGGACTTAGACCAAGGAATGAGAGCCTTGTCCACCGCCGAGACGGCTACCACACCGGGGAGCGCGGCCGGGTAATTGACCTTCCCCGCGTCATTTCCCGCAGCCGCGACAACGACGACATCGTGTGACTGCGCATACTCGATTGCCTTGGCGGCTTTCGAGCCAGGGTAGGCGGAAGTGTCATCGAGTGACAGATTGATTACTGAAGCGCCGTGGTCTACCGCATAGCGGACACCAGCGGTCCAACCCGCTGTATCAATTTTCCCATCAATCGCACCCCTGGTCGCATTCACCCGCAACGGCAGAATCTTCGCTTTAGGAGCTAGCCCCATCACGCCCGCCGAGCCATTTGCCCCATGCCCGTGACCAGCAATGAGGCTGGCCATCGAAGTGCCATGCCCGAGAGTATCTTTGTGAGGGTCTCCGGAGCCAGTGAAGTCCTTTCCTGGCAGAACTTGACCGACAAGATCCGGGTGACTGGAATCTACACCTGAGTCGACGACTGCAACGGTGACTCCAGCGCCTTCGGAGGTCTTCCAAACCTTTTCAGCGTCATAGACCGAAAGCGGCCACTGAGCGTCTCTGACCTCATCTGCTGACGCCAATGGCGCTGATGTGAGGAGCAAGGCTCCTGTCAATGCCACGACACCTGTCGTGGACCAGACTCGCTTGGCACCCAATTCCCTGCTCCTCACTCAACTAAGGCTGGCTATAGCAGCCTTCACAGCGGACCGGTAGCAACTCTGCCCGGTGCGCCTACCTGCCTATTCGATGGTTCGCGGCACGTTCCGGTTGCGGTCCTCTTCCGAGATCCAGGTCTCTTCGTCCTCGACCAGGTAGTCGGGACGGTCGCCCCGGCTGTTCTCGTCCTCCGACCGACGCCCGTTGCGGCCGCCCATGCCGCCAGCTCCGCCCGCCATGGCGCCACGCTGCGTACCGCCGCGGCTGCCATGCAGGCCCGCACCGCCGCCAGCACCCTTGCCGGCGACCCCCTTGGCCGCACCGACCACACCGCCACGAGACTTCGCCAGGGCTCCGCGGCCGCTCGCGCCAGCCCCTCCTCGGCCAGCTGCGCCCGCTCCGGCACCGCCGCCCATACCGCCCATACCGGCTCGTCCGCCAGCGCCACGGCCTGCCGCACCGCCGCCAGCCACGCCACCGCGACCGCCCGCGGCTCCGATGCCACCACGTGCTGCCGCACCGCCCGCTAGGCCAGGGCCTCCGCCAGCAGCCACGATGCCCGGGCCCTGAGCGCCACCGGTACCGATACCGCCACCACCGCCACCGATACCACCGCCGGCGCCTGTGACAGGACCTGTCCCTGACAGACCGGGTGAAATGCTGTCGATCTTCGTCCTGGCTGTCGGCAACTGCGAGCCTCCCGTGATGCCCGAGTCACGGGGCACCGTGGGAGCAGGCTTGACACTGGTGGTCGGCCCGGCGCTCCACGGCTTGGCGGTGCCGCCTCCCATGCCTGGACTTGAGCTACCCCCAGAAGGCATGGAAATAGGGGTAGGCATTGGTGTTTGGGGGTTCGGGGGCTGGAAGGGATCCGTCGGATTGTCGTCCCGGAAGGTCCCCTTCGAGTAAGCCTTGTAGTTGACCGCCAACTGCTCCATGATCGCCACCCCCTGTAGCTGCGCTTCCTTCCCCGCAGACAGAGAGTCGGCATTCGCCTGACGCGCGGCGTCAGTGCTCACACCCTTGTTGATGTCGTCCAGGAGCTGCTGGTCGCTGCGCTCGTCGTCCCACATCTTGTCCCAGGCCTTGTCCCAGAAACCGGGCTCTTCGACCTCGCGCATCTTGGACATGGAGTTCCGCAGGTCGTTCTGAACGCCGTGCATGGCTTCCCCGTAGTGGTTGGCCCACGCAGCTCCGTTCCGGACGTTCTGCATGATCTCGTTGGCCTTCTTGCGGAAGGCCTCGGCCGCGTCGCCCTCCCAGTGCTCGAGGACGTTCTCCACGGCACTCTGCAACATGCCCGCAACGCTGTCCTTCGCCGACACCGAGTCCACGGCGCCGCTCTTGCCGTCGCCATCGCCGCCGGACAGGATGTTGTGGATCGACTTCCAGTGCTGGCTGACCTCATAGATCCGACCAGGGTCCGCGTCCAGGATCATGGCACGCAGGTCAGGGATGCTCATCTTCATGAAGGGCGTGTCGAGGTTGGCGCGGTTCGGGCCCCCCATGCCTCCGTTGGGAAGCGATTCGAGCTTCTCGTCGTGCTTGTCCTGGATTCGCTGCTGTCGTGCCTTTTCCTGAGCCTCGTAGTACTCAGGGCTCTGGTAGTAACCGCCGTAGGCCATGGTTGAAACGTCCCCTCTGTCAGTGGCCAGTCGCTGAATGGCTTAGTTGGCTGCGCCGGGAGCAGCACTCACACCTTGCGCATTCGCCTGCTCCTGGTTGCTGTACTTGTCCCTGACCTTCGAGGTGCTCTTGCCGAAATCATCGATCAGTTGGTGCAGATCCCTGATGATCTTTTCGATTCTCGTCTTCTGGTCCTGGTGCGCACTGTGAAGCTCGTTGGACTCCAGGAACTTCATGCTGCCGAAGGCCGTACTCGGGATGTCCGTCTCGTACTTTGCCTTCGTGTTGGCCTTGTCCATGTCCGACAGAAGGCCGTTGAGCTTGCGGATGACATCATCCAGCTGGCTCAGATCAACCCGCATTCCGTTACTCATACCCCGTTGTCCTCTCCCCTGTTTCTCAAGTTGTCAGCACCCACTCGGTGCCCGCGCCACGCCATCGCCGTTGTCGCTGTCGTCGCCGTCGTCGCTGTCATCACCCAGCCCCTAACCGGTCCGCCCGAACCGACCAGACCGACCAGACTGCCCGAACCCACCGGACCGCCCGGACCGACCGGAGGTTCCGACCCGGCGGCCGCGCCAGTCCCGTACAGCCACCCCGCTCCCCGCAATCACGAGGGCGATGGCAAGTCCCGTGCCCAGGACGTACGTTGCGACCCGGCGTTCCCGTTCTGCCTCGCTCTCACCCATGGTGACAGCCATGGGTACGACGCCGCCCGAGCCGGCCGTGACCGGGGGGTCCGGCTTCGGGGACTCGGCCGGGGTGGAGCCGTCCGACAACGCCGCGACCGGGTCGACGACGCCCCAGCCGATGAAGCGGTTGGGGCCCCGGCCCGGCCGCTGGGCCGTTTCCTCGATGCGCGTGGCGATCTGCGCCGCGTTCCAGTCCGGGTACTTCTCCTTCAGCAGAGCCGCGACACCCGCCACGTACGGCGCCGCGAAGCTCGTGCCGTCGGCGGTGCACTGGCCGTCCGTCGGAACCGTCGAGACCATGCCGACGCCCGGTGCCGCGACGTCCACGAAGTCGCCCGCCTGTGAGAAGAAGGCGCGCTCGTCGTTGCGGTCCGAGGCCGCCACCGCCAGGACGCCGGGGTACGACGCCGGGTAGGTGTCCGCGGACTTGCCGTCGGCTCCGTCGTTGCCGGCGGCCGCGATGATGAGGGCGCCCGAGTTCACGGCGGCAGCGACGGCATCCCGCAGTGGCCCGTTGTCCTTCCGGTTCGCGGTGTCCGAGGAGATGTTGATGATCTTCGCGCCCGCGGCGACAGCGGCCTTGATCGCGCTGCTCATCGTCCCCGAGTTGCCCTGCTTCTCCTCCCCGCCCGTGTAGCGGTAGGAGAGGATCTTGGCGTCGGGTGCGATGCCCACGAAGCCCGTCCCCTTGAGCGGGCGCGCGGCGATGATGCCCGCGACGCGCGTGCCGTGGCCCTCGATGTCCTTGGTGGGCGGGCCGTCGACGAAGGTCTTGCCGCCTGCCACCGCGCTGCTGAGCTGCTGGTTGGAGTCGTCGACGCCCGTGTCGATCACGGCGACCTTGACGCCCTTGCCCGTCGCCTGCCCCCACAACTGGTCCAGGAGGATCCGCTGGAGCGACCAGGGCGTGGACTTGATGACGTCCCCGCCGAAGACGCACTCGGTGCTGGCGGACAGGCCGAAGTCCGGGTTGCCGCGCGAAGCGGAGGAGTCCGTCAGGCGGGTGGGCGCCGTCGTGTCCGTCGGTGCCGCGGACACGGGCGGTGTCGACGCAAGGCAGACCCCGGTCACCGCGAGCACGCCGAGAACCCGCTGGAGTGCGCGGGTTCCACTGTTGCGGCCGATGCGGCTACGCGAACGGGCTGTCCGGTCCTTCACGTTCAGGCCCTTCACGTCCAGGCCCCTCATGCTCAGGCCCCCAGGGTTTGCTTGCTTCCTTCGAAGCTCGGTCATGTAGATGTCACGCGTGTGGCTGCGTTTGTGAATATTTGCGGGATTTGCTGTGTGCACTCCCGCAGGAGGTGTGTACGGCCCCGAAGCAGAGGTCGGCCCAGCGGTCGCCGTGGCGTCCGCTGGGCCGATTCCCTTCATCTCATGTCCCTCGGGTCGCCGACGGGCTCAGCCCCAGGTCGAGGCGTTGCTCTTCTCCGTGGCCTGGTAGTTCTCGGCGGCGTTCTGCAGCGCCGTGGAGATCTTCAGCAGGGTGGCGTGCAGGTCAGCGGCGGTCTGGTCCCACTCGCGCTGCTTGCGCTGGTAGCCCTCCTGCGCCTCACCCTCCCAGGAGTTGGCGACGCGCTTGACGGCGGCCTCGAGGTCGTCGAGCTGCTGCTTGATACGGCCGGCAGTCGACTTCACGTCCGTGGACGCGTTGGTGATCGTTGCGTAATTGACGAGGATCGACATCGTCGTTCCCTTTCAGGAAGAATCGTTGGAAGTCTGTGGAGATCGGCTGGGTCGACCCGACCTGCTCAGTGGGTCACGGTCGTCCCGGATCGGCTGGAACAGCCGGAATTCCGCTCGGCTCGATCAGCCGAAGTCGGACATGATCTTGCTGATCTCGGAGTTCTGCTGCTCTTCCGACGCGGAGTAGTTGCTCCGCGTGGAGTCCACGGCTTCCTTGATGTCGTTGAGGATGTCGCTCATCCGCTTCGCGTCGGCGTTCCAGCGGTCCTGCAACTGGCGGTACGACTGGGCCGCCTGGCCCTTCCAACCGCCGGCGATCTGGTCGATCACTCCGTTGAGGCGGCGGATCTCGCCCTGAAGCTGACCGTTCGCGGTGCTGATGTCACCGGAGAGCTTGGTGAGTTCGTCCTCTGTTACCCGGAACTGGCCGGCCATGTTGAACCTTCCCCCATGTCGTCGTTGATCCGGGATACCTCTTCCGGTGCCCGGACGAGCTTCGCACGCTTGAGCGCTGCAAACACTCTATCGTCAGCCTGTCACTCAACCACAGGCAAGGCCAATCAGTTACACGGCTCACACACTTGGGCGACGATCCTGTGACCCGTGCGTCGTCTTACTTTCAAGTGCCCTTGCCCGTCGGCCCGTTGGCCATCGAGCCACCGGCCCGTTGACCGGCGGGCAGCGCGCGTCACTGGCTCTGCGGCTGCGTCGCGCTCGCGGTGTCCAGCGTCGGGCCCTTCGGGATGAACGTCGCCCAGGTCTGCGGCACGAACTTGGGGTTGGAGAGGTCCTCGTAGCCCAGCCGCGTACGCGCCTTGTCCGTCTCGCTCGGCCCGCTCTGCGACGAGCCGCCGTCGGAGGAGGACGAGGACGAGCCGGATTCGCCGTTCTCCGCCTCACTGTCGTTGCTCGCCGGCAGCGAGTACCGCAGGCCGGTGTCCGTCAGCAGGTACACCGCGCCGCCGCCCCCGGCCGTACCGGTGACCTCCTGGAAGAGCAGGCCCGAGCCGGACGAGACGTACGCGCTCAGCGAGTCGGTGATGACCTTCTTGGGGTAGTTCGTCCCGGCCCAGGCGGCGAGCTCCGGCTTCCTGTCCGATCCGAAGGAGCCCTTGTAGACGCTGCACGAAGTGGTGCGGGCCTCGCCGGACGCCGTCGCGGCGGAGTTGGCCTGCCGGGGAACGTAGTCGGGCCAGCCCTTGTCCGCGTAGAAGCGGTCCGCCCGGCCGCCGTTGGCCTCGATGATGTCCCGGGTGGGGACCTTGACGGCACCGGCCTCGTCGCGTGCGACCAGCAGTCCGGCGACGAAGGGCGAGATCGCGGCGACCCGGTCCTTGAGGACGACGTAGAACTGCTCGCTCTGCGCGTCCCGCGCCCTGAGCACCTGACCGACCGTGCCCGCCTCGGCGGGCAGGCCCTGGACCGAGGTGGGATCGCCGTCGGACGGAACCGTCGGGAAGGTGATGTCCCCGCCGTCGTTGAGGGTGTTGAGCCACTCCTGGCTCACCGGCTGCGGCTCGGCCGTGGCGCTGCTGCCGATGACGGCGGAGCGGAGCTGCTCCATGGAGGTGGAGTCGAGGCCTTCCTTGCCGCCCAGCAGGAAGCGGTTCCCCTTGCCGTCGACCAGGTATTCCTGCTCGGTCTTGGTGTCGATGACGTACAGGGCCTTGCGGGAGTCGACCTTCCCCGAGTTCTCCAGCGACTTGGCGTCATCGTCGTCGAAGACGAAGACGGCCCGGTCGATGGCGCCCTTCTCGCCCGGCGCCGGCCGCTCGCACACCGCCCACGTCTTCGCCTTCTCCGCGTCCTCCTTGGAAGGCAGCCGGTCGGGGGCGTAGGGGATGCCGATCGTCGCCCCGTGCCGGATGCCGCTCTTGTCGATCTCCTTGCCGGGGACCTCGAGGACGGTGCCCTTGCCCTTGTCGAGCAGGAGCTTGGCGGAGGCGTAGTTGAGGACGGGGTGGAGGACCTTCTCCACCTTGCTGTCGTTCGGGTTCGGGTCGAGGACGACGTAGCGCGTCGTGGAGTCGCTGTCCACGATGATGTACTCGCCCGGAGTGTCCCAACCCTTGGGCGCGGTGGGCTTGATGACGCCCCATGCGATGAAGCCGATCACCAGCACCACACCCACCGCGAGGCTGGGCATCACCGTACGGACCGGACGCGGCGCGCCTTCCTCCGAGCCGCCGGGCGACGGCGCGAGGAACGCCGCGACGGTGCGCTTGCGAGCGAAGGTGTAGGCGGCGAGCTCGTCCCGACGCTGCTTTGCCATGGTCCCCGTTTCTCCCGTTTGTGATGCTCGATCGTCTTGCGGTACTCCGCGGCAATTCGCGGTACCCGATCGCGTTTGTGATGACCCGACCGCGCCTATGTGCCCGCGCGGGTCGCGCAGGCACCTACTATGCCCTGCGCCGGCCGAGCGGGATTCATCAGGTGCGCGGCCGCCCCCGCATCTTCACAGAGCTTCACCACTGCGCTCCACCAAGTGAGTCGGCTCCATGACAGGCTGGACCACCTGGGGTTTCGGTGTCCCCTGTGTCGCCTCGCGTTCCGCAACGGGTACCGTGAGCCACTCGCATGCATGTTGTGGGCCATCGGTGCCCCTGGCCCGTCGCCGGGATCCCTGACAGAGGATCTCGCCTACGTACGGCCATACTTCGCGAAAGGGATGTCCCGGGGGATGACCAGCGCTACGAGCACTCGGCGCGGACGCCGCGCACAGCAGCAACAAGGTGGGCCGAACGGCAGACGTACGCCGGCCGCTCCCGCCGCCCCCGCCGCCGCGTCGCCGCGGACACTGCCCCGGCCGGGCGGTCTGGGCCCGGTGCGGTTGCAGCAGCTCATCCTGGTGGAGCTCGCGGCCGCGGTCATGCTGGTCGCCTGGGTTGCCGACACCTCCTGGCTGCTGGCTCCGGCCGGCGCCGTGGCGGCGCTGCTGCTCCTGATGGCGGTCCTGCGCCGCGGCCGTCGTCCGCTGCCCGAGTGGTACGAGACGACGCGCGCGCTGCGGCAGCGCAAGCGTGACGCCAAGACGCCCGTCCCGCCCGGCACCGACGCGATGCTGGTGCCGGTCGTGGAGTGCGACCCGGCGCTGCGCACCTACTCCTTCGTCTCCCGTGACGACCGCTCCATCGGCATGATCGGCGACGGCACCTTCCTGACCGCCGTCCTCTTCGTCCAACCGGCCGACCAGCCGCTGCGTCCCGGGGCCGCCGGGCGTCAGTTGCCGCTGCGGCTGATCCAGGACGCGCTGGAGGTCGACGGGATCCGCCTCGCCTCCGCCCAGGTCGTGCAGCACACCCAGCCCGCGCCCGCGCCGCATCTGCCGCAGCAGTCGCTGGCCGCGCGCTCCTACGGCCCCCTCCAGGCGCAGGCCGGTTCTCCCGCGCTGCGGCTCACCTGGGTCGCCCTCAAGCTCGACCCGGAGCTGTGCCCGGAGGCCGTGCAGGCGCGCGGCGACGGCGTTCCAGGCGCGCAGCGCGCACTGCTGCGCGTGGCCGACCAGTTGGCGAGCCGGCTGGCCGGTGCCGGTTTCAAGGCGACGCTCCTCGACGAGACCGAGCTCGTGCAGGCCCTCGCGACCTCCAGTTGCCTCAACCCGCGCGCCAACGCGCAGCACGGACAGGACGGTCGCACCCAGCGCCGTACCGTCGAGGCGGTGCGCACCTGGCGGGTGGACGACCGGTGGCACACCACGTACTGGGTCTCCCGCTGGCCGCAGTTGGGCAGCGGCGGTGCGGCACTGCCGGAGCTGGTGACGCGGTTCACCTCGCTGCCGGTGCTCGCCACGACGTTCAGCATGACTCTGAGCAAGGCCGGGAACCGCGGTGTCTCGCTCAGCGGCCACATCCGCGTCACCGCCCGCGGCGACAGCGAACTCGGCCAGGTGGGGCGTGAGTTGGAGCGGGCCGCGAGCTCCTCGAAGGTCGGCCTGGTCCGTCTCGACCGGGAGCAGGTCCCCGGAGCCCTCGCCACTCTGCCGCTCGGAGGTACGTACTGATGTCCCACCCCGCTCCGACCGCGCCTCCGGGACAGCAGGGCCGTAACCCCGCACGCCCGCCCGCACACGTGGCCTCGCCCACCGACACCGGCATGATTCCGATCATCCGGCAGCCGGAGCCGCCGCAGCAGCAACGCCGCATCTTCAGCCCCGGCTTCGGGTTGCGCGGCCCGCGCCGCAACCGTCATGTCGTCACCGCCGACGAGCTCGCGGCGATCAGCATGCCGCTCGGTGACGACGGCGTGATCATCGGCACCGACCCGGAGTCGCACCCGGCCGTGCTCGGGCTGTCCCGTCCGACCCCTTTCGACGTCGTGCTCGTGGGCGGCCTGTGGCTCGCCCAGGTGCTGGCGCTGCGCGCCGCCGCGACGGGGGCGCGCGTGGGTGTCGAGACCGGCCGTCCGCAGGCCTGGCAGCAGTTGGCCCAGGCGGCGGGCGGCGGCCAGCAGTGTGTGACCGTCTACCCGGTCGGCCGGGTGCCCGCGCAGGGGCCCTCCGTGTCGAGTCCGGTCGTGCTGTTCCGGGACTGCGGCATCCGCCCGCCGCGCGGTCGTGTGACGTCCGTGCCGTGGCAGGCCGTGGTGACGGTGCTCCCCTTCGTCAGCGAGCACGCGCCGCGCTGGCTCTCGCAGGCCCATCTGGTGGGTATTCAGCGCATTTCGCCGTATGAGACCGAGGCGGTACGGGACACGCTGGGCATCCCGGAGGACCAGCTCCAGCACCTGCCGACCCTGCACGACGGGGTCGCCCTGTGGTGCACCCGCAAGCACCAGAAGTTCGTGATGACCGAGCCCACCGATGCCGAGACGGGCCTGCTCGGTGTGGCCCGCCGCATGGACTGACCGTCGTCGTCGACGGGCGCGGACCGCGAACTGCGCCGCGCCCAGGGGGCGTTCCGCCCACGCCCAGCAGACTCTTCCGTCCAGGCACCCGGGGCTATACCGTCCGCGCCCATGGGGGCTTTTCCGTAGCGCCATGCGAGTGATTAGGCTTCTGGTGGTGCGGTGACGATCGCAGTCGCGTGGGACTCGCCACTCGGTTCCGCCCGGCCGCGACGACGACCAGCTCAGCAGCAGTGGCTGACCAGGAGGCAAGCAGTGAACAGGGATCGGTCCGAGTACAACGGCGGGAGCCCTTCCTCGGACGGGGACGATCACGAGGTGGATCTCACCGGCGAGTTCGAAATCGTCTACACACCTCCCGCCTGGTACGCCCAAAGCACGCAGGGTGGCTCCTCCGGAGGCGGACAGGACGCCGGCCAGAGCTCACCACCACCGCCGACCGGGCCACCCGTCGGTACACCCACCGGGCCGCCCGGCGTCCCGGCGCAGGGGCCTCCGCCGGGCACTCAAGCACCGGCCCAGCCCCAGACCTTCGGTGTCCCGTCGCAGCAACCCGCCCAGCCCTCGCAGCCTGCTCCGCCCGCCCAGCACACCCCGGCCCAGGGCACGCCCGCGGGCCAGGGCGGCTACGGCTTCCCGCAGCAGCAGTCCGCCGCGAGCGGCACCCCCTCTGCCGGCGGATACGGCTACCCGCAGCAGGGGGCCGGTGCGCCGCAGCAGGGGCAGGACACGTCGGGTGGCTTCGGCGTGCCCCAGCCGAGTCACGACACCTCGGGCGGCTACGGCTACCCCCAGCAGCCCACGACCGGTGCACCGCAGGCCGGCCAGGACACGTCGGGTGGCTTCGGCGTGCCCCAGCCGGGTCACGACACCTCCGGCGGCTACGGCTACCCCCAGCAGCCCACGACCGGTGCACCGCAGGCCGGCCAGGACACCTCCGGCGGCCTCGGCGTGCCCCAGCAGCACGCTCCTGCTCAGTCACCCGCCCCTGCCGCCACCGTGCCCACGCCGCCGCCCGCCGCTCCCGCGCCTTCACAGCCGCCGTCGGCCGGCCCCGCCGCGCCCGGCTTCCCGGTGCTGCGTCCGGTGGACGACGACGCCCAGGCCGCCGCCCCGGCCCCGACCGCCACCCCGGCGGGCGGCATCCCGGCGGCGCCCGCTCCCGAACAGCCCACCCCCGTACCGCCGGTGGCGGAGCAGCCCGAGGTCACGCTGAACCACGCGGCAGCGGACGCGGAGGCGGCACGGCTGTTCGGCGGCGCCGATGACGACGAGCCGGAGGAGGAGCGCGCCGAGGAGACGGAGCCGGGCGACTCCACCGGGTCGGTGTCCGGTGCCGAGGGCGACGAGCCCGCGCACGTCCAGGCAGACGCGGACTCCCCCGCGCAGGCCGACGCCGAGACCGCACCGGCGACGGCGGAGCCGGAGCCCCAGCCCGAGCCGGAGGCCCAGGCAGCTCCCACGCCGCCCGCCCCCGCGACCCCGCCCACGGCACAGGACCCGCAGCAGCAGGCGCAGCAGCCTCAGGCTCAGCCCACCGGCCAGGCTCCCGAGCAGCCGCAGCAGCCCGTCGGCCAGGTCCCCCCGCCGCAGCAGACCGGCCAGGGACTCCCTCCGCTGCCCCAGGGCTTCGTGCCCGCGCACCCCCAGCAGGGAGCGCCTCAGCAAGCAGGCCACCCGGACCCGCAGGCAGCGGCAGCAGCCGCCGCTGCCGCCGGCCAGGCTCCCGGCTACGGCTACCCCCAGCAGCAGCCCCACCCCGGTCAGCCCGGTCAGCCCGCCCAGCAGGCCCCGGCGCAGGGCGGGTTCGGCCCGGCCCAGCCGCAGCCCGGTTACCCCGCGCAGGCCGGACAGCCCGCGCCGGTCGACCCGCGGCAGGCGGCGCAGCAGCCCGGCTACCCGCAGCAGCCCGCACCGCCGCAGGGCGCCGGATACGGCTACCCCCAGCAGGCACAGCAGCACCCGGGCCAACCGCAGCCGCAGCCCGCGCACCCCCAGCAAGGCCAGCCCCAGCCCCAGCCCGACGGCTACGGCTACCCCCAGCAGCAGCCCCAGCCCGGCTACGGCTACCCGCCCCAACAGCCGCAGCCCGGTTACGGCTACCCGCAGCAGCCCGGCCAGCCGCAGCCTCAGGCCCAGCCCCAGCCGCAAGCCCAGCCGCAGCCTCAGCATCAGGCCCAACCGCAACAGCCCCCGGCCCAGCAGAACCCGGCCCCGCAGAACCCCGCCGCCTACGGCAACCAGGGCTGGAGCGCCCCGCCCGGCCCGCAGGCGGGACCCGGTGCGCCCCAGCAGCAGCAAGCGGCGCCCGGCACCCCGCTCGGTTACAACGCCGCCGTCGAGCTGTCCTCGGACCGACTGCTGCGCAACCAGCCGAAGGCCCGCAAGAACAACCAGGGCCCCTCGCGCTTCAAGCTCGGTGCCAAGAAGGAGCAGGCGGAGCGGGAGCGCAAGCTCGGTCTGATCCGGACGCCGGTGATGTCCTGCTACCGGATCGCGGTCATCAGCCTCAAGGGCGGCGTCGGCAAGACCACGACGACCATGTCACTGGGCGCGACCCTCGCCACCGAGCGTCAGGACAAGATCCTGGCGATCGACGCCAACCCGGACGCCGGCACCCTCGGCCGACGCGTACGGCGCGAGACCGGTGCCACCATCCGTGACCTGGTCCAGGCGATCCCGCAGCTCAACAGCTACATGGACATCCGCCGCTTCACCTCGCAGGCGCCCTCGGGTCTCGAGATCATCGCCAACGACGTGGACCCGGCGGTCTCCACCACCTTCAACGACCAGGACTACCGCAGCGCGCTCGACGTGCTGGGCCGCCAGTACCCGATCATCCTCACGGACTCCGGTACCGGTCTGCTCTACAGCGCCATGCGCGGCGTGCTGGACCTCGCCGACCAGCTCATCATCATCTCCACCCCGTCGGTGGACGGTGCGAGCAGCGCCTCGACGACCCTCGACTGGCTGTCGGCGAACGGCTTCGCCGACCTCGTCCAGCGTTCGGTCACCGTCATCTCCGGTGTCCGCGAGACCGGCAAGATGATCAAGGTCGAGGACATCGTCGCGCACTTCGAGACCCGTTGCCGCGGTGTCGTCGTGATCCCCTTCGACGAGCACCTCTCGGCGGGCGCCGAGGTGGACCTCGACATGATGCGCCCCAAGACCCGCGAGGCCTACTTCGACCTCGCGGCGCTCATCGCCGAGGACATCGCCCGTACCCAGCAGGGCTTCGGCAACCCGAACATGCAGTACCAGCAGCAGCCGCAGCAGCAGGGCTACCCGGCCCCGCAGCAGCAGCCCCAGCAGCAGCCCTACGCCCAGCCCGGCGGCGCGCCGCAGCCGGGTCAGGGCTGGGGACAGCAGGCCCCGCAGCAGCCCGCACCGGGCCAGGGCTGGCAGCAGCAGGCACCCCCGCAGGATCCGCAGCAGCAGGGGCAACAGGGCCAGCAGGGCTCCGTACCGCCCGGCTGGACCCAGCAGTAGCGGACACCCGGCAAGTCGAAGGGCCGGCACCCTCACGGTGCCGGCCCTTCGCCGTCGTACGCCTTGAGCCGTCGTACGCCCCGAGTCTCGCGGGTCTCAGCCCGCGGGCCTCAGCCCGCGTTCTCGATCAGCTCACGGCAGCGCTGCACGTCCTTGGCCATCGCCTTCAGCAGCGCGTCCAGCGACTCGAACTTCTCCTGTCCGCGCACATAGGCGAGGAAGTCCACCGCCACGTGCAGGCCGTACAGATCGAGCCCGACGCGGTCGATGGCGTATGCCTCCACCGTGCGCTCCGTGCCGTCGAACTGCGGGTTCGTGCCGACGGAGATCGCGGCCGGCATGATCTCGCCCTGGGCGTGCAGCCAGCCGGCGTAGACGCCGTCGGCGGGGATGGCGGTGTGCGGCAGCGTCTCGACGTTGGCGGTCGGGAAGCCGAGCTCACGGCCCCGCTGGGCCCCGCGTACGACGACGCCCTCCACGCGGTGCGGGCGGCCCAGGATCTCGGCGGCGCCGGCGACATCGCCCTCGGCGACCAGGCGCCGGGTCAGCGTGGAGGAGAACGGCTCGCCGCCACCCGCCTCGCCGGTCACGTACAGATCGACGACCTCGACCTCGAAGTCGTAGACCTTGCCCTGCTCGGCGAGGAACTCCACGTTGCCCGCCGCGCGGTGGCCGAAGCGGAAGTTCGGGCCCTCGACGACCGCCTTGGCGTGCAGCTTGTCGACCAGGACCTTGACGACGAAGTCGGCCGGCGACAGCTTCGAGAACTCGGTCGTGAAGGGCAGGATCAGCGCCGCGTCCACGCCGAGCTCGGCCATGAGGTCGGCGCGGCGGTGGTGCGGGGCGAGCAGGGGCGGGTGGCTGCCGGGGCGGACGACCTCGCTGGGGTGCGGGTCGAAGGTGACGACGACCGCGGGAACGCCCAGCTCACGGGCTCGGTCCACGGCATGCCGGATGATGAGCTGGTGCCCGCGGTGCACTCCGTCGTAGGAGCCGATGGTGACGACGCTGCGCCCCCAGTCCTGGGGGATGTCCTCCAAGCCACGCCAGCGCTGCACTGTGCCTGCTCCTTGTCGCAAACTCGTCGAACCCGTGTCCGTCTTTGCTCATACGGTCTTACGCAGGTCTAAGGGTGCCATGCCGGGCGCTCCCCGCCCGCATCGGCATCGACGCTGTGACGGGGTGCACGTGCCGAAGCGTCGGTCAGGCGGGGACCCGCACACCGGCCAGGTTCTCGATCATCCGCCGGGTGCTGGGGCCCACCACGGCCGACCAGTCCTGCGGGGTGTCGGTCAGCCAGCCGGCGACCCGTACGGCGAAGCCGGGGACGTGACGGCCGAGGTCGACCAGTCCGCGGTCGAAGCGGGCCGCGCCGTCCGGGGTGCGGACGAGCAGCAGGCCGGTGTGGTGGACCAGGCCGCGCAGATCGTCGTCCGGCCGCTCGACGCCCTCCTGGACGGTCGCGTGCAGGAAGGCGTCCAGCACGACGGGGGCGCGTTCGTGGGCGAGGAGGAATTCGCGCAGCTCGCGGCGCAGCGGACGGGACGCGGGTGTGCCGGGAGTGGCGAGTACGGCGGCGAGGGCGGCCCGCACCTGTTCGGCGCCGCCGTCGAGCAGGCCGGTGACCAGCGGGAAGAGCACGGCGTGGGCGCTCGGGCCCTGGTCCAGGCGCCGATCGACGTACGCCGCCATGTCGGCGGCCCTCTCCGGCTGCCACTCCACCGCCTCCTGGACCAGGGCGGCGACCCGGATGGCGAGGGCGGGCGTGGTGACGTCGGCGAGGGTGCGCAGCGCGTCTTTGGCACCCGGCCGGCGCAGACGGGCGCGGAAGGCTTCGAGGACCGGTTCGGTGTGGGTGGCCAGGGCGGCGGTCAGGGCACTGGCCGGGAACTGCGGATCGGCCGCCGCGAAGTGCGCCAGCGCCTGCGGGAGATGACGGGCACGCGTGCGCGGATCCCGTACGAGAAGGGCGAGCGCGCCGCCGTGCAGGGTGCAGTCGTCGGGGCGGGCGAGGAGGGCGAGGGCGGCGTAGCGCAGCAGCTCGCGGTCGGCTTCGGTACGGACGTGCGGCGCGACCCGCAGCCCGTACGCCACCGCGGCGACCCGTCGCGCGGGACGTTCGTCGTGCGCCCAGCGGTCGACGGCCCGGCAGATGGCGGACGTCTCGTCCTCGCAGAGCACGGCGAGGAGTTCATCGGCCTTGCGGTGCGCGCAGTCGACGAGCGTCTCGGTGAGTTCGTCCAGGGCGCGGTGCCGGTGCGTGTGCAGCAGGGCCTGGGCGGCACACGCGACGGTCGCGTGCGGGGTCGCGGGCAGCGGGCGGTCGTCGTCGAACCAGCGCGCGAGAAGGCGTTGTACGGCGGTGGGGTCGGCGGCGAGGAGCCGGGCGACGGCGTCCAGGTACCGGGGCGGGCCGGGCTCGTCGGTGTCGGTGGGCGGGCCGTCGGCGAGGACGAGGCGGCGCAGCAGGTCGAGACGCTCGCCGTCCGGGAGCGGCAGCGCGGTCCAAAAGTGCGGGCCGAACTCCGGCGACACGGAGCGCCGGTGCCGGCGCCAGGCCACGATCCGGTCGGTCAGCAGGTGCAGCACGTCCTGGTACGGCATCGCGTCGGGGACGCGCAGTAGGGTCTCGGTGAGCAGCCGGGCGGCCCACCAGGAGTGCCGGTCGGCATCCAGGGCGTGGACCAACTCCTCCAGGTGAAGCGCGAGTTGGCGGGTCCCGTGGTGCCGTGGGAGCAGCAGGAGAGCCTGGACGACGGGGCCGACCCGGTGGTGCGGCACGGGGAAGGGATGCGCGGCACCGGGGTGGGCACGGCGGCGGTGGACCAGGGCGTGCAGGGCCTCGTCGAGGTCGAGGTGCATGCCCTGGATCCAGTCGGCGAGCTCCTCGTGGGCGAAGCGGTAGCCGTTGCCGGCGGGGACGAGGAGGCCCTCGGTGAGGACGGCGGACGCCCAGCCGGTGCCGCCGCCGAGCGCCGCGGGGGCGGGCCCCCAGGGGAACACGCCCTCGAAGGACGCCCGGTCCAGCTCGCCCTGGCCGGGTCCGAGGCTACGGCGGGCGGCCTCGTGGACCTGCCCGGAGACCTTCGCCGCGAGGCGGCGCACGGCGGTGCCGCGCAGGCCGTTCTCGGCGGCGAGACGCACGGCGATGCGCAGGCACATCAGGTCGAGGTGGGCGCAGAGCACGTCGTCGCGGTCGGCCCCGTGCGGGGAGGGCGTGTCGGGGAGGGCGGCGCGCACCTCGGAGAACAGCCGCAGGGTGAGGGGGTGACGGGCGTCGGGGTCGGCGAGGGCGCCTTCCGGGATGCCGTAACGGGCGCGGGCCTGGCGGGCCTCGTCCGGGGTGAGGTCGCCGAGCCGCACGCACGCCGGGAACCGCCGCGCCGTCTCGTCCCCGCCGCCGCCCATACCCGTTCCGTCCCCGAGGGCCCCGCCCAACCGGCTCCGCCAGGGGGCTGCGGCTCCTGGGCCCTCACCGGCCCGAACAGGCTCGTCCTCGGGCACCGGAACGGCCGGCTCACGGGGACCCTCGTACAGCATCTCCTTCGGGAACTCGGCCCCCGCCGCTTCCCAGTACTCCGCCCGGCACGCCACCATCAGCCGCGCGCCCGTCTCCCGCAGCCACTGCGCCGTGCCGTCGGTCCAGTCCGTGAGGCGGTGGGCCAGCACGGGAGGCATCTCCTCCGGGCCGTCCAGGAGCAGCAGGAGGGGGCGGCCGGCGTCGAGGGCGAGCCGGGCCAGCCGCTCCGGGGTCGTGTCGCCGAGGGCGGAGAGGTCGGACGGGGCGGCCACGATACGGGCGGCCCTGGTCAGCGCTCTGCGCGCGGCGTCGGCGACCGACGCGTCCTCGTCCTTCAGGTCGGCGCCGCGCAGCCACAGCGTGGGAGCGGGCCGCGGGCCGCTGGTGCGGCGGGCGGCGAGGGCCGCGAGTTCCGTCGTACGGCCGCTGCCCGGCGGCCCGACCAGGGCGAGCACCGAGGCGCCGCTCCCGGCGAAGGCGTCGAACTCCCGTGCCGTGGCGGCCCGTTCGACCGGTGACACGGCCCCCGCTCCCCCGGCGTCCGCCCGGCCCACATAGCCCGCCAGCGTCCCCTGCGGGCCGTCCTGCCCGACGGAGGTGGCCGTGAGCTCCAGGACGCCCGCGAGGTTCAGGTCGGCGCCGTACGCGGGCACCGTCGCCGCGTTCTCAGCGAGCAGGTCGGCCAGCGGCCCGTCCGCAGGCGGGTACAGCGTTACGGCGAATCCGGAGTCGCGCCGGCCGGATTGCAGGGCCGTGCCGAGGACACCGACGACGGTGCCGGTCGCGGCGTCGAGCACGGGTCCGCCCGCCGCTCCTCCGCCGAGCCGCAGGGCGTCCCGGCCTGCGGTGCCGACCGCCAACTCCAGGGCGTGGTCGAGAAGATGGACGCGGTCCGTCGCCGTGTAGGTCACGGACGTCGCGCCCAGCACCCTGGCCTCCCGCCAGCCGCCGGCCGCGATCCGTACGTACGCTCCGGTCTCGATCCGCTCCCGCACGGTCACCGGCAGGGGGTCCACACCGAGCCCCTCGGAGCGCACGAGGGCCAGATCGAGTCCGGGCAACGAGGTCACCGCACTCGCCGGCACCACACAGCTTCGGTCGCCACCTGCGGCGAGCAGGACCAGCCGGGGCAGACCGTCGACGGCCTCGTGGCTGGTGACGACGGTGCCGTGGTGATCGGCCACGAAGCCGAGGCCTCGGGGCCGGCCGGCCAGGTCGTGGATACGGACCAGGGTGTCGTCGCGGGACTCGCAGCGGCGCGCGTCCTGCGTGCCGGCGTCCCTCCCGCCCCAGCGGTCCTCGTGCCGTGTACCCTCCGACGTCCGGTGGGCGTCGCCCGCCCTGGGGCCCCGTCCCGCCATTGTCGAACCTCCCCGCGCCGCGCCCGTTCGCTCATCTGCCCCCGTCCTTTTCCCGACGGTAGGCGTCAGATGATCAGCGGGACAGATCACGTGGCGAACGCGCCCCCTTCCGCTCCCTCGGTTCACTCCGAGCGCCTGCCCGGACGGGTGAATAGGTGGGGGTCGTTGGATACACCCTAGAGGTGGGGGAACCGAGGGGGGACCGTGGAGCGGCGGGCAGAGGACAACCCCGTGACCGCCGCTCCACGGGCAGACCCTCGAAGCAGCCGGTGTCTCAGCCGAACACGGCCAGGCTCTTGGCCTTGCCCTTGTGCTCCTCGACGAGCGCGAGGAAGCGCCCCTCGGGGGCGAAGACGGCCACGGGCCCGGAGCCCGCGTACTCCTCGGGCATGTCGAGGCGTACCCCGTTGGTGAGCAGCCTGGCGCGCCGGGCATCCACGTCCCAGCGCGGGAACGCGGCCGCGGCGGCCTCGGCGATCGGCAGCACCGTGAGCTCCTGCTGAAGCTGGTCCAGCGTCTTCGCGGAGTCCAGCTTGTACGGCCCCACGCGGGTGCGGCGCAGCGCCGTGAGGTGGCCGCCGACGCCGAGGTCGGCGCCGAGGTCCCGGGCGAGGGCCCGGATGTACGTACCGGAGGAGCAGACGACCGACACGACCAGGTCGAGGACCGCGGTGCCGTCGTCGGCGACGGCGTCCCGGACGTCGTACACGGCGAAGGAGGAGATGGTGACGGGCCGGGCCGGGATCTCGAACTCCTCGCCCTCCCGTGCCCGCTTGTAGGAGCGCACTCCGTCGATCTTGATCGCGCTGACCTTGGACGGCACCTGCATGATGTCGCCGCTCAGCTTGGCGATCCCGGCGTCGATGGCGTCGCGGGTGACCTTCGAGGCGTCGGTGGACCCCGTGATCTCGCCCTCGGCGTCATCGGTGACCGTGTTCTGGCCCAGGCGGATCGTGCCCAGGTACTCCTTCTCGGTCAGGGCCAGATGACCGAGCAGCTTGGTCGCCTTCTCCACACCCAGGACGAGGACGCCCGTCGCCATGGGGTCGAGGGTGCCGGCGTGCCCGACGCGGCGGGTGCGCGCGATGCCGCGCATCTTGGCGACCACGTCGTGCGAAGTGAAGCCCGACGGCTTGTCGACGATGACAAGGCCGTCGGGCGTGGTGTGCTTCTGCGTCATTCCGCGGTGTCGCCGTCCGTCTCGTCCTCGGAGCCCGGCTTGCGGTACGGGTCCGCCTCACCGGCGTACTTCGCTCCGGCGGACGCCTCACGCACCTTCTCGTCGGACTGGCGCGCCTTGTCGAGGAGGTCCTCGATGGTGCGCGCCGTGTCCGGGAGGGCGTCGGCGACGAAGGTGAGCGTCGGCGTGAACTTCACACCGGCGGCACGGCCGACCTCCGACCGGAGGATGCCCTTGGCACTCTCCAGGCCGGCGGCGGCTTCCGCCCGCTCCTCGTCGTCCCCGTACACCGTGTAGAAGACGGTCGCCTCCCGCAGGTCACCCGTGACGCGGGTGTCCGTGATGGTGACGTGCGAGCCGAGCCGCGGGTCCTTGATCCCGCGCTGCAGCTTCTGGGCCACCACCTCTCGGATGAGGTCCGCCAGCCTTTTCGCCCGGGCGTTGTCGGCCACTGGTCCGTCTCCTTCGTAACTTCTCTTGCTGCTTGCTTCAGTCTTCGTCGCTGTGGAGTCTGCGTCGAACCGAGAGCAGTTCCACCTCCGGATGCCCGGCGACCAGCCGCTCACAGCGGTCCAGTACGTCGGTGAGGTGTCCCGTGTCCCCGGAGACCACCGCCAGCCCGATCTCGGCCCTGCGGTGGAGGTTCTGGTGCCCCGTCTCCGCCACGCTCACCGCGTACTTGCGCTGGAGTTCGGCCACGATCGGACGAATGAGAGAGCGTTTCTCCTTCAGTGAGCGCACGTCACCGAGGAGCAGGTCGAAGGACAGAGTCCCCACATACATGTATGCAACCGGTTCACCCGCCGGCCCGGGATCGATGGCCCCGCCGACCGGTCGGCAGGGACATCAGAACGGTACATCGAAGGAGGCGGGACGATCGACGGATATTACGCACCGTGGACCGAGGGCCAAACGCCGCGCTGGCCGACGGGACCGAAGTCCCGCCGGCCAGCACGAACCGTGGGCGTTACACCCGCGGCTTCTCGCGCATCTCGTACGTCGCGATGACGTCGTCGACCTTGATGTCGTTGAAGTTGCCGAGGTTGATACCGCCCTCGAACCCTTCGCGGATCTCGGTGACGTCGTCCTTGAAGCGACGCAGACCGTCGATGTTGAGGTTCTCCGCGACCACCTTGCCGTCGCGGATGAGGCGCGCCTTGGTGTTGCGCTTGACCTCGCCGGAGCGGATGAGAACACCCGCGATGTTGCCCAGCTTGGACGACTTGAAGACCTCGCGGATCTCCGCCGTACCGAGCTCGACCTCCTCGAACTCCGGCTTGAGCATGCCCTTGAGGGCCGCCTCGATCTCCTCGATCGCCTGGTAGATGACCGAGTAGTACCGGACGTCCACGCCTTCGCGCTCGGCCATCTGCTGCGCGCGCCCGGCGGCGCGCACGTTGAAGCCGATCACGATGGCGTCGGAGCCCATCGCCAGGTCGATGTCCGACTCCGTGACCGCACCGACGCCGCGGTGCAGGACGCGGATGTCGACCTCTTCGCCGACGTCGAGCTGGAGCAGCGAGGACTCGAGAGCCTCGACGGAACCAGAAGCGTCACCCTTGATGATGAGGTTGAGCTGCTGGACCTCGCCGGCCTTGAGCACCTTGTCCAGGTCCTCGAGGGAGACACGGCGCGTGCGCTTGGCGAACGCGGCGTTGCGCTCACGGGCGGCGCGCTTCTCGGCGATCTGACGGGCCGTACGGTCCTCGTCGACCACCAGGAAGTTGTCGCCCGCACCCGGGACGTTGGTCAGGCCCAGGACCTGGACCGGCGTCGACGGGCCGGCCTCGGCGACGTTGTTGCCGTTGTCGTCGAGCATGGCGCGCACGCGACCGTAGGCGTCGCCCACGACCATCGTGTCGCCGACCCGCAGCGTGCCTCGCTGGACGAGGACCGTCGCCACGGCACCGCGGCCGCGGTCGAGACGGGACTCGATCGAGATGCCCTGCGCGTCCTGGTTCGGGTTCGCCCGCAGGTCGAGCGAGGCGTCGGCGGTGAGGACGACGGCCTCCAGCAGGGAGTCGATGTGCAGACCCTGCTTGGCGGAGATGTCGACGAACATCGTGTCGCCGCCGTACTCCTCGGCCACCAGCCCGTACTCGGTGAGCTGACCGCGCACCTTGGTCGGGTCGGCGCCCTCGACGTCGATCTTGTTGACCGCGACGACGATCGGGACGTCGGCCGCCTTGGCGTGGTTGAGCGCCTCGACCGTCTGCGGCATGACGCCGTCGTTGGCCGCGACGACCAGGATCGCGATGTCCGTCGACCGGGCACCACGGGCACGCATGGCGGTGAACGCCTCGTGACCCGGGGTGTCGATGAAGGTGATCGCGCGGTCCTCGTCGTTGACCTGCGTCGAGACCTGGTAGGCACCGATGTGCTGGGTGATGCCGCCGGCCTCGCCCGCGATGACGTTCGTCTTGCGGATGGCGTCGAGCAGTCGGGTCTTACCGTGGTCGACGTGACCCATGACGGTGACGACCGGCGGACGGACCACCAGGTCTTCCTCGTCGCCCTCGTCCTCGCCGAACTCGATGTCGAAGGACTCGAGCAGCTCGCGGTCCTCCTCCTCGGGGCTGACGATCTGAACCGTGTAGTTCATCTCGCCGGCGAGGAGCTGCAGCGTCTCGTCGGAGACGGACTGCGTGGCCGTGACCATCTCGCCGAGGTTCATCATGACCGCGACGAGCGACGCCGGGTTGGCGTTGATCTTCTCCGCGAAGTCGGTGAGGGAGGCACCGCGCGACAGGCGAATGGACTCGCCGTTGCCGCGAGGCAGCATCACGCCGCCGACCGACGGGGCCTGCATGGCCTCGTACTCCTGGCGCCTCTGCCGCTTCGACTTGCGACCGCGACGCGCGGGACCGCCGGGACGGCCGAAGGCACCCTGCGTGCCACCACGGCCACCGGGACCGCCGGGACGGCCACCGAAGCCGGGACGGCCACCGCCGCCACCGCCGGGACCACCCGGACGACCGGCGAAACCGCCACCGCCGCCACCGGGACCACCGGGACGACCGGCGAAACCGCCACCGCCGCCGCCACCGGGACGACCGGCGAAGCCGCCGCCGCCCGGACGACCGCCGCCACCGCCACCGGGACGACCGCCGCCACCGGGACCACGGCCACCGCCGGGGCCACCGCCGGGACGCGGGCCGGCAGCAGGACGCTGCGGCATCATGCCGGGGTTCGGACGCGGACCACCGGGGCCGCCGCCGGGACGCGGGCCGCCGCCCTGCGGACGGGGCATGCCGCCCGGGCTGGGACGCGAGCCGCCCGGAGCCTGCGGACGAGGACCGCCCGCTCCGCCCTGGGGACGGGGACCGCCCTGGCCCTGCGGACGCGGAGCGCCGCCGGGAGCGCCGGCGCCACCGGGGCCGCCGGGACGCGGGGCACCGCCCGGACGGGGCGCCTGCGGGCGCGCCATGCCGGTGGAGCCACCAGAGGTGAACGGGTTGTTGCCCGGACGGGGACCGGCCGGACGGGCACCGGGACGCGGGGCGCCGCCGCCCTGACGCGGAGCGCCGGAACGGTCGCCGCGGTCACCGCGCTCGCCACGACCCTGGCCGCCCTGGCCGGGACCACCCGGACGCGGGGCGCCGGGACGCGGAGCCTGGCCGGCCGGACGCGGGGCGCCCGGACGCGGACCGGAGCCCTGGGAGGCGGCCGGTGCGGCGGGAGCCGCCGGGGGTGCCGTGAACTCGGGCGCGGTCGGAGCCGGGGACGCCGGGGCGGGCCGCGGCGCGGGCTTCGGGCCCGGAGTGGGACGGGGGCCGGGAGCGGCCGGCGCGGCCGGGGAGGCCGCGGGCTTCTCGGCTGCCGGCTTGGGGGCCGGCGGGCGCGGCGGAGCCGGGCGGGCTGCCTGCGCCGGGGAGGGGGCTGCCGGCTTCGCCGGGGCAGCCTTGCGGGCGGGGGCGGGCTTGCCGCCACCGCTGCCCTGCTGGAGGGCGTCCGTCAGTTTGCGGACAACGGGCGCTTCGATGGTCGAAGACGCCGAACGGACGAATTCACCGAGTTCTTGGAGCTTGGCCATGACGACCTTGCTCTCCACGCCGAACTCCTTGGCGAGTTCGTATACCCGGACCTTAGCCACTTCGCTCCTTTTAGGTCCGGGTTGCGTCCGGACCGTCGCTACTTCATGGGCGTACTCATCGCGTGCTCATCGAGTGCTCATCGCAATCTCGACCTACTTCCAACTCGCGGAATACCTGGGCCGCGCGGCGGTTCCGCGCGACGCTTCTTACGGTGTTGCCTGCTCAGCAACTGTTGTCTGCTCGACGTACTGGCGCAACGCCTTTGTGTCGAGCGCTCCCGGGGCGCGCAACGCCCGCGTGAACGCCCGGCGGCGTACCGCCTGGTCGAGACAGACCAGGGCGGGGTGTACGTACGCACCCCGGCCGGGCAGCGTACCGCTTGGATCAGGGACGCACTCGTCCTTGATCGCCACGATCCGCAGCAGTTCAGCCTTGACCGCTCGCTCCCGGCACCCCACACAGGTACGTTCAGGGCAGGCGCGGGCGCGTGTCCGGCCAGACACCACTAAGTCTACCTCCCCGGACCGACCTCACCCCTTTGGGGCAGGATTCGAACAGTTGCCGCTCGGTAACCTGACGTGATCTGAGCGCCCGGCGGCTTGGATCTATTCCCCGGCCTGCTCGGTGTCCGGGCGGATGTCGATCCGCCAGCCGGTGAGCCGGGCGGCAAGCCGGGCGTTCTGCCCTTCCTTGCCGATCGCCAGTGACAGTTGGTAGTCGGGCACGGTCACCCGCGCGGAGCGGGCTGCCATGTCCACGACCTCCACCTTGGAGACCCGGGCCGGGGACAGCGCGTTCGCCACCATCTCGGCCGGGTCGTCCGACCAGTCGACGATGTCGATCTTCTCGCCGTTCAGCTCGCCCATGACGTTGCGCACCCGGCCGCCCATGGGGCCGATGCAGGCGCCCTTGGCGTTCAGACCGCTGCGGGTGGACCGTACGGCGATCTTGGTGCGGTGGCCGGCCTCGCGGGCGATGGCGGCGATCTCCACCGAACCGTCGGCGATCTCCGGCACCTCCAGGGCGAAGAGCTTCTTCACCAGGTTGGGGTGCGTGCGCGAGAGGGTGACGGAGGGGCCGCGGACGCCCTTGGCCACCCGGACGACGTACGACCTGATGCGCATGCCGTGCGGATACGTCTCTCCGGGGACCTGCTCCTGCACCGGCAGGATGGCCTCCAGCTTGCCGATGTCCACGAGCACGTTCTTCGGGTCGCGGCCCTGCTGGACCACGCCGGTGACGATGTCGCCCTCGCGGCCCGCGTACTCGCCGAGCGTCGCGTCGTCCTCGGCGTCGCGCAGCCGCTGCAGGATGACCTGCTTGGCGGTGGTGGCGGCGATCCGGCCGAAGCCGGAGGGGGTGTCGTCGAACTCGCGGGCCTCCTGGCCCTCCTCCAGATCCTCGGGATCCTCCTTCGCCCACACGGTCACATGGCCGGTCTCCCGGTTCAGCTCCACGCGCGCGTGGCGGCGGCTTCCCTCGGTGCGGTGGTAGGCGATGAGGAGGGCCGACTCGATCGCCTCGACCAGCAGGGGGAAGGAGATCTCCTTCTCCCGTACCAAGCCCCGCAGGGCACTCATGTCGATGTCCACGGCTACGCCTCCTCTTCCTTCTTGTCCTTGCGGTTGAACTCGACCTGCACGCGCGCCCTGTCGATGTCCGGGAAGCCGATTCTGCGGCTGGTGGCCTTGCGGCCCTTGACTCCGGGCACTTCGAGGTCGAGGCCCTCGTCGTCGACGCTCAGGATCCGGGCGACCAGTTCCCCGCCCTCGGCCAACTGGAACCTCACCAGCCGGTCGACGGCGCGCACATAGTGCCGGTGCTCCGTGAGGGGGCGTTCCGCGCCCGGGGTGCCGACCTCGAGGGTGTACTCGCCCTCGCCCATCGCGTCGGTCTCGTCGAGCTTCGCCGAGAGCTCGCGGCTCACATCGGCGATCTGGTCCAGGTCCGCCCCGGCGTCGGAGTCGACCACGACGCGCAGCACGCGCTTGCGTCCGACGGAGTCCACTGCGATCTCTTCGAGATCGAGGCCCTGAGAGTTGACGAGCGGTTCCAGAAGTTCTCGCAGCCTCTCGCTCTGGGTCGTGCTCATCCGGGTGACTCCTCGGCCGCGTGTGCTGTTGTGGGATGGGTCGCGTGTCTGGTCAAAGGGTATCGGGTCGCGGGGAGTGTTGCCGTCCACCTGCGCGTGAGCGGTGCCGATGAGTGGTGCCGGGCGCGTGCGCGGGTACGGTGATCACGGGCCTGCGGTCCGCCGATCCCGCGGCCGCTTCCGCAACCGCATTCGCAACTGCTTTCGTACGAGCTCCCCGAGGACGTCTGCCGTGCCGTTCCCCTCGCCACCGCGCTCCCCCTCGGGGCCGCGCAGAAGAACCCTGCTCGCCTCCGCCGCAGGGGCCGCCCTGCTGGTGGGCTGCACCTCCCGGCCCGACGATTCGGACGGCGGCACGAGCGGCAGCCCGTCGCTCGCCGAGAAGGCACGCGCGCGTGCTGCCCGCGACAGCGAGGACCTGGTCGGGCGCTACGACGCCGTGCTCGCCGCCCATCCGGTGCTGGCGGGACCGGTGGGGCCGTTGCGGGCGGAGGTGCTGCGACACGCGGCGGCGTTCGGCCCGGGTCCGTCAGAGCCGTCCAGCGCATCGCCCACGGCGTCCGGGGCGCCGAAGGGCGGTACGGCGTCGCCGTCGGCCTCCCCGGCGCCGAGCGTGTCCATTCCCGCGAACGAGCGCGACGCGCTGGCCGAGCTGGCCGCCGCCGAACGGGCCCTCGCGGACCGGCGGGCGAAGGCACTGCTCGACGTTCCCGGTGAACTGGCGCGGCTGCTGGCCTCGGTGGCCGCGGCCGGGGCCGTGCACGCGTACCTGCTGACGGAGGAGGCCAAGTGAGCGAGGCGAAGAAGGCGACCGTCAAGGCCCTCCAGGCGGCGCTCGCCGCCGAGCACGCGGTCGTGTACGGATACGGCGTCGTCGGCGGCCGGATCAGCGAGGAGCGGCGCTCGGAGGCGCGTGCGGCGTACGCGGCACACCGGGCGCGGCGGGACGCGCTCGCGCGCGAGGTGAGCGACCGGGGCGCCGAGCCGGTCTCCGCGAGCGCGGCGTACGCGCTGCCCTTCCCGGTGCCGGACTCGGCCTCGGCCGTCCGGCTCGCCGCCGAGTTGGAGGACCGGGTGGCCGGGGTGTACTCCGACCTGGTGCGCGCGGCCGAGGGTGAACTGCGGGGCACGGCCGCCGGGGCGCTGCGCGAGGCCGCGGTGCGGGCGGTGCGCTGGCGGGGCGGGAGCGTAGCCTTCCCTGGGCTCGCCGAGCGTGCGGGCACCACGGCCCCGTCGGCGGCGCCCACCGCCTGACGCGGGCAGGAGCACACGTACGGGCAGTACGGGAAGGGAACGACTCGCGCATGGCTTTCGAACCGCCGCAGCGTCTGGTCAGGGCGCTCGGTGAGACGGCACCGGCCGGTGACCACTGGTTGGAGATGCTGCCGGAGGCGGCCCACCAGGCCGTCGCGCTACGCGAGTTGACCGTCGAGCGGGTGCAGCTTCCGGGTGGCCGCAGCAGCCTGGTGGTCCTGGTGCGGCGGCCGGACGGCACCCCGGCCGTGCTGAAGCTGGCGCCGCCCCGGGCCCGCCCGGAGAGCGAGCGGGCCGCGCTCGCGCGCTGGGGCGGCACGGGTGCCGTACAGCTTCTGGAGCCCTTCGTGACCGAGGGCGTGCTGCTGCTGGAGCGGCTGCGTCCGGATCTGTCGGTGCGGTCGCTGCCGGAGGCGAAGGCGTTGCTGGAGGCGGCGGGGACGCTGCGGCGGCTGTGGGTGGAACCCCCGGCCGACCATGCCTTCGAGACGGTGGCCGAGCGGACGGGGCGGCAGGCCGAGGCGATGCGGGCGACCGCGTCGGCGGATGCGGAGGTGGCGACGCTGGTCGACGCCGCGCTCGCCGCCCGCGAGGAACTGCTGGCCGCGCCGCCCGAACGGCGGTTGCTGCACGGGACGTTCCGGCAGAGCAAGGTGCTGGCCGGGGAGCGGATGCCGTGGCTGGCGGTGGGGCCGGATCCGGTCGTGGGCGAGTGCGCGTTCGACCTGGCGCGGCTGGTGCGGGACCGGGTGGAGGATCTGATCGCCTCACCGTCGGGTGCGGCGACGACGAGGCGGCGGGTCAAGCGGCTCGCGGAGTCGCTCGAGGTGGATCAGGAACGGCTGCGGGGGTGGACGCTGTTCCGAGCCGTGGAGTCGGGGGTGCGGGCTCGCCGGGTCGGGCGGCCGCAGGACGCGGAGTTGTTGCTGGAGTTCGCGGGCTGGCTGTAGCGGCCTGCGCCCCGGCGTCGGAGCCCCGGACGGACGGGACACCACGCCCCCCTGCCGTGGTCCGGCTCCGGGTGCCCAGGACGGGCCACGCCCCCCTGCCGTGGTCGGGGCAGAGGGGCGTGGTGGATCCGGCCGACTTGCCTCCCGAGCCTGCCGGCCGGAGTCTCGCGGGGTCGCCGGGACTGCCGTCCGGGCGCCTTCAGTGCTCGCCGGGCCGCGGAGGCATCACCGCCGCCCATGTCTCGGCCGGTGGGCCGGACAGGATTCCCTCCATCGCCAGCAACCGGGTGTGCCTGCGGATGTGGGGCGTCTGATCCGGGGGCTCGGCAGGGTCCGTGCCGACCGGAGGCGCGTACGGGACATGGACGAACAGCGGGAGGTCGGCCGCTGCCAGCCGCCAGGACAACTGCCGTCCCCCGGCCTCGATGCGCAGCAGGTGGGCGACGTCCGGTCCGCAGCCGCCGTCGGGGGTGAGGACCGCGCTCGACGGATGCAGCGCGGCCAACCAGGCGAGCAGATGGGCGCGTTCGAGCCGGGCGTGGCTCAACTCCCGTTCGTAGGAGTCGGCGTACCGCCGCCAGCGGTCACGCTGCTGCCGGCAGTCCTCCAGGTCACGCCCGAGCCGGTGGCACGGTCCGGGCCGGTCGCACGGTCCGAACCGGTGGCACGGTCCGAACCGGTGGCACGGTCGGGGCCGCCGCACGAGGGGTTTGCCGCGACGCCGCAGGACGCGGAGCAGTGCGACGGCCGTTCGGCCGAGGGGACCCGGGGTCCGGGGGTGGCCGGCTCCGGTCGCGTCGGGCTGGGGATCCGACGGGGGCGGGGACATGAGGTACTCCGGTCGTGGTGAGGGGATGTCAGTCGGGTCGCGGTGAGGGGATGTCGGCCCGGGTCGCGGTCAGGGGGTGTCCGCCCGGGTCCCGATGAGGGGATGGCAGCTCAGGACGCGGTGAGGGCATGTCGCCCTGGGCCGCGTCAGGGGATGGCAGCCCAGGTCCCGGTCGGGGGACGTCAGCCCGGTCGCGGTCAGGGGATGGCAGCCCGGGTCCAGGTGAGGGGATGTCAGGTCCTGTCAGCCCGGGTCGCCGGATGGCCCGGCTCGGTGTCGGGCGGGGTCTCGGAGCCGGGCCTTCTCTCGCTGGTCGCGAGTGGAGCCGGTACGGCGATAGCGGCCGGCCTCCCGGGAGTTGGCGGCGCGACACGCCTCGTCGACCGGCTCGCCCCGGCGCAGGTGCCGCTGATAGGCGGCGCGGGTGCCGCAGGGGGCGGGCCGGGTGCGCGGGGGTCCGGCCGGGTCGCGCGGAACGGCACGGTCGACGGATGCGGCGGGCGGTGGCGTCTGCCCGCGCTGCTGTGCCCCCGTCGGGTTCGCGGTGCGCTCCAGGTCATGCCGCTGGGGACCGGTGAGCCCGGCCACGACGCCTTGGCGCTGGCACCGGGGAAGGCCCCTCTCCCGTTGCAGCACGGCGGCCCGGCACGGATCGAGGACGGGACAGGCGGCGCAGATCGCGACGGCCGTTGGCCATGAACTGCGCGAGAACCAGAGGTCCGCGTCCCGCTCCCCGCAGGCGGCGCTCGACTCCCAGACCCGCGAGCCCCCGTCCGCCGGCCCCACCCCGCCCCGGATCCGCACAGCCGCCCCACCGCGCGTCATACGACCGGCCCGATCGGACCGCACACCGGCGCGTAGGGCGGCTCGGACGGGGTTCGGGGCGGCGCTGCGGCCCGGGGCGCGAACGGCACTGCGGGCGGAGGCGTAAACGGCACAGCGGACCGGGCTGGGAACGGCATCGCAGGCGGAGGTGCGAACGGCACTGCGGGCGGAGGTGGGGCCGGCGCTGCGGGCGGACGTGCGAACGGCACTGCGGGCGGAGGTGGGGCCGGCGCTGCGGGCGGACGTGCGAACGGCACGGCGGGCGGAGGTGGGGCCGGCGCTGCGGGCGGACGTGCGAACGGCACGGCGGGCGGAGGTGGGGCCGGCGCTGCGGGCGGAGGTGCGAACGGCACTGCTAGGCCGGCTTCGGACGGCACTCCCGTCCCGGCCACCGACGGCACTCCCGGCGCGGCTGCCGGCATGGGTAACGCCCCGCTGTCGGCAGAGGCGACGACGGCCGGCGTGGGGGCCCGCACCGGCGACAACGGCCCCAGATGAACCGCCAGGTTGGCGAGGGAACACCGCTCGGGCCGGCCGTCCAGGGACATCAGGGGCATGCCGTCGTGGCTCCGGCAGCCCTGGAAGTACCAGACGTCGCCCTGCGCGTCGCGCTGCGCAAGCGCCAGGTCGTACGTGACTCCGCCGAGCCGGAAGAGACGCGCGTGCGGTGCGGCCGCCGAGGAGGCGGGCGCCGCGGCCGGGGGCGCCGAGGAGGCGGATGCCGCGGCCGAGGGCGCCGCGAAGGCGGATGCCGCGGCCGGGGGCGCCACGGAGGCGGGCACCGCGGCCGGGGGCGCCGAGGAGGCGGATGCCGCGGCCGGGGGCGCCGCGAAGGCGGGCACCGCGGCCGGGGGCGCCGCGAAGGCGGATGCCGCGGCCGGGGGTGCCGCGGAGGCGGGTGCCGCGGTCGGGGGCGTCACGGACGCAGATGCAGAGGTCGCGCCGTGGGCCACCACCGTCACCCGTACACCACCGCGTTCCCCCTCGCCGACCACCGTGTGCGGGCGGGCGCCCGGGCCGACGGCCGTAATGCCCAGGTACGCACGCCAACGGGCCCATGGGAGAGGGCCGTCGACGCGGAGCACGACCCGCACCCGGTCACCGTCCACGCGGACGCCGCAGGGACCGGCGTGCCCGGCCAGCCGCCGTTCGATGGCGTGCGCGACGGAGCGTGCCCGTGCGCAGGAGGCGTCCCAGGCCAGGGCCTTGCGCTCCAGGTCGGTGAGCGGGCGCGGGGCCGACGACCAGCGGCCGTCCGGCGTCCGGTGCAGTACGGCGCCGAAGGAGCGCCCAGGGTCGACCAGGAGTCGGGCCGAGTCGAGCGCGTGCGCGACCGCGGTCGCCCGGTCGGATCCGGTGGACTCCAGGGCGGACCCCAGGACCGCTCGGATCACGCCGACGGCGTGCGGGAAGTTGCTGTTCACACGAACACCGCCCCGGTCGGCCGGCGGAGGTTCCGCAGGGCGCGGTAGGTCAGCGTCTTGACCGCGCCGACGCTGCGGCCCATCGCCAACGCCGTCTCCTGCGGCGTCAGTTCGTCCAGGAAGCGCAGCTCCACGCAGTGCCTTTGCGGGGCGTTGAGGGTGTGCAGGGCGGCGCGGACCGCCTCGTACGCCTCGACGGCCTCCAGTGCGCGCAGGGCGAGCGCCTCCGTGTCCCCGCCGGCCGCACCGGGGTCGTCGAACTCCGCGACCGGGGTCTCCAAACGCGTGCGGCCACGCCCGAGTTCGTCGAGGTAGAGGTTCTTCGCGATGGTGGTCAGCCAGCCGGCGAAGGCCGTGCCCTGCCAGGTGAACGCGTCGATGCGCCGCAGGGCGCGGGTGAACACCTCCTGCGTCAGGTCCTCCGCCAGATGTCTGTTGCGCGTGCGCACCAGCAGGAAGCCGTACACGACGCGGTAGTGCTGGTGGTACAGGGCCGCGAAAGCCTCGCGGTCGCCCGTGCGGGCCCGGGCGACGAGCTCGGGTTCCGGGTTGCCCGGAGCGGTGTTGCCGTTGTCCGGTAGGGACACGATCGGTTCTCCCGTCGACGTCGTTCTCTCGAATCTTCAATATTCATGTAGATGTAGATTCTCTGAGCGGACAGAGGCAGCCCGCGCCAGGAGGCGCGATCCACATCCAGAGCCATCTACAGTCTTCATGTAGATGCAGATAGTGTCAAGATACCTACGGAGCGTGAGGGAAGGCGGGATGCCGGCGGAGGCCGGGGGCGCGCGGTTGTACGGCCGCCCGAACAGCGCTCCCGTACGCTCCCGAAGCCCTCGCGACCGATCTGCGATCTACTTGCGCTTGTAGATATTGATGCCGGATCCTCGATGCGTGACGATCCAGCAGAGCAGCCAAGGAGACCCGGACCCCGGCCAGGATCCCCCGCGCCGGGACGAGGACCTGGCGGCTCTGCTCGAACGTCTCCTGGCGCAGGCGCCGGACAGGACGCAGAAGGACCTGGCGGCCGAAGCCGGTATCTCCTATCCGACGCTGAACGCCTGGATGAACCGCACCCGCGGCACCTCGCGCATCGATCCGGAGAAGCTGCGGGCCATGGTCGAGGTGTTCCGGCGCTGGGGCGTGCGGACCACACCGAGGGAGTTCTTCGAGGCGGTCGGCCGCCCGGTCCCCGGGCCCAGCGGGGACGAGCGCGAGGCCCGGCTCCTCAAGCTGTACCGGCAATTGCCGGAGGCACGTCAGCGCGCACTGCTCAAGGACGCCGAGGCGATGCTTCAGGTCAGCCGCATCGGCTGAGGTCAGGGGCGCGTTCTCGGCCATCGGGCCGCGCCGCGGGCGCGTGCCGGGCGTGACGGGCGCTTCCGGTGCGACGGGAGAATATGACGAAACTCCTCACGCACCCGACCGCCGTCGGTACCATCAGTCAGCCGCTGACCTCCCGGAGCGGATCACTCCGTGCCGTAGTGCATCCCTGGGGAGACAGTTGTGTGCGTCCACATTACCGTGACGGACGGTCTGGCGAGCATCGCAGTCTGGGACCCGGACGAGGTCAGCATCCGCGTCGCCAGAGGTGCCCCCGCGCGTGACGTGCTCCGTGAAGTGGCGGACATCCTGCTCATCGACCTCGGCGCCCCCGGCTCACGCGGCGGACCGCTGCGCTGCTTCTGCGGCATGCGTGTCGACGTTCCGCACGAACTCCTCCCCCGCGTGCTCACGGCCGAGGCCGGCTGAAGCGGGTGATACGCCGGACCGTCCCCCGCCGTGGCGACGCTGACGCTGTGTCACGTCCCACGGTCGGGGAACGGTCGGGTTCCGCTACGCCGTCAGGCGGGCGATCGCCTCGTCCACCGTCAGTTCCTCGCGCTCGCCGGTCCTGCGGTCCTTGAGCTCGACGACGCCCTCGGCCGCGCGCCGCCCCGCCACCAGGATCTGCGGTACGCCGATCAGCTCCGAGTCGGTGAACTTCACGCCCGGCGAGACACCGGCGCGGTCGTCGCACAGGACGCGCAGGCCGGCCGTCGCCAGCTTCTCGGAGACGTCGAGGGCGAGTTCGGTCTGCAGGGCCTTGCCCGCGGCGACCACGTGGACGTCGGCCGGGGCGACCTCGGCCGGCCAGCACAGGCCCTTGTCGTCGGCGGTCTGCTCGGCGAGGGCCGCGACGGCGCGGGAGACGCCGATGCCGTAGGAGCCCATGGTGACGCGGACCGGCTTGCCGTTCTGGCCGAGGACGTCGAGCTTGAGGGCGTCGGCGTACTTGCGGCCGAGCTGGAAGATGTGGCCGATCTCGATGGCGCGGTCCAGCTTGAGGCCGGTGCCGCACTTCGGGCAGGGGTCGCCCTCCTGGACGACCACGACGTCGACGTACTCATCGACCTCGAAGTCACGGCCCGCGACGACGTTCTTCGCGTGCATGCCCTCCTTGTTGGCGCCGGTGATCCAGGAGGTGCCGGGGGCCACACGCGGGTCGGCGAGGTACTTGACCTTCTCGCCCAGGCCCTGCGGGCCGACGTAGCCGCGGACCAGGTCCCGGTGCTCGGCGAAGTCCGCCTCGGTGACCATCTCGACGACGGCCGGGGCGAAGTGGGCCTCGACCTTGTCCATGTCGACCTCGCGGTCGCCGGGGACACCGACGGCGACGATCTCGCCGTCGACCTTGACCAGCAGGTTCTTCAGGGTGGCGGAGGCCTGGACGCCGAGGTGTGCGGCGAGGGTCTCGATGGTGGGGGTGTCCGGGGTCGGGATCTCCTCGAGCGCGGCCACGCCCGCGGCGTCGACCGGCTTGAGCTCGTAGGTGATCGCCTCGGTGTTGGCCGCGAAGTCGCAGTTCGGGCAGTCGGCGAAGGTGTCCTCGCCGGCCTCGGCCGGGGCCAGGAACTCCTCCGACTTCGAGCCGCCCATCGCGCCGGCGGTCGCGGCGCAGATGCGGTAGTCGAGGCCGAGGCGCTCGAAGACACGCTGGTAGGCCTGGCGATGCAGGGCGTAGGACTGGGCGAGGCCCTCGTCCTCGGTGTCGAAGGAGTAGGAGTCCTTCATCAGGAACTCGCGGCCGCGCAGGATGCCGGCCCGCGGGCGGGCCTCGTCGCGGTACTTGTGCTGGATCTGGTAGAGGATGACCGGCAGGTCCTTGTAGGAGGACGCCTGGTCCTTCACCAGCAGGGTGAAGATCTCCTCGTGGGTCGGGCCGAGCAGGTAGTCGCCGCCCCTGCGGTCCTTCAGACGGAACAGCTCCTGGCCGTACTCGTCCCAGCGGCCCGTCGCGTCGTACGGCTCACGCGGCAGCAGCGCGGGGAGCAGCACCTCCTGGGCGCCGATCGCGTCCATCTCCTCGCGGACGATGCGCTCCACATTGGCGAGGACCCGCTTGCCGAGGGGCAGCCAGGACCAGATGCCGGCCGCGGTGCGGCGGACGTAGCCGGCGCGGACGAGCAGCTTGTGGCTGAGGACCTCGGCGTCGGCCGGGTCGTCGCGCAGCGTCTTCGCCATCAACTGGGACATGCGCTGGACCGGTGCGTTGGCCATGGTTCTCGTACTCCTGCCGGGTTTGGGTTATGGCAGGAGGTTAGCCGGGCGGTACGGGACGGTGGAAATCGGTTAACGGCGGCGGAGCGGAAGAGGGGCGCCCATCACGGCGTACGGCTTCGGGGCGCTGGGGAAGAGGACCTGGCGGGCGAGGTCCTCGTAGCCGAGGGAGTGGTAGAGGCCGCGCGCCGGGCTGTCCACGTCGATCGCCGAGAGGATCGAGCGGGGTTCGGCGGCACCGTCCGTGAGCGTGGTGATCAGGGAACGGCCGACGCCCCGGTTCTGGTAGCGGGGGTGGACGTGCAGTTCCGTGATGACGAAGGAGTCGTCGAGCCAGAAGTCGTGGCCCTGGGCCCGCAGGTAGGGCTCCACGACGGTGGACCACCAGTGGGTGCGGTCGTTGGGCATGCCGTAGACGAATCCCGCCAGCAGTCCGCCGGCGGTCGTCGCGCCGAGAGCCCTTGCTCCCGGGTAGGTCATGTGGCGCAGGACGATCTGGCGGCGTACGGCCACCTCGTCCGGGCCCAGTCCGAACGCCACCGCCTGGACGGCGAGTGCCTCGTCCACGTGGGCCGACAGGTCCAGGGGGCCGATCACGATGTCGTCTGGTTGGCGGCGGTGTGCGTGACCGGGAAGGCGCATGGTGGGGAGCCTACAGGGGGGTTTCTGCTGAGTTCCGGGTGCGGCTCGGCGGTGGTTGCGCACGCAGTTCCCCGCGCCCCTTGAAGGGGTTTCAGAACAGGACGCTCATGAAGGCGCCGACCTCTTGGAAGCCCACCCGCCGGTACGTCCTTCTCGCCGCCGTGTTGAAGTCGTTGACGTACAGGCTGACCACCGGGGCCACGTCCGCGAGGGCGTAGCGCAGGACGGCCGCCATGCCGGGGGCCGCCAGGCCCTGACCGCGGTATTCGGGGGCCACCCAGACGCCCTGGATCTGGCAGGCGCGGTCCGTCGCGGCGCCGATCTCGGCCTTGAAGACGACCTTGCCGTCCTGGTCGAGGCGGGCGAAGGAGCGGCCGGAGCCGACGAGTTCGGCGACCCGGGCCTGGTAGAGGAGCCCGCCGTCGCCGACCAGCGGTGAGACGCCGACCTCCTCGGTGAACATCGCCACGCACGCCGGCATGATCGTGTCCATCTCGTCCTTGCGGATGCGGCGGACGTAGGGATCCGGGGTGATGTCGGCCGCCATGTGGTCGGTGACCATCAGGGGCTGGTGGGAGCGGATCTCGCGGGCCGGGCCCCAATTGGGCTCCAGCAGGCGCCAGAGCTGGGCGGTGGAGTCGGCGGGGCCGACGATGGAGGAGCATCGGCGGCCCGCGCGGCGGGCACGGTCGGCGAAGGCCCGTACGGCTCGGGGGGTGGCGCAGATCGGGACGAGGTTGGCGCCCGCGTAGCACAGGGACGTCAGCATGCCGTCCTCGTACCAGCCCCACATCTCGCCGCCGAGGCGCCAGGGGTCGAGGCCGGCGATCTGGACGCGGGACGTCACGAAGGCGTTCGCGACCGGCTCGCGGTCGAGGACGGCGAGCGCGGCGTCCAGGTCACTCGGTTCGAGCACCCGTGAGGTGGTCTGGGTCAACACGTGCGGGGCCTCACGCTGGGGTTCTGCTGGTCCCCGCACTGTACCTGCGGAAGCTTTGCCGTGCCGCCCTGCCCGAGTTGCGGTCCTTTGAGGAGGGACCGCCGGACACCGCCCCGCCTCCGGGGGCTGCCGCCCCCGGACCCCCGGCTCCGGCCCTGAACGGGCCTCGTCCTCAAACGCCGGACGGGCTGAGATACAGCCCTCTCAGCCGGCCACCGCCACCGACGGCTCGCCCGACTCCACGCCGTCCGCCTCCATCTGTTCGGCCAGCTTCATGGCCTCCTCGATGAGGGTCTCGACGATCTTGGACTCGGGGACCGTCTTGATGACCTCGCCCTTGACGAAGATCTGGCCCTTGCCGTTGCCGGAGGCGACGCCGAGGTCGGCCTCGCGGGCCTCGCCGGGGCCGTTGACGACACAGCCCATGACGGCGACGCGGAGGGGGACGTCCATGCCGGTCAGGCCCGCGGTGACCTCTTCGGCCAGCTTGTAGACGTCGACCTGGGCGCGGCCGCAGGACGGGCAGGAGACGATCTCCAGGCCGCGCTGCTTGAGGTTCAGGGACTCCAGGATCTGGTTGCCGACCTTGACCTCCTCCACGGGGGGCGCGGAGAGGGAGACGCGGATCGTGTCGCCGATGCCCTGGGAGAGGAGTGCGCCGAAGGCGACCGCGCTCTTGATGGTGCCCTGGAACGCCGGGCCCGCCTCCGTCACGCCGAGGTGGAGGGGGTAGTCGCACTGCTCGGCCAGGAGCTGGTAGGCCCGGACCATCACGACGGGGTCGTTGTGCTTGACCGAGATCTTGATGTCCCGGAAGTCGTGCTCCTCGAAGAGGGACGCCTCCCACAGGGCCGACTCGACGAGGGCCTCGGGCGTCGCCTTGCCGTACTTCTGGAGCAGGCGCCGGTCCAGCGAGCCGGCGTTGACGCCGATGCGGATCGGGGTGCAGTGGTCCTTGGCGGCCCGCGCGATCTCCTTGACCTTGTCGTCGAACTGCTTGATGTTGCCCGGGTTGACCCGGACCGCGGCGCAGCCGGCCTCGATGGCGGCGAAGACGTACTTCGGCTGGAAGTGGATGTCGGCGATCACCGGGATCTGCGACTTGCGGGCGATGGTCGCGAGCGCGTCCGCGTCGTCCTGCGTGGGGCACGCCACACGCACGATCTGGCAGCCGGAGGCCGTGAGCTCCGCGATCTGCTGGAGGGTGGCGCCGATGTCCGACGTACGCGTCGTCGTCATCGACTGGACCGAGACCGGAGCGTCCCCGCCGACGGGGACGGATCCGACCTGGATCTGACGGCTCTTCCGGCGCTCGGCGAGCTTGGTCGGTACGGACGGCATGCCGAGAGAAATCGCAGTCATCTGCTGTGCAACCCCAAGTCGTGGATCAAGGTCCGGTCCCGTCAGCAGCGGGCTCCAGGCTTCGAGATTACGGCACCGGGCCTGACCCCAGCACTCCCCCACCTCGAATGCACTCGGCGGGGGGACCCCCCTCGGCCCGTAAACCCACTCAATGGAAGGCGGCCCGGGACACTGTGCTTTCTGGGGGGCGAACCCCCCAGACCTCCCATATCCCGGGCCGCCTCGAACGCCGTATGACTAGGAGATTCTGACCGGGTTAACGAGGTCCGCGACCAGCACCAGCAGGGTGAAGCAGATGAAGACTCCGGCGACCACGTAGGCCACCGGCATCAGCTTCGCCACGTCGAACGGACCGGGGTCCGGCCGGCGCAGGACCTTCGCCGTGTTGCGGCGCAGCGCCTCCCACAGGGCGCCCGCGATGTGACCGCCGTCGAGCGGCAGCAGCGGGAGCATGTTGAACAGGAACAGGGAGAGGTTGAAGCCGGCCAGGAGGAAGACGAACGTGGCGAGCTGCTGCGATGCCGGGATGTCCAGTGTCGCGATCTCGCCGCTGACCCTCGCCGCGCCGACGATGCCCATCGGGGAGTCCGGTTCGCGCGGGCCGTCGCCGAAGGCGGCGTCCCACAGGGCGGGGATCTTGGAGGGCAGGGCCACCAGGGAGTCGACGGCCTCGCCGACCCGGTCGGTCATCCAGGACACGGAGTCGCCGAAGTCCTGTTTGACGACGCCGGTGGCCGAGCTGAAGCCGAGGAAGCCCGCCTTGACGTACTCGCCCTCGACGTACGCCCCGGCCGCGTCCTTCTTGACGACCCGGTTGGTGGCGATCGTCGCCTTCAGGGTCACCTGCTCGCCGCCCCGGTCGACGACGATCGGCACCTGCTTGCCGGCGCTGTCGCGGATGAGGTCGGAGAGGGTGTTCCAGTCGTCGGTGCGCACCCCGTCGAAGGCGACGATCTTGTCGCCGGCCTTCATGCCCGCCGCTTCGGCCGGCGACCTGGGGTCGGACGCCTTGCACTCGTCGCGGTTCTCGGTCTGGGCGATGACGCACGGGGAGACCGAACTCACTGTGGTGGTCTGCTGCTGGATGCCGAAGCCCATCAGCACCGTGAGGAACAGTCCGAACGCGAGGATCAGGTTCATGAACGGGCCCGCGAACATCACGATGACCCGCTTCCACGGCTTGCGCGTGTAGAACAGGCGGGTCTCGTCGCCGGGCTTGAGCTCCTCGAACGCGGCCGAGCGGGCGTCCTCGATCATGCCGCGCCACGGTGAGGTGGAGCGGGCCTCCAGGCGGCCGTCGGGGCCGGGCGGGAACATGCCGATCATGCGGATGTAGCCGCCGAACGGGATCGCCTTGAAGCCGTACTCGGTGTCACCCTTCTTCCGCGACCAGATCGTCGGGCCGAAGCCGACCATGTACTGCGGCACCCGGATGCCGAACATCTTGGCCGTGGACAGGTGGCCCAGCTCGTGCCAGGCGATCGAGGCGAGCAGCCCGACCGCGAACAGCACTATGCCGAGGATGAACATCAGGGTCGTCATGCACGGGCCTCCGCCGTGTGGGCCGCCAGTTCCCGGGCCCGGTGACGGGCCCAGCTCTCCGCTTCGAGGACGTCCGCGACGGTCAGCGAAGTTCCCGAGCGCGGGGTGCCGTGCTCCTCCACGACCCGCGTCACGGTCTCGATGATCCCGTTGAACGGCAGTGCGCCGGCCCGGAAGGCCTCCACGCACTCCTCGTTGGCCGCATTGAACACCGCGGGCGCCGTGCCCGCGAGCTCCCCCACGTGGCGCGCCAGGCCGACCGAGGGGAACGCGTCGTTGTCGAGCGGGAAGAACTCCCAGGTCGACGCCTTGCTCCAGTCGAAGGTGGGCGCGGCGTCGGGAATGCGTTCGGGCCAGCCGAGGCCGATGGCGATCGGCCCGCGCATGTCGGGGGGCGTCGCCTGGGCGATCGTGGATCCGTCGGTGAACTCAACCATCGAGTGAACATACGACTGGGGATGCACGACCACCTCAATGCGGTCGAAGGAAATGTCGTAGAGCAGGTGCGCCTCGATGACCTCCAGGCCCTTGTTGACCAGGGTCGCGGAGTTGATCGTGATCACCGGGCCCATGGCCCAGGTGGGGTGGGCGAGGGCGTCGTCCACGGTCACGTTCGCCAGCTCGGCCTTCGTACGGCCGCGGAAGGGGCCGCCGGAGGCGGTCACCACCAGCTTGCGCACGTCCGCGCGCGTGCCGGACGCCAGCGCCTGGAACAGGGCGGCGTGCTCGGAGTCGACCGGGATGATCTGCCCGGGCTTGGCGAGCGCCTTGACCAGCGGGCCGCCGACGATGAGCGACTCCTTGTTGGCGAGCGCGAGGGTGCGGCCCGCCTCCAGGGCGGCGAGGGTGGGCGCGAGGCCGATGGAGCCGGTGATGCCGTTGAGGACGGTGTGGCAGTCGGAGGCGGCGACCTGTGTGGCCGCGTCCGGTCCGGCGAGGATCTCGGGGAGCGGCTCTCCCGTGCCGTACTGGGCCGTCAGGGCCTCGCGCAGCGCAGGTACGACGTCCTCGCGGGCGACCGCGACGGTCCGCGCCTTCAGCCGGTACGCCTGCTCGGCGAGGAGTGCGACCCGGCCGCCGTTGGCGGACAGGGCGGTGACCCGGAACCGGTCGGGGTTGCGCAGCACGAGGTCGATGGCCTGGGTGCCGATGGAGCCGGTGGAGCCGAGGATCACCACGTCCTTGGGGCCGTCGCCCGCTACGGGGTCGTAGACCAGATGCGGGTCGGCGAGTGGGGCTGGACTGTCGCTCATCCCCCCATTGTGGCCGCAACGGCCGACGGGAAGGACAGGGCGTCCCCATCCGGCGGGTAACAGGATGGTGAGGGGTCGCTGCGGGCAGTGACCCCTCACCGTGACGTCACCGGATCGGGCGGTGCACGTTCTCCCGCTCGCTCGGGCCCGGGGTCGCGTCCGCGATCCACACACCGCCGTCGTCCGAGGGGTCGACGATGCCCGATTCCAGCCACTCGTAGGTGCCCGCCATCACACCCTTGACGACCTTGCGGTCCAAGTCGTCGGTGTTGGACCACAGCCGGCCGAAGAGCTCCTCGACGCGCAGCCTGGACTGCCGGCAGAACGCGTCGGCGAGCTGGTAGGCCTCGCGGCCGTGCTCGCCCCGGGCCCGCAGGTGCTCGGCGCGGACACAGGCCGCGCTCATGGCGAACAGTTCGGCGCCGATGTCGACGACCCGGCCCAAAAAGCCCTGCTTGGTCTCCATGCGGCCCTGCCAGCGGGACATGCCGTAGAAGGTGGAGCGGGCCAGCTTGCGGGAGGTGCGTTCGACGTAGCGCAGGTGCGGGGAAAGGTCGACACCGCGCTTGAACTCGCCGTACGAGTACGGCAGTTGGCCCTGTCCGGCGACCAGCTTCGGCAGCCACCTGGCGTAGAAGACGCCGGCGTTCGCGCCCGCCTTGGCCTTGTCCTGGAGGGACTTGTCGGGGTCGATGAGGTCACCGGCGACCGACAGGTGGGCGTCGACGGCCTCGCGGGCGATCAGCAGGTGCATGATCTCCGTCGAGCCCTCGAAGATGCGGTTGATGCGCAGGTCGCGCAGGACCTGCTCGGCGGGGACGCCCCGCTCGCCGCGTGCCCTGAGCGAGTCGGCCGTCTCGAAGCCGCGGCCGCCGCGGATCTGGATGAGCTCGTCGGCCATGAGCCAGGCCATCTCGGAGGCGTACAGCTTGGCGAGGGCGCCTTCGATGCGGATGTCATTGCGGTCCTCGTCGGCCATCTGCGAGGCGAGGTCGGTGACGGCCTCCAGGGCGAAGGTGGTGGCCGCGATGAAGGAGATCTTGGAGCCGACGGCCTCGTGGTGCGCGAGCGGCTTGCCCCACTGCTCGCGCGCCGCCGACCACTCGCGGGCGATCTTCAGGCACCACTTGCCGGCCGCCACGCAGGACGCGGGCAGCGACAGCCGCCCGGTGTTGAGGGTGGTGAGCGCGATCTTCAGGCCGGCGCCCTCGGGGCCGATGCGGTTGGCGGCGGGGACGCGGACCTGGTGGAAGCGGGTGACGCCGTTCTCGATGCCGCGCAGGCCCATGAAGGCGTTGCGGTTCTCGACGGTGATGCCGGGCGAGTTGGTCTCCACGACGAAGGCGGTGATGCCGCCCTTGTGCCCTTCGGACTTCGGCACCCGCGCCATGACGACGAGGAGGTCGGCGACCACTCCGTTGGTCGTCCACAGCTTGACGCCGTCGAGGACGTAGTCGTCCCCGTCGGGTACGGCGGAGGTCGCCAGGCGCGCCGGGTCGGAGCCGACGTCGGGCTCGGTCAGCAGGAAGGCGCTGATGTCGGTGCGGGCGCAGCGCGGCAGGAACTGCTCCTTCTGCTCGGGGGTGCCGAACAGCTTCAGCGGCTGCGGTACGCCGATCGACTGATGGGCGGAGAGCAGGACGCCGATCGCCGGGCTGGCGGAGCCGGCCAGGGTGAGGGCCTTGTTGTAGTAGACCTGGGTGAGGCCGAGCCCGCCGTACTTGGTGTCGATCTTCATGCCGAAGGCGCCGAGCTCCTTGAGGCCGTCGATCACGGCGTCGGGGATGCGGGCCTCGCGTTCGATGAGGGCGCCGTCGACCTTCGTCTCGACGAAGTCGCGCAGCTTGGCGAGGAACTCCTCGCCGCGCTGGGTGGCCTCGTCGGTGGGCATCGGGTGGGGGTGGATGAGGTCGAGGCGGAAGCGGCCGAGGAACAGTTCCTTGGCGAAGCTGGGCTTGCGCCAGTCCTGCTGCCGGGCCTCCTCCGCCACCTGGCGTGCCTCACGCTCAGTGACAGTAGGCTTCGTGGGTGCTGCGGACATGAGGCTCACCTCGCCGCGAATCGGGATCTCGGGCCGTTTTGGTTACCGACGGGTGCTACCCGATCGTATGTACCCGATTACGGGCGCGCCCACCACCCTGCGCGCGTCCGTTCGGCCGATGTTGACGGAGTACGCCCCGGCGTACAGGCGGTGGGCACCCCGGGAACAGGTGCGGTCAGAGGTGTTGCGGCGGCAGGGCCGTCCGGGGGACGGTACACCTGGGAGGAAAGACTATCGAAGCGCTTCGATAACCTATGGACACCCAAGCGCGCCGGAGCTAGTGTCGAACCACCCTCACACCCGCCCATGTTCCCATCGCGCACTGTCGAAGCGCTTCACAAAAACTTGGAGAGCTGGATGGTCACCCTCGCCGAGGTCGCCCAGCACGCCGGAGTCTCGGCGAGCACGGTGAGCTATGTCCTCAGCGGCAAGCGGTCCATCTCCTCGACCACCCGGCTCCGGGTCGAGCAGAGCATCCGCGAGCTCGGCTACCACCCGAACGCGGGTGCCCGTGCCCTGGCCAGCAGCAGGTCGAACATCATCGCGCTGATGATCCCGCTGCGCACCGACATCTATGTGCCGGTAATGATGGAGATCGCCATCGCGGTGGCCACCACGGCCCGCACGCACGGCTACGACGTCCTGCTGCTGACCGGCGAGGAGGGCCCCGACGCCGTGCGCCGCGTCACCGGCAGCGGGCTGGCCGACGCGATGATCCTCATGGACGTCGAGCTGGACGACGAGCGGCTGCCACTGCTGCGCGGCTCGCACCAGCCGTCCGTGCTGATCGGGCTGCCCGCCGACACCGCCGGGCTGACCTGCGTCGACCTCGACTTCAAGGCGACCGGCGCGCTGTGTGTGGAGCATCTGGCGAAGCTGGGGCACCGCGACATCGCTGTCATTGGAGAGGCCCCGGCGGTCTACGAGCGGCACACGGGTTTCGCGGAGCGCACGCTCGACGGACTCAGGCTGCGTTCCCAGGAGTTGGGGATGCGACTGCTGCACCGGCCGTGCGAGGGCGGGTACGACGCCATGGCGGTCACCCTCGCGCGGATCTTCGACGAGCGCCCGAGCACCACGGGGTTCGTCGTGCAGAACGAGTCGGCCGTCGAGCCGCTGTTCGCCCTGCTGCGCCAGCAGGGCCGCGCCGTGCCGGAGGACGTGTCCGTCGTCGCCATCTGCCCCGACCAGGTCGCGACCCAAGCCTCGGTGCGGCTGACGTCGGTCTCCATCCCCGCGCAGGAGATGGGCCGGCATGCCGTGGAACAACTGGTCGCCAAGCTGGACGGGAGCGGAAGCGACGAAGTCGTGCTGATCGCACCCGAGTTGACGGTCCGGGCCAGCACGGGCCCGGCGCCGTCCGCCGCGCACTGATCAGCGCCGCACACCGATCACCGCACCACCGTGCCCCTGCCCGGGCACCGCCATGCCCGCACCCGCCGCCCTCTTCAGGAGCGCCCACGTGGATCAGATCGCCGAAACCCAGCCCCAGCCGGGCACGGTCAGCCTCGCGCAGTCGTCCCCGACCGTCGGCACGTTCCGCGAGCGGGACGGTGCGCTGGAGTGGAGCGGCCGCCAGGAGACCGTGCGCGTCGAGCCGTGGGGCCCGGACGCGGTCCGGGTGCGGGCCCGGCTCGGCGGCCCGGTCCTCGACGCGCTGCCCGGCGCCCTGCTGGAGTCCGCGCCGCCGACCGAGTCGACCGTCAAGATCGAGGACGGTCTGGGGGTCCTGACGGTCGGCGCGCTGACCGTGCGGGTCGACGCCGAGGGGCTGATCCGCTTCCTGCGCACCGCGGACGGCACGGAGATCCTCGCCGAGGAGCGCGCCCACTTCTGGTGGCCGGGCCCGCGCCTGTACACCGCCGTCGGCAACGGCCACCACCGCCTGGAGCAGCGGTTCGCCGCCTACGACGACGAGAAGCTGTACGGCCTCGGCCAGCACCAGCACGGCCGGTTCGACCAGAAGGGCCTGGTCCTGGACCTGGTCCAGCGCAACGCCGAGGTCGGCATCCCGGTGCTCGCCTCCAGCCGGGGCTACACCCTGCTGTGGAACAACCCGGCGATCGGCCGCGTGGAGCTCGCGCACAACGGCACCCGCTGGGTCGCCGACTCCGCCCGCCAGATCGACTACTGGATCACCGCGGGCACCCCGGCAGACGGCCAGCGCCGCTACAGCGCGGTGACCGGCCGTACGCCGATGCTGCCTCAGTGGGCGGCGGGTTTCTGGCAGTGCAAGCTGCGCTACCGCACCCAGGACGAACTCCTCGCCGTGGCACGGGAGTACAAGCGCCGGGGGCTGCCGATCTCCGCGATCGTGTGCGACTTCTTCCACTGGACGCACCTGGGCGAGTGGAAGTTCGACCCGGCCGAGTGGCCGGACCCGGCGGCCATGGTCCGTGAACTGGACGAGCTGGGCATCAAGCTGGTCGTGTCCGTGTGGCCGTCGGTGTCACCGCTGAGCGAGAACCACCCGGTGATGGAGCAGCGCGGCTACTTCATCGGCACCCAGTACGGCCCGATGGCGCACGCGGACTGGCCCGACAAGGAGGTCGCCTCCACCGTCCAGATCGCCTTCTACGACGCCACGAACCCCGAGGCCCGTGAGTTCGTGTGGTCGAGGATCAAGGAGAACTACCTCGACCCGTACGGCATCACGGCCTTCTGGCTGGACGCCTGCGAGCCCGAGCTCAAGCCCGGTTTCCAGGAGAACCTGCGCTACTGGGCGGGCCCCGGCCTGGAGGTCGGCAACAGCTACCCGGCCGAGAACTCCCGCACCTTCCACGAGGGTCTCCTCGCGTCCGGCGAGGACGAGATCATCACCCTCAACCGTTCGGCCTGGGCGGGCAGTCAGCGCTACGGCGCCGCCCTGTGGTCCGGCGACATCGGCACCGACTTCCCGACCCTGCGCCGCCAGATCGCGGCCGGCCTGAACACCGGGCTGTCCGGCATCCCGTGGTGGAACACGGACATCGGCGGCTTCCACGGCGGCGACCCGGACGACCCCGCCTACCGCGAGGTCATGATCCGCTGGTTCCAGTTCGGCGCCCTGTCCCCGCTGATGCGCCTGCACGGCTTCCGCGACCCGGGCATGCCGCTCGGCCCGGAGATGACCGGCGGTCCGAACGAGGTGTGGTCCTACGGCGAGCAGGCCGGCCCGATCCTGGAGAAGTACCTGCGACTGCGCGAACGCCTGAGGCCGTACGTCCTCGACGTCATGCGCGAGGCCCACGACGAGGGTCTGCCGGTGATGCGGCCGCTGTTCCTGGAGTTCCCCGAGGACAAGCTGTCCTGGCAGGTCGCCGACGCGTACCTGTTCGGGTCGGACCTGCTGGTGGCGCCGGTCCTGGAGCCGGGCGCGACGACCTGGACGACGTATCTCCCGGCCGGGGCGCGGTGGACGGACGCCTGGACCGGCGAGACGTACGAGGGCGGGCAGGCCGTCACCGTCGACGCCCCGCTGGACCGCATCCCGCTGTTCCTGCGGGACGGGGCACGGCTGCCGATCGCGCAGTAGCCCGTGCCGAAAGGGGCGGCCGGAAGACCTCCCCGTCCGGCCACCCCTCGGTCTCCTCGGTCAACTCCCGCTCCACGCCGCCCGGCTCGCCGCAGTGGTCGCCCGGCCGAAGGGCACGCGTCCGCGCCACTACGACCTGAGCCGCTCCGGGGTCGAGGCCGACTTCGCGGACCACAACGCGCTGGGGGCCGAGGTCGACCCCGCCTGGGGCGAGACGTGGGCCGGCCGCGGCCGCGGTGACACGTCACTCCAGGGTGGGAGGAGTCGCGGGGTCACCATGCCCCGAGCTCGAGGACGAGGTCTTCTCCGGCGACGAGGTCGAGCGGTCGCGCGGCGCGATCACCGTCGTCGGGCGAGGTTCTCAGTTCGATGCGCAGGGTGCGGGTCGGCTTGAGGACGGCCGTGACCCCGTCGGGGCTCCAGGTCAGATCGAGCCCCGCGCCGAACCGTGTGCGGATGCCGCTGAGCCGTCCTCGCGGGCAGGTCTGCGGGACCGCGGGCAGCAGGACCAGCCGGTCCGGGGTCGACTGCACCAGCATCTCGATCAGTACGGCGGGCAGCGTGTGCGCGGCGTCCGCGTTGTAGACGTGGCGGCGCGGATAGTGGGCGCTCATCAGGGAGGCGTGGAAGAAGTCGCCGTCCAGGACCTGGTCGAGGGCGTGGGCGACCCGCTCGCCGTCCCTGAGACGTGCCGCGATCAGGGCGTGGTGGAGATGACCGTGCGCGGAGTCGTTCTCGGCGCCGCGGAGTTCGAGGGCCCGATGTGCGGCCGCCGCGAGGCCGGGGGTGTCGTACGGGGTGATCTCGTCGAGCGGCCAGACGCCGTAGAGGTGGCTGAGATGCCGGTGGTCGTAGGTGTCCTCCAGGCCGGGCCGGGCCCATTCCGCGAGGGCGCCGTCGGCGTTGACCCGGTGCGGCGGGAGACGGTCGGCGAGGGCGCGCCAGCGCTCGGCCTCGGGGGTGCCCGGATGGTAGCGGGCGGCCGTGCGCAGGGCGTGCCGGGCCGCCGAGAGGTCCATGGCGGCGTTGACGGCGCCCCAGCTCGCGTTCGCCGGGCGGTTCTCGGGAGAGTAGGAGGGGACGACGACGAGATGGCCGTCCTCGTCGGTGCGGGTGAGGAAGTCCTCGTAGAACCGGGCGACTTCGGCGAGGACGGCCGCGGTGCGCGGGTCGCGCTCGCCCCAGGTCTCGTCGTGGTCGACGAGGGGCTTGAGGAGCCAGTCGGCGCCCGCGGTCCACAGGTGCAGGGGGTACTCGCGGCTGAAGTGGTAGATGTGCCCGGACTCCCCGTCGGTGTGGGCGGGCGCCACGACGCCTCGGGTGCCGAAGATCGCGCGGGCGTTGTCGCGCCAGTGGTCCACCTGGCCGTGCACGAGGGCGGCGTGGGCCTCGGTCGCCTCCGGGAGCGCGGCAGCCGCGGCCGAGGCGGTCTGGAGGTTGAGGTTGGCGTCGGTGGTGAACGCGCCCGACCACGCCGTGTCCCAGTCGCCGGTCCACAGGCCGGTGAGGCGGGGCGGCAGCATGCCGGAGGCGGAGAGCAGGTGGTAGCGGCCGGCCGCGAAGAGGCGCTCCAGGAGAGCGGGACTCTTCGTGCGCCGGACCAATTCGGAGCCGGGCAGGGCCCGTTCGCCGTCGTCTCCCCCGAGGTCGAGGCCGGCGCGGAGGTAGGCGGGGCGGTGCAGGGCGGTGTGGCGGGCGAGGAGCGAGGCGTACGGGTCCTCGTCGGCGCCTTCGGGCAGGAGGGCGCGCAGGGCGCGGGCCTCGGCGAGGACGTCCAGCTCGCCGGTGTGACGCCGGACGCGGGTGAGGAGGAGCAGGCGGCTGGCGTTCTCGATCCGGATGCCGGGGAGGGAGGTCTGGGTGAGGCCGCCCGCTCCGCCGGTGACGACGGCGAGGGTGACGCCCGTATAGGCGCGGTCGCTGCCGGGGTAGCGGACGCGGAGGGTGATCAGCGCGCCTTCGGGAGTGAGGACGGCGCTGTGTCCTACCCTCAAGTCGCCTGGAGCGCCCGGGAGTTGGTGGTCCAGCGTGACCCCGGTGGTGAGGCCGGGCTCGGTGACGCGGTGGACGATGACGTCGTCGGCACGGGAGACGAAGGCCTCACTGAGCCAGTCGGCACGCCGGGCGGTGATCACACCCGTGGTGAAGTCGACCCCGCGACGTTGGTCACCCGGCCCCTCGTGGGGGTCCGGCCGCCGCAGCCGTATCTCGAAGGCGGGATGGAACGGCTGCACCCACTGCAACCCCCGCCCGTCGGTGAAGGTCTCGGCGGCGGTGACGTCCCCGGCCAGCAACCGGTCCTGGAGCAGCGGGAGTTCGGCGGCGAGGGCGGGTGGCCGGAGGTGCTCGGAGCCGTTGGGGCGGACCAGGGTGTGATGGTTGACGATGACCCGGTCGACGTTCGGATCACCGAACACCATGATGCCGTGCCGGCCGTTCCCGCTGAGGAAGGCGTCCTCCCAGCGGGCGGCGGGGGCCGGCTCCCAGGTGCCGTGCACCGGGCCGCTCATGCGACGGCCTCCACAAGGACGGCGCTGCTGCTCGGGCCGGACGTACGCATGGACCTACCTCGTATTGAAAGTGGAGAGAGTGGAGACATGTGAGGAGCGGGGGGAACTGCGCGACCGGCCAAGGACGACCCGCGGCCGCCGACCGGCCAACCCACCGCTGTCCGAACCCTCGCACGCGGCGAGGAGCGGCATCCCGCCGGCCACCGCCGCGGTGGCGACCGCCGTGGAGGCGAGAATACTTCTGCGGCTCGGTCCGGAGGAGGCGGAGGCGACGTTCCGCGTCATTGCGTCAACCCTTCGTGGCGCACCTGGACACCCGGCGGTGGGCCGTCGGCTGCGGTGTCGTAAGTGGGACTGGCTGAGCTGAAGCAGTCCTCCGACCATTGGGCGTGATCTACCGTCGAAGCGCTTCGATGTTGCAGTGAGGTTAAGTGAACCCCCGTGGGCACACAAGGGTCGCTCCCGAGATTCCCCCGAACGACAGGAATGGACCTTTCCTCATGCACCGCTTGAAGTAACAGCGCTCATCCCTTGACACTCGCCCCTGCGTCGACTGAGCATCGAAGCGCTTCGAAAGCGCCGAACCGATCCATCGCAAGGGGATCCCCACGTGACCGCACACACCCCGCACACGCCGCCTTTCCGCGATAGGCGACTGCCGTTCGCGAAGCGCATCGACGACCTTCTCTCCCGGCTCACGCTCGACGAGAAGGTCGGATTTCTGCACCAGTTCACACCCGCGGTCGAGCGCCTCGGCGTCGCCGGATTCCGCACCGGCCAGGAGGCACTGCACGGTGTGGCGTGGATGGGCCCGGCCACCGTCTTCCCGCAGGCGGTCGGCCTCGGCGCGACCTGGAACACCGATCTCGTACGACGGGTCGGCGATGCCGTCTCCAAGGAGATCCGCGCCATGCGCGTCCACGACGACCGCGTCGGCCTCAACGTCTGGGCCCCCACCGTCAACCTGCTGCGCCACCCCCTGTGGGGCCGGGGCGAGGAGGGCTACTCCGAGGACCCGAAGCTCACCTCCGCCATCGCCACCGCGTACACCCGCGGCCTGCGCGGCGACCACCCTACGTACTGGCGCACCGCGCCCGTGCTGAAGCACTGGCTGGCGCACAACAACGAGACGGGCCGCGACGTCACGTCCTCCTCGGTCCGCCCGCGCGTCCTGCACGAGTACGACCTGCGCGCCTTCCGAGAGACGGTCGAGGCGGGCGCGACGGCCGGGGTGATGCCGGCGTACAACCTGGTCAACGGCCGCCCCAACCATGTCTCGCCGTATCTGCGGGAGCACCTGCGCGCCTGGACCGACGAGGACCTCCTCGTCTGCTCGGACGCGGGCGCGCCCTCCAACCTGGTCGACTCCGAGCACTACTTCGACACCCACGAGGAGGCCACGGCCGCGGCGCTGCTGGCCGGCGTCGACAGCTTCACCGACCACGGCACCGACAGCTCGCAGATCACCGCACGCGTCCGCGGCGCCCTGGACCGGGGTCTGCTGACCGAGTCGGACCTCGACACGGCCGTCCGCCGTCAGCTCTCGGTCCGCTTCCGGCTCGGCGAGTTCGACCCCGAGGACGACCCGTACGCCCGCACCGGGGAGTTCGACACCCCGGCCCACCGGGCCCTCGCCCAGGAGGCCGCCGAGCAGTCGGTCGTGCTGCTGAAGAACAGCGCGGGCCTGCTGCCGCTCGCGCCCGACACCCGGCTCGCGGTGGTCGGCCTGCTCGCCGACGAGTGCAAGCGCGACTGGTACAGCGGCACGCTCATCCACCGCTCGACGCCGCTGGAGGGCCTGTACGAGCGGTTCGGCGCGCAGCGCGTGGACTTCGCGGAGGGTGTCGACCGCGTCCTGCTGAAGACCTCGGCCGGCGCCTTCCTGCACGTCCCCGAGGCGGATGCCGACGACGAGGTACGCGGCGCCGAGGGCGCCCTCGACCCGGCGCTGCTGGCCGGCCGCACCGACCTGCCCGTGCTGACGGCCGGCCCGGCCGGCACCGAACTCGCGCTCGTGGACTGGGGCGAGGGCGTGCTGACCCTGCGCGCCCCGGACGGCCGCTACCTCTCCGTCGCCGAGGACGGACACGTCCGCGCCTCCGCCGACCAGCCCGGAGGCTGGGTCGTCCAGGAGACGTTCCGCCTGGAACCGCATGCGAACGGACACCTCCTGAGGCACATCGGCACGGGTCACCATGTCTGTGTCGCCGCCGACGGGGTGCGGGTTGCCGAGGCGGACCCGGAAGTTTTCGAGCTGGTCGTCGTCGAGCGCGGCGAGGACGCGGTGGCCAGGGCCGCCGCGCAGGCGGATGTGGTCCTGGTGGTCGCGGGCAACGACCCGCACATCAACGGCCGCGAGACCGAGGACCGTACGACGCTCGCCCTCCCCGCCCACCAGGAGCTCCTGCTGCGCGCCGCCCGCGCCGCCAACCCGAACACGGTCCTGGCGCTGGTGTCGGCCTACCCCTACGCGGTCGACCCGGCCGCCCTCCCGGCGATCCTCTGGACGTCCCACGGCGGCCAGGCGGCCGGCACCGCGCTCGCCCGGGTCCTGGCCGGCGACGTCTCCCCCGCCGGCCGCCTCCCGCAGACCTGGTACGCCGACGACGCCGACCTGCCCGACCTCCTCGACTACGACGTGATCGGCGGCCGCCAGACCTACCTGTACTTCGAGGGGACCCCGCTGTTCCCGTTCGGCCACGGCCTGTCGTACGCGGCCTTCTCCTACGCCGACCTCACCACGCGTACGGCGGACGGCTCGCTGCACGTCTCCTTCACGGTCACGAACACCGGCGACGTGACGGCCGACGAGGTGGCCCAGGTCTACGCCCGTGCCGTGGATCCGACGGTGCCGCGCCCGCGCCGCGAGCTGCTGGCGCACAGCAGGGTGCGGCTGGAGCCGGGCGGGCGCGCGGAGCTGGCCTTCGAAGTCCCCTTGTCCGCCTTCGACTTCTGGGACGTGGCGCGGGGCGGATGGCGCCGCGAGCCGGCCTCGTACGAGGTGCTGGCCGGCGCCTCCAGTGAGGACATCCGCCTGCGCACGACGGTGGTCCTCGACGGCGAGCCCGCCACACCGCGTCCCGTCCTCCGGCACGGCCTCGCGGCGGCCGACTTCGACGAGCAGAGCGGCATCGCGATCGTCGACCGCACGAAGTCCTCGGGCGACGCGGTGACGGCGGCCGAGGGCAAGTCGGGCGAACTTGCCTACCGTGACTGCGACTTCGGCGACGGCGCCACCGAGGTGTCGGTGACGGTGTCGGGCGAGGGCACGGTCGAGGTGTCGCTGGACGGCGGCCCGGCGTCGGCCGTGCTGACGTCGGAGGCGTCCGGGTCCGGCCCGTACGACTACAGGACGCTCACCGCCGAGATCGCCGCGAAGGGCGTCCGCGACGTCCGCATCGGACTGCGCGGCCCGCTGCGGCTCGCGCACGTCGGCTTCTCCGGTTGAGGGTCCGGACCAGGCCGACGCATGGAAGGGGCCCGGCACCGGAAGGCATCGGTGCCGGGCCCCTTCTTCATCCCGGGATACGGAAGCACTCTACCTGAAAACGATTGTCACAAGCCAGAGTGGATCCCGAACCTGCTCAGAGAGCGATGCCGGTGAGGACCATCACGCGCTCGTAGGTGTAGTCGTCCATCGCGAACTTCACGCCCTCACGGCCGACGCCGGACTGCTTGGCACCGCCGTACGGCATCTGGTCGGCGCGGTAGGAGGGGACGTCTCCGACGACGACACCGCCGACCTCCAGCGCCCGGTGGGCACGGAAGGCGGTCTGCAGGTCGTGGGTGAACACACCCGCCTGGAGGCCGTACTTGGATTCGTTGACGGCGGCGAAGGCGGCGGCCTCCCCGTCGACCTTGTGCACGGTGAGGACGGGCCCGAAGACCTCCTCGCAGGCGATCGTGACGTCGGCCGGCACGTCGGTGAGGACGGTCGGCGCGTAGGAGGCACCGTCGCGCTTGCCGCCGGTGAGGAGCCCGGCCCCGGCGGCGACCGCCTCGTCCACCCACGTCTCGACGCGCTTGGCGGCGTCCTCGCTGACCAGCGGGCCGACGTCGGTCGCGTCGTCGTTCGGGTCACCGGTGACCTGGGCCTCGACGGCGGCGACGATGCGCGGCAGCAGCCGGTCGTACACGGAGGCGTCCGCGATCACCCGCTGCACGGAGATGCAGGACTGGCCGCCCTGGTAGTTGGAGAAGGTCGCGATGCGGGTCGCGGCCCAGTCGAGGTCCTCGTCGGAGGCGAAGTCGGCGAGCACGACCGCCGCGCCGTTGCCGCCCAGCTCCAGGGTGCAGTGCTTGCGCGGAACCGAGTCCATGATCGCGTAGCCGACCTTCTCGGAGCCCGTGAAGGAGATGACCGGCAGGCGCTCGTCCTGGACCAGGGCGGGCATACGGTCGTTCGGCACCGGGAGGATGCTCCAGGAGCCGGCCGGCAGCTCGGTCTCGGCGAGGAGGTCACCGATGATCAGGCCGGACAGCGGAGTGGCCGGGGCGGGCTTGAGGATGATCGGCGCACCGGCGGCGATGGCCGGGGCGATCTTGTGGGCGCAGAGGTTCAGCGGGAAGTTGAAGGGCGCGATGCCGAGCACGACACCCTTGGGGAAGCGCCGGGTGAAGGCGAGCCGCCCCTGACCGCCGAGGTCGGTGTCGAGCCGCTGGGCCTCGCCGCCGTTGAACCGCCGGGCCTCCTCGGCCGCGAACCGGAACACGGACACGGCACGGCCGACCTCGCCCCGGGCCCACTTCATGGGCTTGCCGTTCTCGGCGGAGATCAGCCGCGCGATCTCCTCGGTGCGCTCGGCGAGGCGCCGGCTGACGTGGTCGAGGGCGGCGGCCCGCACATGGGCCGGGGTCGCGGCGAACTCGTCGCGGACCGCGTACGCGGCGGCCACGGCCTCCTCGATCTGCGCGTCGGTCGGCACGCTGACCTTGCCGACGACCCGCCCGTCCCACGGCGAGGTCACATCGAAGCTGTCCTCGCCGCTGACCTGGCGGCCGGCGAGCCAGAAGGCGTTGGTGGAAGTCATGTCGATTCCCGGCCCTTCCGCGTTGGGGGTGTCCTGTGTGTCGTGGTCCACGGTAGGGGCGTGGGGAGGAAGGAGCGTTTGTCCGGGGTGTAGTGGTGGCGGGGCAGGGTTCGACGGATTGGCACAGCGGGGGAACAGATGGGCGCCGGTCCGCGCATCTCAGCCCGTCCGGCGTTTGAGGATGAGGCCGTTCAGGCCGAAGCGGGGGTCCGGGGGCGGCAGCTCCCGGGGACGGGAAGGGTAGGGGCGGCGGGGGCGAAAAACCGCTGGCCGCGCACACCGGCCCGCCCACCTACTCCGTCGACGTCGCCTTCAGCGCCAGCCAAAGCTCCATCCGCACATCCGCGTCGTCCAGCGAGCGCCCCAGGATCTCCTCCACCCGCCGCATCCGGTACCGCAACGTATGCCGATGCACGCCCAGATCCGCGGCCGCCGCGTCCCACTGGCCGTGCCGGGACAGCCACGCCCGCAGCGAGGCCACCAGATCGCCCCGGCCCGTCGCGTCGTGTTCGTGCAGCGCCCGCAGCAGCCCGTCGGCGAACGCCTTCACCGCGTCGTCTGCGAGCAACGGCAGCACGGACCCCGCGGCGAGCTGCTCGTGCTCCACGAACACCCGCCCCCGGCGCCGGGCCACCGACAGCGCCTGTTCGGCCTGCTTGTACGCCGCCGCGGCGGCGATGGGCCCGGCCGGCGCCGACAGCCCGACGACCAGTTCGTCGTCGATGCCCCCGGGCTGCTCCGATACTGCTCCCACGCGCGCCGACTCCAGCGCCGCCGCGTACTCCGCGCACGCCGAGACCGCCGCACCGCCGTCCGCCGCGAGCACCACCAGGCGCGCGGTCTCACCCTCCCCCTCCGGCACCACCAGCACCGCCTCCCCGGCGCGGGCCGCCGCGGACTCGACGATCTCGGTGAGCGCGCCCAGAGGGTCGCCGTTCGCCTCGGTGGCCGCGGCCAGCACCGCGGCGGACGCCTTGTTCAGCGGCACCCGTGACCCGGAGTCCACGACCCGCGCCGCCGACACCGACGCCGACTCGGCGACGATCATCCGGAAGGGCGCGTCCAGCAGCCCGCCGTACAGGCCCCCGGCCACGGCCCGGGCGTGATCCGGCTGCCCGGCCAGCAGCATGCGCAGCACGGCCGCCCCGATCCGCTGTTCGGCCGCCTGGAGGGACCGCGAGCGCTCGGTCGTCAGGGTCAGCAGGGCGATGGCCGAGTGCACGGCGTAGCGCTCCGCGGTGCCGAGCGCGGTCGCCGTCCCGACGGCCAGGGCCGCCCGGGGCCGCCGGCCGGTGCCCAGGCTGTGCAGTTCGACCCGGTCCTCGTTGTCCGGTCCGCCGACCACGCTCGACGCCGGCGCGGTCCGCTCGCGCAGCCGCTCCACGTCCGCCGTGAGCCGTGCCGCCCGCCGCCCGGCCCACTCGGGCGCGGTCGCCACGACGGCACCGGAGGCGTCGTACAGCGCCGCCCAGCCGTCCACCTGCGAGGCGAGCGCGGACAGCAGCCCTTCCGGGCCGTCGGTCAGGGCCTGCTTGGTCAGCTCCCGCTGGGCCGCGAAGCCCGCCGTCACCGCCCGGTACTGGTCCGCCGCGATGGCCGCCGAAACGGCCTTGCTGATGGCGAGGAAGGGCGTGCGGCGCGGCACCTCCAGCAGCGGAAGGTCCTCCTCCGTCGCCGCGTCGACCAGGGCCTCGGGGATGTCCTCGTAGTTGACGCCGACGGCGAAGCCGAGACCGACCACGCCCGCGCCCACCAGGCGCCGCACATAGCGCCGCATCGACTCGGGGTTCTCGGCGTCCAGCTTCAGCGCGGTGATCAGCAGCAGCTCCCCGCCCTCCATATAGGGGACGGGATCGGTGAGCTCGCTGGCATGCGCCCACCGCACGGGCACGTCCAGGCGGTCCTCGCCCGCCCGCACGGTCAGCTTCAGCGCGGAGTGATGGACGAGCGAGGAGAGCGTGGGGGGCATGGGGCCTTCAAGTCGGTGTGATCTCGGTGATCGTCGGCGGGATCTGTGCGATCTCTGTGATCTTTTGGCCGCCTTGTATGAACGACCTGTGTCGATTCTGCCTCACCGTACGGTCCCCGCGCGGCCTCGTGCCCGGATACCCAGGTCAGCCCCGCAGATCCACCAGCAGCGGCGGCGCGTGCTCGCCCTGAACGCTGGTGAGCGACAGCACCGCGTGCCCGGGCGGCACCCCGTGCGCCAGCTCGGAAGCCGACCACCGCTCCCGCTCGACCTGCCGCACGGTCACCGCCCGCGCGGTCGGCGCCTTGCCGGTGATCACCCGCCGCACCGCGTGCAGCGCCTTGCCGGCCGGGGTCTCGGCGATGATCTGCCGGTCGGTGACGTCCCTCGCCTCGGTCCACTCCTTGCCCCACACGTCGGCGAAGTCCTGCCCGTCCCAGGGGGTGACCCCGGCCAGGGCCATGCGGCACCCGGTGGACCCCAGCAGCGGCCCGCGCAGCGGCCTCGGTACGTCGTCCAGGGTGCGCAGGGTGAGCACCGCGCCCGCGTTGCCCGACCGCAGCCGCTGGATGCCCCGCACGGCCTCCGGCGTCACGACCCCGGTCGCGTCGTCCAGCACCAGGCAGGCGAACAGCGACCGGTCCTCCCGTACCGCGACACTCGCCGTGAACTGCGCGAGCACCAGCCGCGCCAGCATGGGCGAGGCCTCGGCGTGTCCGCGCGCGGGCAGGTCGATACGGACCCGGACGGGGTGGTCGAGGGCCTTCAGCGTGAACGGCCGCGACTGCCCGGAGGTGTCGAAGAACCCGGCGAAGGCCGGCCGGTCGAGCAGCGCCACCCGGTCCGCGAGCACGCCCGCCACATCGCCGGGGTGCCCCAACTGCCGCTCCCGGGCGTCCAGTTCCCGCAGCAGCGACTCCTGCCCGGATCCCTCCAGTGCCGTGCGCAGCGCGCCGAGCGCGCCGGGCGCGCCGTCGAGGAGCTGCCGTAGCTCCGGCACGGACGGGAAGCGGTCGTGAACCGCCCGGAACGGTCCGAGGAGCTGGGCCAGCACGGTCGTGGAGCGGCGGCTGTCACTGCCGGGATGCGGGTCCGCGAGGTCCCCGACGAGCGCCTCGGCGAGCACGGCGGCCGCCTCGTCGGGGTCGCTGGTGCCGCCGTACAGGTCCAGGTCGTAGACCGATTCCGGGTTCCCGATCCGTACGACGACGTCGAAAGCGTCGGCCGGTCCGAGCCCGGTGCCCGCCGCGCCGACCACGACCACGGAGGCCCGCCCGGCCAGCGCGTGCAGGCACAGCGACTCGACGAGGGGACGCACGACGGTGCCCGTCTTGCCGGAGCCGGCCGGCCCGACCGCGAGCAGGGAGGTGCCGAGCAGATCGGGTCCGAGGCCGAGTCCGGTGCCGCGGTAGGCGTAGGGGTTGCGCGGGTCGTCGGCGGTCGTGCCGAGCCGCACCTGGCCGCTGACGAGGTCGTGCCGGGCGACCCGGGCGGACAGGTCGCGCTCTCCGGAGGGGTGCAGACAGGCGGCGGCGCCGTCCTTGAGCACGGCGCCACTGAAGGCCGGCAGGTCGTGCCGGCCGGTGCGCACGCCCTGCCAGGCCCGGGTGATCCGGGCGTAGTCCACGTCACCCATCAGCCCGGACCGCGCATCGGCGGCAAGCCGCTCGGCGGCGTCCACGGCCCCGCCGGCCCGTAGCGCGGGCCAGGACGCGGGGTCCTGCTCGGGGGCGGGCACCCGCTCGGCCACGGGGGCGGCACGACGCCAGGCGGGCGGCCCGAAACGCCGCCAGACCTCGCCCCAGCGGCCGAGGCGGCCGACGGCGAGCATAATGGCGAGGGCGATGAGGGTGTAGTAGCTGTACCAGAGGAAGGCGTTGCCGACGCGGTCGTTGTTCTCGCGCCAGGAGTCCGGGGTGAACAGCTCCAGGGGCAGCACCCACCAGCCGCCCAGATAGCCGTTCCACAGCAGCGACCAGACCAGCCACCCGCACAGGAACGCGATCACCGCCCCGCTCAGCAGTTGTCGCGTCGGGATCTGCTCGGGCTCCTGGTCCGGCCGGGGCACATGCGCGAACCGCCACACGCCGGGTTGTGCCTGAGGTCGCGGCGCCCGCAGCCAGGTCAGGAACGTCGAGCCGTCCGGCCCCGCCCCCGGCGCCCGCGTCGGCCGCGGCGGCACCGCCGGGGCCTCCGGCGGCATCGCCGGACGCGGCACAGGCGTCGCGTGTGTGCCCCGCGCGTCCTGCGTCCCGTCGCTGTCCATCGCCCTTGCCCCCTGACCAGCCGTTCCATCCGTGCCATCCACCATCAGCGAGTCAATCTAACGCCCACACCTGGGGAGTTCACCGCTTACACGGCCGACGGAGCGGACCGAGACGCTCCGGTGATCCTCCGGCACTCGGAGCGGGCACACACCGGCCGCTATGTCCACCACGGACAACCGACGTCGCTGACAACGCCCACATGGAGCATGCCCACCCCCCACTCCCCGCCCTAGCCTGCGAGAAAAGAACAAGACAAGCGTCAGCAAAACCCCCAGGAGCCCCTCATGAGCGCAGTTCCGCAGGAGCGCCGCGTCGTCACCGCCATCCCCGGTCCGAAGTCGCAGGAGTTGCAGGCCCGCCGTACCGCCGCGGTCGCGCAGGGCGTGGGCTCCGTGCTGCCCGTCTTCACGGCGCGCGCGGGCGGCGGCATCCTCGAGGACGTCGACGGCAACCGGCTCATCGACTTCGGTTCGGGCATCGCGGTGACCAGCGTCGGCGCCTCCGCCGAGGCCGTCGTACGCCGGGCGTCCGCCCAGCTCGCGGACTTCACCCACACCTGTTTCATGGTCACGCCGTACGAGGGGTACGTCGAGGTCGCCGAGGCCCTCGCCGAGCTGACGCCCGGTGACCACGCCAAGAAGTCCGCGCTGTTCAACTCGGGCGCCGAGGCCGTCGAGAACGCCGTCAAGATCGCGCGCGCCTACACCAAGCGGCAGGCCGTCGTCGTGTTCGACCACGGCTACCACGGGCGTACGAACCTGACCATGGCGCTGACCGCGAAGAACATGCCGTACAAGCACGGCTTCGGCCCGTTCGCGCCCGAGGTCTACCGCGTCCCGGTCGCCTACGGCTACCGCTGGCCGACCGGTCCGGAGAACGCCGGTCCCGAGGCCGCCGCGCAGGCCATCGACCAGATCACCAAGCAGGTCGGCCCGGACAACGTCGCCGCGATCATCATCGAGCCGGTGCTCGGCGAGGGCGGCTTCATCGAGCCGGCCAAGGGCTTCCTGCCCGCGATCCGCCAGTTCGCCGCCGACAACGGCATCGTCTTCGTCGCCGACGAGATCCAGTCCGGCTTCTGCCGCACCGGCCAGTGGTTCGCCTGCGAGGACGAGGGCATCGTCCCGGACCTGATCACCACCGCCAAGGGCATCGCCGGCGGCCTGCCGCTGGCCGCGGTGACCGGCCGCGCCGAGATCATGGACGCCGCGCACGCGGGCGGCCTGGGCGGCACCTACGGCGGCAACCCCGTCGCGTGCGCCGGCGCGCTCGGCTCCATCGAGACGATGAAGGAGCTGGACCTCAACGCCAAGGCGAAGAACATCGAGGCGATCATGAAGGCCCGCCTGGGCGCCATGGCCGAGAAGTTCGACATCGTCGGCGACGTCCGCGGCCGTGGCGCCATGATCGCCATCGAGCTGGTCAAGGACCGCGCCACCAAGGAGCCGAACCCCGAGGCGACCGCCGCGCTCGCCAAGGCCTGCCACGCCGAGGGCCTGCTGGTCCTGACCTGTGGCACTTACGGCAACGTGCTGCGCTTCCTGCCGCCGCTGGTCATCGGCGAGGACCTGCTGAACGAGGGTCTCGACATCATCGAGCAGGCCTTCACCCGCATCTGAGGTCACAGCGAAACCACTGGTGGGAGACGGGGTTCACACCCCGGCAACCCCATGCGCCCCAGCCCTGACGACCACGTCGATTCCGGGGCTGGGGCCGCGTTAGTCAGAGCGTGTGAAGAAGGTGTGCGAGGTGGATGTCAGGACGCGATTCCGTCTGTCTAACGCCTTCGCCCTGTCGTAGGTTCTAACCAGATGAGAGATACACCCCGCCCAGAGGGGACTCTGGGCGACATCAGGCCGTGGCCTCCCCAGCTTCGACCTGGTCGTGCCCTCGCGCACACACCCGGAGCTTCCGGCTCCGGATCTCCTCACCGATCGGACAGTCGCCCGCCCCAAACCCCCCGGGGCGCGCGACCATCCGATCCGGACGGCCGCCTCGGAACCACCCCCCCTGTTCCGGGGCGGCCGACCTCCCTCTTTCTCCTTCTCGGGCTTCCGGCCCTTCTCTTCGCGCTCATCACCTGGCAGGTGATGGCCGACGGCCCGCTGGCCGACCTCGACGAGGCGGCCAGCCGGGCCCTGATCCACCCCGACCGCCTCTCCGAACTCCTCGCGGACCTCGGCAACGTGCCGGTCGCGGTGCCGGTTCTGGCGGTCGTCCTGGCGTACGTCACCTGGCGGCATCGCCTTACTGGTACAGACCACTGGTGGTGGCCGGCCGCCGCCGCGGCCCTCCTGATGGCCCTGGTCCCGGCCCTGATCGTGCCCCTCAAGGAACTGACCGACCGCCCGGGCACCCCGGCCGTGCCGCCCGCCACCGGCTACTACCCGTCGGGCCACACGGCCACGGCGGTCGTCGCGTACGGCGCCGCGGCCCTGCTCCTCCTCCCCTGGCTGCGCACCGCACTCGCCCGCCGCACCGCCCTCGCCGTCTGCGCCGCCCTGAACCTGGGCGTCGCCTTCGGCCTGGTCCGGCGCGGCTACCACTGGCCACTGGACGTGGTGGCCAGTTGGTGCCTCGGTACGGTGCTCGTCTCGCTGCTGTGGCTGTTCCTCGCCCGCGACGGCCGTTCTCAGCCGAAGTAGCCGTCGAACGTCCGCTGGAACTCCCAGTTCGAGTAGCGGTCCCAGTTGATCGACCATGTCATCAGGCCGCGCAGGGCCGGCCAGGTGCCGTGGGTCGCGTACGAGCCGCAGTTCGACTTCTTGGTGAGGCAGTCCAGGGTCTTGGTGACCTCGGCCGGGGCGACATAGCCGTTGCCGGCGTTGGTCGAGGCGGGCATGCCGATCGCGATCTGGTCGGGGCGCAGCGGCGGGAAGACGTTGTTCGCGTTGCCCGCGACCGGGAAGCCGGTCAGCAGCATGTCGGTCATCGCGATGTGGAAGTCGGCGCCGCCCATGGAGTGGTACTGGTTGTCGAGGCCCATGATCGGGCCCGAGTTGTAGTCCTGGACGTGCAGGAGCGTGAGGTCGTCGCGCAGGGCGTGGATGACCGGGAGGTACGCCCCCGCTCTCGGGTCCTGGCCGCCCCACTGGCCGGTGCCGTAGTACTGGTAGCCGAGCTGGACGAAGAAGGTCTCCGGGGCCATCGTCAGCACGAAGTTGTCGCCGTACCTGGCCTTCAGGGTCTTCACGGCCGAGATGAGGTTGACGATCACCGGCGTCTTCGGGTTCTTGAAGTCGGTGTCGTCGGCGTTCAAGGACAGCGAGTGGCCCTCGAAGTCGATGTCCAGGCCGTCGAGGCCGTACTCGTCGATGATCTTCGAGACCGACGTGACGAAGGTGTCCCGCGCGGCCGTGGTGGTGAGCTGGACCTGGCCGTTCTGGCCGCCGATCGAGATCAGCACCTTCTTGCCTGCCGCCTGCTTGGCCTTGATGGCAGCCTTGAAGTCGGCGTCGGACTCGACGTTCGGGCACTCCGCCACCGGGCAGCGGTCGAAGCGGATGTCGCCCGAGGTGACCGAGGTGGGTTCGCCGAAAGCCAGGTCGATGACGTCCCAGCTATCGGGGACGTCGGCCATGCGGGTGTAGCCGGAGCCGTTGGCGAAGCTCGCGTGGAGGTAGCCGACCAGGGCGTGGGCCGGGAGCTCCACGGGGCTGCCGGTGCCCGCGGTCGTCGTCGCGGTCACCGTGGCCGACTTCGCCGACTCGCCCGCGTCGTTCACCGCGGCGACCTGGAAGCTGTAGGCGGTGGAGGGCGAGAGACCGCCGACGGTCGCCGAAGTGCCGGTCACCGTCTGGACCTTGGTGCCGTTGCGGTAGACCGCGTAACTCGTCGCGCCCGCCACCGGCGACCAGGACAGGGCGATGCTGGACGCGGCGATCGCGCCCGTCTTCAGGCCGGTCGGTGCCGCGGGCGGCTGGCCGGGGTCCACGCCGGGGCCGACCAGGGAGATGTCGTCGGCCTGGTAGGCGCCGGTGCCGTACCAGCCGTGGGTGTAGATGGTGACGCGGGTGGTGGAGGGGCCCGTGCGGAAGGTCGTCGTGAGCTGCTGCCAGGCGGGGGCCGACTGGGTCCATACGGAGACGTCGGTGGTGCCGGTGCCGCTCGCGCCGAGGTAGACGTAGGCGCCGCGGGCGTATCCGGCCAGCGTGTACTGGGAGTCCGGTTTCACGGTCACCGTCTGCGCGCACCGGGCGTTGTCGCTCCCGGCCGGGGTCGCCTGGAGCGCCGAGGCACCGCTGCGGACAGGGGAGTTGACCGTCGTACCGGCCGTGCAGGTCCAGCCGTCCAGGCCGGACTCGAAGCCGCCGTTGCGGGCGAGATCGGCGTCGGCCGCACGGGCGGCCGACGAGAGCGCGGTGAGGCCGGGCAGGGTCAGTGCCGCGGCGATCAGGAAGGCGAGCGGTCTGAAGCGATCCACAAGTGCCTCCGGGCATGGGGGAATTGGAGGGGGTGGAGCGCGCCCAATTTGGTCCAGACCAATCGGCTTGTCAAGACCTGTCACCGGGTTCGACAAGCGCCGCAAGGGGCGCGGGGCCGTATCTACTTGCGGCTCCGCCGCGTGGGCGCGACCAGCCACGACGCAGCCGCGGCCGACCGACAACCCGGCGCGGCACCCTCCTTAGTCGTCATCGGCCAACCCGGCGGCAGCCTCGTGCATGGCCAGTTCGAGAAGGGCCGGGTCGGTGAGGGTTCCGGTGCCGTCGGGCGCGACCAGCCAGCGCACCGCGCCGGCGGCCCGGCCCGGGTAAGGCACGACGATCCAGGTGCCGGGCCCGGCCGTGCGGATGCCGGTGCCGAGCCAGCGGGCGGCCGTGCCGGGCGGCACGAAGAAGCCCATCCGGGAGTCGCCGAAGTCGACCAGGACCGGCCCGAGTTGGTCGATGATGCGGGTGAGGACGTCGAGGGTGGGATAGCCGAGCTCGCCCGGCAGGATGAGCACGTCCCAGGCCTTGCCGGCGGGCAGCAGCGCCACCCCGAGGGGATTGCGCTCCCACTCCCAGCGGCAGGCCTCGGGATTCGGAGCCACGGACGCCAGCCACTCGACCGCCGTTTTCGCCCCTGTCATGACGGTGACCTCCCTTTTCTGTCGTGGACGCCGATCGCGTCACGAGGGAGAGGGAGGTCACCCGGCAGTCATTACGCGAGTTTTCGCCACCGATCCTTTGTGATCTGGGTCACATCAGCCAGCCGTGCGTCAGCTATCGAAGCCCAGGCCCAGCCTGTCCATCGCCTTCAGCCACAGATTGCGCCGCCCGCCGTGCGCGTCCGCGCGGGCCAGCGACCACTTGGTGAGGGCGATGCCGGTCCAGGCGAAGGGCTCCGGCGGGAAGGGCAGCGGCTTCTTGCGGACCATCTCCAGCTCCGTGCGCTCCGTGCGCTCCCCCGCCAGCAGGTCCAGCATCACGTCCGCGCCGAACCGGGTCGCTCCGACGCCGAGCCCCGTGAAGCCCGCCGCGTAGGCCACCTTGCCCTGGTGGGCCGTGCCGAAGAACGCCGAGAAGCGCGAGCAGGTGTCGATGGCGCCGCCCCACGCGTGCGTGAAGCGCATGCCCTCCAGTTGCGGGAAGCAGGTGAAGAAGTGCCCGGCGAGCTTGGCGTAGGTCTCCGGGCGGTCGTCGTACTCGGCGCGCACCCGGCCGCCGTAGGGGTAGATCGCGTCGTAGCCGCCCCACAGGATGCGGTTGTCGGCGGAGAGGCGGAAGTAGTGGAACTGGTTCGCCGAGTCGCCGAGGCCCTGGCGGTTCTTCCAGCCGATCGACGCGAGCTGGTCCTCGGTGAGCGGCTCGGTCATCAGGGCGTAGTCGTAGACCGGGACGGTGTAGGCGCGCACGCGCTTGACCAGGTTCGGGAAGATGTTCGTGCCGAGCGCGACCTGGCGGGCGCGGATCCGGCCGTACGGGGTGCTCACGGCCATGCCGGCGCCGTACGGCTTCAGGGTGAGGGCGGGCGTGTGCTCGTAGACGCGGACGCCGAGGTCCATGCACGCCCGTTTCAGTCCCCACACCAGCTTGGCCGGGTCGACCATGGCGACGCCACGGCGGTCGTAGAGGCCGGCCTGGAAGGTCGGTGAGTCGACCTGGGCGCGCACGGCCTCGGCGTCCAGGAACTCGACGCCGTCGGCGAGGCCCTTCTCGCGCAGCTCCTCATACCAGTCGCGCAGTTCCCACGCCTGGTACGTCTCGGTGGCGACGTCGATCTCGCCGGTGCGCTCGAAGTCGCAGTCCAGGGAGTAGCGGGCGACCGCCTTCTCGATCTCGTCGAGGTTGCGGGTGCCCAGCTCCTCCAGCCTGTGGATCTCGTCCGGCCAGCGGGTGAGCCCGTTGGGCAGACCGTGGGTGAGGGAGGCGGCGCAGAAGCCGCCGTTGCGGCCGGAGGCGGCCCAGCCCACCTCACGGCCTTCGACCAGGACGACGTCCCGCTGCGGGTCGCGCTCCTTGGCGATGAGCGCGGTCCACAGTCCGCTGTAGCCGCCGCCGACGACCAGCAGGTCACAGGTCTCGGCGGTGGTGAGCGCGGGCTCGGGATGGGGTCGGCCGGGGTCGTCCAGCCAGTACGGGACCGGCTGGGCGTCGGAAAGGGATTTCGTCCAGTGATGGCCAGAACTCATGGCGCTTGGGGCCATGATTTCAACTCCCTACAGGTGCTTATGCCTTTTGCTTCTTACGGCGGTTTCCGATGGCCATGGAGGCCAGGACGAACAGTACGGCGACGATGAACATGGCCGTACCGATGACATTGATCTGAACGGGCGTTCCGCGCTGGGCCGAGCCCCAGACGAACATCGGGAAAGTGACGGTGGAGCCCGCGTTGAAATTGGTGATGATGAAATCGTCGAAGGAGAGCGCGAAGGCGAGCAGCGCGCCCGCCGCGATGCCGGGGGCGGCGATCGGCAGGGTGACCCGGACGAACGTCTGGACCGGTCCTGCGTACAGGTCCTGCGCGGCCTGCTCCAGCCTCGGGTCCATCGACATCACGCGCGCCTTGACGGCGGTGACGACGAAGCTCAGGCAGAACATGATGTGCGCGATGAGGATCGTCCAGAAGCCGAGCTGGGCACCCAGGTTGAGGAACAGGGTGAGCAGCGAGGCGGCCATGACGACCTCGGGCATCGCCATCGGCAGGAAGATCAGCGAGTTCACGGCGCCGCGTGCGCGGAAGCGGTAGCGAACCAGCGCGAAGGCGATCAGGGTGCCCAGCAGCGTGGCGCCGAGGGTCGCCCAGAACGCGATCTGGAGGCTGACCGACAGCGAGCCGCACAGGTCGGAGACTCCGCACGGATCCTGCCAGGCGGCCGTGGAGAACTCCTGCCACTGGTAATTGAAACGCCCCTTCGGTTTGTTGAAGGAGAAGATCGTCACGACGACGTTGGGCAGCAGCAGATAAGCAAGCGTCAGCAGTCCCGCGATGACGACGAGATTGCGCTTGAGCCAGTTGACGACGGTCATTTAAACCAGATCCTCCGTGCCGGACCTGCGGATGTAGAGCGTCACCATGACGAGGATGGCGGCCATGAGGATGAAGGACAGGGCCGCGGCCGTCGGATAGTCCAGGATCCGCAGGAACTGCGTCTGGATGACGTTGCCGACCATGCGGGTGTCGGTGGAACCCAGCAGGTCCGCGTTGACGTAGTCACCGGCCGCCGGGATGAAGGTCAGCAGCGTGCCGGAGACGACGCCCGGCATCGACAGCGGGAAGGTGACCCTGCGGAAGGTGGTGACCGGCCTGGCGTACAGGTCGTTCGCCGCCTCGTGCAGCCGTGGGTCGATCCGCTCCAGCGAGGAGTAGAGCGGCAGGACCATGAACGGCAGGAAGTTGTACGTCAGACCGCAGACCACCGCCAGCGGCGTCGCCAGCACGCGGTCGCCCTCGGTCATGCCGAGCCAGGTGGTGACGTCCAGGATGTGCAGCGTGTTGAGGGCGCCGACGACCGGGCCGCCGTCCGCGAGGATCGTCTTCCAGGCGAGGGTGCGGATCAGGAAGCTGGTGAAGAACGGCGCGATCACCAGGATCATGATCAGGTTCCGCCAGCGGCCCGCGCGGAAGGCGATGAGGTACGCCAGCGGGTAGCCGAGGAGCAGACACAGGATGGTCGCCGAGCCGGCGTAGAGCACCGAGCGCAGGAACTGCGGGTAGTACTCGGACAGCGCGTCCCAGTAGGTCGCGAAGTGCCAGGTGACCTTGTAGCCCTCCTCCAGGGAGCCCGTCTGCACGGACGTGGAGGCCTGGTAGATCATCGGCATCGCGAAGAAGACCAGCAGCCACAGGATGCCGGGGAGCAGGAGCCAGTACGGCGTCCAGCGCCCCCTCTTGCGCGGTGGTTTCGGTTGGTCGGGGGTTGGCGCCAGAGGTGGCGCCTCGGTGACTGTCGCCATCAGACCGCCGCCTCTTCCTGGATGCCGGCGTCGATGTCCTGGGCGGCGTCGAGGCCGAAGGTGTGCGCCGGGTTCCAGTGCAGGACGACCTCGGCGCCGGGCACGAGCCGGGTGTCGCGGTCGATGTTCTGGGCGTAGACCTCGAACTCGGGGCAGACGGGGCTGTCGATGACGTACTGCGTGGAGACGCCTATGAAAGAGGAGTCGGCGATCCTGCCGGATATGCGGTTGCGGCCCTCGGGTATCTCGCCGGCGTCCTCGGCGGGAATGAGGGAGATCTTCTCGGGGCGCACGCCGACCAGCACCTTGCCGCCGGTCGAAGCGGGTGCGCTGCACCGCGCCTCGGGCAGGACCAGCTTGCCGCCGCCCGCCTTCAGCACGATGTCGCCGCCGCTCTTGGAGTCGACCTCGGCCTCGATGAAGTTGGAGGTGCCGAGGAAGTTGGCGACGAAGGTCGTGCGCGGGTTCTCGTAGAGGTCGGTCGGTGAGCCGAGCTGCTCGACGCGGCCCGCGTTCATCACGGCGACCGTGTCGGCCATCGTCATGGCCTCCTCCTGGTCGTGCGTGACGTGGACGAAGGTGATGCCGACCTCGGTCTGGATGCGCTTGAGCTCGAGCTGCATCTGGCGGCGCAGCTTCAGGTCGAGGGCGCCGAGGGGCTCGTCCAGGAGGAGCACCTTGGGGTGGTTGATCAGCGCTCTGGCGACGGCGACGCGCTGCTGCTGGCCGCCGGAGAGCTGGTGCGGCTTCTTGCGGGCCTGCTCGCCGAGCTGGACGAGGTCGAGCATGTCCTCGACCTGCTTCTTCACCGACTTGATGCCGCGCCGGCGCAGGCCGAAGGCGACGTTCTCGAAGATGTCGAGGTGCGGGAAGAGGGCGTAGGACTGGAAGACCGTGTTCACCGGGCGCTTGTACGGCGGGAGCGCGGTCACGTCCTGGTCGCCGAGGTGGACGGTGCCGGCGCTGGGCTCCTCCAGACCGGCGATCATGCGCAGGGTGGTGGTCTTGCCGCAGCCGGAGGCGCCGAGCAGGGCGAAGAAGGAACCCTGGGGCACGGTCAGGTCGAGCGGGTGCACGGCGGTGAAGGAGCCGTAGGTCTTGGCTATGCCGGAGAGGCGGACGTCGCCGCTGGTGTCGTTGGTCATGGTGTGGTCACGCCCCTGTGAGCTTCGCGAACTTCTCTTCGTAGGCCGTCTCTTCCTTCGAGCTCAGTGAGCGGAAGGCACGGGAGGCGGCCTGCATGGCCTTGTCGGGGAGGATCAGCGGGTTGTTCGCCGCGTCCTCGTCGATCTTCGCGAGCTCTTCCTTCACGCCGTCCACGGGACAGACGTAGTTGATGTAGGCGGCGAGCTCGGCCGCTGCCTTCGGCTCGTAGTAGTAGTCGATCAGCCGCTCGGCGTTCGTCTTGTGACGGGCCTTGTTGGGGACGAGCATGTTGTCGCTCGACGTCATGTAGCCGCTGTCCGGGATCAGGAAGTCGATGTCCGGGCTGTCGGCCTTGAGCTGTACGACGTCACCGGCCCAGGCGAGGCAGGCGGCGAAGTCGCCGCTGGTGAGGTCGGAGGTGTAGTCGTTGCCGGTGAACCGGCGGATCTGCTTGTTGTCGACGGCCTTCTGGAGCCGGGCGACGGCGGCGTCGTAGTCCCCGGGACGTCGAACTCACGCGTCAGCTTCAGCGGCTTGCCGCACTGGAGGGACTCCGCGCGGGCGAATTCCTCGGCACGTTCGGCGAGCACGGCGGCGAAACGGTGCAGCGCGTCGGAGCGCTCGCCGGGGGTGGCACCGGCCCAGCCGGGGAAGGCGGCGCGGGCGGCGGCGACCGCCGCGTCGACGTCATCCGCACCGGCCAGGTCGTAGGTGTACACCTCCTCGCCGGTGGCAGGGTCCACGACGGCGTGCGTACGCCCCGAGGTCCCCTTCGCATACCGGCCCGCGATGAACTGCGCGCCGTCCGCGAAGCGGTCCTGGGCCGGGAATCGTTCCGGGGTGGCGGTGCCCGGGTTGTGCATGTCGCTCCCTCCGTGCCCGTCAGGGGCCGGCGTGGCTCGGGCTCGAATTGAGTGCCGATCCTGACAGAGCAGAGGGACTCCAACAAGTGATTCCGTTGTTGCCTTTTGGTTACGCGACGGAATCTGTCGACCAGGTGTCGAGTGGGCCTGGAAAACCGAGGACGGAATGTCGGTGGTGCGTGCCAGACTCGGCCACATGGCGAAGATCGATTCTTGGGATGTCCTGATCCAGGAGGTCCGCTCGGGGGCGAGGGTCAAGTATCTCCACTTCTGGGGACACCGACCGCTGCCCGACAGCCGTGTCGGCGCGAGCTGTCTGAGTCAGTGGTGGCCGTCGCCCTTCACGGTGTCCGGCGTGTCCTATGCGACCGCCGAGCACTGGATGATGGCGGAGAAGGCCCGCCTCTTCGGAGACCCGGACGCGGAGCGGCAGGCACTGTCCGCGGACCACCCCTCCCTGGCGAAGAAGGCCGGGCGGCTGGTGCGGGGGTTCGACAACGCGGCATGGGAGCGGGAGCGGTTCCGCATAGTCGTCGAGGGATCGGTCCACAAGTTCGCGTCGCACCCGGAACTGCGGGCGTTCCTGCTGGGCACCGGGGACCGGGTGCTGGTGGAGGCGAGCCCGGTGGACCGGGTGTGGGGGATCGGACTGGCCGCGGGGGATGACGGGGCCGGCGATCCTCAGCGGTGGCGGGGGCCGAATCTGCTGGGGTTCGCGTTGATGGAGGCGCGGGAGAGACTGCGTCTGGCTTCCTAGCCCGTCCGGCGTCGGAGGACAAGGCTGGTCAGGTTCTTTCAGCCGTCCGACGTCCGAGGACGCGGCTGGCCAGGCTCTTTCAGCCCGTCCGGCGTGTTCTTTCAGCCCGTCCGGCGCGGCCGACGCTCACTCTCAACGGCAGGCCCGCATCTTTCAGCCCGTCCGGCGTTTGAGGACGAGGCCCGTTCAGGGCCGATGCGGGGGTCCGGGGGCGGCAGCCCCCCCGGGGGCGATGGGGGTCCCCCCGCTCGAGCGAAGCCGAGAGTGGGGAGAGCAGGGGCGGCGGGGGCGAGAAAGACCCGGCCTCGCCGCTACGGCCCAGCCGCGATCACGACCACCAGCATCCCCACCCCCAGAGCCACACCCGCCGCCCCACAGATGATCCCGGCCAACGCCTGACCGGGGTTCGTCGCCTCACCCCGTCGCGCCTTCCCACGCCCGACCGCCCCGAAGATCACGGCCAGCACACCCACGATGATGGCCACCGGCCACAGACAGAAGATCACGGCCGAAATGATCCCGAGGACCAGGCCGGCCGTACCCATGCCATTGCTCGGCAGAGGAGGCATCCCGGGCCATCCGTAGTAGCCGGGGCCACCCGGACCAGGGGCGGGATAACCAGGGCCGAGGCCACTCGGACCGACGGCCGTATAACCGGGCCCACTCGGACCGACGGCCGGATAACCGGCCCCGCCCGGATAACCGTACGGAACCTGCCCGGGCCCCTCGGGTGAGATCGGCGGCGGAGGAACGGGCTCGCCGTGAGCGGCATAGGGGACGGATGCCGTCGGCGGCGCGAAGGGATTCACCGGCGTGGCCCCCGGCGGCGCAAACGGATCCGCGGGCGTGGCCCCCGGCGGCGCGAACGGGTTCGGCGCCGAGTCGGCCGGCCCGTGCGCGCCGTGCGGCCCCGGCGACGGATTGACCCACTGCGGCGCAGGCACGGCATCCTGCGGCTCCCCCGCCGGTCCGGAGGACGGCATCGAGGTGACCGTCCGCTGATCATGCACGGACGGCGCGGCCCAGGCCGGAGTGTCGTTGGAGGCGAGGGTGTACCCGGGACCAGCGGGCTCGGCGGGCCCCGACTGCGCATCCGCGGCCGGCGGCGCCCAGGGGTCCACAGAGGGGTGACCGCCCTGCGGCGCCGGCACCGACGCGGCGGCACCCGCCCCCACCGCGTCCTGCTTGTCGAGGGAGGTCCGCTTGTCAAGCGAGGTCTGCGCTGCCTCCCCCGGCGCTTCCGGCGTCTGCGCGTCGTCGGACATGCGCGGGATCCCCTCTGTCGTACGTGCCGTCATGCTAAGGCCCTGGCATCGGCGGCGCGGGACCGGCCTACGATGATCCCCGAGTCACCGATCAGCCGATCACCGCGCCCCGCCGGCCACGAACCGGGCGGAAGGCGCCGTTCCCGGGGAGGAACCTTGACCGAGCATCTCGTCGACGCCCGCGTCCCGCGCGATCTGCACGCTTTCATCGCCGGACTGCCCAAGGCCGAACTGCACGTGCACCACGTCGGCTCCGCCTCCCCCCGCATCGTCGCCGAACTCGCCGCCCGCCACCCCGACTCCAAGGTCCCCACCGACCCGGAGGCCCTGGCGGACTACTTCACGTTCACGGACTTCGCCCACTTCATCGACGTGTACCTGTCCGTCGTGGACCTGATCCGCACTCCGGAGGACGTACGGCTGCTGACCTACGAGGTGGCCCGTGACCTGGCCCGGCAGCAGGTGCGCTACGCCGAGCTGACCATCACGCCGTTCTCCTCCACCCGCCGCGGCATCGACGAGCGCGCCTTCATGGCGGCGATCGAGGACGCCCGCAAGGCGGCCGAGGCCGAGTTCGGCACCGTGCTGCGCTGGTGCTTCGACATCCCCGGCGAGGCCGGTCTGGAATCCGCCGAGGAGACCGCGCGGCTCGCCACCGACGACCGGGTGCGCCCGGAGGGCCTGGTCTCCTTCGGGCTCGGCGGTCCCGAGATCGGCGTACCGAGGCCGCAGTTCAAGCCGTACTTCGACCGGGCCATCGCCGCCGGACTGCACTCGGTGCCGCACGCCGGTGAGACCACCGGCCCGGAGACGGTCTGGGACGCCCTCACCCACCTGCGTGCCGAGCGCATCGGGCACGGCACCAGCTCGGCGCAGGACCCGAAGCTGCTCGCGCATCTCGCCGAGCACCGGATCGCGCTGGAGGTGTGCCCGACCTCCAACATCGCCACGCGCGCGGTGCGCACCCTGGACGAGCACCCGATAAAGGAGTTCGCGAAGGCCGGGATCATCGTCACGATCAACTCCGACGACCCGCCGATGTTCGGCACCGACCTCAACAACGAGTACGCCGTCGCCGCCCGCCTCCTCGACCTCGACGAGCGGGGTCTGGCCGACCTCGCGAAGAACGCCGTCACCGCGTCCTTCCTCGACGAGTCCGGCAAGGCCCGGATCGCCGAGGAGATCGACACGTACACGGCGAAGTGGCTCGCGCCCTGAACCGCCCGCCCTCGCACGTCTCCACGCCGGCCCCCGCCCCCAGAATGTCCTCATGCTGAACGTGACCGCCGTGGCCCACCGCGGCGACCCCTATCGCGTCCGCGAGAACACGCTCGACTCCCTGCGCTCCGCGCTCGCCCTGGGCGCGGACGCGGTGGAGATCGACGTGCGCCTCACCAAGGACGGCGTGCCCGTGCTGCTGCACGACGAGACGCTGAAGCGTCTGTGGGAGCAGGACCGGCCGCTGCGCGCGCTGTCGGAGGCCGAGGTGCGGGGGCTGACCGAGGGCGGGGTGCCGACGCTGGCGCAGGCTCTCGCGGTGTGCGACGGGAGCCGGGTGATGCTCGACCTGCCCGGCGCCCCCGATGTGCGCACGGCCCGCCGGATCGTGGACGTCGTGCGGGAGTGCGGGGCGCAGGACCGGGTGTACTACTGCGCGGACGCCGCCGCCATGCTCGCCGTGCGGGAGGCCGACCCGGCCGCCGAGATCGCCCTGACCTGGACGACGCTGGCGCCGCCGCGCCCCGCCCTGCTGGACGCGGTGCGTCCGCGCTGGCTGAACTACCGGTTCGCGCTGGTCGACCACGCCCTCGCCGAGCGCGTCCACCGGGGCGGCCATCTGCTGTCCGTCTGGACCCCTGACACCCGGCGCTCGATCCGCCGTCTGCTGGACCTGGGCGTCGACTCGATCACCACGAACCGCCTCGGCGTCCTCCTGGAAGCGCGAGGCGCGGCCGCGCAGCGCTACACGCGGGACTCCTGAGGCACGGTCGCCGCGTCCGCGGGAGTCGAGCGGGTGACGTACTGCGGTACGGGGGCGTCGTCCTTGCCGGTGTCGCGGACGAGGCCGTAGCGGGTCGCGCCCTCGGGCGGACCGTGGGTGATGTCCTCGTGCACCGCGTCCCAGTCCGACGGGAAGACGCTGAGGCCGTAGTCGGCGCCGCGTTCGTTCTGGATGAGGGTGACGCTGCCGTCGACGTAGAACCACTCGTTCTGCCACATCTGCTGGGTGCCGGGCGGCAGTACGGCGTAGCCGGTGGTCGAACTGCCCATGCCGGTGGCGGAGTCGTCGGTGTCGCTGACGCGGTCGTCCATACGGCGCCCGCCGCCCGAGGCGACGTGGAAGAGCCTGCCCTTCAGCCCGGTCCAGGCCGGCATGACCAGGCCGCCCGCCCGGTACCCCGGCGAGATCTGCCAGCGGACGAGGACATAGCCCCGGCCGGTGAGGGTGACGCTGTCGCCGCGGTGGTTCATCACTGCGTGCGCGCCGCCGGTGCTGGTGACGCCGGACTCGGGCCGGCGGGGCAGGGCGGCGGGCTCGGCGTCCGGGTCGGGGGCCCGGTCGACGGCGTCGACGACAGTGCCGTACAGCTCGGTCTTCCGCGTGGCCGACGGCGACGCGGAGGGCGTGGGCGAGGGTGTGGGCGTCGGTGACGCGGACGGGAGGGGGGACGGCGGGCGGGCGGTGCTCGCCGCCGTGGGGGCGGCCGCGCGCGGGGGCGGCGCGTCGGGGGTCTGGGTGACGACGTAGGCGCCGCCGGCGACGAGTGTCGCGCCGGCCGTCACCGCCACGGCGGGCTGGGTGAGGGCGGCCATCACCTTGGCGGACCAGCCGACGGAGGCCGCGGTCGCCGCGGCCGCGGTCTTGCCGCCGAACGCCAGGGCCAGTGTGAAGCCGACCGGGACGGGGACGAGCGCGATGCCGACGAGGAGGCGTTCCGCCGGTACGACGGCCTCGCGGGTGTCGCCGCAGTAGCCGCAGCCCCTGATGTGCCGGGCCAGCCGCTTGCGCCAGACCGAGTCGGCCCGGCCGTTCCAGCGGGCGGTCAGCTCGCGCAGGCCGGGGCAGGCGCCGTCCAGCGCCCGCACGATGCCGCGCGCGGTCTCCAGCCGCTCCTTCACGCGCTGCACGCGCACCGCGGCATGCTGCCGGCTGATCCCGGCCGCCGCGGCCAGTTCCCGCCGGGTCAGCTCGCCCGCGACCTCCAGCCACCACAGCGACAGCAACTGCCGGTCCTCCTCGTCCAGCCAGCGCACCGCCTCCGCGACCTCGCGCCGCTGCCCCTCCAACCGGAGCCGCAGGACGGTGAGTTCGGCGAAGTCGGAGGCCTCGCGCGCGGCCGACTCGTCGAGTTGCGCGGGCTGTCTGCGGCGGGCGCGATCCCGTATCTGCCGCATGGCGATGGCGACGAGCCAGGAGCGGAAGCTGTCCGGGTCGCGCAGCGAGCCGAGGTTGTCGACGGCGCGCAGCATGGTCTCCTGGACGACGTCGTCGACGTCGGCATGGCCGTTCAGGGCCCTCCCGACCACGTTGTAGACCAGCGGCAGCCAGCCCTCGACCAACTCGTCCAGCGCCTGCCGGTCACCGGCCTGCGCCGCCGCGATGGTGGAGCGCCACTGCCGGCCGGCTCTCCCGTCCACGTACGTCCTCTCCCGGGTCATTCGCCGCCCGCACGCACCTTCTCAGCCGGACCTGCACCTTTGGCTATATCGGAGATCACATTCCGCTTCGGGTACGGGCGGGACATCGGGGCTCCCGGGTGTGGGGGGCGGGGGGGGGGGGACGCGAGTGGAGACGGGGTGAAGGGGGCGGCGATAACACTTTTTCGGTCCGGCCGGTGGCACCGCGTCCGGTGGCCCGTAAGGACGATCCCCTACAACACCCTTACTCCGTAGGGAACTTGCTCCGGGCCGCCCCAGGGTCCGAGCCCCTCCTCGCCGACGATCCGGACGGGCCCGCGCCGCGGCGACGATGATCACGGACCTCCCACCGACCGATCTCAGGAGCACCTGATGCCCGTACGCCCCCTGCCCACCCTCCTCACCTCCGCGCTCGCGCTGACGCTCACCGCGATACCGCTGGCGGGGACGGCGTCGGCGCGGCCCGCGCCACCCTCGTCCTGCTCCGCGCGTGCGGTCGAGGCCGCGTCGCCGAACGGCCCGGACGTGAAGGCCCTGTGCGCCGCACTGGCCGGGCTGCCCGACAAGGACGCCACGGCCGCACTGATCCGGGTGGGCGGCAAGGGGACCTGGCACGGGGTGGCCGGCGTGCGGGACATGAGAACCGGGGCGCCGGCGTTGGAGAACGCCCGCTTCCGCGCCGGTTCCACGACGAAGATCGTGACCGCGGCGATCGTGCTGCAACTCGCCGCCGAGGGGCGGATCTCGCTCGACGGGACGGTGCAGCACTACCTGCCCGGCCTGCTCACGAACGACTTCGCGCCCATCACCGTACGGCAGTTGCTGAACTACACCAGCGGCCTTCAGCCCGGGGCGTCCCTCGGCGAGGACGTGGACGACGGCTACCCGCACCGCTTCGAGACGCTGACCCCGCAGGAGGTGGTGGCCGCGTCGGTCGCGAAGGGCCCCGACCCGGACCACGCGCCCGGCGAGTTCCAGCGGTACGGCAACATCCACTACACCGTGCTGGGCCTGCTGATCGAGAAGGTCACCGGCGACTCCTACGCCCATCAGGCGGCCGTACGGATCTTCCGCCCGCTCGGCATGCGGCACACCTCGTTCCCGGCGGGCCCCGACCCGCGGGTCCACGGGCCGCACAACCGCGGCTACGACTGGATCGACGGCCACCTGGTCGACGTGACCGAGTGGAACATGTCCGACCGGTTCGCGGCCGGCGACCTGATCTCCACGACGGCCGACCTGGAGCGGCTGCTGTTCGCACTGTTCCGCGGCCAGGTGGTGCCCGAGCCGCAGTTGGAGGAGATGTTCACGGTCCCCGACATCGAGGGGGCCACCATGGGTGCCGCGCTGGAGCGTTACGACCTCAACGGCAAGGAGATCTGGGGCAAGACGGGTGCCCGCCCCGGCTATCACACCGTGGTCGCGGCCACCCGTGACCTGTCCCGGACGGTCGTCTACTCCGTCAACTCCACCGATGCGAAGGGCGACGGCCTCGCCATCGCCCAGCGCTTCGCCTTCCCGGCGTTCAACCGCTGACGGCGGCGGCAGCGGCCGGGGGCGCCGACGGCTCGGTCAGCGCCTCCAGTCGCTTGATCTTCTTGCGCACGACGTACAGGGGGATCACTCCGAAGACGCCGAAGGACATGTCGATCAGCGACCACCACAGGGGGATGTCGCGGATCGGCCCGCAGATCAGGGCCAGCGGGATGATGCCGGCGCAGGCGACCATCCCGAACTCGACGACCCAGATGTTGCGGACCGGGTCGCGGTACGGCCCGTAGAAGGCGACGGCGATGACGAGGTGGGCGAAGGCCAGCCAGTCGGTGCCGTAGAGCAGGAACGGGTGGTCGGCGTCGGCGGTCTCGACCCCGCGCCGGACGCGTTCGATCCACTCCATGAGGCCGGGGAGGTGGTCCGGCACGGAAAGGGCGCGCAGCAGGTCCTCGGTCCAGCGCAGTTCGTGGACGAGGGGGAAGGCCGTGGCGCCGCTGAGCACCAGGCAGACGACGAAGAAGGCCAGCCAGACGCGGATGCCCTTGAGCAGGGCGGCTCTGTCGCTCATGGGAGGAGCGTACGCCTGGAGTTGAACACGTTCAAAACGGGTTTCCGCAGGAGAACCCACACCGCCGGCCGCGATGCGGCCCGTTCCGGCCCTACGATGTCCGCCGACGAGGGAGGATGCATGGGCCTGGACCTGAGCGAACGGGCTTACCGGGGGCAGCGGTGGGCGGCGCGGGCAGCGCTGGCTGCCGCGGGGCTCGCGGTGCTCGTGCCGCTCGCCTACGGCGGGGTCGGCGGCGTTCTGCTGCTGGTGGCCGGCGCGGCGGGCATGGGGCTCAGCGCGGTGGCGGTGTGGTGGACGCTGACGCTGCGCGGACCGGTGCGCTGGGTGGCGGGCGTCGTGGCCCTGGCCGTACCGGCCGCCGTGATCGCGCTGTTCGCGGCCACCCTGTTCTGGGCGCTGCTGGTGTCCGTGGCGCTGTGGACGGTGGCCGTGTGGAGCGGCCGGTACGCGCTGCGGGGCACGGGCAGCCCACGGGTGCGGGTGATGCGCGGGCGCAAGGCGGCACCGCCCCGGCGGGCGGTCCTGATCATGAACCCCCGCTCGGGCGGCGGGAAGGTGGACCGCTTCGCGCTCAAGGAGAAGGCCGAACGGCTCGGCGCCGAGGTCGTCCTCCTCGACCCCGAGGAGCACCAGGACGTCACCGCCCTGGCCCGCAAGGCCGTTTCGGAGGGCGCGGACCTGCTGGGTGTCGCGGGCGGGGACGGCACCCAGGCGCTGGTCGCGGCCGTCGCCGCCGCGTACGACATCCCGTTCCTGGTGATCAGCGCCGGCACCCGCAACCACTTCGCCATGGACCTCGGCCTCGACCGCGAGGACCCCGCCGCCTGTCTCGACGCGCTCGTCGACGGCGTGGAACTGCGCGTCGACCTCGGCTTCGCCAGCGGTCGGCCCTTCGTCAACAACGCCTCTTTCGGGGCGTACGCGGCCATCGTGCAGAGCCCGGGCTACCGCGACGACAAGATCGGCACGAGCCTGGAGCTGCTGCCCGACCTGCTCACCCGTCAGCAGGGCCCGCTGCTGACCGTCCGGGCGGCGGGCACCACGCTCGACGCTCCGCATGCCGTGCTGGTCAGCAACAACCCCTACCGCACCGACGACCCCTTCGGGCTGGGCCGCCGCGACCGCCTCGACGCCGCCGTCCTCGGCGTCCTGGGCATCAGGGTGGACAGCGCGGCCGAGGCCGCCGCCCTGCTCCTCGACCCCGCGCCGCCCGGCCTCAGCATCCTGACCGCGACCGAGGTGGTCATCGAGGCCGACCGCGAGGAGATCGAGGCCGGCATCGACGGCGAGGCCCTGGTGCTGCCCGCCCCGGTCCACATCCGCATCACTTCGGGCGCCCTGCGCGTCCGCGTCCCCCGCAAACGCCCCGGCGTCCCCCAGCGCGGACCGCGCCTGGACTGGCGCCGGCTGCGCAAACTGGCGGCGACGGTGGGCCGTACGGCGGTGCACCGGCAGGGTCACTGGTAGGAGCGCTGGTACGCGGCCCCTACAACCCCGCGATCGCGTTCCACCGCTTGGCGAACTCCACCCGCTCCTCCGACGTGATGTCCCGCGCGATGGCGAGGCGTTCGCGCATCGCCTTGTCGGGGAAGATCAGCGGGTCCTCGGCCAGGGCGGCGGTTTCCGCGTCCTTGGCGGAGGCGAGGACGTCCTGGGCTGCGGGGACGGGGCAGACGTAGTTGACCCAGGCGGCCAGTTCGGCGGCGACCTCGGGCTCGTAGTAGTAGTCGATCAGCCGCTCGGCGTTGGCCTTGTGGCGGGCGAGGTTGGGGACCATCAGGGACTCCGACCACAGCTCGGCGCCCTCCTCGGGGACGACGAAGCGGATGTCGGGATCGTCCGCCTGGAGCTGGATGACGTCGCCCGAGTACGCCTGGCAGGCCAGGACGTCTCCGCCGGCGAGGTCCTTGATGTAGTCGTTGCCGGTGAAGCGGCGGATCTGGCCCCGGCCGATCTGCTTCTCGACCTGGTCGCAGACCGTGTGGAAGTCGTCCGCCGTCCAGCGGGTGATGTCGACGCCGTTGCCCTGCATGAGCAGGGCGAAGGCCTCGTCGAGACCGGAGAGCAGGGTCACCCGGCCCTTCAGGTCGCTCGCCCACAGGTCGGAGACATGGCGGATCTCGCGGCCCAGTCGGCGGCGGTTGTACGCGATGCCGGTGATGCCGGACTGCCACGGCACGGTGAACTTCCGTCCGGGGTCGAAGGCCGGTGAACGAAGCAGCGGGTCCAGGTACTTCGTCACGTTCGGCTGACGCGTCCGGTCCATTTCCTGCACCCCGCCCAGCCGTACGAACCGGGCGCACATCCAGTCGCTGATGACGATGAGGTCGCGGCCGGTGCGCTGGTGGTTCATCAGGGCGGGGCTGATCTTGCCGAAGAACTCGTCGTTGTCGTTGATCTCCTCGACGTAGTCGACGGAGATGCCCGTGCGCTTCTGGAACGCCTCAAGCGTGGGCCGGCGCGTCGCGTTCTCGTCGTCCGTGTCGATGTACAGCGGCCAGTTGGCCCAGTTGAGCCGCTTCTCGGTGGCGGAGACATCGGTGGCGGCCCGGTCGGCGGGCGACACATAGGCGGGCCGCACACCGCATCCGGCGAGTCCCCCGAGCAGGGTGCCAGCACCGAGCGTGCGCAGCAGATTCCGGCGGGACAGCGGGGAGTTCATCGGTGGGAGGGCCATTGCCGCAGCATGCCGCCCTTGCCGAGGGCCCTGCAATGGACGCCCCGTCAAGCGGAACGGTGCCAAGCAGACACCCTGTCGATCACGCCCTGAAGGGGTGCGGGGAACTGCGCGACCAGCCCCCACGCACCCGCAGGCGATGTACGACCTATGCGTCCAGGGACGTCATCACGTGCTTGATCCGCGTGTAGTCGTCGAACCCGTACGCCGACAGATCCTTGCCGTACCCGGACTTCTTGAACCCGCCGTGCGGCATCTCCGCGACCAGCGGGATGTGCGTGTTGATCCACACGCAGCCGAAGTCCAGCGCCTTGGACATCCGCATCGCGCGCCCGTGGTCCTTGGTCCACACCGACGACGCGAGCGCGTACTCGACACCGTTCGCCCACAGGACGGCCTGCGCCTCGTCCGTGAAGGACTGCACGGTGATGACCGGCCCGAAGACCTCCTTCTGGATGATCTCGTCGTCCTGCTTCAGCCCGGACACGACGGTCGGCGCGAAGAAGTACCCCTTGTCACCGACCTGGTGACCGCCCGCCTCGACCTTCGCGTGGGCGGGCAGCCGCTCGATGAACCCGGAGACCTGCTTGAGCTGGTTCGGGTTGTTCAGGGGGCCGAAGAGCACGTCCTCGTCGTCCGGCTGGCCCGTCTTCGTGTCGGCGGCGGCCTTCGCGAGCGCCTGCACGAACTCGTCGTGGATGGAGTGGTGGACGAGGACGCGCGTGGCGGCCGTACAGTCCTGCCCGGCGTTGAAGAAGCCCGCGACGGAGATGTCCTCGACGGCCTTGGCGATGTCGGTGTCCTCGAAGACGACGACCGGCGCCTTGCCGCCGAGCTCCAGGTGGACCCGCTTGAGGTCCTTCGACGCCGACTCGGCGACCTGCATGCCGGCCCGCACGGAACCGGTGATGGAGGCCATCGCCGGCGTGGAGTGCTCGACCATCATGCGGCCGGTGTCACGGTCGCCGGTGATGACGTTGAAGACACCCTTGGGCAGGACGGAGCCGATGATCTCGGCCATCAGGACCGTCGACGCGGGGGTCGTGTCGGACGGCTTCAGGACGACCGTGTTGCCCGCGGCGAGGGCCGGGGCGAACTTCCATACGGCCATCATCATCGGGTAGTTCCAGGGCGCGACCTGCGCGCAGACGCCGATCGGCTCACGGCGCACGATGGAGGTCAGGCCCTCCATGTACTCGCCGGCCGAGCGGCCCTCCAGCATCCGCGCCGCGCCGGCGAAGAAGCGGATCTGGTCGACCATCGGCGGGATCTCCTCGGACCGCGTGAGGCCGATCGGCTTACCGGTGTTCTCCACCTCGGCGGCGATCAGGTCCTCGGCGCGCTCCTCGAAGGCGTCCGCGATCTTCAGCAGAGCCTTCTGGCGCTCGGCGGGGGTCGCGTCACGCCAGGCGGGGAAGGCGCGCGCGGCGGCCTCCATCGCGGCGTCGACGTCCGCCTGTCCGGACAGCGGCGCGGTCGCGTACGCCTCGCCCGTCGCGGGGTTGACCACCTCGGTGGTCCGTCCGTCGGCGGCGTCCCGGAACTCACCGTCGATGTAGTTGCGCAGACGACGCAGCTCGGTGCTCACTGCCGGCCTCCTGTGTCAGGTCGAACTGTCCATTCTCTGAGACACCCACCCTAATCGGCAGGCCCACGTTTTCAACACCCCCACTGGCGCCTCTTCTGCGAAATCCGCAGTACTCAGTCACGTAAACAACGAATTTCATCGCCTCGGCCTTGCGGAACTGTCGAGACGTCGTGCACAGTGACGTCGTGGCCAGTCGAAGCGCAGAGCACAGGGACTCCCGCGAGTCCAGGAACGGCGGCGGCCCCACGCTGGACGCCGTCTCCCTCGCCATCATCGAACAACTTCAGGAGGACGGCCGCCGGCCGTACGCGGCCATCGGCAAGGCCGTCGGCCTGTCCGAGGCGGCCGTGCGCCAGCGCGTCCAGAAGCTGCTCGACCAGGGCGTCATGCAGATCGTCGCCGTCACGGACCCGCTCACCGTGGGCTTCCGGCGGCAGGCGATGGTCGGCGTGAACGTCGAGGGCGACGTGGAGTCCGTGGCCGACGCGCTGACCGCCATGTCCGAGTGCGAGTACGTGGTGATGACCGCCGGGTCGTTCGACCTGATGGTGGAGATCGTCTGCGAGGACGACGACCACCTCCTGGACGTCATCAACAAACGCATCCGGGCCCTTGCAGGAGTGCGCTCGACCGAGAGCTTCGTCTACCTCAAGCTCAAGAAGCAGACCTACATGTGGGGAACCCGATAACCGTGAGGACCCGATAACCGTGAGCACCAACAGCCCTCAGGACCTCAGCAGGACCGCGTACGACCACTTGTGGATGCACTTCACCCGCATGTCCTCGTACGAGAAGGCACCCGTCCCGACCATCGTCCGGGGCGAGGGTACCTACATCTACGACGACAAGGGCAAGCGGTACCTCGACGGTCTCGCCGGCCTGTTCGTGGTCCAGGCCGGTCACGGCCGCACGGAGCTCGCCGAGACCGCCTTCAAGCAGGCGCAGGAGCTGGCGTTCTTCCCGGTGTGGTCCTACGCCCACCCGAAGGCTGTCGAGCTGGCGGAGCGGCTGGCGAACGAGGCGCCGGGCGACCTCAACAAGGTCTTCTTCACCACCGGCGGCGGCGAGGCGGTGGAGACCGCCTGGAAGCTCGCCAAGCAGTACTTCAAGCTCGTCGGCAAGCCCACCAAGTACAAGGTCATCTCCCGCGCCGTCGCCTACCACGGCACCCCGCAGGGCGCCCTGTCCATCACCGGCCTGCCGGGCCTGAAGGCCCCGTTCGAGCCGCTGGTTCCGGGTGCGCACAAGGTCCCGAACACCAACATCTACCGCGCCCCGCTCTTCGGCGACGACCCCGAGGCCTTCGGCCGCTGGGCCGCCGACCAGATCGAGCAGCAGATCCTCTTCGAGGGCCCGGACACGGTCGCCGCGGTCTTCCTGGAGCCGGTGCAGAACGCGGGCGGCTGCTTCCCGCCCCCGCCCGGCTACTTCCAGCGGGTGCGCGAGATCTGCGACCAGTACGACGTGCTGCTGGTGTCGGACGAGGTCATCTGCGCCTTCGGCCGCCTGGGCACGACGTTCGCCTGCGACAAGTTCGGCTACGTCCCGGACATGATCACCTGCGCCAAGGGCATGACCTCGGGCTACTCCCCGATCGGCGCCTGCATCGTCTCCGACCGCCTGGCGGAGCCCTTCTACAAGGGCGACAACACCTTCCTGCACGGCTACACCTTCGGCGGCCACCCGGTCTCCGCGGCCGTGGGCATCGCCAACCTCGACCTGTTCGAGCGCGAGGGCCTCAACCAGCACGTCCTCGACAACGAGGCCGCGTTCCGCGGGACGCTGGAGAAGCTGCACGACCTGCCGATCGTCGGCGACGTCCGCGGCAACGGCTTCTTCTACGGCATCGAGCTGGTGAAGGACAAGGCGACCAAGGAGTCCTTCAACGACGAGGAGACCGAGCGCGTCCTGTACGGCTTCCTGTCCAAGAAGCTCTTCGAGAACGGCCTGTACTGCCGTGCCGACGACCGCGGCGACCCGGTCATCCAGCTCGCCCCGCCGCTGATCTCCAACCAGGAGACGTTCGACGAGATCGAGCAGATCCTGCGCGGAACGCTGTCGGAGGCGTGGACGAAGCTCTGACCCCCGGCTGACCTCCGCCGCCCCGCGGCCGGAATGATCAACACACTGGCCCCGGTGCCGCCCGTTCGAGTGAGACACGGCGGCCCGGGGCCCTGTGCTGTCCCGGCTTCGGGCGACGGCTGCCTAGCGTGCCAGTGACCGATCAGCCCAGCCTTCGTTCCCCCGCACGGGGGATCGAGGAACGGGAAAACGGATCAGAACCGAGGTGTACGCCATGGTGGCCCCGCCGGACAACGACGTGCTCTGGGCACGCGCCCTGCACTTCTCGTACAACGACGGCTCGCCCGCGCTCAGCGGAGTCTCGCTCGGTGTCCAGGAGGGCGAGATCCTCGCCGTCATCGGTCCGCGCGGCAGCGGCAAGACCGCCCTGCTGCGCTGTCTGTCCGGCCTGGCCCAGGCGCGGCGCGGCGAGGTCTGGTTCAACAGCGTGCCGGTGCACACGATGGGCCCGGTGGCCCGCGAGCGGCTGCGCCGCGACCGGTTCGCGTGGGTCGATCCCACGCCGTCGCTCGTCCCCGAGCTGAACGTCTGGGAGAACACGGCCCTGCCCCTGATGCTGCGCGGCACCAGCCGCCGCCGCGCCAAGACGGCCGCGCTGGAGTGGCTGGAGCGCCTGGACATCGGTGAGGCGGCCCGCAAGCGCCCGCATCAGGTCGTCCAGGCCGTGCGCCAGCGCGTCTGCATCGCCCGTGCGCTTGCCCCCTCCCCGATGGTGCTGTTCGCCGACGAGCCGACGGCCTCCCTGCACCGCGCCGACCGTACGCACGTGCTGCGCACCCTGACGACGGCCGCCCGTTCGCACGGCATCACCGTGGTACTGGCCAGCCATGACGCGGACACGGCAGCCCTCGCCGACCGCAGCGTGACCCTGCTGGACGGGCGTCGCGTGAACACGGTGCACCTGCCTCCGGTCACCGAGGCGGAAGGCCGGGCCGCGTGCTCGCTCTCCGTCTGACCCGCAGCGCCCATCCCGCCGTACAGGTGCGCCGGCTGCTCGTCGCGGCGGCTTCGGCGGGCACGGGCTTCCTGCTGCTGTCCGCCCTCGGCTACGCGATGTCCCACCCGGACTCCCCCGCCGCGGCCACCCTCCGGCTGGCCTGGTGCGCGCCTCCGCTGGCCGCGACGATCCACCTCGCGGTCGCGGTGGCCCGCACGGACCCCGGTACCAGACCGCGTCCCGGCCTCGCGGCGATCGGCCTCGGACCGGGCCGCCTCATGCTGGTCTCGGCCACCACGACGGCCCTGTCCTGCGCGCTCGGCTCGATGCTGGCCCTCGTGGTCTTCCTGCACCTGCGGGGTGACCTGACGGGCATGCCCTTCGACGGCGCCGCCGCGCAGTTCCTGGCGGCGGACAGCCCCCTGCCGCTGCCGGCCGCCCTGACGCTCCTGGCCCTGGCACCGGTGCTGGCGTCCGCGGCGGTCGCCCTGCTGCTGCGCCCGAAGGCCCTCGCGCCCGCCGCGACGAAGGCCAGGGCACGGGCCCACGGCCGCTTCGGGGCGTCAGGCAGGCCGGCGGGCCGCGAGACGTTCGGAGCGTACGGGCGGTTCGGGGCGCGGTTGCGGGATGCCGTACGGGGCGCCGGGTCAGCGCCGCGGGCCGCCTCGGCCGGGGCCGCGCCCGTCCCGCAGAAGGGCGGTGCCGCGCAGGTCCTGGCGATCGCTCCGGCCCAGGCGCCGGACGAGGAGGAGGACGACAGCCGGCGGACGCTGGACGACCTGGCCCACTTCCCGGTGCCCCGCAAACCACCCGCGGGCCTCCCCTGGGGCATCACCATCCTCACCGCGGGCCTGGCCGTGGAGACCTACGCCGGCCGCACCGCGGAGCACGACCCCCTCACCCTGCCCACGGCCCTGCCCACCGGTCCCGCCGCGGTCCTGCTCGGCTGGGTCCTGGCCGCCGTCGGCCTCGCCCTCGCCGCGCCCGGTCTCACCCATCTGTGCGGCCGGTTCCTCCAGTCCGTACGGCCCGGGCCGCTGCGTCTCCTGGCCGGCCGCGGCCTGATGGCGGAGGCCACCCGGATCGGCCGCCCCCTCGGCATCGTGTGCGCCGTGGCCGCCGCCGTCTACGCCATGGCTCCCCTGTCCGGCTCCGCGGCCACCGCCGCCATCGGCCCCCTCTCCGCCCTCGGCGCGACCGTGGTCGGCGGCGCGACCGTGACCACCCTGCTCATGGCCGCGCTGGAGGCCAGGCAGGCCCGCGCCGACACCACGGCCGCGCTGCTCCGCCTCGGCGCGCCGACCAGGATGCTCCGCAGCGCCGCCGCCCTGCGCACCGGCGTCCTGCTGGCCGTCTTCTGCCCGCTGACCCTCTTCGTCGCGGAGTTGGCCGCACTGCCCCTGGCCGCTCGCTGACGCGTCCTTCGCGGCCGTGGCCGAAGCCCCGGAAAACCCGTGAGGAAAAGTCACCCCCGGGCGATGAGTTCCGATCGGACCCTCGGTCTACCCCAGCGAACAGCAACCACCCCGATGGGAGAGACCACGATGAGCGCCCCCGCCTACCAGCAGATGATCTTCGTGAACCTGCCCGTGAACGACCTCGACGCGTCGAAGAAGTTCTTCACGGAGCTGGGCTACTCGATCAACGCGCAGTTCAGCGACGAGAACGCGGCGTCCGTCGTGATCAGCGACACCATCGTCGCGATGATGCTCACCAAGCCGTTCTACTCGACCTTCACGAAGAAGGAGATCGCGGACGCCACGAAGACCAGCGAGGTGGCGATCTGTCTGAGCGCCGAGAGCCGCGAGAAGGTCGACGAGCTGGTCGAGAAGGCGGTCGCCGCGGGCGGCACGGCGTCGGAGCAGGTCCAGGACCAGGGCTTCATGTACGGCCGTGGCTTCGACGACCTCGACGGCCATAGCTGGGAGATCGTATGGATGGACCCGTCGGCCATCGAGGGCTGACAACAGCCGCACGACACAGGGTGCCTAGCATGGGCGGGTGCAGACGATGCCCGCCCATGCGGCCCACCACGACGACCGTGAGATAGAGACTCTGGAGGAGTTCGACGCGACCGTCTCGGCGCGCGGCTCCCTCGCCGGATTCCGGGTCCAGGCAGTCGACCTGACGGACCGTACACGCGAATTGCTCGGCACCGACACCACGGGCGCGGTCTTCCTCGGCTGCCCGATGCGCGAGGAGGCCGCGGCGAAGATCCGCACCGGCGGCGCCCTGGTCTTCCCCCCGGTCCCCGACCTCCCCTTCGACCCGTACCGGGGCCTGGTCTACTCCCCCGACGAACTCTTCGCCGCCCTCGCGGACGGCTACGAGAACACACCCGACGCCCACGCCTACGCCTGGTTCCAGCGGACGAAGGCCGACCGCGACGTCTACGCCTCCATGCTCCGCGCGATCCACGACGACTCCATCTCGGACGCGCTCGACGAACTCCTGTCCGGCGCCCGGGTGGTGGGCGTCATGGGCGGCCACGCGATGCGCCGCGGCACGCAGGCGTACGAGGGCGCAGCCCGGCTCGGCCGGGAGCTGGCCCGCGCCGGTCTCACGGTCGCCACCGGCGGCGGCCCGGGCGCGATGGAGGCCGCCAACCTCGGCGCGTACGCCGCCCCGCTCGACGACGGGATGCTCACCGACGCCCTCCGACTCCTCGCCAAGGCACCGGGGTTCACGCCCTCGATCACCGACTGGGCTTCCGCCGCCTTCGAGGTGCGCGCCCGCTGGCCCAAGGGCGGCCGCTCCGTCGGCATCCCGACCTGGTTCTACGGCCACGAGCCGCCGAACCCCTTCGCCTCGCACATCGCGAAGTACTTCGCCAACGCCACCCGCGAGGACGGCCTGCTGGCCCGCTCGAACGCGGGCGTCGTCTTCCTGCCGGGCGCCGCCGGGACCGTACAGGAGATCTTCGACAACGCGACGCCGAACTACTACGAGTCGCGCGGTGAACCAACCCCGATGGTCCTGGTCGACCGCGCGCACTGGACGGAGAGGCTGCCGGCCTGGCCGCTGCTCAAGTCCCTTGCCAGGGAACGGTCGATGGAGGCCCGGATTGCCCTGGTTGACCGGATCGAGGAGGCGCCGGAGGCATTGAAACGTCTCGGCTGTTAATAAGAGGGCAAAGCCAACGCCTGTAGGCTGCATATGCGTTGACACTCCTTATGCCACGCTTATAAACCTGTGAGACTCCTGGGGACGGTGATGTCGCGTCACCGGCCCTCTCCGAACCCCCCTCAGTGGTGCAACTCCCGTAAGGACAAACGTGTCCATAAACCGCCGTACTGCCGCGCGTTCCGTGCGCGCTCTGGGTGTCGCCTCCGCCTCGGCCGCGCTCGCGCTCTCCGCCGCGGGCACCGCGCTCGCGTGCAACATCAGTGAATTCTCCGCCGAAGCCAAGTGCGACGGCGACAAGGGCGTCATCACCGTCACCGACGTGGACCCCAGCGGTGTCCCGGCGACCATCACGGTGTTCCTCCAGAACAACGGCGCCGACCTGAAGAAGGTCGGTGAGCAGGTGGTCAAGGGCTCCCGCGAGGGCGTCACCATCACCTTCGCCGAGAACTGGAAGCCGGACGCCGAGTACCGCGTCCACGTCAAGGCCGCCGGCTATGTCGACGAGGACATCACGCCGAACCTGACGACCCCCTCCACGGCCTGCAAGAAGGAAGAGCCGCCGGCTCCGTCGGACACCCCGACCCCGTCGGCCCCCGCCTCGACCCCGGCCGAGGAGACCGACTCGCCGACCCCGACCCCGTCGGAGAGCGACAGCACCGCCCCCGCGGACACGGTGAGCAGCGCCCCGTCCCCGGCGGCCGGTGACTCCAACCTCGCGGAGACCGGTGCGAACTCCAACACCGGCATGATCGCGGGCATCGCGGTCGGCCTGGTCGCCCTCGGCGGCGGCGCGGTCTTCTTCGGCCTGCGCCGGCGTGGAGCGAGCAGCGACCGCTGACGCACCCCCCAGCAACACACGTGGCCCGTCCCCGTTTCCGGGGGCGGGCCTACGTCGTCTCCACTGATGCCACACCGGGGCGGGCGTCGCTTGACGCGGCCCAGGTGAAAGGGCGCTGCCGGAGCGGCGGAGCTCCGGGCTAAGCGGCAGAGGCGCAGCCGCCGACCAGCGACCTAAGCGGCAGAAGTGCAGCCACAGGGCAGCGGCCTAGGTGCCAAAGGCGCTGCCGGAGCGGCGGAGCTCTGGCCTAAGCGGCAGAGGCGCAGCCGCCGAGCAGCGGCCCAAGTGGCAGAGGCGCAGCCGCCGAGCAGCGGCCCGAGTGGCAGAGGCGCAGCCGCCGAGCAGCGGCCCGAGTGGCAGAGGCGCAGCCGCAATCGCAGCGCAGCGGTCTGAGCGGCAGAAGTGCGGCCGCAGCCCCAGAGCGCGGTCTAGTTGGCCGAGGTGCGGCGGCCGCCTCGCCGGTCGGCGTTGCGCCCGGCGGTGTCGCCCGTGCCTCCGCCGCTCTTCGCCCGTCGGCCGGATCCGCTGCGGACAGCCTTGCCGGAGGCGCCGGCGCCGGTCGCAGCCCCGGCCGTGGACCGGCGGTCGGAGCCGCGGCCGCCCGCTCTGACCGCACCGCCAGTTGCCCCGCCGGATGCCGTCCGGCGGGCGGATCCTCGCCCACCGGTCGCGGAGGTGGTGGCGGTCGTGGTGGACGCCGGCGCCCCGGACGCGGCCCGGCGGCCGGTGCCCCGGCTCCCCGACCCGGTGGTGGTACCCGCCGCCTTGGCCTCGCCGCCGTTTCGGCGTCGGCTGCCGGACCGCCTGCCGGTCTTCCCGTCCGCGCGGGACGCCGTCGATGTCACCGGCTGGGGGACCTCGATGATGACGGCCACGCCGGAAGGCTCACGCGCGCCGGTGATGACGGCCAGTTCCGGGTCGCTCGAGGTGATCCGGGACGTCCGGGGGCGGATGCCAGCGTCCGACATGAGCCGGGTGACGTCCCGCTTCTGGTCGGGCAGGACCAGTGTGGCCACGCTGCCGGAACCGCCCGCGCGGGCCGTGCGGCCGCCCCGGTGCAGGTAGTCCTTGTGGTCGGTGGGCGGATCGACGTTCACGACGAGGTCGAGGTCGTCGACATGTATGCCGCGGGCCGCGACGTTCGTCGCCACCAGGGCGGTGACCTGGCCGCTCTTGAACTGCTCCAGGGTGCGATTGCGCTGCGGCTGGGAGCGGCCCCCGTGCAGTGCCGCCGCGCGGACACCGACGGCCAGTAGCCGCTTGGTCAGCCGGTCGGCGGCCCGCTTGGTGTCGAGGAAGAGGATGACCCGCCCGTCACGGGCCGCGATGCGCGTGGTGACGGCCTTCTTGTCGGTCTCGTCCTGGACGTGGAGCACGTAGTGCTCCATGGTCGTCACCGCTCCCGCCGACGGGTCCACGGAGTGCACCACGGGGTCGGTCAGGAACCGCTGCACCAGACGGTCGATGTTGCGGTCCAGGGTGGCCGAGAAGAGCATGCGCTGCCCGTCCGGCCGTACCTGCTGGATCAGCTTGGTGATCTGCGGCAGGAAGCCCATGTCGGTCATCTGGTCGGCTTCGTCCAGCACCGTGATGCGCACGTCGCCGAGCACGCAGTCGCCGCGTTCCAGCAGGTCGTTGAGCCTGCCGGGAGTCGCCACGAGCACCTCCGCGCCGCGCCGGAGCACAGCCGCCTGCTTGGTGATCGACAGCCCGCCGACCACGGTGGCCAGCCGCAGGTTCACGGCCGTCGCGTAGGGGGTCAGCGCGTCCGTCACCTGCTGGGCGAGTTCCCGGGTGGGCACCAGCACGAGGGCGAGGGGCGCCTTGGGCTGCGCACGCAGTCCGGCCGTGCGGGCCAGGAGCGCCAGCCCGAAGGCGAGGGTCTTGCCGGAACCGGTGCGCCCCCGGCCGAGCAGGTCACGGCCGGCGAGCGAGTTGGGCAGGGTGGCGCCCTGGATGGGGAAGGGGGTGGTCACGCCCTGCGCGGCGAGCGTCTTCAGCAGCCCTGCCGGCATGTCCAGAGCGGCGAAGTCCTCGACGGCGGGGAGTGCGGGTGTCGTGTTTTCCGGCAGCCGGAATTCCCGCGGCGGCGACGCGGACGGTGCGGGCGACGAGGCGCGCCGGTTCGGCTTCTGGGGCCTGCGGGGCATGCGGCTTTCTGCCTTCCTGAAACAGCACAAACCGGGGTCCGCACCATGCGGTGCGGACCCCGGTTAGCGGATACGCGTCCGGCGATCAGGCGGGAACGATGTTCTCCGCCTGCGGGCCCTTCTGGCCCTGCGTGACGTCGAAGGTGACCCGCTGGCCTTCCTGGAGCTCACGGAAGCCCTGGGTCGCGATGTTCGAGTAGTGGGCGAAGACGTCGGGGCCGCCGCCGTCCTGCTCGATGAAGCCGAAACCCTTTTCGGCGTTGAACCACTTCACGGTTCCCTGTGCCATGACCTTCTCCTTCTGTAGGCAGAGGCCCCATCCGGAGATGCCGGAAAAAACAACTAATGCGCCCCTAGGAATGCATTCCTGTCAGGCGCACATAGGTTCATGGGTACCACAACTGCAACACCGAAACACTAGCACAGCTCGGCGCCCTGGGAAGGATCACCGGAGGGCGAACCGAGGGTTCCCGGGAGCCGTCGCCGGCCCACGCGGCGCTAGAAGCTGGCCCGCTCCAGCCAGAACTCCAGCAGCGCCCGCTCGCCGAGCACCTCCAACCCGTGGCCGTCCAGCGGCAGCCGACGGTAGAAGGCGAGCAGTACGGCGGTGAGCGGCCCCCGCAGCGCGACGGTCGCCTTCTCGTGGCCGCGCCGCCAGGAGATGACGTCCCCGCAGACGTCGATCAGCCATTCGGCCTCAAGCCCGGCTGTGTCGCCGGTGGCGTGCAGGTGGATGCTGCCCGCCCTGCGCAGGTCCCTCGTCGGATCGTCCGGCAGGTTCCGCTGGGCCCACTCGATGATCTGGAGCCATTCGTCGATCGCGTCGGCGGCCACGTCGGGCGCGACCTCATAGGGCAGTCCGGCGGCGAGCGTGGCATCGGCGCGGTGGATCGTGAGCTCGTGGGCCATACGGCGGGCCCAGAACCCGGCACTGTGGACCCCGGCCCATCCCCACACCTTCGCATCGGGCCCGGCCTCCCTCAGCGCGCCGACCAGCGTGTCGCCACTCTCCGCGAGCCAGGCGTCCAGGGCGGCGGGGTCGCCCTCGCCGGCGGGGCCGCCGTGAAGCGGGACCGTCTCCTCCGGGATCTCCTCCTGCGCCCGCGTCCGCACCATCAGCTCCACCCAGCGCAGGGCGCCGCCCGTGTGCCGTACGAGCTGTTCCAGCGACCAGTCCGGGCAGGTCGGCACGGTGGCCGACAGATCGGCGCCGGAGGTCACCACGGCTCGCAGGAGGCCGACTTGGTGGGCGATCTCGTCGCAGTAGCGATCATGGGTGAGGGGTGTCATGTCCCGCACCATATGCGCAGTGTGATCAGCCCAGCACGACAATTTCGGCCGCGTCGAACTCGACCCCGACGGCGTCCCCCACCTCGGGCGCGTCCCGCAGGGCGCACGCCGCCTCCAGGCGCGGCGCGTCCTCCGGCTGGAGGTGCACGGCGACATGCGTGCCCTTGAACGTGCGGGCGGCGACCGTGCAGCGCAGCCCCGTGTCGGGGCCCACGAGCCGCACTCCGGCCGGCCTGACCAGCAGCGTCTGCGTGCCCTGGGCGGCGTCCTCGCCCACCGGCAGCTTCCCCCAGGGCGTGTCCGCGGCCTGACCGGCGACCGTGCCGTCGACCACGTTGTCGAAGCCGAGGAAGCGCGCGACGAACTCGTCCACCGGCCGCTGCCACACCTGAAGCGGCGTGCCGCTCTGGGCGATGTGCCCGTCCCGCATCACCACGACCCGGTCGGCGAGCGCGAACGCCTCGCCCTGGTCGTGCGTCACGGCCAGCACGGTGGTGCCCAACCGCCCGAACAGCTCGCGGAGTTCGACGACGAGCCGCTCCCGCAGCGAGCGGTCGAGCTGCCCCAGCGGCTCGTCCAGCATCAGCAGCCTCGGCCGGGGCGCGAGGGCACGGGCCAGCGCGACCCGCTGCTGCTCCCCGCCGGACAGCGAGGCTACGGCTCGCCCGGCCGCGCCCGGCAGTCCGACCAGGTCGAGCAACTCCCGTACCCGCTCGGCCTGCTCACCCTTCGAGGCGCCGTGCATCCGCGTCCCGAAGGCGACATTGCCGCCGACGTCCCGCTGCGGGAAGAGCTGGTGGTCCTGGAACATCAGACCGACGCCCCGCTTGTGCGCGGGCACCCCCGCCTGGTCCCGCCCGTCGAGGGACACCCGCCCGGCGTCGAGTGGTTGCAGCCCCGCCACGGCCCGCAGCAGCGTCGACTTGCCGCTGCCGCTGGGCCCGAGCACGCACACGATCTCGTGCTCGGCGACATCGAGGTCGACGGCGTCGAGAACGGCCCGCGCACCGAAGCGAACGGTCGCACTCTCCAGGCTCAGCAGCATCTAGAACTCCCCGCTCCGGTCGGTCCGCAGCCGCTCCAACACCAGCAGCGCCACCGCGCACACCACCATCAGTACCGTCGAAAGGGCCATCGCCTGGCCGTAGTTGAGCTCGCCGGCCCGTCCCAGCAGCCGCGCGACGGCGACCGGCAGCGTCGGGTTGTCGGGCCGCGCGATGAACACGGTCGCGCCGAACTCCCCCAGCGACACCGCGAAGGCGAACCCGGCCGCGATCAGCAGCGCCCGCCGCACCATCGGCAGGTCGACCTCGCGCCAGACCCGCCAGGGCGAGGCGCCCAGCACGACCGCCGCCTCGCGCAGCCGCTGGTCCACGGCCCGCAGCACGGGCAGCATGGTCCGTACGACGAAGGGCACCCCGACCAGCGCCTGGGCCAGCGGCACCAGGATCCAGGTACTTCTGAGGTCGAGCGGCGGCTCGTCCAGCGCGATCAGGAACCCGAACCCGACCGTCACCGCCGACACCCCGAGCGGCAGCATCAGCAGCGCGTCGAAACCCCGGACGAACCGGCCCGCGTCCCGCCGGGTCAGCGCGGCCGCCGCGAGACCGCCGATCAGCACGGCGATGAGGGTGGCGACGACCGCGTACTGGAGCGAGTTGCCGATCGCCTCGATCGGCGCGACGAGGAAGACGCCGCCGTCGGCACTGGTCAGCGCCCGGTAGTAGCCGAAGTCGGGGGCGTCGAGCGACCGCTGCACCAGCACGGCCAGCGGCAGCAGCAGGAGTACGGCGATGACGGCCAGGACACCGGCCAGCAGCGCCCACTGGCTCGCCCCGCGCGGCCGCCGAGCGGTCACCGACGCGTCCACCAGGCGCAGGGCGCTCTCCCGCCGCCGTACCGTCCAGGCGTGCACGGCGAGGATCGCGGCGACCGCCAGGAACTGGATGATCGTCAGTACGGCGGCCGTGGACAGGTCGAAGATCTCGGAGGTCTGCCGGTAGATCTCCACTTCGAGGGTGGAGAAGGTCGGGCCGCCGAGGATCTGCACCACACCGAAGGAGGTGAAGGTGAACAGGAAGACCATGAGCGCGGCGGCGGCCACGGCGGGGCCGAGCGCCGGGAGGGTGACCTGACGCCAGGCTTTCAGGGGCGACGCCCCGAGCATCCGCGCGGCCTCCTCCTGCCGCGGGTCGAGCTGCGCCCAGAGCCCGCCGACCGTGCGGACCACGACGGCGTAGTTGAAGAAGACGTGCGCGAGCAGGATGGCCCACACGGTGGTGTCGAGCCGTACCCCCCACAGCTCGTCGAGGAGCCCGCCGCGGCCGACGAGCGCGAGGAAGGCGGTACCGACGACGACCGTCGGCAGCACGAAGGGGACGGTCACCACGGCTCGCAGGACCTGTTTGCCGGGGAAGTCGAAGCGCGCGAAGACATAGGCGCCCGGCAGCGCGATCAGCAGGGTCAGCGCGGTGGAGGCGAGCGCCTGCCAGGTGGTGAACCACAGGACGTGGCGGATGTCGGACTCCCCGAGCACGTCCCACAGCCGCCCGAACCGCCACACCCCGTCGACCTTGAGACCGCGCGCGACGATCGCGGTGACGGGGTAGGCGAAGAAGACGGCGAAGAACGCGACGGGGGCGGCGATGAGACCGAGCCGCACCGCCGCCGCGCCCTTCTTCCGCGGGGCCGCTGCTTCAGTTACTTCAGTACGAGCGAGGTCCACGACTTGACCCAGTCGTCACGGTTGTCGGCGATCTTGGCCGGGTCCATGGTCTCGGGGTTCTCGGCCTGGGGCCCGTACTTGGTGAACTCCTCGGGCACCTGGGCGCCCTCGCGCACCGGGTAGACGAACATGTTCAGCGGCATGTCGTCCTGGAAGGTCTTGGTCAGCAGGAAGTCGAGCAGCGCCTTGCCGCCCTCGGTGTTCTCGGCGTTGTTCAACAGGCCCGCGTACTCGACCTGCCGGAAGCAGGTACCGGCCGCGACGCCGGTCGGCGCGCTGGTCGGCTTGGGGTCGGCGTAGATCACCTCGGCGGGCGGCGAGGAGGCGTACGACACGACGAGCGGCCGGTCGGCCTTGGCCTTCTTGCCGCCGGCCGAGCCGGAGAACTCCTCGTTGTAGGCCTGCTCCCAGCCGTCGACGACCTTCACGCCGTTGGCCTTCAGCTTCTTCCAGTAGTCCTGCCAGCCGTCGTCGCCGTACTTGGCGGCGGTTCCGAGGAGGAAGCCCAGGCCGGGCGAGGAGGTGGAGGCGTTCTCGGTGACGAGGAGGTTCTTGTACGCGGGCTTGGTCAGATCGTCGTACGTCGTCGGCGGGGTCAGCTTGTGCTCGCTGAAGTACGCCTTGTCGTAGTTGACGCAGATGTCGCCGGTGTCGACGGGGGTGACCCGGTGCTTGTCCTGGTCGACCCGGTACTCGGGCAGGACCGTGTCGGACCCCTTGGCCTCGTACGACTGGAACAGCCCGTTGTCGAGCGCCCGCGAGAGCAGGGTGTTGTCGACGCCGAAGAAGACGTCGCCCTGCGGGTTGTCCTTGGTCAGGATCGCCTTGTTGACGGCCTGCCCGGCGTCGCCGTCCTCCAGGACCTTGACCTTGTACCCGGACTGCTTCTCGAACGCGGCGAGGACGCCCTTCGAGACGGCCCACGAGTTGTGGCTGACGAGGGTCACGGTCTTGCTCTTGGATCCGGGATCGTCGCTGCCCGAGTCGGACGACCCGCACGCGGACAGCGTGACGAGGCCGAGCCCGACGGCGAAGACCGTGGCCTTCTTGGTGATGCTCACTGGATTCCTCCTGGGGTTGACCAGGAAGAGACGCGGCCCTGCCCGGGAGCCCTCTTCGGCTCCCGGGCAGGGCGCAACAGCTTGAGTGATGACCGAACTTCCTACCCAGAATGACCTGGGCAAGGTTCAGAGGGTCTGCGGCCCGATTGCCGCACTCTCAGCGCTGTGGCGCTCCCCTGTCGGAATATGAAGATGTACGTACGGGTGTACGCGCTCAGATTACCGCTCGGTGGCCGCGAGCTGGCCGCAGGCCCCGTCGATCTCCTGACCACGGGTGTCCCGGATCGTCACCGGTACGCCGTGCGCGGCGATGGCCTCGACGAACGCCTTCTCGTCCTCGGGCCGGGAGGCGGTCCACTTCGACCCGGGCGTCGGGTTCAGCGGAATCAGGTTCACGTGCACGGGCTTGCCCTTGAGCAGCCGCCCGAGCCGGTCACCGCGCCATGCCTGGTCGTTGATGTCCCGGATGAGGGCGTACTCGATGGACAGCCGACGGCCGCTCTTCTCGACGTACTCGAACCCGGCGTCCAGCACCTCGCGCACCTTCCACCGCGTGTTCACGGGCACGAGGGTGTCGCGCAGCTCGTCGTCGGGGGCGTGCAGCGAGATCGCGAGCCGGCACTTGAAGCCCTCGTCGGCGAACCGGTGGATGGCCGGGACGAGACCGACGGTCGAGACGGTGATCCCGCGCTGGGACAGCCCCAGCCCGTCGGGCTCGGGATCGGTGAGCCGCCTGATCGCCCCCACGACCCGGTTGTAGTTGGCGAGCGGCTCCCCCATCCCCATGAAGACGATGTTGGACAGCCGCGCAGGCCCGCCGGGCACGTCCCCGTCCCTGAGCGCCCGCATCCCGTCCACGATCTGATGGACGATCTCGGCGGTGGACAGATTGCGATCGAGCCCCGCCTGCCCGGTGGCGCAGAAGGGACAGTTCATCCCGCAGCCGGCCTGCGAACTGATGCACATGGTCACCCGGTCCGGGTACCGCATCAGCACCGACTCGACGAGCGTCCCGTCGAACAGCCGCCACAGCGTCTTGCGCGTGTCGCCCTGGTCGGTCGACAGATGCCGTACGACGGTCATCAGCTCCGGGAACAGCTCCTCCCGCAGCTTGGCACGCGACCCGGCAGGGATGTCGGTCCACTGCTCCGGGTCGTGCGTGTACCGCGCGAAGTAGTGCTGCGAGAGCTGCTTGGCACGAAACGGCTTCTCCCCGACCGCGGCAACAGCGTCCTTACGCTCCCCGGGCGTGAGGTCAGCAAGGTGCCGCGGCGGCTTCTTGGCTCCGCGGGGGGCGACGAATGTGAGTTCTCCGGGCTTAGGCATAGCCCAACCAGTGTCGCAGATCCACTGGCATGGCCCGCCCCACCGCGGATCCGGGAGATCACTCCCTCGTGACGGGCGGTCCTCCGACGGAATCGTTGACGTCGGTGCGTCGCAGGCGCCGGACTACCCGGTCGTACCCTCCAGCCGGTCCTTCAGGAGTTGCTCGTCGCGCGGCAGTTCCTTGCGGACCTGCGGGCGGACGACGAGAGGGATCAGTACCTTGCCGACGCCGTGCCCCTCGAAGTCGATGTCGATCGTGACGCGGGAGCGCCGGCCGTCGTCGAGCGGCTCGATCCGGCCGTGGGTACGGGGCCGGACGGGGCCGTCGATCCCGTGCAGGTCCCAGCCGTACGGAGGGTCGAGCTGGTCGAAGCGCACGGTCATCGGCATCTGGCGGCTTCCGATGCGCCGGGTGACCCGGACCCGCGAGCCGGTGTGGATCGGACCCTCGTCCAGCGACTCGGCCGAGACCGCGCTGAGCTGCCATTCCGGCAGGTGAGAGGGATCCGTGATGTACGCGTAGACATCGGCTGGGGTCCGGTCGACGTCGATGATTTCTCGGATGGCGGTCATGACGACCCCCTTTGGGTGCCTTTGTGGGCGTACACCGAAATCGTCCCACACACAGAGGAGCCCCCGCTCTACGAGAACGGAGGCTCCCTGACACTTACCGGGCCGTCGGCCGGATCTCCGCCGTCAGCCGGATCCCACGAACAGCACCAGCAACAGCCACACCACCGGCGCCGTCGGCAGCAGCGAGTCCAGCCGGTCCATGATCCCGCCGTGCCCCGGCAGCAGCGTGCCCATGTCCTTGATGCCGAGGTCCCGCTTGATCATCGACTCACCGAGGTCACCCAGCGTGGCGCTGGCCGCAACCGCGAGGCCCAGGAGCAGGCCCTGCCACCAGGTGCCGTCGTCGATGAGGAACTGCATGCACAGCGCGCCCGCCACCATCGCGAAGCTCACCGCACCGAGCAGGCCCTCGCGGGTCTTGCCGGGGCTGATGCGCGGCGCGAGCTTGGTCTTGCCGAAGCGCCAGCCGACCGCGTACGCGCCGGTGTCGCTGACGACCGTCAGGAGCAGGAACGTCAGGACGCGCCACGGGCCGTCGTCGGCCGTGAGCATCATCGCGACGAAGGTCGCCAGGAACGGCACGTAGAACGCCGCGAAGACGCCCGCGGTGACGTCCTTGAGGTAGCCCTCCGGCGGCTCGGTCATCCGCCAGACCAGGACCGCCAGCGAGGTCAGCGCCATCGCCACCCAGGCACCCTCGGCACCCCGGACGTACCCGGCGACCACCATGGCGGCGCCGCCCAGCGCGAGCGGGACGAGCGGCGCGTTGATGCCCTTGCGCTCATCCAGCCGCTTGGTCAGCTCCCAAAGGCCCACGACGACGGCGACCGCGACGACACCGACGAACACGGCCTTGACGACGAACAGCGACGCGACGATCACCACGCCGAGGCCGACACCGACCCCTATGGCCGCACCCAGGTCGCGCCCCGCGCTCTTCTTCTGCTGGGGCGCCGGAGGCGGGGCGTCGGGCATGGGCTCCGGATTCTGCGACGCCGCCTCGAAGGGCCGCGCCTGCGGCGTGTCGTGAGGCCGCGACTGCGGCGGCCGGCTGCTGAACAAGGGGCCGCTCGGCCGAGCAGCCCCCCGGTCGTCATCCTGGTCGCCGCCGTACGCGGGTACGTCGGGCACGATGGGCATGGGGCGAGTGTGCTGCGCCTCAGGCGCATCGTACGCGGGACCCGCCGGGGCAGCCCCCTGGACAGGTCCACGCCGAGCGGAGTGGGATGGGGGTCCCCCCGCCCGAAGAGTGGGGGAGGTCCCCCAGTACCCGGCCTGCCCGGCCCCGGGCGGCGCCCCCCAGGAAGAGTCGTTCATCAGACCTCGAGCAGCTCGGCTTCCTTGTGCTTGAGGAGCTCGTCCACCTGAGCGACGTACTTGTGCGTGGTGTCGTCGAGCTCCTTCTCCGCACGGCGGCCTTCGTCCTCGCCGATCTCGCCGTCCTTGATCAGCTTGTCGATGGCGTCCTTGGCCTTGCGGCGCACGGAGCGGATGGACACCTTGGCGTCCTCGCCCTTGCCCTTGGCGACCTTGATGTAGTCGCGGCGGCGCTCCTCGGTCAGCTCCGGGAACACCACTCGGATGATGTTGCCGTCGTTGCTCGGGTTGACGCCGAGGTCGGAGTCGCGGATCGCCTGCTCGATGTTGCGCAGCGCGCTCTTGTCGAACGGGGTCACGACCGCCATGCGCGGCTCCGGCACTGAGAACGAAGCCAGTTGGTTGATCGGCGTCGGCGCGCCGTAGTAGTCGGCCACGATCTTGTTGAACATCGCCGGGTGCGCACGGCCGGTGCGGATCGCGGCGAAGTCCTCCTTGGCGACCACGACGGCCTTCTCCATCTTCTCCTCGGCCTCGAGGAGGGTCTCTTCGATCACCACTTGCTCCTGCGTGTCTTGAGTAAGGCCCGGCTGCGGTTCCTCGGTGGGGCGGCGGCCGGCTGCGTCGCGTCTTCTTCCTGCACGGTTCCCGACCGGCAGGACATTGTCCATCCCCCCGGTCAGGGTCCGCCCCGTCCGTCCCCCGGACGGGTTCGTTTGCGGAGTTGTCGAAGCGTCAGCCCCGACCGCCCTGCTCACCCACAAGCGTGCCGATCTTCTCACCCTTGACGGCGCGGGCGATATTGCCCTCCACCAGAAGCTCGAAGACAAGGATCGGAAGCTTGTTGTCGCGGCACAGCGTGACCGCCGTGGCGTCGGCGACCTTGAGGTCGCGCGTGATGACCTCGCCGTAGCCGAGGGAGTCGAACTTGACGGCGTCCGGGTTGGTCTTGGGGTCGGAGTCATAGACCCCGTCGACACCGTTCTTGCCCATCAGCAGCGCCTCGGCGTCGATCTCCAGGGCGCGCTGGGCCGCGGTGGTGTCGGTGGAGAAGTACGGCATGCCCATGCCGGCGCCGAAGATGACCACGCGGCCCTTCTCCAGATGCCGTACGGCACGCAGCGGGATGTAGGGCTCGGCGACCTGGCCCATGGTGATGGCCGTCTGGACGCGGCTGTCGATGCCCTCCTTCTCCAGGAAGTCCTGGAGGGCGAGGCAGTTCATCACGGTGCCGAGCATGCCCATGTAGTCGGAGCGGGCCCGGTCCATGCCGCGCTGCTGGAGTTCGGCGCCGCGGAAGAAGTTGCCGCCGCCGATGACGACCGCGACCTGCGCGCCGTCGCGCACGACGGCCGCGATCTCGCGGGCGATCTTGTGCACCACGTCCGGGTCGACTCCGAGGCCCCCGCCGCCGGAGAAGGCCTCTCCGGACAGCTTCAGCAGGTACCGGCCGCGTACTTTGCCGTCGTCGCTCTTCTGGGGCTTGGTGGTCATCGAGATCCCGCCTTTGTTACGTGGTGCACATACGAAGAAGGCCATTGCCGGTTGGGGTGTGTTTCGCATCCCATGCGCGGCAATGGCCTCCTCGTCAGATCTGCTGTCGTCCGTCACGCGCGCGTGCGTGGTGACGGCGTCCGCCAACGACTGTCCTCGACCCTATAGGGACGAGGCGCCGATCGCGGCACGGACTCAGATGCCGACCTTGATGCGCGAGAAGCGCTTCAGGGTGACACCGGCCTCGTCCAGAACCTTCTGGACGGACTTCTTGTTGTCGAGCGCGTACGGCTGGCCGAGCAGCGTGGCGTCCTTGAAGAAGCCGTTGAGGCGACCCTCGACGATCTTCGGCAGGGCGGCCTCGGGCTTGCCCTCGGCGCGGGTGGTCTCCTCGGCGACGCGACGCTCGGACTCGACGACCTCGGCCGGCACGTCCTCCTTGGAGAGGTACTTCGGCGCGAAGGCGGCGATGTGCTGCGCGATGCCCTTGGCGACGTCGGCGTTCGGCTTGTCCAGCTCGACGAGGACACCGATCTGCGGGGGCAGGTCGGGCATCGTCCGGTGCATGTACGCGGTCACGAAGCCGTCGGCGAACTGCGCGAAGCGGTCCAGGACGATCTTCTCGCCGAGGTTGGCGTTGGCCTCGTCCACGAACGCCTGGACGGTCTTGCCGGCCTCGATCTCGGAGCCGAGCAGGGCCTCGATGTCGGCGGGGGAGGTCTTCGCGACGTGCTCGGCGATGGCGTTGGCCACGGCCTGGAACTTCTCGCCCTTGGCGACGAAGTCCGTCTCGCACTTCAGCTCGACGATGACACCGGAGGAGTTGTCGTCGGCGATGATCGAGACCACGGCGCCGTTCTCGGCGGAGCGGCCCTCGCGCTTGGCGACGCCCTTCTGGCCCTTGATGCGGAGCGCCTCGACAGCCTTCTCGACGTTGCCCTCGGCCTCGTCCAGCGCCTTCTTGCAGTCCATCATGCCGGCGCCGGTGAGCTCGCGGAGCTTCTTGACGTCAGCGGCGGTGTAGTTCGCCATGAGTCTGTGAATCTTTCTCGAAGTCTGGAAGATCGAAGATCTACGGGGTCTACGGCCCCTGGAGTAGCCGGGGCCGCTGACCTTCCGTCGACCTACGGGTGAACGGCGGGAGCGGACCTCATGTCACTGCTCCCGCCGTCAACACCGACGGTGTCAGGCCTGCTCGCCCTCGGCGGCCGGAGCCTCGGCAGCGGGGGCCTCAGCGGCCGGAGCCTCGGCAGCGGGGGCCTCAGCGGCCGGAGCCTCAGCGGCGGGCGCCTCGGCAGCCGGGGCCTCGGCAGCGGCCGGAGCCTCGTCCGCCTTCTTCTCGCCCTCGAGCAGGTCGCGCTCCCACTCGGCGAGCGGCTCGCCCGCGGCCTTCTCGCCCTTGTCACCGGTGGCGACGCCGGAACGGGCGATGAGGCCCTCGGCGACGGCGTCGGCGATCACACGGGTGAGCAGGGTGACGGAGCGGATCGCGTCGTCGTTGCCCGGGATCTTGTAGTCGACCTCGTCGGGGTCGCAGTTGGTGTCGAGGATGGCGACGACCGGGATGTTGAGCTTCCGGGCCTCACCGACCGCGATGTGCTCCTTCTTGGTGTCCACGATCCAGACGGCGCTGGGCACCTTCTGCATCTCGCGGATACCACCGAGGGTCTTCTCCAGCTTGGCCTTCTCGCGCGAGAGCACGAGAAGCTCCTTCTTGGTCAGACCGGAAGCGGCGACGTCCTCGAAGTCGATCTGCTCGAGCTCCTTGAGGCGCTGCAGACGCTTGTAGACGGTCGAGAAGTTGGTGAGCATGCCGCCCAGCCAGCGCTGGTTGACGAAGGGCATGCCGACGCGGGTGGCCTGCTCGGCGATGGCCTCCTGCGCCTGCTTCTTCGTGCCGACGAACATGACCGTGCCGCCGTGGGCGACGGTCTCCTTGACGAACTCGTAGGCGCGGTCGATGTACGACAGCGACTGGAGCAGGTCGATGATGTAGATGCCGTTGCGCTCCGTGAAGATGAAGCGCTTCATCTTCGGGTTCCAACGACGGGTCTGGTGACCGAAGTGGACGCCGCTCTCCAGCAGCTCCCGCATCGTGACGACGGCCATGGCCGTTCTCCTTGAATTTCTCGGTTGTGCCGCGAGAGCCGGACGGCTCCCGCGCCTGACGCCCACATGCGCCGTGCCACTAGGGACCGAGGGGCGCTGACACGGACCGTTTCCGGTGGCCGTGTCGGGGCGTGCGAAGTCGACCCGGTGACCCGGATCGCCAGAAGAAGTGTACGGGACCCGAGGGGTACCGGGTGACCCCGCTGTCCACAACCCAGGAGTTATCCACAGATACCGGCCATGATCGACGGAGGTAAGGGACGGTCCTCGCATGCGAGCGAAGCGATGTGCGAGAACGGCGGGGGCGGCAAGGGCATGCGGACGGTCGGTGGGGCGGCTGGTGTTGCTGCTGCTCCTGACGACGACCGTCCTGCTGGCACCGGCCCCGCGACTGACCCTGACCGCCACGACCACGACGACCACGACGACCACGACGACCACGACGACCACGACGACCACGACGACCACGACGACCACGACGACCACGACGAGCGTGCCCTCCGCGCCGGACCCGGCCCCGACGGTGCCGGCGGTCGGCCGTGCCTGGCCCGTGGGTGTACGTCCCCCGATCCTTCGCGGTTGGGAGCCCCCGGCGACCACGTACGGCCGAGGCCACCGCGGCGTCGACCTGGCGGCCGCGACCGGTACGCCCGTCCGAGCGGCTGCGGCGGGACGGGTCTCCTTCGCGGGACGGGTGGCCGGGAAGGGGGTCGTGTCGGTGGAGCTGCCGGGGACGGGGGATCCACCGTTGCGGACGACGTACGAGCCGGTGCGGGCCGTGGTGGAGAAGGGCGACGAGGTGGAGGCGGGCGAGGTCGTGGGGACGGTGGAGGCAACCGGGTCGCACTGCACTGAGACGTGCGTGCACTGGGGCCTACGGAGAGCCGAGACCTACCTGGACCCGCTCTCGCTCCTCCCGCCGTGGCTGCTGCGCACCGGGCCATCGAGGCTGCTGCCGGTCCTGGGGGTCCCGCTGCCGTCGTAGTCGCCGAGCTGCCGAGCCGTTTCAGCCATTGGTGGGGGCGGGGGGCACTTCGCTGGCGGTGGGCGGGGGCACCTCACCGGCGGTGGGCGGGTGGGGCACCTCACCGGCGTTGGACTGCGCGACGCCTCGCCCTCAGCCATGAGGTCCGGTGCCCGGTGCCAGGTACCCGGCGCCAGGCACCGGTCAACGCCGGTCGACGCAATCCACGCCCACCCGTGCCGCCTCCTTCGGCGTCAGCCCCGAACGCCCCGCAACGCCATGGCCACCGCAGCCTCCGTGATCGAGGCCGGCTCCTCCGCCGCGCCCAGCTCGATCCTGCGCACGGCCGCGTCCACGACGCCCTGCAACAGCATCGCCGCCAACCGCGGCTCCCCGTGCCCCATCTCCCCCAGTGCCTCGACGATCATCGCGACGAGCCCGCCGTGCGCCGCCCGGATCTTCTCCCGAGCCCCGGCGTCCAGTTCACTCGCGGAGATCGCGACCACGGCCCGGTGCCGCCGGTCCCCCACCAGCTCGAGCTGCTTGCGCACATACGCCTCGACCTTGTCCTCGGCAGTGGCCGCACGCTCCATCGCCGCCGAGACCTCCGCGGCCCACAGCGGGAAGTCGACCTCGCACAGCTCCTCGACCACGGCGGCCCGAGACCGGAAGTACTCGTACACGGACGACCGCGCGAGCCCCGTCCGCTCGGCGAGAGCCGGGAAGGTCAGCGCCTCCGTCCCTCCCTCGGACAACAGGGACCGCGCCGCGTCCAGCAGGGCGGCTCGCTGCATCGACCGGTGCTCGGCCACGGAGGCCGCTCGAATCCTTGGCACGTCAACCACTTTACGGACGTGCCCTCGCGGACGGGAGTCTCTCCGCGAACCCCGCACGCGTCCGGCCAGGTCAACGACCGAAGCCGGCCAGTTTCGCCCGCAACTGGAGCACGGACTTGGTGTGGATCTGGCTCACCCGGCTCTCGGTCACGCCGAGCACGTTCCCGATCTCGGCGAGGGTGAGTCCCTCGTAGTAGTACAGCGTCACCACGGTCTTCTCACGCTCGGGCAACGTGTTGATCGCCCGTGCCAGAAAGCGCCGCAGCTCCCGGTCCTCGGCCACCTCCACCGGGTTGTCGGCGGCGGTGTCCTCCAGCGTGTCCATGACGCTCAGCCCGTCGCCGCCCTCGCCCCCGCCGTGCAGCAACTCCTCCAGCGCCACCACGTTCGCCAACGACAACTGGCTGAAGACCGAGTGGAGTTCGTCCACCGCGATCCCCATCTCGACGGCCACCTCGGCCTCCGTCGGCGTCCGCCGCAGCCGCGCCTCCAGGGTGGTGTACGCCCGCTCGACGTTGCGTGCCTTCTGTCGCACCGACCGCGGGATCCAGTCCAGCGCCCTCAGTTCGTCGATCATCGCGCCCCGGATCCGCGTGATCGCGTACGTCTCGAACTTGATCTCCCGGTCGATGTCGAACTTCTCGATCGCGTCGATGAGCCCGAACACCCCCGACGACACGAAGTCCGCCTGCTCCACATTGGGCGGCAGACCGACACTCACCCGGCCCGCCACGTACTTGACGAGCGGCGAGTAGTGCAGGATCAACTGCTCGCGCAACCGCTCGTCCCCCGTCGCCTTGTACGACCGCCACAGCTCGTCGAGTGTCGAGGGAGCGGGCGGTCGCACGCTGCCACCGTCGCGGGCGGCTGGGGGGACCGCCGCCCGGTCGGACCCGGAGGTGTGCTGGGGCATTCGTTGCCTTGTGCCGTTCTGCCGTGAAGTGGGGGGTGCTTTGGGGGAGCTGTCGGTCTGATGTCGCTGTGGTGCCGTTCTGGGGACCTTCCGGTGTCGAGGTGCCGGTCTGCGCCGGAATCCTCGTGAGCGTAGCGTGACTGAAGTGTCGCGGTGCGCGAAGGACGGAGCGCAAGCCGTACGCAGATACGTTCCGCCCGACGCCCCGCCGGGTCATGCCGGTCGCTCTACGTGATCACACGAACACCCCAACTGGGGGAATTCACAAGGACATCCGTGTTCCCCCGTACGGCCGAACACGCTCGGTCAGCATCGGCTTCGACCGGCTCGAACGGAGATCATCGCCTGGCGTGTCAACTTCCAGCCGTCGCCGTGTCGTTCGACGTAGCCAAGTGCGCGGAGTTCGTACAGTCGGGCGATCGCGTCGTCCACGGCGGTCTGCGCACCGCGCGCGACCTCGTCCGCTCTCGCCGTACGACGGCCGGGCAGCGCGGCGAGGACTCGGCGGGCCGCCGGCTCGAGCAGATCGCGCGGCAGGACGGGCCCACGCCGCTCCGGGGCCAGCTCTCCCATGTCGCCGACCAGCTCGATGACCTCTGCGGCGTCGGTGACCAGGACGGCGTCGCCGCGCAGGAGCTCGTGGATGCCCGCGGACAGGCCGCTGGTGGCCGGCCCGGGCACTCCCATCGTGTGACGGCCCAGCCGCTGTGCCGCCCGGGCGGTGGCCAGTGAGCCACTGCGATGGGCGGCCTCCACGACGACCGTGCCCCGGGTCAACGCCGCGATCACCCTGTTCCGCACGATGAATCTGCTGGGCGTCGGATGATCCCCCGGCGGCAGCTCCCCGATCACCAGTCCCTGTTCCGCGATCCTGTTGATCAGCTCGGTGTGCCCGCGCGGATAGGGCCGGTCGACGCCGCAGGCGAGCACCGCGACGGTGGCACCGCCGGCGCCGAGGCAACCCCGATGGGCTGCCCCGTCGACTCCGTAGGCGCCCCCGGACACGACCACCCACCCGCGCTCCGCGAGCCCGCCGGCGAGCGTGGCCGCCATGTGGGCGCCGTATTCGGTGCAGGCGCGCGCTCCGACCACTGCCACGGACCTCAGGGCCCACATCCGCAGACTGGCCCGCCCCCGCACCCACAACCCGACGGGCCGGGCGTCCCCCAGGTCGTCGAGCTGCCCGGGCCACTCCACGTCCCCCGGGCACACGAACCGCACGCCGGCCTCCCGGGCAACGGCAAGATCCACGCCGGGCTCGGCCCGCGCCCCCCGGGCCCGTAACCCCTCCCACCGCTTGAAACTCACCCCGGGCAAGGGCTCCACCCCCGCCCGCAGCTTCCGCGCCACTTCCCCCACCCCGAACTCCCGCAGCCACCGCCCGACGACCTCGTCCCCGGGTTCGACGACACGGCTGAGGAAGACCCGATCGAGCAGTTCGCCATCGCCCGTCCCGCCGACCTCCGCGGCTCCGTCACTGGCCGAGGCAGCGCGATCGCCCTCCCTTCCCGAAACATGCGTCGCCGCCGCTCCGCCGCCGTCACCGCGATGCTCCCCAGGGCCGGTCATGTTCCGATCCCTTCGAGTACCGCCCCGCGGCGGACACCCGTGCGCAGTTCGAGGGCCCAGTTCACGTCGTTCGCCGAGGGCCGGCCGCGACCTGCCAGGTCGGCCAGGGTCCAGGCCACGCGCAGAACCCGGTCCAGGCCGCGCGCCGAGAGGAGGCCTCGATCGAGGTCTTCCTCGGCTTTTCGCAGCGCTCCCGGCTGAACGTGCCAGCGAGTGCGCAGCTCATGTCCGGGCACTTCGCTGTTGGTGCGCCAGGGCGTTCCCTCGTAGCGCGTGGCCGCCCGTTCCCGAGCGGCTTTGACCCGTTCGGCCACCGTCGCCGTCGTCTCCGCACCCGTGTGGAGCTGGAGCAGTTCGGCGCGTGCGACCGGTTCTACTGTGACCCGGAGGTCCACTCGATCCATCAGCGGGCCGGACAGTCGGGCCCGATATCGCTTGATCGAGGAGGGCCTGCACTCGCAGATGTCCTCACCCCGTCCATGCCGACCGCAGGGGCATGGATTGGCCGCCAGGACCATGAGGAACCTTGCGGGCATCCGCAGTATCCCGGCCGCACGGGCGATCACGACATGGCCGGATTCCAACGGCTGACGCAACGCGTCCAGGACGCTGCTGTGGAACTCAGCCGCCTCGTCGAGGAACAAGACCCCGTTGTGTGACAGGGATACCGCGCCCGGCCGGGGAAGGCCATTGCCTCCGCCGACGAGCGAGGCCATGGTCGCCGAGTGGTGCGGGGCGCAGTACGGAGGCATGTCGACCAGCGGGTGGCCGGGCGGAAGGATCCCCGCCACCGAATGGACCGCTGTCACCTCAAGCGACTCCTGCCGGCTCAGCTCCGGCAGGAGACCCGGAAGCCGCTCGGCCAGCATGGTCTTGCCGGCTCCGGGCGGGCCTTTGAAGAAGACGTGATGCCGTCCCGCCGCAGCCACTTCCAGGGCCGCTCGGGCCACGTGCTGGCCGGCCACGTCCGCCAGATCCTGTGTGTGACCGCCCTTGACCGAGCCGAGCCCGGTACCCGGGAGCGCCAGACCCGCCAGGAACGGGTCCGGGCGGATCTCGCCAGAGACGGGTTCCTCGTCCGGAACGGGCTCATCGGTGAGGACAGCGATGAGCTGGCGCAGACTCCGCACGCCCAGCACAGAGACACCCGGCACGAGTGATGCCTCCGGCACCGCGGACTCGGGTACGACCACCTGCTCGTATCCCGCATCTGCCGCCGCGAGCACCGCCGGCAGGACGCCCCGCACCGGCCGGACGCGTCCGTCGAGGCCCAGTTCCCCGATCATCACGATGTCGGCGAGCACCCGGGGGTCGATCCGCTCGGCCGCCCCGAGGACGGCCGCGGCGACGGCGAGGTCGAAGCCGCTGCCGCTCTTCGGTACGGACGCCGGGCTCAGGCCCACGGTCAGCTTTTTCTGCGGCCACGCGACACCCGAGTTCACGACCGCCGCGCGCACTCGGTCCTTGCTCTCCGTCAGGCTCTTGTCCGGCAGGCCCACCAGCGCGAACGCGGCGATCCCTGGCTCCAGATCCGCCTGGACCTCGACCACGACGCCCTCGACGCCGACCAGTGCCACCGAGCACGTACGAGCGAACCCCATTCAGGCCACCCCCCGCGCGTGCTCCACGACAGGGGCGCCCCGCTCCGGCAGGAGGACACCGACCAGGTCGATGCGGACGCCTCCCGGTGGTGCGCCTCCGTGGGTGTGGACCCAGCTCTCCGCGAGGCCACGCAGGCGCTGCGCCTTCTCCGGGGTCACCGCAGCCATCGGATGCTCGAAGGCACCCTTCCTGCGCGTCTTGACCTCACACACGACCAACACGTCACCGTCCCTGGCAACGATGTCGATCTCCCCGGCCCTGCCGCAGCGCCAGTTGCGCTCCAGAACCGTCATCCCGGACTCGACCAGCCGCCTCGCGGCCAGTTCCTCGCCGTACCTGCCGAGTGCACTGCGTGCGTTCATGTCGGCACCACCTCCGGCGCCAACAATGCGAGCAGCTCAGCGAGCTATTGGATCTTGGTGGACAAGTCCGTGACTGTGGATATCCGTCTCACCCCCGCGAGTGAACGTCACCCGCCGGGAAGCTCCAGATCGCTCTTGTTGAGCTCCTCGATGTTCACGTCCTTGAACGTGAGCACCCGAACCTGCTTCACGAAGCGCGCCGGCCGGTACATGTCCCACACCCAGGCGTCCGCCATGGACACCTCGAAGAACACCTCACCCTGGACCGAATGCACCTGCATCTCGTAGTCGTTGGTCAGGTAGAAGCGCCGCTCGGTCTCGATCACATACTTGAACAGACCGACGACATCGCGGTACTCCCGATAGAGCTTGAGCTCCATCTCGGTCTCGTACTTCTCGAGGTCCTCGGCGCTCATGGCATGTTCCCCTTCAGCCGTGCGATCCCACCATTGTGCGCCAGTCCCGTCAGCACCTAGACGATTTCAGGGTCAAGGGTCACGGGCCCGGCGGGGGGACCTTCGTCGAGCAGTGTGCGCAGCAGCTCGGCGAGTCTGGTCGGATACACCGTCTCATGCGCTCGGGCAAGTTCCTGACACGTCCACCAGCGCGCACCGGCGACGCTGCGCCGCTCCAGCTCGGTGAGGCCCGCGGCCCGGGTCGCCGTCTGTGTCGTACGTGCCAGGTAGTACCACTCGTCCTGGTCCCAGCGGCGTCCCGCGAACGGGAACGAACACCTCCGCCGCCACAGTACGGGACCGAGCACGACCTCCGTGATGCCCGTCTCTTCCGCGAGTTCCCGCATTGCGGCTTCTTCTCGCGTCTCGTCGCCCTCCAGTCCCCCGCCGGGCGTGAACCACCAGTCGTCGGCCGGATCCTCCGGCTCATGGCCGTACAGGAGCAGAATCCGGTCGTCGGGGTCGAGCAGCACGACCCGGGCGACCTTGCGCAGCCCGTCGTCGTGCCCCTGCACCGCCTCAGCGGGCACCCGCGGGCTCCGTCCGCGCGCGGGAACGGCCCGCGAGGCGCTTCTCGATGGGGCCGTAGGCCCCACCGGCCAGGACCAGCACACCGCCCACGACGATCAGCGCGAGGACCGTGCGCAGGGGCCCCTGAGCCGACAGCGCGCCGAGCTGCTCGAAGCCCGTGGGGCGCTCCAGCATGCCGCTCATGGGCCATACGACGGCGTCCACCCGGGCCGAGACGGCGCTGCGCGCCACCGTGCCGCTGGCGGCGTCCGTGAGGTGGGCCGTGGAGTCCAGGGAACCGCTGCGCTCGTCACCGAGGAGGAAGAGCCTGCCCTCCGGCACGGTCACGGTCGGGAAGTTCTGAAGCTCGGCCAGGCCGTCGTCGGCCAGATAGGGCTCGTCGATCTGCTTGCCGTTGACGGTCAGCTTGCCGCCCGTGCTGGCCACCGTGTCGCCGCCGACCGCGACCACGCGCTTGACGACGGGAGCGTTGGTGACCCAGGTCTTGTCGGTGAAGACGACGACGTCACCACGGCGAATCTGCTCGCCGTCGATGCGCTCGGCCAGGACCCGCGCACCGGCGCCGATCGTGGGCGCCATCGAACTCGTGGGCACGGTGTACGGCCGGTAGACCACCGCTCCCCAGGCGAACCCGCCCAGGAACAGCACCAGGCCCAGCGCCACGGCCAGCCCGGACAACCGCTGTCCGGTCCGGCTGCCCACCGGGCCCCTGCTCGCGCCACCGTCACGCGGCGCCGTACGTGTCGTGCTCTCGCCACCCATGGATCCGCACCCTACCCGGCGGTACCGACAGGGGGCAGCCCCCGCCGAGCACCCGGGACCACCGGCTCGGCAAAGCTTTCGCCAGCGCTGGGCACCGGCCGGAGCCCGGCCCCTGGCGGGACTGCCGTAAGCCGCCCAGCCCGGTCCCGGGCGGGATGGCCGTGAGCCCGCCCCACCGCCTCATGCAGGACGGCCCTGGAAAGCGCCATCAGACGCTCCCAGGGCCGCAAAGGCGCCGCCCACGACAGCGAGCCCTGAAGGGCCCGCAGCAGGCAAGCAGCAGTCAGCGCGTCTCCGCCGCCGCGGCCCGACGCCTGCGCCACAGCACGAACGGCACCGCACCCACCAGGGCAACGCCCTGCGGCGCCACCGTCAGGGCGGCGGAGCCGGCGTTCAGGTTCTGCTCGAAGGTGTCCGGAACCGGCAGGGTGTCCCAGCGGTTGATCGGCCAGGCGATCACGATGGCGCGGCCGACGACCTTGTCGACGGGGACCATGCCGTGGTTCACGTCGGACTGGTTGTAGCGCGAGTCCCGGGAGTTCTGCCGGTGGTCGCCCATGACCCAGATGAAGCCCTCGGGGACCTTCACCTTGAACTGGCCGCCCTGGTCGTCCTGGCTGCAGGGCGTGTTGCCGGGGTAGACGTACGGCTCGTTCAGCGCCTTGCCGTTGACCGTGAGCGGGCCGGTGCCCTTGCACTCGATCGTGTCGCCGCCGACGCCGACCACGCGCTTGATGAGGTCCTTCTCCTCGGCGGACGGCATCAGGCCGATCCAGCTCAGGAAGGTCTGAAGGGCGTTGGGATCCGGAGTCGGCTCGCCCGCCAGCCAGTTGTCGGGGTCGTGGAAGACGACGACCTCGCCGCGCTCGGGCTCGGAGCCGAACCAGGGGGTGAGCTTGTCGACCAGGACGCGGTCACCCTGCTGGAGGGTGTTCTGCATCGAGTCGGAGGGGATCGAGAACGCCTGCACCAGGAACGTCTTGATCAGCAGCGCGAGGACGAGCGCGATGCCGATCAGGATCGGCAGCTCCTTCCAGAAGGAGCGCTGCTTCTTCGCGGGGGCGGCCCCGCCCGACCCCTGGCCGTCGGTCGGGGGCTGTCCGCCCGACCGTCCGCCGTCACTGTCCGATCCGGGCTCATTCCCGGAGGTCACGGCGCCGTCCGCGGCCGGGTCGGCTGCTTCCACGGGGTGTCCGCGGTGCTCCTCGCCGTCGTGCCCGGACCGTGCGCCAACCGCCACATCCCCCACGCCAACTCCTTACTCTGTGCCGCTGCCTGCCCCAGAGACGACGCAGGCCCACCACTCCCATAACGAGCGGGAGTTCCGCAGGGGTCGGGAGCTGGATCGTTCCGTTCGAATCGTCGGAAGCAACCCTATGCGACAGCGAGGGAGACGCGGTCGACCCCGTCGCCGAGTCGGAGACCGAGGCGTAGGTATTCGGCTCCTCCAAGGTGGTCCAGTGACCGAGCGGCCAGGCGATCCACATCGCCCGTCCGACGACCTCGTCCTCGGAGACCGTGCCGCCGTAGCCCTGGTCCTGGTGCGCGCGGGAGTCCGCGGAGTTGGCCCGGTGGTCGCCCATCACCCACAGGCGTCCTTGCGGAACGGTGACGTCGAACTTCGCCTCGGAGGGGGAGTTGCCGGGATAGAGGTAGTCCTCGTTCAGGGGAACCCCGTTGACGGTGACCCGTCCTTGCGTGTCACAGCACTTGACCCGGTCGCCGCCGACGCCGACGACGCGCTTGATCAGATCCTTCTCGTCGTCCGACGGCAGCAGGCCGATGAAGGTGAGCGCCTCCTTGACCTGCTTGACGACGACGGGGTCCTCCTTCTTCACCGTCGTCTGCTCGTCCTGGAGCCAGCCGCCGGGGTCCTTGAAGACGACGACGTCACCGCGCTGCGGCTTGGAGCCGAACCAGGGGGTGAGCTTGTCGACGAGGACACGGTCGCCGATCTGGATCGTCGCCTCCATGGAGCCGGAGGGGATCACGAAGGCCTGGACGAGGAAGGTCTTCAGAACCAGCGCTATGAGGACCGCGACGCCGACAAGGAGGGGTATCTCCTTGATCGCTGAGCGCCTGCGGCGTCGTTTGACCTTGCGCTGGAGCTTGCGCCGCTCCGCGCGCGAGCGACCGCCGGCCGGGCTGGAGGCTCGCCGGGAGCCGGTGGGCAGGAGGTTCTCGGCGGGGCTGCTGGGCACGCCGCGGGGCTTGCCACGGTTACCCATGCGCGCCCTCCGCAGCAGGCACGCGCGCGTAGGCGTCGGGACGGTGCAGACGGGTCCAGTGCGCGGCCGGCCAGACGATCCAGTCGGCGCGGCCGATGACGTTGGCGGCCGGGATCATGCCGCCGCCGGGCGAGCCCAGATGGTCGCGGGAGTCGCTGGACTCGCTGCGGTGGTCGCCGAGGACGAACAGGCGGCCGTCGGGCACGACGACGTCGAAGCGCACCGTGGACGGGCTGTCGCCTGCGTACAGGAACGTCGACTCGTCGACCGACCGGCCGTTCACCTGGATCCTCCCCTCCTTGTCACAGCAGACCACGTGGTCTCCCCCCACACCCACAACGCGTTTGATGTAGTCGGCGTCCCCGAAATACCCGTTTCCGTCGAACACCACAACATCCCCGCGCCGCGGATCGGCACCGAAACGGTACGCCAACTTATTTACGAGAACGCGGTCCCCGATCCTCAATCCGGACTCCATGGATCCGCTGGGAATCTCGAACGGCCGTGCCACGAACGTGTTGAGCAGCAGCAGGAACACCAACAGGACCAGCAGGGTCAGGCTGATCCGCCCGCCCGGCAGCCACTCGGTGAGCCGCGCCACCAACGCGAAGCGCGACCGTCCCTCCTGACCCTCCGGGTCCGGGGCATCCCCGGTGTCGGAAGGGCGGGAGGAGCGGTCGCGCTCCGTCGGCTGTGCTTCGGTGTCCATCGGGGCCAGATGTTATCCGGCCCCGTTGTGGACCCCGCGGGGGCGAGCCCCCTGAAGCGCTCAGTTCTCGCGCTTCTCCTTGATCTTCGCCGCCTTGCCGCGCAGCTCGCGCAGGTAGTACAGCTTGGCGCGGCGGACGTCACCCTTGGTGACGAGCTCGATCTTCTCGACGATCGGAGTGTGCACCGGGAAGGTGCGCTCGACGCCGACGGAGAAGGAGACCTTGCGGACCGTGAAGGTCTCGCGCACGCCGGCACCCTGGCGACGGATCACAACGCCCTTGAACTGCTGCACACGGGAGCGGTTGCCCTCGATGACGCGGACGTGGACGTTGACGGTGTCGCCGGGGCGGAAGGCCGGGACGTCGCTGCGCAGCGACGCGGCGTCGACGGTGTCGAGCAGGTGAGACATTTCGTCTGCTTTCTTCGCTGATGCCACAGGTCATCAACGGGAACTAGATGTTCGGTGAGAGTGGCGCGCGCGTCGGGGCGGGCGTCGTGTCCCCCTGCGGCAGGGGCGCACGCCGGACGGCGCACAACAGCGGCCTATTCTTCCACGCCCTCGGTCCTGCGCCAAAATCGGCCGAACCGCTCCCCTTCCGGGTCGGGCATCCAGCCCAGGATGGAGAGCATCTCGCGGTCCTTCTTGTCGAAGGCCTTGGGGTCGCAGCGCTCGATGAGGTCGGGCCGGTTGGCCGTCGTACGCCGCAGGGCCTCGTCCCGCCGCCAGCGTGCGATCCTGCCGTGGTGGCCGCTGAGCAGCACCTCCGGGATGTCCCGGCCGCGCCACTCGGGGGGCTTGGTGTAGACGGGGCCCTCCAGGAGGCTCGCCATAGCGCCGGGCGCGAAGGAGTCGTCCCGGTGGGACTCGGCGTTGCCCAGCACGCCGGGCAGCAGGCGGGCCACGGCCTCCGTGATGACCAGTACGGCCGCCTCGCCGCCGGCGAGGACGTAGTCGCCGATGGACACCTCGTGGACGGGCATCCGGGTGGCGTACTCGTCGATGACACGTCGGTCGATGCCCTCGTAGCGGGCCGGCGTGAAGATCAGCCAGGGCCGCTCGGAGAGTTCGACGGCGAGTTCCTGGGTGAAGGGACGGCCGCTGGGCGTGGGGACGATCAGGCAGGGTCCGCGAGAGCCGCTCTCGTAGCCGTCGGCCAGGACGGAGTCCAGCGCGTCGCCCCAGGGGTCGGTCTTCATGACCATGCCGGGGCCACCGCCGTAGGGCGTGTCGTCGACCGTGTTGTGGCGGTCGTACGTCCAGCCGCGCAGGTCGTGCACCTGGACGTTGAGCTGCCCACGCGCGCGTGCCTTGCCGACCAGGGAGACGTTCAGCGGCTCCAGGTACTCGGGGAAGATCGTGACGACGTCGAGCCGCATTACGACTCGTCCCTGCTGGAAGCGATCTCCGCGCGGTCGTCGATGAGGCCGGGCGGGGGCGTGATCACCGCTCGCTGTTCCTCCAGGTCGATCTCCGCGACGATTTCCTCGACGAACGGGATCAGGACCTCGCTGCCGTCGGGGCGCTCCACGATGAACAGGTCCTGCGAGGGCAGGTGCGAGATCTCAGTGATCCGGCCGATCTCGACACCGTCCTTGGTGACCACGTCGAGATCCATGAGCTGGTGGTCGTAGTACTCGTCCTCTTCCTCGGGCAGCTCATCCGGATCGATCTCGGCGATCAGCAGGATGTTGCGCAGCGCCTCTGCGGCGTTGCGGTCGGCGACGCCCTCGAAGCGCAGAAGGAGACGGCCGCTGTGGACGCGCCCCGTCGCGATGGTGAGCGGTCCCGCGGTGGCGGGATCGGTGGCGAGTACGGCGCCGGGCCCGAGCCTGCGCTCCGGCTCGTCGGTGCGGACCTCGACGGTGACCTCGCCCTTGATGCCATGGGCACGGCCGATCCGTGCGACTACGAGCTGCACGAGTCCAAATCTCCTGTCGTACGACTACGGGCCGGGGACGGCCCAGTGGCCCTCCCCGGCCCGAGCCGGTGCTGCGTTCGGCGTCAGCGGACGTGGTCCACGTCGACGAGGTCGACGCGGACACCGCGGCCGCCGATGGCGCCCACGACGGTGCGCAGAGCACGCGCGGTGCGGCCGTTACGGCCGATCACCTTGCCGAGGTCGTCGGGGTGGACCCGGACCTCCAGCACGCGCCCGCGGCGCAGGTTGCGGGATGCGACCTGCACATCGTCAGGGTTGTCGACGATGCCCTTCACGAGGTGCTCGAGAGCCTCCTCGAGCATGCTCAGGCCTCGGCCGACTCGGACTCAGCCGCGGCCTCGTCCTTCTTCTCCGCCTTCTTCTTCTGGGTGATCGCCTCACCCTTGCCCTCGTCGTCGCCACCGAGGGCCTCGAACGACGGGCGCGCCTTCTTCGGCTCGGCGACGAGCAGCGGAGCCGGGGCGGGCTCGCCCTTGAACTTCTGCCAGTCGCCGGTCTTCTTCAGAATGGCGAGGACGGGCTCGGTCGGCTGCGCGCCGACACCCAGCCAGTACGCCACACGGTCGGCGTCCACCTCGATGACCGACGGGTTGTAGGTCGGGTGGTACTTGCCGATCTCCTCGATCGCACGGCCGTCACGGCGGGTGCGGGAGTCGGCGACGACGATGCGGTAGTGAGGCGAACGGATCTTGCCCAGACGCTTCAGCTTGATCTTGACTGCCACGGGAGTGGGTTCTCCTGGTTTTGACGTGGTTGGGCACGGCGAGATGGCCGCGTGGGGTTGCGGTACCCGAGTGCCCGATGGACGCGTCAGCCGGAGGAGAGAGGGGTCCTGTGCGGCTGTCGAGTACAGCTAGCCATTGTGCCACACCCCGCGGGTCACTCTTGGCCGCGGGGTACGGCCGGGAGCTTCTGGGCATGACTGAGGGGCACCCGGCGCTACGGGTGCCCTCGGGGCGGTTGCGCGACGCAGCGCTAGGGGTGCCGCATACGAGTGCGCAACGGCACCCCTCGCCGACGACGCCACGTGCCGAACCGGCAGCCACGAGATGCCGGTGTCCGACGGGCGTCGTTACGCCGCTCCCATGACCTCCGGGATCCGGAACGGCTTCCCGCAGCCGCCGCACACGATCGGGGCCTGGGCCAGGACCGAGGGGACGACGCGGACGTTGCGGCCGCAGTCGCAGACCGCCTTGACGCGGACGCCGCCACCGGACGAGCCGTGGCGGGCGGCCGGGCCCCGGAAGGTGCGGCTCGTGTCGGCGGAGGTCGCCGCGGTGTGGGCCTTCAGGGCGCGCTGGAGGCGTTCGATGGTCGGGCGGTAGCGCCGCTTGGCCTCGGGGTTGAGGGTGACCAGGGAGAAGCCGCTGCTCGGGTGCGGCTCCTCGGGGTGGTCCAGGCCCATCTCCTCGGCGATCGCGAGGAATCTGCGGTTGTGGTACCGGCCGGCCCGGGAGGTGTCGCGGATGCCGCGCGAGGCGGCGATGCCATGGACTGCCTCGTGAAGCAGTCGCTCGAAGGAGAGCTCGTGACCGCACGCGGACGACGACTCCCCGATCAGGGACTCTGGCGCGGCGAGATCTGGCAGCTCGGGGTGGTACCGCTGAATGTCGGCCCACGCCTGTGCCAGCTCTGCGGCGAGAACAGGTGGTGTCTGTGTCGTGCTCACGTAATGACAACGAGCCGGAGTGCCGCTGTGTTCCGATTCCGGGGCATCCCAAATAATTTGCACGTACCCGTCAGTTGCGAATGATGCGCCACGACGAGGGCGGGTGCGTCGATCTGCGGAGAAGCCTCACAGCTCATAACAAGCTGGTGCGTAGCCTGACGTACGCCCCGGCGCGTACGCCCCGTCCACGCGCCGATGCGGCTGTGGTCCGCGGATGCGCAAGAGGCGTTTCGGCCGCTCTCGTTCCACACGGGCGTCATCTCAGTAAGCGCGCGCGACGACCGCGACGTTACCCGGTGCGTCGTCGGCCTGAGGCACCGACCCGTCCTCGGCGACCAGACACCGTACGGTCACGGCGTGCTCGGCCAGCCTGACCTCGCCTTCTTCACCGAGCGTGGCCCACGGCAGCCGCGCCCAGCCGCCGGCGGTGGCCGCCTCGACGGCTTCCTCGATCGTCGACACGTCCGACGTACGGGATTCGCGTCGCTCGCGGGACTGGCGCAGCAGCAGCGCCTGGTCCTCCTCGAGGATCGCGGGGAGCAGCCCGGCCAGGGCGTCGAGCGCGACCGGCTCCTTGCCTCCCGGGATGCGCCGCGCGAGCATCGCCGTGCCGCCCTCCAGGTCACGGGGCCCGATCTCGATCCGTACCGGCACGCCCTTGAGTTCCCAGTCGACCGCGCGGCGCCCGAACGGCGTGTCCGTGCGGTCGTCGACGTGGACGCGGACGCCCGCCGCGCGCAGCCGGTCGCCGATCTCGCGGACCTTGGCCAGAACCGGCTCGTCCCCCTTGATCGCCAGAACGACCGCCTGGACGGGCGCGAGCCGCGGCGGCACCCGCAGTCCGTCGTCGTCGCCGTGGGCCATGATCAGGCCGCCGACCATACGGGTGGAGGAGCCCCAGGAGGTCTGCCAGACGTACTCCTCGCGGCCCTCCTTCGACAGGTAGCGGGTGTGGAAGGCCTTGGCGAAGTTCTGGCCGAGCTCGTGGCTGGTGCCCATCTGGAGGGCCTTGCCGTCGCCCATCATCGCTTCGAGCGTGAGGGTGTTGACCGCTCCGGCGAAGCGCTCGCTCGCGGTCTTGCGGCCGAGCACCACGTCGATGCCCAGGACATCGACCATGAAGTCGGCGTACACCTCCCGGTGGATGTACGCGGCGTAGTCCCGGGCGTCCTCGTAGGTGGCGTGCGCGGTGTGGCCCTCCTGCCAGAGGAACTCCGTCGTCCGCAGGAACACGCGCGGGCGCATCTCCCAACGCACCACGTTCGCCCACTGGTTGATCAGCAGCGGCAGGTCGCGGTAGCTCTGCACCCACTTGGCGAAGTAGTCGTTGATGATCGTCTCGGAGGTGGGCCGCACGACGACGGGCTCCTCCAGCTCCTTGCCGCCGCCGTGCGTGACGACGGCCAGCTCGGGAGCGAAGCCCTCGACGTGCTCGGCCTCGCGCGTCAGATACGACTGCGGGATGAACAGCGGGAAGTAGACGTTGGAGGCACCGGCCCGTTTGATGCGGGCGTCCATCTCGGCCTGCATCCGCTCCCACAGCCCGTACCCGTACGGCCGGATCACCATCGTGCCGCGCACCGGGCCGTTGTCGGCCAGCTCGGCCTTGCCGATCAGGTCCTGGTACCAGCGCGGGAAGTCATGTGCCCGTGGCGTAAGAACGGGTGCCTTTGCCATGGCCAGATGGTACGGGCCCATGTTGCCGGAATGTGAATTTCGGCCACGGACGCCCGGAACCCGCAAGCAGGGCCCCGAGACCCCTGGACGCGACGCATGGCTCGGAGTTTCCTGGCATACGGGGGAGCGTGAGCGCATCGTCACAGGGCGCTACGACATCGGGCACAGTGACAACTCTCGGCGGAATGGGGCGCTTTACATGACACCTACGCTCGTGCGGCAGCACCTACCCCACGCGGGCGCGACACTCCGTGTGGACCTGTGTGCACGCGCGCGTGACTGGTCCGAGATCCAGGAGCGGATGCTGGTTCCGCTCTACGAGGCCGTCTACGAGCGAGTGGAAGTGGGCCCGAGGACCCGGCTGCTGGGCCTCGGCTGCGGCAGCGGGCTCGCCCTGTTGATGGCGGCGTCCAGAGGCGCGGCCGTCACCGGTGTCGAGTCCGACTCCCCCGAACGACTGACGCTCGCCCGGCGGCGGCTGCTGCCCGAGGCGTGGGACACGCGTGCGCGTGGCGACGTCCGGCTCGTCGACGGCTCGCCCCGGGACGCGGCGGGCGCCGAGACGCCCGCGTACACCCTGGTGACCGCATTCGAGCCGATCGGGTGCCTCGCGGGTGACTCGGAGGGCCTCGGTGAGGCGCTCGCGGCCGTCATCCCGCTCGCCGGGCGAGGGTCACCGGTGGTGCTGGCCGGCTGGGGTCCGCCGGAGCGCTGCGCCACGTCGTCGGTGCTGCGGGTCGCCACGAAGCTGGCCGATCCCCTGCGCAGCACGGGGAGTTGGCGCCCGGCCCGGCGCGACGACCTGGAGGAGGTCGCCCAGCGCGCGGGCCTGCGGCCCGACGGTTCGGGGCGGGTCGCCTGCCCCTTCGGGTACGCGGACGTCGACAGTGCCGTACGAGGGCTGCTGTCGACGGGGTTGTTCGACGCGGCGATCCGTGCGACCGACCAGGTCCAGGTCGACAAGGAGTTGGCGGAGGCGCTGCATCCGTACCAGCGGAAGGACGGCACGGTGTGGATGCCGAACGTGTTCCGGTATCTGATCGCGCGCGTGCCCTGAGTCCTCGCGTCGCCTAGGAGGTCCCCTCCTTCGACAGCCGGGTGATCCCGGCGATCCGGTACGCGTCCGCCTCCTCCAGCGTCTCGTGCTCCAGCAGCGCCTCCGCGAGCGCCGTCAACTGCGCGTGGTGGTCGCGGAGTTTGCGGCAGGCCTCCTCGTAGCAGTCGTCGACGATCCGGCGCATCTCGGCGTCGATGACGTCGAGCGTCCGCGGCGCGGCGGAGAGCCCGTACGCCTGCTGGGCGTCGCTCGGCAGGGCGGACAGCCGGCCGACACGTTCGCTCATGCCCCAGCGGGCCACCATCCCGCGCGCGATGTTGGTGACCTGTTCGAGGTCGTTCTCCGCACCGGTGGTGACGACGCCGTAGACCACGTCCTCGGCCGCCATGCCGCCCAGGGCGCCGATGATCCGGCCGCGCAGATACTCCTCCGAGTGCGCGTACCGCTCCACCTCGGGGGTCGACATCGTCACGCCGAGCGCCCGGCCGCGCGGCACGATGGTGATCTTGCGGACCGGGTCGGCGCCCGGCTGGAGCATGCCGAGCAGGGCGTGCCCGCTCTCGTGGAACGCGGTGCGGCGGCGGTCCTCCTCGGGCATCACGAGGGTGCGTTCGGCGCCGAGCTGCACCTTCTCCAGGGCCTCGGAGAGGTCCGCGGCGGTGACCTGTTCCTGGCCCCGCTTGACCGCGAGCAGGGCGCCCTCGTTGGCGAGGTTGGCCAGATCCGCCCCTGTCATGCCCGGGGTCTTGCGGGCGAGCTGGACAAGGTCCACGTCCTCGGCGAGCGGGATGTCGCGGGTGTGGATCGCCAGGATCGCCTCGCGGCCGCGGCGGTCCGGCGGGGAGACGTTGACGACCCGGTCGAAGCGGCCGGGCCGGGTGAGTGCCGGGTCCAGGATGTCGGCGCGGTTCGTCGCGGCGATGACGATCACGCCCTCCGAGCCGGAGAAGCCGTCCATCTCGGTGAGGATCTGGTTCAGCGTCTGCTCGCGCTCGTCGTGCCCGCTCACCGAGGCGCCGCCGCTGCGCACCCGTCCGATGGTGTCGATCTCGTCGATGAAGATGATCGACGGCGCCACCTTGCGGGCCTCGGCGAACAGCTCGCGGACGCGCGAGGCGCCGACCCCGACGATCATCTCGATGAACTCGGACGCGGAGGCGGAGAAGAACGGCACGCCCGCCTCGCCGGCCACCGCCCGCGCCAGCAGGGTCTTGCCGGTGCCCGGCGAGCCCGCGAGCAGCACGCCGCGGGGCATCTTCGCGCCCATCCTGCGATAGGCGTCGGGGTGCTCCAGGAAGTCGACGACGTCGTCCAGCTCGCCCTTGACCTCGTCGATGCCGGCCACGTCGGCGAACGTCGTGCGGTGCTTGCCCGGCAGCAGCTCGACCGGTTTGGGCGGCGGCTTGCGCCCGAACATGCCGCCCGCGCCGCCGCGGCCCCCGGCGAACCGCCGGGCGATGAAGAGCCACAACGCGACGATGATCACGAGGGGCGCCAGCGAGATCAGCAGGTTGACCAGCAGACCGCGCTGCTTCACGACCGGCTGCGCGGTCACCGTGACGTCGCTTCTGCTCAGCTCCTGCCAGAGGTCGTCGTCGGCGAAGGCAGGGCGCTGTGTCTTGAACTTGGTGTACTTGCCGTCGCCCTCGGGGTCGTCCCTGGCGCTCTTCAGCTCGCCCTGGATGGCGTCGCCCTTGGAGTAGATCTTGGAGACGTTGCCGTCGTCGACCTGCCGGCTGAACTCCGTGTAGGAGATGGTCGGCTCGTCGCCCTCGTCGAGGTACGTCAGTCCGATGTAGGCCAGGAGGAACACGACCACCGCGGTGACCAGGAGACCCCACCAGCGGCCGCGTGCGCGCCGGCCACCGGGCTTCCGGGGCGGCTCGTCGGGAGTGCCCTCCGTGCGCCACGGCTGGTCAGGGGCCTTGCGTGGCGGCGCGGCATTGCTCATATCTGGACGTTACGGCAGACAGCGCGCCACGGCACGCGCAGAGGGCGCCCCTCTTGGCGAGGGGCGCCCTCTGAGACGTACGGGAAGGGCTCAGCCCATGAACTTCTTGAACTCGTCCGGCAGCTCGAAGTCCTGCGCGGCCTGCTGACCCGGCAGCCCGAGGGCGCCTCCGGCCTGAGCGGCGGCGGCGCGGCGGGCGGCCTCCTCCTGCTCCTGCTGCTTGCGCTTCATCGGGTTGCCGGAGCGCTGCTTGCCCTTGGCCTTCTTCGGCTGCTTCTTCGTACGGCCGGGACCGCCACCCATGCCCGGCACCCCCGGCATCCCGGGCATGCCGCCGCCCTGGGCCATGCGGGACATCATCTTGCGGGCCTCGAAGAACCGCTCGACCAGGTTCTTGACCGCGCTGACCTCGACGCCGGAACCCTTGGCGATACGGGCTCGGCGGGAGCCGTTGATGATCGTCGGCTCCTGGCGCTCGCCCGGGGTCATCGACTTGATGATCGCGGCCGTGCGGTCGACGTCCCGCTCGTCCAGGTTGTTGATCTGGTCCTTGATCTGGCCCATGCCCGGGAGCATGCCGAGCAGCTTGGAGATGGAGCCCATCTTCCTGACCTGCTCCATCTGGGCCAGGAAGTCGTCGAGGGTGAAGTCCTGGCCCTTCTTGGAGGCCAGCTTCTCGGCCATCTTCTGGGCTTCGGCCTGGTCGAAGGTCTTCTCCGCCTGCTCGATCAGGGTGAGCAGGTCACCCATGTCGAGGATGCGGGAGGCCATCCGGTCCGGGTGGAAGGCGTCGAACTCGTCGAGCTTCTCGCCGTTCGACGCGAACATGATCGGCTTGCCGGTGATCTGGCGGATCGACAGAGCCGCACCACCGCGGGCGTCACCGTCGAGCTTGGAGAGCACCACGCCGTCGAAGCCGACGCCGTCACGGAAGGCCTCGGCGGTGTTGACCGCGTCCTGACCGATCATCGCGTCGACGACGAAGAGGATCTCGTCCGGCGAGACCGCGTCACGGATGTCCGCGGCCTGCTGCATCATCTCCTGGTCGATGCCCAGGCGGCCGGCGGTGTCCACGATCACGATGTCGTGGACCTTGGACTTCGCGTGCTCGATGGAGTCCTTGGCGACCTTGACCGGGTCACCGACGCCGTTGCCCGGCTCGGGCGCGTAGACCGCGACGCCGGCGCGCTCGGCGACGACGCTGAGCTGGTTCACGGCGTTCGGGCGCTGGAGGTCGGCGGCGACCAGCAGCGGCGAGTGGCCCTGCTCCTTCAGCCAGCGGCCGAGCTTGCCCGCGAGGGTGGTCTTACCGGCACCCTGGAGACCGGCCAGCATGATCACGGTCGGCGGCTGCTTGGCGAAGCGCAGGCGGCGGGTCTCGCCACCGAGGATCGTCACGAGCTCGTCGTTGACGATCTTCAGGACCTGCTGGGCCGGATTCAGCGCCTTGGAGACCTCTACGCCGAGGGCGCGCTCCTTGACGTTCTTGATGAACGTGCGGACGACGGGCAGTGCCACGTCCGCTTCGAGGAGGGCGATGCGGATCTCGCGCGCTGTGGCGTCGATGTCCGCCTCGGAGAGCCGTCCCTTGCCGCGCAGGTTCTTGAAAGTCGCTGAGAGGCGATCGGAAAGAGTATCGAACACGGCGCTCGCGGTCCTCGGGGTCGGTGGCGGCTGGCAATCGCCCTCCAGGGTATCCCGGCGGCACAGGTTGCCGGGATCCCCGGGTCAGCCCCGCAATGTCTCTTCCAGCTTGCGGGCCACGGCCGCCGCCTCATCACCGGGCAGCGGGGCGCCCTCGGGCCCTGTGACATAGAACGCGTCGACGGCGTTGGCGCCCAGTGTGCTGACATGCGCACTGCGCACCCGCACGCTCGCGTCCTCCAGCGCCCGGCCGATCCGGAACAGCAGCCCCGGCGCGTCCTGGGCGCGCACCTCGATGACCGTGGCCAGCCGGGAGGCGGCCGGATGCACCGTCACTCTCGCCGGCGGTGCCACCACGCCCCGGCGGCGCGGATAGGCCGCGTCCCGCTCGGCGAGGCGGCCGGCGATGTCCAGGGAGCCGTCCAGGGCCCGTACGAGGTCGGCGCGCAGCCGGGCCGCCTGCGGCAGTGAGCCGTACTCGGCGGCGACCCGCCAGTTCAGCAGCAGGACGGCGCCCTCGACGCCGGTCGGCAGGTCCAGCGCACGCAGTTCCGCCGTGCGGACGGTCAGGCGGTGCATCGCGAGGATGCCGGCCACCGCGGGCAGCACGCCCGGCTGGTCGGGGACGGCGATGAGGAGTTCCACACCGAGCGGCTCCGGGTCGCCGGACGGTTGCTCCTCGGTCGGCGGCTCGGTCTGGGCGCGGAGCGACAGCACGGGGCTGCCGGTGGCGATCGCCTCGATGGCGAGCCGTTCCTGTTCGGCGGTGGGCGCGGCGGACTCGGGCTCGTCCGGGTCGTCCCCTGCGAGGACCGCGCCGACCCGTTTGACCAGGTCGGCGACGAGGGACCCGCGCCAGGACGACCACGCCGCCGGACCGGTGGCCAGCGCGTCCGCCTCGGTCAGGGCGTGCAGCAGCTCCAGGGTGCCCTGCGAGCCGACGGCCTCGGCGACCGAGCGCACGGTGACCGGGTCCTCCAGGTCGCGCCGGGTGGCCGTGTCGACGAGCAGCAGGTGATGGAGAACGAGAGTGGAGAGTACGGCCACGTCGTCTCGGTCGAAGCCGATGCGCGCGGCCACGTCCTTGACGATGATCTCGCCGGCCACCGAGTGGTCGCCGGGCCAGCCCTTGCCGATGTCGTGCAGCAGCGCGGCGACCAGCAGGAGGTCGGGGCGGTGGACGCGGCGGGTGAACTCGGAGGCACGCACGGCCGTCTCGATGAGATGACGGTCGACGGTCCAGATGTGCACGGCGTTGCGCTGCGGACGGCAGCGCACCCGCTCCCAGTCGGGCAGGAAGTGCGTGATGAGCCCCTCGGCCTCCAGCGCCTCCCACACCTCGACCGTCGGCCGCCCCGAGCCCAGCAGGGTCACGAGCTGCTCGCGCGCCTCGGCGGGCCAGGGCGTGGGCAGCGGGCGCACGTTCGCCGCCATGCGCCGTACGGCGTGCAGGGAGAGCGGGAGTCCGGCCTGAGCGGCAGCGGCCGCGGCCCGCAAGGGGAGCACGGGGTCACGCTCGGGGCGTGCGGCACGGGCGAGCACCACCTCGCCCTCCTGCTCCACCACGCCCTCGGCGAGCGGGGAGCGCTCGGCGGTGGGCTTCCCACCGCCCAGCATGGCGCGCAGACGCGGCCGTACGGCGCGCGCCCTCAGCACGCGCCCTACTTCACGCCACGTGACGTCACTGGCATACGAGATCACCCGTGCCCCTTCGTACACCTGCCGCAGCAGCGTGTCCGCGTCGAGCAGGCCGAGCTCGGCGGCGACCTGGTCCTGCTCCTGGAGCGAGAGCCGGTCGGTAGCCCGCCCGGTGGTCAGGTGCAGGGCGTCACGTACGTCGAGGAGCCGGCGCCGGGCGTCGTCGAGGCCCTCGCGCGGGGCGTCGGCCAGCCAGGACGCGGCGACGGCGCGCAGGATGGTGGCGTCCCGCAGACCGCCGCGCGCCTCCTTCAGGTCGGGTTCCAGGAGGTACTGCAACTCGCCCTGGCGCTCGGCGCGTTCGGCGGACAGCTCCTGGAGTTCGGGCAGCCGCTTGGGTGCCTGGTTGCGCCAGTCGGCGAGGACGGACGTGCGCAGTGCGGCCGTGAGGCCCAGGTCACCCGCGATGTGCCGGGCGTCCAGCAGGCCGAGCTGGACCTTGAGGTCCTCGCCGGCGGTCTTGCGGGCCTCGGCCGGCGTGCGCACGGAGTGGTCGAGGGCGAGGCCGAGGTCCCAGACGGGGTACCAGATGCGGTCGGCCAGCGCGGCCACCGCCTTGCTGTCGCCGCCGTCGTGCAGCAGGAGCAGATCCAGGTCGCTGCGCGGGGACAGCTCGCCGCGGCCGTACCCGCCGACGGCGACCAGGGAAACTCCGCGCAGTCCCTCGGCACCGGCGGCGAACAGCCCGGTCAGCCACTCGTCGGTCAGTTCCGCTAGGGCGGCACGGCGCGGCGGCCCGGACCGCGCCCCCTCGGTGAGGAGACGCAGCCGGGCCGCCGCGTAGCCGCTGGGTCCCGAGTCCTCTGCATCCTTGGAAACGTCCGTGCTCGTCACCCAGCGACTCCTGTTCTGTTGCCCTGCCTCAGAGCGCGTCGGGCCCGCGCTCGCCGGTCCGCACCCGTACGGCCGTGTCGACCGGCAGGGACCAGACCTTGCCGTCACCGATCTTGCCGGTGCGGGCGGCCTTGACGATGACGTCGATGAGCTGCTCGGCGTCGTCGTCCTCGGCCAGGACCTCGATGCGGATCTTCGGGACCAGGTCGACGGTGTACTCGGCACCGCGGTAGACCTCGGTGTGGCCCCGCTGACGACCGTAGCCGCTGGCCTCGGTGACCGTCAGGCCGTGCACGCCGAAGGCCTGGAGGGCTTCCTTGATCTCGTCGAGCCGGTGGGGCTTGACGACGGCGGTGATGAGCTTCATGCGTCCACCTTCTTGCTCGTGGCTGCCGCGGCCGGGGCCGGGGTGGCGGTCCGGGCGGAACCGCCGCCGGCGCCGCTGAAGTCGTATGCGGTCTCGGCGTGCTCGGCCTGGTCGATGCCGGCGACCTCGTCGTCCTCGGAGACCCGCATCCCGATGGTCTTGTCGAGGATGAAGGCGAGGATCGCGGAGGCGACCAGCGAGTAGGCCAGGACCGCGAAGACACCGGCGCACTGCTTCCAGAACTGGGTCAGGCCGCCGCCGTAGAAGAGGCCCTCGACGGTGGACTGGCCCTTGCCGCTGGCGAAGAGGCCGATCAGCAGGGAGCCGACGACACCGCCGACCAGGTGGACGCCGACGACGTCGAGCGAGTCGTCGTAACCGAGCTTGTACTTCAGGCCCACGGCCATGGCGCACAGCAGACCGGCGATGGCACCGACCGCGATCGCGCCGAGCGGGGAGACCGCACCGCCGGACGGGGTGATGGCGACCAGACCGGCGACCGCGCCGGAGGCGGCGCCCAGCGTGGTGAACGCGCCGTGCCGGATCTTCTCGTAGATGAGCCAGGCCAGCATGGCGGCGGCGGTGGCGACCTGCGTGTTGACGAACATCAGCGCGCCGACGCCGTCGTCGTTGCCGAGCCACGAACCGGCGTTGAAGCCGAACCAGCCGAACCACAGGAGCCCTGCGCCGAGCATGACCAGCGGGAGGCTGTGCGGACGCATCGGGTCCTTCTTGAAGCCGACGCGCTTGCCGATGACGAGGATCACGCCGAGCGCCGCGGCACCCGCGTTGATGTGCACCGCCGTACCACCGGCGAAGTCGATCACACCCAGCTCGAAGGCCCAGCCACCGGAGCCCCAGACCCAGTGCGCGACCGGGAAGTAGACGACCGTGGCCCACAGGGCGACGAAGAGCGCCCAGGCGGTGAACTTCACACGGTCGGCCAGGGCACCGCTGATCAGGGCGGGCGTGATGATGGCGAACATCATCTGGAAGATCATGAAGACGAAGATCGGGATGGTGTAGCCGTCCCATAGCTCCGTCAGGCCGATGTTGCTGAGGCCGACCCAGTCGGAGTTCCAGCCGATGAGGCTGCCGGAGTCCGTACCGAAGGCCATGGAGAAGCCGTACAGCACCCACAGGATGGTGACGATCCCTATGCTGATGAAGCTCATCATGAGCATGTTCAGCGTGCTCTTGACGCGGACCATGCCTCCGTAGAAGAAGGCAAGGCCCGGGGTCATGATCAGGACCAGGGCGGAACAGATGAGCATGAAGCCTGTGTTGGCGGACGACAGCGTGGGTGCGTCCGCCGCAAGCGTGATGGCGGCTGATGCCATCGGCGTCTCCTCGTCATTGGTACGGCCCCGTGCGGGCGAAGCCTGAGCGGTATGAGGGGTGGGCCGGTTATGCGCCAAGAGATTGGCGCAGCGCCGTTTCGGTGGAAGCCCCTCGTTGTTTCGCTGCCGTGACGAAGGCGCCTTGCGTGTTACGCGTCGATGAACTGCCGGATGTTCGGCCGCCTGATCGTTATCGTGGCGCAACCTTCATTGAAGGAAAGAACCGGCCGCGGTCGGCCTTCCGATGACCTGGCATGGGGGAGCCGAGTCGGGCAGTTCGGGAGGGCCGGCCGCGGCCGGGGTTCTGGGGGTTCCCAGGGGTTGCCCCCCGGGTTCAGACCGCCTCGGCGGTCTCCGGGAGCTCGACGGCGAGCTTGTCGGTGAGGTCCACGACCTCGGCGAGATCACCGAAATCGCGTACGGCCGTGTCGACCGTCTTTCGAATACGAGTGTTGACGCGTTCGGAGCGCACCTTCTTGGCGACCGCCATGGCCTGCTCGGCGTAGACCGCGCTCTGCTCGGGTTCGCGCCGAAGCAGATGGACCGTGGCCACACCGATGAGGTTCAGCGCGTAGGACCGCTGGTGCTCGCCGTCCTTCGCGAACAGCTCCACGGCCTGCTGCATCAGCGGCTCGGCCAGCGAGGCGTACGTCGGGCTGCGGCCGGCGACATAGGCGAGGTCGCGGAAGGAGTGGGAGTTCTCGCCGTACAGCTCGGCCTCGGAGAAGAAGCGGATCCAGTCCGGGTCCGGCTCGTCCCACTCGTCGGACTCGGCGAAGGTGTCCTCGGCCATCCGGACCGCCCGCTTGCACTTGCCGGGCTGGCCCATGTTGGCGTACGCGCGGGCCTCCATCGCATACAGCATCGACTGGGTGCGCGGGCTCGCGCAGTCCCGGCTGCCGTACTGCGCGAGGTGGATCAGCTCAAGGGCGTCGTCGGGCCGGCCGAGGTGGATCATCTGGCGGCTCATGCTGGACAGCACGTACGAGCCGAGCGGCCGGTCACCGGCCTCCTTGGCGGCGTGCAGCGCGAGGACGAAGTACTTCTGCGCGGTGGGCTGGAGTCCGACGTCGTACGACATCCAGCCGGCCAGCTCGGCGAGCTCGGCGGCGACCTTGAACAGCTTGCGGGTGGTGGCCTCGGGCTGGGGCTCCTGCAGGAGGTCGGTCACCTCGTGAAGCTGGCCCACGACCGCCTTGCGGCGCAGGCCGCCGCCGCACTGGGCGTCCCATTGCCGGAACATCACGGTGGTGGACTCCAGCAGGTCCAGCTCGGGCTTGGACAGCCGGCCACGGGCGCGTGTGGACGGGACGGTGCGGGGCTCGTGGTACGGGGCGGGCGGCACGGGGACCAGCCAGCGCTGCATCGGTTCGATGAGCGCCGGGCCCGCGGACAGGGCCAGCGAGCTCCCGAGGAAGCCGCGCCGCGCCAGCATCAGGTCGCTGCGCGAGAACTCGCTGAGCAGGGCCACCGTCTGCGGGCCCGTCCAGGGCAGGTCGACGCCGGACACGGAGGGTGACTGACGGGCGGCGCGCAGGCCGAGGTCCTCGACGGAGACGACGCAGCCGAACCGCTCGGAGAACAGCTCGGACAGGATCCTGGGGATCGGCTCGCGGGGGTTCTCGCCGTCCAGCCAGCGGCGTACGCGGGAGGTGTCGGTGGAGATGTGGTTGGCGCCCAACTGGCGGGCCCGGCGGTTCACTTGGCGGGCGAGTTCGCCCTTCGACCAGCCGCTGCGCACGAACCAGGACGTGAGGAGCTCGTTCGGGCGCTTGTCAGCATGCGATGCGCCACCGGCACTCGTACCGCCTTCGCTGTTGCCGCTCACTGGAACGCCCCCATCCCTTGGACCACTTGTCACCGAGTGCGCCAAGCCCTATCAGAATGCCGGTAAATACGGTCGGCCGTCCGGCGGTTCTCACCCTTCGAACGGAAAGCCGCCTTGCCCCCGGCATACCCACGAGCGCATGTGCCCCGAAGCTCCGTGCACACACGGTAATCCTACGATCACTGGTCCAGCCATGGCGATCCCAGAATCGCCACCATTCGCCACCCCTTCGAATGAACTCACGGTCGCCTCCACGCGATTCACTTGACATAGGACGGCTGGAAGTGGGCGTAGCGAAGCACTGAGGGGCGCGTGTCGCCCAGCCCGCAACCCGGGGCACTTCGAAGCGCCGCGTGGACCGAGCGGCGCGAAACGGGTATCCGGCCACCGAGGAACACACAGGGTCACGTTCCGCATTCGCGTCGTAACCACCGGCGCGCTGGACCGTTGGAGGGGGCATGGGCTTCACGATCGGCGGCATCCGAGAGATGCGATCCGGCTCGCGGCGACGCGGCCGCGCCTCGGAGTGCACCGCCGTCGCCGAGTTCACCGGCCTGTGGGGCTGGGACGCGGCGCCCGGCGCGCGCGCCGCCGCGGGCGCCTGCTCGTGCGGCCGTTCCGACTGCGACGCGCCCGGCGCACACCCCCTGGACTTCGCGCCCCAGGTCCCGGCCGGGGCCACGCTCGACGAGGTCACCAAGGCGTGGTCGGAGTTCCCGGGCGCCGCGGTGATGCTGCCGGTCGGGCGGGCGTTCGACGTCATCGAGGTGGCCGAGCCCGCCGGACGCCGCGCGCTGACCCGGCTCGAACGGATGGGCCTGCCCCTCGGCCCGGTCACCGCCACCCCCGACGGCCGCGCCCACTTCTTCGTCGCCCCCGGCGCCGCCGCCGAGCTCCCCGAGATCCTCTACCGCATGGGCTGGGACGACCCGACCCACCTGGATCTGCGCGGCCTCGGCCCCGGTGAGCACATCACGGCCCCGCCGTCCGACCGGGGCGGACTGGGTCCGGTGCGCTGGCTGCGGCCGCCGGCGCTGGACACCGCGACGAAACCGCCGGCGGCCCGGCTGCTGCTGGGCACGCTGGCGTACGTGGCACACAGGTCACGGGCCTAGGCGTACACAGCAAAGCGCCCGTCTCCCAACTGCACCTTGGGAGGCGGGCGCTTCTTGCACCACATACCGAAGTCGGTGGCTGGTGTCACTCTCCGATAAGGGCGTCAACGAACGCCTCCGGCTCGAACGGAGCCAGATCGTCGGCGCCCTCCCCCAGCCCGATCAGCTTCACGGGCACACCCAGCTCACGCTGCACCGCGACGACGATGCCGCCCTTGGCGGTGCCGTCCAGCTTGGTCAGCACGATGCCGGTGATGTCGACGACCTCGGCGAAGACACGGGCCTGCACCAGGCCGTTCTGCCCGGTGGTGGCGTCCAGCACGAGCAGCACCTCGTCCAGCGGCGCGTGCTTCTCGACGACGCGCTTGACCTTGCCGAGCTCGTCCATGAGCCCGGTCTTGGTGTGCAGGCGCCCGGCGGTGTCGATGAGGACGACGTCGGAGCCCATCTCCTTGCCCTCCTTCACCGCGTCGAAGGCGACGGAGGCGGGGTCGCCGCCCTCCGGACCGCGCACGGTGTAGGCGCCGACGCGCTCGCCCCAGGTCTGGAGCTGGTCGGCGGCGGCGGCACGGAAGGTGTCGGCGGCGCCCAGGACCACGCTGCGGCCGTCGGCCACGAGGACGCGGGCGAGCTTGCCGGTGGTGGTGGTCTTGCCGGTGCCGTTGACGCCGACGACCATCACGATGCCGGGCTTGCTGGCCTCGGGCTCGGTCTTGACCACGCGGTCCATGTCGGTGCCGACCAGCTTGAGGAGTTCCTCGCGCAGCAGGCCGCGCAGCTCCTCGGGGGTGCGGGTGCCGAGGACCTTCACGCGCTCGCGCAGGCCCTCGACCAGTTCCTGGGTGGGGGCCACGCCGACGTCGGCGGTGAGCAGGGTGTCCTCGATCTCCTCCCAGGTGTCCTCGTCGAGGTGCTCGCGCGACAGGAGCGTGAGCAGCCCCTTGCCGAGGGCGGTCTGCGAGCGGGAGAGCCGGGCGCGCAGCCGGATCAGGCGGCCGGCGGTGGGCTCCGGGACCTCGATCTCGGTCGGCGGGAGCTCTTCGACGACGGGCGGTTCCTCGACGGCGACCCCGGTCGATCCGTCGGGAAGATCCACCTCCTCTATGGTCCGGCGCGGTTCGTCGCGCGGTGTCTCGGCCTCGTCGCCGACGTGCGGCTCGGCCGGAGGGGCGGTGATGTCGGGGGCGGCGGGCGGCGGCGGGGGCAGCTTCTTGCGTCGGCTGCCGACGATGAGCCCGCCGAGCGCGCCGAGCACGACCACGGCGATGACTACAGCAAGGATGACGATGTCCATAACCCGTCCAGTATCAGCCATGGAACCCGGCGACACCCCTCTGGATGTCTGACACACCGTCAGCTAACGTCCGCCTTCATACCCGCCCGGTGAAGGGGGACCCCCATGCCCGTCACGGTCGTACGCTTCAACCTCGTCGAGCCCGACGCGACCCCCGCCTCACTCGCCGCCCGCTACCGGGCGGCCCTGGAGATGGCCGCGTACGCCGACGAGCACGGCATCACCACGGTGCAGACGGAGGAGCATCACGGCGCAGAGAACAACTGGCTGCCGTCGCCGTTCGGCTTCGCGGCGGCCGTCTTCGGCGCGACGCGGCGCCTCGCGGTCACCGTCTCGGCGATCATCGGCCCGCTGCACGACCCACTGCGGCTCGCCGAGGAGATCGCGGTCCTGGACCTGCTGAGCGGCGGGCGGCTGGTCACGGTCGCCGGGATCGGGTACCGGCCCGAGGAGTACGCCCTGTTCGACGTCGAGTGGAAGCGGCGCGGCAGGCTCCAGGACGAGCTGCTTCAGACGCTGCTGAAGGCGTGGACCGGCGAGCCCTTCGAGTACCGCGGCCGTACGGTACGGATCACCCCGCGCCCGTTCACCGACCCGCACCCGCTGCTCCTGGTCGGCGGCTCCTCGAAGGCCGCCGCCCGCCGGGCCGCCCGCCTCGGTCTGCCGTTCTTCCCCAGCGCGCACCTGCCGGAGCTGGAGGCGTACTACAAGGAGCGGCTGGTGGAGTACGGCACCGAGGGGTGGACGATGATGCCGGCCGCCGAGACGCCTCTGCTGCACATCGCCGAGGACCCCGACCGGACCTGGGCCGAGCACGGCCGGCACTTCCTGCACGAGGCCCGCACCTACGCCTCCTGGCAGTCCGGTGAGATCCGCTCGGCGGTGAAGTCGGGGGCCACGACGGTGGCGGAGCTGCGCGCCGAGGGCGTGTACCGGATCGTGACGCCCGAGGAGTGTGTGGCGCTGGGGTTCGACAACTACGTGCTGCACCCCCTGTCGGGCGGGATGCCCGTGGAGGAGGGGTGGCGGAGTCTGCGGCTGTTCTGCGAGCGGGTGCTGCCCGCGCTGGACGCCTGACCCGCCGTACACGACACCGCCGCCCCGGCTCGGGCAGTGGCCGAGCCGGGGCGGCGGCGGGTTACGGGGGGAGGGGCAGCGGGGACTTGGCCCTTCCCCCCGGGTCCGGGTGGGCGGTTCAGCCCATCTCCTCCAGCTTCTTGCCCTTGGTCTCGGGCACGAACTTGAGGATGAACGGGATGGAGAGGAAGGCGAACACCGCGTACATGACGTAGGTGAGCGACAGGTTCCAGTCCGCCAGGTCCGGGAAGGTGATCGTGATCAGCCAGTTGGCGACCCACTGGGCCGAGGCGGCCACACCAAGGGCGGCGGCGCGGATCTTGTTCGGGAAGACCTCGCCGAGCATGACCCAGACGACCACGCCCCAGGACAGGGCGAAGAAGAGGACGAAGGCGTTGGCGGCGATCAGCGCCACGTAGCCCTGCGCGGTCGGCAGCGGGTCGCTGCCGTGCTGGAAGGAGAAGGCCCAGGCGGCCGCCGCGAGCGAGATGCCCATGCCGACGGAGCCGATGAGCGCGAGCGGCTTGCGGCCGAGCCGGTCGACGAAGATCATCGCGATCACGGTGCCGATGATGTTGATGATCGAGGTCTCGAACGAGTAGAAGAACGAGCTCGACGGGTCGACGCCCACGGACTGCCACAGCAGGTTCGAGTAGTAGAAGATGACGTTGATGCCGACGAGCTGCTGGAAGACGGAGAGGCCGATACCGATCCACACGATCGGCAGCAGTCCGAACCGGCCGCCCAGCAGGTCCTTGAACGTGGACTTGTGGTCGCTCTTCATGGCCTGCTCGATCTCGCTGACCCGGCCGTCCAGGTCCACGCCGCCCTCGACGTCGGCGAGCACCTTCTTCGCGTCGGCGATACGGCCGACGCTGATCAGGTAGCGCGGGGACTCGGGGATGGCGAAGGACAACAGCCCGTAGATCACGGCGGGCACGAGCATCACGCCGAGCATCCACTGCCAGGCCTCGATGCCCGCGATGGTTCCGCGCTCCTCGCCGTCGGCCATGTTCAGCAGGGCCCAGTTGACCAACTGGGAGATGGCGATGCCGATGACGATGGCGGCCTGCTGGAACGAGGCGAGCCTGCCCCGGTAGGCGGGCGGGGCGACCTCGGCGATGTAGGCCGGGCCGATGACCGAGGCCATGCCGATGGCGATACCGCCGAGGACACGCCAGGCGGCGAGGTCCCACGCGGCGAACGGCAGACCGGAACCGACGGCACTCACAGCGAACAGCACCGCAGCGATCTGCATGACGCGGATCCGGCCGATGCGGTCGGCTATGCGGCCGGCGATCGCGGCGCCGAGGGCGCTGCCGAGCAGGGCGCTGGCGGCGACGGTACCGGTGACGCCCGAGCTGAGGTCGAACCGGTCCTGGATGCCGCCGTTGGCTCCGTTGATGACGGAGCTGTCGTAACCGAACAGGAAGCCGCCCATGGCGGCCGCCGCGGTGATGAAGACGACGTGCCCGAGATGCTCGGGGTGAGCCGTCCTGGCTCCGGATGTGGGTGCCTGCGCTGTGCTGGTCACGTGTACTCCTCGGGCACCGGCAACGCTGCCGGGTGGGGGTCAGCCGTTTCAGGCAGTGATACCTGAAGTTAAAAGCAACGTTGGAGACCTTATGCCTTCAAGTTCCGAAGTCAATAGGGAGACTGCTGTGACTTTGGAGACGCATCCGGGTGACGTGTGTTCACTTCTTGAAGCGAAGGTGAAGGAGTGAAGGTTCCGGCTGAGCGGTTCGGTGACCTGTCGAGCCCGGCAGCCCGGCGGCCCGGCAGCCCGCCGGCCCGGCTACCCGGCTACCCGGCTACCCGGCTGCCCGGCTTCAGCGAAGCTTCTGGCTGATGACCTTCGAGACGCCGTCGCCCTGCATGGAGACGCCGTACAGCGCGTCGGCGACCTCCATCGTGCGCTTCTGGTGCGTGATCACGATGAGCTGCGAGGCTTCCTGGAGCTCCTGCATGATGCGGATCAGCCGCTGGAGGTTGGTGTCGTCGAGGGCGGCCTCGACCTCGTCCATGACGTAGAACGGGCTCGGCCGGGCCTTGAAGATCGACACGAGCATCGCAACGGCGGTGAGTGAACGCTCACCACCCGAGAGCAGCGACAGCCGCTTGACCTTCTTGCCGGGCGGGCGCGCCTCCACATCGACACCCGTGGTGAGCATGTTGTCGGGGTCGGTCAGGATCAACCGCCCCTCGCCGCCCGGGAACAGCCGGCTGAAGACGCCCTCGAACTCCCGGGCCGTGTCCCAGTACGCCTCGGTGAAGACCTGCTCGACGCGTTCGTCGACCTCCTTGACGACCTGGAGCAGATCGGCGCGGGTCTTCTTCAGGTCCTCGAGCTGCTCGCTGAGGAACTTGTGCCGTTCCTCCAGCGCCGCGAACTCCTCCAGGGCGAGCGGGTTGACCTTGCCGAGCTGCTGGTAGGCGCGTTCCGCCGCCTTGAGCCGCTTCTCCTGCTCGGCCCGCGCGAACGGCTTGGGCTGGTTGCGGGGGTGCTCGGGGTCCTCGGGGAGCTGCTCGCCCTCGGCGGCCAAGGAGGGCGGTACGAGCTGGTGGGGGCCGTACTCGGAGACGAGCCCGGCGGGTTCCACGCCCAGCTCCTCCAGCGCCTTGGTCTCGAGCTGCTCGATCCGCATGCGCTTCTCGGCGCCGAGGACCTCGCCGCGGTGGACGGAGTCGGTCAGCTTGTCGAGTTCGCCCTTGAGGTCGCGGCCGGCGTTCCGTGCGGCGGTCAGCTCCTGTTCCCGCAGGGCCTTGGCGGCCTCGGCCGCGCCGCGCTCCTCCTCGGCGCGGGCGAGGGACACCTCGACGTGCGCCAGCAACTGCCGCGCGCCGGAGGCGACGGCTTCCGCGACTGCGGCCTCGTGGCGCAGCCGTGCCCGCCGCTGCTCGGCACGCGCGCGTGCCTCGCGTTCGGCGCGGGCGGCCCGGTCCAGGGAGTCGGCCCGTCCGGCCAGCCCCTTGACCCGCTCCTCATGCGTACGGGCCTGGAGGCGGGCCTCCATCTCGGTCTGCCGGGCGTTGGCGCCGTCGGCGGCGAGCCGGTCGCGTACCGAGGTGTCGGGCTCCTCATCGACCGGCATCTCCTCGGCCACGGCGAGCCGCTCGGCCAGCTCCTCGACCTCCGTCAGCGCCTTGTCGAGGGCTTCCTGCGCCCGCGCGGCGGCGGCGACGGACCGCTCGGCCTCGCCCGCGGCACCGCGCGCCTGCCCGGCGAGCCGGCCGAGCTGCTGCGCGACGGACGACTTCTCCCGGTCGGCCGCCCTGCGCCGCTCCCCCAACTCCTCGACGAGCGCGGCGCACTCCTTGCGCCGCTCAGTGGCGGCGTGCTGCGCCTCGGTGAGTTCCTCGCAGCGGACGGCCAGTTCTTCCAGTTCGGCGGCGGCCTCGTCCACGGAGGCCTGTACTTCGAGAAGGCTGGGGGCGCCGGCGGAACCGCCGTGGGCGAAGTGGGCGCCGAGGAGGTCGCCTTCGGCGGTTACGGCGGTGAGATCGGGGTGGGCGTAGACGAGGTCTTCGGCCTCTTCGAGGGTGCCCACGACGACGATGCCCTGCAGGAGGCGGCGGATGGCGGGCATGAGGTCGGCTGGGGCGCGGACGAGATCGGCCGCGAAGCGCTCCGCGGGTTGTGCCGCGACCGGAGGTGCCACGTCCTGTCGTCCGGCGTCCGCGGGTTGGTTGTGGCTGGGCGCGCAGTTCCCCGCGCCCCTTTGGGGCGCGGGCTCTTCCGGCGTTCCCGACAGCAGCAGTGCCGCCCGTCCGCCGTCCTGCTTGCGGAGCAGCTTGATGGCCTCCGCCGCGGCCGACGGCGAGGTCACCGCGATGGCGTCCGCCGCAACGCCGAAGGCCGCGGCCAGGGCGACCTCGTGGCCGGGGGTCACCGTCAGCATCTCCGCCGCCGGGCCGAGCAGGCCGGTCAGGCGGTCGCGGGCGCCCAGGAGTATCCCGGTGCCGTCCTTGCGGCGCAGTCCCATGGCCAGCGCCTCGTGCCGGGCCTGCGTCGCGGCACGCCTGCGTTCCGCCGCGGTGGACGCCTCGCGGGCCGCCGTCAGAGCGGCCTCCGCCTCCGCGAGCTGCGCCTTCGCCGTGTCGTGCCGCTCGGCGAGTTCCGCGTCGCCGGCGTCCAGGCCGTCGACCTCGGCCTTGAGCTCCTCGTACTCCTCCTGGGCGGCGACGGCCCGCTCCTGGGCCTCGTCCCGGGCGGCGGCAAGGCGGTCGATCTCGGACTGGGCGGCGGCGGCACGCGAACGGGCCGCGTTGACCTGGCCGTTCAGCCGGGCGAGGCCCTCGCGGCGGTCGGCGATGGCGCGGGCGACGTCCTTGAGCCGGCGTTCTTCGAGGCCGAGCTCACGCTCCAGTTCGGCGCGGTGGGCGACCGTGTCCTCCAGGGCCCGCTCGGCCGCTTCGAGGGCGGCCTCCAGCTCGGCCTCCTGCTCGCGGATGCGGGCGGCCTCGCGCTCCATGTCCTCGGGGTCGCGGCCCCGCCGCTCCTCCGGCGGCGCGGACGTCGCGCTCTTCACGCGCGCGTCGGCCAGCGAGATCGTGCCGCGCACCCGCTCGGCGAGCTGGGACAGCTCGTACCAGGTCTGCTGGGCCCGCTGGAGGCGCGGGGTGAGCCGGCGGACCTCGCCCTCCAGGGTGGCCTCGCGCTGGAGCGCCTTCTTCAGCTCCTGCTCGGCGGCCTCCTTGCGCTCCTTCAGCGCGGCCTCGTCGGCGACCTCGGCCTGGAGCGCCTCCCGCAGTCGTACGAGATCGTCGGCGAGGAGGCGGAGCCGGGCGTCGCGCAGATCCGCCTGGATGACGGCGGCCCTGCGCGCGACCGCCGCCTGCCGGCCCAGTGGCTTGAGCTGACGGCGCAGTTCGTCGGTGAGGTCCTGCACGCGTGCGAGGTTGGCCTGCATCGCGTCCAGCTTGCGCAGTGCCTTCTCCTTGCGCTTGCGGTGCTTGAGGACGCCGGCCGCCTCTTCGATGAAGGCGCGGCGGCCCATGGGGTCCGCATGCAGTACGGAGTCGAGCTGGCCCTGGCCGACGATGACGTGCATCTCGCGGCCGATGCCGGAGTCGGAGAGCAGTTCCTGGATGTCGAGGAGGCGACAGGTGTCACCGTTGATCTGGTACTCGCTGCCGCCGTTGCGGAACATGATCCGCGTGATGGTGACCTCGGAGTACTCGATGGGCAGTGCCCCGTCGGAGTTGTCGATGGTCAGCGACACCTCGGCGCGGCCCAGCGGCGGGCGGCCGGTGGTGCCGGCGAAGATGACGTCCTCCATCTTGCCGCCGCGCAGCGACTTGGCACCCTGCTCGCCCATGACCCAGCTAAGCGCGTCCACGACGTTGGACTTGCCCGAGCCGTTCGGACCGACGACACACGTGATGCCCGGCTCGAACCGGAGCGTGGTCGCCGATGCGAACGACTTGAACCCTCGGAGGGTCAGGGCCTTGAGGTGCACGCCGGTGGACTCTACCTTCCGGGGAAGTCTCGCTCCATGAACGCACGGTTTCACCGGTGAACGTGCAGGGCACACCAGACGTTAAAGAGGGTGAAAGGATGCGCGGGGCATTAAGCCGGGGGCAAGAAAGAAGGGACGCCGAAGCGTCCCTTGCAACTTCTGACGGCCGGCGAACCGGTCGTCCGACAACTACTTAGCGGTTGGATATGTGCCGCCCGACCACTGCTTGTGCTGTTGTGGAGCGATGCAGTGATCAGGTGAGCGCAGGCTCCGCCTGGTGTGCGTCGATGCTCTCCATGATCCTGTCGTGAGAAGCGGCAGCCGTCAGCGCGTCGTTCTCGGCCTGGATCCGTCCGAGCTCGGATTCGAGGTCCTGGACACGCTGCTGGAGCCGTCGCATCTCGGCGAGGAGTCGAGGGTCGGAGCCGCCGACGTAACCGAGAAGCGCCTTTGCCATGATGGATGGTCCTCCACACTGAGTGACCGACCGATGCGGTGTGGGTCGTGAGGGATTCGCACCCGCGTTGCTTGGCAGGCCTGGAGTTGTGCTGCCGTTCAGCCACGCCAAACAGCTAGGGTGCGCGGGGCTTTCAGCGTCTCACCAAAAAGTTTGACGGTCAACACGATCACGCCCCGTATTGGCGGGAAAGCCCGGGGGCACGCGGCCGCAAGCGGCGACGCGGCGACTCCTGCGGGCCCCTAGGGGCGTGGCGATCATCCTTAAGTGCGGAGCCTGCCACCGCGCGCCGTTCTTGGCAACCACCTGCTCATTTCTGCACGGGGCAGTTGCCGGTGGCAGGTCCGTCCGCTTGCGCCTGGGTCGCTTTACAGAAACGGCTCAACGGATGGCGAAGCCGTCGTAACCCCCGCGAGGTGTGTCCCAGATCTCGGTGACTCCGTCCACCCTCCCGGGCGTGTCGTTGCCCTGGAGCCAGTCGAGCAGCCCCTCGCAGCCGCCCCGGGAGCCCTCCGCGACGACTTGGACCCGGCCGTCGTCCAAATTGAGAGCAAAACCACTCAGGCCGCCGATCTCAAGGGCCTTCGCCCGCGTGAACCAGCGAAAACCCACACCTTGGACGCGTCCACGCACCCAGGCGACCAACCGCACATCCTCGCTCATGAGTGCAACCTAACGGGCCAATGTCTCTCGGGGCACTCCTTCCTCTGGCGCCATGGGGTACCGTCCCCACCCAATGAATCTCATATGAAACTCACTCGATCGTGTGAGTTCCGTGAGGACGTTGAGACCGCAGGGACGAGGAAGGCCAGGACATGGGACGCCACCGACGCTCCGCCGCCGGCCGCGCCGCCACGGGCCGCGCCACGGGGGTCACTAATACGGACGGCTCTTACACGCAGGGCCACGACCCGCTGGACTCGTACACCAGCGACCGCCCGGCCAGAGGCATCGCGCCCTATCTGAACCCGGAGGCGTACGCCGAGGCCTACGCGAGGAGCGACGCGTACCTCTTCGCCACCGACGAGGACTACGACCGGTTCACCGCCGCCACGACGTTCCCGGGCGACTCCGACGCGGACGCCGCCTTCCGGAGCGAGGGCTTCACGCCCGACTCCGGCACCAGGCGGCCAGGGGCCTCGCACCGACGCCGCAAGAAGAAGGCCGCGGCTCCGGTGAAGACCGGGCTGCTCGGCGTCTCCGCGGCGGTGGCCATCGGCACGGTCGCGGTGGCCGCGGGCGTGGTGCCCGGCATCGACAACTACCAGCTCGGCGGCGGCAACGGCACGGACCGGGTGCAGGCGGCCGACTCCCCGACCAACTCCCCCGCCGAGCAGGGCGGCACGTCCGGCAACGCCGACCGGGACGACAGCGGCGACGCGACGAGCCGTGACGTCGAGCGGCCCTCCTCGCCGGCTCCGTCGACCTCGTCGGCCGCGCCGACGAAGACCCCGTCGAAGAAGCCGTCGGCCACGCCCAGCGAGAAGCCGAAGCAGACGCCTTCGCGCAAGGCCACGAAGGCGCCCGAGAAGCAGGCGGAGAAGCCGCCGAAGTCCGACGAGCGGACCAGCGCTCCCGTGACGGTGTCCGCCGAGGCCGCCGCCGCGGCCGAGGTGCTCCGGCTCGTGAACGAGGAGCGCGCGCGGGTGGGCTGCAGCGCGGTCGCCGCCAACAGCTCGCTCGCCGATCTCGCCCAGAGGTTCAGCGAGGACATGGCCGACCGGGGCTTCTTCGACCACACCGACCCCACCGGGGCCTCCCCGTGGGACCGGGCCGCGAAGGCCGGCATAACCGACCTCGGCGGCGAGAACATTGCCCGCGGCCAGTCCGACGCGGCCGCCGTGATGGAAGCCTGGATGAACAGCCCCGGCCACAAGGCCAACATCCTGAACTGCGACTTCAAGACGCTCGGAGTCGGCGTGCACATCGGCGCCGGCGGCCCTTGGTGGACGCAGGACTTCGGCTACTGAGATAACCGAAGGTCAGAGACCTAAGACTGTCCCTGGGCCGTCCCCGGGCCATCTTCCGCAGGGTCAACGTCCTGAAAGACGCGGTCGCCAGCGGCCCGGGTTCGGGTCCCGCTGGACGGCATCAGGTGCGTGTACGTGCGCAGCGTGAAGCCGGGATCGTGGTGTCCCAGGTACTCGCTGAGAGCCTTGATGCTCTCCCCCGCGTCCAGGAGCACCGAGGCGTAGAAGTGCCTCAGCGCGTGCATGCCGTTGTCCCGCCCGGTCTCCACGCCCGCTGCCCGAAGCGCCGGCCGCCACACTCGATCGTTGAAGCGGTTCCGATCAAGGGCCAGGCCCATGGAGCCGGTGAAGATCAGCGATGCCGTCACCGGAGGACCGTCGAGCGTCTTCCACGGCAAGGTGACCTTCACTGCCGGGTGACGCTTCAGATGCGCAGCCAGCGCAAAGGCCACCGACTCAGGCAGAGGCTCGTCACGCTCCTTGCCACCCTTGGGTGGAGCGAACACCGCCCGATGACGTTGCAGCAGCTTGACCTGCCGGACTACGTGCATCACCCCACCGAGGAAGTCCACGTCCTCCACGGTCAGGCCGAAGACTTCCCCCTGTCGCAGGCCGCATCCGGCGACGACGTTCACCAGAGCTTGGTAGCTCTCCGGCAGAGCCGCACGCACTCCCATCACTCGCTCGGCGGGCCAAGGCTTGACCTTGCGAGGTTCGAGACGAGGAGCCTGCACAAAGTCGCTCCGTAAGTTGGTTGGCGGTCCGGAAGAGTGGGGTGTGGCTCTAAAGTCGCTTGCCCCCGGTGGCTCCGGTGGAGTGGCCGCCCCGCTCTTTGGGACGCCCTGGCCGCTGATTGAGATCTGCGCCTTGATCGCTATTTACGGAGCTGACGGCGGGTGTTCCTCGGGCCCGTTCCACGCGACTCCGGACGCCACACCGGCGACCTCCACCGCCCCAAGCGCTACAGCCGACGCCTCCGCCGCGTCTTCTACCTCTCCGCCCAGACCAGCATCATCCGCGAAGGCCCCAACCGCGACTACTACGTGAAGAAGCGAGCCGAGGGCTGCAAGCACGTCCAAGCCGTCATCGCCCTCGCCCGCCGACGTGTCGACGTCCTATGGGCGCTCTTGCGTGACGGCAGACTCTTCACTCTCCATCCACCCGTCGCTCAAGCCGCTTGAACAGGCCGCGCACCCCGCCTACCTGGCTATAGCCTGCGGCCAAACCAGGAAGGTGGGTCCAGTGGGCTTCGACGCAGAACGAACAGCACGCATCGCTGCCATGCAGGAAACCGCCCGGCCCGTCTGGGAGGCCACCGGCGACACGGACGCACTCCAACAGTTCCTCAAGGACAACGGGTGCCACGGAGTGGAAGCCGTATTCGTGACCATGGGCCTGCTGAACTGCGATCTTGCCGAAGCCCAACGAGCCTTCTTCACCGCCCCATGCCGGGACGCCGAGCGCCGCTTCCACAACCGCGCCATGGACCTGCTCGAAGAGGCCGCCGACACCGACGCCTGACAGCACCAGCGGCCCATCAGAGGCCCTTGACTCGACCATTAAGACTCCGCCGACCTCATGCCGCCCACAACAGGCCGGATCCGCCCTCAGTAGTTGGGGCTCCGGCGGACTCGTGTTAGGCCAGGTAGAAGCCCGCATCCTCTTCAGACGGCTCCAATGGCGCGAACTGCCTCAGTTCGCCGCCCCGGATCATCCATAGACGGAAGAACGACTCCTCCTGATCCATGACGAAGAGTTGCACGACGTTGGGCTCCCGCCACGGCACCTCGGCGACCCGTTGCCTGAGAGCATCCAGATCGCAGTGGTTGAGAGCGCCCGCCCACACCCTGCATTCGGGCCACTTCCAGCCACCCCACCCGGGATCCTGGTCTGTGATCAGGTTCAAGTGGCCAACACCGAAAGCGTCCGGCTGCTGGCGGTACGGGGCCTCCTCACTCAGCCAGTCGCTCAGGGCTTCGACGTTTACTTGATCGGCGCGATCGGCCGAGATCATCACATTGGTAACCCAACTCATGACGCTCGTTGTACCTCACCTCCAATCAACCGAGCGAGCGCCTTTCGACCGACTGCAATACAGCAGCGAAGTACAGCAACCCCAGCAACCGGCAGCGACCCTCATGACACCCCCGGCAGCCTGTATGGCCGCCAGTGACCGATCTCTACAGAGCTACGGATCAGACGATGTCCGTGCCCCATCCGTGCCCGATCAGGCGGGGACCTGCGGGGAATAGTGGACTCGCGGACATCGGGCAGCACAACGGCCCCCGACCAGCTCACCTGGTCAGGGGCCGTTCACCTGCGGTGGGTGTGGGATTTGAACCCACGGTGACTCGCGCCACGACGGTTTTCAAGATCGTCGGCGGGCTTGCCAGGGCCATTGAGACTCCACCGACTTCGGAGCACGTCTTGCGCGGGGCGCCGCATGCCACATGCGTGCCATGACGGGCGGGGACTCACGGTGAACCACGGGTCCCACCAGGCAGGGCAGCCGGCGATCAGCAAGGCCGCAACATCCCAGGTCACGCGGATGACCGCCCAACCTCGCTCCTAAAGCGGTGCGCGGCGACATCAGAGGTAGCGATCCACCGTATGCCAGCACGCCGGCCGCGCTGTCGCCATGACCCTCCGCCCAGCCGACCGGGGCGAGGGAACGCCCACCACGCTTGTAGGCAATCGGACCGGACACACGCCGAGGGCCTGACCACCGTGGTCAGGCCCTCCGTGCGGTACAGCAGCGACCTGTCAGTGCTTGAGGGAGCCTTTGGACCGTTCTTTCGCGCCGCGCATCATGCCCCGTGCTTCGAGAGCGGCGCCTTTTGCTTCGAGGGTTCCTTTGTGCACAGCGTGGGCCGCCTTCCGCACAGTCTTTCCGACCACCTGTTCGGCCTTCGCCTTGGCCCGTTCTCCGGCACTCGTCTCAGCACCTCCGCGGAGTGTCACTGGCCGTGTGCCCTTGAAGCCGGCGGCAAAACCAGTCTGGGGGATGTGCCGATCGTGGACGGCCGAGTGCACCCCCGCTCGGGCCGTCTCTGGGCCGTGCGGGGGTGCTCAACGACGACCAACGCTGACAACCACCGACGGCTAAGTCGCAGGTCGCAGCGTTGACCAAATGCACGGCCGCAGGTCAGAGATCCGGCCCGTGACTTCTTCGGCTACTGAGACAACCGCAGGTCAGAGACCTAGAAGCCCTTCTGATCCACGGCGGCCCTGCTCCGGGTCCGGACAGCCGCCGTCAGGCCATCCGGTCGTCGTGAGCCGGACGTGTCGCGAGGAACAGGTCGTCCTCAGCGATGGCGGCGACTCCCTCGAAGATCGCCATCGCACCGCCGAAGATCATCAGTGCCGCGTCGAAGAGGGTGGTACCGGACGTGGGCCCATGCCAGGGGCGCGGGCCCAAGTTGGCTTCACCCGGCCACGTCGGCCTCCTTGGGTCGCAGAGCCATCCGGTCAGCCGAACCTGATGGATGGACTGACTCGATCCCTGATCTCAGCCTGGCACGACGGCACTCCGTCGGCATTCGGACGCCGTGGCGGTGAGGCGGGTGCGTCACCACGCACGCCTACGACGAGGGGCTCCCACCCGGTGAAGACCGGATGGGAGCCCCTCGTGTGTGGGTGGCTGTGTGCCTACGCGGCGGCCGCGGCGCGGCCGAGGGCGAACGTCTTCGCGGTCTCGGTCACCCGGCGGCCGAGGTGCTCGGCGGTCGCCACGTCGGCCTTGTGGACGGCCTCCGGACCCTGGTCGACATTGGTCTGGGCGGCGGCACCGCTGAAGAAGCCGAGGCGGTTGATGTCGTTCTCGGAGCCGGCGCTGTTGTTCCAGCCGGGGAGCAGGCCGAGGTTGACCCAGTGCATCCCGAGCTGGGCGGCCAGGATCTGGAAGAACTGCAAGGTGTGCAGCTTGTCGCCGCTCTTGGAGGCGGAGTTGGTGAAGCCGGCGGCCAGCTTGTCCTTCCATGCCTGCTCGGCCCAGCGCTTGGAGGTGGCCTCGGCGAAGACGTGGAAGGCGCCGGACGCGGTGCCCATGTAGGTCGGCGAGCCGAACACGATGGCGTCGGAGGCGTCGAGGATCGTCCACTGCTCCTCGGTGATCTCGTCGACCTTGATCAGGTGCACCTCGGCACCGGCCTCGACGGCACCGGCGCGGACGGCCTCTGCGATGACGGCGGTGTGGCCGAAACCGGAGTGGTAGGCGATGGAGACAACGGGGGTGGTCACGTAGGCACTCCTGAAATAGGCAGCTCACTGGCGATGACCAAAGGAAAGCACTAACTTCTGGTTAGTGCAACCTGCCAGTTAGCGCTGCGTTCGAGTACGCTTCAGTCATGGACACCACGCAGGAGCGCACGGAGGCGCAGGACCTCCCGTACAACGTGTTCGCCAAGGCGTGCCCCTCGCGCGGCACGCTGGAGCACGTCACGGGCCGCTGGGGCGGACTCACTCTGGGCGCCCTGTACGAGGGCTCGCTGCGTTTCAACGAGCTGCGCCGTCGGGTCGACGGCGTCAGCGAGAAGATGCTGTCCCAGACACTGCACGCCCTGGAGCGGGACGGCCTGGTGCACCGCGACGCCCAGCCGACCAATCCGCCGCGGGTCGACTACGAGCTGACGCCGCTGGGGCGCGGGATCGCCGAGCGGCTGCTGAGCCTCATCCACTTCGTGGAGGGGCAGATGGACGACGTGCTCGAAGCACGCCGGCACTACGACGAGACGCGCGGCGCCCTCTGACACTTCGGGCAGAAGTAGCTGGACCGGTTCATCCAGGGCCGCCTGCGCATCGGCGTACCGCACCGCTTGCAGGGCAGCCCTTCACGGCCGTACGCGTCGAGTGAGCGGTCGAAGTAGCCCGACTCGCCGTTGACGTTGACATACAGGCTGTCGAAGCTCGTGCCGCCGACCGAGAGGGCGGCGCTCATCACGTCCCTTACGTGGCCCAGGAGTTCGAGGCTGCGCGGGCGGGTGAAGGTGCCGGTCGGGCGCTCGTAGTGCAGTCGGGCGCGCCAAAGGGCCTCGTCCGCGTAGATGTTGCCGACGCCGCTGATCAACGACTGGTCGAGCAGGGCCCGTTTGATGGTGGTGCGCTTGCGGCGCAGGGCCTGGTGGAAGGCCTCGTCGTCGAAGAGCGGATCGAGTGGGTCGCGGGCGATGTGCGCGATGACGTCGGGCAGGCCGTCGGGGGTGTTGTCGTGCAACGACAGTCCGCCGAAGGTGCGTTGGTCGACGAAGCGCAGCTCGGTGTCGAGCGCGTCCGCGAAACGCACCCGGATCCTGAGGTGCTTCTCGTCGGGCGCGGTGTGCGGCTGGACCAGGAGCTGGCCGCTCATGCCGAGGTGGGCGAGGACCGACTGGGTGGTGTCCTCCAGGGGCAGCCACAGGTACTTGCCGCGGCGGCTGGGGACTCCGATCCGGTGGCCCTTGAGGCGGTGCGCGAAGTCGTCCGCGCCGGCGATGTGCCGGCGTACGGCACGCGGGTGCAGAACCTCGGCGTCGGCGACCGTGCGGTGGGCGACCCACCGCTCCAGGCCGCGCCGTACGACCTCGACCTCGGGCAACTCGGGCATGGGATCCCCCGTACACACCTTGCGGGTATGGGCCGAGCGCCCGCCCCATTGGCCGGGACGGGCGCTCGGATCGCGCTGTTCGGTCAGGCGGAGGCCGACGACGCGTCCGCGTCGGGCTCGGCGGCGTTCTCGGCCGCCTTCTTGGCACGCTCCTCCGCGGCGGCCTTGATGGCCCGCCACGCGGATTCAGCGGCCTGCTGCTCCGCCTCCTTCTTGCTGCGGCCGGTGCCGGTGCCGTACGAGACGCCTCCGACGCGGGCGGCAGCAGTGAAGGTCTTCTCGTGGTCGGGGCCGGTCTCCGTGACCAGGTACTCGGGCACACCGAGTCCTTCGGTCGCGGTGAGCTCCTGGAGACTGGTCTTCCAGTCCAGGCCGGCTCCGAGGTTCGAGGACTTCTCGATCAGGGGGTCGAACAGGCGGTGCACCAGCTCCGCCGCCGAGTCCAGGCCCTGGTCGAGATAGACCGCGCCGATCACCGCTTCCAGGGTGTCGGCGAGGATGGACGCCTTGTCCCGGCCGCCCGTGCCCTCTTCACCACGGCCGAGCCGGATGAAGGAGCCCAGGTCCAGCCCACGGCCGACCTCCGCCAGCGCACGCGAATTGACCACCGCGGCCCGCAGCTTGGCCAGTTGGCCTTCGGGCAGGTCGGGGTGGGTTCGGTACAGCGTGTCCGTGACCACGAGACCCAGCACGGAGTCCCCGAGGAACTCCAGGCGCTCGTTGGTCGGCAGACCGCCGTTCTCGTACGCGTAGGAACGGTGGGTCAGCGCACGCACCAGAAGGGCGGACTCGAGCTTGTACCCGAGCCGCCCTTCCAACAGCGTGTGGGACGAGGCTGTGTTGTCCGCAGCGTTCTTCTTAGGCGTGGACACAGTGCCTCTCACCAGCCGCTCAGACCTCGAGGACCTGGCGCTTGTTATAGGTGCCGCAAGACGGGCACGCGATGTGCTGCTGCTTGGGCTCGTGGCAGCGCTCGCACGCAACCAGGGTGGGGACCGCAGCCTTCCACTGCGACCGGCGGTGGCGCGTGTTGCTGCGCGACATCTTCCGCTTCGGAACAGCCACGGCTACTTCTCCTGCTTCTCGTCGACGCCCGGTTCGGCGCCGCTCATCTCGTCCTTCTCGCCGTCTTCGAGTGAACCGGCGAGTCCCTGCAGTGCCGCCCAACGGATGTCGACGGCGTCATGGTGGTGGTCCGGGTCGTCCGCGAGACGTGCTCCGCACTCGGCGCACAGTCCCGGGCAGTCTTCCTGGCACACCGGCTGCATCGGCAGTGCGAGCACCACCGCATCGCGCAGCACGGGTTCGAGGTCGAACATGCCGTCCTCGAGAAAGAGCCTGCCCTCGTCGTCCTCGGCGTCGTCGCCGGGTTCCGCGTGGTGAACGCGGCCCCGATCGTCGGCGTCAGGGTACGAGAACATCTCCTGGAATTCCGCTTCGACGTCGAGCTGAAGCGGCTCCAGACACCTTACGCACTCCCCCTCGGCCTGTGCACGGGCGGTGCCTGTGACAAGCACCCCTTCCATGACCGACTCGAGTCGGAGTTCGAGCTCCACCGGGGCGCCTTCCGGCACTCCGACGACCTTCTGGATACCGAGGTCCTTGGGGGCGTCGATCGTGCGGGTCAGGCGCTGCAGCGCACCGGGCCGCCGACCCAGCTCGTGCGTGTCGAACACGAGAGGGTTGCGGTGGTCGAGGCGGGCTGTCACGCCATTCCTGCTTTCGATCTGCTGAGCTCGAGGGGTCACTGCCCTCGGTGTTCCCGGGCAGCTTTGATCGCGGACGTACGCGCGACCGAAGAGCCAGGATACTGGACCTTTCGCTCACGGCCCAATCGGGTGCGTTCCCTTACTGACCGCGCCCCTGCTCGTACGCCCTGAGCTGCTCCGGAGTGATCATGCCGGTGTCGAAGAGGCTGGTCTCGTCGAGGGCGTACGACTGCTGGGCGGCCTGTTGGGGCTGCTGCTGGTCGTAGGCCGCCTGCTGGGCGTCGTAGCCCTGATAGGCATAGGGATCGGCCTGCTGGTAGCCGTACGGGTCCTGCTGGCCGCCGTAGCCCTGCTGGTAGCCGGCGTAGGCGTCCGCCTGCTGGTAGCCGTACGCCGGCTGCACGGGCTGCGGGTCGTACTGCGGCTGCGCCGGTACGGCCGGCGTCGGCTGTTCGGCCGGGGCCGCGGGGGCGTCCTGCTCCGCGAGCGCGGCGAGGTCGGCGAGGTAGTCGGCGTCGCTGGAGTGCTGGACGGTGCCGAGGTCGTCGGCGAGGGCGCCGAGGTCGTCGGTGGCGATCCGGCCGTGCAGCTTCTGCCGGCCGCGGCCGACGGCCTCCAGGGTCTTGGCGAGGACGGCCTCGAAGGCGCCGAGCTTGGCGTCGACGTACTGGTCGGCCGTGCGGCGCAGGGTCTCGGGGTCGTGGCTGCGCTCGGGGGCGTCCTCGTCCTCGTAGCCCTGCTCGTCGAGGCCGGGGCCGGTACCAAGGAGCTTCTCGCGGCCGCGGCCGACGGAGCCGAGGGTCTTGGTGAGGACGACTTCGAAGTTGGCGAGCTTGGAGTCGACGTAGTCGTCGGCCTCCGCGCGGACGTCCTCGGCCTCCTGGCGGGCCTCGGCGAGGATGCGGTCGCCCTCGACCTGGGAACGGCGGGCGACCTCGGTGTCGGAGATCAGCGAGCCGCGCTCGGCGTGCGCCTGCCCGATGATGCGCTCGGCCTCCTGGCGGGCCTGCTCGACCATCTGCTCACGGTCGCCGATCAGCTCCTGGGCCTGGGCGAGCGAGCCGGGCAGGGCCGCACGGACCTCTTCCAGCATGGAGAGCAGTTCGGCGCGGTTGACCACGCACGAGGCCGACATCGGCATCGACCGGGCACCTGAGACCGCCGCGACGATCTCGTCGAGCTTGTTCTGTACGTCCACCGTGTGCTCGCCACTCTCTACAGCTTGATGGAGACGGACGGGACGACTGTAGCCGCCCGTTCAGCCTTGGCGCAGACGCTTGTTGAGGGCCTCCACCACCAGCGGCGGCACCAGGTGGGACACGTCGCCGCCCCACGTGGCGACCTCCTTCACCAGCGAGGAGGAGAGGAAGCTGTAGGTGGGGTTGGTCGGCACGAAGAGCGTCTCCACGCCGGACAGGCCGTTGTTCATCTGCGCCATCTGCAACTCGTAGTCGAAGTCGCTGACCGCGCGCAGGCCCTTGACGATGGCCGGGATGTCGCGTTCCTTGCAGAAGTCGACGAGGAGGCCGTGGAAGGCCTCGACCCGGACGTTCTCGAACTCCGCGGTGACCTGCTGGATCAGGTCGATCCGCTCCTCGATCTCGAACAGCCCCCGCTTGGACTTGTTGATCATGACTGCGACGTAGACCTCGTCGTACAGCCTGGAGGCGCGGGAAATGATGTCGAGATGTCCGTTGGTGATCGGGTCGAACGACCCGGGACATACGGCGCGGCGCACTTGTGATCCCTCGCTCTCCGGTCCGGTCATCGTGCGTCTTCGCACGTAGAGGCGGCGCGACCGTACCAAAACGTTCCCTCGCCGTAACGACGGGCCCGGATCGCTTCGAATCCGTCGGGCCACCGGAATTCCCCGCCTCTGGTGCTGCGCTCCACGGTGACCAGCGCCTCGGGCGCGAGCCAGCCCTCCGCGCGGAGTGTGAGGAGAATCTCCCGAAGATCGTCGTCCGTGACCGCGTACGGCGGGTCGAGGAAGACGATGTCGTACGGCTCGGCCGGCGCCGGGGTCTGGATGATCTGTTCGGCTTTGCCCGACCTCACCTCGGCGCCGGGCAGGCCGAGATTCCTGACGTTCTCGCGGATGATGCGGGCCGCTCTCGCGTCGGCCTCGACGAGGAGGGTGTGGCCGGCGCCGCGGGACAGGGCCTCCAGGCCGACGGCGCCCGAACCCGCGTACAGGTCGAGGACCCTCTCCCCCTCCAGGGGGCCGCCGAGGAGGGACTGCCAGGTGGAGAAGAGACCCTCGCGTGCGCGGTCTGATGTTGGCCTGGTGCCCGTGCCGGGCGGCACGGCTAGACGACGTCCGCCGGCTGCGCCGGCGATCACGCGGGTCATCTGGGGTCCTTGGTTGTGGGCGGCTTTTAGTTTCAGTGTGGCTGGTCGCGCCCCCAAGGCGGTAGCCGCATGGTCCATACAGCCCCCCGCCCCTGGGTCGGCATCCCTCACCCCTTTTCCAGGAACTGTTCCCTTTCCTCGTCCAAGAGGGCGTCCAGTGCTGTGCGCAGACCGGGGAGATGCTCCAGCTCCGGATCCGCCGCCACCAGCGTCACCGCCTCCTCCCGCGCCTCCGCGATGATCTCCTCGTCCTCGATGACCGCCAGCATCCGCAGGCTGGTGCGGGCCCCGGACTGGGCCTGGCCGAGGACATCGCCCTCGCGGCGCTGTTCGAGGTCGATGCGGGAGAGCTCGAAGCCGTCGAGGGTGGCGGCGACGGCGTTGAGACGCTGGCGGGCCGCGCTGGCCTCCGGCATCTCGGTGACGAGGAGGCAGAGGCCCGCCGCCGAGCCACGGCCGACGCGGCCACGGAGCTGGTGGAGCTGGGAGACACCGAAGCGGTCGGCGTCCATGATCACCATCGCGGTGGCGTTGGGGACGTTCACACCGACCTCGATGACCGTCGTGGCGACCAGTACGTCCGTCTCGCCGGCGGCGAAGCGGCGCATGACGGCGTCCTTGTCGTCGGGGTGCATACGGCCGTGCAGGACCTCGACCTTCAGGCCCTGGAGGGGACCCTTGGCGAGGTGGTCCGCCACGTCGAGGACGGCGAGCGGAGGGCGCTTCTCCGCCTCGTCCTCGGGGGACTTCTTCTTGCCCGCCTTCTTCGGGTCGTCCTCCTCGTCCCCGATGCGGGGGCAGACGACGTACGCCTGATGGCCGTTGCCGGCTTCCTCGCGCACCCGCTCCCAGGTGCGGGCCAGGAAGTGGGGCTTGTCGGCGGCCGGGACGACATGGGAGGCGATGGGCGAGCGGCCGGCCGGGAGCTGGTCGAGGACGGAGGTCTCCAGATCACCGAAGACCGTCATCGCAACCGTGCGCGGAATAGGCGTCGCCGTCATGACGAGCAGATGGGGCGGCTGCTTGCCCTTGCCGCGCAGGGCGTCGCGCTGCTCCACGCCGAACCGGTGCTGTTCGTCGACCACGACCAGGCCGAGGTCGTGGAACTGCACCTTGTCCTCGATCAGCGCGTGCGTGCCGATGACGATCCCGGCCTCGCCGGTGACCAGGTCCAGCAGCGCCTGACGCCGGGCGGCCGCGCCCATGGAACCGGTCAGCAGCACCACCTTGGTGGCCTGCTCGGACCCGCCCAGCATCCCGCCCTCGGCCAGTTCACCCATCATCTCGACGATCGACCGGTGATGCTGCTGGGCCAGCACCTCGGTGGGCGCGAGCATGGCGGCCTGCCCACCCGCGTCGACGACGGCGAGCATGGCGCGCAGCGCCACCATCGTCTTGCCCGATCCGACCTCCCCCTGGAGCAGCCGGTGCATCGGATGCTCGGTCGCCAGGTCGTCGAAGATCTCCTTCGAGACCTTCTGCTGGCCCTCGGTGAGGGTGAAGGGGAGGCGGGCGTCGAAGGCGGTCAGGAGGCCGTCGGGGCTGGGGCGGCGGGCGACCGCGGGGAGTTGGGCGTCGGCGTGGCGGCGGCGGGCGAGGGCGACCTGGAGGACGAAGGCCTCGTCCCACTTGAGGCGGGAGCGGGCGTCCTCGATGTCCGCCTTGGTGTGCGGGCGGTGGATCTTGAGGAGGGCCTCGGGGAGGGGGACCATGCCGCGGTCCTCGCGGAGAGCGGGCGGGAGCGGGTCGACCGCCTCCTGCGCGCTGGGCAGGACCGTCTGGACGGCCTTTCCGATCTTCCAGGACTCCAGTTTGCCGGTGGCCGGGTAGATCGGGATCAGGGCGCCGGCCCAGGTCTCGACGGTCTCGTCCGAGTCGCCGCGCAGCAATTCGTAGGCCGGGTGTGCCAGTTGGAGGCGGCGGTTGAAGACGGAGACCTTGCCCGCGAACATCGCGCGGGTGCCCGGCAGGAGCTCCTTGTGGGGCTTGTGAACGCCGGCCCCGAAGAAGACCAGTTGGAGGCGGCCGCTGCCGTCGGTGATCGTGACTTCGAGGCGCTGTCCCTTGCCCCGGGGGGCCTTGCTGGAGGCGAAGGTGTGCAGGCGGGCGTCGGCGACCATCGCGACCACGGTGACGTGCTCGTCCATGGGGAGGTCGGCGAGGTGGGTGAGCTGGCCGCGCTCCTCGTATCTGCGCGGATAGTGGTGCAGCAGGTCGCCCACGGTGTGCAGGCCGAGATGCTCGGCCATCACCTTCGCGGTGGGAGGGCCGAGCACTTTCTTCAGTGGTTCTTCCAGTGCGGGCACGAGATCCATTCCACACCACGGCACTGACAAAGCCGTAGAGGCCGCTGCGGCCGTCCCGGTAAACGTCCCGGAAACCCCTGGTCAGGCGGCTCGTTTCGGCTCTAGGATGGCGCGCTCCGGCCATCCTTTCGCGGTCACCGCCTCACCGGGACCGCCCGACCCCGCGCCGTCTCCGAGACCCCCCAACGGCGCTGCGACGATGGACTCCCAGACCTCACAGTCATCCCAGGCCCCTCAGCCGTCCCAGTCACCTCATACGTTCCAGGTCGACCTGCGCGGTCTGGTGGACCTGCTCTCCCACCACCTCTACTCCAGTCCCAAGGTCTATCTGCGCGAGCTCCTGCAGAACGCCGTCGACGCCATCACCGCCAGACGCGCCGAGGAGCCGGGCGCGCCCGCGGTGGTGCGGCTGTACGCCGAGTCGGGCGCCCTGCGGGTGGAGGACTCCGGGATCGGGCTGACCGAGGCGGACGTGCACAACCTCCTCGCGACCATCGGGCGCAGCTCCAAGCGCGCGGAGGGACTTCAGGAGGCCCGGTCCGACTTCCTGGGGCAGTTCGGCATCGGCCTGCTGGCCTGTTTCGTGGTCGCCGAGCGGATCCGGGTGGTCAGCCGCAGCGCCCGCACGCCGGACGCGCCGCCCGTGGAGTGGACGGCGGCGGACGACGGTTCGTACACCGTGCGGACCCTGCCGGACGACGCCCGGCCCGAACCCGGCACCACCGTGCACCTCGTGGCGCGCGCCGGTGCCGCCGAGTGGCTGGCCGAGGACCGGGTCCTGTCGCTGGCGCGGGACTTCGGCTCGCTGCTGCCGTACGACGTCCGGGTCGGCGGCGAGGCGGTCACCGACCTTCCGGCGCCCTGGGACCGCTCGTACCCCTCCCCCGCCAACCGCCGGGTGGCGCTGGCCCGGCACTGTCAGGACCTGTTCGGCTTCACCCCGCTGGACTCGATCGAGCTGAACGTGCCGCTGGCCGGGATCCGCGGGGTGGCGTACGTCCTGCCGGCCGCGGTCAGCCCGGCCCAGCGGGCGGGTCATCGCGTCCACCTCAAGGGCATGCTGCTGACGGAGCGGGCCGAACAGCTCCTGCCCGACTGGGCGTTCTTCGTGCGCTGCGTCCTGGACACCGACAGCCTCAGGCCGACGGCCTCGCGCGAGGCGCTGTACGAGGACGAGACGCTGGCGGCCGTACGGGACGCGCTCGGGGAAAGGATCCGGTCCTGGCTGACGGGGCTCGCGGCCGGTGATCCGCAGCGGCTGGCGGCGTTCCTGTCCGTGCACCACCTGGGCGTGAAGTCCCTGGCGCGGCACGACAAGGAGATGCTGCGCACGATGCTGCCGTGGCTGCCGTTCGAGACGTCCGACGGGCAACTGTCCCTGGAGGAGTTCGCACAGCGGCACGCGGTGGTGCACTTCACGCGGACCGTGGAGGAGTACCGCCAGGTCGCGCCGATCGCCTCCGCGCAGGGCGTCGGGGTGATCAACGGCGGCTACACCTACGACAGCGAGCTGATCGAGGCACTGCCGTCGGTGCGGCCGGGGACGGTCGTCACCGAACTGGACGCGGACACCGTGACCGCCCATCTGGACGCGGTCGACCCGGCCGAGGAACTGGCCCTGTCGGGCTTCCTTGCCGCCGCGCGGGCGAAGCTGGACCCGCTGGGCTGTGACGTCGTCCTGCGGGCCTTCCATCCGCTGTCCGTGCCCGCGCTGCACCTGGACGACCGGGCCGCCCGGCACGAGCAGGCGCGGGCCGAGGCGGAGGAGCAGGCCGACGACCTGTGGGCGGGCATCCTCGGCTCGCTGCGCGGCAGCGCGCCCCGCGCGCGGCTGGTGCTGAACCACCTCAACCCGCTGATCCGGCGGATCGGTTCGCTTGGCGATCCGGAGCTGATCGGCACCGCGACGGAGTCCCTGTACGGGCAGGCCCTGCTGATGGCGCAGCGCCCGCTCAGGCCCGCCGACTCGGCGCTGCTGAACCGGGCCTTCATCGGTCTTCTGGAGTGGGCCACGAACGGCGAGGGAGGCCGCTGATGAGTGAGATCACCGACTTCGACTCGCTGCGCCGGGCCATGGCGGAGAACGGCGAGGAGCCGGAGGGTCCCGCCCGCAACGCGCGCGCGGAGCAGTTGCTCGCCGAGGCGGAGAAGCTGAACGTCCCGCTGGCCGTGATCGAGGCGCTCGGGCACCAGCTCAAGGTCTACAACTACAGCTCCGAGAAGGCCAAGATGTTCGTCCCCTTCGCGCGACTGCTGCGCATGTGGGACGAGCGGCCCGAGGACTTCGACGAGTACGAGACGCATTCGCTGCACTGGGTCTTCAAGTGGATGTCGTCCGGCATGCTCGACCAGCCGCACGTCCCGCTGGCCTCGATCGAGAAGTGGCTCGGCGAGATGGAGCACCGCTACCGGCTCGCCGGGCACTCCGAACGGGCGGTGCGCGGCGCCGAGTTCAGCGTGGCCGCGCACATCGGTGACGTGGCGCGGGCGGAGCGGGCGTACGGTGCCTGGCTGGCCGCCGACCGGGACGCCATGGCCGACTGCCACGCGTGCGAGCTGCACGGGCAGGGTTGGTGGCAGGCCGAGCGGGGGCGGGACGCCGAGGCGCTGCGGCTGTGGGGTCCGGTGCTGGAGGGCGAGTTCACCTGCGCCCACGAGCCGCACACGGTCCTCGCGTCCTCCCTGACGCCGCTGCTGCGCCTGGGCCGCGTGGACGAGGCCCGCGCCAACCATCTGCGGGGTTTCCGGCTCGTGCGGGCCATGGAGAGCATGCGCGGGGCGTACGCGGACCATGTGGAGTTCTGTGTGCTGACCGGCAACGAGGCGCGCGGCCTGGAGCTGCTCGCGGAGCGTCCGGCGTACTTCACGGACGACGGGCACCCGCGCAGCAAGCTGGAGTTCATGACGGTGGTGGCCCTGCTGATGGACCGCCTGAGCGTGCTCGGCCTGGGCGGTCAGCAGGTGCCCGGTCCGGCGGGCCGCACCTGGACCGCCCGCGAACTCGCCGCCCACGCGCGCGAGGAGGCCCTCGCCCTGGCCGGCCGCTTCGACGAGCGCAACGGCACGGCCCACATGAGCGAGCGGGCACGCGCGCGCATGGCACAGGAGCCCTTGGTGGAGCGGCTGCCCCTCGGAGTGCGTACGGCGGCCCGGCCGACGCCCCTCGTGCCCGCGCCGGCCGCGGCCGACTCCTCCGAGGACACCCGGCCCGACCTGCCGGCACTGATCGCCGAGGCACGGCGGCTGTCGGACACCCTCCAGCCGGGCGCCGTGGAGGCGTGGGCGGCCGTCTCGCGGGCCGCCGAGGGCGTCGAGCTGGACGCCCGTGACCGCGCGGAGATCGCCGACCACCGGGCGATGGACCTGGGCCCCGAGGGCATCTCCCTGTTCGAGGAGGCCGCCGGTCTTTACGCGGAGGCGGGCGACCCCGGGGAGGCGCTGGCGGCACGCGCGCGTGGTGCGTACGTGCGCGCCCTCACGGGCGAGGTGGACGAGGCCCTCGCGGCCATCGCCGACCTGTACGACGCGGCGCTCGCGCTGTACGCCGACGACGGCACCGGCGTGCGTCAGACGGCGGCCGTGCTGATGAGCCGGGCGCGGATCCTGATGCGGCGGGTGCACGAGGCCGAGGACGCGCTGCCGCAGGTCCTCGTGGCCGACGCCGGGACCGCCGCCCGTGAGGTGCTCGCGCTCGTCGACGGGCAGTCGGGGGACGACGTACGGCTCGCGTCGCGGATCGCGGAGGCGCAGGCCATGCTCGCGGAGCTGGCGGCGCTCGCGGGGGACGTGGAGGGGGCCGCGGAGCTGTTCGCGCGGGCCTCGGCGGCGTTCGTCGGGGCGGGACTGCCGTGGTTCGCGGTGGAGTACGAGGCCCGGCTGGCCGGGCTCGCGCACCATCTCGGCGACACGGCGGAGGCCGAGCGGGCGCTGCGGGCGGCCCTGGAGCACGGCGGGCCGCACCTGGAGGCGATGGGACGGGCCCAGCTCCACCTTCAGCTTGCCGAGGTGCTCGGCGGCCGGGGGCTGTCCGAGGAGGCCGCGGAACACGCCCTGGAGGCGGCGCACTGGGCCGACGAGGCGGGCGAGAGCCGCACGCTGGGCGCCTGGGCGCGGCATCAGCTCGGCGGGTTCCTGCTGCGGCAGGGACGGTTCGCCGAGGCCGCCGAGGTGCTGGAGTCGGCGCTGGGGGACCTGTCCGCCGAGACGCACGGCGACGGGGCGGTCGTCCAGACGCAGTGGTGGCTCGGCGACTGTCTGAGCGAGCTGGGCGAGCACCGGGCGGCGGCCGAACGCCGTCTGCAGGCCGCCGAGACCGCCCGGCACTGGCCCGAGCAGCACGACCACGCCACGCTCGCCCACCTCGCCGCCGAGTCCCTGGGCCATGCGGGCCTGCACGCCGAGGCGGACCGGGCGTACGCACGCGCGGGCGCGCTGTGGCGCTCCGTCGGCAACGTCCACGGTCTGGTCCGCTCGCTGCGTGCACGCGCGTGGCTGGCGCTGGGCGAGGACGACCGGGAGGACACCGCGTCCGAGCTGATGGCGAGCGCGGTCGAGGAGTGCCGGGCGGCGCTGGAGGCGTCAGACGACGAGGAGGCGCGCGAGCGCCTGGTCGCCGAACTCGGCCACACCCACCGCCAGTTCAGCGACCTGCTGGCGCGTTCCGCCGCGGAGGACGCCGAGGACGAGTCGATCCAGGGCGTGCTGGAGGAGGCCCTGTCCCAGGTGGCGCGGGCCGTCGAGGTGTTCGCCTCGCTCGGTGACGACGCCCTGCACAGCCGTACCGGCGCCGAGCTCGCCGCGGGCTGGCTGGAGGCCGACCTGAGCCGCCCGGCCGACGCGGCGGCACGCGCGCGTGCGGTGCTGGTGGCGTACGACGGTGCCGAAGAGGACGACGGGACGGCGCTGGAGCGGCGGGCGGAGGCACAGCAGATGCTTCAGGTGGTGCGGGAGCAGGACGGGGCGTAGGCCCCGGCCGGGCTCACTCCACGCCGATGAGCAGCACGGCCCCCTGCCGGCCGCCCCGGTACACGACCGTGTCGACGGCGAGGTAGGACTCACGCACGCGTGCTTCGAGGTGCTCGGCGATCGTCTCGGGCGCCTCGTCGCCGAGGACGAGGGTGACGAGTTCGCCGCCCGCGGAGAGCATGCGGTCGAGGACGCCCTCGGCGGTGACGGTGACGTCCGTGCCGATCACGGCGACGTCGCCGTCGATGAGGCCGAGGACGTCGCCGGCCTGGCAGATGCCGGCCATGGTCCAGGACTGGCGTTCGGCGACGGCGACCTCGGCGTAGCGGGTCGCGCCGGCCGCCGAGGTCATCGACACGACGTCCTCGTCGAAGCGGCGCTCCGGCTCGTGCACGGCGAGCGCGGCGATGCCCTGGACCGCGGAGCGGGTGGGGATCAGCGCCACGCGGATGCCCTCGGTGCGGGCCTGCTCGGCCGCGGCGGCCGCGGTGTGCCGCAGTTCGGCGTCGTTGGGCAGCAGCACGACCTCGCGCGCGTGGGCCCGCCGTACGGCCTCCACCAGCTCCCCGCTGGCCGGCGGCTCCCCGGGGCGCGCGAGGACGGTGGTCGCGCCGGCCTCGCCGTACAGCCCGGCCAGGCCCTCGCCGGGCACGACGGCGACGACGGCCCGCTGGACCCGCTCGCGGGGCAGCCGCTCGCCGGTGGTGTGCGCGTCACCGACCCCGAAGTGGGTGATCCTGATCCGGTACGGCCGTCCGGCCTCGACGCCGGCTTCCACGGCGGCCCCGGCGTCGTCGACGTGCACATGGACGTTCCACAGTCCGTCACCGCCGACGATCACGAGCGAGTCCCCGAGGCCGTCGAGCCGCTCCCGCAGTCGCGCCACGGCCGCGTCCTCGGCCTCCAGGAGGTAGATCACCTCGAAGGCGGGGCCGCCCGCGTCCACGACGTCGGCGCAGTCCTCGGCCTCGGTGAGCGAGACGCCCTCAGTGGCGACCGGGGCCGTGGCCGCAGCGCCCGCCACGCGCGCGTGCGCCCCGGCGACCGCGGGCACCGCCTCCCCCGTGAACGTCTCCACCAGCGCGCCCAGCACCGCCAGCAGGCCCCGCCCTCCGGCGTCGACCACTCCCGCGCGCTCCAGGACCGCAAGCTGTCCGGGCGTCGCGGCCAGCGCCGTACGCGCCCCTTCGTAGGCCGCCCGCGCGACCGCGCCGCAGTCGTCGCCGGCGGCACCGTGGGCCGCGTCGGCGGCGGCCGAGGCGACCGTGAGGACGGTGCCCTCGACGGGGTGGGCCACGGCCAGGCGGGCGGAGTCGGCGGCCCGCCGCAGGGCGAGGCGCAGACCGGATCCGTCGGTGTGAGCCGTCTCACCGTCGGCGAGCACCTGGGCCATGCCCCGCAGGAGCTGGGCGAGGATCGTGCCGGAGTTCCCGCGGGCGCCTATGAGAGCGCCGTGCGCCATGGCGCGGGCGGCGTCCGCGAGGGTGGGTTTGCCCACGTCGTAGGCGGTGAACACGGCCTCCACCGCGGCGACCGCCGACTCGACGGTCAGATACAGGTTCGTCCCGGTGTCCCCGTCGGCCACGGGATAGACGTTGATCGCGTCGATCTCCTCACGCGCGCGGCCGAGCGACTCCAGCGCGAGACCGCACCAGGTGCGCACCGCGAGAGCATCGAAGAATGTCTGCGGCACCTGCGCCACCTGCGCCTCCTTGAACGGCCGAACGTGGCACGCAGCGTAGACCCAGGGCCGGTGGGCGCCGGAAGAGGGCCGGGAGCAGACCCCTGAGCAGCCATGGTAGTTTCGTTCCACTGGCGCAGTCGTTGTATGCTGCTCCGGTTGCCCGATCCACATCGGGCCGTACCCCTGGCAACGCCACTCAGATCTCTGATCCTTGATCTTGATCCCGGCCTGCCGGGATCAACCGTAAGTGCATCTGAAGTCTTTGGAGTGACCCGTGGCTGCCAACTGCGACGTCTGCGGCAAGGGGCCGGGCTTCGGCAACAACATCTCGCACTCGCACCGCCGTACGTCCCGTCGCTGGAACCCGAACATCCAGCGCGTCCGTACCGTGGTCGGCGGGACGCCGAAGCGCGTGAACGCCTGCACCTCGTGCATCAAGGCCGGCAAGGTCTCGCGCTGACGCCCACAGCTTCGCGCGCGGCCACTGCTGGTTCGCTGCACTGAGCCGGTCCACCTCTGGTGGACCGGCTCTTTGCTGTGCCCGGCGACTGCCCAGCGAGGCCCAGCGGCTTCCCGCAGGCAGCCCGTGGGCTACGCGCCGTCGCGGAACCGCCACCCGTGATCCACGGGACCGATGCCCCCGCCCAGCGCGAACCCGGCCGCGATCGCCCCGGTGACGTACTCCTTCGCCGCCGCCACCGCCTCCGGCACGGCCAGCCCCTTCGCGAGCCCCGAGGCGATCGCCGAGGCGAGCGTGCAGCCCGTCCCGTGTGTGTGGCGGTTGTCGTGCCGGGGCGCCCGCAGCCAGTGCTCCGCGGAGCCGTCGGTGAGCAGATCCACGGCGTCGCCGGAGAGATGACCGCCCTTGATCAGCACCCAGCGCGGACCGTACGCCAGCACGGCCGCCGCGGCCTCACAAAGCTGCTCCTCGGACTCGACGTGCACGCCGGTCAGTTGCGCCACCTCGTCGAGGTTCGGCGTCGCCACGGTCGCCACGGGCAGCAGCTTCGTACGCACCGATTCCAGCGCGGACGACGCCAGCAGTGAGTCGCCGTGCTTGGAGACGCCGACGGGGTCGATCACGGCGGGCGCGTCGGTGCCGCCGATCAACTCCGCCACCGCCTCGACCAGTTCGGCCGAGGCGAGCATGCCCGTCTTGACCGCCTGGACGCCGATGTCGTCGACGACGCTGCGGTACTGCGCCCGCACCGCCTCCACCGGCAGCTCCCAGGCGCCCTGCACGCCGAGGGAGTTCTGGGCGGTGACCGCGGTGATCACGCTCATGCCGTGCACGCCGAGCGCGAGCATCGTCTTCAGGTCGGCCTGGATGCCCGCGCCCCCGCCGGAGTCGGAACCGGCCACAGTGAGGACGTTGGGGATCATGACTCGATGTCCCCGCCGAAGTGGTCCCAGCCGCCCTTCTTCGTCCACGGCGCCCCGTCCACCGTGACCTGGGGCAGCGCCGAGGGGTTGAGGACCTCGCCGATGACCTTCCAGCGGGCCGGCAGTTTCACGTCCGGCGGGAAGGTCGCCACGATCGCGTGGTCCTCTCCCCCGGTCAGCACCCACTGCATGGGGTCGACGCCGACGGCCTGCCCGATGTCGTTCATCTGCGTCGGGATGTCGATCGCGCCCGAGCGGATGTCGATCCGGACCTTGCTGGCCTCGGCGATGTGGCCGAGGTCGGCGATCAGCCCGTCGCTCACGTCGCACATCGCGGTCGCGCCGAGCCCGGCGGCGGCCGGACCCGCGTGATACGGCGGCTCGGGACGCCGGTGCGCCTCCACGAAGGCGCGCGGCGAGCGGAACCCCCGGGAGAGCACGGCGTATCCGGCCGCGGACCAGCCCAGCCAGCCGGTCACGGCGACGAGGTCGCCGGGCTGCGCGCCGGCCCGGGTGACGGGCTCCTGGTTGCGCAGATCGCCGAGCGCGGTGATCGACACCATGATCGTGTCACCGCGTACGACGTCACCGCCGACCACCGAGGCGCCCGCGACCTGGCACTCGTCGCGCAGTCCGTCCATCAGCTCGCTCGGCCAGGTCACCGGGAGTTCGGCCGGCACGACCAGGCCGAGCAGCAGCGCGGTCGGTACGGCGCCCATGGCGGCGATGTCCGCGAGATTCTGTGCGGCGGCCTTGCGGCCGACGTCGTAGGCCGTGGACCAGTCGCGGCGGAAGTGCCGTCCCTCCAGCAGGATGTCCGTGCTGGCGACCACCCTGCGGTCGGGCGCGGCCACCACCGCGGCGTCGTCGCCCGGGCCGACCCGGACCGCCGGGGTGGTGGTGAGACGGGAGGTGAGCTCCCTGATGAGCCCGAACTCCCCGAGCTCACCAACAGTGCCCTTCATTGCCCTTACGCCCCTTCTGTCCCAGTCCGCACCCGGTCGCGCGTCCCTACGGTGCTCGCTACGGTCGAGATGTACGTCAACTTCTGTCGCCCCCGCACCACGGCGCGGGGGCCCTGGCCATCGAGGGTCTCCCCGTGACGAGCGGGGACGCGATACCGTGGCGTTCCTTTTCCCCACATGATCCTCGTGGCCGCCCTGGAGGTTCCGTGGTACAGGCGTACATCCTGATCCAGACGGAGGTCGGCAAAGCGTCGACCGTCGCCGAGACGATCAGCAAGCTCCCTGGAGTCATCCAGGCCGAGGACGTCACCGGACCGTACGACGTCATCGTGCGCGCCCAAGCTGACACGGTCGACGACCTGGGTCGCATGGTGGTCGCCAAGGTCCAGCAAGTGGACGGCATCACGCGCACCCTGACCTGCCCGGTCGTACATCTGTAGCCCCCGTCTACCCTTGGCCGGTGAACTCTTTCCGTCACCGGCGCTTTGCTGTCATCGGGCTGCCCGCGTTCCTTCTGCTGGTCACCACCGCGGGCTGCTCATCAGCAGACGGCAGCGCGTCGGCGGCGGTTCCCAGCCCCGGTGCGAAGGCCACGAAGCTGTGCCAGAACCTCGACAAGGTACTGCCGGCCGAGGTGGACGGTGCCGACCGTGAGGATCCCTCGCCCGCGTCCACGCTGACCGCGGGCTGGGGAGACCCGGCGATCATACTGCGGTGCGGTGTCGTGCGACCGCCGAAGATGAGCGACCCCAAGGTGGCCGAGGGCCGGGACGACGACGCGGTGGCCGGTGGCGTGAACGGCGTCAGGTGGTTGATGGAGGAGGACGGCGACGGGGGGTACCGGTTCACCACCGCATTGCGTCGCGCGTATGTCGAGGTCACCGTGCCGGAGGGCCGGGACAGTTCGAGTGTGCTGATCGACCTGGCCTCGGCCGTCAAGAAGGCGATCCCCGAAGGGATCGCCGACTGACCACCGCGGTGGCTCCTACCTGAGTCCGGTCGAGCGCCGCAGCGCCGCCTCGATCAGCCGGTCCACCAGGTCCGGGTAGCTGATCCCGCTCGCCTGCCACATCTGCGGGTACATAGAGATCGGCGTGAATCCGGGCATCGTGTTGATCTCGTTGATCACGAACTCCCCGTCCTCGGTGAGGAAGAAGTCCGCGCGCACCAGGCCCTCGCAGGAGGCCGCCTCGAAGGCGTCGACGGCCAGGCGCTGCACCTCGGCCGTCTCCTCGGGCGTCAGCGGCGCCGGCACGATGCCGGGCGTGGAGTCGATGTACTTGGCCTCGAAGTCGTAGTAGGCGTGCGCGTCCGGCGGCGGGATCTCCGCCGGGACGGAGGCGCGCGGGCCGTCCTCGAACTCCAGCACCCCGCACTCGATCTCGCGGCCGCGCAGTGCCGCCTCGACGAGGATCTTCGGGTCGTGCCGCTGCGCCTCGGCGATCGCCTCGTCCAGGCCGGACAGGTCCTCGACCTTGGTGATGCCGATCGACGAGCCCGCCCGCGCGGGCTTCACGAAGAGCGGCCAGCCGTGGTCGCCGGCGAGGTCGATGATCTTCTTGCGGGCGGCGGACTCGTCCTGCTCCCACTCGCGCGGCCGGATCACCACGTAGGGGCCCACCTTGAGCCCGAAGGAGGTGAAAACCCGCTTCATGTACTCCTTGTCCTGGCCGACGGCCGAGGCCAGCACGCCGGAGCCGACGTAGGGCACCCCGGAGAGCTCCAGCAGGCCCTGGAGGGTGCCGTCCTCGCCGTAGGGCCCGTGCAGCACCGGGAAGACCACGTCGATCTCGCCCAGTGCCTTGGGCACCGATCCAGGCTCGGCGTAGACGACTTCGCGGTTCGCCGGGTCGACGGGGAGCACCACGCCGCCCTCGCTGGAGTCGGCCAACTGCTCGACGTTGGGCGTGCGGCGCTCGGTGATCGCCATGCGTTCCGGGTCGTCGGCGGTGAGCACCCAGCGGCCACTCTGCGTGATGCCGATCGGCAGGACGTCGTACTTCGTCCGGTCGATCGCGCGCAGTACGGCGCCGGCGGTGACCATGGAGATCCCGTGCTCGGAGCTGCGGCCGCCGAACACGACGGCCACACGCGGCTTGCGCTGCGGCTGGACTGGGCTCTGGGGGAGGTTCTCGGTGCTCATATCGCGATGAGCGTACCCGCCCGTAGGGTCCGAGTCAGCGTCCGGAGGGTGGCGTTCCGCCCGGCGTCGCTCAGCGTCGCTCGGGCTTGGCGCTGCGCGACATCAGCTCCTTGAGGGCGACGACCGGCGGCTTGCCCTCGTGCACGATCCCGACGACCGTCTCCGTGATCGGCATGTCGACGCCGTGCCGACGGGCCAGATCCAGCACGGACTCGCAGGACTTGACGCCCTCGGCGGTCTGCTTGGTGACCGCGATGGTCTCCTGGAGGGTCATGCCCTTGCCGAGGTTGGTGCCGAAGGTGTGGTTGCGCGAGAGCGGCGAGGAGCAGGTCGCCACCAGGTCGCCGAGGCCGGCGAGGCCGGAGAACGTCAGGGGGTCGGCGCCCAGCGCGACCCCGAGCCGGGTCGTCTCGGCGAGGCCGCGGGTGATGAGCGAGCCCTTGGCGTTGTCGCCGAGGCCCATGCCGTCCGCGATGCCGACGGCGAGGCCGATGACGTTCTTCACGGCACCGCCCAGTTCGCAACCCACCACGTCCGTATTGGTGTACGGGCGGAAGTACGGCGTGTGGCTGGCGGCCTGCAGGCGCTGGGCGACGGACTCGTCGGTGCAGGCCACGACGGCCGCGGCGGGCATGCGGGAGGCGATCTCACGGGCCAGGTTGGGCCCGGTGACCACGGCGATGCGGTCGTGGCCGACCTTCGCCACGTCCTCGATCACCTCGCTCATCCGCATGGTGGTGCCGAGTTCGACGCCCTTCATCAGCGACACCAGGACGGTGCCCGGCGCCAGCATCGGGGTCCACTCGGCGAGGTTGGCGCGCAGGGTCTGGGAGGGGACGGACAGCACCGTGAAGTCGGCGCCGGCCATGGCCTCGGCGGGGTCGGTGGTGGCCCGGATGCCCTGCGGGAGCTCGACGCCGGGGAAGTAGTCGGGGTTCGTGCGGGCCGAGTTGATGGCGTCGGCGACCTCGGGACGGCGGGCCCACAGGGTGACTTCGCAGCCGGCGTCGGCGAGGACGATGCCGAAGGCCGTGCCCCACGAACCGGCACTCAGGACTGCCGCCTTGACGGGCTTGCTCACGTGCCCTGCCCCTCTTCCTGCTCGGCCTTCGTCTGCCGGTTGTTCTGCGCGTTGTTCTGCGCGGCGGTCCTGCGGCGCTGCTCGATGCGCTCCCGGCGCGGGTCGTACGTCGTGCCGGGCGCCTTCTCGCCGCGAATCTCCTCGAGCTGGCGGGTGATGGCGGCCATGATGACCTCGGTCGCCTCCTTGAGGAGGTCCGGGGTCATCTCCTTGTCGTAGAAGCCCGTCAGATCCACCGGCGGGCCCGCGAGCACCTGGTGGGTCTTGCGCGGAAGGATGTTGAGCTTCTTGGCGTAGGGGGGCAGCAGCTCGTTGGCGCCCCACTGCGCGACCGGGATCACCGGGCACTTGGTCTGCAGGGCCACGCGCGCGGCGCCGGTCTTGCCGGTCATGGGCCACTGGTCGGGGTCCCGGGTGATGGTGCCCTCCGGGTAGAAGGCGACGCATTCGCCCCGCTCCACGGCGTCGATCGCGGCCCGGAACGCGCTCAGCGCGTCCGTGGTCTCCCGGTAGACGGGGATCTGCCCGGTGCCGCGCATCGCGGCGCCGACGAACCCCTTCTTGAAAAGCCCGCTCTTTGCCAGGAATCGCGGAACCCGGCCGGTGTTGTACTGAAAGTGCGCGTACGCGAAGGGATCGATGTGCGAATTGTGGTTCACCGCGGTGATAAATCCACCCTCGGCCGGAATGTGCTCCATTCCACGCCAGTCCCGCTTGATCAGAACCACCAGCGGCGGTTTGCAGAGCACCGCGGCGAAGCGGTACCAGAAGCCGATTCTGCGGCGGGGCACGCGTGCACCTTCCTCTAGGGATCGAACGACATCGGGCCTGGGGGCCGCACAAGTGTCGCCCCAGGCCGCCGGTCTGTCGAGAACACCGTACGCCTCGCGGCTGCAACCGCCAGATGGCCCTGGTGACGGCTGAGTGACAATGACCGCGACTAGAGAGGGACGGAACGCCAGTGCAGTGGACCTTGGTCGTACCCCTGAAGCCCTTGGCTCGGGCGAAGAGCAGGCTGTCGGACACCGCGGCGGACGCACTGCGCCCGGGCCTGGCACTCGCCTTCGCCCTGGACACCGTGGCCGCGGCGCTGGCCTGCCCGGCGGTGAAGGATGTGGCCGTCGTCACGGACGATGCCCTGGCCGGGCGCGAGCTGGGCGCACTTGGCGCGCACATCGTCCCCGACGAGCCCGGCGGCGGCCTGAACGCCGCGCTGGCGCACGCGGCGGCGGTCGTACGCGCGTCCCGCCCGGAAACGCCCGTCGCCGCCCTGAACGCCGACCTTCCCGCGCTGCGCCCGCTGGAATTGGCCCGGGTAATGGACTCGGCGGCGGAATTCCCACGCGCTTTTCTCCCCGATGCGGCGGCCATCGGCACCACATTGCTGACGGCTGCCCCCGGCCATGAATTGCGCCCCGCATTCGGCGGGGATTCGCGGGCCCGGCACCGCGCCTCGGGTGCCACGGAACTCGACCTCGACGACGTGGATTCGGTACGCCAGGACGTGGACACCGGCGCCGATCTGAGAGCCGCACTGGCCCTGGGCGTGGGCCCGCGAACGGCGACAGCGGCCGCACGGCTGCTGATCAAGGAACCGTAGCGGCCACGCCCTTCAGGGGCGCGGGGAACCGCGCGACCGGCCCCGAACGGCGCCGCGGCCGAACCACAACCCGGCATAGGCTGACCCCATGCAGGCCACCTCGTACACCTACGACGCCGAAACCCGTACCGGCAGCGTCCTCCTGGACGACGGCACCCCGGTCCCCTTCGACGCCCCGGCCTTCGACGCCGGCGGCCTGCGGCTGCTGCGCCCCGGGCAACGGGTCCGCATCGAGACGGAGGGCGAGGGCGGGTCCCTGCGCATCACGCTGGTGACGTTGCAGACCTTCTAAGCCCGGCACCGGGCGCCTGAACACGCCGCGGGCCGGACTCCGTGCGGAGTCCGGCCCGGCGCGTGAGTGCCCCTGTGCGGTCCTACCTGCTGCGCGTGGTCCTCTTGGCGGTGGACTTGCGCGCCGTCGACTTCTTGGCCGGGGCCTTCTTGGCGGTGGCCTTCTTCGCCGGGGCCTTCTTCGCCGTCGCCTTCTTGGCGGTGGCCTTCTTCGCCGCGGTGGTCTTCTTGGCGGCGGCCGTGGTCTTCTTGGCCGTCGTCTTCTTCGCGGTGGTCTTCTTGGCGGCGGCCGTCGTCTTCTTGGCCGTCGTCTTCTTCGCGGTCACCTTCTTCGCGGCCGCCTTGGTGGTCTTCTTCGCGGCGGCCTTCTTGACCGTCGCCGAGGCACCACCGGTCAGGCTGCCCTTGGGCGCCTTCTTGACGGCGACCTCGCCGCCCCGCGGGAGCTTCTTCGAGCCGCTCACCAGGTCCTTGAAGCCCTGACCCGCACGGAAGCGCGGAACGGAGGTCTTCTTGACCCGAACCCGCTCGCCCGTCTGAGGGTTACGGGCGTACCGAGCCGGACGGTCGACCTTCTCGAACGAACCGAAGCCGGTGACCGAGACCCGCTCACCCGAGACGACCGCGCGGACGATCGCGTCCAGTACGTGGTCGACAGCATCGGCGGCCTGCTGGCGGCCGCCCATCTTGTCGGCAATCGCTTCTACGAGCTGCGCCTTGTTCACGTCTTCCCCTTCGGAGACATCGCCAGAACGAAAGTGTTCAAGCTTTTTCGCACGTTAGGCAGATATATACCGCAAATCAAACACGAAACGGGCTAATCACCCTTGTGCCGCAACAGACTCGACTGTCTCGAAGGTGTTCAGCGTTCCTCTTCGGGGAATCGCCCCGCGTCGAGATCCGCCATGAACCGCTCCAGACGCCTTGTCGCTTCGGCGACGTCGTGCTTGGCCGCGGCCGTAATGACCAGCAGCTTCCGGGTCAGCGCCATCCGTACGCCCTCCGGGACTTGCAGTGCGCGCACTCTTGCGTGCGCTTCCTTCAGTTGGTCCGCGACTGCCGCATAGAGCTCGAGTTGGCCGTCGTGTTCCATGCACAGATTGTGCCATCTGGGGCGAGTTGTCGCCTGCCAGGGGTGTAACTCCGGCCTCAAATGGCCTTCCGGGCACTTGCGGAAGTCACCGCCGCACCACTCGCGTACCCCGGCAACACCCGCCCTAACGTGGGAAGTTGAGCGGGGCACGCACCCAGCACAGGACCGTTCGGGTGCAGACATGCCAGTACCCCCGATCGGGCTGATCGGGGGTACTGGGTGGGTGTTTTCGGTGTCCGAAAGTCGCCTTGTGCGCGACTCTCGGGTCAGATCTGGAGCGTGCGCGGCTTGAACGACGGCCGCTTCGCCTCGTAGGCGGCGATGTCGTCCTCGTTCCTCAGGGTGATCGAGATGTCGTCGAGGCCGTTCAGCAGCCGCCAGCGGGAGTTCTCGTCCAGCTCGAAGGGAGCCGTGATGCCCTCGGCGCGCACCTCGCGGGCCTCCAGGTCGACCGTGACCTCGGCCTGCGGGTCCCTCTCGGTGAGCTCCCACAGCGCGTCCACGATCTTCTGCTCCAGAACCACCGTGAGCAGGCCGTTCTTGAGCGAGTTACCGCGGAAGATGTCCGCGAAGCGCGAGGAGATGACGGCCTTGAAACCGTAGTTCTGCAGCGCCCAGACCGCGTGCTCACGGGACGAGCCGGTGCCGAAGTCGGGGCCGGCGACCAGCACGGTGGCGCCCTCGCGCTCGGGCCGGTTGAGGACGAACTCCGGGTCCTTGCGCCAGGCCTCGAACAGCCCGTCCTCGAACCCGTCCCGGGTCACCTTCTTGAGCCAGTGAGCAGGGATGATCTGGTCGGTGTCGACATTGGAGCGGCGCAGCGGAACGGCCCGGCCGGTGTGCTTGGTGAATGCTTCCATGACTTCTCAGACTCCAGCGGGCGTACGGGTCTCGGCGTCGGACAGGTCGGCCGGGGAAGCCAGGTGGCCCAGGACCGCGGTGGCCGCCGCGACCTGCGGCGACACCAGGTGCGTGCGGCCGCCCTTGCCCTGCCGCCCCTCGAAGTTGCGGTTGGACGTGGACGCGGAGCGCTCACCGGGGGCGAGCTGGTCCGGGTTCATGCCCAGACACATCGAGCAGCCCGCGTGCCGCCATTCGGCGCCGGCGTCCTTGAAGACGACGTCCAGGCCCTCGGAAACGGCCTGCAGACCGACCCGCGCGGAGCCGGGCACGACCAGCATCCGTACGCCGTCGGCGACTTTGCGGCCCTTCACGAGCTCGGCGGCGGCGCGCAGGTCCTCGATACGACCGTTGGTGCAGGAGCCTACGAAGACGGTGTCCACCTTGATGGAACGCAGCGGCTGACCGGCCTCCAACCCCATGTATTCCAGGGCCTTTTCGGCGGCGAGGCGCTCCGAAGCGTCTTCGTACGAAGCAGGATCGGGGACCGATGCCGAAAGCGGCGCGCCCTGGCCCGGGTTGGTGCCCCAGGTGACGAACGGCGACAGCTCGGCGGCCTCGATGACGACCTCGGCGTCGAACTCGGCGTCCGCGTCCGTCTTCAGCGTCTTCCAGTACGCGACGGCGGCGTCCCAGTCCTCGCCCTTGGGCGCGTGCGGGCGGCCCTCGAGGTAGTCGAAGGTGGTCTGGTCGGGGGCGATCATGCCCGCGCGGGCACCGGCCTCGATCGACATGTTGCAGATGGTCATCCGGGCCTCCATCGAGAGCTTCTCGATGGCCTCGCCGCGGTACTCCAGGACGTAGCCCTGGCCGCCGCCCGTACCGATCCGGGCGATGATCGCCAGGATCAGGTCCTTGGCGGTGACGGCCTCGGGCAGCTCGCCGTTGACCGTGATGGCCATGGTCTTCGGGCGGGCCATGGGCAGCGTCTGGGTGGCCAGCACGTGCTCGACCTGGGAGGTGCCGATGCCGAACGCCAGACCGCCGAAGGCGCCGTGCGTGGAGGTGTGGGAGTCACCGCAGACCACGGTCATGCCCGGCTGGGTCAGGCCGAGCTGCGGGCCGACGACGTGCACGACGCCCTGCTCGACGTCGCCCAGCGGGTGCAGCCGCACCCCGAACTCGGCGGCGTTCTTGCGCAGCGTCTCGAGCTGGACGCGGGAGACCGGGTCCGCGATGGGCTTGTCGATGTCGAGGGTCGGGGTGTTGTGGTCCTCGGTGGCGATGGTCAGGTCGAGCCGGCGCACCCGGCGACCGCTCTTGCGGAGGCCGTCGAAGGCCTGCGGGCTGGTCACCTCGTGCAGCAGGTGCAGATCGATGAAGAGGAGGTCGGGCTCGCCCTCGGCGCGCCGGACGACATGGTCGTCCCAGACCTTCTCCGCGAGTGTCCTACCCATCGCTTTCCCTTCGGCCGGTATACGGTCCACCGGCCCAACTAGAGATCTTGAGAAGGCGACCGCCGCCCGCGCCCCTGCTTCCGGGCGTCCGCCGCCAGGCCCGTTCTGTTCACGGGCCGCTCTGCCTTCGTTCTTCCAGAGTGGCGCGTTCCACGGAAAATTGAACTTGCGTTTCACAGAGTGAGACGCGAGTATCGTTTCATGGACAACAGTAGCGGCGTCGGCGTTCTGGACAAGGCAGCCCTTGTCCTGAGCGCCCTGGAGTCCGGTCCGGCCACCCTCGCAGGGCTCGTCTCGGCCACCGGATTGGCACGACCCACGGCTCATCGGCTGGCCGTGGCTCTGGAACACCACCGCATGGTGGCGCGTGACATGCAGGGCAGGTTCATTCTGGGCCCCCGCCTCGCGGAACTGGCCGCGGCGGCCGGTGAGGACCGCCTCCTCGCCACGGCGGGCCCGGTCCTCACCCACCTCCGTGACGTCACCGGCGAGAGCGCGCAGCTCTACCGCCGCCAGGGCGACATGCGTATCTGCGTCGCCGCGGCGGAACGCCTGTCCGGTCTTCGGGACACGGTCCCGGTCGGCTCGACGCTCACGATGAAGGCCGGTTCGTCGGCGCAGATCCTCATGGCCTGGGAGGAGCCGGAGCGCCTGCACCGCGGCCTCCAGGGCGCCCGCTTCACGGCCACCGCGCTCTCCGGTGTACGACGCCGGGGCTGGGCCCAGTCGATCGGCGAGCGCGAGCCGGGCGTCGCGTCCGTCTCCGCGCCCGTGCGCGGCCCCTCGAACCGCGTCGTGGCCGCCGTCTCGGTCTCCGGCCCCATCGAGCGCCTCAGCCGCCACCCGGGCCGTATGCACGCCCAGGCGGTCATCGACGCCGCGGCCCGCCTCTCGGAGGCCCTGCGCCGCACAGGCTGACGGCGCCGGCAATGCCGTAGTCCCGTCGGTGAAGGACCGGCCTCAACGCCGCGGCAGGTCCTTCACCGACGGGACGGTGGCCCACCCCGGGGGCGGACGCAGTCCCCCGCGCCCCTAGGAAGCCGCGCTCCCGGACCTGTGAGCGAACCGGTCCTTCGCATACCGCCCCCGCCGCTCGACCGGCACCTGCCCGTGCGCCGCCGCCAGCCCGAACGCCGGCATGTCCGAGTAGATCGACTCGTACGACCCCTCCGGCACGACGTACGTCTCGTGCCACATCCCCACGTGCTGCCGGACCTTCCCCGCCTTCTCCTTGCGGTTGAAGATCGCCCACGCCCGGCGGTGGAGCATGTCCGACGCGTGCGCGTAGGCGTAGAGCTTCTCCTTCGACTCCCAGTACTGGACGACGTAGAACGTCCGCGGCGAGGCCGTCAGCAGTACATGGCCGAGCAGGCCGAGCTCGGGCGCCCTCCCCAGCTCGCGCAGCATCCGCGGCATGGCCACCGCCACCGGCAGCCAGTGATGCACGGCCCAGAAGTGGTTGATGCGCATCCCGATCAACAGGACGACCACATCGCCCTCGGTGTCCGCGGTGGTGCCTCCCGGTACCGGCTTGGCGAACATGCGGTCCCTGCCTCCCCTGTCGGATAGCGGCACTATCCTTGCGAGTGATGCTTGGATAGTGACACTCCCCAATGAAGGGCGCAAGAGATGCGGCTGGCTGAACTGAGCGAGCACAGCGGGGTGTCCACCTCGACGATCAAGTACTACCTGCGCGAAGGACTGTTGGCCCCTGGCCGGCAGATCAACACGACCACGGCCGAGTACGACGAGGAGCACCTGCGCCGGCTGCGGCTGATCCGCGCGATGATCCAGGTCGGCCGGGTGCCGGTGGCGACCGTCAAGGAGGTGCTGGGGCATGTGGACGACGACTCCCTGCCCCGCGCGATGCGCCTGGGCGCGGCGGTGTGGGCGCTGCCGCAGATTCCGGAGCCGGACGAGGACGACGAGTACATCCGGGCCGCACACCAGGAGGTCGGCACGCTCCTGGACCGGCTCGGCTGGGAGAACGCCAAGCAGCTCACGACCGTCTCCCCCGCGTACCGCTCACTGGTGGTGGCGGTGGCCGCGTTCCGCCGGCTCGGCTACGACTGGGGGGCCGAACTGCTCGCGCCGTACGCCGAGTTGATGCACCGGACAGCAGTCCTCGACCTGGACAACATGGAGACGCACCCCTCGGAGGAGGAGCGGGTCGAGTGGGCGGTCCTGGGGGCGATCATCAACGAGCCGATCCTGCAGGCGCTGCACCGCCTCGCCCAGGAGGAGGAGACGACGCGGCGGTACGGCTTCGAGTAACCGGCAGCACGACGAAGGCCCTCCGCCGAAGCGAAGGGCCTTGTCTCTGTACCCCCGACCGGATTCGAACCGGCGCTACCGCCTTGAGAGGGCGGCGTGCTAGGCCGCTACACAACGGGGGCATGGATCTTACGTTTCCGCAGATCCGAGCTGGTCTACCTGGACTCGAACCAAGACTAACTGAACCAGAATCAGTCGTGCTGCCAATTACACCATAGACCAATGTGGTTTAGACCAGTTCGTACCCCCGACCGGATTCGAACCGGCGCTACCGCCTTGAGAGGGCGGCGTGCTAGGCCGCTACACAACGGGGGCCCTAGCGATCCTGCATCGAGATCGGCGGGAGCTACCCGAACCGTCCTCGCGGGAAGGATCTGTACCCCCGACCGGATTCGAACCGGCGCTACTGCCTTGAGAGGGCAGCGTGCTAGGCCGCTACACAACGGGGGCTTTGCAGATGAGCTCTGCGAGCTGGCCTACCTGGACTCGAACCAAGACTAACTGAACCAGAATCAGTCGTGCTGCCAATTACACCATAGGCCACTGGAACGCAAGCCCCTCAGGGGATCTTGTTCTAGTTTGCTCCTCCGGTTCCCGGCCTTTCGGCCCGCTCCCCGGCGGCGCAGGAAGAACATTACCTGAAGGTGGACGGGGCTCCAAAACGGGTATCCGCGCCGAGGATCGCGGGGAGTTCGGCGAGGGAGGCGATCCGGCGCGGTCCGCCGGAGTCGTCGTCGCTGGTGTACGCCCCGTCCCGGTCGATCCACACCGACAGCAGTCCGGCGTCCAAGGCGCCCCGCCCGTCGATCTCCGGGTGATCGCCGACGTACGCGACCTGGTGCGGGGCGAGGTCGAGAGCGGCGCAGGCGGCGTGGAAGGCGCCGGCCTCCGGCTTGGAGACGCCGAGCTCTGCGGCGCACAGGATCGCCTCGAAGCGGTCGTGGACGCCGAGTACCCGCAGCTTGCGGTCCTGGACGGTGAGGCTGGAGTTGGACAGCACCGCGTGCCGGTGGCTGGCGGCGAGGGTGTCGAGGACGGGCAGGACGTCCGGGAAGAGGGCCCAGGCGGCCTCGTAGTGACCGATGTAACGCTCGAACCACTCGTCGGCCTGGGCGTCGGTGAGCTCCGCTCCCAGGAAGACCCGTACGCGATCACGCCGCTGGCCCTGGAAGGTCGCCTCCCCGGCGGAGAACCGTGCCCACTGGGCGTCCGTGACCTGCCGCCACCGCACAAGGGCCTGCTCGACGCTGTCGTATCCGTCGAGCAGGCCCTCGGTCAGCAAGTGCGCCCGCATTCCCGCGCGGTCCGCCGCGGTGTAGTCGAAGAGGGTGTCGTCCACATCCCAGACCACCGCCCGTATCGCCATGATCCGACGGTAACCCGGACGGCACGGGTCTGTCCGTCAGTTGACCGTGGTCGTGCCGGTGGTGGTGAGGGCCGGGCCCTGGTCGTCGCGGGGCTGGGCGGTCAGCTTCCAGGTGTACGTGCCGGTGAGCCGGCGGCCGTCCTCGCCGTAGCCGTCCCAGGCGGCGCGGACGGCGGCGCCCTTGGTGCTGCCGGTGAGGGTCCGGATCACCGTGCCGCCGCTGTTACTCAGGGTGAGTGTCCAGGTGGCGGGCTTGTTGAGCTGCCAGACGGGCTGCCAGGGGTTGGACTTCGTCGGGCCGAACGGCACCGCGTCCGTCTGGGCCTCCATCTGCGCGAGCGCCGAGGCGGGGACCCCGCTGCCCACGATCGAGACCTCGCCGTAGGTGCCGTTGAGGTAGGCGATGTGGCCGCCGAAGCGGTCCACGGCCCAGCGGCCGTTGCTGCCTCCGGTGTTCCAGTCGCCGGTGGGCAGCTTGACCAGGGTGCGCGTGGCGGCCGTGCCGGCGTGGAAGTCGGTGAGCAGCAGTTCGTGGGTGGTGCGGTTCTCGCGGAGCAGGAAGCCGTCGGCGAGGCGGGCCGGGCCGTTGTCGGCCGGGACCGTGATCTTCCGGTTGGTCGCCCGGTCGTAGACGCCCGCGGTGGTGCCGCAGGACCAGTACAGCCAGGTGTTGACGGCCTGGATGTCGGTGGGGGTGCAGGGCGCGCCGGTGGCCACGGTGGAGACCGTCTGGCCGGTCTTGAGGTGCTTGCCGACGACGGAGCCCTGGGTGGTGCCGGGAGTCCACAGCACCTGGCCCCAGACCGCGGCCGCGGTGCGGGCTCGGGTGAGGACGGTGGTGCCCTCGGTCGTGCCGTTCGGGAAGTCGACGACCCGCTGGGTGCCGGAGCCGCCGTTGTAGAGCACGTATCGGCCGCTGCCGCCGGGGATACGGCCGCCGGTGTCGCCGTCCGTGGGTTCGGTGCGGATGGTGGTGGTGTCCAGGCCGACGTTGAGGACGGATTCCTGGCCGCCGGAGCTGGTCCAGAGGTAGGAGACCCGGCCGTCGCCCGTGGCCTCTAGCTGGGGGCAGGCGGCGTCGCCGGGCAGGCAGGTGCTGTCGCTCAGTCCGGGGCTGCGCTGGGTCTGCTGACCGATTGGCCTGCCGCTGGCGTCCAGTTGGAAGCTGTTGAACCGGTAGGCGGCGGCGGGCGTCGTGCCGTAGAGGAACAACTCGCCGCCGGCGAGGGCCAGTCCGTGGACGCCGGCCGCCGTGGCGGGCACCTGGGCGACCTTCTGGGTGGCGGTGCCACCGTCCTCGGTGGGCGTGATCCGGTGGACGTTCCAGTCGAGGCTGGAGGGTCCGGCGGTGGCGAGCGCGCCGCCGTCCAGGGTCGGGCCGATTCCGCCGAACGACGAGGTGAGCACGGTGGCGTTGGTGCCGGTCACCAGGGAGCGGGCGGTCAGAGCGGGTTCGGCGCCGCTCACGAAGTCCGGGTTCCCGATGAGGAGTTGGTCGCCGACCACCGCTTCGAGATGGGCACCCCAGGGGGTCAGCGCGGCGGGCTGGGTGCCGGGCTCGGCGTCGAGCCGGATCGACTTCCATTCGGCGACGAGCCAGCGATCGTTGAAGACGACCTCCGGGTTCTCGCCCACATCGGTGATGTACGAGCGGAAGGCGCCGTCCGTGAGATCGAGCAGGCCGGCGGAGTACGTCCCGTCCAGTCGGTAGACGACCGCGATGCGGCGGACCGAGCCGCCGATGACGTAGCCGGTGGGCTGCGCGCCCTCCGGGAGGCCGGAGACCGGCACGTCCGTCGTGGTGCCGTCGGCGCCCGCGCGCAGCACATGCACGGCGCCGGCGGTGTCCCGGGTCCACACGCTCCAGCCCACGGCGCCCTGGTAGGTCTGGCCGGGCGGGATCGTGAGGGTGGCGGTCACGCCCGTGGAGCGGTGCTTCTGCGTGGCGGTGGCGCCGCTCACCGTGGTGGTCACGTCGGTGCCGGTGGCCGGGTCGTCCGGCCCCGCGTGCGCGGGCGGGACGAAGTCCGGGTACTCGAACCAGGTGGTGGAGCCCCCGCTGCCCGAGGCGTACCGGAAGCCGGACGCACCCGCCCAGACGTACCGGAGCTCTGCCCGCTTCTCCGCGCTGAGCCGGACCGTCCCCACCGGCGAGTCCACGGCCTGCGCCGGCGTGATCGGCAGGGCACATGTCAGAGCCACCGCGCCGCCGAGCGCCACCGCGGCAAGTCTTCGTGAACGAGTCACGTTCATCCCCCTGTTGACAGGGTGCACACGCTCATCATGTGCACGGGGGACATCCAACGTGCGCCCGGGAAGCGGAAGTTGACTGGAAGGGTTAACTCCGGGCGACGGCTGGGCGTACACGCGAAGGGCGGCGCCCGAACCGGACGCCGCCCCGCTGTGAACGTGCTATGCCGCCAGCTTCGCCAGCGCCGCGTCGATCCGGGCCAGGGTCGTGTCCTTGCCCAGGACCTCCAGGGACTCGAACAGGGGCAGGCCGACCGTGCGGCCGGTGACGGCGACACGGACCGGGGCCTGGGCCTTGCCGAGCTTGAGGCCGTGGGCCTCACCGGCGGCCAGGACGGCCTCCTTCAGGGACTCCGGGGAGGACCAGTCGGCCGCGTCCAGCTTCTCGCGGGCGGTGCGCAGCAGGGCGTCGGAGCCCTCCTTCATCGCCTTCGCCCAGGACGCCTCGTCGAAGACCGGCTCCGCGAGGAACAGGAAGTCGACGTTGTCCGTGATCTCCGACAGGACCTTCAGGCGGGTCTGCGCGTGCGGGGCGATGGCCTGCCACTTCACCTCGTCGAAGGCCTCGGGGGCCCAGGGGGCGAACGGGGCCTTCAGCCAGGGGGCGCAGCGCTCGGTGAAGTCCTTCACGTCGAGCATGCGGATGTGGTCGCCGTTGATCGACTCGCACTTCTTCAGGTCGAAGCGGGCCGGGTTGGGCTGCACGTCCGCGATGTCGAAGGCCGCGACCATCTCGTCGATCGTGAAGATGTCCTGGTCGGCGGAGAGCGACCAGCCGAGCAGGGAGAGGTAGTTGAGCAGGCCCTCCGGCAGGAATCCGCGCTCGCGGTAGAGGTTCAGCGAGGACTCGGGGTCACGCTTGGAGAGCTTCTTGTTGCCCTCGCCCATCACGTACGGCAGGTGGCCGAAGGCCGGGGTCTGCTTCGCGATGCCGAGCTCCGTCAGCGCCTTGTACAGGGCGATCTGACGGGGCGTCGAGGAGAGCAGGTCCTCGCCGCGCAGGACGTGGGTGATCTCCATCAGGGCGTCGTCGACCGGGTTGACGAGCGTGTACAGCGGGGCGCCGTTGGCGCGGACGATGCCGTAGTCCGGGACGTTCTCCGGGGTGAAGGTCAGCTCGCCGCGGACCAGGTCCGTGAAGGTGATCGTCTCGTCGGGCATGCGGAAGCGGACGATCGGGGCGCGGCCCTGGGCCTTGTACTCCTCGACCTGCGCGTCGGTCAGGTCGCGGCAGTGGCCGTCGTAGCCGGAGGGCTTGCCGGCGGCGCGGGCGGCCTCGCGGCGGCTGTCCAGCTCCTCCTGGGAGCAGTAGCAGCGGTAGGCGTGGCCGGCGTCGAGGAGCTTGGCGGCGATGTCCTTGTAGAGGTCCATGCGCTGCGACTGGCGGTAGGGCGCGTGCGGGCCGCCGACCTCGGGGCCCTCGTCCCAGTCGAAGCCCAGCCAGCGCATCGAGTCGAGGAGCTGGGTGTAGGACTCCTCGGAGTCGCGGGCCGCGTCGGTGTCCTCGATGCGGAAGACCAGGGTGCCCTGGTGGTGCTTGGCGAACGCCCAGTTGAACAGGGCGGTGCGGACCAGGCCCACGTGGGGGTTACCGGTGGGCGAGGGACAGAATCGGACGCGGACTGGGGAGCCGGGTGCGCTAGCCACGCTTGACAACCTTGTTGGTGAGAGTGCCGATGCCTTCGATGGTGACGGCGACCTCGTCGCCGACGTTGAGGGGGCCGACCCCTGCGGGGGTGCCCGTGAGGATCACGTCGCCGGGGAGCAGCGTCATGGCCTCGGTGATGTTGACGATCAGATCCTCGATGCGGTGGACCATCTCGCTGGTGCGGCCGAGCTGGCGCTGCTCGCCGTTGACGGTGAGCTGGATGGTGAGGTCGGACGCCCGCTCGAGGTCCAGGTCCGTCTCCACCCAGGGGCCGAGCGGGCAGGAGGTGTCGAAGCCCTTGGCCCGGGCCCACTGCTTCTCGCGCTTCTGGACGTCCCGGGCGGTGATGTCGTTGGCGCAGGTGAAGCCGAAGATCACGTCCTTGACGCGCTCGCGCGGGACCTCGCGGCACATGCGGCCGATGACGACGGCCAGTTCGGCCTCGTGGTGGAGGTCCTCGGTGAAGGACGGGTACTGGATCTCGTCGCCGGGGCCGATCACCGCGGTGGAGGGCTTGAAGAAGGCGAACGGGGCGTCCGGCACGTCGTTGCCGAGTTCGCGCGCGTGCTCGGCGTAGTTGCGGCCGAAGGCCACGACCTTGTTGGGGAGCACCGGCGGCAGCAGCCTGACCTTGCTCAACGGGACCTTCGTACCGGAGAGCTCGAAGTCCGCGAACGGGATGCCCTTGATGATGTCGAGGACGAGCTCGTCCGGCCTGTCACCCTCGACCGCGCCGAAGGCGACGTTCCCGTCGATGGAGAATCTGGCGATGCGCACGGGATCTTGCGCCCCTCACTTGAGCAAGCTGGAGTCTGACGCTCCAGGCTAACGCGGTCAGGGGCTGGCGCCTCGCCCATTGTCGCGGGCGCCGAGGCCGCGTGCACAAGCCGTCACACGACCGATTGTTCGTACGTTATTGAACAATCGGCCGCCGTCCCGCGTACTACTGGGCGGTGGCGGTGACGGGCATCTCCTGGAGGATGGTGCGCTTGGGGTTGGCGGTCTGAGCGGGAAGATCGAGGGAGTGCTCCGGCTGCTGCGGGATGTGCAGTTCCTCGGCGTCGGCGAGGTGGGCCAGCGTCGTGCGCCGCGGGTTGGCTATGGTGCGGATCATCGTCGTCTTCACGGCTGTACTGGGTCCTGTCGTAGAGCGGGTTGGCAGAATCATCCCTCTTGTAAAACGTCAGGCTAAACATGCGATTCCCGCGAGAAGCCGTGAAGACCGCTTGATCGGTATGTGAGTTTGCTCACGGAGCTACGGGCAAATCGGTCAATTCAGACTTGCATTTCACTCCGACGAAACGGACATTGCCCCCCTGAACCCGTCATTCCGCTCCTGATCATGGCGACTGGGACACCCCCCGCGCACGAGCGGCTCGCGGGCATAAGTCCGTTATGGGGGAGATTAAATTCTACGGCAGGTAATCTCGCACTCACGTGGCGTCACGTATGTTACGGCTCGACCTACGGGCCTTGTTGGAGATCCTGCACTGTGCTGGAATCTCACGGACCGCCGCAGGATCGAGCCGGCGCACAGGGGGCGCTTCGAGCGCCGAGTGGCGGCGAGAAGGGGGAGCCAGCGCCGGTCACTCACGACCATCGGGGAGCGTGTTCAGGACGCTCCCTAATACGCCGACACCGTGCCCGTCCGTTCACGCGGAAGGGCGCCTGGTCCAGAGGTTGCGACGCTAGTGCAGGGACGTTTCAAGAGGGATGGCAGCGCTTCGGCGGAGCCGGAGCACGGCGGGACCGACCGAGGTCCCTCGCCCCAGCACGCCCAGAACCCGGGCCCTACGGCGTCGGTGGACGGCGGTGAGCGCTCCGGGCGCCCCGCCGTGTCGGCGTCCCCGGGCACGGCTAACCCCACCGCACCGCCGGCGAAGGCTTCGAAGAGCCCTGTCGGCCCGGGATCGCGAATAGCCCTGCGCAACTGGCGTATCTCCACACGCCTCGTCGCGCTGCTGACGCTCCCGGTGGTCGCGGCCACCTCGCTGGGCGCACTGCGCATCAGCGACAACATGGACGACATCCAGCAGCTCGAGAACATGCGGCTGCTGACGGACATGACCAAGCGGGCCACCGAGCTGGCGGCGGCGCTCCAGGAGGAGCGCGACCAGTCCGCCGGTCCCCTCGCGCACGGCGCCAAGGCCTCCGACTACACGGTCAAGGGCTACCGGGACAAGACGGACCGGGCCATGACGGGCTTCATCGAGGCCTCCGAGGAGATCGACGACACCAGCAAGGACGGCAACCTCAAGGGCGTCCGCGACAACCTCGTCCAGCTCGTCGGCGACCTGAACGACATCGCGAGGATCCGCAACACCGCCTACGAGGCCGACGGCAACTCCACCCAGACGGTGGAGGCCTACCACCGGCTGATCACCAACCTGCTCAGCCTCTCCCAGGACATGGCGGAGGCGACCAGCAACCCGGAGATGATCCAGAGCACGCGTGCTCTGTCCGCCTTCTCCACCGCCAAGGAGTACGCCTCCATCCAGCGCGCGGTCCTCGCGGCGGCACTGCCCGCGAACAACACCCAGCGCGGCGACCTGACCGAGAACGACCGGCTGTACGCGTCGTCGGCGCTGACGAGCCAGAAGTCCGAGCTGCGTCAGTTCAAGAGCATCTACGGCGCCGAGTCCGCCGAGCTGCTCAAGCCCATCGAAGAGGGCAACCCGACCATCGCGGCCACCGACAAGTACGCCGGCCGCGCCCTCGGCAACCCCAACGGCCTCGCCGACCTGGACCGCCGCTCCTACCGGGACTGGGTGGACGACAGCACCACCAAGCTCCAGGGCATGCGCGCGATCGAGACCACGCTGCTCGAGGAGATGGAGCAGAAGGCCCGCGAGCTGCGCAACGCCTCCGAGCGCGAGGCGATCATCTCCGGTGCGCTGATCCTGATCGTGCTCGGTGTCTCGCTGGTCGGCGCCTTCGTCGTGGCCCGCTCCATGATCCGCTCGCTGCGCCGCCTGGAGGAGACCGCCACCAGGGTCGCCCAGGACCGTCTGCCCGAGCTGGTCAAGCAGCTCTCGGAGGCGGACCCGCAGGACGTCGACACCTCCGTCGAGTCGGTCGGTGTGCACTCCCGGGACGAGATCGGCCAGGTGGCCGCGGCCTTCGACGACGTGCACCGCGAGGCGGTCCGCCTCGCCGCCGAGCAGGCCCTGCTGCGGGGCAACGTCAACGCGATGTTCACCAACCTCTCGCGCCGCTCCCAGGGCCTCATCCAGCGTCAGCTCTCGCTCATCTCCGAACTGGAGTCGCGCGAGGCCGACCCGGACCAGCTCTCCTCGCTGTTCAAGCTCGACCACCTCGCGACGCGCATGCGCCGTAACGGTGAGAACCTCCTCGTCCTCGCCGGTGAAGAGCCCGGCCGCCGCTGGACCCGCCCGGTCCCGCTGGTCGACGTGCTCCGTGCCGCCGCGTCCGAGGTGGAGCAGTACGAGCGCATCGAGCTGGCCTCCGTGCCGACCACCGAAGTGGCCGGCCGCGTGGTCAACGACCTCGTGCACCTGCTCGCCGAGCTGCTCGAGAACGCGACCTCCTTCTCCTCGCCGCAGACCAAGGTCAAGGTCACCGGTCACGCGCTGCCCGACGGCCGCGTCCTGATCGAGATCCACGACACCGGTATCGGCCTCTCCCCCGAGGACCTCGCGGCGATCAACGAGCGGCTCGCCTCGCCGCCCACCGTGGACGTCTCCGTCTCCCGCCGCATGGGCCTCTTCGTGGTCGGTCGTCTGTCGCAGCGGCACGGCATCCGCATCCAGCTCCGCCCGTCCGACTCCGGTGGTACGACCGCGCTGGTCATGCTGCCCGTGGACGTCGCCCAGGGCGGCAAGAAGCCGGCCGGTGGCAAGCCCGGTCCGAACGGCCCCGGTGCCTCCGGCGGTCCGGCCGCCGCGCAGGCCGCAGCCGGTGTGGCTGCCGCCCGCCGTCAGGCCCAGGGCGGCTCGCTCGGCGCGGGTGCGCCGGGTGGCGGTGCTCAGGGTGGTGCGCTCGGCGCCGGTGCGTCCGGCGGTGGCCGGCTCGGTGCCGGTCAGGGACCGCGGGCCGCGCTGCCCGGACGGGACGGCGGACCGCAGGGTGGACCGGGCGCGCCGCGTGGACCGCAGGGTCCGGGCGCCCCGTCGCAGGGTCGCCCTGCCGCGGGCGCCGGCTTCGGCGGTCAGGCTCCCGGTGCTCCGCAGGGCATGCAGGCCGCGGGCATGGACGCGTTCGGTGGCGGCCAGGACTCCTACGGCGCAGGCCAGGACTCCTACGGCGGCAACCGCGGCTCCGGCCGCGAGCAGTCCCGGCCCGGCGGCTCGCCGGCGCCGCAGTCGCCGCCCCCCGGTGGCGAGAAGGGCCGTCGTGGCCGCCAGCCGCAGCTTCCGCCGCGCGGTGGTCCGCGTGCCGAGCTGCCGGGTGCCGGTCAGCCCTCCCGCCCGAGCTGGAGCGACGAGAACGCGCAGCCGCCGGTGCCGCGCGCCTCGCTCGACACCCCGCGCGGGCACGACGAGGACCCCGCACAGACCTCCCGGATGCCGCGCGTCGACGACCGGCAGGGCCCCGGCTCCACCTCGGAGTTCGCCCGCCCGGACTTCGACGCCCCGGCCCCCGGCGCGTACAACCCGCAGAACACGGGCCAGTTCGCCCGTCCCGGTACCAGCGGGCCGCAGAACCCCGGCGCGAACGGATCGCAGAACACCGGTCAGTTCGTCCGCCCGGACGTCTACGGCTCCCCGGGCCAGAACAACTCGTCGCAGACGGGCCAGTTCTCCGTACCGCAGGGCTACGACGGCAGCTCGACCGGGCAGCACTCCCTGCCCGGCCGCCAGAACGCCGACTCCACCGGCCAGTTCGAGCGGCCCCAGGCCAACGGCAGCTACGGCGGCAACTCCGGCCTCGTCGGCCCGGCGCAGCCCCCGGTCCCGCAGCGTCCGCAGCAGCGGCCGCGCCAGGAGCCCGAGGCCCTGCCGCCCGCGACGGGTCCCGGCGACGGACGTACCCCGCTGTACGACACGCTGGAGACCAACTGGTTCCACGGCGGTCCGCAGGGGCGTCAGCCCGATGCCGGCGGTTCGGCCCCGGCGCCCGCCGCGCACCAGGAGCCGCAGGCTCCCGCCGAGCGGCCGCAGCAGCCCCCCGCTCCCCAACGTCCCGCGTCGACCTCCTGGCGCAGCTCGCCGAACGACGACCTCGTCCGGCAGGCTGAACGCGTCAGGCAGCCGGCCGCGGGCGGCGTCACCACCTCCGGCCTGCCGCGCCGGGTGCCCAGGGCGAACCTCGTCGCGGGTACGGCTCAGCAGCAACAGCACCAAACCGGTCCGCAGATCTCGCGTGCGCCTGATGACGTACGCGGTCGGCTGACCAATCTCCGTCGGGGTATCGCACAGGGTCGTCAGGCCGGTACCGGTACCGGTCAGACCGGCAGCTTCCCGAGCCCCACTCACCAGCAGGAGCGTTAGTTGAGCCAGATGAGCCAGGCGGCACAAAATCTCAACTGGTTGATCACCAACTTCGTGGACAACACCCCGGGTGTGTCCCACACCGTCGTCGTGTCCGCCGACGGCCTGCTGCTGGCGATGTCGGAGGGCTTCCCCCGCGACCGAGCCGACCAGTTGGCGGCCGTCGCGTCGGGCCTGACCTCGCTCACGGCGGGCGCGTCCCGGATCTTCGAGGGCGGCGACGTCGCCCAGACCGTCGTGGAAATGGAGCGGGGGTTCCTTTTCCTGATGTCGGTCTCGGACGGATCGTCCCTCGCCGTCCTCGCCCACCCCGAATGCGACATCGGCCTCGTCGGCTACGAGATGGCGCTGCTGGTCGACCGCGCGGGCGCGGTGCTCACGCCCGACCTGCGCGCCGAACTGCAAGGCAGTCTGCTCCACTGATCGCGCGGATCCAATCCGTCTCACCAAATCACCGTCCGGCCGCCACAATCCCCCCACTGGCCCTCACCCAGACGGCTTGACTGACCGACTTGCTGTCCCAGCCCGGAGGATTCATGACCCCGCCCACCGCCTCTCATGATCCGTACGCGGAGCCGTACGAGGATGAGGGCGACCAGCCGCTGGTACGTCCGTACGCGATGACCGGTGGCCGGACCCGGCCGCGCTACCAGTTGGCCATCGAGGCCCTGATCAGCACGACGGCCGACCCGGCAGCGCTCATGGGGCTCCTCCCGGAGCACCAGCGCATCTGCCACCTGTGCCGTGAGGTGAAGTCGGTCGCCGAGGTCTCCGCTCTGCTGTCCATGCCGCTGGGCGTGGCCAGGATCCTCGTCGCGGACCTCGCCGAGGCCGGCCTGGTCGCCATCCACCAGCCGGGTGGCGACGAGAACAACGGCGGCGCTCCGGACGTGACGCTGCTCGAAAGGGTGCTCAGTGGACTTCGCAAGCTCTGAACCGGGTCGGGCGACCACTTCCGCCAAGATCGTGGTGGCGGGTGGCTTCGGCGTGGGCAAGACCACGTTCGTCGGCGCCGTCTCGGAGATCAACCCGCTGCGCACCGAGGCCGTCATGACATCCGCGAGCGCGGGCATCGACGACCTGACTCACACCGGCGACAAGACCACCACCACGGTGGCCATGGACTTCGGCCGTATCACCCTGGACCAGGACCTGATCCTGTACCTGTTCGGTACGCCCGGCCAGGACCGCTTCTGGTTCATGTGGGACGACCTGGTGCGCGGCGCGATCGGTGCGGTGGTGCTCGTGGACACCCGGCGCCTGGCCGACTGCTTCCCGGCGGTCGACTACTTCGAGAACAGCGGTCTGCCGTTCGTGATCGCCCTCAACGGCTTCGACGGGCACCAGCCCTACACGCCCGACGAGGTGCGCGAGGCGCTTCAGATCGGTCCGGACGCGCCGATCATCACCACCGACGCCCGGCACCGGGCCGATGCCAAGAGTGCGCTGATCACCCTGGTCGAGCACGCGCTCATGGCCCGGCTGCGGTAGGGCAAATCAGCAGCGCCATACGGCAGTTGTCGTAGATGTGCCGGAGCCGGCTGTGGCCTTTGACACGGTCGGCTCCGTTGTTCATAACGTTTCGGCAGAGGAATCGGGTGGTACGGCCACTCGTCGCGGTCAAGCGGTCTCGCTGCGCGTACAAACGCCCCGCCTTTTGGCGGGGCTCGTTCTTTATGACCGTTTTATCTAGGGCATTCACGGCTCGGAATCTGTTCCTTCCACTGTTTGGAAGAGCGCAGGCCCACGTGCTGGAATGCGAGAACTGCCCAATAGTCAAAGACGTACTCAGCAGTACTACGTACTCGATGGCGAACTGGGCTCTGAGACACTGCGGCACAAACGTAGGTGCCGACCCCGCCGGAAGGTTGTTGGTCGAGTGAGGCGAAGCAAGAACAGTCCCGAGCCGTCGGCCCGGGGCAACTTCACCCCGCCGCCGCGCGGAGCGGCGCCTGTCCCTGTGCCCGGATCGGAACCAACGGCGGCGCCCGCATCAAGCGGCGGCCGCCTCTCGCCGCGTAACTGGCGCGTGCCGACCCGGCTGAACGCGATCCTGCTCATACCCGTGATGGTCGGCCTCGTCATGGGCGGCTTCCAGGTGAAGAGCTCGATCGACACCTGGCAGGAGGCCGAGGACGCGGAGAACACCGCGCGCCTGGTCGCCGCCGCCCTCACCTACGGCGATGCCCTCCTCGTCGAGCGCGACGTGTCCGCCGCTCCCCTCCTCCAGGGCAAGGGCGAGGACGACCCGACGGTCGTCAAGGTCCGCGCCGCGACCGACAAGGCCGCCGACGCCTTCGACGTGGCCGCCCAGAACATGCCGGACCGGCCCAACCTGGTGCGCCGTCTGGAGCGCTTCCGCGAGGTGGAGCCGGACCTGACGGACCTGCGCGCCGCCGCCTACACCAACAAGCTCGACGGCGTGAAGACCGAAGAGGGCTACGTCGAGGTCGAGCACCGTCTGCTCGAGTTCTCCAACGAGCTGGGCCTGGGCACCGGAAACATCACCAGCTACGGCCGTACCGTCTACGCCATCTCGCTCACCAAGGGCGCGCTCTCGCTGGAGCGCTCCATCGGCATGCACATGCTGGTCAAGCCGGGCCCCAAGGCCACGGACCTGGCCAAGCAGCGCGTCGCCCTCTCCTCGTACGCCTACCTGGAGGGCATCGCCATCCAGGAGTACATCAGCGGTGGCACCGAGCAGGACAACCAGAAGCTCGAGGACGCCACCAAGGAGATCAAGGCCGAGGGCGTGGCGATGGCCACGGCGGCCAAGCAGAAGAACCCGGACTACGTGGCGCCGCCGTCCGACCCGGTCAAGATGGTCGGTGCGCTCGCCCAGCTCGGCTCCACGGACACCAGCGAGCGGGCCACGCTCGCCGCGGGGGGCATCACCGCCGAGAACTGGTGGGCGGTCAACACCCTCAAGTACAACGCGTACCGCGACATCGAGAACGACCTCGCCAACACCGCGGTGAACGAGGCCTCGGTGATCTCCGACGACGCCAAGCGCGACGCCCTGATCACCGGTGCCGCCGTCGTGGTCGCCCTGCTCGCCGCGTTCATCCTGGCCGGCATGGTGGCCCGCCAGATGTCCCGCGCGATGCGCCAGCTCCGCAACGCCGCCTTCGGCATCGCCGAGCAGCGCCTGCCCATGCTGGTCGACCAGCTCTCGCGCACCGACCCCGGCCGTGTCGACACCCGGGTCGCGCCCATCCCGATCAACACCCGGGACGAGATCGGCGAAGTCGCCCGCGCCTTCGACCAGGTCCACCGCGAGGCCGTCCGGCTCGCCGCCGAGCAGGCCCTGCTGCGGGGCAACATCAACGCGATCTTCACCAACCTGTCGCGCCGCAACCAGTCGCTGATCGAGGGCCAGCTCACCCTGATCACCGACCTGGAGAACAACGAGGCCGACCCGGACCAGCTCGAGAACCTCTTCCGGCTGGACCACCTCGCGACCCGTATGCGCCGCAACGGCGAGAACCTCCTCGTCCTCGCCGGCGAGGAGCCCGGCCGCCGCTGGGACCAGCCGGTCCCGCTGGTCGACGTCCTGCGCGCCGCCTCCTCCGAGGTGGAGCAGTACGAGCGCATCGAGCTCTCCGGTGTCCCGGAGGCCGAGATCCACGGCCGCGCCGTGACCGACCTCGTGCACCTGCTCGCCGAGCTGCTGGAGAACGCGACGACGTTCTCCTCCCCGCAGACCAAGGTTCGTGTGACCGCCACCCGTCTCCCCGACGGTCGGATCATGATCGAGATCCACGACAAGGGCATCGGCCTGACCGCCGAGGACTTCGCGGACATCAACCACAAGCTGGCCAACCCGCCGACCGTCGACGCCGCGATATCCCAGCGCATGGGCCTGTTCGTGGTCGGCCGGCTGTCCGACCGGCACGGCATCCGCGTCCAGCTCCGCCCCTCCGGCGAGCAGGCCGGCACGACCTCGCTGGTCATGCTGCCGGACGCCATCACGCACGGTGGCGGCGGCGAGCAGCAGCCGGCCCAGGACGAGTTCACCGTCTCGCAGATCATCCCGGAGCAGCACTTCCAGGGTGAGAACTTCAACCAGCAGCCGCTGCGTACGGCCGCCGAGCTCGGCTTCGACGACAGCCGCTACAACGCCGAGGTTCCGGACGACCTGCGCGACCTGGACCCGGTCGGCCGCTCCCTGCTGCGCGGTGAGCGCCGCGCGGCCCTGGAGGCCGAGATGCACGGCCAGCCCCAGGACACCCCTGAGCTGCCCGCCTACGCCGACGACTTCCCGGCGCAGCCCTCCTACGGCAACGGTCCCGGCGGCTTCGGCGAACAGCGCGAGGGCTACGACCGGCAGCAGGCGTACGAGGAGCAGCAGCAGGCGGCGTACGACGAGCCGCAGCAGGCGTCGTACGAGGAACAGCGTCCGGCGTACGACGACACGTACTACGGGCAGAACGGCGGCCTGCCGCGCAACGACACCTTCTCGTCCGGCGGCGGCTACCCCGAGCCCTCCTATGCGGAGCCCGCTCGTGAGGAGCCCGCGGCCGCCGGCACCTCCGCCCCGGAGTCCTTCCCGGCCTTCGAGCAGCGGCGCCACCAGGACGACTGGCCGCAGCAGGACGGCTACCGCAACGACTACCCGGACCAGTACGCTCCGCAAGCGGAATCGGCGCAGGCCGATGACGTGAGTGAGCGCGACCGCGTAGGCTTCGACCGTCCGGGAGCGGCCCCCTCCGCCGGCCACACGATGACCGATGCCGGGCTTCCGCGCCGCGGTGCCTCCGTGAACGGCGCCAACGGCACCCGGCCCGCTCGGCAGGAGACGCCGGCACCGGCGTCCGCACCGGAGAACAACGGCAACGAGTCCTGGCGCTCGCAGAACGATGAGCGCTGGCAGCAGGCCTCGCAGCTCCGCAAGCCCAAGGCGGGCGGGGTCACCTCCTCCGGCCTGCCGCGGCGGGTCCCGAAGGCCAACCTGGTCCAGGGAGCCGCCGAAGCCACCCCTCAGGGCGGCCCACAGGTCTCCCGCGCCCCCGAGGACGTCAGGGGCAGGCTGAGCAACCTGCGCCGCGGTGTCCAGCGGGGACGCAGTGCAAACAGCGAAACGAACGGCCAGGGCTTCGGCCCTGACAGCACCTACAACCAGGAGCGTTAGTGTGAGCCCGATGAGCCAGGCGGCACAGAACCTGAACTGGTTGATCACCAACTTCGTGGACAACACCCCCGGGGTGTCGCACACGGTGGTGGTCTCCGCCGACGGACTCCTTCTGGCGATGTCCGAAGGCTTTCCGCGCGACCGCGCCGACCAGCTCGCGGCCGTCGCCTCCGGTCTGACGTCTCTGACGGCAGGCGCCTCCCGCATCTTCGAGGGCGGCAGCGTGAACCAGACGGTTGTGGAGATGGAGCGGGGATTCCTCTTCATCATGTCCGTCTCCGACGGTTCCTCGCTCGCAGTTCTCGCACACCCCGAGGCGGACATCGGCCTCATTGGGTACGAGATGGCGCTTCTGGTCGACCGTGCCGGTTCGGTCCTGACGCCGGATCTGCGTGCGGAGCTTCAAGGCAGCCTGCTCAACTAACAGACAGTCGGTGCGTTTTGGCGTCCCGTGGCCGTAAGGTTTCGGGACGCGGCTCCACATGATGGGTGCCAGGCACGGTCGGAGGAGGAGAGAAAGTGGCAACACCCCCAGACGGTTCGTCATCGGGCAACTGGTCGTACGGCCCTGCCCAGGGCCAGAACGACGGTTCCCAGAACCGGTACAACTTCCCCTCCCAGCCGAGCCAGAGGCAGCCGTACGCGCCGCAGGGCCCCGGCCCCTCGCCGTACGACCAGCAGCCGGCTCCGCGCATCCAGCCGGTGCAGCCGCAGCGACGCGCCCCTGAGCCGGCGCCCGCCGGGGCGTCGAACAACCCCCTGGTGCGCCCGTACGCCATGACCGGCGGCCGGACGCGCCCTCGCTACCAGCTCGCCATCGAGGCGCTGGTGCACACCACCGCGCAGCCGCATCAGATGCAGGGCCAACTGCCCGAGCATCAGCGGATCTGCAACCTCTGCCGTGAGATCAAGTCGGTCGCCGAGGTCTCGGCCCTGCTGACGATCCCTCTCGGCGTGGCCAGGATCCTCGTCGCCGACTTGGCGGAGGCGGGACTGGTCGCGATCCATCAGCCCGGCGGCGACGAGAACGCCGGCGGCCAGCCAGACGTGACACTGCTCGAAAGGGTGCTCAGTGGACTTCGCAAGCTCTAGCGGCGGTCCTTCCCGCTCCACCACCTCAGCGAAGATCGTGGTGGCGGGCGGCTTCGGCGTGGGCAAGACCACGTTCGTCGGCGCCGTCTCGGAGATCAACCCGCTGCGCACAGAGGCCGTGATGACGTCAGCCTCCGCTGGCATCGACGACCTCACTCACACCGGGGACAAGACGACCACCACGGTTGCCATGGACTTCGGCCGTATCACCCTGGACCAGGACCTGATCCTGTACCTCTTCGGTACGCCCGGCCAGGACCGCTTCTGGTTCATGTGGGACGACCTGGTGCGCGGCGCCATCGGCGCGATCGTGCTCGTGGACACCCGCCGTCTCGCCGACTGCTTCCCCGCGGTCGACTACTTCGAGAACTCGGGCCTCCCGTTCGTGATCGCCCTGAACGGCTTCGACGGCAACCAGCCGTACAACCCGGACGAGGTCCGCGAGGCGCTCCAGATCGGGCCCGACACCCCGATCATCACCACGGACGCCCGCCACCGCGCGGACGCCAAGAGCGCGCTGATCACCCTGGTCGAGCACGCCTTGATGGCCCGCCTGCGCTAGCGGTCCGCCCTCCGGCACGTTTCGTTTGCGGCCCTCGTTCCTCCTGCGGGAGGGATGGGGGCCGCAAGTCGTTGGTGTCAGGCGGCAGTTCGGTGAGACACACCACGGCCCCGTCCTCCCCCAGGGAGGACGGGGCCGTGGCCACGCTCAGAAAGTCAGCGCCAGCTATGCGGGGCCCGGAAGCCCGGCTCGCGCTCCAGGCGGCGCCAGCCTGCCTTCGGGCGGCCTCGGTGGGTCGGCGCGGCGGTGGGCTGGGCGGCGGCGCGGGCCAGGAGGATCGCCGTGATGGCGGCGACTTCCTCGGGCTCGGCGTGGCCCTTCTCGACGCGGATATCAGGGAGGTTCATGGGTGTCAGTCTCCGTGAGAGAGGTTTCCGCAGCGGTACCGGTGGGTTACTGCGGGGGGTTGCCGTGCTTGCGGGACGGCAGGTCGGCGTGCTTGGTGTGCAGCATCGCCAGGGAGCGGACCAGGACTTCGCGGGTCTCGGCGGGGTCGATCACGTCGTCCACCAGGCCGCGCTCGGCCGCGTAGTAGGGGTGCATGAGCTCGGACTTGTACTCCTTGACCATGCGGGCCCGCATGGTCTCGGGGTCCTCGGCCTCGGCGATCTGCCGGCGGAAGATGACGTTGGCCGCGCCTTCCGCGCCCATCACGGCGATCTCGTTCGTCGGCCAGGCGTAGGTGAGGTCCGCACCGATGGACTGACTGTCCATGACGATGTACGCACCTCCGTAGGCCTTGCGCAGGATCAGCGAGATCCGCGGCACGGTCGCGTTGCAGTAGGCGTAGAGGAGCTTCGCGCCGTGGCGGATGATGCCGCCGTGCTCCTGGTCGACACCGGGAAGGAACCCGGGGACGTCCAGGAAAGTGACGATCGGGATGTTAAAAGCGTCACACATCTGGACAAAGCGTGCAGCTTTTTCCGACGCCTCGATGTCCAGCACCCCGGCGAGCACCTGCGGCTGGTTGGCGACGATGCCGACGACCTGGCCGTCGAGGCGGGCCAGCGCGCAGATGATGTTCCGCGCCCAGCGCTCGTGGACCTCCAGGTACTCGCCGTCGTCGACGATCTCCTCGATGACCTTGGCCATGTCGTACGGCCGGTTGCCGTCCGCCGGGACCAGGTCGAGGAGTACCTCGCTGCGACGGTCGGGCGCGTCGGCAGACTCGGCCCGGGGCGGGTTCTCACGGTTGTTCTGCGGGAGGAGCGAGAGGAGGTAGCGGACCTCCGCGATGCACGTCTCCTCGTCGTCGTACGCGAAGTGGCTGACACCGGAGGTCTCGGCGTGCACGTCGGCGCCGCCCAGGCCGTTCTGGGTGATCTCCTCGCCCGTCACCGCCTTGACCACGTCCGGGCCGGTGATGAACATCTGCGAGGTCTCGCGGACCATGAAGACGAAGTCCGTCAGGGCGGGCGAGTAGGCCGCGCCGCCCGCGCACGGGCCGAGCATCACCGAGATCTGCGGGATGACGCCGGACGCCCTGGTGTTGCGCTGGAAGATGCCGCCGTAGCCGGCGAGGGCCGAGACGCCCTCCTGGATACGGGCGCCGGCGCCGTCGTTCAGGGAGACCAGCGGCGCACCGGCCGCGATGGCCATGTCCATGATCTTGTGGATCTTCGTGGCGTGGGCCTCGCCCAGCGCGCCGCCGAAGATCCGGAAGTCGTGCGCGTACACGAAGACGGTGCGGCCCTCGACCGTGCCCCAGCCGGTGATGACACCGTCGGTGTACGGCTTCTTGGCCTCCAGCCCGAACCCCTGGGCCCGGTGCCGGCGCAGTTGCTCGACCTCCCGGAAGGAACCCGGGTCCAGCAGCAGCTCGATGCGCTCCCGGGCGGTCAGCTTGCCCTTGGCGTGCTGCGCCGCGGTCGCCTTCTCGCTCGGGCCGGCCAGCGCCTGCGCACGGATCTCGTGCAGCTCGGCCGTCCGCCCGCGGGCGTCGATCGGCTCACCCGGTGCCTCATCCAAAACGGTCATGTAGCGACCTTACGAAGGACGCGAAGGAAAGCGAGCCGTTGACTCCGTACAGTCTCCGGACCCATTTCCTGGTACCACTGAACAGAACCATCACCGCATGCAGCCTTTCCGACTGCTCAGAGGGCGTGCGGGTTGTCGAGGTCGCACAAAGCCGTCAGGCGAGAGCCACCTCACATCGATGGGTCGCGCATACCATCCCCGGAGTGACACGGACGCGCAGTCGGCGTCCTGCCGCGAGGATCTCGACCGACTCGTCCGCCCGCAGGATGCGCCGTACGGGGTGGTCCCAGATGATCTCCAGCGGCTCGCCGGTGCGCGGCGGCTCGCTCACGCAGAGCGTAGCGGTACGGCCCCGGCGCCGGAGCAGCACGCTCGCCCCGGCGGAGGCGGTGAGGTCACCGGCCGTGCCCGGCTGCCAGAAGTTCGCGGCCGTCAGGCCCAGGGAGGGCACGCGGACCGCCTGGCAGGCGGCGTCGTTGGCGAGGACCGACAACCACGTCCGGTCGGCGGCGCGGGCGGCCACCTCGGCGCGGCGGGCGCCGGGCATGAGCAGGTAGACGTAGGCCGCGTCCGTCGGGTCGGTGCCGTGATCCAGCCACAGGGTCTGCCAGCGGCGGGTGCGGCGCTCGGTCGTGCCGGCGGTGTTGATGTCGGCCCAGGCCCCGGTGCGGTCCTCGCGCAGGGTGCGCAGTTCGCCGTACGGCACCACCCAGCCGCCGTGGCCCGCCAGGTGGGCCCAGCCCCGGCCGCGTACGAGGGCCTGGGTGCCGCTCTCCCCCAGGTTCCGGTTGTCGACGACGGTCTCGACGGGGACGCCGTCCGTGCAGGTGATCCCGGCCCCGAGGCAGATCACGGCGTCCGCGGCACAGAACCACGACTTGCGGGCTTCGAGGGTCGACCCCAGCCCCTTCAGGTGCTGGCCGATCGCCGCGTACTCGCCGTCGGTCGTGCCGCCCACCCATCGCGCGGCGGGCTTGGGCTCGCCCCACTCGCCGCCGGCCCGGTCGGGGAGGCGGCGGGTGGAGACGGTCGTGCCGGGGAGGCGGTACCAGTCGACGGTCGGCCAGTACCAGTCGGTGTACTGATCGCCCAGGCCGTCGGCCCACCAGGAGAGCATTCCGGCGCCGGTGTGCCAGCCGCGCGGGTTCTCGCCGTTGCCGCACTCGTAGTGGGCGATGCGGTCGCTCGCCATGGCGATGTGCGCGACGAAGCGCGGGCGGCGGTGCACCGCCCGGTCCATCGCGGCGAAGAGGTGGTGGCCGACGGGGTCGGAGGCAGCGGGCACCGGCGACTCGGCGACGGCGTGCAGCCGGGCCAGGTCGGCCACATCGAACTGAGGCGCCGTCAAGATCGGGGTGACGGTGTCCCGTTGGATCCAGCCCTTGACCCGGCCGTACCAGCGCTCGCGCTGCGCCGCGCTCGCGCCGTCCGCGAGCAGCGCGATCGCGGCGATGATCCCCTGCCCGTGGTAGTGGTCGCTGCGCATCACCTGCCGGTCGTCGCTCTTGAGGTGACCGCGGCTGATGGCCCGGCCGTTGACGCCGTCCATCACCAACCCGTCGTGGATGAGGGGCGCGTAGGCGCGCTCGACGCTGTCGAGGACGATCTGCCTGTTCGGGTCGGTCACCTCCCACTCCGATCCGGCGAGCAGCGCGAAGAGGCGGCCGAGGCCGTCGAGGAGGACCTGCCCGTAGGTGCCGGAGTAGGCGACCCAGGTGTGCTGGACGAAGGAGCCGTCGGCGTAGAGGCCGTCGCCCTTGGTGACGTACGGGAAGACCGGGGAGAGTGCGTCCCGGGCGAGCGCGATCTTGGCCGGGGCCCGGCCGAGGATGCCGCGCAGGGCGACGCTGCGGCACAGGTCGACGCGGTTGGCGCCGGTCGAGGTGCCCGAGTAGTCGGTGAGCATCGCGTCCGGGATGAAGTGGTCGACGGCCGCGCAGGCGGCGGCGATGCGGGCGTCGGTGAGGTGGCCGAACAGCGCGGCCGTGATGTCCGTCAGCAGGCGGGGGCTGCCGATCTGCCACTCCCACCAGTTGCCGTAGCGCGTGGTGGAGGGGTTGTAGACGGTGGCGGAGAGGTGGTCGAGGCCGCGCAGGACGTCGGCGAGGAGGCCGGGGTCGGCGGTGGAGCCGGTGCCCTGCCGGGCGTAGGCCCGGGTCATCGTCCACAGGCGGCTGTAGCTCTGGGTGATGCCGGCGGGCGGGTCGAAGGGGTGGCCGGGCCACAGGGAGTCGAGGGTGGGGGCCATGGTGGCTTGGAAGCCTCGCGCGAGGGTGCCGGTCTCGGCGAGGCGGGAGGCGTACGGCTCTTCCGCCGGGTCGTAGCCGGTGCCGAGGGCGATGTCGAGCCAGCGCCGGCGCAGGGCGTCGTACGGGTCGGGGTCCGCCGCGTGGGCCGGGGTTCCGGCGGCGTGGGCGGAGGGCGCGGTGAGGGCGGCGGCGTACAGGAAGGCACGGCGCGTCGGAGTCATGTCCATGCCCTATCACGTGACGGTGGGTAATTCCACCGACACACTCCGGATGATGTTGAACGGTGAACGGAATAGGTCTACGGTGGTCCGCGTTGAGTAGTTCAAGATTCAACATCACCTCCCGAGGAGCACACCATGGGCATCTTCAACCGCAAGGACAACGCCGACGCCGCCACCGCTGCTGCCGCCGTCAGCCCCGACCTGGCAGCGCTGACCGGCGAGTACACGATCGACCCGGCGCACTCCACGATCGGCTTCGTCGCGCGGCACGCCATGGTCACCAACGTCAAGGGCAAGTTCCTCGACTTCAGCGGCGCGCTGCACCTGGACGGCAGCAACCCGTCGGCGTCCACGGCGTCCCTCGACATCAAGATGGAGAGCATCGACACCGGCTCCGCGGACCGTGACGGCCACCTCAAGAGCGCGGACTTCTTCAAGATCGAGGAGTTCCCGACGATGACCTTCCGCTCCACCAAGGCGGAGGCTCTCGGCGGCGAGGACTACCGCATCACCGGCGACCTGGAGATCCTCGGCACCACCCGCTCGATCACCATCGACCTGGAATTCAACGGCGCCGCGAAGGACCCGTTCGGCAACGAGCGCGTCGGCTTCGAGGGCAAGGCGGAGATCCTGCGCTCCGAGTGGGGCCTGACCTGGAACGCCGCGCTGGAGACGGGCGGCGTGCTGGTCTCCGACAAGATCAAGCTGAACTTCGACATCTCGGCGATCCGGAACGCGTGACACCACGCCCTCCTCGAAGCGCCGGTGAGCAGCACGCTCACCGGCGCTTCGCCATTTCCCGCACGATCGCGGCGACCTGGGCCGCCCTGGTGCGCTCGGTCCGGGCGCGCAGCAGGCCGAGCATGACCTGGTAGCGCTCGGTCCTGCCCAGTCGCTCGAAGGCCGCCCCGGCGCGGGGGTTCTCCGCCAGTGCCGCGGCCAGCTCGGCCGGGACCTCCGCCACGGCCTGCGACTCGTACGCCCCCGCCCACCGCCCGTCCGCCTTTGCCGCCGTGACCTCGGCGAGGCCCGTGGGGCGCATGCGGCCCTCGGCGGCGAGTTCCGCCACCCGCCGCACATTGACCATCGACCAGAGGCTGCCGGGCCGGCGCGGAGTGATCCGCTGGAGGTAGCACGACGCGTCGAGCCCTTTGCGCTGCCCCGTGATCCAGCCGTGGCACAGGGCCACGTCGTTCACTTCGGCGGCGGTGACGGAGGCGATGCCGGAGCCCTTTTTGGCGACCTTGATCCAGAGGCCGGGGTGCGGGGCGGGGTGGCCGGCCAGCCAGGTGTCGAGTGCGGCGGCGGACTCGAAGGCGAGGGGCTGGGTGCCGTCGGAGGGGGTCATGGGGGCACGTTAGGCGGGAACGAGGTCGGATCCTGTCCTAGTCCGGGGGCCGTACGGCATCCGGAATCGGGCGTTTGCGGCATCGCCGGAAGTCGAGCCTGCCTACAGCATCCGGAATCGGGCGTGTACGGCCTCAGGGTCCGCCGGTCGCGGCGTCGAGCAGGGCCGCCGCCTCGTCTCGGGCGTGCGTCACGGGATCCGGGAACACGTTCAGGCCGTGGGCCACGAGGGCTCCCTCGTGCAGGAGCATCAGCGTCCGGCCCAGACGGTCCGCGTCGTCCGGGGCGACGTCGCGGGCGAGGCCGGTGAACAGGGCGAGCATCCACTCCTTCTGCCCGGCGATGACCGCGAAGGCCGGGTGGGACGGGTCGCTGATCTCGGCGTGCGCGTTGACCATGCTGCATCCCTTGGCGCCGTACTGCGCCGACCATGCGCGGGAGGCGTCGAACACGGCCAGGACGCGTGCCCGCGGTGTCGCGTGCGCCGCGTCGAGGTGGTCGTCGAGGTACCGCGCGAGGAAGGCCCGCCAGCGTTCGTCCCGGCCGGCCAGGTACTCCACGACGATCCGCTCCTTGGAGCCGAAGCGGTCGTAGAGGGTCTTCTTGGTCACTCCCGCCTCCGCGGCGATGAGATCCACGCCGACGGCATGGATGCCGCGCTCGTAGAACAGCCGCTCGGCGGCTTCCAGGACGCGCCGCGCGGCACGCGTCATGGTCACTCGCTGCGGCTGTTGTGCGGTGCCTGTGCCCGTGCTCATGCTCGTACCCATGCCGAAAGTATACCGATCTGTATAATCGGGAAGCGGAGCCAGGTATACAGATCTGTCTAGTGGATGTGGGTGTCCGTGAACGCCCTGCTCTCGATCGCGTTCGTCCTGTGCTGGAGCTCCGGGTTCATCGGGGCCAAGCTCGGCGCGGGCAGCGCCGCCGCGGTCACGGTCCTGATGTGGCGGTTCCTGCCGCTCGCCGCGGTCCTGATCGTCGTCGCCGCCACACTGGGACGCGCGTCATGGCGGGGGCTCGCCGTGCGGGACGTCGTACGGCAGGCCGCGATCGGTGTGCTGTCGCAGAGCGGCTATCTGCTCACCGTCTACTACGCCATCCAGCTCGGCGTCTCCAGCGGCACCACGGCCCTGATCGACGGCGTCCAGCCGCTCGTCGCCGGGGCGCTGGCCGGACCGCTCCTGCGGCAGTACGTCTCACGCCGGCAGTGGCTCGGCCTGTGCCTGGGGGCGGGCGGCGTCGCCCTGGTCACCACGGCCGACGCCATGGCCGCGACCGGTGTCGCCGCGTGGGCCTACCTCGTCCCGTTCCTCGGCATGCTCTCGCTGGTGGCGGCCACCTTCCTGGAGAGCCGCTCGCGTACGCAGATCGCGCCCGGGGTGGCGCTGACCGTCCACTGCGCCACCAGCGCCGCGCTCTTCACGGTGTTCGCCGTGGGTGCGGGAGCGGCGGCGCCACCCGCCGAGGCCGGTTTCTGGGTCGCGGTCGTCTGGCTCGTCGTCCTGCCCACCTTCGGCGGGTACGGGCTGTACTGGCTCATCCTGCGCCGCTCCGGGGTGACGAAGGTCAACGCGCTGATGTTCCTCATGGCTCCGGTCACGGCGGTCTGGGGAGCGCTGATGTTCGGTGAGCCGTTCGGAGTGCAGACCGCTCTCGGCCTGGCCGTCGGCCTCGCGGCCGTCGTCATCGTGCAGCGCGACGGCCGCGCGGGCCGGCGGAAGACCGGTGGCTCTCCGCGGACAACCGGTCGCTCCTCGCGGAAAACCGGTCGCCCCTCGCTCCCGGATCCGCATAGCCTGCCTGCGTGTCCAGCCCCGAAGCCTCAAGACTCCGGCCACCGGCTCTCCGGTGGCTGCTCGTGACGTCGGCCTGACGAGCGCTCGCGCTCGCCTTCGGGTTCGCCTGCTTCCGGGCTCACTCCGCCACCGGACGGCCGCTTCGACGTGCCGTTTTCGACCTCGACTTCGGGTTGCGGAGTTTCTTCATGCCGTTCGCTCTCTTTCTGCTGGGCGTCGCCGTGTTCGCACAGGGGACGTCCGAGTTCATGCTGTCCGGGCTGGTGCCGGACATCGCCCGGGACCTGGGGGTCTCCGTGCCCTCGGCCGGAGCGCTCACCTCGGCCTTCGCCGTGGGGATGGTGGCCGGGGCACCGCTCATGGCCGGGCTCGCGCGGCGCTGGTCGCGGCGGGGCGCGTTGCTGGGGTTCCTGGCGGTGTTCCTCGCCGTCCATGTCGTGGGGGCGGTGACCGACAGCTTCGGGGTGCTGGTCGCCACCCGTGTCGTGGGGGCGCTGGCCAACGCCGGGTTCCTGGCCGTCGCCCTGGTCACGGCCGTCGGGATGGTCGGGCCACAGGCCACGGGGCGGGCCACGTCCACCCTGCTCGGCGGGGTCACCCTGGCGTGTGTCGTGGGCGTCCCGGCGGGGGCACTGCTCGGTCAACTCTGGGGATGGCGTGCGGCGTTCTGGGCTGTCGCGCTGATCTCCCTGCCCGCCGTGGCGGCCGTGGCACGGTCCGTACCCCCGGGCGCGGCCGGCTCCGGCCGTCGCGCGCTGCGCGGTGAACTGCGGTCGCTGCGCGGCCCCCGGCTCCAAGTCACCCTGCTCCTGGGCGCCTTGGTGAACGGGGCGACCTTCTGCACCTTCACCTATCTCGCGCCCCTGGTCACCAACGTGACCGGGCTGGGGAGCGGGTGGGTGCCGGTCGTGCTCGCGCTGTTCGGCGCGGGGTCGTTCGCGGGGGTCGCCGTCGGCGGGCGCCTCGCCGACCGGTGGCCCGGTGCGGCGCTGGTCGGCGGTGGTGGCGCCCTGTGCCTCGGGTGGGCCGCCCTCGCGCTCGGCGCCGGGACGCCGGCCGTGACGCTCGGTCTCGTCCTCGTGCAGGGCGCCCTGTCCTTCGGGGTCGGGTCCACGCTGATCTCGCAGGCACTGCACGCCGCGTCCGACGCCCCCACGCTGGCCGGCGGCTTCGCCACGGCGGCGTTCAACGTCGGTGCGGCGCTGGGCCCTTGGCTCGGCGGTACGGCCATCGGGGCGGGCCTCGGCTACCGGTCGCCGGTGTGGGTCAGCGCCGTACTGGTCGCGCTGTGCCTGATGGTGGCCGGGTTCCGCATGGGGCGCGATCACGTCGTACGGGATCAGGACGAGGTGTCTCCCGCGCCTGACGGCCGTTCACGCCCCGCTGCTTGAGCACGGCGTCGGCCCGACGCGGTTCGGGGCGGGCGGGGTTCACGTCGGCCCCGCCCGCGTCCGGATGGCGTGGTGGCCGGAATTTGCCCCTTGTGGGGCGGTCACAGGATTCCCATAATCCAGCAAAGGAATTGACCGGCGCATGTCAGCAGAAGCTCACTCCCCCTGTTTGGCATGCCCCCGACATTCCCGTGCTCTCTCCACGTTCGTATGTCCAACCCCCCACGGAAGGCATCACGTTGAAGAAGCTCCTCACCGCGCTCAAGAGATGCGCGGCCCTCGGCGCCGCCGCTCTCGCGATCGTCAGCCTTCAGCCCGTCTCGGCCGCGCAGGCCGCCGACTCCCGCGTCGTCGGCGGAACCCGTGCCGCGCAGGGCGAGTTCCCGTTCATGGTCCGGCTCTCCATGGGCTGTGGCGGCGCGCTCTACACCCAGCAGATCGTGCTCACCGCCGCGCACTGTGTGGGCGCGACCGGCGCCAACACCTCCATCACCGCCACCGCGGGCGTCGTGGACCTCCAGTCCACCAGCGGCCGGGTGCAGGTCCGCTCGACGTACGTGTACCGAGCCCCCGGCTACAACGGCGACGGCAAGGACTGGGCGCTGATCAAGCTCGCCCAGCCGATCAACCTGCCGACGCTGAAGATCGCCACGACCACGCAGTACAACACCGGCACCTTCACCGTGGCCGGCTGGGGCGCGGCCCGTGAGGGCGGTGCCCAGCAGCGCTACATGCTCAAGGCCAACGTGCCGTTCGTCACCGACGCCCAGTGCCGCTCCTACAGCGGCTACAGCGGCCTCATCGCGAACGAGGAGATCTGCGCCGGCCTGCCCGCGGGCGGCGTCGACACCTGCCAGGGCGACTCCGGCGGCCCGATGTTCCGCCGTGACAGCGCCAACCAGTGGATCCAGGTCGGCATCGTGAGCTGGGGCATAGGCTGCGCCCGCCCCAACGCCCCCGGCGTCTACACGGAGGTCTCCACCTTCGCCTCCGCCATCGCCTCGGCGGCGTCCTCGCTCTGACCCCGGCAAGTCCGCCGCCTGCCGGCGGGTTCGCCGACCCCGGCGACCCGCTGAGCACGCGGCGGCCCCCACCGGCACGGCGACGGCCCGGTGTCCTCGGACGCCGGGCCGTTGCCGTGCCCTCGTGCGGCGCGATCAGGCCGTTTCGGAGGTCCCCCCGGGCCGGTGCGGGCGCGATCAGGCTGTCTCGGACGCCCCCCCCGGGCCGGAGCGGTGCGATCAGAGGCCGTTTCAGACGCCCCTCGGGCCGGGGCGGGCGCGATCAGCCGTTTCGGACGCCCCCCGGGCCGGTGCGGCGCGGAAGCGGGCCCGGTACTCGCCCGGTGTCACGGCGTGGCGGCGGCGGAACGCCCGGATGAGGGTGTCGACGGTGCCGAACCCGCAGACGGAGGCGACGCGTTCCAGCGTGTCGTCGGTGCTCTCCAGCAGGTTGCCGGCCAGCTCGACCCGGGCCGACTCGATGTAGGCGTGCGGGGTCGTGCCGAGTTCGGTCTTGAAGATGCGGGTGAGCTGGCGGTCGCTGACATGCGCGTACGCGGCCAGGTCCGGGACGGTCAGACGCCCGCCGATGTTGTTCAGGATGTGATGCCGGAGGTCCTCGATGCGCCGGCTCGGCGACACCCGCTCCAACGGCACGCTGAACTGCGACTGCCCGCCCGGCCGCTTCAGGTACATCACGAGCTGACGGGCGACGCGCAGCGCCACCTGCTCACCGAAGTCCTCCGCCACCAGGGCCAGGGACAGATCCAGGCAGGCGCTGATCCCCGCGCCGGTCCACACCTCGCCCTCCTCCCGGATGAAGATCGGATCGGGGTCGACCCGCACCGCCGGGTGGTCGTCGGCGAGCCGCTGTGCGGTCGACCAGTGCGTGGTGGCGCGTTTGCCGTCCAGGAGTCCGGCGGCGGCGAGGATGTGCGCGCCGACGCACACCGACGTCACCCGCCGGGTGCGGGTGGCCAGTACCTTCACCCAGGCCACCGTGCCGGGGTCGGTGATGGGGTGGATGCGGCGCTCGCCGTCCACCTCGACGGAGCCAGGCACCAGCAGGGTGTCGATCGCTCGTTCGGCGACCTCGTGGAAGGTGGCGTCGGGCAGGATCCGCACGCCGGCCGCCGTCGTCACCGGCGCCGTCGTCTCGGCGGCCAGCACGACCTCGTAGCCGGCTCGCCCGGCGGTCTCCCGCGGGACGAGGGAGAACACCTCCGGCGGGCCGGTGACGTCGAGGAGGTCGACGCCCTCGAACAGCACGATCACGATCAACCGGTTCACGGCCCCCACCCTGTAACCCCCTGTTTCACTCGCGGACGCGGGCGTCGGTTTCTGCAAATAGCACGTCATTGCCGACAGCCCGGTGCGAGCCATAGCGTCGCATACGTGTTCAACAACCTGTTGAACAACTCGCCCGAGTCCCCCGACCCTTGGAGCAGACCTGTGGCAAGCAAGACGCTGCGCGAACTCGGCGGTGCCGACGACACCCCCGCGGCCCTCGCGTCCTCGACGCTGATCCTCGTCGACTACCAGAACACCTACACCCGCGGTGCGATGGAACTCGACGGCTGGAAGCCGGCCCTGGCAGCCGCCTCGGATCTGCTGTCCCGTGCCCGCGAGGCCGGCGCCGCGGTCATCCACGTCCAGCACGACGGCGGCGAGGGTTCGGCGTACGACATCCGCGCGGACATCGGGCGGATCCACCCCGACGTGGCCCCGGTCGAGGGCGAGCCGGTGGTCGTCAAGCAGGCCCCGGACGCCTTCCACGGCACCGAGCTCGGCGAGCTGGTGGACAGGGCCGGGAACGAGACCGTGATCGTCGCCGGGTTCATGACCCACATGTGCATCGCGTACACCTCGGCGTCCGCGGCCCTGCGCGGCAACCCGCCCACGGTCCCGGCGGACACGTGCGCCACCCGGTCGATCGTGAACGTGTCCGCCGACGAGCTGCACCGCAGCGCGCTGGCGGCCATCGCCGACGCGTACGGCGTCGTCGTAGCGTCCGGGAAGGAGCTGGCCTGACGTGGCGGAGCGGGGGCAGGCAGGCACGTCCCGCCGCGGGCTGCTGAAGATCGGCGGCGCGGCCGTGGTCGGCGGCGCCACGGCGTTCGGCGTCACCCGGCTCGGCGACTCCCCCGCGCAGGCGGCGGAGGCGGACACCTCGGGCACGACGACGCTGCGCGGCCTCAACGGCCTTGCGGACAAGCCGGCTTCGCTCGCCTCCGCCACCCTGGTCATGGTCGACTACCAGAACACCTACACCCGCGGTGTGATGGAACTCGACGGGTGGCGGCCCGCCCTGGACGCCGCGGCCGAGCTGCTGAAGGCGGCCCGGAAGGCGGGCACGACGGTCATCCACATCGTCAACGACGGCGGGGCGGACACCCCGTACGACATCCGCCGGCCGATCGGCCGCATCCACGACAGGGTCAGGCCCGCGCCGGGTGAGCGGACCGTGGTGAAGAAGGTCCCGAACGCCTTCGTGAACACCGGCCTCGGCGACCTGGTCGACAAGGCGGGCAACGAGCACCTGGTCATCGCCGGGTTCATGACGCACATGTGCGTGACGTTCACCGCGGAGGGCGCGTTCCTGCGCGGGAACAAGCCCACCGTGGTCGCGGACGCGTGCGCCACCCGGCCGCTGCCGTCGGTCGGCGGCGGTCTGTCCGCCGACCAGATCCACCGCAGCGCGCTGGCGACGATCGCCGACCTGTACGGCGTCGTCGTCCCCTCCCACACCGCGCTCACGTAGCACTGCCCGCGGTTCTCTCTCCGGCGGCCCCCGCAGCGCCATGCCGCCGGAGAGGGGCGGGCCCTCCTCGCATCGCTCCCCGCGTCCCGGCCATCGACGGCTCCCGGCGGGTCTGTTCCCCCCACACCACCGCTTCCCCCACGGCGGGAACACCCGACGACCGATTCGCTACGGAGAGCAAGTCATGGCAACACGCCGGAAATTCATCGGTGGCGCCGGCGGGATAGGCGCCGCGACGTTCCTGGGGCACTCGGTGGCCCAGGCCGACACGGCATCCGTCCTCGACGCCGCCCCGGCCGCGGAGGCGGTGTCCACCCGGACCGCCGCCCGCGACTCCATCCGCGCGGTGAACGCGGCGATGCGCACCAACTACGCGGCCCTGAAGGCCGACCTGGTCAAGAACCTCGGGCCGGTCATCGTGGTGCAGAACGACGCGAAGGGCGGCACGTTCACCCTCGTCCACGCGGGCAAGCAGTACGTCGAGCACCCGGTGGCGGAGGAGTTCGAGCTGGCGAAGTCCATCGCCCATGTCCCGCTGGGCGTCTTCTCCACGATCGCGGAGTACCTCTCGGACAGGGTCCCGGGGGTTCCCAACGGCGACCGGATCGACGCCCACGACCTCGACATGGTGGCGATGAAGGGCCCCGGCACCGACGCCTGGACCACGCCGCTGAAGGCCTTCGCGGACACACTGACCACGGCGAAGAACAACCTCGCCACGGCGGCCCTGCCGCAGAACCTGCACAACGCCTGCGCGAAGATCCTCGACGAGGCGCTGACGTTCATCGCCGACTCCATTCGCGCCCGCGCCTTCGACATCGCCTCGTTCCAGGTGTTCGCGGGCCGCGTGTACCCGGCGATCCGGGTGAACATGCAGTACGCCGCCGAGGCCCAGATCTCCGCAGTGCAGGGCCTGTGCAGGAAGTGGCGGGCGCAGATCGGCGAGGCGGCCTGGGCCGACCTCTACACGGTGGTGCTGTCGATCTGGACGACATCGGTGCTGAACCAGGCCGAGATCATCATCAAGCCGATGATGAACCAGAAGAAGGTGAACACCCATCTGATCGACATCCCCACGGCACAGTTGCCGTCGGACCCGATCGGGGTGGCGTTGGACAACCTCGCGCGGATCGTGCAGGACAACATCGCCGCGGAGCTGGTGTTCGTCTCCGACACCAAGGTCGCCGACGCCCTCAAGGGCAAGGAGGACCTGCTGTCCGACGAGATCCTCAAGCAGCTCGGCTCGCCCGCCTCCCCCGGGGCGACCGGTGCGGCGTTCCGCAGCGCCGGCCGGGCGACGTGTCCGGTCGACCACGGCATGCGCGTCTGACCGGCGCACACGCGGCGTCCGAAGCACATCGAGCACCACCACAAAGCCCGGCGGCCCCCTCCTGGACGGAGGAGGGGGCCGCCGTCGCGTACACGGGGGAAGAGAACGTGACAACCAGACTGTGGCTCATCACCGGTCTGATACTGCTGGCCGTCAATCTGCGCGCGGCGATCACCGGGACCCCGCCGCTCATCGGGAACGTACAAGCGGCTCTGGCGCTCACCGGCACGCAGGTCAGCGTGCTGGCGACGTTGCCGGTGCTGTGCCTGGGCGCCTTCGCCTGGCTCGCGCCCCGGCTGGCCCGGCGCTTCGGAACGCAGGCCGCGGTGTGTGCCGCCGCGTGGGTGCTGGCGCTCGGCACCGCCGTGCGGGCGGTGCCGTGGCCGGCGGCGCTGTTCGCCGGAACGGTGCTGTCCGGGGCCGCCATCGCCGTCGGCAATGTGCTGCTGCCCGCGATCATCAAGGATCACTTCGGCCGCCGGATCGGCCTGTTCACCGGCCTCGCCATGACCCTCATGGCCGTCTCCGGCGCCCTCGCCGCCGCAGTCGCGGTGCCGCTCGCGGCGGCGACCGACTGGCAGTTCGCGCTGGCGCTGTGGGCGGTGCCGGCGGTGCCGGCCGCGGCGGTGTGGGGGCTGCTGGCCGCCCCCGGGGCGCGGGGCAGGCATCGCCGGACGCCGCCTGCGACGCCGCGCGCGTCGGGCGGATCCTTACTGCGGCGGGCGCTCGCCTGGTGGGTGTCGGCGTTCCTGGGGCTCGTGTCGCTGATGTTCTACGCGCTGGTGGCGTGGCTGCCGCAGATCATGCGGGCGAGCGGGTACTCGCCCGGCGAGGCCGGACTGATGATGTCGGTGATGCTGGCCATCGGCATCCCGCTGGGTTTCCTCGTCCCCCTCGTCGCCGCCCGGATGCGCGGCCAGCGGCTCCTGGTGGTGGCCGTGACGGCGGCGAAACTGCTCTCCCTCGCGGGCCTGCTGCTGTTCCCCGCGCTCGGCTGGGCGTGGGTGTGCCTGCTCGGCGTGGCGACCGGCAGCGCCTTCCCGCTGGCGATGACGCTGCTCGGGCTGCGCGCGGACGGACCGCGGGTCGCCGCCGAGCTCTCGGGGATGGCGCAGACCGTCGGCTACCTGCTGGCCGGCCTCGGTCCGCTGGCGTTGGGGGTCCTCCACGACGTGTCCGACGGCTGGCGCGTGCCCCTCGCCGTCCTGATCGCCCTGGTGGTTCCCGAGGCGACAGCCGGACTCCTCGCCGCCCGGCCGGGACACATACGGGCGGGCAGCCGGGACGACACCCGGGCCGAGCACACCGCTTCCGCGGGCGCGTTCGCCTAGAGGTTCCCCGAGGACACCGGAGGGTCCTCAGAAGCCCCCGCCGAAGTCACCGCCTCCGCCGAAGTCACCGCCCCCGAAGCCGCCGCCGAAGTCGCCGCTGTCGAAGTCCGCCCCGGACACGTCACCGCCCTCGTAGCCGCCACCGCCGTAGCCGTAGCCCGCGCCGTAGTCGGCCGCATAGGCCGGCCCGGCCATCATGCTGCCCAGCAGCGTGCCGACCAGGAGACCCGGGAGGATGCCGCCGCCGAAGTAGCCGCCGGCCCAGGGGCCGTAGGCGGGGCCGGCCTCCCAGTACGGGCGGCGGCCCTGCTCGGTGTCCACCTCGCGGACCACGGGGTCGCGGCCCTCGGACAGGCGGGTGCGGTCGGCCGCGCAGACCGGGACCTCGCGGGCGGCGCCACCGGGTGGCGTCCAGGTCTCGTCGGCCACCGACGGGCCATGCCGCGGGTCGAAGAAGCACGGCGGCCGGCGCTGCGGCAACGGCTTGTGCTCCCGGCGGGCGGCGAGCTGGGTGAGGGAGAATCTGCCGTCGTCCAGGGCCTGTGTGACGGCCTTGACGTCCTCCGGTTTCCGGGCGGAGTCCATCAGCCGTTTCGCCTGCTCGTAGGAGTCCAGGGCCCGCTCGTAGTCCGCGCGCATCGCGTCGTCGGCGCCGGACTCCGCCGGGTGGAAGTCCAGCCGGTCCAGTTCCTCGCCGAACGCGGTGATGTCCTCGTCGACCACGACCCGCAGCTTCTCCAGCGCCGCGCGCTGCTCCGCCTCGTGGCGCCGCCGGTTGCGCCGCACCAGCGCGTACGCGCCCGCGCCGCCCGCGGCCACCACCGCGCCGACGGCGATCAGACCGCTGGCGTCCACGCCCGAGCCGCCGCCGTCGCTCCAACTGGCGGGCGCCGTGCCGCCCACGTTGCGCAGCGCCGCGTCGACGAAGTCGTTGAGCTGGGCCTTGGGGTCGCCGGCGCTCTGCACCGAGGCGACCAGGTTGTCGACCGCCTGCCGGGACATCACCGAGGAGTCGGCCGCCGCGTCGAACCGGTCGCCGACGCGGACGCCGTACAGGCCCGTGATGCCGGTTTCCGTACGGAGGTTCAGCAGGAGGTCCTTGGTCGGCTGGTCGGCCGGCAGAACGGCGACGAAGACCGGTTTGTCGGCGTCCTCGATCTTGTCGGCGAGCGCCTCGGCGTCCGCCGACGAGAGCTGGTCCGAGGCGGCGGGGTCCACGTACACGGGCCCGTCGCGCAGCGCCTCGGCGACCTGCGATAGGTCGGTGGCCGCATGTGCGCCGGTCGCGCCTGCCGTGAGCACCGCCACTGCGGCGGCGACCGGCACGATCAGCGAGCGCATGAGGCCCCGGAAGAGCGGAGTCCTCATACTCTCGACGCTACCTGATGCGAGGGGCAAAGGCGCCGGTCCCGGTGGCTGGATCCCACCGGGACCGGCGGCCGCACGGCGTCCCGCCGCGTGCCGTACGGCGGCTCAGGCCGCGCGGTACGCCGCGCTCAGCCTCTCCACCGCCGCCCCGTACCGGCCGGTCAGCAGCAGATGGTCGGCGTCGGCGAAGGGTTTCGCCACCGCCTCGGTGATGCCCGTGCCGGCCGCCCGCTGCTGGACGATCAGCCGGGCCTTGGTGACGAGCGCACGGCCCGCCGCCTGCGCGCCCGCCTTCTCGGCGGCGCGGGCCGCGATGCCGAGCGCCGTGAGGGTCGCGGCGCCGCCCGCGGGCACCTTGGTCAGCGTGGTCAGGCCCCAGCCGTAGGGGAACCGCGGGTCGTAGGAGGTGTCGCCGACGTTGATCGGCAGTTGCGCCTCGCTCTTCGGCCAGGTCACGGGGAGCTGTCCGCCGAAGGGCCGCCTGCCGTAGAGGACGTCCGCCACGCCGTCGCCCTCGGTGCCGGGCAGCCAGGAGGCGACGAGGGCGTCGATCCCGGCCAGGCGCTCGTCGTCGATGAGCTGCGGACGCCCTGAGACGATCAGCACCGCGCACTTCATCGCGCCGCACACCTTGTCCACGGCCGCCTGGTCGGCGGCGCTCAGCCGCAGGTCATGGCCGTTGCCGACGTCCCCGACGCCCTCGGCGTACGGGGTCTCGCCGACGACGACCACGCCGACGTCGTGGCCGGTCAGGGGCGCGGAGGCGTCCTTGGAGTACGTCAGCGCCGTGGAGTTCTTTCGCATCGCCTCCAGGATCGTCGTGCCGGGCGTGATGTCCCCGGACGAGCCCTGCCAGGTGATCGTCCAGCCGCCGCTCTGGTTGCCGATGTCGTCGGCGTTGGATCCGGCGACGTACACCTTCTGCGACTTCCTCAGCGGCAGGACGCCGCCGGTGTTCTTCAGCAGCACCTGCGACTCGGCCACCGCTTCGCGCGCCACGGACCGGTGGGCGGCGGACCCGATCCTCGCCGCGCCGCCGGTGTCGGCGTACGGCTTCTCGAAGAGTCCCAGCCGGAACTTCTGGGTGAGGATGCGGGAGACGGCGTCGTCGATGCGCGCCCGGCTGACGCGTCCGGCCTCGACCTCCTTCACGAGCGTGGTGTGGAAGTCCCGGAAGGCGTACGGGGCCATGATCATGTCGAGGCCGGCGTTGACCGACGTACGGATGTCGGAGGCGTAGTCGCCGGGGATCTGGTCGATGCCGTTCCAGTCGCTGATGACGAAGCCGTCGAAGCCCATACGGTCCTTGAGCACGCCGTTGATCATGTCGGCGCGGGCGTGCATCTTGACCGGGCCCTGTCCGTCGCCGACGAGGTCGAGCGAGGAGTACGACGGCATGACCGTGCCGACACCGCGGTCGACGGCCGTCCGGTACGGCGCCAGGTGCACGGCCTCCAGCTCCTGCCGGGTGACCTTGGTGACGCCCTGGTCGATGGTGTAGGTGCCGTTGGTGGAGGAGCCGTAGCCGGTGCCGCCGTCGCCGACGAAGTGCTTGGCGGTGGCGAGGACCTTGTCGTCGTCCTTCAGGTCACTGCCGTTCGCGGCGCCCTGGAGGCCCTGGATGATCGTCTCCATGGAGTCGACGAGGGCCGGGTCCTCGCCGAAGGACTCGTACGCCCGCCCCCAGCGGTCGTCCCGGGTCACGCACAGGCAGGGCGCGAAGTCCCAGGGGATACCGGTGGCCCGGGTCTCGGCGGCCGTCACCGCGCCCGCGCGGTAGGCGAGGTCAGGGTCGCGGGTCGCGCCGAGACCGACGTTGTGCGGCATGATCGTCGCGCCGACCAGGTTGTTGTGGCCGTGCACCGCGTCGACGCCGTAGATCAGCGGGATCTGGAAGCGGGTGGCCTGCGCCCGGAGCTGGAAGCCGTCGATCATCCTGGCCCAGGCCTGCGGGGTGTTGGGCGTCGGCGTGGAGCCGCCACCGGACAGGATCGAGCCGAGGTCGTACGCGGCGACATCACCCGCGTTCGTCAGGGCGCCGCGCTCGGCCTGCGTCATCTGGCCGGCCTTCTCCGCCAGGGACATGCGGGAGAGGAGGTCGGCGACGCGCTTCCTCACCGGCAACCTGCTGTCCAGATACGGCAGTCCGTGCGCGTCGACCACGACCTGCGGGGTCTCGGCGGGAGCCTTGGCGCCGGCGACCGTCAGCTTCAGCGGGACCGTTTCGGCGGGCTCGGCGGACCTGTCCTTCAGGGTGGGGACGCGGACGGTGCGGGAGGTGCCGGAGACGGTGCCGGCGGGGAAGGTGACCGTCCCGCTGACGGGCGTGTAGTCCTTGCCGGCGTCCGCGCTGCCGCCCGCGGTCTCGTAGCTGACCGTCACGGGCTCGTCGAGCGGGGCGGACCCGGTGGTGGCGACCGAGATCCGCACGGCGGCCGTGTCGCCCTCGCGCACCGGGTACACGGCGGCGTCGGTGAGGACGGAGGCGCGCAGCGACTGGTCGGCCCTGCCGTACAACTCGACGCCGTCCATGGCGAATTCGCCCTTGGCGCCGGCGGGGAGGGTGACGGAGTAGCCCCAGGTCTCGGTGAGGCCGAGGATGTGGTCGATGCCGCCGACGGGCTGGTAGTCCGTGCGATAAGTGAACGCGGTGAAGGGCAGCTCGATCTGTTTCCAGCCGCTGAAGTCGTCGGTGAACGACGTCGTCCAGAGCTCGCTGGCCTCGCCGTCGGCGCCGCCGTCCTTGAGCTCGAAGGCGATCTTCTTGCCGTTGTTCCGGCCGTCCCACCAGAAGCGGATCCCCTTGTGGGCGGACCAGTCGTGGGCGGGTTCGGCGAAGGCGAAGTCGTGGGTGAAGCCGCCGTAGCCGCTGATGTCGTAGGTGCCGGCGAGGACCTTCTCGCCCTCGGGTGCGTCGTCGCGGGCGGTCAGCGTCAGTGCGGGCGGGTCGTCGTTGTCGCCGCCCCAGGTGAACAGGCCCTCGGCGGGCGGGCGCGCGAAGGGGACCTCGCCCTCGAAGCGGTCCACGGGGACCGGGGCGGGGTCCTCGGCGCCGGAGGCGGGGGCGGCGGCGGTGAGCGGGAGCAGGGTGGTGAAGAGGGCGGCGGAGACGAGCAGGGCGGTTCTTCGCATGGAACGTCCCTCGACTCTCATGGTCCACTTATGACTTACCTCACGCCTTGAGTTAACTGGGGGTGTCATTTGGCGTCAAGACTTCACGTCAGAACCGGTGCACTCCCAAGTCCTGGCCGGATCAGTGGCGTTGTCCCTTCATCTCGTGAACGCGAGACCTCTTGACGCGTACACGAAGGCGTCATTTACTCACGCCTCGCACGCCCCCCAACCCCCACCGAAGAAGGGCTGCGCTCCATGAGGAGATCCACTCGGACGCTCGGGCTGCTTGTCGCCGGGCTTCTCACCACGGCCGGTTTCTCGGCGGCCGCGCCCGCGCAGGCCGCGGGCGAGCAGGTCACCGCCTGGCTCACCACGACGGACGACTCCGGCGGCCGCCATGTGGTGCGCGGGCTCCAGCAGCAGACGCCGTTCGCCTTCCAGGCCGGCTCCGGCGGCGGCGGCGAGAACATCACCGTCGACGAGAACACCCGCTACCAGACCTTCACCGGCGGCGGCGCGTCCTTCACGGACACCGCGGCCTGGCTGATGGACGGCAGCGGCGCGCTGTCGCAGGCCACGAAGGACGACACGATGCGCAAGCTGTTCTCCCCGACGGAGGGCATCGGGCTGTCGTTCCTGCGCAACCCCATGGGCGGCTCGGACCTCGCCCGCTTCGGCTACACCTACGACGACATGCCGGCCGGGCAGACGGACCCCGACCTCTCCGAGTTCACGATCGCACACGACCTCCAGGACGTCGTGCCCCTGACCAGGCAGGCGCGTCAGCTCAACCCCCAGCTCACCGTGATGGCCTCCCCGTGGACGGCCCCGGCCTGGATGAAGGACAACGGGCAGCTCAACGGCGGCTGGCTGAAGGCGGAGCACTACGGCACGTACGCCTCGTACTTCGTGAAGTACGTCCAGGCCTACCAGGCCCAGGGCGTCCCGATCGCGTACGTCACCGCGCAGAACGAACCGACGTGCTGCTCGGGCTATCCGTCGATGAGCTGGAACGCGAGCGGGCTCGCGTACTTCACCAAGAACGAGCTGCTGCCCAAGCTCCAGGCGGCCGGGCTGTCCACCAAGGTGCTGGCGCACGACTGGAACTGGGACACCTACGACGCCTACGCCGCGCAGACGGTCGACGACGCGGCGGTGCGCAACCACCCGAACTTCGGCGGGATCGCCTGGCACGGGTACGGCGGCGACGTGGCCAAGCAGACGCAGGTGCACAACCAGTACCCGCAGCTCGACGCCTTCGGCACCGAGCACTCGGGCGGCACCTGGATCGCCGATCAGCAGCGCGAGGACATGATGAACATCATCGACTACACCCGCAACTGGGCGAAGTCGGTGACCAAGTGGTCCCTCGCGCTGGACCAGAACCGCGGTCCGCACAACGGCGGCTGCGGCACCTGCGACGGCCTGATCACCGTCCACAACGGCGACTCGCGGCACGGGCAGGTCGACTACACGGTCGAGTACTACACCATGGGCCATCTGACGAAGTTCGTGAAGCCGGGTGCGCAGCGCATCGCGTCGACCGCGTCCTCCTCGGTGCCGAACGTGGCGTGGCGCAACCCCGACGGCTCGAAGGCCCTGATCGCCTACAACGACGCGTCGGCCGCGAAGACCGTGACGATCAACTGGGGCTCGCAGCACGCCACTTACTCGCTGCCGGGCAAGACGTCGGCGACCTTCACCTGGTCGGGCACGCAGACCGAGGGGCCTTCGCAGTCGGGAGCGTTGGTGGGCCTCGCGAACAAGTGCCTCGATGTGGCGGGCGGTTCGACGGCCAACGGCACGGCGGTGCAGCTCTACGACTGCAACGGCTCGGCCGCCCAGCGGTGGACGGTGCAGTCCGACGGGTCGGTGCGGGCGCTGGGCAAGTGCCTGGACGTCACGTCCGGCTCGACCGCGGACGGGGCGAAGGTCCAGCTCTACGACTGCAACGGCTCGGGCGCGCAGCAGTGGTCGTACAACGCGTCCACCGGCGACGTGGTCAACCGTGCCGCGAACAAGTGCCTCGACGTGAGCGACAACTCCTCGGCGAACGGCGCCCGTGCCCAGATCTGGAGCTGCACGGGCGCCGCCAACCAGAAGTGGCGTCTTCAGTAGCGTCCGGGCGGGGGGCCTCAGGCGTACGGCTCGCCCACGCCCAGCAGGTTGCCCTCACTGTCGTGGAACCAGGCGGCGCGCTCCCCGCGAAAGCCCTTGCTCGGGTAGTGCCCCTCGACGTCGGCGATGCCGTCGACCGTGCGCAGGCCGGGCACGTCGACCTCCTCGAACTCGACGCCGCGCCGCCTGAGTTCCGCGACCACCGCCTCGACGTCCTGGACCTGCCATCCCATCTGGGTGAAGGTGCCGGGGGAGGCGCCCGTCGACTGGTACACGGCGAACTCCGTGCCCCCGCACCGGTACAGCAGCCCGCCGGGCCGTTCGTCGACGGGCTCGAGACCGAGCTTCTCGGCGTAGAAGCGCCGGGCCCGCTCCAGGTCCTGGGCGGGCAGCCGGGTCGCCGCCTGCCCCCGGGCGAGGAAGTGCCTGGCGTCTGTGTCCTTGTCGTCCATGGCTCCACTGTGCCGTGGACGACGGGGCCGGGGGGCGGCGGCGAGGTCCGTTCGGCCTACTCCGCCGGCGTCACCCCGGCCCGCAGCAGGCCGTACGTGTACGCGTCCTCCAGGGCCTGCCAGGACGCGGCGATGACGTTCTCCGCGACGCCGACCGTCGACCACTCCCCCGCCCCGTCGGACGTGGAGATCAGTACGCGGGTGGTGGACTGGGTGCCGTGCACGCCCTCCAGGATGCGGACCTTGTAGTCGACGAGCTCCAGCTTGGCGAGCTGCGGGTAGATCTTCTCCAGCGCCACCCGCAGCGCCCGGTCCAGGGCGTTGACGGGGCCGTTGCCCTCGGCCGTGGCGACGATGCGCTCGCCCTTGGCGAAGAGCTTGACCGTGGCCTCGTTGGCGTGGCTGCCGTCGGGGCGGTCCTCGACGATCGCGCGCCAGGACTCGACCTGGAAGTACTTCAGCGGCTTGCCCTCGACCTCGGCGCGCAGCAGGAGTTCGAAGCTCGCGTCCGCCGCCTCGTAGGTGTAGCCCTTGAGCTCGCGCTCCTTGACCCGCTCGACTACCCGGCCGACCAGCTCCCGGTCGCCGCCCAGGTCGATGCCGAGCTCCTTGCCCTTGAGCTCGACCGAGGCGCGGCCCGCCATGTCGGAGACCAGCATCCGCATGGTGTTGCCGACCTGCTCGGGGGCGATGTGCTGGTACAGGTCCGGGTCGACCTTGATCGCGGAGGCGTGCAGTCCCGCCTTGTGCGCGAAGGCGGAGACGCCGACGTACGGCTGGTGCGTCGACGGGGTGAGGTTGACGACCTCGGCGATGGCGTGCGAGATGCGGGTCATCTCGCGCAGGTGACCGTCGGGCAGGACCTTCTTGCCGTACTTCAGCTCCAGGGCGGCCACGACCGGGAAGAGGTTGGCGTTGCCGACGCGCTCGCCGTAGCCGTTGGCCGTGCACTGCACGTGGGTCGCGCCCGCGTCGACCGCGGCGAGGGTGTTGGCGACCGCGCAGCCGGTGTCGTCCTGGGCGTGGATGCCGAGCCGGGCGCCGGTGTCGGCGAGGACGGTGGAGACGACGGCCTGGACCTGGGCGGGGAGCATGCCGCCGTTGGTGTCACAGAGGATCACGACGTCCGCGCCGGCCTCCGACGCCGTACGGACGACGGACTTCGCGTACTCGGGGTTGGCGCGGTAGCCGTCGAAGAAGTGCTCGCAGTCGACGAAGACGCGCCGGCCCTGCGCGCTCAGGTAGGACACCGTGTCGCGGACCATCTCCAGGTTCTCGTCCAGCGTGGTGCGCAGGGCGAGCTCGACATGCCGGTCGTGGGACTTCGCGACCAGGGTGATCACCGGGGCACCGGACTCCAGCAGCGCGTTGACCTGCGGGTCCTCGGACGCCTTGCCGCCCGCGCGCCGGGTGGCGCCGAAGGCGACCAACTGGGCGTGCTTGAAGTCGATCTCCTGCCGGGCGCGCGCGAAGAACTCGGTGTCGCGCGGGTTGGCGCCGGGCCAGCCGCCCTCGATGAAGCCCACGCCGAAGTCGTCCAGGTGCCGTGCGATGGCCAGCTTGTCCGCGACGGTGAGGTTGATGCCCTCCCGCTGCGCGCCGTCGCGCAGGGTGGTGTCGAAGACGTGGAACGAATCGTCGAGCTCGCTGGGTTCGGTCATGGTGTCAAGGCTCCTGAAGTTGGATCTCGGTCGTTACCGGAATGACCGGCTCCACCGTCCTCCAATGATCCCTCGCGCTGCGCTCCCGGCTGAAGGTGGGCCAGAAAAGCGAAAAACCCCTCGCGGGTGCGAGAGGTCTGCGCGCGGGTCGAGGACGACGGTGTCCACCCGTACCTGGTCGTACGTGGTGGTCACTGCGGACCGGCGCGCCTGCTGCCAATAATCATGGCGAACGAGAGCACGGAGGCAGTCTGGCACAGACCGCCCCCGAGCTCACCGTCCGTCTCAGGATGCGAACACTGCGTTGATCACCGCGGCCGGCGGACGAAGCCGTCGCTCACGTCGTTGGTGTCGCCGGCGACGAGCTGGGACGAGGCGGTGCTGAGTCCGAGGCGCTCCGCCCCCGCGCTCACCGACGCCAGCCAGACGGACGCGTCCGTCACGGGCCCGCCGGCGACGGACGCGCTGACCAGGCGGGTGCTGCCGGTGCGCAGGTCGCGGAGGTAGATGTTGGCGGGGCCGGGCGTTCCGTCGGGCAGGCGCGGGGTGGCCTCGTAGCCCACGTACCGGCCGTCCTCGCTGAGCACGGGGCGGTCGGGCATGCTCTCCCCGTCGGGCCCGGCGTCGATCCGCCGGGTGACGTCGGTGCGCAGGTCGCGGACGTAGATGTCGGACGCGTCCGGGCCGCCGCCGGGGACCAGGTCCTCGTCCCCGTTCTCGAAGGCGACCGAGCGGCCGTCCCCGGAGAGCGTGGCGGGCAGCGCGTAGCGCGGTGCCGGGGAGCCGTCGGCCTTGACGTTGACCCGCTCCTCGGCGCCGGTGCGGCGGTCGTGCACCCAGGTGACCCCGTTGGAGCTGCGCGGGACGAGCTGGGTGTAGAGGACGTACCGGCCGTCGGCGCTCACGTCCTGGAAGAGCGCCGGGTTGGTGGGCCGGTCCGGGTTGCTGATCCGCTCGGTCGTGCCGGTGCGGCGGTCGAAGACGTACACGGCTCCGAACAGGTCGGCGGCTCCGTCCTCCATCCGGTCGGCCTTGGCGTTGAAGGCGATGTAGCGGGCGTTGTCCGACATGGCGGCGCCGGCCGCGTAGGCGGAACCCCCGTCGAAGGCGACGCTGATCCGCTTCGTGGTGCCGGTGCGCCGGTCGTGCAGATAGATGTCGTCGGCTCCGGCGTCCGCCGGCGGGGTGTCCCAGTGGACCAGGTTCCTGGCGTTGGAGCGGAACAGGACGTACCGGCCGTCGGCGCTGATGCCCTGCACGGTCGACCGCTGGTCGGCCTGGGTGCCGTCCGAGGCGACGCTGACCCGCTCGACGGCCCCTGTGCGCAGGTCGCGCACGAAGACGTCCGACACCTCGTTGGTGTCGCCGGACACCAGGTTGGACGCGTCCGCGGTGAAGGCCGCGAGGCGGCCGTCGGCGCTGAACTCCGGCGCGTAGGAGTGGCCGTTGCCCTGCTCCCCCGTCGCCGACAGGGTGACCCGCTCGACGGACGGGACGCGGGGTCCGGCGCTCGCCTGTGTCCCGGCCAGGGCCGCCGTGGTGGCGGCCAGGGCGACGGCGAGCGCGCGGACTCGCTTGGTGCTGTGCATGCTTGTTCCCCCGTGGTCGGTTGCTGTTACTGGACTGTCCGCAGGAAGACGTCCGTTACCCCGTTGGTGTCACCCTCCACCAGATCGGGTGACGCCGACTCGAACGCCACGACGGTGCCGTCGGCGTTGACGGACGGATGCCCGGCGGGCAGGTCGTTGCGGCCGCCCCATCGGTCGACGCTTACCAACTGCCGCTTGCCCGTGGCGAGTTCGAGCAGGTGGACGCCGCGGCCCGAGGTGTACGCGAGCGCCGTTCCGTCCCCGGCCAGCGAGGGCTGTGTGCCCTTGACGCGGGTCGTGGCGCCGGTGTCCAGGTCACGGACGCGGATGTCACGGCCCTGCTGGAAGGCGACCTTGCGGCCGTCCGCGCTGAGCGAGGGTGCCGACCCGTGCTCGGCTGCCTGCTCCAGGGCCCCGGTGTCCAGGTCGCGGACCTTGATGCCGCCGCCCTGCTCGAAGGCGATGTACCGGCCGTCGTAGTTGATCGACGGGTTGCCCGCCGCCTGGCCCGTCGGCGCGCTGACGACGTCGGTGGTGCCGCCGTTGAACCGGAAGCGGTAGACCCGCGGTTGCGGGTGCGGATCGGCGTCGGTGGCGGGCAGGGTAGCCGCGTAGGTGACCCACTGGCAGGTCGGGTCGACGACGGGCTGTCCCATCCAGGTGAAGCGGACGCCCTGGTAGGAGCCCAGGCTGGTGAGCTTGCCGACGGCGCGGTTGCGGATGTGGACGCCCCGTCCGCCGTCCGTCTCCAGCGGGGCCACGTAGCCCACCATGCGTCCGCTGTAGCAGGGGGTGCCCTCGCTCGACGGCTTCTGCGCGGGGGAGTCGACCTGCGAGATGCCACCGGCCGCGTTGACGAACACATCGTCCTGCGAGGTGAAGGCGACGACCTTGCCCTCCCCCATCACCGGGTCGTACGACGCCCCGGACCGCTGCTGTCCGTCCCGGGTCATGCTGATCCGCTCGGTGACGGAGGGCATCGGGGCCGGGTTCTTCCGCAGCTCGCCCGAGAAGACGAACACGTCCGACTCCGCGTTGGTGTCGCCCGGCACCAGATGGGACTCCCTCGCGCTGAACGCGACCGCACGCCCCTTGGCGGCCAGCGCCCCATCCATCACCTGGGCGGTCGGCGGGAGGGCGGCCCCGCGCGAACCGGTCCGCAGATCGCGCACCCGGGTGCCGTCCTCGCCCGAGACGACCGCGTACCGGCCGTCCGCCGTGGCGGTGGAGACAGAGCCGTCGGCCACCCGCCGAGAGCGCCCCGTGCGGAGGTCGTGGACGTACAGGCCGCCGTCGGCCTCCAGCAGGACGCGGCGCCCGTCCGCGGTGATGCGGACCAGGTAGGCGACGCCGAGACCGGTGTCGACCTGGGTCCGTTCGCCCGTCGCCCGGTCCTTGACGAAGACGTCCCTCGGGTCGTCCTCGGAGCCGGTCTGGACCGAGTAGGCGACCCGCATGCCGTCGCCGCTCACCGAGGCCCCGCCCTTCGGGCCCTCCTCGGCGGGCGAGATCAGCTCGTCGGTGCCGGTGGCCGTGTCGCGGACGTACAGGAGCCGGGTGTTCTGCGGGCCGTTGCGGTTGCCGATGGTGTACGCGACATGCGTGCCGTCCGGGCTGATCGACTGCGCCCGGCCCAACTCGTCGGAGCCCGGCGGGTTCTCGGGCCACAGCCGCTCCGCACGGCCCGTGGCGCTGTCGAACAGGTAGGGGGCCGTGAACCGGGTGCCCGCGGAGAAGGCCACCCGGCCGCCGTCGGCGCTCAACATCGGCGAGGCGTACGTGTAGCCGCTGCCGAGGTCGATCCTGGTGACCGCGCCGGTGCTCACGTCCTTCACCAGCAGGCACGGGAAGAAGTGCGCGCAGCCGAAGCTCGGCGCGGTGGTCGTGAACGCGACGTGGCGGCCGTCGGCGCCGAGCGCGGCGCCGCCGGAGGGTCCGTCGGCCTGTCCGCCGTCGGCGGCGGTGCTCGCGCGCACGGTACGCGGCGGCTCCTGCGGAGCGGCCTGGGCGACGGTCGCGGAGGTCCAGGTCAGGGCGAACTCGCGATCCGCCGCGAAGCGCCCGTTCGGTGTGATCATCGCGGCGCTGGAGGCGCCGTCGGCCCGGGCACCGTCGGCGGCGGTGCTGACCATCTCGACGCGTGGTGCGTGCGGCGCGGCGGCTGCGGTCGTTGCGGTGAGCGCGAGCAGCAGCGCCGTCCCTAAGGAGGCACCGGACACACGCACGGCTCTGGACATGTTTCCCCCTGTTGTCCCCGTGGACGCTTTCCCCCCGGCCCGCGCCGAGGGCTCCCCACGAGGCAAACGCACCACGGGCTACAGGGTCAATCCGCAATATTGCGTACAACCAGGGCGTTGGCTCAGGAGTCCGCGAGGAGAGCGTCGTCGAGGAACTCCCTTACGTGGCGCAGAACCTGCGCTCGGTCCGTGCCCCGCAGCCCGATGGCGACATGGATCGAGAACCCGTCGAGGAGCGCCCGCAGCCGCGCCGCGAAACGGTCCGGGTCGACCGCCGGGAATTCACCCCTCGACACCCCTTCGGCCAGCAGCGCCACCAGGTCCCGGTGCCAGGCGCCCTCGATGGCGGCCTGCCGGTCGCGGGCGGCGTCGTCGGCGTTCTGCGAGCGGTTCCAGACCTCCAGCCACAGGGTCCAGTGCGGGTCGCGGTGGCCGTCGGGGACGTACAGGTCGACGTAGGCGTCGAGGCGCTCGCGGGCGGAGGCGGACCGGGTGAGGAGGCGGCCCCGCTCGGTGCCCAGGCGCCCCTCGCTCCACTCCAGGGTGCGCAGCAGCAGCTCGTCCTTGGAGTGGAAGTAGTACAGGAGATGGCCGCTGCTCATGCCGACCTCATTGCCGAGCGCCGCCATGGTGAGCTTCTCCAGACCGCGCTCGGCGATCATCTCCATGGCGGCGGCGAGGACCTCGTCGCGGGGCGGCGCCTGCCTGCGCCCACCGGCCATCTGCGGCTCCTAGATCTTCGGCTGCTGTTGCGTGATGCAGTGGATGCCTCCACCACCCGCGAAGATCGTACGGGCGTCGACGAGGGTCACCGTCCGCTCCGGGAAGAGCCGCCGGAAGATGCCGGCCGCGATCTCGTCGCGCGGGTCGTCGAAGCCGCAGAGCACCACGCCGCCGTTGCAGAGGTAGTGGTTGATGTAGGAGTAGTCGGCCCAGTGGCCGTCGGTCTCCAGGACGGTCGGGGCGGGGACCTCGACGACCTCCAGGCGGCGGCCGCGGGCGTCCGTCTGCGACCGCAGCAGGCCGACGGTCTCCCGGGTCACCTCGTGGTCGGGGTGCGCGGGGTCGGGCTGCACATGGGCCACGACGACGCCGGGGCGGGCGAAGGCGGCGACGATGTCGACGTGGCCGAGGGTGCCGAAGCCGTAGGGCGGATAGTCGCCGGTGAGGCCGCGGGGCAGCCAGATCGCCTTGCGGGTGCCGAGCATGGCGTGGATCTCGGCCTCGACCTCCTCCCGCGTCCAGTGCGGGTTGCGCTCCGGACCGAGCTGGACGGTCTCGGTGAGCAGGACCGTCCCCTCGCCGTCGACATGGATCGCACCGCCCTCGTTCACCAGCTTCGAGGCGTACGTCCTCGTCGAGCCGGCCAGGTCCGAGACATACGCGGCGATCTTCGCGTCGTGCTCCCAGCGGGCCCAGTCCTGCGCACCCCAGCCGTTGAACGTCCAGTCGACAGCGGCGAGTTCACCGGCACCGTTGGTCAGGAACGTCGGGCCGATGTCGCGCATCCAGGCGTCGTCGAGGTCCCGTTCCACGGTCTCCACGCCCGGACCGAGCAGCGTCCGGGCCTCCTCGGACCGTCCCGGGCCGCATACCACCGTCACCGGTTCGAAGCGTCGCACGGCACGGGCGACCGCCGCCCAGGCCGAGCGGGCCGCCACGAGATCCTCGGCGTCCTCGAAGGTCACGTTCGGCCCCGGCCAGGCCATCCAGGTGCGCTCGTGCGGGGTCCACTCGGCGGGCATTCGGAAGCCGTCGGAGGCAGCAGACATGGGGGGTCCTTAGAGGAAGTAGAGGCGGTTGAGGGAGACGGACTCGGCCGGCTCGGAGTGCAGCGGCTCGCCGTCGAGGGTGACCAGGCCCGTGCGCTGGTCGACGTCGACCGCTCCGGTACGGGAGTTGAGGCGCAGGTCGGCGGGCCCGATGCCGCGTGTGCCGCGCACGGCGACCCTGCGGCGCCGGGTCGGCATCGTGTCGTTGCCCTGGTCGACGGCGGCCTGGGCGACGAAGGCGACGGAGATGTCGGCGGGGGTGGCGCCGTACGCCCCGAACTGCGGGCCCAGGACGAGGGGTTCGCAGGTGTCGGTGGCGGCGTTCGGGTCGCCGGTCACGCCGTACGCCGGGAACCCGGACTTCAGCACGAGCTGCGGCTTGGCGCCGAAGTACTCCGGCCGCCACAGCACGATGTCCGCCAGCTTGCCGACCTCGATCGAGCCGACCTCGTGGGCGAGGCCGTGGGCGATGGCCGGATTGATGGTCAGCTTGGCCATGTAGCGCAGGACGCGTTCGTTGTCGTGGTCCTCGGGTGCGCCGAACTCGGCCTTCATCTTCCCGGCCATCGCGAAGGTGCGGCGGACGGTCTCGCCGGCCCGGCCCATGCCCTGTGCGTCGGAGGAGGTGATGCCGATGGCGCCCAGGTCGTGCAGCACGTCCTCGGCGCCCATCGTCGAGGAGCGGATGCGGTCACGGGCCATGGCGGCGTCGCCGGGCAGGTCCGTCTTCAGGTCGTGGACGGAGACGATCATGCCGTAGTGCTCGGCGACCGCGTCCCGCCCGAAGGGCAGGGTGGGGTTGGTGGAGGAGCCGATGACGTTCGGCACCCCGGCCATCTTCAGCACGTTGGGGACGTGTCCGCCGCCGCAGCCCTCGATGTGGAAGGCGTGGATGGTGCGGCCCTCCAGGACGCGCAGGGTGTCCTCGACCGACAGGCACTCGTTCAGCCCGTCGCTGTGCAGGGCGACCTGGACGTCGTGCTCCTCGGCGACGCGCAGGGCCGTGTCCAGCGCGCGGGTGTGGGCGCCCATGTCCTCGTGCACCTTGAAGCCGGACGCGCCGCCCTCGGCGAGGGCCTCCACCAAGGGCGCCCGGTCGGACGACGAACCCCGGCCGAGGAAGCCGATGTTGACCGGCCAGGCGTCGAAGGCGTTGAAGGCGTGCTTCAGCGCCCAGGGCGAGTTGACGCCGACGCCCCACACCGGCCCGAACTCCTGGCCGATGACCGTGGTCACCCCGGAGGCGAGCGAGGCCTCCATGATGCGCGGCGACAGCAGGTGGACGTGGGTGTCGACGGCTCCGGCAGTGGCGATGAGCCCCTCGCCGGACACGATCGAGGTGCCCGTGCCGACGACGACGTCCACCCCGTCGAGGGTGTCGGGGTTCCCGGCCCGGCCGATCGAGCAGATCCGGCCCTCCCTGATCCCGATGGAGACCTTGCGGATCCCCAGCGCCGCGTCGATGACCACGACGTTGCTGATGACGACGTCGCAGGTGTCGCGGACGGCGGCGGCCTTGAGGTGCAGCCCGTCCCGGGCGGTCTTGCCGAACCCGGCGAGGAACTCCTCGCCGTAGCGCTGGGAGTCGGACTCGACGCGGATCGTCAGCCCGGAGTCACCGAGCCGGATGCGGTCCCCGGCGCGGGGTCCGTGGGTGGCCGCGTACTCGTACGGCGTCAGGCGGCGGGCCTCGGCGGGGTGGCCTCCTGGGCGGCTCATCGCTCGACCTCCTGGTCGGGTGTTTCCGTTACGCCGAGGTAGCCGCAGGCGGCGGCGCGGCGCAGTGCCTCCGCGCGGGCGCCGGGCGCGTCCAGCGGCCCGTCGACGAGTCCCGCGAACCCGATCGCGATCCGCTCTCCGCCGATCGGCAGGAGTCCGACCTCGACGCTCTCCCCCGGCCCGAAGCGCACGGACGACCCGGCGGGCACGGCGAGCCGCATGCTGTAGGCCCGCTCACGCGGGAAGTCGAGCCGCGGGTTGGCCTCGAAGAAGTGGAAGTGGGAGGTGACGGAGACGGGCACGGTCGCGGTGTTGGTGACCGTGAGCCGCAGCGCCGCCTCCGGCTCGGCGTGCCGCGGGCCCGGCAGCAGCGCGCCGGGGGCCTCGGCCCCGAGTCCGCCGCCGAGGGGGTCGGAGACGACGGCGAGCCGTGAGCCGTCGTCGAAGACCGCCTCCACATGCACCTCGGTGACGACGTCCGCCACACCCGGCAGCACGTCGTCCGGCCCGAGCACGCCGCGGGCGCGCTCGATCGCCTCGGCGAGCCGCGCCCCGTCGCGGGCGGCCTCGCACACGGTGTCCGCGATGAGCGCGGTCGCCTCCGGGACGTTCAGCCGCAACCCGCGGGCCCTGCGCGCCCGGGCCAGCTCGGCGGCTCCGAAGAGCAGCAGCCGGTCACGTTCCGTGGGGGTCAGTCTCACGACGCGGCACCTCCTTGCCAGACTCGACTTTAGAGCATCACTCTAAACACGAATTTCGCTGGACCGAAAGGTTGACAGCAAACCTCGGGCACTTCAGATTGAACGTCACTCAAACCGAGGGAGCCACCCATGCCGATGGAACAGCGCGGAGTCGACACCATCCCCGAGGAGGAACGCACGAGCGGCCCCCGGGACCTCGTCTCGATCCTGCTCGGGTCGAACCTCTGCCTCGGGGTGATCGTCTTCGGCTGGCTGCCCCCGTCCTTCGGCCTGGGCTGGTGGGCGTCGGTGAGCTCGATCGTGGTGGGCACGGTGGCCGGCACGGCCCTCACCGCCCCGCTCGCCCTGATCTCCCTGCGCACGGCGACGAACCTGTCGACCTCCTCCGGCGCCCAGTTCGGCGTACGCGGCCGACTGGTCGGCTCGGTGGTCGGCCTGCTGCTCGCCCTCGGCTACACGGCCCTGACCGTGTGGATCGGCGGCGACGTGATGGTGGGCGTGCTGGGCCGGCTGTTCGGGCTGCCGGCGAACGGGGTGGCGTACGGCGTGGTCTACGGGCTGCTGGCCGCGGCGACGGTCGCGGGCGCCGTGTACGGCTACCGGGTGCTGCTCGCCCTGTCCCGCGTCCTCGCGGTCGGCATGACGGCCCTGCTGGCCCTCGGCGTGATCGCCTACGCCCCGTACTTCACGACGGACGCGCTGCCCGGAGCGGGCGGCTATCTGCTGGGCGGGTTCTGGCCGACGTGGCTGCTGGCGACGGTCGCGGCGGGGCTGTCGGGCCCCATCGCCTTCATCACCCTCCTCGGCGACTACACCCGCTACATCTCCCCGGCCCGCCACTCCTCACGCCGGGTGCTGCACGCGACCTGGCTCGGCCTGATGCTGGGGCTGCTGGTCCCGCAGCTCTTCGGCACCTTCACGTCGTACGCGGCCCGCGCGGCCCTCGACTACGCGGGCCCCCTGGTCGACGCCTCCCCCGCCTGGTACCTGGTGCCGCTGCTGCTGGCCGCCTCGGCCGGCTCGGTCGGCAACGCGGGCCTGATGCTCTACTCCATGGGCCTCGACCTCGACGCCATCCTGCCGCGCGCCTCCCGCGCCCGCGCCACCTACACGGTCGCGGTCGTCGCCACGGTCTGCGTCTTCGTCGGCCACTACGCCTCGACCGCACAGGACGCGATGACGTCCTTCGTGCTGCTGCTGACGGCCGTCGGCACACCGTGGGCGGTCATCACCCTGATCGGCTTCGCGCGGTGCCGGGGCGTGTACGACGCGGACGCCCTCCAGGTCTTCAACCGCCGCGCACGGGGCGGCATCTACTGGTTCCGCGCCGGCTGGAACATCCCGGCGGCCGTGTCCTGGGCCCTGGGCGCGACGGTCGGCCTGCTCGCCGTCTCCCTGCCGTCGTACGAGGGTCCGCTGCTGTCCCTGACGGGCGGGGTGGATTGCAGCTTCCTGCTGTCGGGGGTGGTGGGGGGTGTGGCGTACCTGCTGCTGACGCTCGGCGAGTCCGCTCCGGCACAGGAAAGGGCCGCCACGGACACGGAGTCGGTGGCGGCCCTGACGGTCACAGCCGAGAACTAGCCCAGCTTGTGCATCCAGCCGTGCCGGTCGTCGGCCTTGCCACGCTGGATGTCGAGGAGGGCCTGGCGGAGCTTGAGCGTCACCTCGCCGGGCTCGCCGTCGCCCTGCTGCCACTCCGCGCCCGTGCGCTTGACGATGCCGACCGGGGTGATGACGGCTGCCGTGCCGCAGGCGAAGACCTCGGTCAGGGTGCCGTTCTCGGAGTCGCGCTGCCACTGGTCGACGGAGACCCGGCCCTCCTCCGCCTCGTAGCCGAGGTCACGGGCGACCTGGAGGAGGGAGTCACGGGTGACGCCCTCCAGGATGGAGCCGGTGAGGGAGGGCGTGACGATCTTGTCGCCGTACACGAAGTACAGGTTCATGCCGCCGAGCTCCTCGACCCACTTGCGCTCCACCGCGTCGAGGTAGCAGACCTGGGCGCAGCCCTCAGCGGCGGCCTCGGCCTGGGCCAGCAGGGACGCGGCGTAGTTGCCGCCGGTCTTGGCGTCGCCCATGCCGCCCGGCACGGCCCGGACGTGGTCCTCGGACACCCAGATGGACACGGGCTTCACGCCGCCGGGGAAGTAGGCGCCGGCCGGCGAGGCGATGACGATGAACAGGTACTCGCTGGCGGGCTTCACGCCCAGGCCGACCTCGGTGGCGAACATGAAGGGGCGCAGGTAGAGGGACTCCTCACCGCCGTGCGCCGGCACCCAGTCCGCGTCCTGCGTGACCAGCGCGTCGCACGCCTCGATGAAGGTCTCGACCGGCAGCTCGGGCATGCCGAGCCGGCGGGCCGAGGACTGGAAGCGCCGGGCGTTCTTCTCGGGACGGAAGGAGGCGACGGTCCCGTCGGGCTGGCGGTAGGCCTTCAGGCCCTCGAAGATCTCCTGCGCGTAGTGCAGCACCATGGTGGCCGGGTCGAGGGAGAGCGGCGCGTACGGCACGAGCTCGCCGTCGTGCCAACCGCGGCCCTCGGTCCACTTGATCGTGACCATGTGGTCGGTGAAGTGGCGGCCGAACCCCGGGTTGGCCAGTATCGCCTCGCGCTCTGCGGCGGCGAGCGGGCTGGCGGAGGGCTTGAGCTCGATCGTGGGCGTCGTCATGAGTAGGTGTCCTTCACCGGTTAGGTTGTGGCGGGCCGCGCTCACGCCAGTACTGCCAGTGGCCAGTGCTAGGACGTCCGAGCATTCCCTCATTCCGCGGCTCCGCGTTCGATTATCGCAAGCGGCAGCCGCGGAAGAAATCGGCCTGTTCGGCGTGATCGGCGAGAAATCGCGACCCGGGGGTCGATGGTGCCACCCGGCGGCGGACATGTGGAAGCCGCCGGGGCTGGGTGACCCGGCGGCTTCGAAGTTCGAGTGGCGCGGCGGGGTCAGCCGGCTACTCGTACGGCCAGCGCGTCGCCGATCTCCGACGTGCTGCGGGCGGGCTTGCCGGTGCGCTCCGCGAGGTCGGCCGAGACGGCGTCCTCGATGCGGGTGGCCTCGGCGTCGTGGCCGAGGTGACGCAGGAGCAGGGCGACGGACAGGACCGTGGCCGTCGGGTCGGCCTTGCCCTGGCCGGCGATGTCCGGGGCCGAGCCGTGGACCGGCTCGAACATGGACGGGAACGCGCCGGACGGGTTGATGTTCCCGCTCGCGGCGACGCCGATACCGCCGGAGACGGCCGCGGCGAGGTCGGTGATGATGTCGCCGAAGAGGTTGTCGGTGACGATGACGTCGAACCGCTCGGGCTGGGTGACCAGGTAGATCGTGGCCGCGTCGACGTGCATGTACTCGGTGGTGACCTCGGGGAACTCCTCGGCCACCTTGTTGAAGATGTTCGTCCACAGGTGACCGGCGAAGGCCAGCACGTTGTTCTTGTGGATCAGCGCCAGCTTCTTGCGCGGGCGGGCCTGCGCACGGGCGAAGGCGTCCCTGACGACGCGCTCGACGCCGAAGGCCGTGTTCACGGAGACCTCGGTGGCGACCTCGTGCTCGGTGCCCTTGCGGATGGTGCCGCCGTTGCCGGTGTACGGGCCCTCGGTGCCCTCGCGGACCACGACGAAGTCGATCTCGGGCTGCCCGGCGAGCGGGGTGGCGACACCCGGCAGGAGCTTCGACGGACGCAGGTTGACGTGGTGGTCGAAGAGGAAGCGGAGCTTGAGCAGGAAGCCGCGCTCCAGGACGCCGGAGGGGACCGACGGGTCGCCGATGGCACCCAGAAGGATGGCGTCGTGCTGCTTCAGCGCCTCGGCGTCTGCGTCGGTGAGGGTCTCACCGGTGGCGTGGTAGCGCCGGGCGCCGAAGTCGTACTCCTTGGTCTCCAGCTTCACATCCTGCGGAAGGACGGCGGAGAGGACCTTCAGACCTTCGGTCACGACCTCCTGGCCGATGCCGTCACCGGGAATCACTGCGAGATTGAGGCTGCGAGACATGTCGGCACCCTACTCCTCGTCCCATGGGATGACATGCGGTGTCCGCGATGCGGACAGCCGAACGAGGGACGGGCGTCAGCGCTTCGACTGCCGTTCACCCGTATGTATGCAGGGTGTTGGCCTGCGCTGGGAACTTTCCCAGCATGGACATCCCCGACTTCGGCATCCCTCCGCAGCTCGCCCGCCGTATGACCATGGCGGAGCAGCACGAGTACCTTCGCACCAAGCTGACCCGGCGCCGCACGCTGGTGACGGCGGGCGCGGTGGCGGGCGGTCTGCTGACGGGCTGCGCGGGATCGGAGACGGGTACGTCCGGCGCGAGGGCCTCGGCGTCGGCGTCGGCGTCCACCCTCACGAAGGTGCCGGGCTCGGCCGCCGCCCCCTTCGGCCGCCATCTCGCCTTCGGCGCCGACCCGAAGACCCGGATGCGGATCTCCTGGCAGGTGCCGGCCGCGGTGAAGAAGCCGTACGTCCGGATCGGGCTGCGGCCGGACGACCTGGACCGCCGGATCGAGGCGGAGGTGCGCGACCTGCACACCCCGGAGATCAAGGGCGTGAGCGCGGCGGTCGATCAGTACTACCTGCACGCGGCCCTGGACAACCTGCGGCCGGGCACTACGTACTACTACGGCGTCGGGCACGAGGGCTTCGACCCGGCCTCCCCCGGCAACAGGTCCACGATCGCGTCGTTCCGGACGGCGCCCGCGAGCCCGCCCGAGCGGTTCGTGTTCACCGCGTTCGGCGACCAGGGCGTCGGGATGCACGCGGCCGACAACGACCGTGCCCTGCTGCGCCAGGACCCCGCCTTCCATCTGCACGCCGGGGACATCTGCTACGCCAACCCGACCGGCAAGGGCAAGGACTCGGACGCCTTCCAGGCCGGCATGTGGGACGTCTTCCTCAAGCAGACGGAGTCGGTGGCGAAGTCGGTGCCGTGGATGGTGACGACCGGCAACCACGACATGGAGGCGTGGTACTCGCCGGACGGCTATGGCGGCCAGTTCGCCCGCTTCTCCCTCCCGGACAGCGGCTTCGACCCGCGCTCGGCACCGGGGGTGTACACGTTCACGTACGGCAACGTCGGCGTGGTCGCGCTGGACGCGAACGACGTGTCGTACGAGATCCCCGCCAACTTCGGCTACTCGCAGGGGCGGCAGACCAAATGGCTGGACCGCACGCTCGGTGAGCTGCGGGCCGACAGCGCGGTGGACTTCATCGTCGTCTACTTCCACCACTGCGCCTACTCGACCTCGACGCACGCCTCCGACGGGGGCCTTCGCGCCGAGTGGGTGCCGCTGTTCGCCCAGCACCAGGTCGACCTGGTGATCAACGGGCACAACCATGTCTACGAGCGCACCGACGCCATCAAGAACGGCGAGGTGGGCAGCCCGGTGCCGATCGGCGCGACGACGGATCCGAGGCGGGACGGGATCGTGTACGTCACGGCGGGCGGCGGCGGCAAGGACCTGTACGGCTTCCCGACGGGCGTCGAGGAGAGCTACGAGGGCCATGTCACCGAGCGGGAGTCGGTCGACTCCTTCAAGTGGACCAAGTCGCGCGGCACCAAGGCGGAGAGCGTCGAGTGGTCGCGGGTGCGCTACCGGGGCTTCTCCTTCCTCTCAGTGGAGGCGGAGAGCGGTGCGAAGCCGCGGCTGACCGTGTCGGCGCTGACGCCGGAGGGCAAGCGGGTCGACCACTTCGAGGTGCGGCGCGGGGCCTGAACCCACACGCCGCACCTCGATCGGGTGCGGCTCCCGGCTCTTGCGGGCGTCGGGGCGTCAGGCTGCCTGGTGGCCGGTGCTGCCGCCGTTGTCCCTGCGGTCGAGGGCACGCTGGAGGGCGGCGGCCGCGTTCTTGCGGTCGGCATCGCTCGTACGGGAGATGTGACGGACTCGACGGCGGGCGGTCGTCTCGGTCATGGGAAATCGACTCCTTCGACAATCCGGGAGTACACAGACGGGTTTCGAGACGCCGGGTGGGGCGGGGAGCGGGCCGCAGGGGTTGCCTGCACGGGGCTCGGCTCACGACCGCCATTCGCTTGATCGAGCGAGACGTTCGGCTTCTACAAAGCTAAGGGAGGACGGCGCGTCTGTCTCCACAATTACTCGGACTTCCTACTATCTGAGACGGTGCAGTGGGTCACACGCCTCTGACCTGCGCTTTCTACCGACGGCCCGTCACAGCACATCCCCGTCCCGCCAGTCGAAGACCAGCTCGAATGCGGGATCCAGCGGCCCGGCGAGTGCGGTCCGCACGAAGGTGCTGCCCTCCTCGTCCGGGAGATGGACGACGCCGTCGAGCCCGAGCCCGCAGACCCGCCCGCTCCACACCTGCCAGCCCCTGGCGGCGTACAGCGCGGCCCCCTCGTCGCTCGCGGAGAGCATCCCCGCGTCGTACGCCCGCCCGATCACCCGCTCCAGCTCGGCCATCACCAGGCCCCCCAGCCCGGTGCGGCGCGCGTCGGGCCGTACGCCGACCGCCTCGACGTACCCGACCCGCAGCCACCTCTCCCGGTGCCGCACCCGCCGCATCACCACCGACCCGTGTGCGACGAGCAGCCCGGCGTCGTCGTGGACCAGGGCGTGTATGCCACCGAGCCCGTGGTCGAAGTCCTCGTCGGAGAAGTCGCCGTCGAAGGCGTCGTGCAACAGGGCGCGGATCGCGCGCAGTTCGGCGGGGGTGAGGTCGGCGGTGTGCGCGGTGCGGGGTGTGGGTGCGGACGCGGTCGTGGTCATCCGTCCAGTATCGGCGCCGCCCGCCGACCGCTGCCGGGGATCGCCCACTCGGCTGATCCTCAGCGCGGCACGGGACAGACGGTCACGACGAGGGGAACGGTGAGGTCATGAACGACACGGCGAAGGTGTTCCTCGAGGGCGGCCCGGACGACCTGCCCGATCGGGTCGTCCCGGCCCCGTCCCCGGGGCCGGACGTGAAGATCAAGCTCCGCGGCGGATACGAGCACTTCCGGCCGACGACACGGCGGATGGACTCACCGCAGGGCGCGCTGCCGGTCTACGAGTGGTGGGAGCGCACGGAGATCGCCGAGTAGCTCACCCTGGCCGCGTTCTGCCCGCACGGCAAAGGCCGGGTCCGTTCAAGACCCGGCCTTTTCCGATGAGTTGGCGTGTCAGCCCATGTGCGGGTAGCCGTAGTCGGTCGGCGGGACCAGCGTCTCCTTGATGGCGCGGGTCAGCGTCCAGCGCATCAGGTTCTGCGGGGCGCCGGCCTTGTCGTTGGTGCCGGAGGCACGGCCGCCGCCGAAGGGCTGCTGGCCGACGACGGCGCCGGTCGACTTGTCGTTGATGTAGAAGTTGCCGGCGGCGTAGCGCAGCTTGTCCATCGTGTACGCGGTCGCGGCGCGGTCGCCGGAGATGACCGAGCCGGTCAGCGCGTAGGCGGACACCGACTCCATCTGGTCCAGCATCTCGTCGTACTTGTCGTCCTCGTAGACGTGCACGGCGAGGACCGGGCCGAAGTACTCGGTCGTGAAGACCTCGTTCTCCGGGTCGCTGCACTCGATGACGGTCGGGCGGACGAAGTAGCCGACCGAGTCGTCGTAGGAGCCGCCCGCGACGATCGTGCAGGAGTCGTCCTGCTTGGCGCGGTCGATGGCGGCCTTGTTCTTGGCGAAGGCGCGCTCGTCGATGACGGCGCCGATGAAGTTGGACAGGTCGGTGACGTCACCCATGGTGATGTAGTCGACCTCGGCCGCGAACTCCTCCTTGAAGCCGGAGTTCCAGATCGACGCCGGGATGTACGCCCGGGAGGTCGCCGAGCACTTCTGGCCCTGGTACTCGAAGGCACCGCGGGTCAGGGCCGTCTTCAGGACCGCCTTGTCGGCGCTCGGGTGGGCGACGACGAAGTCCTTGCCGCCGGTCTCGCCGACGATGCGCGGGTAGGAGCGGTACTTCTCGATGTTGTTGCCGACCGTCTTCCACAGGTACTGGAAGGTCTTGGTCGAGCCGGTGAAGTGGATGCCGGCGAGGTCGCGGTGCTCGAGGGCGACCTTGGAGACCTCAATGCCGTCGCCGGTGACGAGGTTGATGACGCCCTTGGGCAGCCCGGCCTCCTCGAGGAGCTGCATCAGCAGCACGGCGGCATGAGTCTGGGTCGGGGACGGCTTCCAGACGACGACGTTGCCCATGAGGGCCGGGGCGGTCGGCAGGTTGCCCGCGATGGCCGTGAAGTTGAACGGCGTGATCGCGTAGACGAAGCCCTCGAGCGGGCGGTGGTCGAGGCGGTTCCAGACGCCCGGGGAGTTCGCCGGGGGCTGCTCGGCGAGCAGGTCACGGGCGTACTTGACGTTGAAGCGCCAGAAGTCGACGAGCTCGCAGGGGGTGTCGATCTCGGCCTGCTGGGCGGTCTTGGACTGGCCCAGCATGGTGGAGGCGGCCAGCGTCTCGCGCCAGGGGCCGGCCAGCAGCTCGGCGGCGCGCAGGATGATCGCGGCGCGGTCGTCGAAGGACATCGCGCGCCAGGCCGGGGCGGCGGCGAGGGCCGCGTCGATGGCGTCCTGGGCGTCCTGCTGGGTGGCGGTGCCGTAGGTGCCGATGCGGGCCTTGTGGTTGTGCGGCTGCACGACGTCGACGCGCTGGCCGCCGCCCATCCGCTTCTCGCCGCCGATGGTCATCGGCAGGTCGATCGGGTTCTCGGCCAGCTCCTTGAGCTTGACCTCGAGGCGGGCACGCTCGGGCGAGCCGGGGGCGTAGCCGTGCACCGGCTCGTTGACGGGGGTGGGGACCTGGGTCACAGCGTCCATGAGATCCGTAACTCCTTGAACTTGAGCGGGTGTTCGGGCTCAGCCCTTGCTGATCATGCTGCGAGCGAAGAAGCGCAGGTTGGCCGGCTTCTCCGCGAGGCGGCGCATGAAGTAGCCGTACCAGTCGGTTCCGTAGGCCGTGTAGACGCGCATGCGGTGGCCCTCGGCGGCGAGGCGCAGGTGCTCGTCGCTGCGGATGCCGTACAGCATCTGGAACTCGTACTCGTCCAGCTTGCGCCCGGCCGTGCGGGCCAGTTCCTGGGCGATGGAGATCAGGCGGGGGTCGTGGGAGCCGATCATCGGGTACCCGGCGCCCTCCATCAGAATCCTCAGGATCCGGACGTACGCCTTGTCGATCTCGTGTTTCTGCTGGTAGGCGACCTCGGCGGGCTCCTTGTAGGCGCCCTTGACCAGCCGCACCCGGCTGCCGCTCTCCGCGAGGCGGCGGGCGTCGGCCTCGGTGCGGAAGAGGTAGGCCTGGATGACGCAGCCGGTCTGCGGGAAGTCCTTCCGCAGCTCCTCGTGGATGGCGAACATCGAGTCGAGGGTGGTGTGGTCCTCGGCGTCGAGGGTGACGGTCGTACCGATCGCTGCGGCGGCCTCGACGACGGGGCGGACGTTGGCGAGGGCCAGCTCGTGGCCGCCCTCCAGCGCCTGGCCGAACATCGACAGCTTCACGGACATCTCGGCCCTGGTGCCCAGCTCCAGCTCCTTGAGCCGGTCGATCAGCGCCAGATAGGCGTCCCGGGCGGCGGCGGCCTGCTCCGGGCGGGTGATGTCCTCGCCGACGACGTCCATCGTCAGCTCAAGACCCCGGTCGCTGAGGTCCTTGATGATCGGCACGATCTCGTCGACCGTCTCGCCCGGGATGAAGCGGTCGACGACCTGCTTGGTCACCGGGGCCGCCGAGATCAGGCGTCGCATCCGGTCGCTGCGCGACGCGGCAAGAATCACGGGACCCAGCACGGGGCACCTCCACAGACAGGAGAAAAGCAGCCGAATCCCAACCAGTCGGGTACGGCACGGAGAACCACCGTGAAACCTAAGGATCCCTCCGATCGTCGGCCATCGACACCTGTCACGCATCCGTGCCGCAGATCTCAGACAGATGTATGAAGAGCCTCGGAAAATGCGGGAGAATGCCCGGGTGACGTCGGAATTCAAGGGTGACTACCAGGAGCTGGTCGACGAGATCTCGGAGCTCCTGGGCGCCCCCGCGACGCTGGAGAACCGGGACTTCGAGCTGATCGCCTTCGGGGCCTACGACAGCGAGGACGAGCTCGACGCCTCGGCCCTGGACCCCGTCCGCGCCCGCTCGATCCTGACGCGCCGCTCCACGTCGGCCGTGAAGACCTGGTTCGAGGGCTTCGGCATCACACGCGCCACCGGGCCGGTGCGGATCCCGCGCACCCCGGAGGCGGGGGTGTACCGCGGACGTATCTGCCTGCCGGTACGCCACAGGGGTGTAGTACGGGGCTACGTCTGGCTCCTGGACGACGATCCGGGGCCCACGGACCAGCAGCTCACGGCCGCGATGGAGGTGACCGCCCGGATCGGCGCGCTGCTCGCGGACGAGGCGCAGCACGGGGCGGACCTGAGCCGGGAGCTGCGGGCCGCGCTGACCGCCGAGCGCGGCTGGCAGGGCGACATGGCGATCGCCGAGCTGCGCACGGCCCTCGGCCCGCGCGCGGACGGCGTCCACACTGTCGTCTGCGTGGCCCCGTGGCAGTCGGCGGACCCCGACGACGCCCCGTCCGTGCGGACGGTGCCGCACGCGACCGCGCTGTGCACGGTGCCGTGGGGCGCGTCCGGGCAGAGTCTCGCCGTGCTCGTACGGCTGCGCTCGCCGCAGGTGCGCACGGCCGCCCAGGCGGCGGCGTCCCGGCTGCTGAAGGAGGGCCCCGCCGCCACCCGGCCGCCCAAGCCGGGCGGCCCGGCGCAGGTCGCGGCCGGCCTCGGCGAGCCGCGTACCGGCCTCGCCGAGCTGGGCACACTCTGGCAGGAGGCGTCGGCCGCGGCCCGCGCGGCCCTCGCGGAACCGAAGCTGGGCCCGGTGGCGGAGTGGTCGGGCATCGGTCCGTACCGCCTGCTGACCTCGCTCTCCCCGCAGACCCTCCACGACCCCGCGGTCGCCCCGCTCCTCTCCCCCGCCCATCAGGAACTCGCCCGCACCGCCGAGGTCTACCTGGACTGCGCGGGCCAGGCCGGCCGCACGGCAGCCGAGCTGGGTATCCACCGACAGACCCTGTACTACCGCCTCTCCCGCGTCGAACAGCTCACGGGCCTGGACCTCGACGACGGGGAGGACCGGCTGCTGCTGCACATGGCGCTCAAGGGGGCGCGGCTGTAGCCGGGCCGGATCGGCCGGTCAGCGCGAGGTGACGGCGGCGAGGGCGTCGTGGAGGGTGCCGTCGCCCGGCGGTCCGTCGCCGAAGCGGGCGGCGATGTGGCCGTCGGGGCGGACGAGCAGCGCGCCCTGCGGGGGCAGGTCCCACTGTTCGGTGTGCTCGGCGGGCAGCGGCTCGACGCGCAGCGGCCAGGGCGGGGTGGCGGGTGGCCGCCAGTCGTCGGGGGCGGAGGTGAGCAGGGTGAACCACTCGCCGAACGCGTCGAGGGTGGAGCGGCCGTCGGTGAGCCAGAGATGCGGCACGCGGTGGCCCGGTTCGGCCGTGGGGACGTAGGTCGTGCCCGTCTCCGGCGGCATCGTCGGCGTGCCGTCGCCGGTCAGGACGGCGTCGGAGCGGTAGGCGACGCCGAGCACCAGACCGAGTTGCGCGAAGTACTGTTCCGACCAGGGCGGTTCGACGTGGTCCGGCGGCCGCGCGGCGCCCGCGCTGAGCTGTTCGCGGCGCACGTCCTGCACCTGGAACATCATCTTGGAGTTCTCCACCGCCTGGCCGAGCGTGCGGTGGGCGACGGGCCGCCGTTCCCGCTCGTAGCTGTCCAGCAGCGCGGGCCCGGCCCAGCCCTGCAGCGCGCCCGCCAGTTTCCAGCAGAGGTTGTGCACATCGGCGACGCCGACGTTCATGCCCAGACCGCCGGCGGGCGGGATCGCGTGCGCGGCGTCGCCGGCCAGCAGGGTCCGTCCGTGCCGGAAGCGCTCGGCGACGAAGGCGTTCACCACCCAGTGCTGCACGCGAAGGACGTCGACCTTCACGTCGGCGCCGAGGGAACGCGCGACGAGGCCGGGCCAGTCGGCGCCGCCGGTGTCCTCGGGTGTGGGCGTGAACCAGGCCCAGCCGCCCTCGGGGTACAGCGGCAGGAACGATCCCTGCGAGGTGAGGTAGACCCCGGCGGGCTGCCGTGCGGACCACCGGCCGAGGTCGGCGTCGAAGACGACGGTGGTGACGCGGCCGACCGCGCCGGGGCCCTCGGTGCCGATGCCGAGCCGTTCGCGGACGGTGGAGTTGGCGCCGTCGGCGGCCAGTAGGTAGCGGGCGCTGACGCGTGTGCGCTCCCCGCCGTCGTGGTCGGCGAGCAGGGCGACGACCCTCTCGCCCTTCTCGGCGAGGTCGACGAGTTCGACACCGAACCGCACCTCGGAGGCGGCGGCGCCGAGCAGGGTGGGCTCCAGCCGGTCCTGCGAGGTGACGGCGCCGGTCACCGGGCTCTCCGGCACCGGCCCGTTGACCCCGATCATCGCCGCCGAGGCGAAGTCGGGGGCGTGCAGCGTGTCCCGGAAGCGGATCCGGCCGTACTCCGGCGCGAACGCGGCCTGCGTGATCCGCTCGGCGAGTTCGAGCTGCCGGAAGATCTCCATCGTGCGCACGTTGACCAGCCGGGACCGTGGGAACGGCGACAACTCACGGCGTTTCTCGACCAGCAGGGTCCGTACGCCCCAGCGTTCGAGCAGCGCCCGGGCGGTGAGCCCGACGGGCCCGCCACCGACGATCAGAACATCCACCTCGGCGCCTGCTCCAGGCGTGTCGAGCCGCATGGGATCCATCATCCGCACGCAGCGCACGACCGCAACGACAGGCGACGGCCAGAGCCTCACCCCACACCTTGGGACTAATTATTGAAAACGATTGTCATCATGCTACGGTCGCAGCAACCGCTCTCTTGACTGCCCCTTTACCCGGAGGGTTCCGTGCGCCTGCCCGCCCGTCTCCTGCTCCCCGCCACCGCCCTGACCGCGGTCTCCGCACTGCTCACCGGCTGCTTCGCCGGTGCCGAGTCCGCCACCGAAGCGGGGGCCGACGGCAAGCGCGTACGCGTCGCGATGATGCAGCCCCCGCGCTCCGGGCTGTCCCCGCTCTCCGACGACGCGTTCAAGCTGTCGCGCTGGTCGACCGCCGAGACCCTCGTACGGCTCGACGAGGACGGCGACGCCCGGCCGTCCCTGGCCACAGCGTGGCGGCAGTCCGGCAGAACCTGGACCTTCGACATACGCGACGGCGTCACGTTCCACGACGGCACGAGACTGGACGCCGCCTCCGTCGTCCGCTCCCTGGCGAAGGCGGCCTCCGCCTCCCCCAAGCCCCGCATCCTCGACGGCGTCGAGCTGACCGCGAAGGCCGCGGACGCCGGCACGGTCACCGTCACGACCGCCACCGAGGACCCGCTGATCCCGCAACGCCTCTGCTCGCCCCAACTGTCGATCCTGGCGGCGAAGGCGTACCGGGGGAAGACGGTGAACCCCGTCGGCGCCGGCACCGGACCCTTCGAGCTCACGAAGGCCGACGGCACCGCCGCCGCCACCCTCGACCGCTACGACGCCTACTGGGGCGGCAGGGCCAAGGCCCCCGGGATCGACGTGAAGTTCGTCCCCGACGGCACCGCCCGCGCGGCGGCGCTGCGCAGCGGCGAGGCCGACATCGTCGAGGCGATCCCGGTCTCCCAGGCGGCGGTGCTCGACCAGGACCTGATCACCGAAGTCCCGATGCCGCGCACCAACACGCTGTATCTGAACACCGCCGAGGGCGCGTTCGAGGACCCCGCACTGCGGGCGGCGGCCCGCGAGGCGATCGACACCGACGCCATCGCGCAGGGCGTGTACGAGGGGCGCGCCGACGTCGCCGAGGGGCTGCTCGGCCCGGCACTGCCGTGGGCGGCGAAGCTGCGCGAGCCGGTCACGCGGGCTGCCGGGGCGGGTGACCCGAAGGGCGCCGCGATCACCATCGGGACGTACACCGACCGCTCGGAGATGCCGGAGGTGGCGGCACTGCTGCAACAGCAGCTCCAGAAGGCCGGGTTCGAGGTGAAGCTCGACGTCCGCGAGTACACCAACATCGAGGCCGACGCCCTCGCGGGCCGGTTCGACGCGTTCGTCCTGTCCCGTGCCACCGTTCTCGACTCCGGCGACCCGGCCGCGTACCTCTACAGCGACTTCGCCTCCGAGGGCACCTTCAACCTGTCGCAGTTCGCGAGCGACGGCGTCGACGAGCGGCTGAGGAAGGCCGCCGGCACGAAGGTCGGTGAGGCCCGCCGCGAGGCGATCGTCGCCGCCGAGGCCGCCGTACTCGCCACCGACGCGGCCGTGCCGTTGCTGCACGAGCGGGTGATCCAGGGCGACGCGGCCGGTGTCGTCGGCGCGGCGCACGACCCGCGCGAGCGCGAGCTCGTCACCGTGAACACCTACGTCAAGTGAGGCCCACCGCACGGAGGTCGACCACCTCGGCCGCGCCGGCCCGGATCGTCTGTCTCGTCGCCGTCCTGGCCACCGTCGGTCTGCTGCCCTGGCTCTCGCACCGGGACCCCGCGCTCACCGTGCTGCGCGCCAGGTCGGCCGAGCAGGAGCCGACCGAGGAGGCCCTGTCCGCGATCCGCGCGGACCTCGGACTGGACGCCGGCCCCCTCGCCCTGCTGCGGAGCTGGGCCGCCGACCTGCTGCGCGGCGACTTCGGCACCTCCTGGGTGTCGGGCACCGATGTGCTGCCGTCCGTCGTCGCCGGGCTCCAGGTGTCGCTGGGGTTGATGGGCGCGGCGCTCGGCGTGGCGGTCGTGCTGGCCGCCGCAATCGTCGTGCCCGTACTGGTGCGGGGCCGGGGTTCGGCCGGCGCGTTCGCCGCGATGCTCGCCGCCGTACCCGAGTTCCTGCTGGCCACGGTCGCGCTGCTGGTGTGCGGGGTGTGGCTGGGGTGGCTGCCGACGGCCGGCTGGGCGGGCCCCGGGTATCTGGTGCTGCCCGCGCTCGCCCTCGGCGTCCCGGCGGGCGGGCTGCTCGGCCGACTGGTCGCGGACGCGCTGCCCGCCGTCCTCGACGAACGGTGGGTGGAGCTGTGGCGGGGCGCCGGGGTGAGCCGGGCCAGGATCGCGGGGGCCGCGCTGCGGCGCGTACTGCCGCCGCTGGTACCGCAGTTCGGGATGGTCGCCGTCGGCCTGACGGGAGGCGCGGTCGCGGTGGAGATGGTCTTCGCGGTGCCCGGCATCGGCCGCAGCGCACTCGGCGCGGCCAAGTCGCAGGACCTGCCGCTGCTCCAGGGCTCCGTAATGGCCCTGCTGCTGCTCGGCCTGGTCACGGGCGCGGTGGCGCTGGGCGTACGGCGCCGGCTGCTCGGCCCCGCCCTGCGTGACGCGGGGCTGAGCCTGCCGCCGGCCCGCCCGGTCCGTGCCCACCCGGCGGTCCCGCTCACGCTCGCCGCCGTCCTGCTGCTCACCATCGGCTCGGGCCTGCTGCGCGACCCGTACACGGTGAACACGGCCGCCCGGCTCGCCGCCCCCTCCTGGGCGCACCCGCTCGGCACCGACGCCCTCGGCCGCGATGTGCTCGCCCGCCTCGGCCATGGCGCCGCCTCGACGGTCGGCACGGCCGTCGCCATCTGCGCGCTGAGCCTGCTGGTCGCGCTCGCGATGGGCTTCATGCCCGGCGTCGCGGCCGGCGCGGCGGACATCGCCAACGCCCTGCCGCCGGTGATCGTCGGCATCCTGGTCGCCGCTGCGACCGGTCCCGGCACGGCCGGTGCGGCACTCGCCGTCGCCCTGATCTCCTGGCCGGCGCTGTCCGCGCACGCGGCGGCGCTCGTGCAGGAGGTGCGGGCGTCCGCGTTCCTCACCGCACAGCGGGCCATGGGGGCGACCCCGTTGTGGATCGTCACCCGGCACGTCCTGCCGTCGGTCGCCGCCCCGGTCGCCCGCCACGCCCTGCTGCGCCTGCCCGGCATCGCCCTCGCCCTGGCCTCCCTCGGCTTCCTGGGCCTGGGCGCCCAGCCGCCCGCGCCCGAGTGGGGGCTGCTGCTCGACGAGTCCCGTGCCTACGTCGAGCGCGCCCCCTGGGCGGCCCTCGCCCCGGCGGTCGCACTGGCCCTGCTCGCGGGCCTTGCGGTGTCAGGGGCGGCGGCCGTGCCCGGCCGTCGGGCGAGGCCACGGCGAGCGACCGGGGCCGAACCACGGAAGGAGCCCTCCGTTGCCGTCTGACGTACTGCTGTCGGTGCGAGACCTGCGTATCGCCTTCGACGGCGCCCCGACCGTGCGCGGCCTGTCCTTCGACGTCCGCCCGCGCGAAGTCCTGGCGATCGTGGGCGAGTCGGGCGCGGGCAAGTCGCTCACCGCCCGGGCCCTGCTCGGCATGCTGCCCCGGCGCGCGACGACGAGCGGCACGATCCTGCCGGACCTCTCGGCCCACCGCGGCCGCCGTATCTCCCTCGTCCCGCAGGACGCCCTGTCCGCCCTCTCCCCCGTGCACCCGGTGGGCGACCAACTCGCCGCCGCCGTACGGTCGGTGGCCGGCGTCTCCCGCAAGGAGGCCCGGGCCCGTGCGGTCGCCGCGCTGGACCGGGTGGGCATCCCGGACGCCGCGCGCCGGGCACGGGCGTATCCGCACGAGTACTCCGGCGGCATGCGGCAGCGCGCCGTCATCGCCATGGCGACGGTCGGCGAGCCCGGAATCGTCGTCGCGGACGAGCCGACCACCGCCCTGGACGAGGAGCACCGCGACCAGGTGCTGCGGGTGCTCGCCGAGCGGCGTGAGGCCGTCGGGGCCGCGCTCGTCCTGGTCACCCACGACATGGACGTGGTACGGGACCACGCGGACCGGGTGCTGGTGATGTACGCCGGCCGGCTCACCGAGCTCGGCCCGGCGCACGAGGTGCTGGACCGGCCTCGCGCCCCCTACACGGCGGGCCTGCTGGCCTCCCTCCCGCAGCACGCGCCCGCGGGCCGTCGCCTCCCCGCCCTGCGTGGCACCCCGCCCGTCCCGGACGCCCTGCCGCCGGGCTGCGCCTTCGCCCCGCGCTGCCCGCTCGCCGCGGATGCCTGCCGTACGGCGGAGCCGGAGCCGCAGCGGGTGGAGGGGCGGCTGGTGGCCTGCGACCGCTGGCCCGAACTCCCGTACCCGGCAACCGAGTTGTTCCTGACAGAGGGGCCGCAGCCCGCATGAGTGACCCGCTCCTCGACGTCCGCGACCTCGTCGTCCGCCACGGCGACGTCACCGCCGTCGACCACGTCTCCTTCACCCTGGCCGCCGGCGAGACCCTCGCCCTGTGCGGCCCCTCCGGCTGCGGCAAGTCCTCCACGGCCCTGGCGGTGCTCCAGTTGCGCCGCGCGGACTCCGGTGAAGTGCGCTTCGAGGGGCGGGAGTTGACCACGCTCAGCGAACGTGAGCTGCGGCCGGTCCGCCCGCGCATGCAGCCCGTCCTCCAGGACCCGTACGGCTCCCTCAGCCCGCGCCAACGCGTCCGCGAGGCCGTGGCGGAACCGCTGAAGGTGCAGGGCCGCTGGAGCCCCGACGACGGTCCCGCCCAGGTCGCCGAACTCCTCGACCGGGTGGGCCTGGACCCGTCCTGCGGCGAGCGCCGGCCGCACGAACTCTCCGGCGGCCAGTGCCAACGCGTCGGCATAGCACGCGCGTTGGCCTGCGAACCGCGACTGCTGGTCCTCGACGAACCGGTCTCGTCCCTGGACCCCTCCGTCCGGGCCGGCGTGCTGAACCTGCTCGCCGACCTCCAGGACGACCTCGGCCTCGGCTACCTGTTCATCTGCCACGACCGGGCCGTCGTACGGCACTTCGCGCACCGGGCGATCGAGATGCGCGAAGGACGCGTCATTTCCCCGTGAACGCCTCGAACACCTGACGCAGCCCCGCGGTGAGCTGCTCCGCGCCGGGCGCGGTCTTCGGGTCGAAGGTCCACTGCGCGATCAGGCCCGTCATCAGGGTCACGTAGAACATGCCGAGCGTGTCCACGGCCTCCTCCGGGACGTCCTCCTCCCGTCCGCCCATGAGCAGCGGAATCAGCCCGCGCCCGGCCTCCCGCTGAGCCGCCGCAAGATGGTCGCGCAGCTCGGGCAGCCGGTCGCCCATGACGACGATCTCCATGCTGAGCCGCCACATCGAACCGGGCTCGCGCATGGTGCCGATGATGTTCGACCACACCTGCTCGAATCTCTCGAACGAGCCCGGCTCGGCGGTGATCCCGGCGCTCCCGTCGCCGTCGAAGGCATCGCTCATCCCCTCGACCAGCGACACGTACGCCTGCGCCAGCAGCGCGTCCTTCGAGCCGTAGTGGTAGCCGATCGAGGCCAGGTTGGTCCCCGACTCCTTGACGATGTCCCGCGCCGTCGTGCGCGCGAAGCCCTTGTCGAGCAGGCAGCGCTTGGCGCCCTCCAGCAGATCCTCACGGTGTCCCATGCGACCACCCTACCGCCGATCCATACAACCGTCCTATACAAACGTTCTAGACAAGCGTTTAAGACGCGCGTACATTCACCGTCATGACAACGAACCCGAGCACCACCACCGCACCGCCCGCCCGGGCCGGCCGCCGCGAATGGACCGCCCTGGGCGTGCTGATGCTGCCGCTGCTGCTGGTCTCGATGGACGTCTCGGTCCTCTACTTCGCGATCCCGGCGATCAGCGCGGACCTGGAGCCGAGCGGCACCCAGCAGCTCTGGATCTTCGACATCTACGCCTTCGTCCTGGCCGGCCTGCTGATGACGATGGGCTCGCTCGGCGACCGCATCGGCCACCGCCGGCTCCTGGTGATCGGCGCCGCCGCCTTCGGCGCCGCCTCGCTGACGGCGGCCTACGCGAACAGCGCCGAGATGCTGATCGCGGCCCGCGCGGTCCTCGGCATCGGCGGCGCGACCCTGATGCCGTCGACGCTGGCCATGCTGCGCACGCTGTTCACCGACCCCGGCCAGCGCGCGAAGGCGATCGGTGTGTGGTCCGGCGTGATGACCGGCGGGATCGCGCTGGGCTCGGTGATGAGCGGCGTGCTGGTCGAGCATTTCTGGTGGGGTTCGGTCTTCCTGGTCAACCTGCCCGCGATGGCGCTCCTGCTGATCCTCGGCCCGATCCTGCTCCCCGAGTCGAAGAACCCGGCACCCGGCCGCTTCGACCTGCTGAGCGTCCCCCTGTCGATGGCGGCCGTGCTCCCCGTGGTCTACGGCCTGAAGGAGATTCCCTCCGAGGGCTGGAACGTCCGCTACGTCGTCTCGATCACCGTCGGCCTGCTGTTCGCGGCGCTGTTCGTGCACCGGCAGCGCACGAGCGCCTCACCGATGATCTCCCCGGCCCTGTTCCGGGGGCGGGGCTTCGCGCCGTCGGTCGCCCTGAACCTCGTCTGCATGTTCGCGGTGATGGGCTCGTCGTACTTCACCACGCAGTACTTGCAGTCGGTGCTCGGCATGGGTGCGCTGGAGGCGGCCCTGTGGGCGCTGCTGCCGTCGGTGCCGATCGGGGCGGCGGGGCCGATCGCGACCCAGTTGGTGCAGAAGGGCGTCGATCGGGCCCACGTCGTCACGGCGGGCTTCACGATCGCCGCGGCCGGCTTCGCGCTGCTGACCCTCGCCGGAACGGACTCGATGTGGCTGGTGCTGACCTCGTGCGCGGTCCTGGCCGTCGGCGGCGTCACGGTGATGTCCCAGATCATGGACCTCGCGTTGGGCACCGCCCCGGTGGAGCGGGCCGGCGCCGCGTCCTCCCTGATGGAGACCGGCGGAGAGTTCGGCGGCGCGCTGGGCATGGCGGTGCTCGGCTCGATCGGTACGGCGATCTACCGTCACGACATCCCGGACTCGGCCCCGGACACGGCCCGCGAGACGCTTGGCGGGGCACTGGCGGTCGCCGATCGGGTGCCGGGGCTTGCCACGGTCGCGCGCGAGGCGTTCACCAGCGGGATGCACGGCGCGGCGGTCGCGGGGGCGCTGCTGCTGGCGGGAGCGGCGGTGTTGGCGGCGGTGAGCCTGCCGCGACGGGCACGCCAGAACGCCGGACAGGCTGACCAGCTCAGCCCGTCCGGCGTGTGAGGACGAGGCCCCTTCAGGGCCGGAAGCGGGGGGGGGGGGGGGGGGGGGGGGGGGGGGGGGGGGGGGGGGGGGGGGGGGGGGGGGGGGGGGGGGGGGGGGGGGGGGGGGGGGGGGGGGGGGG
>NZ_JBVJPT010000016.1:0-28999 GCF_055609385.1 Streptomyces sp. NPDC036764
GTTGATAGGCCGGATCTGGAAGCACCGCAAGGTGTGGAGGTGACCGGTACTAATAGGCCGAGGGCTTGTCCTCAGTTGCTCGCGTCCACTGTGTTAGTTCTGAGACAACGACCGTTGTCGGCTTTGAGCAGAACAGACAAAAGAAAAGTGTGCTTGTTCGCTCGAAACCATTAGGGTTTCGGTGGTTATAGCGTGAGGGAAACGCCCGGTTACATTTCGAACCCGGAAGCTAAGCCTTACAGCGCCGATGGTACTGCAGGGGGGACCCTGTGGGAGAGTAGGACGCCGCCGAACAATCTTTGGAGGACCCCTGGTCCCAGCGTTCAGCTGGGACCAGGGGTCCTTTTGTTTTTACAATGCTTGTGTACCGAAGACAGGAGTCACCGATGTCCACCAACTCTCCCGACGACCGACCGGAGCGCGACCAGCGGCGACGGGACAGTGGTGACCGCGCTGACCGAGGCGGTCAGCGGGGGGACCGTGGAGACCGCGGTGACCGTGGTGGCTTCCGGCGCGACAACGACCGCGGTGGTGACCGTAGCCGCTTCCGGCGTGACGACAGCCGTGGTGGCTTCGGCCGGCGTGACGACCGCCGCGATGATCGGCGTGACGACCGCCGCGACGATCGGCGCGATGACCGCCGTGAAGGTGACCGCGGACCCCGTCCCCCCTTCCGCCGTGACGACCGGCCGACCGGACCGCGTCGGGACGACCGGGATCGTGAGCGTGGGCTGCGGCGGGACGGCGACCGTCCGTCCTACCGCCGTGACGACCGGCCGAGTGGGCCGCGTCGGGAAGACGACCGTCCGTCCTACCGCCGTGACGACCGGCCGAGTGCGCCGCGTCGGCAGGACGACCGTCCGTCCTACCGTCGCGATGATCGGCCGAGTGGGCCGCGTCGGGAAGACGACCGCGGCGGGTACGGCCGGCGTGACGACAGCCGTGGTGGCTACGGTCGCCGCGACGACCGTCGAGGCGATGACCGGGACCGTGGATTCCGCCGTGACGACCGCCGTGACGACCGCCGTGACGACCGCCGTGACGACCGTCGGGATGATCGGCGTGACGACCGTCGCGATGACCGCCGGGACGATCGTGGTGGCTTCCGGCGTGATGACCGCGACCGCGGCGTCCGGCGGGACGACCGTCGCGACAGTGACCGTGGTGAGCGCGGCGACCGTGGCGATCGCGGTGACCGCGGTGGGTTCAGGCGTGACGACAGCCGTGGCGACGACCGCGGTGGGTTCAGGCGTGACGACAGCCGTGGTGACCGTGGTGGTGACCGCGGTGGGTTCCGGCGGGATGACCGTCGCGACAGTGACCGTGGCGAGCGCGGTGGGTTCCGGGGGCGTGACGACCGTGGTGGCGGTCGTGGGCCGCGTCGGGACGACCGTGGTGGGCGTCCCGGAGGGTTCCGTGGGCGTGACGACCGGCGTGACGATCGACGGGATGACCGGCGAGGCGGCGGAAGGTTCCGTGATGAACGGGATCGCGACCGGGATCGCGAGCCGATCAAGCGGCTGCCCATCCCCGAGGACGTCACGGGCGACGAGATCGACAAGGACGTACGGCAGGAGCTTCAGAGTCTGCCGAAGACGCTCGCGGAGGATGTCGCCAAGAACCTGGTGATGGTCGCGCGGCTCATCGACGAGGACCCCGAGGGTGCCTACGGCTACTCCAAGGTGGCCCTGCGGCTCGCGTCGCGTGTCGCGGCCGTACGAGAGGCGGGCGGGTTCGCCGCGTACGCCAACCAGAAGTACGCGGAGGCGCTCGCCGAGTTCCGGGCTGCCCGGCGGATGACGGGTGGCGTGGAGCTGTGGCCGTTGATGGCCGACTGCGAGCGTGGGCTCGGGCGGCCGGAGAAAGCGCTGGACATGGCCGGGGCTCCCGAGGTGCAGAAGCTCGACAAGGCCGGGCAGGTGGAGATGCGGCTCGTCGCGGCCGGCGCCCGGCGTGACATGGGGCAGTTGGACGCGGCCATCGTGACGCTCCAGAGCCCCGAGCTCGCCTCCAATGCCGTACAGCCGTGGACCGCGCGGCTCAGGTACGCGTACGCGGACGCGCTGCTCGCCGCCGGGCGGCAGGGTGAGGCGCGTGAGTGGTTCGCGAAGGCCGTCGAGGCCGACAAGGACGGCAGCACCGATGCCTCCGACCGGCTCGCGGAGCTGGACGGTGTCGAGTTCGTCGACGCCTTCGACGAGGACGAGAACCACGAGAAGGACGGCGACCTTGTCGGCGGCGACGAGCAGGACGCTCGGGGCGAGGCCGACGAGGATCGCAAGGAGTAGCGGCGACCGGCGGCGTATGACGTGAGGGGCGGGATCCCGGGTAAGGGGTCCCGCCCCTTCGGCGTTCTAGGAGTCCAGTGCGCGCAGTACCAGGCCCGACGCCGGCTTCGGGCCGAACGACGTCGACTTGCGGGGCATGGTGACGCCCTGGCGGGCCAGGTCGCGTACGACGTCCTCGCGGACGGGGTGCATCAGGACGGCCGTACCGCCGTCGCGTTCCGCCTTGTCGACGGTGGCAGCGGTGTCGTGGATGTAGGCGATGCGGGTGGGGTCGTCCTCGGGCACGTGCCAGACGTGGGCGAGGAGAGTGGCGTGCAGGACCGTCGCGTCCAGGGTGCGCCAGGCGTCGGGGCGGTCGGTCGGGATCGTGCGGGCGAGGAGGTCCGCATCCGGCCGGTCGACGAGGTGGAAGGCGCCGTCGCCGGCGAGGAGGTAGGCGTTGCCCGCACAGGCCGCGTCCGCCAGGGTCTCCAGCGCTTCGGCGAGCGGTACTTCGAGGCGGCGGACACGGAAGAGGCCGTCGAGGGCGGCCAGGGCGTCCGGGACCGGTACACCGTGCAGCAGACGGTGGATGGCGCGCACGCGCAGGGGGTAGCGGGCCGTGTCGACCAGGAGGACCAGGCCGTAGTCCCAGGGGCTCGGCGAGGCGTGCTCCGCGCGTAGACGTCGATAGGTCGCCCAGCGGTGGTGGCCGTCGGCGATCAGGGCCTGGCGGCGGGTCAGGTCCGACTGGATGCGGGCCAGGTCGGCGGGGTCGGTGACCGACCACAGGCGGTGGCTGAAGCCGTCCTCGGTGGTGGTCGAGAGGAGCGGCGGGCCCTCGATGGTGCGCTCGATGACGGCGGTCGTGTCGGCCACCGTGCCGTTGCCCCGGTAGGTCAGGAGCAGGGGTTCGAGGTTGGCGGACGTGGCGCGCATCAGGTCCGCTCTGTCGGCGACCACGTGCGGCATGACGTCCTCGTGCGGCAGGACCAGGCCCTCCGAGGGCTCCGACACGCGCAGGGCGCCGATGACGCCGCGTTGCAGCATGCCCTCGCCGTCGCGCTGTTCGTAGACGTAGAGACCGGGGTCGGAGTCGGTGGTCAGTACGCCTTCGGACAGCCAGCGGTGCAGTGTCCGCGCCGCCTGTTCGTTGCGGGCGACCGGCGTGTCGGCCTGGGGCAGGATCAGGCGGACGATGTTGTGCGGGTCCGCGTCCTGGAGATGGTGCAGGCCGTCGGGGCGGACGACGACGTCGTACGGAGGGGATGTCACGGCGGCCAGACTGCCGACCCGGTCGGGGTCGTAGCGAAGTCCTCGGAACGGGGTGAGTTCGAGGCCTCGGCGCGCCGTTGCTTCCGGGTGACCTGCTGTGTTCATCCCGGCATCGTACGGGTGTCGGTGGCATGGGGGATGATCGGGGGAAAGCCGTCGAACGAGGAGCGATGCCAAATGAGCCAGAGCGTCAGGACGAGGCCCTCGGGCAGTGGCCGGGCCCTGAGCCAGGCGTACGACACGGCGCTGCTCGACCTCGACGGAGTGGTGTACGCGGGCGGGAACGCGATCGCGTACGCCGTCGATTCGCTGGAGGCGGCGAGAACGGACGGGATGCATCTCGCGTATGTCACGAACAACGCATTGCGGACGCCGGACGTCGTGGCGGCGCATCTGACGGCGCTGGGGATACCCACGGGCGCGGACGACGTGATCACGTCGGCGCAGGCGGCCGCGCGGCTGATCAGCGAGCAGGTGCCGGAGGGTGCCCGGGTGCTGGTCATCGGCGGGGAGGGGCTGCGGGTGGCGCTGCGTGAGCGCGGCCTTGAGCCGGTCGAGTCGGCGGACGACGAACCGGCGGCCGTGGTGCAGGGGTACGGCGGGCCGGAGCTGGTGTGGGGGCGGTTCGCCGAGGCGTGTTACGCCATCGCGCGCGGGGTGCCCTGGTTCGCGTCCAACACCGACCTGACGATTCCCGGCGCCCGCGGGATCGGGCCGGGCAACGGCGCGGCGGTGGAGGTCGTACGCATCGCCACCGGTGCCGAGCCGCAAGTGGCGGGCAAGCCGTTGCCTCCCATGCACCGCGAGACGATCCTGCGTACCGGCGCCGAGCGGCCGCTGGTGGTCGGGGACCGGCTGGACACGGACATCGAGGGCGCGTTCAACGGGGAGGTCGACTCGTTGCTCGTCCTGACCGGGGTGACCGACGGCGCCCAGTTGCTCGCCGCGCCGCCGCAGCACCGGCCGACATACGTGGACGCCGATCTGCGGGGGCTGCTCACGGGGCAACCGGAGGTCACCGAGCAGGGTGAGGGCTTCCGGTGCGGTGGCTGGACGGCGACCGCGCGGGGAGAGCGGCTGGAACTCGACGGTGACGGGGCGGCCTTGGACGGCCTGCGGGCGCTGTGCGCGGCGGCCTGGACGGCGGCCGGGGACGGTTCGTGCGCCCTGGACTCGGGGAAGGCGCTGGCGCGGCTGGGTTGGTGAGTCGTCGCACGGCGGCGGTGTGAGGGAGCGCATGCAGCGGGATCGTGGCTGAATGGGAGGGTAGGCTAACCTAACTGCGTGTTGGTTGACAGTCCTCCCGAACAGCGCGCGGAGTCCGTGTCCGCGCCGCCAACCCGACGGGCGATACGTGCCGTTGGGTTGCTCGTCTCTGTCCTGATCCTGCTGGCCGTCGCGTCGGCCAGCATCGCGATCGGGGCGAAACAACTGTCGCTGGGGGAGGTCTGGCACGGGCTCTTCGAGAGTTCGGGCACCTACGGCGACGTCGTGGTCGACGACCGGATCTCGCGCACCGTCCTCGGACTGCTCGCCGGCGCCGCGCTCGGCCTGGCCGGAGCCGTGCTCCAGGCGCTCACCCGCAACCCGCTCGCCGACCCCGGCCTGCTCGGCATCAACGCGGGCGCGTCCGCCGCGGTCGTCACCGCCATCACCTTCTTCGGCGTCACCAGCCTGAACGTCTACGTCTGGTTCGCCTTCCTCGGCGCTGCCGCGGTCGGGGCGGTGGTCTGGTTCCTCGGCGGCAGCCGGGGCGCCACACCGGTCCGGCTCGCGCTGGCCGGTACGGCGATCAGCGCCGCGCTCTACGGCTATCTCCAGGCCGTGATGATCATGGACGACGCGGCCCTGAACAGGATGCGCTTCTGGACGGTCGGTTCGCTGACCTCGGCGACGGACTCCACCATCGAGCAGGTGCTGCCGTTCCTCGTGGCCGGCATGGTCCTCGCGCTCGCTCTCGCCCGGCCGCTCAACGCCATGGAGATGGGCGACGACACCGCCAAGGCCCTCGGCGCCAACCTGAACCGCACCCGGGTGCTGTCGATGCTCGCGGCCACCGTGCTGTGCGGTGCCGCGACCGCGGCGTGCGGGCCGATCGTGTTCGTCGGCCTGATGGTGCCGCACGTCGTGCGCTCCTTCACCGGGCCCGACCTGCGCTGGATCCTGCCGTACGCGGCCGTCCTGTCGCCGGTGCTGCTGCTCGGCGCCGACATCATCGGCCGGATCGTCGCCCGGCCCTCCGAGCTCCAGGTCGGCATCGTCACCGCGATTCTCGGCGGACCGGTCTTCATCTTTCTCGTACGACGGCGGAGGACGGCCCAGTTGTGAGGACCGCAGTGAAGAGCGAACCGACGACCGCGGCGCCGGACGCGGCGAAGTCCGGCGGCGACAACCGCGCCGTACGTACCCCGGGCGGGCTCTCCGTACGGCTGGAAGTGCGGGCGCTGAACGTCGTCCTGCTGTTGGTGCTGGCAGGGCTCACCGCGAGCGTGCTGCTGATCGGCACCGGCGACTTCCCGATCGGGGCCGGTGACGTCCTCAGGACGCTGTTCGGCGAGGGCAACGCCGGGCAGGAGTTCATCGTCAACGAGCTGCGGCTGCCGCGCGTGCTGGTCGGGCTCCTGGTCGGGGCCTCGCTCGGCCTCGGCGGCGCGCTGTTCCAGGCTTTGTCCCGCAACCCGCTGGGCAGCCCGGACATCCTCGGTCTCGGGCAGGGCGCCACGGCCGGCGCGCTCGTGGTGATCGTGCTGTTCTCCGGGAGTGCGGGGCAGGTCACCGTGGGCGCGCTCGTGGGCGGGCTGGCGACCGGTCTCGCCATCTATCTGCTCGCCTGGAAGCGGGGTGTGCACGGCTATCGACTGGTCCTGGTCGGTATCGGCATGTCCGCGATCATGACGGCGGTCAACGGCTATCTGCTGACCAAGGCCGACCTGGTCGACGCGGCCCGTGCGGTCGTGTGGATGACCGGGTCCCTCAGCGGCCGTGACTGGGCCCAGGTCTGGCCGCTGCTCGCGCTGTGCGCCGTCCTCGTGCCGCTCGTCCTCGCCAACGCGCGCGGGCTCAGGATGATGGAGATGGGCGACGACGTGTCGTACGCCCTCGGGGTGCGCGTCGAGCGCGTACGGCTGCTGCTGATGCTGGCCGCCGTGCTGCTCACCGCGGCCGCCACGGCCGCCGCCGGTCCCGTCAGCTTCGTGGCGCTCACCGCCCCGCAGCTCGCCCGGCGTCTGACCCGCTCGCCCGGGCCGAACCTGCTGCCCTCCCTGTGCATGGGCGCCGCCCTCCTCGTCGCCGCCGACTGGATCTCCCAGCGGGTCTTCGGCGCCGACCAGATGCCGGTGGGCGTGGTCACGGGCGTGCTCGGCGGCGTGTATCTGCTGTGGCTGCTGGTCACCGAGCGCAAGGCGGGCCGGATATGAGCGCCGGCGACAGCAAGAGCGGCAAGAGCGGCAAGAGCGGCAAGAGCAGCAAGAGCAGCAAGAGCAGTTACAGCCTCAGCAGCGGGCCGAACAACGGGCTGAACAACCGAAGGAGCACTGTGAACCGCCTGTCCGCCGACAACGTCACCCTCGCCTACGACCAGCGGGTCATCGCCGAGAAGCTGTCGGTGGAGATACCCGACAACTCCTTCACCGTGATCGTCGGCCCGAACGCGTGCGGCAAGTCCACGCTGCTGCGGGCGCTGTCGCGGATGCTCAAGCCCAGCCAGGGCCGGGTGCTCCTCGACGGCCAGGTCATCCAGTCCATGCCGGCGAAGAAGGTCGCGCGCACCCTGGGACTGCTGCCGCAGTCCTCGATCGCGCCCGACGGGATCACCGTCGCCGACCTGGTGGGCCGCGGCCGGTACCCGCACCAGGGGATCCTGCGCCAGTGGTCGACCGAGGACGAGCGGGTCGTACAGGAGTCGATGGAGCAGACCGGTGTCGCCGAGCTCGCGGATCGCTATGTCGACGAACTGTCCGGCGGTCAGCGGCAGCGTGTGTGGATCGCGATGGCGCTGGCCCAGCAGACGCCGTTGCTGCTGCTCGACGAGCCGACGACCTACCTCGACATCCAGCACCAGATCGACGTCCTCGACCTGTGCGCCCAGTTGCACGAGGAACAGGGGCGCACGCTCGTCGCCGTGCTGCACGACCTCAACCACGCCGCCCGCTACGCCACCCACCTCATCGCCCTGCGCGGCGGGTCCGTCATCGCCGAGGGCGCGCCCAACGACATCGTCACCGCGGAGCTGGTCGAGGAGGTCTTCGGGCTGCGCTGTCAGGTCATCGACGACCCGGAGACCGGGACGCCGCTGGTGGTGCCGGCGGCGCGCAAGGCACGCGTCAGGGACAAGGCCGAGGTCGAGAAGGTGGCGGCTACAGAAGCTTCCTGAGCAGGAGCAGGTCGCGCACTCCCGCGTGCAGTCTCACCCGGCCCGCGCCCCAGGCCTTGGCGAAGTTCAGCTCACCGGCGACCAGCAGGACCAGATCGTCGCCGGTCATGCTCAGCCTGATCTGGGCCTTCTCACGGGGTGGGCCCTGGAGCGTGTCGTGGACGTGGATCCGGCCGCCCGCCATGCGGCCGGCGAAGGTGACGTCCAGGTCGGTGATGTGGCAGCTCACCGAGCGATCCAGGGCCGCGGCCGAGCGGGCGTCCCCTTCGGCGCGCTGCATGTTGTCCGAGAGCTTTTCGAGTGCGGCGCGGCACTCCTCAATCGTGGCCATCGCGATCGACGGTACCCCAGCGGTTCGGGGTAGCGTCTGGGCATGAGCGACACGGTTCCGGAGACTCAGATCCCGGCGGCGCAGGCCGAGGCGGAGACCACGGCCGAGGACGCGGTCGAGCTCGCGGTCGAACCCGAGTACGACCCCGCGGCCCCCGCCCCGCTGAACGTCCCCCGCGTCCCCACCGGCGACGCCGACGTCGACGCCCAGCTCGAGCGCCTCGGTGACGCCGACCACCTCGCCACCGACGGGCACCTGGAGGTGTACGAGGATGTACACCGGGGGCTGCGTGACGCGCTGACCGCGCTCGACGCCCGCCCGGGACCTCCGGCGCCCCCGTCGATGCCTGGGATGAGGAGCTGAACCGAACGTGGCAGGAGTCGCACGCCGCCGTCTTGACGCGGAGCTGGTCCGCCGGAAGCTCGCGCGGTCGCGTGAGCACGCCAGCCAGCTCATCGCCGCCGGACGGGTGACCGTCGGCAAGACCGTCGCGACCAAGCCGGCCACCCAGGTGGAGACCGCGGCGGCGATCGTCGTCCAGACCGACGACGGCGATCCCGAGTACGTCTCGCGCGGCGGGCACAAGCTCGCGGGCGCGCTGGAGGTCTTCGTGCCCCAGGGGCTCGCGGTGCGGGGGCGGCGGGCGCTGGACGCCGGCGCGTCCACCGGAGGCTTCACCGATGTGCTGCTGCGGGCCGGAGCCGCGCACGTCGTCGCCGTCGACGTCGGATACGGACAACTCGCCTGGACTCTCCAAAGCGATGAACGCGTCACCGTCAAGGACCGTACGAACGTACGCGAGTTGACGCTCGAAGCGATCGATGGGGAACCAGTGGATCTTGTCGTGGGGGATCTGTCCTTCATCCCGCTCGGCCTGGTGCTGCCCGCCCTGGTGCGGTGCGTGAAGCCGGACGCCGATCTGGTGATGATGGTGAAACCGCAGTTCGAGGTGGGGAAGGAACGGCTGGGCAGCGGGGGAGTCGTACGGAGTCCGCAACTGCGGGCGGAGGCCGTGCGCGGTGTCGCCGAGAAGGCGTGGGATCTCGGGCTCGGGGTGAACGGGGTCACGGCGAGTCCGTTGCCCGGACCCTCCGGGAATGTCGAGTACTTTCTGTGGCTGCGTGCCGGGGCGCCCGCTCTGGACCCGGCCGACGTTGACCGAGCAGTGGCGGAGGGGCCGCGTTGATGCAGAACTCAGCTCGTACTGTTTTTCTCCTCGCCCACACAGGGCGGCCGGCGGCCATTCGCAGCGCCGAACTGGTGGTCAAGGGACTGCTGCGGTCGGGGATCGGCGTGCGGGTGCTGTCGGCGGAGGCGCAGGACCTGCCCCTGCCGGACGAGGTGGAACTCGTCAAGGAGGCGACCCCGCAGTGCCTCGACGGGTGCGAGCTGCTCATCGTGCTCGGCGGCGACGGGACGCTGCTGCGCGGCGCCGAGTTCGCCCGGGCGTCCGGGGTGCCGATGCTGGGCGTCAACCTCGGGCGGGTCGGGTTCCTCGCGGAGGCCGAGCGGGACGATCTCGACAAGGTCGTCGACCGGGTCGTCACCAAGGCGTACGAGGTCGAGGAGCGGATGACCGTCGACGTCGTCGTGCATCAGAACGGCGACATCGTGCACACGGACTGGGCGCTGAACGAAGCGGCCGTGCAGAAGGCCGGCGCCGAGAAGCTGCTGGAGGTCGTGCTGGAGATCGACGGGCGGCCGGTGACGGGGTTCGGGTGCGACGGGATTGTGCTGTCCACGCCGACCGGGTCGACCGCTTATGCCTTCTCCGCGGGCGGGCCCGTGGTGTGGCCCGAGGTCGAGGCGTTGTTGATGGTGCCGATCTCGGCGCATGCGCTGTTCGCCAAGCCGCTCGTGACCTCGCCGGACTCTGTGCTTGCCGTGGAGGTGCTGCCGCACATCCCGCCGGGGGTGTTGTGGTGTGACGGGCGGCGGACCGTGGAGTTGCCGCCGGGGGCGCGGGTGGAGGTGCGGCGGGGGGCTGTGCCGGTGCGGTTGGCTCGGCTGCATCATGCGTCGTTCACTGACCGGCTTGTGGCGAAGTTCGCGTTGCCGGTTTCCGGGTGGCGAGGTGCGCCGCATTAGCCCGTTCGCCGTGATGTGAGGGGCGCGTCGGGCGGCTGCGGGCCGGATGTGGCTGGTCGCGCAGTTCCCCGCGCCCCTGAGGCGTGACACTCGCCTGGGTGACAATGTGCGGCCGATACCCATTCGTCACCTGCACCTTCACATCACGGACCCGGGGGCCGTCGCACTTCCCCGTGCCGACCTCGTAAGGTCGTGTCCGTGTTGGAGGAGATGCGGATACGGTCGCTCGGAGTCATCGACGACGCGGTCGTCGAGCTGTCGCCGGGGTTCACTGCCGTGACGGGCGAGACGGGTGCGGGCAAGACCATGGTGGTCACCAGCCTGGGGCTGTTGCTCGGCGGGCGGGCGGACCCGGCGCTCGTGCGGATCGGGGCCGAGAAAGCGGTCGTGGAGGGGCGGATCACCGTCCCCGCGGGCACGTCGGCCGTCGTACGGGCCGAGGAGGCGGGGGCCGAGCTCGACGACGGTGCGTTGCTCATCAGCCGTACCGTTTCCGCCGAAGGGCGCTCCCGGGCGCATCTGGGCGGGCGCAGCGTGCCCGTGGGGATGCTGGCCGAGCTCGCCGACGAGCTGGTGGCCGTGCACGGGCAGACCGACCAGCAGGGGCTGCTGAAGCTGACGCGGCAGCGGCAGGCGCTCGACCGGTACGCGGGCGACGCCGTCGCCGTGCCGCTCGCCAAGTACGGCGAGGCGTACCGGCGGTTGCGGGCGGTCTCCGTCGAGCTGGAGGAAATCGTCACGCGCGCGCGTGAGCGGGCCCAGGAAGCCGACATGCTGCGGTTCGGGCTCGACGAGATCGCGGGTGTCGAGCCGCGCGCCGGGGAGGACGTGGAGCTCGCGGAGGAGGCCGAGCGGCTCGGGCACGCGGAGGCTCTGTCGTCCGCAGCCACGGCCGCTCACGCCGCTCTCGCAGGCAACCCGGAGGACCCCGAGGGCATCGACGCGGCCACGCTCGTCGCGGGGGCGCAGCGGGCCCTGGACGCCGTCCGCTCGCACGATCCGGCACTGGCCGCGCTGGCCGACCGGATCGGGGAGATCGGGATCCTGCTGGGCGATGTCGCCGGGGAGCTGGCGGGGTACGCCGACGACCTGGACGCCGACCCGCTGCGGCTCGCGGCCGTCGAGGAGCGGCGGGCCGCACTGAACGCGCTCACGCGCAAGTACGGCGAGAACATCACCGCCGTGCTCGCCTGGGCCGAAGAGGGCAGCTCGCGGCTGACCGAACTGGACAGCGACGACGACCGGATCGGCGAGCTGACCGCCGAGCGCGACGCGCTGCGCGCCGAGCTGGGCGGGCTGGCGCAGGCGCTGACGGACGCGCGCACGGAGGCGGCCGAGCGGTTCGCCGCCGCCGTGACGGCGGAGCTGGCCTCACTCGCCATGCCGCACGCGCGCGTGTCCTTCGCCCTGCGGCAGACCGAGGACCCTGAGGGCGTCGAGGTCGGCGGCCGCGCGGTCGCCTACGGGCCGTCGGGCGTCGACGAGGTCGAGCTGCTGCTCGCCCCGCACCCCGGGGCGCCGCCGCGGCCGATCGCCAAGGGCGCGTCCGGCGGTGAGCTCTCGCGCGTGATGCTGGCCGTCGAGGTCGTGTTCGCGGGGACCGATCCCGTGCCGACGTACCTCTTCGACGAGGTCGACGCCGGCGTCGGCGGCAAGGCGGCCGTGGAGATCGGGCGACGGCTCGCCCGGCTGGCGAAGACCGCGCAGGTCGTCGTCGTGACCCACCTGCCGCAGGTCGCGGCCTTCGCCGACCGGCAGTTGCTCGTCGAGAAGACCAACGACGGGTCGGTCACCCGGTCCGGCGTGAAGGTCCTGGAGGGCGAGGAGCGGGTCCGGGAGCTGTCCCGGATGCTGGCCGGGCAGGAGGACTCGGAGACCGCCAGGGCGCACGCCGAGGAACTGCTGGAGACGGCTCGGGCCGACGGCTAGGGCGTGCCGGGGCCCGCGTGGCCGGCCTGATCCAGAAGGCAGCCCATGGCACGGGTCCCGGCCCGTAGGGTGGCCGGATGATCAGGCAAGCCGTCTCCCTCGGGCTCTCCGTCGCCCTCACCCGCGCCGCCGCCACCGCCCTGCGCGCCAAGGCTCCCGGCGGCCGTGAGCGCTGGGAGCGGAAGAACTACGCGGGGCGGAACGTCGAGTTGTACGCCGGGCCCGCCTCGGCGCTGGCCGCCGCGGTCGGGGCCGGGCGGGTGTCGCCGGCCGCCGGGGTCGCCGTGGCCGTCGCCGGGATCTGCGGGGCGTACGACGACATCGCCGGGGCGGATGACGCGCGACGCGGCTTCCGGGCGCACCTGCGCGCCCTTCGGGACGGCGAAGTCACCAGCGGAGCCGTCAAGTTGTTCGGCATCTCGGCCGCCGGGCTCGTCGCCGGGGCGTTCCTGAAGCGGCGGCCGCTGGACCAACTGCTCGCCGGGGTCGTGATCGCCGGTACCGCGCACTTCGTGAACCTCGTGGACGTACGGCCCGGTCGGGCCGCCGCCTCGGTGCTCGTGCTCGGGGCGCCGGGGCTGCTTCGTGCGGGAGCCGGTGCCGAGCTCGCCGCCACGGCCATGGGGGCCGCCGCGGCCGTACTGCCCGACGACCTCGGTGAGCGGGCGATGATCGGAGACACCGGGGCGCACGCGCTGGGCGCGGCTCTGGGCGCCGCCGTCGTCGCCGGATGGGGGTCCCCCCGCTCGAGCGGAGCCGAGAGTAGGGGAGGCCGCGCCGGACTGGTCGCGCATGCCGCCGCCGTCGTGGCCGCGGCGGTGTACGGGGACAAAGTGAGCGAAACGGCACGGATGTTGGGCGGGACCTGAGACAGGCAGGTCGCGCGAGCTGGACGGTGCGAGCGTCGGACGTGGCGTGATGTGAGCGTCGGCCGGCCGTGGTGAGTGCGCCGTGTGTCGGTCCGCTCCGGTCGTTGAGACATGCGCCACGCGCGCGTGTTCGTGCACAACGGCCACCCCGACTCACTCGTGCAGGTGACTCCTGCCGCCGCGTTGCCCGCCCTCGTCCTCCCGACGGTCCCGGAACGCCCGTGCGTCCTGGCATCCTTGGCGTAAACACGTCGTACGCGAAGGAATCCTCGCGGTACACCCCCTGCGCCCGATCCTTCTGTACTTTCTTCGTGACCGTCCCACCCACAACCAGGAGCCCCGGCCACGTGACCCCCGTGAGCAGCCACTCACCGCACGGCCAGTCGTCGCTGCGCACCGTGCAGGTGCTGGGCGGCGGCAACGCCGGCAGCAGCGCCCACGTGCGATCGCTGGCCTCGGGGCTGGTCGCGCGGGGCGTGCGGGTGACTGTGTGCGCCCCCGTCGAGGCCGATCACGCCTACGACTTCACCGGGGCCGGCGCCGAGCACGTACACGTGCCACGCAGCAGCGACCCCGCCTCCGTGGCCGCGCTGCGGGCGGCCTGCGCGGACGCGGACCTGGTGCATGCGCACGGACTGCACGCCTCCTTCCGCGCGGTGCTGGCGCTGAGCGGGCGGCGCACTCCGCTGGTCGTCACCTGGCACGACCGGGCGCATGCCGAGGGCGCCCGGGCCCATCTCCTGCGGCTGTTGGAACGCCGGGTCGTCAAGGCCGCCTCCGTCGTCCTCGGAACCACCTCGGCGCTGGTCGACCGGGCCCGCCGCACCGGTGCCCGGGACGCGCGGCTCGCCGCAGTCGCGCTGCCCGGCCGCCGCCGCGTCGTCGAGCGGGACGACCCCGACCGGCTGCGGCCCAAGGTGCGTGCCGAACTCGGCGCCACCGGGCGGCCGTTGCTCATCGCGGTCGGCACGCTGGAGCGGCATCGCGGCTACGACGTACTGCTGGACGCCTCGCGCGCCTGGCGGCGGCTGGATCCCGCCCCGTTGGTCGTGATCGCGGGGGAAGGGACGCTGCGGGCCGGGTTGCAGCGCCGTATCGAGGACGAGGAGCTGCCCGTGCGGCTCATCGGGCGGCGCGACGACGTCTCGGAGCTGCTGGCCGCCGCCGACATCGCCCTGCTGTCCAGCAGTTGGGAGTCGCGGTCCGTCCTCGCGCAGGAAGCCCTGCACGCGCGCGTGCCGCTCGTCGCCACCGACGTCGGCGGTATGTCCGAACTCGTCGGCGACGCGGCCGAACTCGTCCCGTACGGCGACCCGGACGCCCTCGCCGAGACCGTCGTACGACTGCTCGGCGACCCCGAGCGGCAGGACCTTCTGCGGGAGCGGGGCGTGCGGCAGGCGGCGACCTGGCCGACCGAGGACGAGACGGTGGCCCAAGTGCTGAGCGTCTACGACGAGTTGACGCAGCCCCGGCCCATGATCTAGCCGGCCGCTAGGCGACGTGCCTTCGGGCCCGCAGCGCCAGGCTCAACGCCAGGACCGTCTGCGGGTCGTCGAGGTCGGTGCCCAGCAACTCGCCGATGCGCGCGAGGCGGTTGTAGAGCGTCTGCCGGTTCAGGTGCAGCTCGCGGGCCGTCTCCGCCTTGCGGCCCGCGTGCGCCAAGTAGGTCTCAAGCGTGGGCAGCAGGGGCGGTCGGGAGCGTTCGTCGTGGTCGCGCAGCGGACCGATCGCGCGGTCCACGAAGGCCGCGAGGTCGGGGTGGTCGCGCAGCCGCCACAACAGCAGGTCGATGTCCAGGCGGCGGGCGTCGTACCAGGGGCGGTCCGCCAGGCCCTGCGCGGCCGTCGCCGTCTCCGCCGCGTGCCTGAGGCTCGCCGAGGCGGCCGCCCAGCCGCCCGCGACGCCGACCACCACGACCGGCGGCCGAGCCCCCGGCCGCTGGATCCCGGCCCGCTCCACGCCGGCCCGCAGCGCCGCCGCCACCTTGTCCGCCACCGAAGAGCGCTCCGCCTCCGAGCGCAGGCCCAGCAGCAGCGGCACCCGGCCCTCCACCGGCCGCACGCCCAGCAGCACCGGCACCCCCACCGAGGCCAGCTCCTCGCCGACCGCGCGTGCCAGGACCGCCCAGCCGCCGCCGGGGGAGAGACCGTCGCCGAGCCGCATCACGACCGGCAGCAGCGGGCCGTCACCCGGCTTGAAGCCCAGGACGCGCGCCTGTGCCGGGGCGTCCGCGGCGGCGACACGGCCCTCCGCGAGGTCGGTCAGGAAATCGCCCCGCCCGCGTGCCGCCAGCTCCTCCTCCTGACGGGCCTGCATCAGCACCACGGCGAGGATGCCCGCGGCCCGTTCGGCGGCCATCCGGTGCACGGGCGCCAGCGGGCCCAGCACCGGCAGCAGGACGATACGGCCCCGGACCGACCCGGCCCCCTGGCCGCCGCCCGGCACGTCCACCAGCACCGAACCGGTGGACGGCGGCGCGTCCTTGTGCTGACCCCGCAGCCCCTCCCACACCTGCAACGGGTCCGCGCCCTCGGGGCCCGCGCCGGCCGCGTACAGCAGCCGTCCGTCCGTCGCCTCCAGGAAGACCGGGTTGCCGCTGAAGTCCGCGAGGATGCCCAGTACTTGGGGCACCCCGCCGCCGCCGAGCAGGGCCTCGGTGCAGCGGCGGTGCACCTCCTCCGCCCGTTGCAGCAGCGCGTAGTGGCCGTTGACGATCTCGGTGTGGATCTCCTCGGTGACCGTCACGAAGGGGACCTGGCGATGGAGCTGGACGAGCGGGAGGCCGGCCGAGCGCGCCGTGTCGACCAGGGCGGCGGGCAGCCGGGTGAAGCGGGTGCCGAGCTCGATGACCAGGGCCGCGATGCCGCGCTCCGCCAGGGTGCGCACGAAGGCGCGCTGGTCGGCCGGGCGGGTACCGAGGCCGTAACCCGTGGTCAGCAGCAGTTCCCCGCCCTTGAGCAGGGAGGCGATGTTGGGCACCTCGCCGGCGTGCACCCAGCGCACGGTCCGCCCCAGCCGGTCGGCGCCCGCGAGGATCTCGGGCAGCCCACTGCGCAGACCGGGCAGCTCCAGCGCCCGCCGGACGGTGATCCCGGCGGCGTGGGTGTCGAATCCGCTGTTCGTCCCGCTGTCCATAGGCGGACGCTACCTGTGCGGATGGCCTCCTGACATCTCCGAAGACGTTCATGGGGCGGGGCTACGCGGCGCCGGACCGGGTAGCCGCGTCGGCATGGACTACAGCGTTGTCGCCGTGGCACGGGAGGACGACAGCGCGGTCGAGGAGCCGTTGCGGTTGGCGGCGGTCGCTGATCGGCTCGGGTATCGCGAGGTGTGGGCGGGGGAGGGGCCGACCTGGGACTCCTTCGTCCTCGCCGCCGCGATCGGGCGGGCCACCGAGCGGGTCGCGCTGACGGCCGGTCCGGTGGCGGTGCTGGTGGACGTGCCGGGCGGCCGCCGGGCGCGCGGGCCGTACGCCGCCGGCCCTGGCCGCCTGGCTGCCGGTCGCCGTCGACCCCGACCCGGCCTCGCTCGACCAGGTCCTGCGGAGCATCGCCGGGTATCTCGCGGTGCCCGCCTACAGCGACATGTTCGAGGCGGCCGGCTTCGGGGAGGCGGTCGGGCCGGCCCGCACCGGAGCCGACGCCGGCACACTGGTCCGCGCCCTGCCCGCCGCGGCGGCCGGCACGGTCGGCCTGGACGCCGTACGCGCGCGTGCCGCGCAGTACGCCGAGGCCGGGCTCGACGAGATCGCCCTGGTTCCGGCGACGGCGGGCGACCTCGGCGGGGAGCGGAGGCTGTCGGCGCTGGCGAGGGCCTGAGGGACAAGCCGATCAGGCCGGCCTGACGTTGTGGTTGAAGCGGAACACGTTGTCGGGGTCGTAGCGGCGCTTCAGGTCGGCCATGCGGCGGGTGTTCTCGGCGCCCAGTCCGGCCACGACCCGCTCGGCGCCCTCGTCCCCGATGAAATTGAGGTAGACCGCGCCCGTGCTCCACGGCTGCGCGGCGGCGCGGACGTCCCGGACCCACTGGACGCACCGTTCGTCGTCCGCGGGGTCCTCCCAGATCGCGAAGGGGTGCACGGCCCAGGGCGCGTCCCGGTAGGGCACGGGGAATTCGTGCGGGCCCGCGGCGATCGCCCCGCCCTGCGGGAACAGCACATGGAGGGTGCCGGTGGGCGGCAGCGCCTCGCCGCCGGCGCAGAACACGTCCAGGTAGGCGTCGGGCGCGCCCGTCAGATACTCCGCCGACCAGTAGTTGCGCATCCCCGGCGGATCGTCGAGCATGCACTGGACGTCGGCGTACGGCATCGCCCCGACGATCTCCGACTCGTGCGGCAGCGACAGCAGGGGCTCGGCCAGCTTGCGCATGTCCTCCTCGGGACCCGCGTACGTCAGCAGCGCGCCGCACAGGGGCTTGCCGACCAGGTGCGGCGGCACGAACTCCTCGGGCGGGCCGGTGAGATACAGCACGCCGCCGCTCGCCTCGTCCGGGGCCGTGGTGATCAGGTCGCGGTAGGTGCGGGTGACCTCGGGGCCGAACTCCGGCAGGTACAGCACCAGCGCGATGGAGAAATCGGGCAGCTCGTGCAGCTTCAGCGTGAGCGCGGTCGCGACGCCGAAGTTGCCGCCACCGCCGTGCAGGCCCCAGAACAGCTCCGGGTTCTCGTCGGCGCTGGCATGGACCCGCTCGCCGTCCGCGGTGACGAGTTCGACGCCGACCAGGTTGTCCACTGCCAGCCCGCACCAGCGGTCCAGCCAGCCCGTGCCGCCGCCCAGGACGAAACCGCCGACCCCGGTCGTGGAGGCCCGGCCGCCGGTCGTGGCCAGGGCGTACGGCTGGCAGGCGCGGTCCAGGTCGCTCATCGTGGCGCCGCCCGCGACCCGTACCGCCTCGGCCGCCGGATCGACGCTCACCGCACGCATGTGCCGAAGATCGACGACCAGTCCGGCGTCGTTCAGCGCCATGCCCGCCACGCTGTGCCCGCCGCCGCGCACCGCGATGTGCAGGTCCAGGTCCCGTCCGAACCGCACGGCCCGTACGACATCGTCCTCGTCCACGCACTGGGCGATGACCGCGGGCCGGCGGTCGATCATGGCGTTGAAGACGGTCCGGGCCTCGTCGTAGCCCACGTCTTCCGGGGCGAACACGTCGCCGACCAGATCCTCGCGCAACGCGGCAAGGGCCGCGCCCGCCTTCGATGGGGAGGCCATGGGGGCGCCCCCTTCCGTGCAGGGGCTGATGGATCCCAGCGTAGGCAGGCTTCGGCCGGCGGTCCTGTTCAGCCTCCGTAGGCCCCCGAGGCGGTCAGGCGCAGGGCGGTGTCGATCAGCGGAACGTGGCTGAAGGCCTGCGGGAAGTTGCCGACCTGGCGCTGGAGGTGCGGGTCCCACTCCTCGGCCAGCAGACCGAGGTCGTTGCGCAGCGACAGCAGCTTCTCGAACAGCTTGCGGGCCTCGTCGACGCGGCCGATCATCGCCAGGTCGTCCGCCATCCAGAACGAGCAGGCGAGGAAGGCGCCCTCGTCGCCGGGAAGGCCGTCGACGCCCTCGTCCTCGCCCTGCGTCGGGTAGCGCAGGATGAAGCCGTCCGACGTGGACAGCTCGCGCTGGATCGCCTCGATGGTGCCGATGACGCGCTTGTCGTCCGGCGGCAGGAAGCCCATCTGCGGGATCAGCAGCAGGGAGGCGTCCAGCTCCTTCGAGCCGTAGGACTGCGTGAACGTGTTGCGTTCCTTGTCGTAGCCCTTTTCGCACACGTCCCGGTGGATCTCGTCGCGCAGTTCCTTCCAGCGCTCCAGCGGGCCGTCCGCGTCACCGGACTCGATCAGCTTGATCGTGCGGTCGACCGCGACCCAGGCCATCACCTTGGAGTGCACGAAGTGGCGGCGAGGGCCGCGCACCTCCCAGATGCCCTCGTCCGGCTCCTGCCAGTGGTCCTCCAGGTAGCGGATCAGCTTGAGCTGGAGCAGGGAGGCGTAGTCGTTGCGGGCCAGGCCCGTCATGTGGGCCAGGTGCAGGGCCTCGGTGACCTCGCCGTACACGTCGAGCTGGAGCTGGTGCGCGGCGCCGTTGCCGACCCGGACCGGCGCGGAGCTCTCGTAGCCGGGCAGCCAGTCCAGCTCGGCCTCGCCGAGCTCGCGCTCACCGGCGATGCCGTACATGATCTGGAGGTTCTCCGGGTCGCCCGCGACCGCCCTGAGCAGCCACTCGCGCCAGGCGCGGGCCTCCTCACGGTAGCCGGTGCGCAGCAGCGAGGACAGCGTGATCGCCGCGTCGCGCAGCCAGGTGTAGCGGTAGTCCCAGTTGCGGACGCCGCCGATGTCCTCGGGCAGGGAGGTCGTCGGGGCGGCGACGATGCCGCCCGTCGGGGCGTACGTCAGCGCCTTGAGGGTGATCAGCGAGCGGATGACGGCCTCGCGGTAGGGGCCGTGGTACGTACAGTGCTCGACCCACTCGCGCCAGAAGTCCTCCGTCGCCACCAGCGACTGCTCCGGCTCGGGCAGCGCGGGGGGCTGCTTGTGCGAGGGCTCCCAGGAGATGGTGAACGCGATCCGCTCACCGGGGGCGACCGTGAAGTCCGAGTACGTCGTCAGCGACTTGCCGTAGGTCTCGGCCTCCGTGTCGAACCACACCGAGTCCGGGCCGGCGACGGCGACCGTACGGCCCTCGTGCTTGTGCACCCAGGGCACCACCCGGCCGTACGAGAAACGCATCCGGAGCGTCGAGCGCATCGGCACCCGGCCCGAGACGCCCTCCACGATCCGGATGAGCTGGGGCGCGCCGTCACGCGGAGGCATGAAGTCGATCACCCGGACCGTGCCGCGCGGCGTGTCCCACTCGGATTCCAGGATCAGGGAGTCGCCGCGGTAGGTGCGCCGGGCCGCGGTGGGCGGCGGGGAGTCGGAGGCGTGCGCGGGGCCGAGCCGCCAGAAACCGTGTTCCTCGGTGCCGAGCAGTCCCGCGAAGATGGCATGCGAGTCGAAGCGGGGCAGGCACAGCCAGTCCACTGTGCCGTCCCGGCAGACCAGTGCCGCGGTCTGCATGTCTCCGATGAGTGCGTAGTCTTCGATGCGCCCGGCCACGTGCAACTCCAGTCGAACGGCCACGTCACCCCCTCCTGGCAACAAGGGGGCTCTCGCTAGTGCGGTCAAGGGGTGTTGTAAATCGTCGTTGAGCGGTGAAGCAAAGCAGCCGCTTCGGCCGTGAGGCAAAACGACAGACTTTTCTCGACGATCTCTGCTCAACGAACTGACGAGCTCTCGTTGTTCCGGAGGCTACGGGCGAGGGGTGGTGCCGTGTTACCGGCCGGGCTCGGCAGCGAATGTCCGAGCAGGATACGACGCACGTAGATGATCTGCGTGCCGCTCCGGGCAACCCGGGTCCGCCGAACGGGTGAGCAAGGGGTGAGAAACCGAGACGGTCGTGCAGGTTCGTGGCGAGACGTGTGCGGAGCGTGGCCGGAAGCCATCGGTTCCGGTCGCTGATACCCTGGTAGCCCGTGGACCGGTGGGAGAAAAACCCCCGAACCGCAGCGACGGCGACTCCGGAATCTCCGGTCAGGCAGCCGCACCGCATGACAGACCGCGACCACGGGAGCCCCCTCTTGGCCATGACGCCAAAATCCACGACGACCAAGCACATCTTCGTCACCGGGGGTGTCGCCTCCTCGCTCGGCAAGGGCCTGACGGCCTCCAGCCTCGGCATGCTGCTCAAGGCCCGCGGCCTGCGCGTGGTGATGCAGAAGCTGGACCCGTACCTCAATGTCGACCCTGGCACGATGAACCCCTTCCAGCACGGCGAGGTGTTCGTCACCAACGACGGCGCCGAGACCGACCTGGACATCGGCCACTACGAGCGGTTCCTCGACCGTGACCTCGACGGTTCCGCGAACGTCACCACCGGCCAGGTGTACTCGACCGTGATCGCCAAGGAGCGGCGCGGCGAGTACCTCGGCGACACCGTGCAGGTCATCCCGCACATCACCAACGAGATCAAGCACCGCATCCGCCGCATGGCGACGGACGAGGTCGACGTGGTGATCACGGAGGTCGGCGGCACGGTCGGCGACATCGAGTCGCTGCCGTTCCTGGAGACCGTCCGCCAGGTCCGTCACGAGGTCGGTCGTGACAACGTCTTCGTCGTCCACATCTCGCTCCTGCCGTACATCGGCCCCTCGGGAGAGCTGAAGACGAAGCCGACCCAGCACTCGGTTGCGGCTCTGCGCAACATCGGTATCCAGCCAGACGCGATCGTGCTGCGCTGCGACCGCGAGGTGCCCACCGCGATCAAGCGGAAGATCTCCCTGATGTGCGACGTCGACGAAGCGGCCGTGGTCGCCTGCCCCGACGCCCGCTCCATCTACGACATCCCCAAGACCGTGCACGGCGAGGGCCTGGACGCCTACGTCGTCCGCAAGCTGGACCTGCCGTTCCGCGACGTGGACTGGACGACCTGGGACGACCTGCTCGACCGCGTCCACAACCCCGACCACGAGATCACCCTCGCGCTGGTCGGCAAGTACATCGACCTGCCCGACGCCTACCTCTCGGTCACCGAGGCGCTGCGCGCGGGCGGCTTCGCCAACAAGGCCCGCGTGAAGATCAAGTGGGTCACCTCCGACGACTGCAAGACCCCGGCCGGCGCCAAGCAGCAGCTCGCCGACGTGGACGGCATCTGCATTCCGGGCGGCTTCGGCGACCGCGGTGTGCTCGGCAAGGTCGGCGCGATCAAGTACGCCCGCGAGAACAAGATCCCGCTGCTGGGCCTGTGCCTTGGCCTGCAGTGCATCGTCGTGGAGGCGGCCCGCAACCTCGCCGACATCTCCGACGCCAACTCCACCGAGTTCGACCCGGCGACCTCCCACCCGGTCATCTCCACCATGGCCGAGCAGCTCGACATCGTCGCCGGTGAGGGTGACATGGGCGGCACCATGCGGCTGGGCATGTACCCGGCCAAGCTGGCCGAGGGCTCCATCGTGCGCGAGGTGTACGACGGCAAGGAGTACGTCGAGGAGCGGCACCGTCACCGCTACGAGGTCAACAACGCCTACCGGGCGGAGCTGGAGAAGAAGGCGGGCATCCTGTTCTCCGGCACGTCGCCGGACGGCAAGCTCGTCGAGTACGTGGAGTACCCGCGCGAGGTCCACCCCTACCTGGTGGCCACGCAGGCGCACCCGGAGCTGCGCTCGCGTCCGACGCGCCCGCACCCGCTGTTCGCCGGCCTCGTGAAGGCCTCGGTCGAGCGCAAGAATTCGAAGTAACACGAGAGTTGTACGGTGGCCGGGGTGCAAACCTTCAAAGGTTGGCGCCCCGGTTTTCTTTGCGCACGTGGAAGGGCAGGGCATGACGATCAAGGACACCCCCGAGGAGTGGGAGATCCGGGCGACGGACACCCCCTTCGTGGGCAACAAGACCTCCGTCCGCACGGACGACGTGGTCATGCCCGACGGTTCGGTCGTCCGGCGCGACTACCAGGTCCACCCCGGCTCCGTGGCCGTCCTCGCCCTTGATGACCAGGACCGGGTCCTGCTCATCAAGCAGTACCGCCACCCGGTGCGCCAGAAGCTGTGGGAGATCCCGGCCGGCCTGCTCGACATCCCCGGCGAGAACCCGCTGCACGCTGCCCAGCGCGAGCTGTACGAGGAGGCGCACGTCAAGGCCGAGGACTGGCGGGTGCTGACGGACGTCTACACCACCGCCGGCGGCTGTGACGAGGCCGTACGGATCTTCCTCGCCCGGAATCTGTCCGAGGCGGACGGGAAGCGCTTCGAAGTGGAGGACGAGGAGGCCGACATGGAGCACGCGCGGGTGCCGGTCGACGAGCTGGTGCGGGGTGTGCTCGCGGGCGAGCTGCACAACAACTGCCTTGTCGTGGGCGTGCTGTCGCTGGTCGCCGCGCGTGCCTCCGGCGGGCTTGACGGGTTGCGTCCGGCGGGGGCGCCTTGGCCTGCGAGGCCGTTCGAGGTGTAGGCCGGGGGCTTTGTTCGCGTGCGGCGCCGTTGTGGCTTGTCGCGCGGTTCCCCGCGCCCCTTCTGCCGGCGCTGTTCGACCCCGAGTCCTACGATCTGCTGATCCGATCGGGCGACGTCCCGCCATGCCCGCCACGCTCCGCCCGGAACGTAGCAGAGCGTGAACTAGGCTCTGAATACGCCCGAACCGGAGTCCCGGCGGGCTTGCGCGTGCGTGGGACGGGAGTGTGGCCCGTGACGGATCAGGTGGTGGACACAGGCGGCGTGCAGGTGTCGGCACAGACCTCCGATGCGATCCAATTCCTGGGCCGCACCCGCGAGTTGAAGGAACTGCGCGCCGACATCGAGCGCGCAGGACTGGACACCCTCTCCGGCCGAAAGGCACCACGCGCGCGCGTGCTGCTCATCGCGGGCCGCCCGGGCTCGGGCCGCACCGCACTCGCCGAGGAACTCGTACGGCAGGTGGCGGACCGCTACCCGGACGGTGTGCTGCGCGCCCGTCTGACCGACCCCGACGGCACCCCCGTCCCCGTCGGGCGCACCGCCCGCCTGCTGCTGACCGCCCTGGACCGGCCCACCCCGCCCGGCGCCCCCGAGGACGACCTCACGGCGGCACTGCGCGAGGCCCTCGCCGACCGCCGGGTCCTGCTGCTGCTCGACGACGCCGCCGAGGCCGGCCAGGTCGACGCCTTGCTGCCGGACACCCCGGAATGCCTGGCCGTCGCCGTCTCCGGCGGCCCGCTGACCGGGATCTCGGACGTCCGGCCCTGCACGCTCGGCGGCCTCGACACCAAGTCGGCCGTGGAGCTGCTGTCCCGGCACGCCGGCTCGGTCCGCATCACCGTCGACCCACGGGCCGCCGAGGGCCTGGTCGAGGTGTGCCAGGGACAGCCAGCCGCACTCCGGCTGGCGGGCGGCTGGCTCGCCGCCCGGCCCAAATCGGCGGTCGCCGACCTCGCCAAGCAACTACGGGCCGAGGGCGAGGACGGCACCCCGCTCAGCCGGGTCTTCCGGCTCGCCTACGCCGGCCTGCCGACCCCCGCCGCCCGCATACTGCGGCTGCTCTCCCTCGCCCCCGGCGGCCTGATCGACCCGCACACCGCCTCCGCGCTCGCCGGTTCCTCGGTGGACGGCGCCCACACCACGCTGGACGACTTCGTCGCCCTCGGCCTGCTGCACGCCGTCGACTCGCCGCTGCCCCAGTACGAGGTCCCGGCCTGTCTGCACCCGCTGCTCACGGCCCTCACCGAGACCCAGGACCGCCCCGCCGAGCTCCAGCTCGCCCGCGCCCGGATGCTGGAGCGGACCGTACGGCTGTTGCAGTCCTGCCGGGCGATCACCGAGACCGACAGCCCCGAGACCCGGCAGAAGCTCCTCGGCATGCCCCGCGCCCTGCGCTTCCCCAACCCCCGGGCCGCCGCCGACTGGCTCAGCATCCGCAGGCCCGCCCTGATGGCCTCGGCCCGTGCCGCGGTCGCCGACGGGGAGCTGGACACCCTCGCCAGACGGCTGATGTCCCAGCTCGTCAGGGCGATGGTCGCGCACTTCGGCACCCGGGCCGCCGCCCCCGACCTGTACGACGTGCACGCTCTGGTCCTCGACGTGGCCCAGCGCCGCAACCTGCCCCGCGAGCAGGCCGCGGCCCTTTTGAACCTCGGCGACCTCGACGTCCGCACGGGGCGCACCCGCGAGGCGCTGGTGCGTTTCCGGGCCGCGCTGGACGCCGGACGGGAAGGAAATGACCCGTACGCGACCGGCCGCGCGATGGAATCCGTAGGCGGCGCGCATCTGGAGCTCGGGGACTACGACCGGGCCGCCGACTGGTTCGGCCGCGCCCTGGCCCAGCGGCAGGCCCGCGCCGAGGGGGCGGACGCCGCCCGGCTGTACGGCCGTATCGCCGAGGCGCACACCTACGCGGGCCGGTACGGCGAGGCGCAGCGCAACTGGCGGGCCGCGGTCGCCGGGCACCGCAAGAACGGTGATGTCGGGGGCCACGCACGGGCGTTGAGCGAGCTGGCCCGGGTCCAGGAGTACGCCGGGCGGCTGGAGGAGTCGCTGCGTACCTGCCAGGAGGCGGTGGACTGGGCGCGGCGCGCCGAGGACTCGCGGCTCCAGGGCGCGCTGTATCTGCGGCTCGCCGACACCCTGGACCGTCTGGGCGATCCGGCGGCCGCGGAGCTGCACCGGGGTGCCGCCGAGCGGATGCTGGGAGAGGAGCCCGAGGACTCCGATGCGGCCGAGTCGGGGCCCCGACAAGAGGTAATCGAGCCGGAACCAGACCCTAACGCCTGCGAAATCCGTAGTGCATCCATCGAAGATTGATGCAATGAAAGGCTAGACAGCAGGAACACCTTCATTAGACTGGCTCTGCCGCACCTTCTCCTGCGGTGTCTCCCGGTGTGCCCTGCATGCCTGGGTATGTGTTGCAATGCCCCCACATCCTCTGAGCCAAGGACCGTGATCGACGTGAAGGTCGGCATCCCCCGCGAGGTCAAGAACAACGAGTTCCGGGTGGCCATCACCCCCGCCGGCGTGCTGGAGCTGGTGCGCCATGGCCACCAGGTCGTCATCGAGCAGGGCGCCGGTGTCGGCTCGTCGATCCCGGACAGCGAGTACGTCGCCGCCGGTGCCCAGATCCTGCCCACCGCGGACGAGGTGTGGGCCACCGCCGACCTGCTGCTGAAGGTCAAGGAGCCGATCGCCGAGGAGTACCACCGCCTCCGCAAGGACCAGACGCTCTTCACCTACCTGCACCTGGCCGCCTCCAAGGAGTGCACGGACGCCCTCATCGAGTCCGGCACCACGGCCATCGCGTACGAGACTGTCGAGCTGCCCTCCCGGGCCCTGCCGCTGCTCGCCCCGATGTCCGAGGTCGCGGGCCGCCTGGCCCCGCAGGTCGGCGCCTACCACCTGATGCGCGCCAACGGCGGCCGCGGTGTGCTGCCCGGCGGCGTCCCCGGCGTGCTCGCCGGCCGGGCCGTCGTCATCGGCGGCGGTGTCTCCGGCTGGAACGCCGCGCAGATCGCCATCGGCATGGGCTTCCACGTGACCCTGCTCGACAAGGACATCAACAAGCTCAAGGAGGCGGACAAGATCTTCGGTACGAAGATCCAGACCGTCGTCTCCAACACCCTGGAGCTGGAGAAGGCCTGCCTGGAGGCGGACCTCGTCATCGGCGCCGTCCTCATCCCGGGCGCCAAGGCCCCGAAGCTGGTCACCAACGAGCTCGTGTCGCGCATGAAGCCGGGAAGTGTCCTTGTCGACATCGCGATCGACCAGGGCGGTTGCTTCGAGGACTCGCGTCCCACCACGCACGCCGAGCCGACCTTCCCGGTCCACGAGTCGGTCTTCTACTGCGTCGCCAACATGCCGGGCGCGGTGCCCAACACCTCCACCTACGCGCTCACCAACGCGACGCTGCCGTACATCGTCGAGCTGGCCAACCGCGGCTGGGTCGAGGCGCTGCGCCGCGACGCCGCGCTGGCCAAGGGCCTCAACACGCATGACGGCAAGGTGGTTTACCGCGAGGTCGCGGAGGCGCACGGCCTGGAGCACGTGGAGCTCGAGACGCTGCTCGGCTGAGCTGATCGCCTAAGTCACTTTCTGGTAAAGGCGATACGTCAACACAAGTCGTCAACCGTACGCACCCGGCCGGACCTTGCCCGAAAAGGTCCGGCCGGATGTGTGTATGGTCACTTTGCGACTCTCGGTCAACTCGCCTCGAACGCAACGCTTCGACCGATTCGCACACCGGTGAAACCTGCTGTGCGACGGCCGTACGCCCTTGACAGCGGGATGTTTCATTGTCGACACATCTGCCCGGTCCGGCGGATTGTGTTGCTGCGGACGCCCGACACGCCATAGAGTCGCCAACCGTCGGCATGGTGCCACGCTGACCTGTCTAGAAGTTTCCTGGTCACCAAGGAGGTAAGACGACTTGTGAATGAGTCGACATTTTCTCCCGGGGGTGGTCAACCAGGAACGCCGGTACGGGGCCAGGGTCCCGCGGGGTTCGAGGCTGTCGGCTCCGTCGCGGTGCGCACCTTCGCAGCCCACCAGGGTCACCAGGCCCCCTCAAGGGTGACTCTGCCAGCACACATGAGCATGGATGGCCATCACGTGAACGCCATGGCCGGCGACGGAAGTGGCGCGCCCCACAACCACCTCGCCGACTACGACGAACTGCCCGAAGGGCACTTCTACGACCCCGACGCGGAGTACGAGCCCGACCCCGAGTACGCGGCCACCCTCGCGCCCGACGCTGCCAGGCAGCGCCGTGAGCGCATCGGTCCGACCGGGCGTCCGCTGCCGTACTTCCCGATCCCGGGTCCGCTGACCGACCACGGTCCCGCGAAGATCATCGCGATGTGCAACCAGAAGGGCGGCGTCGGCAAGACGACGTCGACCATCAACCTGGGTGCCGCGCTCGCGGAATACGGACGCCGGGTGCTGCTCGTCGACTTCGACCCTCAGGGCGCGCTCTCGGTCGGCCTCGGCGTCAACCCGATGGAGCTCGACCTCACCGTCTACAACCTGCTCATGGAGCGGGGCATGTCGGCGGACGAGGTGCTCCTAAAGACGGCGGTCCCCAACATGGACCTGCTGCCCAGCAACATCGACCTGTCGGCCGCAGAGGTCCAGCTCGTGAGCGAGGTCGCGCGCGAGTCGACGCTCCAGCGCGCCCTGAAGCCGCTGCTGCCCGACTACGACTTCATCGTGATCGACTGTCAGCCCTCGCTCGGCCTGCTCACGGTCAACGCGCTGACGGCCGCCCACAAGGTGATCGTGCCGTTGGAGTGCGAGTTCTTCGCGCTGCGTGGTGTGGCGCTGCTGACCGAGACCATCGAGAAGGTCCAGGAGCGGCTCAACCCGGAGCTGGAGCTCGACGGGATCCTCGCCACGATGTACGACTCGCGCACGGTGCACAGCCGTGAGGTGCTCGCGCGCGTGGTCGAGGCGTTCGACGACCACGTCTACCACACGGTCATCGGGCGCACGGTCCGCTTCCCGGAGACCACGGTCGCCGGCGAGCCGATCACCACCTACGCCTCCAACTCCGTCGGTGCCGCCGCCTATCGCCAGCTCGCCAGGGAGGTGCTCGCCCGGTGTCACGCCGAGTGAGTCTGCCGGGGGCCGACGAACTGTTCCGCACGACAGGGGGTATGGCGCTCCAGCCGTCCACTCCCCGGCGCCCCGCCAACGGCGAGGCCCGGGTGCCGGCTCCCGCGGGGGAGAGTGACTCGGCCGCGGCCGTGGACGACGCGCCGCAGTCGGTGCCCGCACAGGGTGGTGACGGCGACGGCGCGGAACATGTGGCGGCCGACGCGGAGTCGGCCGACGCCGGTGAGTCGCGCAGCCGGTCCGCCGCCGCGGAGCGTTCCCCGCGTCGGCAGCCGGCGCAGGAAGGTTCTGCCGGGGCCTCCGTGAGTGCCGGTGGCGGCTCCGCCGCCTCCGGTGCACCCGCCTCCGCGCCGCGCAAGCGCGGGCGCTCTGCCTCGCGCCGGCCCAGTGGCCGCGAACGCCACGACGAGAAGATCACCGTGTATGTCTCCGCCGAGGAGCTCATGGATCTGGAGCACGCCCGTCTGGTGCTCCGCGGTGAGCACGGGCTGGCCGTGGACCGCGGGCGGATCGTCCGCGAGGCGGTGGCCGTGGTCCTCGCGGATCTGGAGAGCCGGGGCGACGCCAGCATCCTCGTACGACGGCTTCGCGGGCGGTAGCGGTAGCCTGCGGGGGCTATGACCTCGAACGACGTTCCCGCCAGCGGTGCCGGTGCCTCCGGCGGCCGCCGGCGCGCGCTGGGACGGGGGCCGGGAGCGACGCCGGTGTCCGTGCCGGTTCCCGTTCCTGCGGAGCCGGAGCCGGAGCCGGAGTTTCCTGGGGTTTCCGAGGTCGTGGT
>NZ_JBVJPT010000016.1:29097-208643 GCF_055609385.1 Streptomyces sp. NPDC036764
GTCCCGGAGCCGGAGTTTCCTGGGGTTTCCGAGGTCGTGGTCCCGGAGCCGGAGTTTCCTGGGGTTTCCGAGGTCGTGGTCCCGGAGCCGGAGTTTCCTGGGGTTTCCGAGGTCGTGGTCCCGGAGCCGGAGTTTTCTGAGGTTTCCGAGGTCGTGGTCCCGGAGCCCGAGCCTGTTCCGGAACCCGAGCCGGCTCCTGAGGCCTCCGCCGACGAACCCGCTCCCGCCGCCGAGCCCCCCGCCCCGCAGGACGGGGCCGAGTCCGGTGACGGCGGTGGCGACGACGGCGTCTTCAAGGTCCGTCTCGCCAACTTCGAGGGCCCCTTCGACCTGCTCCTCCAGCTCATCTCCAAGCACAAGCTGGACGTCACCGAGGTCGCGCTGTCCAAGGTGACCGACGAGTTCATGGCGCACATCCGGGCCATGGGACCGGACTGGGACCTCGACGAGACGACCGAGTTCCTCGTGGTCGCCGCGACCCTGCTCGACCTCAAGGCGGCCCGGCTGCTGCCCTCCGCCGAGGTCGAGGACGAGGCCGACCTCGCGCTGCTGGAGGCCCGCGACCTGCTGTTCGCGCGGCTGCTCCAGTACCGGGCGTACAAGCAGATCGCCGACATCTTCAGCCGGCGGCTCGACGACGAGGCGCGGCGCTATCCGCGGACCGTCGGGCTCGAACCGCACCATGCCGAGCTGCTGCCCGAGGTCGTCATCAGCATCGGGGCGGAAGGATTCGCCAAGCTCGCCATCAAGGCGATGCAGCCCAAGCCCAAGCCGCAGGTCTACGTCGATCACATCCACGCGCCGCTGGTGAGCGTGCAGGAACAGGCCGGGATCGTCGTCGCCCGGCTGAAGGAGCTCGGCGAGGCCAGCTTCCAGGCCCTGATCGCGGACACCGACGACACACTCACCGTCGTCGCGCGCTTCCTGGCCCTGCTGGAGCTGTACCGCGAGAAGGCCGTCGCCCTCGACCAGGAGACCGCGCTCGGCGAGCTCGTCGTGCGCTGGACCGGCGGGGAAGGCGACGAGACACCGACGGTGACCGACGAGTTCGACCGGCCGCCCGAGCAGCCCAAGGAGGAGAAGAAGGCGTGAGTGAGGAGACCACCGAGCTTCCGGCCGGGCTGCGTACCGTCGCGGGCCTCGACCTCAAGCCCGCCCTGGAGGCGATGCTCATGGTCGTGGACGAGCCCGCGACCGAGGAGCACCTCGCGAAGCTCCTGGAGCGGCCCAGGCGCCAGGTCGCCGACGCCCTGCGGGAGCTCGCCGACGAGTACGCCGTGCAGGGCCGCGGCTTCGAGCTGCGGTTCGTCGCGGGCGGCTGGCGCTACTACACGCGTGCCGAGTACGCCGCGGCCGTGGAGCGCCTGGTCCTGGACGGGCAGACGGCCCGGCTCACCCAGGCCGCCCTGGAGACCCTCGCGGTCGTCGCCTACCGTCAGCCGGTCAGCCGCAGCAGGGTCTCGGCCGTACGCGGAGTCAACTGCGACGGTGTGATGCGCACCCTCCTGCAGCGCGGGCTGGTGGAGGAGGCGGGCGCGGAACCCGAAACAGGTGCGATCCTGTACAGGACGACGAACTACTTCCTGGAGCGGATGGGCCTGCGCGGCCTGGACGAGCTCCCGGAGCTCGCGCCCTTCCTCCCGGAGGCGGAGGCGATCGAGGCCGAGACGCTGGAAGCAGTCCCGTCGTTCGATCCGGACGCTCCGGATTCCGAGGACGCAGACGACAAGACGGAACTTTGATGCGAAGCAGCAGCGGCAGGAACAGCAGCGGAAACAACGGCGGGAGCCGTGGTGGCAACAGCGGCGGCCGCGGCGGGAGCAGCGGTGGCCGCGGTAATTTCCGCGGCGCCGGTAACAACCGCGACGACAAGCAGGGCGGCCGGCCGAAGAAGCCGCGCCCGGAGGAGCGGCGCTACGACGTAGGCCCCGGCGCCACCCAGGAGGGCCCGAAGTCGGGGCGCGGCGCTTCGGCGCGCGGCGGCGCCAAGGGCGGGCCCAGGCAGGGCCAGGGCACCGGGCGCGGCCGTTCGGCTCCGGCGACCTCCCGTGAGTACGACGCGCGGGCCGAGGAGCGCAACCGCGAGCGCTACGCCGGCAAGAAGGACGTCAAGCTGCCCAAGACCTTCCCGGGCGCCGAGCAGGAGGGCGAGCGGCTGCAGAAGGTGCTCGCGCGCGCGGGCTACGGCTCCCGGCGGGCCTGCGAGGAGCTGATCGAGCAGGCGCGCGTCGAGGTCAACGGCGAGATCGTGCTCGAGCAGGGCAAGCGGGTCGACCCGGAGAAGGACGAGGTCAAGGTCGACGGCCTGACGGTCGCGACGCAGTCGTACCAGTTCTTCTCGCTGAACAAGCCCGCCGGTGTCGTCTCGACCATGGAGGACAACGAGGGCCGTCAGTGTCTCGGTGACTACGTCACCAACCGGGAGACGCGGCTCTTCCACGTCGGGCGGCTCGACACCGAGACCGAGGGCGTCATCCTGCTCACCAACCACGGCGAGCTGGCGCACCGGCTGACCCACCCCAAGTACGGCGTGAAGAAGGTCTACCTCGCGCACATCGTGGGCCCGATCCCGCGCGACCTGGGCAAGCAGCTCAAGGACGGCATCCAGCTCGAGGACGGCTACGCGCGCGCGGACCACTTCCGGGTCGTCGAGCAGACCGGCAAGAACTACCTGGTCGAGGTGACCCTCCACGAGGGCCGCAAGCACATCGTGCGACGCATGCTGGCCGAGGCCGGCTTCCCGGTCGACAAGCTGGTGCGGGTCGCCTTCGGGCCGATCACCCTGGGCGACCAGAAGTCGGGCTGGCTGCGACGCCTTTCGAACACCGAGGTCGGGATGCTGATGCAGGAAGTCGACCTCTAGGAACCCCGATGTGTCGGCCGGTCCCGGAACAGCTCCGGGGCCGGCCGATGCGTTTTCGCCTCCGCGCCGGTCTGTACTCATGACGGAGGGAGCGGGGATGAGTGCGACCACTGAGGACCGTGACGAGTTCGTCCGGCTGACCGACCCGTACCGGCGGGAGCTGCTCGCGCACTGCTACCGGATGCTGGGGTCGGTCGACGAGGCCGAGGATCTCGTGCAGGAGACGTATCTGCGGGCCTGGCGGTCCTACGACGGCTACGAGGGCCGGGCCACTTTGCGGACCTGGCTGCACCGGATCGCCACCAACACGTGTCTGACGGCCCTGGAGAGCCGCGCGCGACGTCCGCTGCCCTCGGGGCTCGGCGGGCCCGCAGAGGCGCCTGAGGAGCCGCTGAAGGCCCTTGCGGCGGACGTCCCGTGGCTCCAGCCGCTGCCCGACGCCCTCGTCGACCCGGCGAACGTCGTGGCCGCGCGGGGGAGCCTGCGCCTCGCGCTGGTCGCGGCGCTCCAGAATCTGCCGGCGCGGCAGCGGGCCGTGCTGATCCTGCGGGACGTGCTGGCGTGGCGGGCGCCCGAGGTGGCCTCGCTGCTCGGCACGTCCACGGCGGCGGTGAAGAGCAGCCTCCAACGCGCGCGTGCCCGCCTCGATGAGATCGCGCCGGACGAGGACCTCGTCGAGGAGCCGGAGGGCGCCGCCGACCGCGAGGTGCTCGACCGGTACGTGGCCGCCTTCGAGAACGCCGACCTGGAGTCGCTGATCGGCCTCCTCCAGGACGGCGTCGAGCTGGAGATGCCGCCCTACCCGCAGTGGTACAGCGGCAAGGAGGACGTGCTGCGGTTCCTGCGGGCACGTGTGCACGACAAGGGCACCCTGCGGATGCTGCGCACCCGGGCGAACGGGCAGCCGGCCGTGGCGATGTACGTACGCGGCGCGGACGGCGTGTTCCGGGGACACTCCGTGCAGGTCCTGACCGTGCGGAAGGGCGAGCTGGCCCGCATCACCGCCTTCCTCGATCCGCGCGAGCTGGAGCGGTTCGGGCTGCCCAGGGAGCTGTCGTGAACTCCGGGGAGCTGCTGGAGCGTTCGCTCGCCTACATGCTGGGCAGCGTCGCCGGGATCGGGTCCGTGAACCTCGGGGCGGGGACGCCCTGCGCCGAGTGGGACCTCGGGGAACTGCTCGCGCACATCGAGGACTCGCTGGAGGCGCTGTACGAGGGTCTGACGGGCGGGCGGATCGGGCTGTTCCCGCGTGCCGACCGGGTCTGCGGTCTGCGTACGCGCGCGTGCGCGGTGCTGGGCGCCTGGGCCGCCGGGCCCGCCGACGAGCGCGTCCTGGTCGGTGAACGGCCGCTGGACGTGCGGGTGATGGGCGCCGTGGGCGCCGTCGAGATCGCCGTGCACGGATGGGACGTCGCCCAGGCCTGCGGCAGGCCCCGGCCCATCCCGGCGTCCCTCGCGGCCGAACTGCTGAGCGTCGCCCGCTGTGTGGTCGTGGAGGAGGACCGGGGCGTGCGCTTCGGCGCGCCGGTCGAGGTGGCGCCACGCGCGCGTGCCGATGTGCGACTGCTGGCCTTCCTGGGACGCCGCGATTCCTTTCCGGGATGAGCCGGGTCTGCCTTCCGTGAGTGACCGAAGCGACTCACGGAAGGCACGGCCATGACCGACATCCTCAAAGCCCCGCCACTGCGCACACCACCCGCCGACCGGGCGCCGACGCGGCGCGTGTGGACCGTCGCCCTCGCCGGCCTCGGCGCGCTGCTGTGCTCCCTCGACGTCGTGGTCGTCGCCACCGCGCTGCCCGCGCTGCGGGCGGACTTCGGGGCGAGCCTGTCCGAGCTGGAGTGGACGATCAACGCCTACAACCTCGTTTTCGCCTGCCTCACGCTGACCGGCGCCGCGCTCGGCGACCGGTTCGGGCGGCGGCGGATGTACGTCGTGGGCCTCGCCGTCTTCACGCTCGCCTCGGCCGCGGCGGCCCTCGCCCAGGGCCCGGGTCAGCTCATCGGCGCGCGCGTGGTGCAGGGCGCCGGGGCCGCCGTCCTGCTGCCGCTCACCCTGACCCTGATCAGCGAGGCGTTCCCGGCCGAGAAGCGGGGCGTCGCCATCGGGATGTGGGGCGGGGTGACCGGACTCGGCGTGGCCGCCGGGCCGGTGCTGGGCGGGGCTGTCACCGAGGGCCTGTCGTGGCAGTGGATCTTCTGGCTGAACGTGCCCATCGGGCTCGCCATGCTGCCGCTGGCGGCCACCAAGTTGCGCGAGAGCTACGGCACCCGCCCCCAACTCGACCTGGTCGGGCTGGCGTTGGCGGCCGTGGGCCTGACGGGCCTCGCCTGGGCGCCGGTGCGCGCCCCCGAGGCCGGCTGGGGGAGTGCCGAGGTGCTGGGCGCGCTGGCGGCCGGGGCGGTGTTCGTGGCTGCCTTCCTGGTCTGGGAGCGCCGTGGGGCCCGCCATCCGATGCTGCCCCTGTCGTACTTCCGGCGGCGCGGCTTCTCGACCGCCAACGCCTCCGCTTTCCTGCTCTTCGCCTCGTTGCTCGGCGCCCTGTTCATGATCACGCAGCTCTTCCAGCTCGGCCTCGGCTACTCCCCGCTGGAGGCGGGCGTGCGGATCCTGGTCTGGAACGCCACGCCCCTGCTGGTCGCGCCGATCGCCGGAGCGCTCGCCGACCGGTACGGGACCCGGCCGTTCATGCTGGGCGGCCTGGTGCTCCAGGCGACGGGCCTCGCCCTGCTGGCCGGGCAGCTCGAACCAGGCGTCGGATACGGCAGCCTCGTCCTTCCGCTGATCATCGCGGGCGTCGGCATCTCGATGGTGTTCCCGAGCGTGGCCAACGCCGTGACCTCGTCCGTCCCGCTGGGCGACGCGGGCGTCGCGGCCGGCGTCAACAACGCGCTGCGCGAACTGGGCGGCGTCTTCGGGGTCGCCGTCGCCGCGGCCGTGTTCACGACGTACGGCGGCTACGGCTCGCCGGCGGCGTTCATCGACGGCGCCGGGGCCGCGCTCTGGGTGAGCGCGGGCGCGGCGGCCGTCGGGGCGGCGGTGGCGGCGTTCGCGCCCTCCCGAGGCCGCGCCTAGAGAGGGGTTGCCTTGGCTCTCCCACCCTCTTTATAGTCGTACTGACTATTAAGGGGGTGGGTTCGCATGGACCACACGGACCATGACGAGATGGCCCACGACCAAGTGGCCTACGACAAGTACGCCCATGAACCCTTCGCCGTCACCGCCGACCTCGCCGTCCTCACGATCCTGGACGGCGCCCTGCACGTCCTGCTCATCGAGCGCGGGCAGCAGCCGTACCAGGGGCACTGGGCGCTGCCCGGCGGTTTCGTGCAGCCCGACGAGTCGGCGGAGACGGCCGCCCGGCGTGAACTCGCCGAGGAAACCGGCCTGTCGGACGTCTCCGGGCTGCACCTGGAGCAGTTGCGGACCTACAGCGAACCCGACCGCGACCCCCGGATGCGGGTCGTGACCGTCGCCTTCACCGCGCTGCTGCCCCACCCGCCCGAACCGCACGGCGGCAGCGACGCCGCGCAGGCCCGCTGGGTGCCGTACGACAAGGCGGGACCGCTCGCCTTCGACCACGACCGGATCCTGGCCGACGCCCATGACCGCGTCGGTGCGAAGCTGGAGTACTCCAGTCTGGCCACCGCCTTCTGCCCGCCCGAGTTCACGCTCGGCGAGTTGCAGCACGTCTACGAGGTGGTGTGGGGCACGGGGCTCGACCGGCCCAACTTCCGGAGAAAGGTGCTCGCCACACCGGGATTCGTCGCACCCGTCCCCGGCGCCGCCCGGCTCACCGGCGGCCGCGGCAAACCGGCCGCGCTGTACCGCGCGGGCACCGCCACGACCCTTCATCCGCCCCTGCTGCGGCCCACCTCGGAAGGACGCCCCGCATGACCTCGACCACCGTCCGCAAGCGCGCCGCCACCGGCTCCCTGCTCGGCCTCGCCCTCGGGGACGCGCTCGGCTTCCCGACCGAGTTCATCGACGTGCCGTCGATCCTCGCCAAGTGCGGCCCGTGGCGGGAGATGGAACTGCCGACGCCGGCCATCGTCACCGACGACACGCAGATGACGCTGGCGCTGGGGAAGGGGCTGCGGACGGCGATGGACCGGGGTGTGCTCGGGCCGAAGCGGCTGGAGCGGCCGGTGCGCGAGGAGTTCGTGGAGTGGTACCGGTCACCGGAGAACAACCGCGCACCGGGCCGGACCTGTCTGGTCGCCTGCAACCTGCTGAAGGACGAGGCCAGGCCCTGGCAGGACGCCAGTCAGATCGGCTCCAAGGGCTGCGGCGCCAACATGCGCGTCGCGCCGATCGGACTCGTCCCCGGGCTGAGCGACGAACAGCGGGCGGGCGCAGCCCAGTTGCAGTCGGCGCTCACCCACGGGCATCCGACGGCGCTCGCCGCGTCCGACCTGACCGCGCACGCCGTACGGCTCCTCGCGCAGGGCGCCGAGCCGACCGGGCTGGTCGGGATGCTGCGGTCGTACGCCTACGAGAACCGCACCCAGTACCACGAGCGCTGGCTCGGCGATCTGTGGACGCGCAGCCAGGACCCCACTGCCGAGCACTTCATCGCGCGCGGCTGGGACGAGTGCCTGGGCGTCCTGGACCGCCTCCAAGAGGCCTTGCGCACCGTCTCGCCCGAGACCGACCCGTGCCTGGCGACCGGCGAGGGCTGGATCGCCGAGGAGGCCATGGCCACCGGGCTGCTGTGCTTCCTGTGGTTCGTCGACGAGCCGCTGACCGCGCTGCGGCGGGCCGCCTGCACCGCCGGGGACTCGGACTCGATCGCCTGCCTCGCCGGGGCGTTCGCGGGCGCCTGGCTCGGCGCGGACGTCTGGCCGACACAGTGGGCGGACCGGATCGAGTACCGGGGGGACCTGATGACCCTCGGGGCGCTCTGGGACGCTTGACGGACGAGCGCCGCCCTGGATCAGGGAGCTCAAGCCGCTGCGCACCGGCGTGCGGCCGATGTGCAGGAGGCTTCAGCTCTGCCAGGTGCCCCCGGTGCCCCCGGTGCCTGCGACGCCCTGCACGCCTTCGTCGTACGGCCCCGGCTGGAGGGCTGAGGCGCGGCGGACCCGGATGAGGAAGTCCTCCACGCGGCGCCGGTCCGGCTCGGCCGGGAGCGGGCTCGCGTGGACGGCCTCCTCGGCCTCGCCCGCCAGGCGGGTCATCCGGGACTCCACCTCCGGCCAGGGCACCTCGCCGCGCTTGACCTCCAGCAGCTCCTCGCGCCGGTCGCCGACGTCGATCGTGAGATGCCCGGTGCGCAGCAGGTCGCGGGCGCTCGTCAGCAGGCGCAGCAGGTGCATCGCGTGCTTCCAGCGCGGGGCGCCGTGCAGACGGATGTCGGCCTCCAGCTTCTTGCGCTGGCCGAGCGCGTAGCGCGTGAACGTCTCGTACGCCTGGCGCGACAGGAACGCCTCGCGCAGGGCGAGCAGCTCGCGGCCCGTGTCGTCGAGGTACTCCACGAGCGGGGAGTGCAGACACTCCAGGATGTTCGGATTGGCGCGCAGTGCCAGCTCGCAGAAGCGCTCCAGCTCCCAGTTGAACTGCTCCTGAAGCGGGCCGTCGACATGCGTCGGCGGCTTGTCGAAGTGCCAGAAGAGCGGCGTGGGGGCGAGGAACACGCCCCGGCGGTCGGTGTCGCTGGCGTCCGTGGCAAGACCGAAGGCGCGCGAACCCATCACGCAGGCGTAGATCGTGTGGTCGCGTACCAGGGTCTCGGGGTGCATGTCCCGGAGCGTACGCGGCCGGTCACACGAGGCGGATCGAATTTCCCTCCACGACGATGTTCTTCGCCGGCAGCGGCCGTGTGGCCGGAGGATGGGCCACCGCACCGTCGGTGATCTTGTACTTGCTGCCGTGGCACGGGCAGTTGATCGTCCCGTCCGAGACGCTGCCGACCAGGCACTGCTGGTGGGTGCAGATGGCGGAGAAGGCCTTGAACTGCCCCTGCTCGGGCTGGGTCACCACGACCTTCTCGTCCTTGAAGATCGTGCCGCCGCCCACCGGGATGTCGGACGTGCTGGCCAGTTCGTCGCCGTCCTGGCCGTCCCCGCCGGGGGAGACGGTGGTGGAGGTCGGCGTCGAGTCGCCGCTGCCGCTGCCGTCGGAATCGCCGCAGGCCGCGACGAGCGCCGTCGCGCCTGTCGCGCCCGTGGCGATGAGGATCGTGCGCCGCGTCGGACCGTTGGTCATGTCGTGACTCCGAAAGTGCGGAAGAAACCAGATGGGCAGCAGCCGGCCCGGAAGCCACTCCGAGCGGATCAAAAGCATCCTTGCACTCAAAGCGGCGAAGAAGAAGCAAGCTGGGACAGAGTGCAGAAAATGCGTGAATCGCACATCTGGTGCGCGTCTCAGGGGGCGGGCGAGAGCCGTGAGCCCAACGCGGGCTGACTAGGCTGGACTCCCGAAGAGCCGATCCGTAACTCAGCAAGGAGCAGCGCCGTGGCGGTACGAGCGGTCCGGGGGGCCGTCCAACTGGAGCGGGACGACGCCGGCCACATGGACGAGCAGGTCGGGGCCCTGCTCACCGCGATCCTGGAGCGGAACGACCTCACCGCGGACGACCTGATCAGCATCTGGTTCACGGCCACGCCCGATCTGCACAGCGACTTCCCGGCGGCCGCCGCCCGCAAGCTCGGCACCGGCTTCGCCGACGTACCGCTGATCTGCGCCCAGGAACTGGACATCGAGGGCGCCATGCCCCGGGTCGTACGCGTCCTCGCGCACATCGAGTCCGACCGGCCCCGCGCCGACATCGCGCACGTCTACCTCGGTGCCGCGGCCGCCCTGCGCAAGGACATCGCCCAGTGAGAACCGCACTCGTCATCGGTACCGGCCTCATCGGTACGTCCGCCGCGCTGGCGCTCGCCGGGCGCGGTGTCGTCGTCCACCTCGCCGACCACGACCACGAGCAGGCCCGCACCGCCGCCGCGCTCGGCGCCGGCACCGACGAGGCCCCCGACGGTCCCGTCGACCTCGCGATCGTCGCCGCCCCGCCCGCGCACGTGGCCGGGGTGCTCGCCGACGCCATGCGCCGGGGCGTGGCGCGCGGCTACCTGGACGTGGCCAGCGTCAAGGGCGGCCCGCGCCGTGAGCTGGAGGCGCTCGGGCTCGACCTGTCGTCGTACATCGGCACGCACCCCATGTCGGGCCGCGAGAAGTCCGGCCCGCTGGCCGCGACCGGCGACCTCTTCGAGGGCCGGCCCTGGGTGCTGACGCCGACCCGCGACACCGACACAGAGGTGCTGAACCTCGCCCTGGAGCTGGTCTCGCACTGCCGTGCGGTGCCCGTGGTGATGGACGCCGACGCCCACGACCGCGCGGTCGCCCTGGTGTCCCACATGCCCCATCTGATGTCCAGCATGGTCGCCGCGCGTCTGGAGAGCGCCGAGGAGGCGGCCGTACGGCTGTGCGGCCAGGGCATCCGGGACGTGACCCGGGTCGCGGCCTCCGACCCCCGGATGTGGATCGACATCCTCTCCGCGAACCCGGGGCCGGTCGCCGATCTGCTCACCGACGTCGCCGCGGACCTGGAGGAGACGGTGCGGGCGCTGCGCGCGCTCCAGTCGTCCGACGAGGACAAGCGGACCGAGGGCACGGCCGGGATCGAGGACGTGCTGCGCCGCGGGAACGCGGGCCAGGTGCGGGTGCCCGGCAAGCACGGCGCCGCGCCGCGGGTCTACGAGGTCGTCGCCGTGCTCATCGACGACCAGCCGGGACAGCTCGCGCGGATCTTCGCGGACGCCGGCCGGGCCGGGGTCAACATCGAGGACGTGCGGATCGAGCACGCGACCGGACAGCAGGCCGGCCTGGTCCAGCTCATGGTGGAGCCCAAGGCGGCTCCGGTGCTGAGCGCCGCGCTGCGGGAGCGGGGCTGGGCGATCCGGCAGTAGGGCGCCGAACAGCGCGCGGCCGGACGAGTGACGGGAACCCAGTAACCTTGTGCGGGGCGCCCTCGCGTCCCCACACTCCCGCCACACCGCACCAGGAAGGTGTCCCCCCGTGGAAAACGGTGCCGCCAAGCCCGTGATTGTCGCCATCGACGGCCCCTCCGGCACGGGCAAGTCGAGCACGTCGAAGGCCGTCGCCGCGCAGCTCGGGCTGAGCTACCTCGACACCGGCGCCCAGTACCGGGCGATCACCTGGTGGATGGTGAGCAACGGCATCGACATCGAGGACCCGACCGCGATCGCGGCCGTCGCCGGTAAGCCCGAGATCATCTCCGGCACCGACCCGGCCGACCCCACGATCAGCGTCGACGGCACCGACGTGGCCGGTCCGATCCGCACGCAGGAGGTCACCTCCAAGGTCAGCGCGGTCAGCGCGGTGCCCGAGGTCCGGGCCCGGATCACCGAGCTCCAGCGCTCCCTCGCGACCTCCGCCGAGTACGGCATCGTCGTCGAGGGCCGCGACATCGGTACGACCGTGCTGCCCGACGCCGACCTGAAGATCTTCCTCACCGCCTCCGCGGAGGCCCGTGCCGCCCGCCGCAGCGGTGAGCTCAAGGGCGCCGACGTCAACGCCACCCGTGAGGCCCTGATCAAGCGTGACGCGGCCGACTCCAGCCGCAAGACCTCGCCGCTCGCCAAGGCGGACGACGCGGTCGAGGTGGACACCACCGCGCTCACGCTGCCGCAGGTCATCGAGTGCGTCGTCACGCTCGTCGAGGAGAAGCGAGCCGAGAAGTGAGCCTTCCGTCCGAACGGGGCGCCGAGATCGGCCGGCGTATCGGCGTCCCCCTGATGTACGGGCTGTGGCGGCCGCGGGTCCTGGGTGCCTGGAAGGTCCCCGCGACCGGGCCGCTGATCTACGCGATCAACCACAGCCACAACGTCGACGGGCCGATGGTGATGGGCGTGTCGCCCCGGCCCGTGCACTTCCTGATCAAGAAGGAAGCGTTCGTCGGCCCGCTCGACCCCTTCCTGACCGGCATCGGCCAGGTCAAGGTGGACCGGCACGCCGCCGACCGGGAGGCGATCACGCAGGCGCTCGACGTCCTGTCGAACGGCGGCGTCCTCGGCATATTTCCCGAGGGCACCCGGGGTGAGGGCGACTTCGCCTCGCTGCGCGCCGGGCTCGCCTACTTCGCCGTCCGCGGCGGCGCTCCGATCGTCCCGGTCGCGGTACTGGGAAGTTCCGACAAGCGTGGACGGTTGGTCAAGGGGCTGCCCCCGCTGCGGCACCGGGTCGACGTCGTCTTCGGCGAGGCCTTCGACGCGGGGGACGGGAGCGGGCGGCGGACCCGCAGGGCGCTGGACGAGGCGACCGAACGCATCCAGAAGCAGCTCACCGAGCACCTGGAAAACGCCAGGCGGCTGACCGGCCGCTAGGCGACACTGAGTAGTGGATCAGCCCGGGAGAAACCGGGCGTTCCACCGATCACCACGATGAACGACGAGGTACGGACTTCATGAACGACCACATCCACTCCGAGGGCTCGGGCGAGGAGCACGACCACGGAGAGCTTGGCGACGCCGAGTACGCGGAGTTCATGGAGCTCGCCGCGGAAGAGGGCTTCGACCTCGAGGACGTCGAGGGCGCCATCGAGGCGGCCGGCCACGGCCCGCTGCCCGTCCTCGCCGTCGTCGGACGGCCGAACGTCGGCAAGTCGACTCTGGTCAACCGCATCATCGGGCGCCGCGAGGCCGTCGTCGAGGACAAGCCGGGCGTCACCCGCGACCGCGTGACCTACGAGGCCGAGTGGGCGGGCCGTCGCTTCAAGGTCGTCGACACCGGCGGCTGGGAGCAGGACGTCTTCGGCATCGACGCCTCCGTGGCCGCGCAGGCCGAGTTCGCGATCGAGGCCGCCGACGCCGTCGTGTTCGTCGTCGACGCCAAGGTGGGCGCCACCGACACCGACGAGGCGGTCGTACGACTGCTGCGCAAGGCCGGCAAGCCCGTGGTGCTGTGCGCCAACAAGGTGGACGGCCCCAGCGGCGAGGCGGACGCCTCGTATCTGTGGTCCCTCGGCCTCGGCGAGCCGCACCCGGTCTCGGCGCTGCACGGCCGTGGCACCGGCGACATGCTGGACGCCGTCCTGGAGGCGCTGCCGGATGCGCCCCAGCAGACCTTCGGTGGCGCCGGGATCGGCGGCCCCCGCCGAATCGCGCTCATCGGCCGCCCGAACGTCGGCAAGTCCTCCCTGCTGAACAAGGTGGCGGGCGAGGAGCGCGTAGTCGTCAACGAGCTGGCCGGCACCACCCGTGACCCGGTCGACGAGCTCATCGAACTGGGCGGGGTGACCTGGAAGTTCGTCGACACGGCGGGCATCCGCAAGCGCGTCCACCTCCAGCAGGGCGCCGACTACTACGCCTCGCTGCGCACCGCCGCCGCCGTCGAGAAGGCCGAGGTCGCGGTCATCCTGATCGACGGCTCCGAGTCCATCTCGGTGCAGGACCAGCGCATCGTCACCATGGCCGTCGAGGCGGGCCGGGCGATCGTCATCGCGTACAACAAGTGGGACACCCTCGACGAGGAGCGCCGCTACTACCTGGAGCGGGAGATCGAGACCGAGCTCGGCCAGGTCGTCTGGGCACCCCGGGTGAACGTCTCGGCGCGCACCGGGCGGCACATGGAGAAGCTGGTCCCGGCGATCGAGACGGCCCTCGCGGGCTGGGAGACCCGGGTCCCGACCGGCCGGCTGAACGCCTTCCTCGGCGAGCTGGTCGCAGCCCACCCCCACCCGATCCGCGGCGGCAAGCAGCCCCGCATCCTGTTCGGCACCCAGGCGGGCACCAAGCCCCCGCGCTTCGTGCTCTTCGCGTCCGGCTTCATCGAGGCGGGCTACCGCCGCTTCATCGAGCGCCGGCTGCGCGAGGAGTTCGGCTTCGACGGGACGCCGATCCACATCTCGGTGCGGGTACGCGAGAAGCGCGGCAAGAAGAAGTAACGGAAACGGCTGAAGGGCGGCCCGCGATGGGGCCGCCCTTCACATGTGTTCAGCCTCGGCGCGCCGGCGGCAGCGCGGCCGGCACGTGGTGCATCCCCGTGCCCTGCGGCCCGATGTGCCCGACCCGCTGCCACTGCGGCTGCTGACCGCTGCCGTGGCGGGCGCTGTGCGCACCCGCGCTGTAGGCGCTGTACGAGCTGCTGAACGACCCCGGGCGGTGGCCGCCGTACGGGGCCGTACCGCGCTGGATGTTCCCGAAGGCGACGAAGCCCAGGTCCTCCTCGCCACTGCGATCACCCGGCAGCGAACGGAAGGACTTGACGTACTCGGCGTAGAGCGCGTCGTAGATAGGCGTGGGCGATGGGCCGCCCTGATGGCGGGGAACGTCGTATGCATGCACGTATGTCCAAACGACCCGGCACCGGAAGAGATGCGGCTGGGCAGCGCCCTAAAGGGGCGCGGGGAACTGCGCGAACGGCCACCCGTGACCCGCAGCCGCCGAACTCCGTGCAGCCCCCGCTGAACAGGCGCTTCTCACGTCCCGGCAAGCGGCAGCGCCGCCGCGACCAACTTCCCGTTCGCCGCGGCCTTGTCCAGCGCGTCCCGCAGCAGGTCCTCGCGGGGCTGACGCCCGATGGACCCCACCGGCGCGGCGAACATCAGTACCTGCTGGTGCTTGTTCGCGGCGGCCCGCCAGCCGTCCGTCACCAGCAGCGGCTGATGTGCCTGCCACCACGCGACCGGCTGCCCGCCGTTCGTGCCCGGCTGGAGCACCGCGTGGAGCTGTCCCATGGCCAGCAGCACCGACCACCCGTGCAGCACCGGCGGCACTTCGGCCAGCTCGGTCGCCGGCATGAACCCCTGTTCGATGAGCAGGGGGAGGAAGTCGTCCCCGGCGCCGACCGCCCCGGGGCGCACGATGGGCCCGGTCGGCTCGACGACGAGCGCGGGGTGCAACTCCCCGGCGATCAGCACCAGTCCGCTGGTCACGCCGAGCACGGCCTGCTCCGGCACGATCGACTCGGGCTCCAGGTCGACCCGGTCGCCGGTGATGGACTTCACGGCGCCCTGCAACTGCTCCTCGGTGACCTGGACGACCTGTGACGGCAGGCAGGTGGCGTGGGCGAAGGCGAGGACGGCGGTCTCGTCCCCGATGAACAGGACGGTGCTGGTGCGCTCCTGCTCGGAGTCGCCCGGGGTGCGGCAGGACGTGCAGTCGTAACTGCCGGGGGCGTTCTCCCCGGCGAGCAGCCGGTCGGCTTCCTCGTCGCCGATCTCGGCACGTACCTCGTCGCTGACATCGAGCATGCGCGGCACGGGTGGCTCCTCGGGATGTGGTGCGTGGCGGGGCCGGGTGGCTCCCGGCCCGTGAACCGGGCGGGTCCCGGGCTCATGAAGAAGACAACGGGCGATCTGTGGCGGGAGTCACGCACGACAGCGAACGGAATCGAACCATCCGACGCGCAGAGTCACCTTGCGTACGGAATTGCCCACTCAGCGTCAAGTCCTGGGAAATGCAAGGAAGTTGGTTGCGTGGGGTGTGTCACAGATCGTCGGGGTTGCTGGTCGACAAATCCGGAAATCAGCGAATGAAGTGGGTGGCCGAAAATCGCCGATACCGGAGGTAACGGCGAACTGGCCTGGAGTGACGAGGAGTTGGTTGATCCCGGCCGGTCGATGTCCCTACATTCCTCCGCCGTGTGCAGCGAGCACCGCTCGGGTACGTCCGCCGACCGCACCAGCAGGCTTCACAGAACGACCTTCCGGCGGACGGGGCGAGCGCGACCCACACGCCCCATGGCGTGGTGAGTGGCGTTCCGCCTGGGGGAGCCCGGGTCCTTCGAGAGGGACCTACATGTCCGAATGTGCCGATAACACTCACGACAACGCTCGGAAGGCGCCGAAGGCTTCGAACGGAAGCCGGGCGCGTACGACGGCGGTCCTCGCCGGGGCGGCACTGCTCGCCCCGCTCGGACTGCTGGCCGCGACAGGCAACGCCGCAGCGGCGGACAGTGGAGTGTGGGACCGCATCGCACAGTGCGAGAGCGGCGGCAACTGGCACATCAGCACCGGCAACGGCTACTACGGCGGACTTCAGTTCTCCGCCTCCACCTGGCGCGCGTACGGCGGTACGGCCTACGCGCCGACGGCGGACCAGGCCACCAGGGCGCAGCAGATCGCTGTGGCCACCAAGGTCCAGCGTGCCCAGGGGTGGGGCGCGTGGCCGACCTGTTCGGCCCGGGCCGGAGCGTACGGAGGCGCACCCGCGGCTTCCGCGGGCGGCTCGGCGTCCTCCGCCGGCAAGGCGGCACCGTCGACCGCCAAGTCCGCCCCTGCCGCTCCGGCACGGACGCCGGAGCGCTCCTCGGGTCACCCGACCCGCGACTCCTCCCGTGGTGACTACACCGTTCGCGAGGGCGACACGCTGAGCGGCATCGCCGCCCGGCACGGGACCACCTGGCGGCAGCTCTACGCCGCCAACAAGTCCGTCATCGGCGGTGATCCCCACCTGATCATGCCCGGGCAGCGTCTCGAACTCTGAGCACCGCCCTCGGAGCCCCGCCCGGTCCGCCGACCGGGTGGGGCCCCTGCGGCCGTCGGACGCGCCGCACCGGTCGTCGGCAATAAGCTGCCTAGCGTGCTCATATGAAATACGCACCGCTCACGATCGCCCTGGCCACCGTCCTGTTGACCGCCGTCACCCCGGGCGCGTCGCACGCCACGTACGCGCCCCAGGTGGCGTCTCCACTACCGGCCTCCGGCCCCCCTCCCAAACCCGCGTCCCTGTCCTGTGCCAAGAGTCATTGGCCATGGGGCTGTGTCGCCAAGTGCGAGAGCGGCGGCGATTGGCACATCAACACCGGCAACGGCCACTACGGCGGGCTCCAGTTCTCGCAGCGGACCTGGGCGGGATTCGGCGGGCTGAAGTACGCCCCGCGCGCGGACCTCGCCAGCCGCAAGGAGCAGATCGACATCGCCCGCAAGGTGGTGGCGGTGCAGGGCTGGGGGGCCTGGCCGCACTGCTCCAGGCGGTACGGGCTCAAGGGCCGTATGAAGCTGGAGAAGCCCCGCGCCGACATCGCCAAGCAGCGGCTCGCCCCCGGTCTGCTCCTCATGCCGAGGGGGGCGAGGTTCGGCGCCACGCTGCCCGGCGCTCGTACTCGCCCGCCTCTCCGCTGAACACGACAGCGCCCCGCCGCAGTTCGTGAACGATTGCCGCCCGGCCCCGCAGGACGGGCGGCAGTCGTTGCCCGGCGACGACCACGCACGCGTCGAGGCCGCTCAGCAACTCGTACGTACGGGCGGCGACCGCGGGCGACATGCCCTGCGCCGGCTCGTCGACGAGGACGACACGCGCGCGTGCCAACAGGGCGCGGGAGAGCGCCAGCATGCGCTGCTCGCCGCCGGACAGCGTGCCGGCGCGGCGCGCGAGGAGAGGCTCCAGCGCCGGGTAGGCGTCCAGGGCGATGTCGTACGAAGAGGCCGCCAGTTCGAGGTTCTCGCGCACGGTGAGGGAGCCGAAGACCGCCTGCCGCTCGGGGACCAGGCACAGTCCGCGGCGGGCCCGCTCATGGGCGGGCATCCGGGTCACGTCGACGCCGTCCCACACCACCGCGCCGCCGGACAGCCGCACCGTTCCGGCCAGCGCGCGCAGGACCGTCGTACGGCCGGAACCGTTGCGTCCCAGCAGGACGGTGAGGCCGGGGCCCGCGGCGGCGACCGTGACGCCGTGGAGGGCCTCCAGGGGGCCGTAGCGCACGCGCGCGTGTCGCAGCGAGACGGTCGTCATGCGGGCGCCTCCCGGGTGCCCGCCGTGCCGAGTACGTCGAGTACGCGGCCGGGCGGGCCGGAGGCGACGATGCGGCCCGCTGCCATGACGTGCACGGTGTCGGCGAGGTCGGCGACCAGGTCGAGGTCGTGTTCGACGACCAGCAGGGCCATGCCGTCCGCGGCGAGGGCCTTCAGGATCCGGGTGAGCGCGGTGACCTCCGCCGTGTCCAGGCCGGCGGCCGGTTCGTCGAGCAGCAGGACGCGCGGGCCGCCCGCGAGGGCCCGGGCCAGCTCGACTCGCCGGAGGGTGCCGGTGGGGAGGCCGGCGGCGGGCAGGGAGCGTACGGGGCCGTCCAGGCCGAGGAGCCTGAGGGATCTCTCGACGGCTGACGGGTCCTTCAGCCGGCCCTGTTCGGCGCCCACACGGACGTTCTCGGCGACGGTCAGTGAGGGGAAGACGGCCAGTTGCTGGAAGGTGCGGGCGATGCCGAGGCGGGTACGGGCGTGGGCGGGCAGGTGGGTGATGTTCCGGCTGCCGAGCCGCACTTGGCCCTGTGCCGGGCGGTGGGTGCCGGCCAGGCAGTGGAACAGGGTGGTCTTTCCCGCGCCGTTGGGTCCGACGACGGCGGTGACGTGGGCGGGTGGGACGGTGAGGGTGATGTCCTGGAGGGCGGTGAATCCGTCGTAGCGGGCCTGGAGGTTGTGGGTGGTGAGGGCGGGTGCGAGTGCGGGTGCTGGGCGGTGGGTGGGCACGCGGCCTTCGGCCGCGTTCGGGTGCTCACCCGCACCGCCCGTGCTGCTTTCGTCGTCGGGTGCGGGTGGCCCCTGTGGGGGCTGAGCGCCGTCGGCGGCTGCGGCAGATCGGGTATGTGCAGAGCGGCCGCGAACCCATGGTCGTCGTGTTTCCCCGGCTGCCGACTGCTCCTCCGGACCCGTCGCTGCCCGTACGCCCGACGCCGTCAGGCCCGTCAGCGTCGGGCTCGGAGCGGGTTGCGGCCCGGTCGGGTGCAGTAGGTGCCGTACCTGTGCCCCCTGCGCCGTGAGCCGTGCTCCCCGGCGTGGGCGCAGGTGGGTCGTTGCGGACCGGAGGGCCTCGTAGGGGCCGCCGGGGAAGCGGCCCACCAGTACCGCCAGTACGCCGATCAGCGCCGCCGCCACCCCGCCCCGGGCGCCCGCGTCCAGGCCGACCAGGAGGGCCGCGGCGGCCAGGGCGCCCAGGGTGCTGTCGGCGCCGAGGACCACCACCGCGGCGAACCAGAGGAGGCCGCGGACGGGGTCGTAGGCGGCGGGGTCGAAGGCGCGCAGGCCCATGCCGAGCATGCCGCCGCCGAGCGCGGCCAGGGCGGCGCCCGAGACGAAGGCCAGGAGCTTGAGGGAGGGCACCCGCACGCCGGCCGCCGACGCCCCGGACTCGTGGTCCCGCATCGCCGCCAGGGCCCGGCCCGTACGGCCCCGGCGCAGCAGCCAGGTCGCCAGCAGGGCCGCCGCGAGGAGGGCGAGTTCCAGGACGTAGTACGCGCGGTCGCCCTCGAAGCCCGCGGGGCGGCCGAGTGACAGGCCCGCGATCGCGTACGGCTGGGCGAAGACGAAGCGGCTCACGCCGACGCCGACCGCGAAGGTGGCCAGGGCCAGAGCGAGGCCGCGGCGGCTGATCGCCGGCCAGCCCGTCAACAGGCCCAGCGGGGCCACCAGGACGACCGCCAGGGCCAGTGCGGCGAGCTCCGGCAGGCGGGGCAGGCCCGGGAAGCGGCCGGCCGCCAGCAGGGCCGTGAACAGGGCGCCCAGGCCCGCGTAGGCCGCCTGCCCGAGGGAGATCTGGCCGCCGCGGCCCGTGACGACCACCAGGGACAGCAGCACCACGCCCAGCGCCGGCACCTGCACCGACGTGTGCAGGTCCGAGCCCGCGAAGCCGAGAGGGAGCAGGAAGAGGACGATCGCCACGATCCAGGCGCCCGGAGGCGTCGGCACGCGCGCGGTGGCCGAGCGCGGGAGCGCGTCGCGCGTGCCCACGCTCGGCAGGGCCAGGGCCGCGATCAGCAGCGCCACCACGAAGAGGTTCGTGCTGACCGCCTGGAGCAGCGGCGCGACCCAGCCCGACGGATGCAGACGGGTCAGCTCGCTCTGCGTCACGCCGATCGCCAGCGCCGTCAGCACCGCGACCGGCAGGCTGCGCATCCGCGCGGCCACTGCGACCGCGACGACCTCCATCACCAGCAGCGGCATGCCGTACGGGTCCAGGCGCACGTACGGGGCTAGCAGGACGCCCGTCAGGCCCGCCGTGAACGAGCCGAACGCCCAGCCCGCCGCCGCGACCCGGTCGGCGTCGATGCCGCCGAGGACGGCCAGCCGCCGGTCGTCGACCACGGCCCGCAGCTCCCGCCCGAAACGGGTCCAGCGGATCACCGCGCCGACCCCGGCCGCCAGCAGCAGCACCACCGCGAGCTGGCCCCAGGGGTCCGCCGGCACCAGCTCCGGCGCGTCGTCCCGCGCGCCCTGCCCCCACAGCAGCGCCGCCCCGCCCACGAGCAGCACGAACACCCCGATGGACGCGACCAGGGTCTGCGCCGGGTCGCCGCCCAGGACGGACAGCGGCCGGAAGACGAACCGTTCCAGCAGCATCCCGATGCCGGGCGCCAGGACCAGCAGCGTCACCGTCGCGCCCGCCCACAGCGGCCAGCCCCACTCCACCACGCACTGGCGCAGCGCATACGCGCACACCATCGCGATCGCCCCGTGCGCGAAGTTCAGCACGCCGGTCGAGCGATACGTCACGACCAGGCCGATCCCGGTGAGCGCGGCGGCGCTGCCGACCGACAGACCGGCCAGTGTGAGGTCGTACGTCAGCGAGGACATCACTCGTCCGCTTCGGCGGGCTCACAGATCGGGCACGGGCCCAGCTCGCCGCCGCGCACCAGTTGCGTATCGACCGGGACGGCCTCCGCCTTCCCGGCGACCAGCGGGCAGTCCGCGCGGTGCCAGAGCGTGCCGCCGGGCACCATCAGCAGGTCCGCGCTGACCGCCAGCGGCGCCGCGGCGCCTGGCCCGGACCCCTCGGCATCGGCGGGCTGCGCGGCCACCAGAAGGCCGTACAGCTCCTCCACGCGCGCGGCGGCGAGGGCGCCCCGGCCATGGGTCAGCAGCACAGCCCCGGCGATGATCAGCGCGGCGCCGGGGACCGTGCAGGACGCCAGATACGGGAGCTGCCGCTCGGCGAACCGCTCGCCGGAGATGCCGTACCAGCCGATGACGCACAGCACCGCGCCGGCCGCGAGCGCGGCCCAGCCGGCCCACAGGACGGGGTGCACGGTCCGCAGTCGCGCTGTCCGCATCGCCGGCTCCCACACGTCGGGTTCGTGTGCACGCACACCGCGTTTGTGTGCATGCGCCTGTCCATGTCAGCCAATGGCTTGCACTATGCCTCCTGCAAGCTGACCCTGAAAGCACCGGGCGCACACGGCCCGGATCGACACCCGGCGGTGAGCCAGATGGTTCTCGGGAGCGACCTCAGGCGACACGAAGCGCACAGGCGGCGGGGGACGGTGCTGGCGGCCGCGCTGCTGCTCTTCCTCGCCCCGGCCCTCGCGGCGTGCAGCGACGACGAGGGCGGCGGCAGCGAGACACCGCCGACACCGACCGTCGAGCAGACCCGGCAGTCACCGGCCACGACGGCGCCGGCCGACGCGGGCGCGGCCGAGACCGAGATCAAGCAGAACTGGCAGAAGTTCTTCGACCCCAAGACCACGACGGAGGAGAAGCAGACCGTCCTGGAGAACGGCGAGCGGATGGCGCCGGTCCTCCAGGCGTTCAGCGGTGACGAGCGCGGCGGGCAGGTCCAGGCTCAGGTCTCCAAGATCGAGTTCACCTCGCCGACCGAGGCGGACGTGACCTACGACCTGACCCTCAAGGGTGCCACCGCCCTGCCGGACGCCTCCGGAACCGCGGTCGAACAGGACGGCACCTGGAAGGTGTCCGCCAAGACCCTGTGCGCGCTGGTCCAGTTGAGCGGCAATGGGTCGCCGATCCCGGGGTGCTGAGGCGGCGATCGCCGTGTTGCTGCTGACTCTGAGTACGGCGTGCGGCAGCCGGCTGCCGGAGAGCGACTTCGAGCAGCGGGACCGGGGCACGCCCTCGGGGCCGGCGCCGGACCGCACCCCGATCCGCGTCGGCGTCATCACCAGCGCCACCAGCCCGGTCGGCGGCAACGCCTTCACCGGCTCGCGCGACGGCGCCAAGGCCTACTTCGACCGCCTCAACGCGCGCGGCGGCATCGACGGCCGCCGCGTCGAGGTGCGCCTGTGCGACGACGGCGGCAGCGGGGTCGGCAACAACGAGTGCGTGCACGAACTGATCGACGAGGACAAGGTCGTCGCCCTGGTCGCCACCACCGCCCTGGACTACGCGGGCGCCTCGCGCGTCTCACACGCACGCGTGCCCGACATCGGCGGCCAGCCCATCGGGGCCGCCTACGACACCTGGCCGCACCTGTACGGCATCTACGGCAGCCTCGCGCCCCGCGACGGCACGACCGGCTGGGACGGCGAGCAGTACGGCGGAACGGAGGTCTACCGCTACTTCAAACGCGAGCACGGCGCCCGTACGGCCGCCGTCGTCTCCTACAACCAGCCCGCGTCCGCCGCCTACGCCCGGCTCGTCGAACGGGGCCTGAAGGCCGAGGGCTACAAGGTCGTCACCGAACAGGTCGACTTCGCGCTGCCCAACTTCCGCGCGGCGGCGGCCGACCTGAAGGAGCAGGGCGCCGACCTCGTCTTCGACGCCATCGACACCCACGGCAACGCCCGGCTGTGCCAGGCGATGGACGACGTCGGCGCCGAGGTGACCGCCAAGGTGACGAACGTGCAGAACTGGACGTCCACCGTCGCCGAGGACTACAAGGACTCCCCGCGCTGCCGCAACGCCCTGTGGGCGACCGGGTCGTCCCGCAACTTCGAGGACACGGACCAGGACGCCGTACGCGAGTTCCGGGACGCCACCAAGGACCTGGACAGCCACTCCCAGTGGCAGCTCGAGGGCTGGGCGGCGGCGAAGTGGTTCACGGACGCGGCGAAGGCGTGCGCCCCGCAGGGCGTCACGCGCGCGTGCGTCGACGACCACATGAACCGCAGCCAGGGATACACCGCCGGCGGCCTGCTGCTCCCCGTCACCTTCGAGCGGCTGCCCGAGCCGCCGAAGAGCCGCCGGACCTGTCTGTCGGTGGCCCGCTGGGCGGACGGCGAGGGATGGGTGTCCCAGGGCGACATGAACGACACGTGCTTCGAGGTCCCGCAACTGCCGTACCGGCCGTGACGGGCAACCAAAAGGCCGCATCGACGGTCCAACCGACAGAGCCCGGAGCCGAGGGAGGAACCGCAGCGCATGACGCCCCTGCCGCAGGCCGCACCACTGCGCGCCGACTGCATCGCGGACTCGGCCGGCGGACTGACCTTCGACGTCACCGCCGTCGGGCCCGCCATGGAGGCCCATCTCGTGCTGCGCCACCGCGAGGGCGACGAGGAGGTCACCCTGCCCCTGACGCCGGCCACGACCGGCCGCCTGCGCGCCGCCCTCCCTAGCAGCGTCCCCCTGCCGGAGGGCCACTGGGACGCCTACGCCAGCGTCCGGGACGAGAACCCCGACCGCCTCGTGCCGGGCGCCATGGACGTCCATCCCTCGGCCTCCCGGGTCCCGTACGAGACCCGCGGCGGCAACCTAAGCGTCGAATGCCGCTACGAGGAATCGCCCTTCAGTGCGACGCCCTTAGGGGCGCGGGGAACCGCGCGTTCGGCCCCGGCGGACCCGCACCCGCCCGCAATGCCCGCACACCCGAGCCGTTAGGCGGCTGGCAGACTCGGATCATGTTGGACACCTCCGCTCGGCTGCTGCGCCTGCTCTCCCTCCTCCAGGCCCACCGGGACTGGTCCGGCGCAGAACTCGCCGACCGCCTCGGCGTCACCCCGCGCACCGTCCGCCGCGACGTCGACCGCCTGCGCGAGCTGGGCTACCCCGTCAACGCCAGCCCCGGCACGGGAGGTGGCTACCAGCTCGGCGCCGGCGCCGAGCTGCCGCCCCTGCTGCTGGACGACGACGAGGCGGTCGCCGTCGCCGTCGGCCTGCGCACCGCCGCGGGCCAGGGCATCGAGGGCATCGGCGAGACCTCGGTGCGGGCCCTCGCCAAGCTGGAGCAGGTCCTGCCGAACCGGCTGCGCCGCCGCGTCGGCGCCCTGAACGCCTTCACCGTGCCGATGCTGCGCGGCCCCCAGCCCTCGGCCGTCGACCCGGCCGTGCTCACCGAGCTCGCCAACCTCTGCCGGGACGCCGAGCGCCTGCGCTTCGAGTACCGCGACCACGGGGGCGCCCCCACCCGCCGTACCGTCGAGCCGCACCGCCTGGTGTGCAGCGAGCGCCGCTGGTACCTCGTCGCCTGGGACCTCGACCGCGAGGACTGGCGTACGTTCCGCGTCGACCGCGTCACCCCGAAGCCGCCGCACGGCCCGCGCTTCGCTCCGCGCACGCCGCCCGCCGAGGACCTCGCCGCGTATGTCTCCCGAGGCGTCTCCACGCGCGCGTACGCCTCGCATGCCGTCATCCGGCTGCTGGTGCCCCTTCAGGAGGCGGCCGAGAGCATCTCGCCCACCGTCGGGCAGCTCGAGGCGGAGGGTCCCGACCGCTGCCTGCTGCGCACCGGCGCCGGGAGCCTGGAGGTGATGGTGATCCATGTGATGCTGCTGGGTTTCGAGTTCGAGGTCGTTCAGCCCACGGAGCTCGTCGAGGCGATCAGGACGGCTCACGGCCGGCTTGCTCGCTCTTTGGCTCGGGCTGCGGAGCCTCCAGAGCGTGCTCCGGGTGGTGCAGGTCGAACGCCGGGGACTCCGAGCGGACCTTCGGCAGCGTCGTGAAGTTGTGGCGCGGGGGCGGGCAGGAGGTCGCCCACTCCAGGGAGCGGCCGTAGCCCCAGGGGTCGTCGACCTCGACCTTCTTGCCGTACTTGGCGGTCCTCCACACGTTGTAGAGGAACGGCAGCGTGGACAGGCCGAGCAGGAACGCGCCGATCGTGGAGACGGTGTTCAGCGTGGTGAAGCCGTCGGCCGCCAGATAGTCGGCGTACCGGCGCGGCATGCCCTCCGCGCCCAGCCAGTGCTGCACCAGGAACGTGGTGTGGAAGCCGACGAACAGCGTCCAGAAGTGCATCTTGCCGAGCCGTTCGTCGAGCATCTTCCCGGTGAACTTGGGCCACCAGAAGTGGAACCCGGCGAAGATCGCGAAGACGACCGTGCCGAAGACGACGTAGTGGAAGTGCGCGACCACGAAGTACGAGTCGGAGACGTGGAAGTCCATCGGCGGCGACGCCAGGATCACCCCGGTCAGACCGCCGAAGAGGAACGTCACCAGGAAGCCCGTCGCCCACAGCATCGGTGTCTCGAAGGACAGCGAGCCCTTGATCATGGTCCCGGACCAGTTGAAGAACTTCACGCCGGTCGGGACCGCGATCAGGAAGCTCATGAAGGAGAAGTACGGCAGCAGCACCGCGCCGGTGACGAACATGTGGTGCGCCCACACCACGATCGACAGCCCGGTGATCGCCATCGTCGCCCCGATGAGCGTCAGATAGCCGAAGATCGGCTTGCGGCTGAAGACCGGGATGATCTCCGTGATGATGCCGAAGAACGGCAGCGCGATGATGTACACCTCGGGATGCCCGAAGAACCAGAACAGGTGCTGCCACAGCAGCGCCCCGCCGTTGGCCGCCTCGAACACCACCGAGCCGAACCGGCGGTCCGCCTCCAGCACCAGCAGAGAGGCCGCCAGCACCGGGAACGCCATCAGGATCAGGATCGACGTGAACAGCGTGTTCCACACGAAGATCGGCATCCGGAACATCGTCATGCCGGGGGCGCGCATCCCGATGATGGTGGTGATGAAGTTGACCGCGCCGAGGATCGTGCCGAAGCCGGCCAGCGCCAGGCCCATGATCCACAGGTCGGGGCCGATGCCGGGGGAGCGCTCCAGGCTGTTGAGCGGCGCGTAGGCGAACCAGCCGTAGGCGGCCGGGCCGTCCGGCACGATCAGCGAGCCCATCACGATCAGGCCGCCGAACAGGAACAGCCAGTACGAGAGCATGTTCAGCCGTGGGAAGGCGACGTCCGGGGAGCCGATCTGGAGCGGCATCAGCTCGTTGGCGAAGCCCGCGAAGGTCGGGGTCGCGAAGAGCAGCAGCATGATCGTGCCGTGCATGGTGAAGAGCTGGTTGAACTGCTCGTTGCTGACGATCTGCATCCCGGGCCGGGCCAGTTCGGCCCGCATCACCAGGGCCATGGCGCCGCCGGCCAGAAAGAACAGGAACGACGTGATCAGGTAGAGATGGCCGATCTTCTTGTGGTCGGTGGTGGTCAGCCAGTCGACGACCACGCGGCCGCCCGGCGGCCTGCTTCGCATGGGTCGTGCCGTCGCCTGTACGGTCTGCGTCCCCATCGCTCGCTCGCCCCTTCGCTCGTCGCGTCCCGGGCCCGCTGAAGCCCGCGTCGCACGCGCCGACGCGAGCTCACGCCATGATGCTCGCGTCGACGGTGCTCCGACAGAGGGCGTACGGAGGTCCTGTGGTGGAACCATGTACTTTCTGTGCGGTGCCGGCTCCTGCGGCCCGCGCGGAATCGAGGGGATAAGAGGTCCGCGGGCAGTTCTTCGGGAACTTTTCCGCCGCGCTATCGAACCTGTCGACGCGACACGCGGGAATTACGATCGAATGCCTGCGGAAGGCCCAGAGAATCCCTCGTCCGTGTGACGGTCCGTCGATGTCGAAGTGATCGAAACGCGTGTCGTGATTCTGTGACAAAAGCGTGACCCCAGAGGGACGTGTGACCTCGGATGGCCGCTACAAAGGTTCACCGTCCGCTCTGGCCCGATCCCTTGGCGAGGCCCTAGCGTTGACCGCATGGCACCCATTCCGAAACCCCCCGCAGATCCCCAGGACAACCCCGACGCGTATGTCGGACTCGACGCCGCCGGTGCCGAGCGGCGTGCCCGCGAACGCGGGTGGACGACGGTGCGTTCGCTGCCGCCGGGGGCGATCATCACGATGGAGTACCGCGTGGGACGGCTGAACTTCGAGGTGAAGGACGGCCAGGTGACGCGGGCCTGGAAGGGCTGACACACGGCGACGGCCCCGGTTCCTGAACAGGAACCGGGGCCGTCGCCATGCGGGCTGGTCGTGCGTACCGAACCCGCGCTTGACGGGGCGCTTCAGCCGCCCGCGAGGGGGCGGGCCGTCGAGGGCCCGCCGCGGGCGATGCGGTCCGTGTGCGGCGGGCGGCGGCTGCCGGCCGGGGTGACCGGCGTGCGCTCTCCACGGGCCGTGTGCGGGCCCGGAGTCAGGTACACGGGCGCCCGCGGGGACCGGGCCGGCGACGACGCCTCGCGCGCCGCGGCCTCGTCGTCGACGGCCGTGGGACGCGGCTTGAGCAGCACCGGAGCCTCGACCGGGACGGACGAGGGAAGGGCCCGGCGGGCGCGCCAGCGGTCGCGCAGGTCGAAGAGCCAGGTCTCGCCACGGGCGATCAGCGGCTCGAACCACGGCAGGGCGAGCAGGATCAGCAGACCGGCGGCCCAGCCGAGCAGCACATCGCTCAACCAGTGCGTACCGAGGTAGACGGTGGACAGACCCACGCCCAGCGAGGTCACCGCCGACAGGGCCGACAGCCAGCGGCGCGCTCTCGGGGTCGAGGCCAGATAGGCCAGGATTCCCCAGGTCACCACGGCGTTGGCGGTGTGGCCGCTGGGAAATATATCGCCGCCCAGGCCCATCTCGTTCGCGCCGATGGTGGTCGCGTAGTGCGGTCCGAGCCGGCCCATGCCGAGCTTGGCGGCACCGACGGTGATGTTCAGCAGCAGCAGCGAGACGCCGAGCGCGAGCAGCGGACGCAGCGTGTGCTGCCGCCAGGAACGCCAGCCCAGCCAGGCCGCGACCATCACGGCGGTCGGGCCGCGCTGGCCGAGCACCACGTAGTAGTCGACGAACGCGTGGATCTCCGCCCACTGCTGGTAGGGGCGGAAGAACATGACCTGCCAGTCGAGCCGGACGAGCCACGAGGTGATGACTACGGCCCACACGATGGCCCCGTAGAAGGCCAGGGTCGCGGAGAAGAGCACGATCCTGTGCCGGGTCATCCGCGGCACATCGATGTGGGCCGGACGTTCCGGTTCCCGGTCCAGCCTGGCGAAGACCCGGTCCAGACGGGTCAGCTTTCGTTCGGTACGCACCCAATCGACGTTACAGCGAGTGAGCGCAAGACAAGAGCGAATCCACGGCTTTGTGATGACGATGTGATGTGGGATTCCTCTCAGGAGGGGGTTTATTTCCAAGGAATCCGTAATCATCGCGAGCCGCGTCCTTCAATTCCTTTGATCATTCTGTTGGTTCGTTTTTCACCGCTTATGAATTCGTTCACCGAATCCTTGGGTGGAATTTTCCTGGAGCTCACCGGTTCGGGCGGCCTGGTGTGGCGTACGCCACACGCGCTCCGTGGGGAGTCTGAGAGGTCCGCCACTCGGCCCGGACCAGGACTCGCGTACCCTGACGAGTCACTCGCCCTAGTTGCGCGGGCCGGAGACCACCGCTCCTCTCCGGCCGAGTCGCGGGGAGTCCCCACCCCGCGTGCCCGCCGAGGGCGAGGGAACATCTGGGAGGTACGTACATGTCCGGGACGACCACGGCTGCCGCTGCGCTGCGCCGTCGGGCGGCCGGGGCCGGTGCCAACCGCTGGGTCGTCCTCATCGTCCTCTGCGTCAGCCTGCTGCTCGTCGCGGTCGACGCGACCGTGCTGCACGTGGCCGTGCCGGCCGTCACCGAGGACCTTCGCCCCGGCGCGATAGAACTGCTCTGGATCGTCGACATCTATCCGCTCGTCTGCGCCTCGCTGCTGATCCTCTTCGGCACGCTCGGTGACCGGGTGGGCCGCAGACGCGTGCTGCTGCTCGGATACGGCCTCTTCGGCGTCGCCTCCGGCCTCGCAGCCCTCGCGCACGACCCACAGGTGCTGATCCTGGCCCGCGCCCTGCTCGGGGTGGGCGGCGCGATGATCATGCCCGCGACCCTGTCGATCCTGCGCCAGGTCTTCCCCGACCGGCGCGAGCGGGCCCTCGCCATCGGCATCTGGAGTGCGGTGGCGGCGGTCGGCGCGGCCGTCGGGCCGCTGCTCGGCGGCTTCCTCCTCGAACACTTCTGGTGGGGCTCGGTCTTTCTCGTCAACATCCCGCTGATGCTGGTCAGCCTTCCGGTGGGCCGGCTGCTGCTGCCCGAGTCGAAGGGCGACGGCAAGGGCCCCTGGGACGTGGTCGGCGCGCTGCTCGCGGCGGCCGGTCTGTTCGGCGTCGTCCTCGGCGTGAAGCGGCTCGGCGGCGGGGAACCGGTGGCCAGCCTGTTCACCCTGGTGCCGCTGGTGGCCGGCGCGGTGATGCTGGTCCTCTTCGTACGACGGCAGAAGCGGCGGACGTATCCGCTGGTGGACCTCAAGATGTTCACGCGCCCCGCGTTCAGTACGTCCGTCGGGTGCATCGTGCTGGCGATGCTCGCGCTGGTCGGCCTGGAGCTGATCGCGGCGCAGTATCTGCAGCTCGTACTCGGGCTGTCACCGCTGGAGACGGGCCTGAGGCTGCTGCCGCTGACCTTCGCGGCGATGGCGTCCGGGCTCGCGGGCGCGCGGATGCTGCGGCGGTTCGGGCCGCGGCGGATGGTGTGCGCCGGGTTCTGTCTGACGGCACTCGCGGTGGTCGTGCTGACCGCCATGGGCGGCGAGGACAACCCCGGGCTGCTGCTGGCCGGGTTCGTGCTGCTGGGCTTCGGCCTTGAGACGACGCTCTTCGGGGCGTACGAGTCGATGCTGAGCGAGGCTCCGCAGGAGCAGGCCGGCGGGGCGGCGGCGATCGGGGAGACCTCGTACCAGCTCGGTGCCGGCATCGGCATCGCGCTGCTGGGCAGCGTGATGAACGCGGCGTACGCACCCGGGCTGTCGAACGTGTCGGGTGTGCCGGCGTCGGCCTCCACGGCTGCTTCGCACTCGTTGGGGGAGGCGTACGAGGTCGCCGGGCAGCTCGGTGGGTCGGCGGGGGCGGCCCTCCAGCATGCGGCGCGCAACGCGTTCGTGCACGGGCTGCATGTGACGTTGCTCGTGAGTGCGGGGTTGTTGCTGCTGGGGGCGGTGATGGCGTTGCGGTTGCCGCGGACGATGCAGTGCGAGGCGGAGAGCGTGGAGCTGCCCAAGCCGAGGGAAGTCGCGGAGTCCCGCGTCTCCGCTTGACAAGCCTTCTCCCACCCACGCACCACCCGTTTCCAGTTCGTTGACAGGTGGACCTCTCCCGTGGGGGTTCCCCTCCGTCGGCGGCCCGCCGTGCGTGGTCATCCGGTCGACGTGCGTGGTCGTCGGGCCGACGTGCGTGGTCGTCGGGCCGACGTGCGTGGTCATCCGGTCGACGTGCGTGGTCGTCGGGCCGTCGCGTGTGGAGTGGCACTGGACGTGCGGGACACTGCGTCGTAGCGTCTGGCTCTGTGCCGTAACTAGCGGCGCTAGTTTAAATTCGTTGCCGGAGGGTCTTCCATGTCCGCGTCCTCGAAGTTGCCCCCGTTCGACCCCGCCGACCCCCTCGGTATCGACGACCTCCTGGAGCCCGAGGATCTGGCCATTCGGGGCACCGTGCGGGAGTGGGCGGCGGATCGGGTCGTGCCGTATGTCGCCGAGTGGTACGAGAAGGGCGAGCTGCCGGGGATCCGTGAGCTCGCGCGGGAGCTCGGGGAGATCGGTGCCCTCGGGATGTCCCTGGAGGGGTACGGCTGCGCCGGGGCCTCCGCCGTGCAGTACGGGCTCGCCTGCCTGGAGCTGGAGGCCGCCGACTCCGGCATCCGCTCCCTCGTCTCCGTGCAGGGCTCCCTCGCCATGTACGCCATTCATCGCTTCGGCAGCGAGGAACAGAAGCAGGCGTGGCTGCCCCGTATGGCCTCCGGCGAGGTCATCGGGTGCTTCGGGCTGACCGAGCCCGACCACGGGTCCGACCCCGGCTCCATGCGGACCTACGCCAAGCGGGACGGCTCCGACTGGGTGCTGAACGGGCGGAAGATGTGGATCACCAACGGGTCCGTCTCCGGCGTCGCCGTCGTCTGGGCGCAGACCGACGAGGGGATCCGCGGGTTCGTCGTGCCGGCCGACAGCGCCGGGTTCTCCGCGCCGGAGATCAAGCACAAGCTGTCGCTGCGCGCCTCCGTCACCAGTGAGCTCGTGATGGACGACGTACGGCTGCCCGCCGATGCGGTACTGCCGGAGGTCGTCGGGCTCAAGGGGCCGCTGAGCTGTCTCTCGCACGCCCGGTACGGGATCGTGTGGGGCGCCATGGGCGCGGCGCGTTCCTGTTTCGAGGCCGCTGTGGACTACTCGAAGACGCGGGAGCAGTTCGGCCGGCCGATCGGGGGCTTTCAGCTCACCCAGGCCAAACTCGCCGACATGGCGCTCGAACTGCACAAGGGGATTCTGCTCGCCCACCATCTGGGGCGGCGGATGGACGCCGGTCGTCTGCGTCCGGAACAGGTCAGCTTCGGAAAGCTGAACAACGTCCGCGAGGCCATCGACATCTGCCGTACGGCGCGGACGATTCTCGGTGCCAACGGGATCTCGCTCGAATACCCCGTGATGCGGCACGCGACCAACCTCGAATCGGTGCTCACCTACGAAGGCACCGTCGAGATGCACCAGCTCGTGCTGGGCAAGGCGCTCACCGGGCTCGACGCCTTCCGCTGACCCACCAGGGGGCAGGGCCGGTGAGCGGCCCTGCCTCAGCTCTGGTTGTAGAAGCCGTCCTCGCGGTGAGCCGCACGCTCGCCGCTGATGATCTCCGTGTCGGCCGGGGTCAGCAGGAACACCCGGTTGGACACCCGGTCGATCGAGCCGCGCAGACCGAAGATGAGCCCTGCCGCGAAGTCGACGACGCGCTTGGCGTCGGCCGGCTCCATGGCCGTGAGGTTCATGATGACCGGGACCCCGTCCCGGAACAGCTCACCGATGGCGCGGGCGTCCCGGAAGCTGTCCGGAGTGACCGTGCCGATGCGGCGGCCCTTCTCCTCGGCGACGTCCGTGGCCACCTTGACGCGCGGGTCGGTGACCCAGGCCTCCCCGGGCTCGGTCCCCTCGGAGTAGTCGTCGTCGTAGTAACGCTCGTCATCGTTGTCGTCAACGAGGCCCAGCCAGGCACTCGCCTTGCGCACCGATCCCATGGACGCCTCCTCTCACAGCGGTCTCTATTGCTTTCCGCATCCCTATGGTCATCCATGATGCGGACGTCACGCCAAGTGGATAGACGCCGCGCGGGGGGTTTGTGACGGTACTGGTGCACAGCGAATACGTCGAGAGCCCGTGTCCCCCAAGGGGCATGCCACGTACGGCTGCTGACTGTGAGTGAAATATGATTCTTCACGGCGTATGGGTGATGCCGGGTGCGTACGGGTGAACGAGGCTGCCGTGGCGATCGAGACGGCGGCCGGTACGATGCGGCAGCTCAGCGTCGTAGAAGCGTCGTAAGAACCTCGGGGGAGAGTCGTGTTCGGAATCGTCAAGCCCTGTCGTCATCGGCTCGGAGAGAACCTCGCGGGACAATGGATGGCGCATTTGTGCGGGCTGTGCCTCTCGTTGCGCGGCGACCATGGTCAGTTCGCGCGGATCGTCACCAACTACGACGGGCTCCTCATCTCCGTTCTGACGGAAGCTCAGGCGGAGAAGGACAGCGGGCTGCGGCGTACGGCGGGACCGTGTCCGTTGCGCGGGATGCGCACCGCGTCCGTCGCGCAGGGTGAGGGCGCCCGGCTCGCCGCCGCCGTCTCACTCGTGCTCGCCTCTGCCAAGGTGCGTGACCATGTCGCCGACGGGGACGGGCTGCTGGCCCGCAGGCCGGTGGCGCTCGCCGCGCGCCGGGTGGCCGCGGGGTGGAGTGCGGCGGGTGCCCGCGGCGGCTCGGCCGTCGGGTTCGACACCGCCATACTCGTCGACGCCGTCGACCGGCAGGCCGGCATCGAGACGCTGGCCGGGATCGGCACCTCTGTGCTCGTCGTGACCGAACCGACCGAGACGGCGACCGCCGCCGCCTTCGCGCACACCGCGATCCTCGCCGGACGGCCGCACAACGCCGAACCGCTCGCCGAGGCCGGGCGCCTGTTCGGGCGGCTGGCCCACCTCCTGGACGCCGTGGAGGACCGGGTGGCCGACGCCGAGGCGGGTGCGTGGAACCCCCTCACCGCGACCGGGACCTCGCTCGCCGAGGCGCGCCGGCTCGCCGACGACGCCGTCCACGGAGTGCGGCTGGCGCTGCGCGAGGTGGAGTTCACGGATCCGGGGCTCGCCCACCTGCTGCTGGTGCACGAGTTGCGGCGCTCGGTGGACCGGGCGTTCGGCACGGTGCCGACCTGTGCGTCCCATGCCTCGCACGCTTCGCATCAGCCGGGGGAGCACGGCCGGCCCGGGCCTTATGGGCAGCCGCAGCAGCCTGGGCAGCCGGGGCCTTATGGGCAGCCGCCGCAGCAGCCGGGGCAGTCCGGCCCGTACGGGGCGCCGCAGAATCCGTATGCCGGTGGCGGGAACCCCTACGCTGGTGGCAACCCGTATGCCGGCGGTGGGGGAGTGCCCGGTGGTGGCGGCGGTGGGGGCGGTGGGGGCGACTTCGGTGGGTTCGGCGGTGGGCCGGCCCCGCAGCCGCCGAAGGGACGGCGTGGGTTCTGGGCCGGCTGCGGGATGTTCTGGCTGCTGTGCTGCACCTGCAAGCTGTGCTGCGCCAAGGAGTACGAGGGTCCGTGGTCCCGCAAGAAGCGCGAGGGCTGCTGCCGTGACTGTGACTGCGACGGGTGCGACTGCTGCTGCCCCTGCGACGGTTGCTGAGCGCTCCCGGAGGCAATAGCCGCGGAGTTCGTGAGTGCCGGTTACTTCCGGACATCCCGGAGCGAGGACCGCACCGCACGTGCTCAACCGCACCATGTTGCCGCTCCGCGCCCTGGCCGACCACTTCGGGTGTTTCTTTGCGCCACTTGGCAACACGCCTGACCTCGTTGTCGCCGCGGGGGGAGCGCAAGCTGCTCCGACCGGCTCTGACCCGCTCTGACCGGGGCAGGAGCGGCCAACTCATACAGGCGGTTCAAAAGTTGACGGCCGAAAGGCGCCCTTGTGTCGACCGGTCGTTCTACCGAATACTCCCCTCAGCGCTTGTCAGGGGCACGGCGTGTTCGGAATCCGGACACGGGCCCGACTGACTGCGCCTCACACCGGGCCCCGACCCCACGCGGGCCCCCGACTTCCCTTGGAGGGAACGAAAAGTGAGGATCAAGCGCACCACCCCCCGCAGCGGCATTACGAGACGGACCCGGCTGATCGCCGTTTCCTCCGGCCTCGTAGCCGCGGCCGCGATCGCGATCCCCAACGCGACCGCCGCGGAGACTCCCGCCACCTTCAGTGCCGCTCAGCTCAAGAGCGTCAGCGGCTCCGTGCTGAAGGCCGACGTCCCCGGCACCGCTTGGGCCGTCGACAGCAAGACCAACCGTGTCACCGTGACCGTCGACTCCACGGTCTCCCAGGCGGAGATAGCGAAGATCAAGGAGCAGGCGGGCGGCAATGCCGGCGCGCTCACGATCAAGCGGACCGCCGGCAAGTTCAGCAAGTTCATCCAGGGCGGCGACGCCATCTATGCGAGTAGCTGGCGCTGCTCGCTCGGCTTCAACGTCCAGGACAGCAGCGGCAACCAGTACTTCCTGACCGCCGGCCACTGCACCGACGGCGCGGGCACCTGGTACTCCAACTCCGGCCGCACCACGGTCATCGGCTCGACCGCCGGCTCCAGCTTCCCGGGCAACGACTACGGCATCGTGCGCTACTCCGGCTCCGTCAGCCGGCCCGGCACCGCGAACGGCGTGGACATCACCCGCGCGGCCACGCCCAGCGTGGGCACCACCGTCATCCGTGACGGCTCCACCACCGGCACGCACAGCGGCCGGGTCACCGCCCTGAACGCGACCGTCAACTACGGCGGCGGCGACGTCGTCGGCGGTCTGATCCAGACCACCGTCTGCGCCGAGCCAGGCGACTCCGGCGGTTCGCTCTACGGCAGCAACGGCACCGCGTACGGTCTGACCTCCGGCGGCAGTGGCAACTGCACCTCCGGTGGCACGACCTTCTTCCAGCCGGTCACCGAGGCCCTCAGCGCGTACGGCGTCAGCGTCTACTGACGTTCGGTCGGACGGCCGTATCGGTCCGGATAGGTATCGGTTCGGGTAGTGGTATCGGTTCGGGCGGTGGTATCGGTCCGGACGGCCGTATCGGTACGGCCTGAACAGCAGCCAGCAGCATGTGAGCCCCCGTACGCAACTGGCGTGCGGGGGCTCGCCCTTGCTCCGGTCACGGGGTTACCGTCGACGTACAGGCAGTACTCCGCTGTAATGCGCCCACGTCGGACCCTGGGGGTCGGTGATGGTCGAGGAGCTGGTGGCGGCGGGAGTGACGTTCGCGTCCGCCGGACTGGTCTATGTGGCGGCGGCCGCGCGGGTCGTCAAGCAGTACGAACGGGGAGTGGTCTTCCGTCTCGGGAAGCTGCGGCCCCAAGTGCGCGGGCCCGGGTTCACGATGATCGTGCCCGGCGTGGACAAAATGCGCAAAGTGAACATGCAGATCGTGACGATGCCCATTCCCGCGCAAGAGGGCATCACTCGGGACAATGTGACCGTGCGGGTCGACGCGGTCGTCTACTTCAAGGTGACTGCGCCGGCCGAGGCGGTCGTACGGGTTGAGGACTACCGGTTCGCGGTCTCGCAGATGGCGCAGACTTCGCTCAGGTCCATCATCGGCAAGAGCGAGCTGGACGATCTGCTCTCCAGTCGCGAAAAGCTCAACCAGGGGCTGGAGTTGATGATCGACAGCCCGGCCGTCGAATGGGGCGTGACGATCGACCGGGTGGAGATCAAGGACGTCTCCCTGCCCGAGACCATGAAGCGGTCGATGGCGCGGCAGGCGGAGGCCGACCGGGAGCGGCGGGCGCGGGTGATCAACGCCGATGCCGAACTCCAGGCCTCGAAGAAGCTCGCGGAGGCGGCGCATCAGATGTCGGACGCGCCCGCGGCCCTTCAGTTGCGGTTGCTGCAGACGGTGATGGCGGTGGCGGCCGAGAAGAACTCCACGCTGGTGCTGCCGATTCCGGTGGAGTTGCTGCGATTTCTGGAGAAAGGGGCGCAAGTTGCGCCCTCCGGGCAGGAGTCGGGCTCCGGCTCGCAGCGGCCGGTACCTGTTGAAGCGCGGACCGGGCAGGACGAACTTCCCGCTGGTGAACCTCGCTTGGAGTCGGACCCCGAAGGGGCGATTTCGAGACAGGAGTAGACCTCACGCGCTGCGTATGGTTCGCTCGCTTGCGGTATTTGCTGAGCGAAGAGAGCGTGTGTGACAGTGCACGGTCAAGACAGGAGGGGCGTGTAAACGTGTTCTACGCGCGTCCGGAAGTCGACCTTGTGTGCTCCCTTCGAACCTAGGAATAGTGAACCTTGTTCAACCGGCGCGGACGCGGCTTTTGTTGTGAGCCGTTCCCGTGGCCGTACGCCTTCCGGTCCGGCGAGGTCCCCACAACCTCTCGGGCCGACCCCCCACAGGAGGACGTGAGTTGAAGCACCGACGCATACCCAAGCGGCGTGCAGCCCTGGCAGGTGCGGGCATCGCCGCACTGGTCGCCGCGGGCGTGACCTTGCAGACTGCGAACGCCAGCGAGACGCCTGAGGCGTCCGCGCCGAAGACCCTGTCGGTCTCCGCGGCCGGAAAGCTCGCCTCGGCGCTGGCCAAGGACCTCGGCGGCGATGCCGCGGGCACGTACTACGACGCGCAGGCCAAGAGCCTTGTCGTGAACGTCCTCGACGAGGCCGCCGCGGACGCCGTCGAGGCTGCCGGCGCCAAGGCGCGAGTCGTTGAGAACTCGCTCGCCGAGCTGAAGAGCGCGCGTACGACGCTGAAGCAGGACGCGACCATTCCCGGCACCGCCTGGGTGACGGACCCGGCGACGAACAAGGTCGTCGTCACCGCCGACCGTACGGTGTCCGACGCCGAGTGGGCCAAGCTCGGCAAGGTCGTCGACGGGCTTGGCGCCAAGGCGGAACTGAAGCGGTCGAAGGGGGAGTTCAAGCCCTTCGTCGCGGGTGGTGACGCGATCACCGGTGGCAGCGGGCGCTGCTCGCTCGGCTTCAACGTGGTCAAGGGCGGCGAGCCGTACTTCCTGACCGCCGGGCACTGCACCGAGAGCATCAAGGACTGGTCCGACTCCAGCGGGACCCAGATCGGCACCAACGAGTCGTCCAGCTTCCCGGACAACGACTACGGGCTGGTCAAGTACACGGCCGAGGTCGACCACCCGAGTGAGGTGAACCTCTACAACGGCTCTGCGCAGGCAATCAGCGGGGCCGCGGAGGCCACCGTCGGTATGGAGGTCACCCGCAGCGGGTCGACCACGCAGGTGCACGACGGCAAGGTCACCGGGCTCGACGCCACCGTGAACTACGGCAACGGTGACATCGTCAACGGGCTGATCCAGACCGACGTGTGCGCCGAGCCCGGGGACAGTGGTGGTTCGCTGTTCTCCGGTGACAAGGCGATCGGTCTCACCTCCGGGGGCAGTGGTGACTGCACCTCCGGTGGGGAGACGTTCTTCCAGCCGGTGACTGAGGCGCTGTCTGCCACGGGTACTGAGATCGGCTGACGTACGTAGCTTTGCGGAGTCCCGTCCCGGGTTGGTTGTTGGGGCGGGACTTTCGCGTTGGGTGCGCGTTGATGCCTGCGGCGCCTGTGCGGGTTGGGTGGGGGTTCGCGTAGCGCCTGCGGTGGTGTGGTGGGTCGGGGCCGTGCCGGGGGGTGTCCGTCCTCGGTCGGGCGGTTGCTGTCGGGCAGGGAGGGGCTGTTCGTTGACGCCCGCCGCTGCGGGCGGACACCCCCCGGCACGTCCCCTTACGCCGTACGCGGGTGCTGCGCCAGCCCCGGCACGTCCCCTTACGCCGTACGCGGGTGCTGCGCCAGCCCCGGCACGTCCCCTTGCCGCCGTACGCGGGTGCTGCCCCATCGCCGGCACGGTTCCTTACGCCGTACGCGGGTGCTGCGCCTTCGCCGGCACGGTTCCTTACGCCGTGGGCGGCCGCGGGTGCGTTTCGGTGCAGGCCGCCTGCAACCCCGCTAGGGGCGCGGGGAACTGCGCGACCAGCCACTACGGACCCGCAGTCGCCGTCGGGCCCGGTGTGGCAGGTGCGTCCGGCGTTCGGTCCTTGCCACGCATCATCGCTGCCAGGAGGGTGATGGCTGCTCCTGCGACCGCCCAGGCCGAGAGGATCAGTAGGGAGCCGGTCGTGTCGTTGCCCTTGAAGTAGGCGACCGAGCGGGTTGCCCAGGTGCCCGCGCCGGGTGGCAGCGCCGGGCCGATGTCCCGCCAGAACGGGGGGAGCAGCGGGGGTGGCAGGGCGCCGCCCGCGCTGGGGTTGCCCAGGATCACCACGATGAGGATCGCCAAGCCGATTCCGGCCAGGCCGAAGACGGCCTGAAAGGCGAGGGTGGCTGCGCCCACCGCGAAGACGATCAGGGCGCCCACGCCCCAGAGGGCGGCGATGCTGCCGGGCAGTGCGCCCAGGATCGGGCCGACGATCAGGGCGCCCCCCAGGCCGGCGACCAGGGCGACCAGGGCCATGACGATGAGGCGGATCACCGAGCGTCTGAGGGTGGGGCGGCGGGCTCCCGAGCTGATCGTGATGATCGATGCGCAGAGGTAGCCGCCCACGCACCAGCCCACGGTCACGTAGAAGGAGGTGAGCCCGTTGGCGTCGTGGGGGTCGGCCGGAGCCACGTCGATGGTGCGGAGTGCGCGTGCCTCCGATCTTTCCAGGGTGGCGACGAGGGCCTCCAGGGTGGCGGCCAGCGCTCTTCCGCCTCCGGTGGCGACCAGGAGGGTGTCGGTGGTGCCGGCCGGGTCGATCACCAGTGCGCCGTCGATCTCGCGGTTCAGGATCTGGTCGCGGGCCGTCGCCGCGTCGGGCAGGGCGCGTGGGTCCAGCGGGTCGTCGGGCAGGTTCTCCAGTCGGGCCACCGTCTGCTGGGCGGCCACCTCGGGTGCCACCACTCCCAAGGGCACGTTCTTGGGCTTCGGGTCGTGGAGGGCGCCCACATAGGAGGCGATGAAGAGCAGAGCGAGGACGACCGTGCCGGTCACGAGAATCGTGGCCCGCGGGGTGACGGCGTCCTTCACTTCGTCGAGGAAGGAGCCATGGGGAGTGCCGGCCTCGGTGGTCTGCGTCATGCCTCCACCGTCTGGCGCCGCGGGCGTTTGCGCAGGTGGGGGGCGGCCGAACGGATGTCGTGCGAGTGTTCGATGGGTGCGGTCGCTGTTCGGCGTGGAGCCGGTCGTGGAGGAGATTGGGCTGGGAGGCCCTGAGGCGCCCGGCCGGGCGCCCCCTTGTTGGCTGGGGGCGCTCGGGCAAGAGGGCGTGGTGGCTGCCGAAGTGGCTGGACCGGGTGCTGCCGAACGTGGATGTCGAGGGGGAAGGGCTGCGGACACAGGGCGACCCGGCCCACTCGGCGGGCTCGTCCGGCTCGGGCGATCAGAAGGACGCGGATCCGGATGAGGAGCAGGGACTGGTGAAGGTCTGAGAGCTCAGACCTCGGCGGCCCCTGGTCTGATGGCGTGCGGTGAGCACCTCATCAGACCAGGGGCCGCTTTCGGTTGGCGGTCGGTTTGTTGGCTGGATCTTCGACCTCGCGCTGTCCAACGGGTCTCGCGCGCAGGAGTGTGCGTTTCGGTCCGTGGAACCACGCCGGGGTTGCCCAGCCAGCCCAACACTGCGGTGTCATCTGTTCCGAGAGGTCGCAGCGATCGCGCTCATCCAGAGCCTGAAGGGCAGAGGGGAACCGGGGCCGCTGGGCGTGATGTGGACGTCGGTCCATGGCGAGGCTGACGGTTCGCGCGGCGGAACGGTCAGGCGGCGCGGCCCAGCACCACTGGGCCGGCGGGTGCCGCGGCGCGGGCCGCGGTCGTGTGCACGGGACGGGCGGTGCGGACGGTGGCCGCGACCTGCGAGCGGCTCCGCGCGAAGACAACGAGGCGCAGCACCGCGAACCGCGCGACACCGGCGAGCGCGGAGGCGGACAGGTAGACGACCTGCTCGAGCACCACACCGGGCGCCGCCACCAGTTGCCGCAGGACGAGCATCGCCACGGAGGTCACCGCATACGCGGCCGCCGCGGACCCGGCCGACTGAGCATGCTGGCGCAAGGTCGCGCGCCCGCCTGCACCGAAGGTGAAGCGGGCATGCAGTTCGGTGGCGAGGAGCGTGGAAGCCGCGGTGATCAGAGCGTTGGCCAGGCCCCAGTAGATCCAGGAGGCGAGGGCCGCCACGGCGAAGCTGGAGGCGAGCCCCACTCCGCCGCCGAAGAGTACGAAGCGGGCGAAGGCGGTGAAGGTGCCGGGTGCCGCCTGCTGCTGACTCTGCGCCGTCTGCGCTGTCTCCATGATTCCGACCCCCTTGCTCGCTCGCTCTTGTGTGCCGTGACTGTTTGATGGGTATTCACCAGGGCATTCCGACAGGCGGTCCCTGATGCGGGAGTAGACGGTGCGTCAAATCGTCACGGGGTGAGCCGCACGCGGATGCCCAGCGTCCGGTTCGCTCCCCGCAGCCAGCTATCCAAGATCATGAGGCGGCCGACGATGCCGTACTTGCGGGCGATGAGTGAGCGGTAGCGGGCGCCGGTCGCCGCGTCGGTGACCTCGGCGGTGGCCGGGACCGGGTCGCCCGTCGGGTTGCCGCGCAGGTCGCAGGGGCCGACGAGGATGTCGCCGCGGGCACGGATCCGCTTGACCTTCCAGGAGTCGGCGGGGGTCCGCACGCCCAGCGTGTCTCCGTCGCGCACCACCCACACCGGGGTGGCGACCGGGGTGCCGTTCTTGCGGTAGCTCGTGAGCAGCATGTACTTGCCGGCGGCGAGCTGCTCCAGCAGCGTGTCGTCCATGATGCGTGCGTGTTCCTTCTTCTTGCGATCGAGGTCGTTGGCCGCGGGGGCGGCGTACTGCGATGCCGATGTGCGCATGGGGATGCCTTCTTCCGAGGAGGGGGCGGGCGGCGGCGCGTGTGAGGTCGCGGGGTGGGACTGCGTACCGCCGCCCGAAGCCGGGATGGTTCAGCTCAGCGGGACGTCGAGGACGGCCTTGCGGTGGCTGAACGTCTCGATGGAGTAGCGGCCGTGGTAGTTGCCCATGCCGCTCTCGCCGACACCGCCGAAGGGAAGCGTCGGCACGGCGAGGTGGTGCATCGGCAGGCCGAAGTTGAGGCCGCCCGAGGAGGTCTCGGCGGCGAGGCGGCGCTTGGTGGTGTTGCTCTCGGTGAAGGCGTACAGGGCGAGGGGCTTGTCGCGGTCGTTGATGAACGCGATGGCCTCGTCCAGGTCCGCCACGGGAAGGATCGGGAGGATGGGGCCGAAGATCTCCTCCCGCATCACCGGCTCGTCGGGCCGGACGTCGGCCAGCACGGTCGGGGCGATGTAGGTGTCCGCGCGGTCGGTCTGCCCGCCGGTGACGGTGCGGCCGGAGTCCAGCAGCGCGCTCAGCCGGTCGAAGTGCCGCTCGTTGATGATCCGCCCGTAGGCGTCGGAGGTCTGCGGGTCCTCACCGAACAGCCCCTTGATCGCGACGACCAGGGCGGCCTGCAGTTCGGTCGCGGTGTCCGGGTCGGTCAGGACGTAGTCGGGGGCGACGCAGGTCTGTCCGGCGTTGGCGAACTTCGTCTGCGCCAGGCGCTGCGCGACCGTGGCGATGTCGGCGTCTCGGTCCACGAACACCGGTGACTTGCCACCGAGTTCGAGGGCGACGGGGGTGAGGTTCTTCGCGGCGGCGGTCATCACGATGCGGCCGACGGTGCCGTTGCCGGTGTAGAAGATGTGGTCGAAGTGCTGCTCCAGCAGCACCGTGGTCTCCGCCGCGCCGCCCTCGACGACCGCGGTCGCGTCGGTGTCGAGATACGCGGGCAGCAGCTCGGCCAGCAGTGCCGAGGTGCGGGCGGCGTAGTCGGCGGGCTTGATGACGACCGCGTTCCCGGCGGCGAGCGCGCCCGCGACGGGCACCAGCAGCAGATTGATCGGGTAGTTCCACGCCGAGATGACCAGGGCGACACCCAGGGGGTCGAACTGGGTACGGGCGGTGCTGCCGGGGACGCCGGGCACCGTCACGGGGGCGGGCTGCGGGGTGGTCCACTCCTCCAGGTGCTCCAGGTAGTCGTCGATCTCGCCGATCGTGAGGTCGATCTCCATGGCGTCGGCTTCGGCGCGGTTCTTGCGCAGGTCGGCGTAGAGGGCGTCGGCTATCGCCGCGCGGTTGTCGGTGAGCATGTCGCGCAGGCGGGTGAGTTGTTGCCGGCGCCAGGCCAGGGGCTTGGTGTGGCCGGTACGGAAGGTGGCGCGCAGCCGGTCCACGAGCACGGTGGCTTCGGCGGCGGTGAAGGTGTCGCCGAGGGTGAAGGCTGCCTTGGTGTCGGTCACAGTCGTGTCCCGTTCGGTTGGGAGGGAAAGCCGGTCGGTATCCGGGAGAGGGAAAGCCGGTCGGTATCCGGGAGAGGGGAAGCCGGTCGGTATCCGGGGGAGGGAAAGCCGGTCGGTATCCGGGGGAGGGGAAGCCGGTCGGTATCCGGGGGAGGGAAGGAAAGTCGCGGCCGTGCAGGTGTGGTGCGGTCAGACCGTTGCGGCCGTGCGTGTGGTCGTGGCTTCGCCGTCACCCGACGGAGCGGGTGTGGCTTCGCTGTCGTCAGACAGGGCCGGTGTCGCTTCGCTGTCGCCCGACACGGCGGGCGTGGTCTCGCCGTCGCTCGACGCGGCGGGCGTGCCGGTGGCGGGGGAGCTGCGGCGGATCGCCAGGCCGACCATGGCCACGCCGATGACCAGCAGGAACGCCATGCCGGCGAGGGCGAAGCTCAGGGTGTACTGGCTCTCGGCGGGCAGCGCGGGGACCCCGGCGGGCAGGTTGTCGAGCGTGTTGGAGGCGAGCAGCGAGGTGATGACCGCGCTGCCGATCGCGCTGCCGGTGGAGCGGGAGATGGAGTTGATGCCGTTGGCGATGCCGGTCTGGTGGTGGGGAACGCCGGCCACGATCAGGGCGGGCATCGCGGCGTAGCCGAAGCTGATGGCGACGCCGACGACCATGCCGGCCAGGATCACCGACGCGGTGGTGTCGTGGGCGAGGGTCAGCCAGGCGAACCCGACGACGCCGAAGACGGCACCGACGGCGAGGGTGAAACGCGCACCGATGCGGCGTACCAGCACGCCTCCGAGCTGGGCCGCTGCGAGCGAGATGAGGGCGGAGGGCAGCAGGTAGACGACGGAGGCGCGCAGAACCGAGGCGCCGAAGCCGTAGCCGGCGATCTCAGAGGGCGTCTGGACGAGGTAGGAGACGCCGATGAACTGAGCGAACATGGCGAATCCGACGAGCAGTCCGGCGATGTTGGTGAACAGCACCGGCCGGTGGACGAACATCTTCATGTCGACCAGCGGGTCACGGACCCTGCGCTCGACGAAGACCCAGAGGACCGTCGTGACGACGGCACCGGCGAACAGGACGAGCGTCCGGGCCGAGGTCCAGCCCCAGGTGTGCCCCTGCGAGATGGGCAGCAGGAACAGCACGAGCAGCAGGGCGAGACCGGCGGCGCCGAGCCAGTCGGTACGCCCGCCCGTCCGGGTACGGGGCGCGGGGACGGCGACCGCAACCGCGATCAGGGCGGCGGTGGCGAGCGCGGCGGCCAGCCAGAAGACCTGGTGATAGTCGGGGTTGGCACCCTGGCTCAGGAGTCCGGCGCTCACCAGGGCGAGACCGCTGCCGAAGCCGAGCGTGCCGCTGACCAGGGCCATGGCGCCGGGCAGCCGCGCGGGTGCGACCTCCTGGCGCAGCACGGACAGCGCGAGCGGGAAGATCGCGGTGGCGGCGCCCTGCATCACCCGGGCCACGATGAGCCACAGCATCGAACTCGTGGTCGCGGCGAGCACGGATCCGGCGACCATCACCACGAGCACGCCGAGCAGGGTCGGCTTCGTGCCGTGCTGGTCGCCGAGGCGGCCCAGAAGCGGCGTGAAGACCGCGGCCGACAGCAGCGTGGCGGTGGTGACCCAGCTCACCTGGGCCGTGGTGGCGCCGAGGTCGTTCTGGATTATGCCGAGGATCGGGATGACCAAGGTCTGCATCATCGACACGACCATGGCGGCGAGGCCCAGTACCAGGACGAGGGTGAGGCTGCCGGTGCGGCGCTCCGGCGCGGCGGCAAGGGAGGACTTCACGGTCTTCTCTCCGGTGGAAGGTTGTGGGCGCCCGAAGGGCGGAAGCATCGACGGTCGAGGAGTCAAACCATTGAGGTACTCGATGCTTGAGGACATCAAACAATATGACGCCGGTAGATGTCAAAGGTTGAGGTACTCAAACTTTGAGCGGTACCCTCGAGGTATGCCACCCATCCCGTCCAAGGCGCAGCTCATGGAGCTGCTCGCCCATTCGGTCAGTACGCACTTCGCCGACTTCACGGCCGCCGCCGCCGACATGAGCCTCACGTCGAGTCAGGCGAAGACCCTCACGGTGCTGCGCCGCGCACCCGCCTCGATGCGCTCGCTCGCGCACACCCTCGCCTGTGACGCGTCGAACATGACCGGGATCATCGACCGACTCGAAAAGCGAGACCTGGTCCACCGCGAAGTCAGCGCCACCGACCGCCGCGTGAAGAACGTCGCCCTCACCGAGGCGGGCCAGCAGGCGATCGACACGATCCGCGAGCGGATGGAGCAGACGCAGACCGGCCTGGACAAGCTGTCCGACGAAGAGCGCGCCGAGCTCTTCCGCCTGCTGACGGTCGTGTTCCCGCGCTGATGTGAGCAGACGCCGTCCCGTCGAGCAGTCGGGCGGTGGCTGAACAGTGAGACCTGTGCGCCGGATGGCTCGCGTTGGTGGGGTGGCGGTGGTGGGGTGGCGCCGGCCGCGTCGGTGGACCGATGACGGTCACTCGCGGTTCCGGGCGTCTTTCGCCGGCAGACACGGTGAGCCGAAGCCGAAGAGAAGCCTGCTGCGGGTGCGCGATGGGGAAGACTGCACTACTTCCTAGCGCTCGCCTGACTACGCGGTGACGCCGGCCCGGCGCCGGTGATCATCTGTCGTCTTCGATGCTGCTGCCGGCTATCACTCGGAACAACTCGCGGGCCCACTCGCAGAACTGCTCGACATCCCTGATGTCCGGCTCGTCACCGTTCGCCGGCATCCGGGCCTGGAGTTGCTCGGAGCGCAGCCCGCCGTAGCGGGCCCGCACCTCCGCGGTCACCGGCTGGACCGCGATGTGCAGGTGCTTGCGCGCGTCGCGGCCGTGCGAGCCACATGCAGACGTAGGTCCGCTCAGGCCGGCACAACGTCTCCACGACACGAGCGGTGTCGCGCAGCAAGGGGCCGAGTTCCGCCGCTGCCGTGTCGTCGAGCTCCGCGACAGCCACGACGTGCTCCCGCGGACCGACGATCAAGGTGCCGAGATTCATCGGACCGACGACGTGGTTCACCACCCAGGCGGCGGTTTCGTGCACGACGCCTCCGGGCGACTCCCGGCGCCCGGCCAAGACACCCCGTCACATCCACGCGCGCCAGCCTATACAGAGCCCGCAGCGATGAAGTCGACTGCCAACCTGGTTGATGGGCCTGCCAGTTGGCCTGTGCACGCCACGAACCTTGCCGATCTTCGGGTTCTTGCGGCGCCAGGAGGGTCTTCCATGCCGGTGGTGCACGAGTGAGGGATGCCTCAATCGGGCCTTGTGCTGGCGCGAAGCCGCCCGGGCGAGCTATCGTCGAGCTAGGTAGAGTTACCGGTCGTTCCACCTGCTCTCCGGGTGGGTGCCCGGCCGCCAGCGGTACGGCCCCTCACGGGAGTAGGCGTCCTTCGTCACCGGATGGCCACGACCAAGTCCTCCTTGGATGCGAAGTGCCGGTAGAAGGTGCCGCGTCCTCCACTGCCGACGTCGCCCTTCCGGCCCTTCAGTCCTCAACGCAACCGGCCACTGCGCCACCGACGGGACCTCACCGCGCATTACCCCTTCACGCCGACACGATCGACCATTCGCACTCCCGGACAAGGGCATCGACATGACCACCAGCACCGCGCGCCGCACAGCCCGACCGTGCCGTCTCTGCACGCCCTCGCAGGAGCCGAACGACTACACCCTGTTCCTGCGGCAGTGGGTGCGCTCACCGGCGCGCATGGGGGCCATCGCGCCCAGCTCGCGGCACCTGGCCGAGGCGGTCTGCGCCCCGGTGCCCGAACGCGGTGATCCCGTCGTGGTGGAACTGGGTGCCGGCACCGGCCCGTTCACCGCCGAGATCCAGCGTCGGCTCGGCGGACGCGGCCGCCACCTGGCCGTCGAGATCGATCCACTCCTCGCCCAGCGCCTGCGCCACCGTCACCCGGGTGCGGAGGTGATCCAGCGCGACGCCGTGCATCTGCGCCATCTGCTGGATGAGCGTGGCATCGAGAGCGCCGACGTGGTGGTCAGCGGCCTGCCCTGGGCCCTCTTTCCCGCCCCCACCCGGCACCAGCTCATGGACGCGACAGCCGCGGTGCTCGCCCCGGCGGGTGCCTTCACCGCGTTCACCTACCTCCACGCCGTTCCCCTCACCCCCGCCCGCCGGTTCCGCGACCTGCTGGCCGACCGCTTCGAGGAAGTCGTCCCCAGCCGGACCATATGGCGCAACACACCCCCGGCCTTCGTCCTTCACGCACGTAGGCCCCGCCCGTGACCCCCTCGAACAAGGGCGGACGCGACGCCACTTGGGGTCGCTACGGTGATCTTCCAGTCAGCCTCGGTGAAGGTCCCGTGGGGCATCGCCGGCCCGCCGGCACCCAGTAGTCGGCGGGCCGGGTGGTGCTGTCGCCCGGCGTCCAGCGCGCTGATGCTGAGACCACAGATCGTGGAGCGGGTGTGTCACGGAGGACGGGGCCGCGTCGTCGCCCGGTTGAAGCGCATGCCAAGGCGGGCGGAGGCCGGCGTGGCCACGGACCACGCTGCTCCGGTCCGGATTCGTGCGTCAGGCCAGCTTCTTGAGCATTTCGGCCGCGGCGGGTCCGGCGGAGGCGGGGTTCTGACCGGTGACCAGGTTGCGGTCCACGACCACGTTCGGGGCCCAAGGCTCGCCCTCCTGGTAGTCGGCGCCGATCTCGACCAGGCGGTCCTGGAGCAGCCACTTGGCGCCCGCCGCGAGGCCGCCCTGGGTCTCCTCGACGTTGCTGAAGGCGGTGAGCCGGTAACCGGCGAAGGCGTTGGCGCCGTCGGCCTGGGTGGCGGCCAGCAGCGCGGCCGGAGCGTGGCAGACCACGCCGAGCGGTTTGCCGGAGGAGAGCGCGTCGATGAGGAGCTTGCCGGAGGTGGCATCGACGGCCAGGTCCTCCATCGGGCCGTGGCCGCCGGGGTAGAAGACGGCGGCGTAGTCGGCGAGGTCGACGTCCTCCAGCCTGATGGGGTGCTGGATCTCGCTGATCGAGGCGAGGGCGTCCGCCATCGTCTTCGCGCCCTCCTCGCCGCCGTTGAACTGCGGCGCCAGGCTGACCTGGTCCAGGGGCGGCACGACGGCGCCCGGCGTGGCGATGACGACCTCGTGGCCGGCGGCCGTGAATGCCTGGTACGGGGCGACGGCCTCCTCGGCCCAGAAGCCGGTCGGGTGCTTGGTGCCGTCCGCCAGCGTCCAGTGGGCGGCGCCGGTCATCACGAAAAGGATCTTCGACATGGTGCGGTTTCCTAGAGTTCGGTTTATCGGGCGACGTCCCGCAGAAGCGGGCGCCCCGGGTTTCTGAATCGGTTATCCGGCCTCGGCCAAGGCGGCGAGAATCAAGTCGCTCACGGCCTTGGTGGACACCGGGTTCTGGCCCGTGATCAGGCGGTTGTCACGCACGGCATGCGGCGTCATCGGGATGGTGGAGCGCACATATTTGGCTCCCTTCGCGCGCAGTTCGTCCTCCAGGAGGAACGGCACCCTGCCCTGCACGCCGGCCAGTCTTTCCTCGACGTCCGGTCTGCCGCCCCGGATCGCCGCCTCAGGCGGCGGCCGGCACCCGTCTGGACCTGAGTGCGGTGGAGTGCGCCCAGACGATGACGACCGGGAGGGTGAACTCCAGGAGGGCGGAGGCGACGAAGACTCCCGCCTGGCTCGGCATGCCGTCCCGGGCGAAGGAGACCAGCCGCCCGACGCCGCCGAGGAAGATCGGGACGGCCAGGAAGTAGACGAGTACTCCCTGCCAGCGGATCGTTGCCGCCACCCAGGCGAACAGGGGAGCCCAGCCTACGTAGACACCCGCCAGGAAGCGGTGCGTGTTGTCCGCCTCCGCGGTGCCCGCCGGGCCTCCCTGCGCCAGTTGCTGCAGGCCGTCTCCGAGCGCGATGGCCGCGGCCAGCAGCAGGCAGACACGGACGATGGTGTTGGCTGCCGTGACAGGGTTGCCGGCCGCCATCATGGCTCCTTGCTCATCTCGGAGTTGGCCCCGGTGTCGGTGTTCAGGCCTGCTCGGTGGGGCGTACGAGCAGTTCGGCGATGGCCACGTGCCGGGGGCGGGTGACGATGTAGCGGACGGTGTCGGCGATGTCCTCGCTCTGCAGCCGCTCGATGTCGCCGAGGCCGGCGTTGAGCATTTGCTGGACAACTTCCGAGTTGTGGCTGCGCAGTTCGGTGTCGACGCTGCCCGGCTCGACGGCGGACACGCGGACGTGCTGCTTGGTCAGTTCCTGGCGCAGCGCCTCGCTGAAGCCGGTGACGCCGAACTTGGTGGCGGTGTACACGGCCATCATGGCGTAGGCGTTGCGGCCGTTCAGCGAGCTGATGTTGACGATGTCGGCGACCTGGCGCGGCCCGTCGGCGGCGGCCTTGACCAGGTGGGGGACGGCCGCGTGGGTGGTGTGCAGCAGGCCCATGAGGTTGATGTCGACCATGCGCTGCCAGTCGTTCAGGTCGGCGCCGGGGGTGGGTCCGAGCAGCATGAGGCCGGCGTTGTTGACCAGGGTGTCCAGGCGGCCCAGGCCCTCGACGGTCCGCTCGACCGCTTCCGCGGCGGCCCGGGCGGTGGTGATGTCAGCGGGTATGACCAGGGCCTTGCCGCCGGCGTTGGAGATCTCCGTGGCGAGGCCGGTGAGCCGGTCCTCGCGGCGGCCGACCAGGGCGACGGAGGCCCCCTCGCGGGCAAGCTCCAGGGCGGTGGCGTGGCCGATGCCGCTGGATGCTCCGGTGACCAGGGCGACGGTTCCTTCAAGACGACGAGTCATGGTTCAAGCCTTTCGATACGCGGCACGGCCGCCTTCCTGCGAGCCGTGCGGGATAAGGGGGATACGGCCTCGCTGGTGGGGCCGTAGGGGGGTGCAGGCCGCTCAGGGCCGGGCCGAGGGCACAATGGGGAAGTGAGCATCACTGGGAAGAAGACCACCGACGCCGGCCATCAGGGGACCAAGACCGTGGCAGACCTCCCGCCTCGCGAACGCCTCGTGCGGGCCGCGTCGCGGCTGTTCTATTACGAGGGCGTACGCGCCGTCGGCGTGGAGCGGCTGATCTCCGAGGCCGGGGTGACGAAGGTGACCTTCTACCGGCACTTCGCCTCCAAGGACGACCTGGTCGTGGCCTATCTGCTGACCAAGGACGCCTACTACAAGCAGGTGGCCGAACCGCTGGCCGCCGGGCACCCGCCCGCGGAGGCGATCGACCTGATCTTCGAGGCGATCGCCGAGCACGCCCGCGAGCGCGGCTTCCGCGGATCGCCGTTCCTGAACGCGGCCGCCGAGTACCCGGCCGCCGACCATCCGGTCCGCGCCCTGGTGACGACCCACCGGAACTGGATCCGCAGCCTCTTCCAGGACCTGCTCACCCGGCTCGGCCACACCGACCCGGAGTCGGCCGCCGGCGCACTGCTGATGCTGTACGACGGCGCGATGGCCGCCGGCTACCTGGACGACTCCACGGCCGCCCACAAGACCCTGCTGGACGCGGTCCGGCTGATCCGGTCGGGAGGCTGACCCCACCGAGGCCGCGCGAAACACCGGCCCTCTGACGGACCCCGGGCAAGCCGGGGCGCGGATTGGCTTCATGGAGCTTTTCATCTCTGTTCGACGTGCACCGGGACCCACTGGCAGTTGCCTGCCTGGTTGACAGTCCCGCCCGGAAGGACGAGGCGCCACCCGAAGTAGGGTTACCGGTCATTCTACCTCTCGACGATAACCCCCCCTGGCGTCCGCACGCCAGCGGGGTGGCCCGTCTGTGGGATCCGCCACGGACCGCTGCCGCTCCGGAGGGCCCTCCTGGCTCGCGCGTCCGAACTCGCCTGCTCCCTCATCCTCCGGCGTCACCTGCGGGCCTGCCACGGCAACGAAGTGAAGACCCGGCCGCGCAATGGCGGAGTCCGGTCCGTTGGGGTTCATGTGGATTTTCTACACGCACTCCCAGCCGTGTGAGCGGGCAGAACGTCATGCGTTCCGGACCGAATCTGCCCGTATCGACCTACGCATTTCCGCAGGTAGAGGCGATTTACGCCCTAAATAGGGACAACGGCCATGCCCGGATCCGCTTCGGAGCATGCCCGTTCCCTTGCCCGCGTCCCGGCCGGGGAAGGCTGTCGCCCTCGGTCGTCGGCCGGGGAGCCGTCGAGAAGCCGGGGACGCTTCGGCGTTGCTGCTCGCCGATACCCGGCCGACTCGACCACTTGGACCTCACACAGCCGGCGCGCTGATCTCCCTCTTGAGGATCTTGCCGCTGGGGCCGGTCGGCAGTGTGTCCACGAGCCACACCTGACGCGGGTACTTGTACGCCGCAACCCGCTCCTTGACGAACAGTTGGAGCTCGTCGGGCGTGGCCGCGGCACCCGGGCGCAGCACCACCGCGGCCGCGATCTCCTCGCCCAGATGCGCGTCGGCCACGCCCAGCACGGCGGCCAGGGCGACGGCCGGGTGCTCGTGGAGCACCTCCTCGATCTCACGAGGGTAGACGTTGTAGCCGCCGCGGATGATCATGTCCTTCTTGCGGTCGACGATGTACAGGTAGCCGTCCTCGTCCTGGCGCGCGAGGTCGCCGCTGCGCAGCCAGCCGTCCGGGATGGTGGCCGCCGTCTCCTCCGGGCGCTTCCAGTAACCCTTCATCACGTTCGGCCCGCGCACGGCCAGTTCGCCGATCTCGCCGGGAGCCACGTCCTGGCCCTTGTCGTCGAGGAGCCGCACCTCCACGTCCTTGATCGGCGTGCCGATGGACCCGGCCTTGCGCGGCCGGTCGGGGTGGTTGAAGGTGACCACCGGACTCGTCTCGGACATGCCGAAGCCCTCCAGCACCACACAGCCGAAGCGACGCTCGAAGCCGTGCAGGATCTCCACCGGCAGCGAGGCTCCGCCGGAGACGCACATCCGCAGCGTGGACACGTCGGCCTGAGACGGGTGCTGGAGCAGCGCCGCGTACATGGTCGGCACGCCCTCGAAGATCGTCGCCCGGTCGCGGGCGATGGCGTCCAGCACGGTCTGCGGGTCGAAGCGGGGGATCAGGGTGAGCGAGGCACCGGCGCGGACCGTCACACTCATCGTGCAGATCTGGCCGAAGATGTGGAACAGCGGCAGACAGCCCACGACCACGTCGTCCGCCGTCATCCGCTGCACATGCACCGCGTTGACCTCGGTGTTGTGCCGCAGCCCGGTGTGGGTGAGGGTGGCGCCCTTGGGGCGGCCGGTGGTGCCCGAGGTGTACAGCAGCACGGCCACGTCCTCGACGTCCGGCTCGCTCACCTCCGGCAGCGGCTCGTGACCGGCGAGCAGGCCCGCGAAGGCGGCGGGTTCGACGGCCATGTGCCGCACTCCGGCGGCGGCCGCGCCCTTCATGCCCTCGCCCGGAGCCTGGTGCCACTCGAAGAGCATCTCGGCGCCCGAGTCGCGCAGGTGGTACTCGGTCTCCCGGGTCTTCAGCAGCGGGTTCATCGGTACGACGACCGCTCCGGCGCGCAGCACGCCGTAGTACAGGACGACGAACTCGGGAACGTTGGGCAGCATCAGAGCGACCCGGTCTCCCGGTCGTACGCCCTCGGCCCGCAGCAGCGCGGCGGCGCGGGCGCTGCGCTCGTCGAGCTCCGCGTAGCTGGTGACCTGACCCCCCAGCCGCAGCGCGGGGTGTTCCGGCTGCCGCCGAGCCGTCTCCACCAGGAACTGAGCCAGATTGGCCATGACCGCCTCCACGAATGTCACCGTCGAAATCCGCTGTTCACACTGACGACATCGTGCAGATGTCCGTGGCGACGGCCTATATGGGCCATGACAGCGTCTGCCCTCCCGGATTGTCCCCGGGGACAAAACAGGGGCGTTACGCTGCGGGAATGAACCTCTCAGGGGTGGTCTCGGCACTTCAGGCGAGGCTGCCGGAACTGGGCGAGCGGATGGCGCAGCGCATCCGCTCGGACGTCGATGCCTACAAGGACGAGTCGCTGATCCCCTTCGACTCGCTGCGCCGCTCGTGCACCGCCAACGCGGACCTGCTCCTGGACCAGCTCGGCCGCGCGGGCGCGCAGGACCCGAGCCCGGCTCGGGAGACCGGTCGCCTGCGCGCCGAGCAGGGCGTGCCGCTGGCGGACACCCTGCACGCGTACCGGATCGGCTTCGAGCTCCTGTGGACGGACATCCTCGCCGAGGCACGCAACCGTCCCGAGGTCACCGACGCCCAACTGGTGTCCCAGTCCGCGGAGATCTGGGCCCTGTTCGGCCGCTACGCGGAGGCGGTCGCGGCGGCCTACCGGGAGACCACCGCCGAGCTGACCTCGCGGCGTCAGGCACGCCGCTCCGCACTGGTGGAGGCGCTGTTCACCGGCGTCATCGCCGACCGCACGCTGTGGGAGGCCGCCCGCGAGCTGGGTCTGCCCGACCGCGGCCCCTACGTGGTCGCCGCCGCGGCGGCCGACGCCCCCGGCGAGGAACCGCTGGTGGGGACGGAAACGGCACTGCGTCAGGCCCAGGTCCACTTCGCCTGGCGGCTGCTGCCCGACCAGCAGATCGGTCTGGCCGCCCTGCCCACGGCGACGGCGGAGAGCACCTGTCTGCGCATCCTGCGCGACGCGGGCGCCCGGGTAGGCGTCAGCCCGTGCTTTCACTCCCTGCGGGACACCCCCCGGGCTCTGCGCTTCGCCCGGCTGGCTCTGGCCGGCCTGCAGGGCACCGGCCCCGGCGTCGCGCGCTTCGACGACAACCCGCTGGCCATGGTCGTCGCCGCCGCCCCGGCCGAGGCGGCGCACCTCGTGGAGGTGGTCCTCCAGCCCCTGCTCGATCTCCCGGCCCCGGAGCGTTCCCGTCTTCTGGAGACCCTGGAGCACTGGTACGCCGCCGCCGGCTCCGCCACGGACGCGGCGCAAAGTCTCTTCGTCCACCCCAACACCGTCCGCTACCGGCTGCGCCGCGTCGAGGAGCTGACGGGCCGCTCCCTGTCGGATCCCCGCGCGGCGGCGGACATCGGCGCGGCGCTCCTGGCGGTCCGCCGGGTGAGCTCGTCGGTCGGTGACGTCATTCAGTGACGGACGTACGGCTTGCGGCCCGAAGCGTCGGCGGACGCGGTCCGCGGCGACTTCGGCCGCGCGGGCCCGGGCGGCGCCGGGATCCAGGGAGAGCCGGCGGTAGGCGCTGTCGGCCGGCAGCAGGTCGTCGGCACGGATCACGAAGGCGCAGACTCACGCTCGCTGCAGCCCCAGGGAAGTCAGCATCCGCACGCCGATTCTCGCCGCAGTCCCTTCGGGCACAGCCGTGGCGAGCATCGACGCCGCCGCCTCGCGGCCGGCCCGGTCTACGAATGTCGCCCAGGCACGTGCGACGTCGAGCGGGCCGAGACCCTGTTCAGTGCAGTCCGCGCTGCTCCCCGGACACCGGCCGGCCGCAGCAGCCCGGTGTGCGCCACCGACACCGAGCGGGAAGGGCACCAGCAGGGGCGCCAACACAGGCGCGACAACCGCCGCGAGCCGTGCCCCCGATGCGGCAATGCCCTCCGGGCCTGCGAGTGTCGCGCGGCCGCATGTGCTCTCGGGGGACCGGCTCGTGGGTACCGCGGGCGATGGCCGCCGCCCTGGTTTCACCAGTGCCCGCTGCGGGGCCGCGCGGCTCGTCGCGCCGCCGAGCAGGCGGAGCGCCAGTCGAGGAGGGCGGTCACGTCCGCAACTGGCGCACACCGAGCGGGCCACGCCCGACGCACCGTAATCGGGCCCCGGGGTGCCATGGCGCCTGGGTAATTTGCTTGCTGAGAAGGGCGGGCGGGTACGGCGAGGCAGCTCAGCCGCCCCGCGGCACGGCCGCGTCCTGCTCGGTGGCGGGTGCGGTGGTCGGCGGCGGGGTCAGCCTGAGCGTGAGGACGTAGGAGGCCACGACCGCCACGATCACCAGCGGCATGACGGTCAGGCCCTCTTGGCCCAGAAGCAGGGTGGCCAGCAGCAAGGAGGTCATGGGCAACTTGAGCATCGCCGCCGACATGGCACCCACGCCCATCGCGAGCCCAGCGGTCACGCCGAGCCCGGGCAGGTGGGAGAGTGCGATGCCTCCGGCTGCGCCCACGAACATGGCGGGGAACACCGGGCCACCACGGAACGCTGCCATGGACACGCAGTACGCCACCGCCTTGCAGGCGACGAGCACCACAAGGGCGCCCGCCGAATACTGCGCGTTCGCAGTGAGAAGGGGACCGAGGCCGCTCTGTCCCGAGTACAGGACTCCCGATGCCGAGTGGCCGGTCCACTCCGCGTAGAGCAGGGCGATCACACCGACGACGACGCCCGCGAGTACGGTGGCCGTCAGCCGTCGCCGTTTGACCTGTTTCAGTAAGAAGAGGGCGAGCCACCGAATCCCGACGCCCAGCAGAGCCGCCGCTACGCCGATCAGGAGCGCCCAGCCGAACCCGGCGGCATCCGGTGTGGCGGCATGGGGGACGTTCGGCAGGGTCAGCGAGTAGGTGCCCAGGCCGGTCCACGAGCCCAGGCCGGTGAAGATGAGCGCGCCGATGCCGGAGGCGAGCAATCCGGGTACCAGGACGATGCCGAGCATCGGTCCACCGAAGCGGGCCATTTCCATGAGCAGAAATGCTCCGAGCAGCGGTGAGCCGAGCAGGGTGCTGATCGCGGCGAAGCTCCCGGAGGCTCCCACGACACCGGTTGCCTGCTCCGGGAACGACTTCCGCGTCAGTCGCAGCGCAGCCACGGCGAGGCCGCTGCCCAGGGCGATGAGCGGGGCCTCCGGCCCGATGACGGCCCCGAGGCCGAGTGAGGCCAGCGCGGCGAGCGCCACGCCAGGCAGATTGGCTGTCGGGGTCGGGCCCGAGGGTACGAATCCGTAGGCCGGCTCGTGTCCACCGTTACCGGGGAAGTATCGGACGATCGGGCCGACTAGGAGCCCGGCCACGGCCAGCAGCGGTACCGGCCACCAGTTGGGCGTGCCATGGAAGCCCAGGGCCTTGGGCAGGTCGGTGTAGGTGAGCGACTGGAGCTCGTTGACGAGTGCGAGAAAGCCGAAAGCCGCCGCCGAGATCGGGACACCGAGAACCGCCGCGATCAGGAGGAGAACCGCGTAACCGCGGCTGCGGGCGAGTGAGAGTGGGTCCGTGGTGGCTGCGGGGGGCTGTTCGTCAGGCTTGCTCGGACGGCTCGGAGAGGTCACGCCGAGACCTCCGGCATGCGCGTGTCACAGCAGGACTTGGCCATGATTCCGGAGCCGGGGCAGCCGGCCATGATCGCCGCGGCGCCTCGGTGGAACCGAAATGATGGAGACTCACTGGGCCGAAAGGGATCGGTACGAGGTCCGGGATCCGGTGGGCCGGCCGCTCCTCCGGAATCCGCAAGGGATCGCGGCACTTCTCCTACGGTTCGTACTCTGCGTGGCTGGGTCGAGAAAAACAGCGACGAGCGCCCCTGCCACCAGTGCGCCCGCTCCTCGACAGCGGTGCGCCCCTCTGGGCGTGGAGCAGTGGCTGTCCTCTGCGACATCACTACCCTCCGGGTCGATGGACGCCGATCCGTGATCGCCCTGGGGTGGTGACCACGACAGGGGACGATCCGGGCACACGACGCGGACTCCGCTCCCGCCCACGCGCTCACCCTCAAGACCGATCATGGTGGCCGTTGCCCGGTTCGGCATCACGGCATATCCGTGCGAGGACCGCGTGCTGAAGGCCAGGATCCCCCCACCCCGCACCGAAGTGCCGAATGTGACGACGAACCAGGCACACATCGGCGTGGGCGTGAGGCCCTGACCCGGCCGGCCACGCAGCCGGTCGGCAAAAGCACCCGCTCGTACTGTCGGGCGCCGTGACGGCGTCGTCACTCCCCCCAGGGGGTGATCCCCCAGCGGACGGTGTGCTGCTCGCCGGGGCCAAGACTGACGAGCCCGGTGCCGCTGCGGAAGGCGTCGGGCGGGCAGGTCATCGGCTCGATGGCGACCGCACGACGGCGCTCCCCGGGCGGGAGGGTGTCGCCGGTGTAGAGCTGCACGTAGTCGGCGCCTTCACCGAGCCACACGTCCGCGCCGAACGCACCCGACGGGTGGGCCAGGCGCACCACGGCCCGACCGTCCGCGTCCCGGTCGAGGTCGCCGAAAGGGGTGTCCAGCCGGAGCGCACCGACAGCACGGGGCGTTCGCAAGTCGTACTCGGTCCCGGCGACCGGCTCGGCGGCGACCGGCAGGCCGCGCTCATCGGTGCGCAGCCACGTGCGTGCGGGGACGGTCAGCACCGCCTGGTCGACGACGGCGGTGCCCGCGGTGACGTAGGGATGCTGGCCGAAGCCGTACGGTGCGGCGCTCGCGTCAAGGTTGCGCGCGGCGACGGCGACTTCGAGTCCTCTCTCACCCAGGGTGTACTCGGCGCGGACGTGGAGGTGGAACGGGTAGCCCGGCTGCGGCCACAGATGAACCTCCAGGACGGCGCGGCTGCCGCTCGCCTCCACCACCTGCCACGCGACCCACCGGAGCAGCCCGTGGATGGCGTTGCCGCCGGTCGGCTCAGTGAGCGGAAGCTGCAGATCCTGCCCTTCCCAGGGGTAGCGGCCGTCGCGGATCCGGTTGGGCCACGGCACCAGGATCTGGCCGCGTCCGCCGGTGATCCGGTCCTGTTCGGCGAACCCGTCGATCACGATGCGCTCACCGACCGAGTACGACCGAAGGGCCGCGCCCAGCTCGACGACAACGGCACGGTGCGTGCCGTGACGAAGGGTCAGTTGTCGTCCGGTGCGGCTCTCCTGCACGCGTGGCCTCCTGGGTCCGCCGGGTCGTCCTCGGACCCTGCGTAGTGATGGCCTGCACTACCGGCCTCCCGTCGGGAGCGTGCGGACCCTCATGGGCCCGGTCAAGCACGACACGTTCCTGTCGGCGCGATCGCCGGGCAGGTTCGCCCGCTGAGGCCACAAAAGGACTCAGTGCCTGATCGACTCTGCCGGGTCGCCGCCAGTCGACCCACCCGATATTTTGGCATTGGCGCTGAATATCCCGATGCGCGAATGTCCGTGCGGAGCCCCCGGACGGGCGCTTCGGTCGGGACTGCCGACGACTCCTAGAACGGGACCCTCTCATGGCCGACGATCAGCACTACGACGTCATCATCATCGGTACGGGAGCGGGCGGCGGCACACTCGCCCATCGGCTGGCTCCGACCGGCAAGCGGGTCCTGATCCTGGAACGCGGCGACTACCTGCCCCGGGAGCGGGACAACTGGGAGTCCACCGCCGTCTTCGTCAAGGGCAAGTACCGTGCCCCGGAGTTCTGGTACGACAAGCACGGCAAGGAGTTCCCGCCGGAGGTCAACTACTACGTCGGGGGCAACACCAAGTTCTACGGCGCCGCGCTCTTCCGGCTGCGGCCCGAGGACTTCGGGGAACTGCGCCACCACGACGGCATCTCACCGGCCTGGCCGATCCGCTACGAGGACCTGGAGCCGTACTACACCCAGGCCGAGCACCTCTACCTGGTGCACGGCCGGCACGGCGAGGACCCCACCGCAGGGCCGACCAGCGCGCAGTACGCCTACCCGCCGATCGAGCACGAGGCGCGCATCCAGCAGCTCAGCGACGACCTGGGCAAGGCCGGCCTGCACCCCTTCCACCTGCCCATCGGGGTGAACCTCACCCAGGACGACAACGGCCGGGCCACCCATGACAGCGTCTGCATCCGCTGCGACCGCGTCGACGGCTTCCCCTGCCTGGTGGGAGCGAAGTCCGACGCCCAGGTGATCTGCGTCGACCCGGCGCTGAAGTACGACAACGTCACGATGGTGACCAACGCCAACGTGCGGCGCCTGGAGACCGACCCGACCGGACGCACCGTCACCAAAGTCGTCGCCGAGCTCAGGAACGGAACGACGGAAGGGTTCAGCGCGGACATCGTGGTGGTCGCGGCCGGCGCGGTCAACTCCGCCGTTCTGCTGCTGCGTTCGGCCAACGACAAGCACCCAGGCGGCCTGGCCAACAGCTCCGACGTGGTGGGACGCCACTACATGAGGCACAACAACCTGGCCCTGATGGCGGTCTCGAAGGAACCCAACCCCACCAAGTTCCAGAAGACCTTGGCGCTGAACGACTGGTATCTGGGCGCCGACGACTGGGAGTATCCGCTCGGCGGCATCCAGATGCTCGGCAAGTCCGACGCCGACCAGATCCACGGCGAGGCGCCACGCTGGGCCGGTGCCGTGGCACCCGACATGCCCTTCGAGGTACTGGCGCACCACGCCGTCGACTTCTGGCTGTGCGGGGAGGACCTTCCGCTGCCCGAGAGCCGGGTCACCCTCGACAAGGACGACGCCATCCACCTGGTGCTCGACGAGAAGAACAACATCGCCGGGCTCAAGCGCCTCCAGCACAAGCTGCGGGGAATGCTCGGACACCTGGGCATGCACGAGCACCACCTGCTGGATCACAGCATCTACCTGCACAAGGGCATGCCGATCGGCGCCACCGCGCACCAGGCCGGCACCGTGCGGTTCGGTGACGACCCGCGGAGTTCGGCCCTCGACGTCAACTGCAAGGCCCACGACCTCGACAACCTCTACGTCGTGGACACCAGCTTCTTCCCCAGCATCGGCGCGGTGAACCCGTCCCTGACCGCCATCGCCAACGCCTTGCGGGTGGGCGACCACATCGCCGCCCGGCTGAGCTGACGGGGCCCGTCACTCTGTGAACCGGCCGAACTCAGCTACAGGTTGTCGCCGGGTGCTCTGCCGGCCCCGGTGTCGGCGTCGGTGAGCTCCTCCAACTCACCCATGGTGTCGAGCCGGTAGAGCACGACCAGCGCCGGGCCGACCAGCACGATCGCGATGCCCGTGACGATCACCAGCCAGCGCAGGGTGTGCGGAGCCCCGGCCGCCTCGGACACCGTCAGCGAGGTGGGCAGCAAGTAGGGCCGCTGCGCAAGGCCCCAGGCGCCGACGACCAGGGCGACGCTCGCCACCGAGGTGTAGCGGGACCAGCCGTGGGACCGGCGTAGCAGAAGCAGCACCGTGGCCAGACCGCAGACCGCGGCCAGAATGACCAGCACCAGTCCCCAGCCTCCGGTGAGGCCGTCCCAGACGTACCGGGCCTCGTCGTGGGTGACGGGCAGGGCGATGAGCGCGAGAACCACGACGGCGCCGAAGGCGATCAGCGCCCGCAGGCGGAAGTAGTCGACGAGATCGGGCGCGTCGAACCGCAGGGCATCGGAGCAGAGAAACACCGCCCCCAGAAATGCGGTGGCCGCGATGGCCAGCAGACCCGTGAGGACAGAGGTTCCGTTGGCCCAGGCGTCCGCGGAGGCGGTGGTGCCGACCTCGACCCGACCGGAGGCGATGCCGCCGAGCACCGTCCCGAGGAAGAACGGCGTCACCAGTGACGAGACGGCGAACATCGCGCCGTAGATCCGTTGTTGGGCCAGGCGGCGGGTCGGCTTGCGCAGGGCGAACCCCGCGCCGCGGAGCACCAGGCCGGCGGCGGCGAGCGCGAGCGGCAGCCACATCGCGTCGAACACGGCCTGGAACATCGTCGGGAAACCGGTCCACATGATGACCAGAACGAAGATCAACCAGACGTTGTTGGCCTCCCAGACCGGCGCCATCGCGTGGTCGATGAGCCAGCGGGGCCGCTTGCCGCGCTCCGCGCCGCCGGCCAGCAGGTCCCACAATCCCGCGCCGTAGTCGGTTCCTCCGGCGCAGGCGTAGGCGGCGATCGCGATCACCAGCACCCATGCGATGAATTCGGCCATTACGACGCACCGCCGGGGGTGTGATCGGACCCGCCGGGCGTGGCGCCGGCGGCTGCGCGCTCGGGCTCGCTTCTGGGCCCGTAGGGGGTGTCTGTCTCCGGGGGCTGTTCGGCACGCGCGGCGGCCGAGCCCTCGTCGGCGATGCGCCAGCGGGTGCGCATCTTCAGGACGACCGCGAGGAAGGCACCGAAAACGGCCACGTACACGACCACGACAATGCCGAGCACCGCCCACAGCGATCCGGCGCTCCTGCTGGTCACCGCCTCCGAGACCCTCATGTGGTGGTAGACGATCCAGGGCTGACGGCCGACCTCCGTGGTGATCCAGCCGCACTCCACGGTGACCAGACACGCGACCCCGGCGAGCGCGGCGCAGCGGTAGAACCAGCGACTGTGCGGGTTGTCCCGATGCCTCCACCAGGACCAGGCATACCAGAGCGCCAGCAGGATCAGCACACTGCCGATGGTGGCCATGATGTCGAAGGCCCAGTGCGCGATGGTGGCCTGGACAACGGTGGGGCGGTCGGCGGCCGATACCGACGTCAGCCCGGTCACCTGCGTGCTGGGCTTGAAGCCGGCGAGGATCGAGTCCAACTGGGGGATCTTGATTCCGCCGGAGACCGTGCCGTCGCTGTTCAGCCGTCCGAACACGTACTCCGGTACGTGGGTGTCGGTCTTCCAGACGAACTCCATGGCGGCGAACTTGATCGGCTGCTTGTGGAAGACGGAGCGAGCGGCGGAATCGCCGAGCATGAACTGGACCGGTGTGAGGATCGCGGCGACCGTGAAAGGCACGGTGAAGCCGAGCCGGTGGTAGCGGTCGCGGCGCCCGCGCAGCCAGCCGACCGCGTACACGCCGGCGACCACATACCCGGCGGTCAGCAGCATCGCGACCACGAAGTGCCAGTACTCCGGGCCGAACATCGGTGTGAAGATCGCCTGTTGCACGTCGACGTGGATCGGCTTGCCCTGGGCGTCGAGGCTGAATCCCTGGGGCGTGTTCATCCAGGAGTTGGCCGCGATGATGCCGAACGCCCCCATCAGGGCGGCCAGCGGCAGCGGTACGGCGAGCCAGAAGTGGGTCCAGGGCTTGAGCCGGCGCCAGCCGTACAGGTAGATCGCGATCAGCACGGCCTCGAGAAAGAACGCCCAGGCCTCGACGCCGAACCCGAGGCCGAAGACGTCGCCCCAGCGGCCCATCATTCCGGGCCACAGCAGGCCGAACTCGAAGGACAGCACTGTGCCGGTGATGATGCCGATGGCGAACTGGACGGCCATCACCGCCGACCAGCGCCGGGCGAGCAGGAGGGCGACGGGATCGTTGCGCCGCAGCCCCCGGTGGTGCATCAGCAGTGTGATGAACGGCAGTGCCACTCCGAACGGGACCAGCAGGATGTGCGAGCCCAGGGTGAAAGCCATCAGCTCTCGGGCCGGCAGGAGTTGGGCCGGGGTGCCGTTCGCCAGAAGGACGGCGGTGCTGAGCATGTGCGCCTCGATGGTCTGCCCCGCGCGGGGGCGGCGGGGCTGAGGAGGGACAGGATGTGGAGGGATTGCGGCCGTAGAGGGTCGGCCGGGGCCCTCCTCACGGAGACGGAGACGGAGGCGCCTCGGCCGCCGACGCGTCTGTGTAGGGCATGGTGAAGGCGCGCTCGCGGCGCGAACCGGTGGCGAAGGCCACTGACCAGCTCAGCACCGCTCCCAGCCTGCTGCGGAAGCCGGTGAGGAAGGCCAGGTGGATGAAGAGCCAGGCCAGCCAGCCGGTGAAGCCCGACAGATGCAGGGGGCCGGCCTTGACCACGGCCCGGCCGCGGGCGATATAGGCGGCGCTGCCGAGATCCACGTATTTGAAGGGCCTCGGCTCCTTCGTCCTGCCTTCGACGGCGTGGCGCACCCTCCGGCCCGCGTACGCACCCGACTGCATGGCGACCTCGGCCAGGCCCGGCAGCTTGTTCAGGCTCATCACGTCGCCCGTGACGCGGATCTCCGGGTGACCGGGGACCGTGAGGTCGGGTTCGACCAGGATGCGTCCGGCCCGGTCCTGCTTGGCGCCGGTCGCCCGGGCCAGCGCGGCCGCGATCGGCGGCGCCTCGACACCCGCGGTCCACAGCACGGTGCGTGCGTCGTACCGGGTCGTCCCACCGCCACGGTCTCGTACGGTCAGGCCGTGCGCGTCGATGTCGGTGACCATCGTGCCCAGGTGCAGCTCCACGCCGAGGCTCTGCAGGGTTCGGGCCGCACGGTGGGCGAGCGGCGGGCCGAACGCGCCCAGTACTGCGTCGGATCCCTCGAAGAGCAGCACCCGGGCCTTGGCGGAATCGATCCTCTGGAACTCACGGTCGAGCGTGTGGCCGGCGATCTGCCGGATCTGGCCCGCGAGTTCGACGCCGGTTGGCCCGCCACCGACGAGGGCGAAGGTGAGCCACTGCTGCCGTTCCCGGTCGTCTGCGGCCGTTTCGGCCATCTCGAACGCCCGGTAGATCCGTCGGCGGATATCGAGCGCGTCGTCCAGAGTCTTCATTCCGGGGGCGTGCGCGGCGAACTCGTCGTGCCCGAAGTAGGACTGCCGCATGCCCACCGCGACGATCAGATCGTCATATGGCAGCACGAGGGCTCCGCCCTCGGGTCGCCGGGCGTGGACCATCCGGGCGCCGGCATCCACGTCGGTGGCCTCGGCGAGCACGCAACTCACGTTGTGGTGGCGGCGTAGGACCCCGCGCAGCGGTTGGGCGATCTGCCCCTCGGACAAGATCCCGGAGGCGCACTGGTACAGCAGCGGTTGGAAGAGGTGGTGGGCGCGGCGGTCGACCACGGTCACCGCGACCGGCGACTTCCGCAGGGCGCGGGCGGCGAACAGCCCGGCGAAGCCCCCGCCGAGGATCACCACCCGGCGGGGCGTGATGTGATCCTGCATCGGAGATCAGCCTCCGGTTGCGAAGCCGGGGAAAAGCGTCATTCCGCCGTCGACGTAGAGGGTGGTGCCGACGACGTAGTCGAGCAGGTCGGACGCCATGGCCACGACGGCGTTGGCGATGTCCTCCGGGTCACCCACGCGGCGGTACGGGATCAGACGCAGCAGCTCGGTCTCGGCCTCGGGGGTGGACCAGGCATCGCGGTTGATCGGCGTGCGGATGGCGCCGGGCGCCACCGCGTTGACCCTGATCCGCTTCGGGGCCAGCTCCTGCGCGAGGGTCTGCATCATCATGCCCACACCGCCCTTGGAGGAGGCGTAGTTCACGTGCCCCGACCACGGAACGATCTGGTGGACCGAACTCATACAGATGATCTTTCCCGCCGCCCGGGAGACCTCCTCCACCACGCCGCGCCGGATGAACTCCTTGGCGGCTTCCCGCGCGCACAGAAACTGACCGGTCAGGTTGACGTCGATGACCTTCTGCCACTGGGCGAGCGTCATCTCCGTCAGGGCCGCATCCCGCTGGAGGCCCGCGTTGGCCACCAGGATGTCGATGGTGCCGAACTCCTCGACCATCCGCGCGATCATGGCGGTCACCTGGTCCTCGTCGGACACGTCGGCCTCGTGGGCGTAGGCCCGGACCCCGAAGCCCTCGATCTCCTTCACCACGTTGTCTGCCTCGTGCGCACCGACGACGTAGTTCACCACGACGTCCGCTCCGGCCCGGCCCAGGGCAACGGCGGTCGCCAGGCCGATGCCCGAGTTGGCACCGGTCACCAACGCCTTCTGGCCCTTGAGGAGTTGCGCGGACGTCGTCCCGCGGTTCTCGACCTTTGCTGCCACCACGATCTCTCCTTCGGCGTTTCAGACGGCACGCCCTCGGGGAGCTGGCGACGCGCGTGCGGAAGGCCGGGACTCGGCGGGCCCGCCAGGACGGACACGGGAGCCGCCGCACACCCGCCCCCCAGACGAAAGCACCCCTCTGCGCGGGTGAACCCGACCGGCACGCGGTGCCGCCGTTTTCGGCGGGACATGTCACACGATCAGGCTACGAGCCGCCCCGGACCCTTCCCCGGCCGCCGTCATGCGGGCCGCCGAAGGACATGGGATGAAACCATGAACGATGTCGACCCAATCACTTTCATGACGGCGTGAGTGCTCGTCGGGCGGTGCAACCCTTTCCCGCTCCATTTCATTATCGGCATCATCGGGAGCGGCAATTCTTCAAATGAATGACCGAGTGGCGGTCGATTTCAATAGTGCTACTCTCCAGCTCCGATATTCGTTGCGGTGACAGTGGTGGATGTGAAGGAGGCCGGGGATCGCTGTGCTTCGTCGGCGTGTGCTTCCCAGGGTAAAGCTCTGGAACTGATTGAATCGTAGGCATGCCCAAGAGAGACGTCGCGGACCTGTTCGGTAACCGTTTCCTGACCGCGCCTGCCCCGTCGGAGAAATTCCCTGAGGAGGGGATGACCGCGACGGATGCCATGAGGCTGCTGGATGAGGACCTCGTCATGGAAGGTGACCCGCAGCGCAATCTCGCCACGTTTGTCACCACCTGGATGGAGCCGGAGGCGCAACGCATCATCGCCGAGAACCTCCACCGCAACTTCATCGACCACGCGGAGTACCCCATCTCCGCCGAGATCGAGCAGCGCTGCGTGCGCATGCTCGCCGACCTCTTCCACGCACCGGGCAAGACCACCGGATGTCGGACCCAGGGCTCGTCCGAGGCGATCATGCTCGGTGCGCTGTCGCTGAAGTGGAAGTGGCGGGAACGCCGCCAGGCGGCCGGCCTGTCGGTCGACCGGCCCAATCTGGTTTTCGGCGGTGACGTCCACGTCGTGTGGGAGAAGTTCTGCCGCTACTTCGACGTCGAGCCGCGGATCGTGCCGCTTTCCGAGGACAAGTACACGATCGGCCCGGAGGACGTGCAACCCCACCTCGACGAGAACACGATCGGTGTGGTCGCCGTGGTCGGCACCACATTCACCGGTCACATGGATGATGTTGTCGGGATCGACAAACTCCTGCGGGAGATCCGTAAGGAGCGGGACCTCGACATCCCGATTCACGTCGACGGTGCCAGCGGCGGTTTCGTGTGGCCCTTCCTCTACCCGGATTCGAAATGGGACTTCCGGCTCGAGCAGGTTCGCTCCATCAATGTCTCGGGCCATAAGTACGGCCTGGTCTACCCCGGTGTCGGCTGGCTGGTCTTCCGTGAGGAGTCCGACCTGGCTGAGGACCTCGTGTTCTACGAGAACTATCTGGGAAAAACCGACGCGACGTTCACGCTGAACTTCTCGACCGGCTCGGCGATGGTGCTCGCGCAGTACTACAACTTCGTGAGGCTGGGTCGCCAGGGCTACACCTACGTCATGGAGACGATGCAGAAGAACGCCCGCGCGTTGGCGGACAACCTCCGTAACAGCGGTCGCTTCGAAGTGATTGGCAGCGACCTCGAGCAGTTGCCGCTGGTCGCCTTCCGCCTAGCCGGCAAGCACGCCTATGACGAGTCCGACATCGCCTGGCAGCTCTCGGCCGAGCGCGGCTGGATGGTGCCGGCATACACGCTCCCGCCCAATGCCGAGCGGGTGAAGATCCTGCGCGCCCTGGCCAAGGAGACCCTGAGTCGTGAACAGATCGAGCGTCTGACTCAGGACATCGCCGACGCGTGCAGCACCTTGGACCACAAGGGTGCGACCACCGAGGTCGAGCGGGCTCAGGTCCACCGCAGCACCGGCTTCTGACGCAGCAACCGGCACGTTCGCCGAGGAGCAGCCCGGCTGTCCGAGTCCCGTTCCTTGCCAGGAAAGGGACTCAGTGGCGTGGGGCGCTGCTGCTCCTGATGAGAGCTGATCCTCGGACTCGTCGTCGCCCGGGCGGTCAACGTGCTTGCCTGGCAACGGCGCGGGCGGCCCGGGTCACCCGGACGGCTTTGCGGCGGTGCGTGCCGTACGCAGGTGCAGTGGAGTGGACCTCGACGTAACCGCCCCATGCCCACTGTCGGTCTGGGTACGGGCGTGCTCGGCGGATGTCCTGAAGGCACCCTCATCGGCGTCGAGTCGGGCACAACTGGATTCCAAGATCCCCCTATAGGCGGGGCGCCGGGCTTGTAGACGCGCTTGAAATCCCACGTCACCGAGCGGTGGAAGGAGGACGACCGTCATGACCGACGAGGACATCCTCCTGGGCATCGCCCTGACCGTCGCCCTCGCCACGGGCTCGCAGATCCTGGCGAACAAGCTGCGCGTCCCCGCGCTGATCATCCTGTTGCCGGTCGGCTTCACGGCGGGTGCCCTGACCGACATCATTCACCCCGAGCGACTCATCGGCCCGGACTTCTCCGCGCTGGTCTCGCTGTCCGTCTCCGTGATCCTCTACGACGCGGGCCTCGGTCTGAACCTGCGCAACCTGACCGGCCGTACCCGCGGAACCGTCATGCGACTGCTCGTCATCGGCATCCTGGTCACCTTTTTCGCCGTGGGGGGTATCGGGCCGGCGCTGTTCGACATCCCGCTGCGGGGGGCCGCGATGATCGGCATGATCCTCGTCGTGTCCGGTCCCACAGTGGTCGGCCCTCTGCTCGAATATGTCCGGCCGACGGACAAACTGCGGCGCATCCTGATCTGGGAAGGAACGCTGACCGACCCGATCGGCGGCATCCTCGGAGCCGTCACCTTCCACGCCGTCGCGACCTCTCACCGGATCGACATCGGCCGGGGCTACCAGATCGGACAGTTCCTCATCAGCATGGGCGTCGGCCTCGCGGGCGGCGCGGTGGGCACCGCCGTCCTCTGGCTGATGCTGCACAAGTTGCGACTCGGCGAGACACTCGGCACCCTCGCCCAGTTGGCGACAGTGATCCTCGTTTCCGCGATCTGCGACATCGTCCGCGACGACACCGGTCTCATCGCCGCCATCGTCACCGGACTGGCCATCGCCAACCTCCCGGGGATGGACATTCCGGCTCGCCGGCCCTTCCTCGAAACACTCGTGCAGATGATCATCGGCCTGCTGTTCATCTCCATCTCCTCCGCGGTCACCCCTGCGTCCGTTGTTCCCGTCCTCGTTCCCTCGCTCATCCTGATCGCCGTGCTCGTCCTCCTGGTCCGGCCGCTGATCGCATTCGCCGCGTCCTGGGGTTCCGACCTGACGGTGGGCGAATGGGCCTTCATCGGGTGGATGGCGCCGCGCGGCATCGTCGCGGCCTCAACCGCGTCCGCCTTCTCCGCCACCCTCGTGGCGAAGGGACTGCCCGGCGCGTCCAAGATCCTTCCGATCACCTTTCTCGTGATCGTGGGGACGGTCCTGCTCTACGCGCTGACCGCCGCGCCCGTGGCCCGGAAGCTGGGCGTCGTCCGATCGGCACGGACGCGGCCTCTCCTGGTGGGCGGGGCCCCGTGGGTGATCGACCTGGGGAAGGCTCTGGAGGCTGCCGGGCTCGATGTCCTCATGTGGGCTGGGCTCGACGAGGAACGCGAGCGAATCACCACGGCCGGAATCGCACTCGCTCACGGAGAGATGCTGGCGACCGCGACCAACCCCCGAGCCCGTCTGGAGGGTGTGTCGGCGGTGTTCCTGCTCACCGACGACGACGATTTCAACGCACTCGCCTCCGTCGTCATCAAGGACAATGTGCAAGGGCCCGTCTACCGGGTGGGGCCACCGCGGGACAGCCACGGCGTGGTCGCCCCCTACACCGGCGGCGACATCCTCTTCGGCCGCGCGCTCGTCCGGCACCGCCTGGCGGCCCGCTACGAGCAGGGCGCCCGCTTCCACGTGCAGCCCGGGTCCAGGCCGATCCCTTCGGACTACGACATCTTGTTCGTGGTCCGGGCCGACGGCCAGTTGGTCCCGATCACCGGGTCGCAGACGATCACACCTCAGCCGGGCGACACCGCCGTACTGATGGGCTCCGTATGACCTCCTGGGCCGCACGCTTCCGACTACGGCAGTACGCCAAGGCGAGTCTGTGGATCGTCCCCCTGTTCGGGCTCGTGCTCGGCGTCGCCCTCGCCGAAGCGGCGTCCGCCGTGGACGGAGCCTCCTGGCTGCCGAAGACCTGGGACTACTCCTCGTCGACCGCGAGCAACGTCCTCAGCTCCGTGGTCGGCGCGATGATCGCGCTGCTCGGCTTCGTCGTCACCATCGGGGTCCTCGTCATCCAGCAGGCCACCGGCACCCTCTCACCGCGCTACATGCGGCTCTGGTACCGCGACCGGTTGCAGAAGGCCGTGCTGGCCACCTTCACCGGCACCTTCTCGTTCGCCTACACACTGCTGCGGAGCATCGAGACCAACTCAGTGCCCAACCTCGGTGTGACCCTGGCCGGTATCGCCGTGTCCGTGAGCCTCCTGCTCCTGCTGATCTACCTCAACCGCTTCACCCACAACCTGCGGCCCGTGGCCATCGCCGACATCGTGGGACGCCTGGGCGAACAGGTCCTCGACCACATGGCGGCACATGTACGGAGCACCACGGCGCCCGCCTGGGTGCCACCGGCGGCGGGCTCGGTGACCCGCATCCGGTCGGAACGCGGCGGTGTCATCCAGGCATTCGACGCACCCGGCATGGTCTCGCTCGCGGCGCGGCACGAATGCGTGCTCGTGCTGGCCGTCTCTGTCGGAGACTTCGTGCCGCCCAGCGGCACCGTCGTCGAGATCCACGGCGGTACGTCCACCCCTGCCCCGCGCCACGTGACCGAACTCCTCGCCCTCGGTCCGGAGCGGACGATCGAGCAGGACCCGGCCTTCGCCCTGCGCATCCTGGTCGACATCGCCATCCGCGCCCTCTCGCCCGCGGTCAACGACCCCACCACTGCCGTCCAGGTGCTGAACCACATCGAGGCGTTCCTGCACGCCATCGGACGTGCCGGAACCCGCAGTCAGTACGTGCTCGCCGACGACCGTGGCAGGCCACGCGTCGTGGTGCCCGGCCGGCCCTGGGAGAACTACCTGGAACTCGCCGTCACCGAGATCCGCGACTACGGTGCAACCTCCGTCCAGGTCTGCCGACGGCTCCGGGCCCTCCTCGAAGATCTCCTCTCAACCATGCCGGATGAGTGCGGGCCCGCGCTCCGTGCCGAACTCGGCCTCCTCGACGACGCGGTCGAAAGAGAGTTCGGCGACGCCCCTCGCCACGCCGACGCACGCACGGCCGACCCCCAGGGCATCGGGGGACGGCGCGGTCAGGATGCGCACCCCGACGCCTCACCGCCCGGCCCGTAGGACATCTACAGGGCATTCCCCACCGGCCGCCCACCGAGGGCCCGGAGACCCCGCCCTTACGTCCGTGCCCCTGCCGGTTCGGGTTCACCGCGCCAATGCTCGGGACGAAGATGGTGTCGGCGACGTAGAGCCCTGAGGGCGCCTCGGATCATGGGGCAAGAGCGCGGGCGGGCCGGGACCAGCCGGCTGTGCGGGTCAGAGGATGGCGATGGGGTTGACCGGGGAACCCGTAGCCGCGGGAAGCCGCAGGGGCGCGACGACACAGAGGAACGACCAGCGGCCCGCCTCTTCGCAGAGCGGCACCAGCTCCTCGAACTGCAGGTAGTCCATGAAGTGCAGCCCAAGGGCGTGAATGCCCAGGACGTGCACGGGGAAGTCCACGCCCTCGGTGAGGCTGGGAGCCGTGTCGTTGTTGCCGTCGCTGCCCAAGACGGCGACCCTCCGCTCGGCCAGGAACTCCATCGCAGCCGGGTGCAGGCCGGCGCGGCTGCGCGAGGCGTCCCACGGTCCCGCCTCCTCGCGCCTGCGGCGGTGCCCGACCCGCACAAGGAGGATGTCTCCGGTCTCGACCCGCACGCCCTGGGCAGCCTCGGCGGCTCTGAGGTCATCGGCGGTGACGTGGTCGCCGGGCTCGAGCCACGGCACGCCCCGCAGCCGCGGGATGTCGAGCAGGACGCCACGGCCGACAATTCCGTCGCGAACGAGCTCGACGGACAGAGCGGTGGCGCCCTCCGCCGTCACGGTGCTCGCCGGGACACCGCCGTGCAGCGTGCCGTTGAAGACGACGTGACACAGAGCGTCAAGGTGGCTGTCCGCGTCGCCGTGAACGTTCATGGTGAATCGGTCGGTGGCGAAGTGCAGCCCCCTGTCTGCGGTTTCGGCCTCGGGGCGGCTGGTGAGCCGGTGGCCGGCCGGGTGCGGATTGTCGGGAGCCATGCTGGTTTCGATCGGGGACGACAAGGAGACCGTCAGGCCCGACAGGACCTCGACCGCCGCGGCAACGACCCTCGCCGGTGTGATGGTGGCCAGCGCACCGCGGCCGCCGGCGGAGGGCGGGGATCCGGCGGTGTCCGCCTGCTGCCGCAGACGCGCGTACAGGGCATCGAAAGCGGCCCGGCTCTGTGCGTGGCCGGCAGGGTTCGGCGCGCCCGGACCCGGCTGCCCGTGCTCCGGCTCAGCCACGTTGCCACTGTCGGTCAATGGCCTCGTCCAGGGTCGATGCCGCCATGATGAGCGACAGGTGGGTGAACGCCTGCGGGAAGTTGCCGAGTTGCTCGCCGCTCGGGCCGATCTCCTCGGCGAACAGGCCGACATGGTTGGCGTAGGTGTGCATCTTCTCGAAGGTGTAGCGGGCCGGACGGAGCCGCCCGGCCCGGGCCAGGGCGTCGACGTAGAGGTACGTGCAGAGGCTGAAGGTGCCCTCCGAGCCGCGCAGTCCGTCCGGGGAGGCGGCCGGGTCGTACCGGTACACGAGGCTGTCCGAGACGAGCTTGCGCTCCATGGCATCCAGGGTGGACAGCCAGCCGGGGCTCTTCGCGGCGAGGAAGCCCACCCGGGGGATCAGCATGAGGGAGGCGTCCAGGACGTCTCCTCCGTAGTGCTGCACCAGGGCCTGCTCGGCCTGGCTCCAGCCCTTGTCCATCACCTGTTCGAGGATGCTGTCACGGGCGTTGCGCCAGCGCGGAATGTCGGCGGGTCGGCTCAGGTCGGTCGCCAGGCGGAGTCCCCGGTCGAAGGCGACCCAGCACATCACCCGGCTGAACGTGAAGTCGTTGCGGCCTCCGCGCGTCTCCCAGACCCCCTCGTCCGGACGATCCCAGTTGTCGGAAAGCCAGTCCAGCGTCCGGGCAAGCCCCTTCCAGCCGTTGTATCCCAGCTCCTCGCTGACATCCATGCCCTCGGCCATCGCGTAGAGGGCCTCCCCGTAGATGTCGAGCTGTAGCTGGTCGGCAGCGGCGTTCCCGGCACGAACCGGGTACGAGCCGCGGTAGCCCTCCCAGTGGTCGAGGATCTCCTCGCTCAGGTGCGGGTCCCCGTCGACCCGGTACATGATCTGTAGGCGCTCACCGGGCAGATCCGCCCGGTCGCGCATCCGCTCGCCCAGCCACTTGGTAAACGCCGATGCCTCCTCGGCGAACCCGAGGTCGAGCAGGGCCCTCACCGAGAGCGCCCCGTCCCTCACCCACGAATACCGGTAGTCCCAGTTGCGCTCACCGCCGACCTGCTCCGGCAGACCCATGGTGGCGGCGGCGACCGGCGCACCGGTCGGGTGGTAGGTCAGGAGTTTGAGCGTGATGGCAGAGCGGTTCACCATTTCGGCCCAGCGTCCCCGGTAGTGGGAGGTGTGCAGCCACTTCTGCCAGAAGTCCACCTCACGCCACAGACTCGAAGTCACGCCCTCGACCGTGAGCGGAGGCGGCGCCTCACCGTCCACGTCGCATGTGGTGAACACGGTGAAGGCCGACTCGCCGACTCCGAGAGTGACCGCCCCCTTTACGTCCTGGCCATCGCGTTCCACCGGAAAGCTGGCCTGCAGATGACCCGCGATAGCGGGACCCCGGAACGCTGCTCCCTGCGGCCGCAGGTCGAGCTCGTGCTCGGCCCGGCCGTAGTCGAACCGCGGCCTGCACTCCAGAACGAATCGCACGGTGCCGCGCACCACGCGAATCACCCGCATCAGGCTGTGGCGGTCGCTGGGGACGCGCCTGGTGTTCGCCGGCATCCAGTCGATGACCTCGCCGACGCCCTCCGGCGACATGAACCTCGTGACCAGCACGCCGGTGTCCGGGTAGTAGAGCTGTTTGCACGATACGTTCGAGTGCTCCGGCGCAAGCCGGAAATACCCGCCGCGGTCGTGATCGAGCAGCGAGGCGAAGACACTCGGCGAGTCGAACCGCGGCGAGCAGAACCAGTTCACCACGCCCTCGGAGGACACCAGGGCGGCGGTCTGCAGGTCGCCCACCAGACCGTGGTTGGCGATGGGTGGATAGCGGTCCATGAGTGTCCAATCCGGGAGGTGGCGGCGCGATCCACTATCTGACAGGTCATATGCGGCCGCCTCTCGGAACCTCGGACGGCCCAATCGGATCGAAAACCAGTGGTTCTTGGTACAGGCGGTCAGTCCGCCAGAGCAGCCGGGCGGACGGCCTGCGGCCCGAAGCGTCGGCGGGCGCGGTCCGCGGCGGCTTCGGCCGCGCGGGCGCGGGCGTCGCCGGGGTCCAGGGAGAGCTGGCGGTAGGCGCTGTCGGCCGGCAGCAGGTCGTCGGCACGGATCACGAAGGCGCGTACTCTCGCTCGCTGCAGCCCCAGGGATGTCAGCAGGCCGAGGGCGGCCGCGGCGAGGGCGGGTGAGTGGCTGGTGGATTCCGGCAGGGTGCGGGTACGTGTGGTGGAGCTGCGGTCGGCGTACCGCACCGTGAGGGTGAGCCGGCCGGCGACCTGGCTCTCCCCGCGCAGGCGCCCACCGATCTGGTCGGCGAGTCCCAGGACTGCCCGGTGATGCTGCGCGGGGTCGAGGCAGTCCCGCTCCAGCACGCGGTCGGCGATCAGGTGCGCTGCCGGTTCCGAGGGGATGACCGGGCGGGGATCATTGCCTCGGGCGCGCTCGGCCAGCAGTTGGGCCGAGCCGGCTCCGAGGAGCCGCTGCAGGGTCGCTGCGGGTATGTCGACGACCTGGCCGATGGTGTGCAGTCCATATCTGTTGAGGGTTTCCGCCGTGGCGCGGCCGATCCCCGGCAGCGCGGTGACCGGGCGGGGGTACAGCCAGTCGGCGGCCTGCCCGGCGCGGACCCAGGTGGTGTCTCCGGGCGCGGACGCGTCGGCCGCCATGGCCGCCAGCATGCGGTTGCCCGCGAGCCCGGCGCTGCAGTCGATGTCGTAGAGGAGCTTCAGCCGCATCATCGTCGTCTGGACCATGTCGTAGGGAGAGAGGTCGAAGTACCGGAGCGCCGAAGTCAGGTCGAGCTGGACGGCGCCCGGCGGGACGGCCTGGACGTGAGGCGTGATACCGGACATCAGTTCGATCACATCGTCGAACTGATCCTCGCTCAGCGCCGCGTGCAGATGGAGATGGGCGATGTGCCGCTGACGTGTGCTCATCCCACTCATCCCGCTCATCCCGCGCTCCCTGGACTTCGGTGGCCGAACTTCTTCAGGTCGGCGGAACGGGTGCCGGCGGGCTGGAGGTCGGCGTACGGATGCAGCTTTGCGCCCGCGGTGCCGTCGACCAGGGTGCGCTGCGGCTGGGCGGGAGTCGGATGCGGACGGCTCTCGCCGAGGAGGGCGAGCGCGGCCTCGGGGCCGTTGTCCCGGCGGGCGGCGGCGATCTCGTCCAGGTCCCAGGCCATGGAGCCCACGACGGTACGGCGGGTGCCGCGCACCTGGACCGTGCCGCGCACCAGCAGCAGCCCGCTGTGGAACACGGTGTGCGCGCAGGCCGGGTGGGAGTCCTCGAAGAAGGCAAGGTCGACCAGACCGGACCCGTCCTCCAGGGTGACGAAGATGATCCGCTTGCCGCTCGCGATCGGTGGGGTCTGAGTCGAGGCGCGCACCCCGGCCACCAGTACCTGCTGGCCGGCACGCATCCCGGCCAGATGCGCCGCGTCGGTCGCACCGATCTCCCGCAGCAGCCGGTGATGGTGCTCCATCAGATGCTTGGAGACATCGATGCCAAGGGTGCTCAACTCAGCACTGAGCGCCTCCCGTCCGGTCATCTCCGGCAGCCCGCTCGGCTCCGCCCCGCCGACCGCGCCCGCGACGATGGGCAGTTGGCCCTCGTGCGCGAACCGGTTCCGGGACTGGCGATGGAGTTCAGCGATCTGCAGCAGCAGGTCGCGTCGCGTGAGCCGGCCGTCGTGGAGGCAGTTCAGCGCGCCGATTTCCGCCAGACGTTCAGCGACCGGCCGGCTGGGACGGGCCCGCTGCCAGAAGTCCGACAGTGATCCGTACGGCTGGCTCTCCTCGATCCGCGCGCACTCGTCCTCGCTGATGCCGTGCACCGCGGAGAGGGCGAGCCGCACACCCCACTGCTCTCCCTCAGCCTTCTCCACGGTGTGTTTCACCTTGGATCGGTTGATGTCGACGGGCAGGACCTGTACGCCGCCTCGGCGGGCGTCGGCGACGAGCACACGCTTGGGCCACATCCCGGGGTCGTGTTCGAGCAGCCCCGCCAGCAGGAACGCCGGGTAGTGCGCCTTGAGCCAGGCGCTCTGGAGAGCCGGTACGGCGAAGGCGACCGCGTGGGCGCGGCAGAAGCCGTACGCCCCGAAGGCCTCGATGGTCTTCCACACCTCGTCCCGCACGGCCGCGCTGTAGCCACGCGCGCGTGCCCGCTCGTGGAACCAGTCCTTGACCCTGGGCAGTTGCTCCTTGTCGCCGAGGGCTCGCCGGGTGATCTCCGCGAAGGCCCGGTCGCAGCCGGTCAGCACATGCAGCGTCTCGATGATCTGCTCGTGCCAGATGGTCACGCCGTAGGTGTCGGCGAGCACCGGCTCCAGGTCGGGATGGGCGTACGACGGCCTGCCGCCGTGGCGGGCGGCGATGTACCGCTCGGGCATGCCGCCGGCGACTGGCCCGGGTCGGAAGAGACTGATGTCGGCGATGACGTCCTGCGGGTCGCGCGGCTGCAACCGGGAGAGCAGATCCTGCTGGCCGGGCGACTCCAACTGGAACAGCCCCAGGGTCCGGCTCTCCTGGATGAGCTTGAACGCGAAGACGTCGTCGAGCGGCACCTGCTCGGGGTTGTCGAGGTCGATGTGGTTGCCGGTGGTGCGTTCGATCTCGGTGACGGCGTGGGCCATCGCGGACTGCATCCGCACGCCCAGTACGTCGAGTTTGATGTTGCCGAGCGCCTCGATCTCCTCCTTCGCGGCCATGGCCATGGGGTAGTCGCCCTGCGGGGTGGGCTGCACCGGCAGACGGTCCAGGAGGGTGGCGTCGCTGATGACCACGCCGCAGGGGTGCATGGCCATGCCGTGGACCAGGGAGTCGAGGCCCTCGGCAAGCTCCCACAAGGGCCCGTACCGGCCGGCCTCGCCCGCCAGTTGCCGCAGTTCGGGCAGTTCGGCGAGCGCACCGGTGATGTCGGCGGCCCTCAGGTGCGGGAAGCTCTTGGCGATCCGGTCGACCTCCGCGGGCGCGATCCCCAGCGCGAGACCGGTGTCCCGCAGCGCCCGGCGCGCCCGGTAGGTCTCGGGCATGGCGGTGACCGCCACCCGCTCCTTGCCGAACCGTTCGAAGATCGTGTCGTAGCACTCCAGCCGCCGAGCGGACTCCACGTCGATGTCGATGTCGGGCAGCGAGGCCCGGCGCACGCTGAGGAAGCGTTCGAACAGCAGGCGATGGTCGAGCGGGTTGGCGGTGGCGATACCCAGCGCATGGCAGACCATCGAACCGGCACCCGAGCCCCGGGCCGCGACCCGGATGCCCTTGGCCCGGATGTCGGCGACGACCTGGCCGACGGCGAGGAAGTACGAGTCGTAGTTCAGCTCGGAGATCACCTTGAGCTCTTCGTCCAGCCGGTCGAGCGCCGCCCGGTCACGGTCCAGGCCGCGCCGGGCCAGCCCCTCCTCGCACTGCCGGCGCAGCAGTTGTGCGGCCCCGCGCGCTCCGGGGTCGGCGCCGAAGAGTGCCGGTTCCGGGAAGTGGCGGGCGCCGAGCCCGAGGTCCGCCGCGGGATCGACGGTGCACGCGGCCGCCGTGGCGACGGTGTCCGCCATCAGGCGCCGGGCCCGCCGGACGTCCGCTCCGGCGCACTCGGCGACCATCCGCGCGACGACCGCCATCCCCCGCTCGCCCTTGAGCCAGCGCTGCCCGCTGTCCAGGCGGCGCCGGTCGATGGGGCGCAGCAGCCGTGCGGCGTCCAGCACGTCGGCGAGCCGGTGCTGGTTCGGGTCGGCGTAACGGACGGCGTTGGAGAGCACGGCGGGGATGCGGGTGCGGTCGGCCAGCGCGAGGGTGCGGGCGGCCAGGCGCAGGGATCCCGGATCGGTGCCAAAACGTTTCTGCGCAACGATCTCCAGCCGGACTCCCCTCCCGAAGACCTCCCGCCACGGCGCCAGCAGCTTCACCGCGACGTCCTCCCGCCCCACCGACAGCGCCCGCACCGGCTCCGAGAGCGGCCCGAGCAGCACCGTCAGCCCAGGGCCGCCGTACTCGCGCAGCGCCTCCCACGGCACCACCGGCGGCGTGCCGGACAGGGCGCCGACATGGGCGGCCGAGGTAATGCGGCACAGCCGCGCCCATCCCGCCCTGTCCTGCGCTAGCAGCACGAACCGCAGTGGCGGTTCGACGACATGTGCGCCACCGCGCACCGGAGTGCGGCGTCGCTGGGTGGGCGGCGGGGGCGCAAGGGCTTCCACCGCCAGGTCGACGCCGAAGAGCGGCCGGACCCCTTCCTTCGCGCAGGCCTGCGCGAACCGGACGGCACCGGTGACCGTGTCCCGGTCGGTGAGCGCGAGCGCGGACATGCCCCGCTCGGCCGCCCGCCGGGCGAGCTGCTCGGGATGGGAGGCGCCGTAGCGGGCGGAGTAACCGGACGCGACGTGCACGTGGGCGAAACCCTCCATGCCGCACCTCCATCACTCCACCCCTTTTCGGCCATACGCCCGATATGTTCATCGTACGCTCGTTCGATTACTCTAACCCCATCAGCCCCGGTCAGCGACCTGCATTCGAACTACATTCGAACGCGTAATCGATTCACCGGTGGGTTGAGTGATGGCCGGAACGGATGCCGCCTCGTCATCTCCTCGGCCGGGGAGGGCAGTTGGGGGCAGCCGACGCCGCGGTACGCCTCGCACCGCAGTCATTCAGCGACTCAAGGCGGACGGGTAGGTGACGGTATGTCGTTCGAACACGACTTTCCGTAACGGGGGCGAGTCTCGGACCGGTCGTGTCGGTCGGGGCCTACGGCGGTGTCGGATCGGCCGGCTGCCTGCTGACGCGGATCGCCTTCGGCGGGAAAACTGTGCAGGACCCCTGCCGGGCAACCGGATCTGCCCCTTCGAATCCATGCGCAGTGCGCACGGCGAATCCATGCGCAGGGCCGCACGGAGCCTCCGCCAACTTGAAGGCGCAGGTCATGGTGATGTCAGGGCGTAACGGGGAGGCTAGCGAGGTGCCGCGAGTACGTCCTGGAGTACGTTCGCGAGCGTGATGCGGGCCAGCTCGTGTCTCACGGTCTCCTCGATGCCCTCGTAGATGCTCTGCATTGCCGGCTGGATGCCGTGACCCACCACGCATTCCTGGTCCGGGGTGGTGCGGTGCATTGCGAACAGCGGGCCGGGTTCCACTGCCTCGTACACGTCGAGCAGGGTCATCGACTCCAGCTCGCGTGCCAGCGACCAGCCCGCGCCCACGCCCCGCCGGGACTCCACGAGCCCGGCCCTGCGCAGCTCGCCGAGCAGCCGTCTGATCACCACGGGGTTGGTGTTCGCGCTGGTCGCGATCTGCTCGGAGGTGGCGACCTCATGGCCCTGGCGCTGGTAGAGGCCGATCCAGGCCAGCGCGTGGGCGGCGATGGTCAGCCTGCTGTTGGCGCTCATGGACTCCTCCTCTCGGTCGCAACGCTTCATGTTACGACAGTGCAGTCGTAACAGTTAAGGTTGCAACAGGCTGTCGTAACAATTAGCGTTACGACAGTCATGAAGGGTCAATCAACGAGGTGAGAAGAATGAGCAAGCCACTCATGGGCAAGGTCGCCCTGGTCACCGGGGGGTCGCGCGGACTGGGAGCCGCGACCGTACGGCTGCTGGCCGAGCAGGGCGCCGACGTCGCCTTTACCTACGTCAGCTCCGAGAAGCAGGCGCAGGCCGTCGTCGACGAGGTGCACGGCAAGGGAGCCAAGGCCGTCGCCTTCCAGTTCGACCAGGCGGACGCGAGCCGGGCGCCGGCGCTGATCGACGACGTGGTCGCGCACTTCGGCGGCCTGGACATCCTCGTCAACAACGCGGCGATCTCGGTGGAGCAGGGCCGCACGGTGGACGACCCCGACGCCGACACCGCCGCACTGGACCGGATGCACGCCACCAACTACCTCGGCGTGATCGCCGTCATCCGGGCCGCCTCCCGAGTGCTGCGCACGGGCGGCCGCATCATCACGGTGAGTTCCGGACTGGGCTCCCGGGTCGGCGCCCCCGGCCTTGCCGACTACTCGGCGACCAAGTCCGGGATCGAGAGGTACACCATGGGCGTCGCACGCGACCTCGGGCCCCGGAACATCACGGCCAACGTCGTGGAGGCCGGACTGATGGAGGGCGGCATGCAACCGCCGGACCCCGAGACCCTCAAGGCCCTGGTCAGCTCGCTGTCCCTGCAGCGCGTGGGTCACCCCGACGAAATCGCCGCGGCGATCGCCTTCCTGGCGAGCCCCGCCGCGTCGTACGTCACGGGCGCGGTGCTGGACGCCCACGGCGGCTACAACGCCTGAACCCGAACCCCTGCCGCGCGGCCCGAAGGACATCGCGCCTTCGGGGCGCGCACCGCCGACGACCCGCGACAAGGCGTACGACTCGAAGGCTGTGCGCGGTGAGCTGCGACGCCGCTGCATCCAGGCGCTGATCTCCCGCAAGGGCTCCCCGAACGAAGTTCGGGCCGCGCGCGGTGATGTCGGGGTCGCTCGCCGAGTGGTCCTTGTCCCCGTAGTCCCTCCCATCCACGGGTCAGTTGGCCCACGGCGGCGTGATGATCGTGCCGTCGGCCAGTTCCGCGGTCAGGCCGATGGACGTGGTGACCCAGGTGACGGCGGTCCGCTCGGTCGGGTTCTCGACGGTCAGGGTCGCCCCGGGGTTGATGATCAGGGTGTCGCCCGCGGTGATCCGGTCGGTACGGTCGTCGAGCGTGACCAGCAGTTCGCCGTCGAGGAGGTGCAGGATCTCCTCGCGGTTCACGGTGTGCGCGGGCGCCCTGGTCCCCGCCGGGATCTCACCGCGCCAGGCGCACAGTTCCTTGCTGCCGGTCAGGGGGGTGGCGTACGAGACGAAACGGGCGCCGTGGATCTCGTGGGTGACGGCTTCGGACGCTCGGATCACTGGCATGGGTGTCTCCTGTGGAAGATGGTCAAGCTGCTTGACTGTATGGGTCTATGGTCAAGCTGCTTGACCGATCCGTCAAGGGTGTTTCAATGCCTGCGTGCAGAACTCCGAAGCCATGGCCCTGTCCGCCGCCCTGCTCGCCGTCGCCGGTGAGCTCACGCAGCGCATCAATGACGGTGTGGTCGCCCGGGGTTTCGAGGGGGTCAGGCCCGCGCACGGTTTCGCCTTCGCCCGGCTCGCCCCGGCCGGGGCCACCGCCACCGACCTCGCCGTCCATCTCGGCGTGACCAAGCAGGCCGCGAGTCAGCTCGTCGACGAGATCGTGCGCAAGGGGTACGCCGAACGCCGGCCGCACCCCGACGACGCGCGGGCCCGCCTGGTCGTGCTGACCGAGCGGGGGTGGGCCTGCACCCGTGCCGCCGAGGAGGCGGCCGCCGATGCCGTCCGGGCCTGGGTCGACGTGCTGGGGGAGGCGCAAGTGCGGGCGCTGCTGGGGCAATTGGCGCACATCGCGCCCAATGGCCCTATCAGGCCTGCCTGGTGACGGTTCATCAGTAGATGTAGTGCACCTCTGACTATCACTGGAAGTTTTTACTGACGCGTAACTTCACACGTCTGCTACTCGCCCGTAACTTGACGAGTGAACAGCATCCTCGTGATCCGGATCACAGGGCGTAAGGCCGTCGCACCTCCCTTGAGCCGCAAGGAGATCACACGATGCTGCCCTGGAAACGAGTGCTCAGACCGCTGGCCGCACTGCTCCTGACCGCCACGGTCGCCGTCGTCCCCGCCGCCACCACCGCCCAGGCCGCCGAAACAGCGGCGGCATCGAGCAGCGGCTGGAACGACTACAACTGCAAGCCGTCCGCCGCGCACCCCCGCCCCGTCGTCCTCGTGCACGGCACCTTCGCGAACTCCGTCGACAACTGGCTTGGACTCGCGCCCTACTTGAAGGACCGTGGCTACTGCGTCTTCTCCCTCGACTACGGCCAGTTGCCGGGCGTGCCGTTCTTCTACGCCCTCGGCCCCATCGACAAGTCGGCAGAGCAACTGTCCGCCTATGTCGACAAGGTGCTCGCCGCGACCGGCGCCGCCGAGGCCGACCTCGTCGGCCACTCGCAGGGCGGCATGATGCCCCGCTACTACCTCAAGTTCCTCGGTGGTGCCGGCAAGGTGAACGCCCTCGTCGGCATCGCGCCCAACAACCACGGCACCACCCTGTCGGGGCTCACCAACCTGCTGCCGTACTTCCCCGGCGCGGAGGACCTGCTCACCAGCGCCACCCCCGCGCTCGCCCAGCAGGTCGTCGGATCCGACTTCATGACCAGGCTCAACGCGGGCGGCGACACCGTCCCCGGGGTGCGCTACACGGTCATAGCCACCAAGTACGACGAGGTGGTCACGCCGTGGCGGACCCAGTTCCTGACCGGGCCCGACGTGAAGAACGTCCTGATCCAGGACCTGTGCGCGGTCGACATCTCCGAGCACGCGCTCATCGGCCTCACCGACCGGATCGCCTTCCACGAGGTGGCCAACGCGCTCGACCCCGCCCACGCCCGCCCCACCACCTGCGCGTCCGTGTTCAGTTGAGCGGGTGAGCGCGGGACACACCGCCGGGGCCTGACCGGCCTGAGCCGCCGTTCAGGCCCCGGAGTCCTTGCCGTCAGCGGCCGTGCCGACCGCCTCCTGCCGCCCGCCTGCGCACCGAGGCGAACAGCACCGCCGAACCCAACGCCAGCGTCGCCGCACCGCCCATCGCGAGATACGCCGTACTGCTGTCCCCGCCGGTCTCGGCGAGGTTCTCGGTGGCGCCCGCCGCCTTCGGCTCGTTGGCCGCCGCGCCGGAGGGGCCGTCCCCGGCCGCCGCGGCCGGCTCCGCCGACGTACTGGCGTCCTGGTCACCGTGGCCGTGGTGCTCGACCGTCGACTGGTCGGCACCGGCCTCGATCTGCTCCTCGGAGGGCGCGGAGGCGCTGGGCGCCGGGGAAGCCTCGTCACCGGAGTCGCCACTGCCGGTGCTGCCGTTGCCGGAGTTGTCGGAGCCGTCGGTGCCGCCGCCGTTCGCGCCGCCGAAGGTGACGTCCGAGCAGGAGTAGAACGCCTCCGGGCTGTCCGAGCGCTGCCAGACCGCGTACAGAAGCTGCTTGCCGGAGCGCTGCGGCAGGGTGCCGGAGAACGTGTAGAAGCCGCCCGACGCCGCCGGGTCGGTCACCGTCGCCACCGGGTTCGCCAGATCCAGGTCGTTCCAGGCCAGCGGCTTCGCGGGGTCGTAGCCCGCCTTGGTGATGTACACCTTGAAGGTGCCCTTGTGCGGGGCGGTCACGCGGTACTTGAAGGTGTACGACCCGCTGCTCACGCTCGTGGCCGGCCAGTCGGCGCGGGCCAGGTCCAGGCCCTTGAACTCCTCGCTGTTCGCGCTGCACAGCTTGCCGTCCGGGATCAGCTCCTGGTGGCGGCCGGCCGCGTCGCCGATGCGGATGCCGTTCCAGTCGTAGAGGGCCTGCGTGCCGCCCGCCGCGACCGCCGCCTTGCACGCGTCGGACCTCGGGCTCTCCGGGCCCTCCGCGTAGCACTGCGAGACCCGGCTGACCGGGTCGCCCATGGAGCCGTGCGCCGCGGCGGGCGCGGCGGCGAGGGCGGTCAGCGCGAGCGGGGTCAGGCCGGCGGCGGCGACGGCGGCGGCCTTGCGGCGTGCGGACATGGAAGATCTCCTCAAGGGGCCTGATGCATGGGGTGAATCCCGTGGGGGCGATCAGAAACTAGCCCGAGGAAGCCGCGAAATCGCCTGCTGGAGGCGGGTGATGGCGATCTTTAGGGTCGCCTTAAGGTGCGGCTAACCAGGGGCTCAGGATGGATGGCCGAAGTCGCGGCGGAGCCACTACGTGGGCGGCGTGTCCTGGCGGAGGGCCTTGTTGACGCCGGTGATGACCACGGTGATCAGGCAGAGGGCGATGACGGACTCGGCCCACAGGAAGGCGAACCAGTCCAGCACGCAGCCGATCGGGGGTGTGCCGGGCGCGGTGTTGCGGAACGCGGCGAGGGCGAACAGGGTGGCGGCCATCCAGGCGAGGCCGGGCCAGACCAGGCCCTCGCTGCCGGTCGTCAGGTACCAGGCCCCGATGAGCACGGATGCCGCCAGCGCCCACATCGCCACCATCATGAAGACCGCGAAGACGAGGAGGCTGGCCGATCGCGCCAGCCCCAGCGCCATCACGGCCTCCTGCCGGGAGGGCACAGGTTCCGCGGAGACCGAGAAGAGCGTGTCGTTGTTGGAGAACAGCATCCGTACCGGCACCTGCTCGCCGCCCACCTGCGCCCGGAACGCGATGTCGGTCTCGTAGGTGTCGAACGGGTAGTCACTGATCGATCCGCCCGTGAGCGCGACCTGCACGTCTCTCGTCGCGAGCCGCTCGTGCGCCGCGAACTCCAGGTCGGTGAGGGTCGCCCCCGAGGTCTGGAGGCTGAGATCGGCCACCGGGGCCGCCCCGCCCCCCTCACCGAGGGCCCCGCGCGGGGTCACCCAGACCCGTAATACAAGCTCTCTGCCCGCGGCGTCGACGCTCTGGACCAAGGCCTCCACATCCACCCGGTCGGCGGCCGAGGAACCGACGGTGTGCACTGTGTCGACCGTCTGCCGCTCGGTGAACTGCAGCCACGAGCCAACGGCCACCGCCACCACGATCAGGATCGCGATGAGGACGAGCACGCGCAGGACGGACCGCCTGGAGCGTCTTGGGCGAGGCGAATCGGAAGGTGCTGCCGGACGGCCCAGACGCATCACTCGGTCCAGGTGCCCGGCAGTCGGTTCGCCGCACGGAAGTCGTCAGGCCCTTCTTCCATGCTGCGTCGGCCGACGCCGGGCCGACCAGGGGGCCTCCCGGGCACCCCCGACGCGGTGTTGGCGGAACGCACGTGATCCACGCTACGGGGTGGTCCGAGGGCGTGCATGCGGACGAGGCGGTGGAGGGCCTTGGGCTGAGCTGCGGACAGGCACTGCGAAAGGGCCTGGGTAGCGTTCAGCCATGACGACCGAGGAGATCCGGCCCGCCACGGCCGCCGACGTACCGGCCGTGAAGGCGGTGACCGACGCCGCGTACACGCCGTACATCGAGCGCATCGGGGTGGTCCCCGTGCCCATGGAGGCGGACCACGCGGCGAACGTGGCCGCGGGGAAGGTGTTCGTGACGGGTGATCCCGTGACGGGGCTCGTGGTGATCGAGTCGCACGAGGACCATCTGTTCCTCGACAGCATCGCCGTCCACCCCGACGCCCATGGCAGGGGCGTGGGAAGACGGCTGCTGCACTTCGTGGACGCACGCGCGCGTGCGCTGGGTCTGCCCGAGGTCAGGCTCTACACGAACGCCCTGATGTGGGAGAACCAGAAGATCTACCCGAAGTACGGCTATGAGATCGTCGAGCGCCGGGTGGACGGCCGGTACGACCGGGTCCACTACCGCAAGCGGCTCACCTGACGCGTCTCATGCGACCGGCTGGGTTTCTCAGGTGTCCGGCCACCAGGTTCGTGCGATGTCCTTGCGGACCTCGGGTCGTCCCGCGGGGCGCTCTTCGGCCTCCTCCCGGACCCGGGCGGCGCTGGACTGCCTCTTCAGGGGCTTCTGCACGGTCACACGGCGCATGGCTGCCTCCTTCAGGGTCTACCGAGTTCCGTGTTCTCACCGGGGTAGACCCGTTGGGGGAGAGTTGCTCATCGGTGCCGGCCCTGTCAGTGGCGGCGGTCACCATTGGACTGTCAGTGGCGGGTGTCACTCTTGGCCGCATGACGAACGGTGAACAAGCCATCACAGGGGCGGACACGGACTGGGACTCCGCCGCCGCCACCTTCGACGACGAGCCCGACCACGGCCTGCGCGACCCCGAGGTCCGCCAGGCATGGGCCTCCCGGCTGCGGTCCTGGCTGCCCGAGCACGCCTGCGACGTCCTCGACCTGGGCTGCGGCACCGGCAGCCTGTCGCTTCTCGCGGCCGAACAGGGACACCGGGTCACCGGGGTGGACCGGTCCCCGGCGATGGTCGGTCTCGCCCGCGCCAAGCTCGCCGGGCGCGACGCGGTGTTCCTCGTCGGTGACGCGGCGGTGCCGCCGGTGGGGGAGGAGCGGTTCGACGTGGTGCTCGTACGGCATGTCCTGTGGGCGCTGCCCGACCCGGGCCGGGTGCTGCGGCACTGGCGCGGGCTGCTGCGCCCGGGAGGACGGTTCGTGCTGGTCGAGGGCGTGTGGGACACCGAAGCCGGGGCCGCCCCGGCCGGCATACCGGCCGACCGGCTCACCGCCCTCCTCGCCCCGCTCGCCGGTCAGGTGCGCGTGGAGCACCTGTCGGACGACGAGCCGCTGTGGGGCAAGGCCGTGGCCGACGAGCGGTACGCCGTGCTGGCGACGGCGTGACCGAGCAGCTCTGACCGGCGGCTCCCGGTTACGCCCTGCCGGCGACGGACCGGCGCCTCCCCGACGGGCCCTAGGCCAGCAGTGACTCCAGGCCGCCCTCGACCGTGGCGAGCACCTCCAGCTCGTCGAGGGCCGCCACGGCCGCGGCGGCCGCCTGCGGGTCCGACCGCGCCAGGCCGCTCTCGGCGAACTCGTCCTCGTCCAGACGCAGCACGTCCGTGCCGTCGGCGGAGCGCCACAGGTCCAGGTCGAGGTCCTCGACGACCAGCTCGGTGCCCGACAGGGCGGCCGGGCGGGTGATGTCGCAGTACCAGCCCTTGAGGGCGCCCGCGGCGTCGCGGACCTCCTTCACGGCGTACCAGCGGTCGCGCCAGTAGTACTCGGTGAAGACATCGCCCGGCTCGAACCGCACGAAGCCGAAGTCGCGGACGCCGTCGCCGGACCACGGGGCGCGCACGGCGATCCGAGTGCCGTCGTCGGCGACCAGCTCGGCCGCGTAACGGATCTTCGTACGGCCGCCCTTGACGAGGACCACGTCCAGGGAGCGCGGCCGCTCAGCCGAGTTCGCGGACATGGCGTACCTCCGTCGCACAGATCTGGTATCCGAACCAGAAGTTGATCGCCAGCATGGGCTCATTGTCGGTGTCGTTGCCGGTGAACGCCTCCCGGTAGCCGGCGGCGCGGGCGCGGTGCAGCGAGGCGTTCTTGGCGAGCTTGGCCAGGCCCCGGCCCCGGAAGGCGCGGGCGGTACCGGTCATCGCCGTGGAGTAGCGGGTGGCGCGGTCGGTGAAGGCCGAGCTGAAGGCGGCGGGACGGCCGTCGACGACGGCGACCGACGTCAGGTCCAGGTCGAGGAGCGGATGCTTCCAGGTCTCCGCGAGCCATGCCTCGTAGTCGGTGAACTCGGCGCCCACGTCGCTCGGTTCGTCCGACGTCGTCTCCGCGTCGAGCCGGAACAGCGGGCGCGGGTCGTCCGCGAAGTCGGCGGCCGTGCGCAGCTCGACACCGGGCGGAAGGTCCTGGAGCGGCGGCAGGGAGCCGTGGGCCAGGTCCAGGCGCAGGAAGTGGGCGGAGCGGCTCGCGCGATAGCCGTGCCGCTCGGCGAACGCGCGGTTGCCCGGCTCGTCGAGGACCCACGAGAACAGCTTGGTCGCCCCCAGCGAGCCCAGGTGCTCCTCGGCGGCGCGGACCAGCAGCTCGCCGGCGCCGCGGCGCGTGCGGTCCGGCCGCACATACACGTTGAGGTAGCCCTGGCCGGGCTCCGGGCTGTCGTACGCCATGCCGACCTGGGCCGTGCCGATCGTCTCGCCGTCCTCCTCCGCGACGAGGGAGCGGTAATGGGCGTCGGGACGGGTGTGGGCCTGGCGGTGGGTGATGGCCTCCGGAGTCCACAGGATGTACGGCAGGGCGAGGTGGCGGCTGTGGGCGAAACGCTCGACGTCGGCGGGCACTTCGGGGCGCAGGTCGCGCACGGTCACGGTCATGGAGGCGCACGCTACGTGGGGGATGTGCGCGGATGCCTCTCATTTTCCGGCGGGTACGGGACAATCGGCCCTGTGACCTTGAAGATCCACATCGACGACAGTGCAGCACCGTACGAGCAGGTGCGGGCGCAGATCTCGGAGCAGGCGCGGTCGGGGGTGCTGCCGGTGGGCTACCGGCTGCCGACCGTGCGGGGGCTGGCGGAGTCGCTGGGCCTGGCGGCCAACACGGTCGCCAAGGCGTACCGGGCGCTGGAGAGCGACGGGGTGATCGAGACGCGGGGGCGCAACGGCACGTTCGTGGCCGCGGCGGGCTCCGCGGCCGAGCGGGAACTCGCGTCGGCCGCCCAGACGTACGTCGAGCGTGCCCGTCGACTGGGGCTCACGGAGGCGGATGCGCTGACGGCCGTCCGGGACGCCCTGCGGGCAGGCTACGGGACGGGCTGAGCGGGGTCCGGCACCGTCGTGCCTGATCGCCGCCGTGGCGGAGGCAGATTGCTAGGCCGTGTCCGGCGGATCTTGTGACTGCCCCAGCCTCGGTTCGTTGACATGCTCATGGGGCGGGGGATATCACAAATGAAGAATGGGCCCGGCTGAAGCCGCATCTACCGAAGTCCGGTCAGCGCGGGGGCCGTTGGGAGAGTCATCGCAGGGTGATCAACGGGATTCTGTTCCGGCAGCGCACCGGGGTACCGTGGCGGGATCTGCCTGCGCGTTTCGATCGGTGGAAGACCGTGTACGAGCGGCATCGGCGCTGGTCAGCGGATGGCACATGGGACAAGCTCTTCGCGGCTGTCCTCGCCGATGCTGACGCGGAAGGCCGCATCGACTGGTCCATGGTGAGCGTGGACTCCACCTCCTGCCGGGCCCACCAGCACGCCGCGGGAGCACGTAGGAAACCCCCGCGGCTTCCGGGAAAAGACACATGCCCCTGCAGCACCGCCCCGATGAGGGCCTGGGACGCTCACGGGGCGGCCTGACCTGCAAGATCCACCTTGCCGGTGAGGGCGGACGCCGCCCACTCGCCTTGCTGATCACCCCGGGGCAGTGGGGCGACGCTCCGCAGCTCATCCCGGTCATGGAGCGTGTCCGTGTCGCCCGCCGGGATGGCGGGTCTCCGCGGACTCGGCCTGGCCACCTCGGCGGAGACAAGGCTTACTCATCCCGTCGCAACCGCCGCTGCCTGCGGCGACGGCAGATCAAGCACACGATCCCCGAACCAAAGAACCAGCGAGCCGACCGACGGCACAAAGGCAGCAGGGGCGGTCGGCCCGCTGGCTTCGACAGGACGATCTGCAAACGCAGGAACGAGGCAGAGCGGACGATCAATGCCCTCAAGAGCTTCCGGGCTGTGGCGACGAGGTTCGACAAACGCGCCTACGTCTTCTACGGCACCGTCACCGTTGCCTCGATCCGACTTTGGCTCGGTCGCGACCCACCGGAGATACCTAGGTCCTTTCGTTTAGATCATCGGATCGTTGGTCCGGGTGGGCCGTTGACTGACGCGCAGTGGGCGCGGACCGAGCCGTTGCTCCCGGACCGGACGCCGATGCGGGGTGGCAGTCGAGGCGGCAGACCACCGGCCTTCGACCGTGAGGCCTACAAGCAGCGCAACACCGTCGAGCGGTGCATCAACCGCCTCAAGCAGTGGCGGGGTATCGCCACCCGCTACGAGAAGACAGCCACGATCTTCCTAGCCGGACTCCACATCGCAGGCATCTTCCTCTGGTCCGCCCGATGATCCGAAAGCCCCTGGACCGTACGCCGAGCACCACTTGAAGGACGCACCGACGTTCGTGTGCGAGCCGTCTACATGCTGGTGGGGAAGTTCATTGAGGCCGGCGGCGGTGTCGGGATGTAGTGGTGGGCGAGGTTGGCGTCGCGGTTGTGGGGCCCCTGGCGATGGGCCTTCGGGTCGCCGTACTTGATGACATCCTGGCGTCCGGAAACGACGTCCCGAACGCGCATCACGACTCGGCCGAGCAGGGTCTTTATCGGTGTTCCCCCTGGTGTACGTGGTCTTGTCGGGAAGGATGCACCGGCGGCCGAGGCGGATTCCAGCGAGTTGAGCCGATCTTGAGCCTCGGCCGGTCCTGCAGTCGATGGTGCGCCTCTCGCCTTCATCGAGCGCTGGCCTCGTCCACGCATCGCAATAGGGCCGTTCCCGGTCAGCGTCCCGTTCGGTCACCGCGTCTGTGATCTGATCCAAACGACAGGCCCTAGTAGTGCCCCTTCGCCCCGTCAAGCAGCTCCCTCACGATGTCCGCATGCCCCGCGTGCCGTCTGGTCTCCTCGAGGAGATGGATGAGCATCCAGCGGAGGTTGGCGTTGCCGGAGCGGCAGTCGGGGTGGCGGCCGACGTCATCCGTAGAGGCCGCGGCCACGATCTCGTTGCTCCCGGCGCACTGGGCCTTGTACTACGCACACGCGCGGCCGGGAGTGCGCCCCATCGCTTCCAGGGAACCGGGTGCGCACCACCGGCCGTGGTTCAGGCCCGGGTGTAGCCGCCGTCGGCGAAGAGTTCGGCGCCGGTGACGAACGACGAGGCGTCCGAAGCCAGGAAGAGGGCGGCCTCGGCGATTTCCTCGGCGTCGGCCAGCCGCCCCAGTGGCACGACGGCCTCGGCGAACCGGTCGACGTCCGGCCCCGCGGCGCCCAGCAGGCCAGGGGTCCGCGTGGGTCCCGGGCTGAGCACGTTGACCCGGAATCGGCGCTCCCGCGACTGCCGGGCCCAGTTGTGTACGAGGTTGCTCACCGCCGCCTTCGATGCGCTGTAGACCTCGAGTTGCTCATTGGGCCGCACGCTGTTGCTCGAGCCGACGACCAGGATGGAGGCGTTCTCCGCCAACAGCGGAAGCGCCTTCTGAACGGTGAAGAGTGGGCCCTTGACGTTGACGGCGAGCGTCAGGTCGACGTTCGCCTCGGTGTGGGCGCCGAGCGCGGCGTCCGCGACGATTCCTGCGTTGGCCACCAGCACGTCGATGCGTCCGGCCTCCTCGCGGACTCGCGCGTAGAGCGCGTCCAGGTCGGCCAGGACCGAGACGTCGGATCGTACGCCGGTGGCCGCAGGGCCCATCTCCTTGACTGCCGCTTCGAGGCGGTCGATGTCCCGGCCGGTCACGAAGACCCGTGCGCCCTCCCGGACGAAGCGGTGGGCGATGGCCAGCCCGATCCCGCTGGTCCCTCCGGTGATCACGGCCACCTTCTCCTGCAGCACGCCTGGCATGTGGAGCCCCTTCAGTTGTGGAATGGATCGTCCATAACGTAGGCAGTAATGGACGATCGAGTCAAGAATGGATAGGCTGAGACCATGCCGAGACCACGCGCATTCGACGAACGCCAAGTCCTGGAGCGGGCCCGGGAACAGTTCTGGGCGACGGGCTATGCAGGAACCCGGATGGACGACATCGCCCAGGCGACTGGCCTGGGCAAGGGCAGCCTGTACGGCGCATTCGGCGACAAGGGCAAGCTGTTCCACCGTGTGTTCGGCGACTGGTGCACCGCAGTCGTTGAGGTGGCCGAAGCGCGGCTGGCAGGTGGCCCGGATGCAGAGGCCTTGGCCCGGCTGTCGGGATACGTGCACCTAATGGCGGAGAACGCCGCCTCCGACACCAAGCGCCGCGGGTGCCTGTTGGCCAAGGGCGCGGCGGAACTGGCCCAGCACGATCCGACGGTCGCCGGACGGTCGGCCGAGACCATGACGGCGCTGCTGACCCTGCTGCGGACGGAGATCAGCGCCGCCCAGCGTCACGGCGACATCGATGGCGCTGCGGATCCGGAGCGGTTGGCGGCACTGCTGCTGACGGTGGTCCGAGGTATCGAGGCGGTAGGCAAGGCCGGCCTGGACCCGGAGACGCTGCGGAACATTGCACACACCGCCCTGGCGGTCCTGCCCGTGCCCGAGGGGCAGAAACGCCTCGCAACCGGGCGCAGTCCGGCCCGCGACAACTAACTTGGTGCCATCACGGCCACATGATCCGCCGGGCAGAGCCTTAGGCAGGTGAAAGCAGGCGCTGCGGGGTGCGCGTCGGCTCCCGGCCCGCCGTCGTCGCCGCCCGCGCGAACGTCATCGCGTCCTGCACCGCCGCCCCCGACGGGTCGTTGTTGAAGTACGCGTAGACGTCCTCGTCCTCCGCCCAGGTGTCCGTGATGCGTCCGACCCACGTGCGCAGCGCCTGCCGGCCGTAGTGCGGCCACGCCTGCGCGCGGCCCTCGTGGAAGCGGACGTAGCCCCAGTCGGTGGTGCGCCACAGCGGGGTCGTCGGGCGGGCCTGGACGTCGGCCCAGCACAGGGCCGCTCCCCGGGACTCCAGGACCTGTCGGACCTCTCGCGTCCACCACGAGTCGTGCCGTGGCTCCACCGCCACGCGCGTGCCCGACGGGAAGCAGGCCAGACACGCGTCCAGCAGCTCCGTGTCGGCCTTCAGCGTCGGCGGCAGTTGCAGCAGCACCGGGCCCAGCCGATCGCCGAGGCCCGCGGCGTGGGTCATCAGACGCTCGACCGGTTCCGCCGGCTCCTTCAGCCGCTTGATGTGGGTCAGATAGCGGCTCGCCTTCACAGCCACCACGAAGTCCGGCGGCACCCGATCACGCCAGTGCTCGAAGTTCTCCCGCGTCGGCAGCCGGTAGAACGCGTTGTTGATCTCCACCGTGGCGAAGTGCTCCGTGTACTCCTCCAGCCACAGGCGCATTGGACACCGGGCCGGGTACAGCACGTCCCGCCAGTCCTTGTACTGCCACCCCGACGTCCCCACGAACAGGGTCATACGTCCATCAAAGCACTACAGATACAGCCCCGCGTCCGCCCCGTCCCGCGGATCCGGCAGCGACGTCGGGGACGTCCCCCGCTTCAGGGCGTACAGCTCCGCCAGCGTGGCGCCCTCCCGGCCGACGCCCTCCTCCGTGCCCAGCCAGCCCACCGCCTCGCGGCGCGTCAGCGGCCCCACCTCGATACGGGCCAGGCAGCGGCCGGGGCGCACGACGGCGGGGTGCAGGCGCTCCAGGTCCTCGTTGGTCGTCACGCCGACCAGGACGTTGCGGCCCTGGCCCAGCAGGCCGTCCGTCAGGTTCAGCAGCCGCGACAGGGCCTGGCCCGCGGTGTGCTTCGCCTCGCCGCGGATCAACTCGTCGCAGTCCTCCAGCAGGAGCAGCCGCCAGCGGCCCTTGCCCGTCGAGTCGTCCTCGCCGATCGCGATGTCCATCAGATAGCCGACATCGCTGAACAGCCGCTCCGGGTCCAGTACGCAGTCCACCTGGCACCAGTCCCGCCACGAGCGGGCCAGCGTCCGCAGCGCCGACGTCTTGCCGGTGCCCGGCGGGCCGTGCAGCAGGAGCAGCCGGCCCGCGATGTCCTCCGGGGTCGTCTTCATCAGGCGGTCCATCGCGTCCGCGACCGGCGCGGTGTAGTTGGCCCGCACCTCGTCCCAGGTGCCCGCCGAGATCTGCCGGGTCGTGCGGTGCGGGCCGCGCCTGGGGGAGACGTACCAGAAGCCCATGGTCACGTTCTCCGGCTGCGGTTCGGGCTCGTCGGCGGCGCCGTCCGTCGCTTGGCCGAGCACCTGCGCCGCCAGTTCCTCGCTGGTGGCGGTCACGGTGACGTCGGCGCCGCGGTTCCAGCGGGAGATCAGCAGGGTCCAGCCGTCGCCCTCCGCCAGCGTCGCGCTGCGGTCGTCGTCGCGGGCGGTGCGCAGCACGCGGGCGCCCGGCGGCAGGAGGGTCGCACCGGACCGTACGCGGTCGATGTTCGCCGCGTGCGAGTACGGCTGCTCGCCCGTCGCGAAGCGGCCGAGGAACAGCGCGTCGACGACGTCGGACGGCGAGTCGCTGTCGTCGACGTTGAGCCGGATCGGCAGAGCGTCGTGTGGGTTCGCAGACATGCGGCCATGATCCGGCACGCGGCGGCCCCGTGCACCCGGTTTCCGTGCCACGTCCCGCCAACGGTGCACGTCCGGTGCGTGCGTCGCATTCCCTTCGCGCCAGCGCGCTCTGTTACAGGACCGTGTGGAGCCGAAACCTGCCCGGGCGGCTGTCACCCCCGTTACCGTTGTCCTTGATGGGACGTCATGGGTGGAATTCGGGGGCACGGCGGTGGCGGCTCACCGCGCTGCTCGGCGTGGGCGCGGCGGCTCTGGCCCTGGTCGTGACCCTCCTCAACACGCTTCCGGGCAACGGCGTGAACACCGACGGCACCTCACGGGACGGCGACAAGCCGCACGGCAACCCGACCGCGACACCGAACGCGACGAATCCGGAGGTGGGCTGGGGCTTCACGCACACCCAGCACAGCGCCGACGAGGGTGCCTCGGCCGCCGTCAAGCGCGTCGAGGGGCGGCTCGCGGACGCCGGCGGGCTGCCGCAGATCCAGCACATCATGGGCTGGGGCGCCGACAATCCCGAGCCGGTCGAGGGGCGTTACGACTTCGAGGCGATGGACCGCCGCATCGACTTCGTCCGCGCGTCCGCCGGCACCCCGGTCGTCACCCTGTGCTGCGCCCCCGACTGGATGAAGGGCGGCGAGGCCGGCGTCGGCAACACCGACTGGAGCCAGGCCGCCCTGGAGACGGCCCCCGACCCCGCGCACTTCGACGACTTCGCCGCGCTCGCCGTGACCGTCGCCAAGCGTTACCCGGACGTACGCCACTTCATCGTCTGGAACGAGTTCAAGGGCTTCTGGAACGACTCCGAGGCCCGCTGGGACTACGAGGGCTACACCAAGCTGTACAACCTCGTCTACCGGGCGCTCAAGAAGGTCAACCCGGAGATCATGGTGGGCGGGCCGTACCTCGTGATGGACAGCGTCGACCCGCGCGCCGAAGAGGCGTCGAAGTCCCTCACAGGCCCTTGGGGTGCCCTCGACCAGCGCACCGTCGACGCCTTCGGGTACTGGAACGAACACAAGGCCGGCGCCGACTTCGTCGTCGTGGACGGCTCCAGCTACACCCGGGACGACGAGCTCCTGCCCGACGAGTTCACGGCCACCGACAAGTTCACGGACGTGAGCCGGTGGGTGCGCAAGCAGACCGGCGATCTGCCGCTGTGGTGGGCCGAGTACTACGTCGAGCCCGCGGACGGCAACGACGACCGCAAGGGCTGGTCCGAGGCCCGCCGCGGCGCCGTCCAGGCCGCCGGGATGATCGCGCTGGCCAAGGGCGGCGCCACCTCCGCCTTCTACTGGAACCCGGAGGAGGAGAAGGGCACCGAGTGCGCCGGCTGTCTGTGGACGCCGACCGACAAGGCGGGCGGCGGTGCGAAGCTGCCGATGTACGACCTGGTGTCCAGGTTCGGCAAGGAGTTCCGGCCGGGGACCGAGTACGGGCCGGTGTCCGTGGACAAGCCCGACGTCCGGGTGCTGGCCACCGACGAGGTGGTCCTGGTGGTGAACACCCGCGACCGGCAGATCACCGCGAAGGTCGACGGCGAACGGGTCGAGCTCCAGGCGTACGAGGTCGAGTGGCTCAAGCGCTGAGCCACTCGACCTCGTACGGCCCTCACTCGATCGTCAGGAACCGCTGCACCAACGAGGCCAGCAGCACCGCGAGCAGCGGCAGCGAGAACCAGAAGCTGCTCTGGAGCCAGCGCAACTGCCGCACGCTCGGCGCCATCGCCACCCGGACGATCTCGCGGGCCATCAGCAGCACGATCAGCGCCACCGCCGCGAGCCCGCCGACCACCGACCACGGCGTCCAGGTCACCTGTGGCCCGATCGGCCCGGGATCGGCCTTCGGCACCGCACCCGCCGGCTGCTTGCGCAGCGCGTACATCGTCACGTCGGCGTTGACGAAGACCTTCCGCAGCTCCTGGCGCTTGTCCAGGTTCTGCAGCAGCCGGGTCTCCCAGCTCGCCGAATAGCCCACGTCCAGTTGGAGATAGGTGACCTGACCCCGGTTGATCATCAGATACGAGTTCGGGCCCGCGTCCTTCAGCGCCTTCACCAGGCCCGACACCAGCACCGGGTCGACCGGCGCCTGCGTCGGCAGGTAGGAGACCTTCTCCATGTCACGCGAGCCCCACGGCATCGCCGGTGTCACGTCGTTGACCGGGTCGCTGCTCAGCCACAGCAGCCTCAGGCTCGGATCGTCATGGGCATACACGTACTCCATGGCGGCGACCTCGCCGGGCCGGACCCGCTCGAACGGCTCGTTGCCCCAGCGGGCCACCAGGAAGCCGCCCATCAGCACCAGGCCCGCCATCAGCGCGGCCAGCGGGGCGAGGCTCACCCGGTCCTTGTCGCGCTCCTTGGCGGTGACGCCGGTGCGCGGGAAGAACGCGAGACCCGTCAGCAGCGCCGCGCCGGGCAGGGCGAACATGAAGACCCGCAGGGCCATCTCACCGCCGTACGACTGCATCCCGAAGCCCAGGAACGGCACGAAGGTGAGGACCAGCAGCGAGCGCTCCCGGTAGTGGTGGAAGCGCCGGCGCCACCAGCCCCAGCAGGCGAACGCCATCACACCGCCGGCCAGCAGCACGCGGACGTACAGCACCAGCTTGTGGGTCGAACTGCCGCCTTCGATACGACCGGACACCGACGACGACACATTGGAGCCGACGCCGCCGACCCCGCCGAAGAGCTCGTCGAAGTGCCCGGACCAGTACGGCTCGGCCATGAAGCCGATCCACACCGTCACGATGACGCCGAACAGGATGGGCAGGCCGCGCAGTTCGGACCTGCCGATCAGGACGAGCGCGGTCAGCACGCCCAGCATCACGAACGGCGTGAGCTGGTGGGCCGGAACGCTCGCCGCGAACAGCCCGGTCACGACCATCAGCAGCACGGCCCGCTGCCGCCGGTCCGTCGGCTCGACCTCCAGCTCGCCGGGCCGCCGCTTGGTCCAGATCACGCGTGGCGCGCGGAACCAGACCAGCAGGATCGCCGCGAACACCAGGTACAGCAGATAGGTGAAGCCCTGCGGCGAGAAGTAGTCCTGGCCCACCCAGCCGCTGAGCACGAACACCCAGATGCCGGTCCACTTGGCCCGCCAGCTCGCCCGCATGTGGCGCACCAGCAGGAACATCGGCACCAGATACAGCAGTTGCACGGCCAGCGGCCACCAGCGGATGACCTCGGTCAGGTCGCTGACCCCGCAGGCCTTCGCGGTGAACGCGGCCACCGCGAAGAAGCCCGGCCAGCTCCAGCGCGCGTCCAGGTCGGGCACGGCCGACCCGGTGCGGTCGATGTAGTCGAGGAAGCCCAGGTGCTGCCAGGCCGTCGCGAACCGCGGCTCGGTCTCGATCAGGGCGGGCAGGGCGTGCAGCGACACGACCGTCGCGAGCAGGGTGACCAGCAGCAGCGCCCGGTGCTCGCGGCCCAGCCACAGCAGCGACGCGAACGTCACCGCGAGCAGCGCCGCCCCGAGCAGCGTCGGCGGCGGCAGCACCGAGATGAGCCCGAGCCCGCCCATGCCGTCCAGGTCGCTCTCGCCCAGCCGCAGCGCGGGCACCCAGTACAGCAGCAGCGCGGCGATCAGCAGACAGCCGAGGATCACCCCGAGACGGGTCGGCAGCAGCCGTTCGCGCCAGGTGAGCACGGGCGCGTCGGGCTGCCGTACGGGCTCTTCGTGCATGGGCGGCTCTTCCCGTACGGCAGCCTCCTGCCGTACGACGGCCTCCTCGGGTACGGCGGCCTCCTCGCGCTCCTCCGGTTCGGCCGCCTCGCCCTTGCCCGCGTCGAACTCGTCCTCGAACGGGGCGTCCACCTCGGCGGACTCCGTCGGCGCCGGGCGCTCCTCCACGGGCAGACCGAACTCCGGTGTGCGGGCCCAGGTCGGCCGGTGCTCCGGCCGGATCCGCTGCGTGCCCGTGGGCGGCGTCCCGGGTCCCGGGCGGACGTCGGGCCGGCGTTCCAGGTGGTCGAAGTCGACATGGATGCCGAGCGCGAGGGTGTCGTTGTCCAGTGCCCAGGCGGGGCCCCGCTTGCGCGCCCCCTCGGGAACCTCGCGAGCCCCCAGGTCGGCGAGGTCGCCGTCGGGAGCCGCGTCCTCGGGAACCTCGGCCGAGGACGCCCGCACGGTCCGGTACAGCTTGGGTGCGGCGATCGCGACGATCACCGACAGGGAGGCGATCTCGGCGACGCCGGCGCCGGTCAGGCCCATGCGCGGGAGCAGCAGCAGCGTCAGGCCGAGCACCAGGGTGCACAACAGGCCCTGGAGCCACGCCAGTCCGGCGGTGCGGCTCTGGGCACGCAGAACCGCGAAGTACGTCTCCATGACGACCCGCAGCAGCCCGCCGACCGCGAACCAGCGCAGCAGCGGGGTCGCCGCGTCCGCGTAGCCCGGGCCGAAGACGCCCAGGATCCAAGGCGCCCCGAAGAACAGGATCGCGCCGACCGGAAGCATGATCCGCGCCATGCGCTTGAGCGCCGCACGGGTGTTGGCGGCCAGCCTGCTGGGATCGTGCGCGCCCTCGACCGTGAGGGACGCGCCCATGTTGATGGCGAGCAGGTTGACGGTGCCGCCGATCGTGGCCGTGATGTAGAAGTAGGCGTTGTCCTCGGAGGAGACCTGCGCGGCCACGATCACGGGGATGAGGTAGACCACGGCCAGCGAGAACAGCGAGCCGGTGTAGTCGCCCGCCAGGAACCTCCCGATCTCCCTCAGGGACGGCGGATCGGTGTGGTCCTCGGTGGCCTTCACATGGCGCGGCACCAGCCGCCGGAACACCAGCCAGCCCAGCGGCAGCACCGACACCGCGATGGCCGCGACCCACGACACGAAGACACCGGCGGTCGGGATCGCCACCGCGAACGCCACCAGCAGACCCAGCTTCACCGCGGAGAACACGGTGTTGCCGACCGGCACCCACACCGCGTGGCGCAGCCCGGTCAGCACCCCGTCCTGGAGTGTGAGCAGGTTCCAGGCAACGACGGCCAGGACGAAGAACAGCCCGGTCAGCGGCCCGTTCAGGAACCGGTACGACGGCCCCCACAGATCCAGCGTCAGCAGGAAGACGCCCGCGGCCAGCGCCACGATCACACAACTGCCCGCGTACGTCTGGAAGATGAGCCTGCCGCTCCTGCGTCCCGCCACCGGGATGAAGCGCGCCAGCGCGCCCGTCAGCGCCACCGCGGTCAGACCCGCGAGGAACTTCATCGCGGCGATGGCGGCGGACCCCTGGCCGACCGCGGACTCGGAGTAGTAGCGGGCGGCGGCCAGCCAGTAACCGAGCCCCAGCACCGCGGAGACACCGGTGTTGATCATCAGGGCGTAGGCGTTGCGGAAGAGCTGGCTGCCCCCGGAGGACCTGCCCATGCCGGGCAGGCGAAGGCGGCGCCCCGACTGCTCGGGCGCCGTCGCGTCGGTCGATGCGGGCTCGGTCGTGGTCGTCGTGTCAGACACGGGAACGGATGGCCTTCCGGCGGACCTGTCGGGCTCTGCGGACCACTGCGTACCCCTTGGTGAGGGCGCGGTCCCTGGCGAAGGTGCGGGCGATCGTGCGGCCCTCGACCATCCGCCGGAACTCCTCGATGCCGGTGGTGCGGCGCACGGTGAGGCGGGTGAGCGCGTACGGCCCCTGCCGGCGCCGCGCGAGCCCGTTGTTGACGGCGAGTGCCTGGGCGTACCCGGTCTCGCGCACCGCCTCGCGCACCCGGCGGCTGGAGTAGCCGTACGGATAGGCGAACGAGGCCGGGACGGTGCCGAGCAGGTCCGAGATGATCTCCTTGCACAGGATCAGCTCGGAGCGCAGCCTGCCGTCCGGGAGCTGGTCGAGCTGCGGATGCGTGTGGCTGTGGCCGCCGATCTCGACGTCCGCCCCGGCGAGTTCGCGGACCTGGTCCCAGTCGAGCATGGTGTCCAGGCCGCCGCCCATGTCGTGCGGGCCCTTCAGCCAGCCCGTGGAGACGAACACCGTGGCCGCGAAGCCGTGCTTGGCGAGCACGGGCAGCGCGTGCCGGTGCACGCCCTCGTAGCCGTCGTCGAAGGTGATCAGCACGGGCCGCTCGGGCAGCGGTTTGCCGGAGCGCCAGCGTTCCGCGAGGTCGGCCGTCCGCACGGGTGTGAGACCGAGATCGCCGATCGCCGCCATCTGCTCCGCGAATGCCTCCGGCGCCACCGACAGTTCGCGGGTGGCGTCGTTCGGCGAGGTGGAGACGGCGTGGTACATCAGGATCGGCACACGCGCGTCGGTCATCTGCTGCCCCCCTCTGCTCCCGGTTCGACGACCGCTTCCCCCTCGATCCCCGCCACCGAGTACGTGACGCCGCCCCGGCGCACGCGGACACTCCCGACCACGTACCCACCTGCCGCCGTCAGCACCCCCGCGACAATGGCGCCCGCCCGGCCCGCACCGCCCCGCCGGGCCAGCACGGCATCGCGCAGCCCGCGCGCCACTCCGGCCGGCAGGACCCGGGTGGTGTACCGGCGCTCGGACTCAAGTCCCTTGTCGGCTCCGACACTTCGGGCCACGAGTGCCTTGGACAGGCCCTCCGCGTAGGTACGGGTGCGGAAGTACCGGAAGTGCTCGCGCGGTTCGGGCACCCGGTGGTGGATCACCGCCCGGTCGTCGATCAGCAGCACCGCATCTGGCCTGGCCCGGGTGAGCCGGATGCACAGCTCCGTCTCCTCGCAGCCCAGCGGCAGCCGGTCGCCGTCGCGTCCGATGCCGGTGGCGAAACCGCCCGCGAAGTCGAACGCCGTGCGCCGGAAGGAGGCGTTGCCGCCGAGGACGTTGCGCACCTTGACCCGCCCGTGCGGCAGACCCCGGTAGGTGCAGCCGACGACCCAGTCGAACTCCTCCGGGAACCAGTCAGGGCGGCGCCCCGACGCCCAGATCGGCTCGGTGCGTCCGCCGACCGCCATCACGCGCGGGTCGGCGTACCCCGCCGCGAAGTGCCGCAGCCAGTCGCGCTCGGCCACCGCGTCGTCGTCGAGGAACGCCACGACCTCGCCGTACGAGGCGGCGATGCCGGTGTTGCGGCCGGCGGACAGACCGCGGGGGCCCGCGTTGGCGAGCACCCGCACATCGGTCGCTTCCTTGTACTCCTTGGTCAGCCGGTCCAGGAGCGCCGCGTTGTGGTCGACGACCAGCAGCGTCTCCAGGGCCGGATACGCCTGCGCCCGCACCGAGGCGACCGCCGCGAGGATGTCCTCCCAGCGGTCCTCGGTGTACACGCAGATCACGACGGAGATGTCGGGACCGCTCAAGACGCCTCTCCCCGAACCGAGTGAACCGGGCGAGCCGGCTGGACCGACGGCACCGAGTCGAGCGTCGGGGAGTGCGCCGCGGCGGTGCGGCGGCGCAGGGCACGCCGGTTGGAGCGCTCCCGCAGGATCACCTTGAGCACCCTCAGCCCGTCCCGCACGGCCCGCAGATTGCTCGTGCCGTGGATGCGGAGGTACTCGTGGCTGGGTATCTCCTGCACCTTCAGGCCCGCCTTGACGACCCGGATGTTCATCAGGGTCTCCACCTCGAAGCCGGTGCAGTCGAGTTCGATCTTGTCCAGGCAGTGCCGCCAGAACGCGTTGTAGCCGTAGCACAGGTCGGTGTAGCGGGCGCCGAACTTGCGGTTGACGGCCGTGCACAGCGCCCAGTTGCCGAGCTTGCGGATCGGCGTCATGTCGTCGGTGCCGCCGCCGTTGGCGAAGCGGGACCCCTTGGCGAAGTCCGCGCCCGAGACCAGGGCGGAGACGTAGCTGACGATCTCCTGGCCGTCGGCCGAGCCGTCGGCGTCCACCATCACGATGATGTCGCCGGTGGCCGCCTCGAACCCGGTGATCAGGGCATCCCCCTTGCCCCTGCCGCGCTGGCGCACGACCTTCACGTCGGGCCACAGCTCACGGGCCACTTCGACGGTGTTGTCGGTGGAGTTGCCGTCCACCAGGACCACTTCGTGAATCCAGTCCGGAAGTGTCTTGAAGACGTACGGCAGATTCTCCGCCTCGTTCATGGCCGGGATCACCACGCTCACCGGTGGCGCGATGGCCAGGTGTGAGGAGATGGGCCGGTATTTGCCGACCGGTGACGGATCTTGGTCCGCGACCGCCGGGCGCAGCACAGAACTCATGAGTCAGGTCCCTCTCGTCCGGTGGACCGCCCGCCCCTGGGCGGCCCGGCTATGTGTCCGGTTCGAAAGGGGGGTTCTTCTCACTCACGGCACGGAGGAACGGATCCCCGTACGCGTGTGGTGAGCTGGCATTTCTGGCCGACCACCGGAAGAGCGGCAGCCGGTCGCGCGGCACGACTCGGTCGCAAGTGCGGACACCTTCACCGAGCACCCCCCTACCACGCCCCGCGCCGGGACCGTCGCGGTCCTTGAGCCCTCCCCTAGAGCCGCTGCCGACCGTCCGATGCGGGTGAGATGTACGACGGTATTGACGATTGAGCCTGTATGGCAAGAGCTGGAACGAGCCCTCACGTTTTTGTTGGTTTTGACCGGAGTTAGCTGCGTCCGGAGCGGATCTTCCCCATGCGTTTGAGGAGCCGGTCCGCCGGTTCGAAGAGCTCCGGCCGGGTCTGCACGGTGTTGCGCAGCGCCCGGACCGGGGCACGGCGTGCCCGGTGTCCGAACGCGACCGGGTGACGCCTGGTCACCCACCCCTCGGACACCGTCAGCTCGCGTGTCTTCAGGGAGTCCTTGTACTCCTTCTGGCCCCGGCCGAGATCGAGATACGCGATCCCGTCGGCGGCGGCCGCCTCGGCCATGCGCAGGTGCAGGACCAGGCCCGGCGAGTACTTCGAGTACGCCGGGTCGTACGCCGGGAACCAGCAGGCCAGCACCCGTTCGGTACGCAGCCCGAAGTGCGCGGCGATCGGCTTGCCGCCGGCGTACAGCACCGAAAGGATCCCCGCGAATGGCTCCGAGCGGGTGTGGAACAACTGCTCCACCAGCAGCGTGATCCACGCGTGCGCGAAGCGGTCGCTGCGCCCGGTCCTGCGGTACTGCGCCGACTTCCAGGCCATCAGTGTGCGCAGCGCCGCCGGATCGCGCTCGTCGTGCACGTACCGCACGCCGTCGTGGTCCCGGCCGAGCTTGCGCTCCTTGGCGAGCGTGGTCCGGGTGAACTTCGGTGACCGCTCCCGGAGTTGGGTCAGATACGCCTCGTACCCCTGGTCGACGTCCATGACCGGGGACGGGAACGTGCCGGTGGCCTCCGTCTCGAACGCCGCCTGGCCCTCCACCAGGTGGTCGAACTCCCATACGGCGAGCCCGCACGCCTTCAGCAGATCCCGGGCCTCCCAGGTGAACCCGGGCCGGTGCACCACGCCCTGGGCGTCCGAGACGCCGAGGCCGATGGCCCTGCCCACGCCGGACGCCGTGCGCTGGAACGGCAGGAACGCGGCCGGCTCGCCGCCCTCCCGTACGACCGCGATCCGCACTCCGCGCCGGCAGCGGCCGACCGCGAGCGCGAACTCGGGCGACAGGAAGGGGTTGGCGAGCTCGGGCGAGCCCTGGAGATGGGCCTTGGACTGCATCGATGTCCATGCCGCCCGGTCGGCGGAGCTGAGCTCCCCGGGGCGGTACACGCTGATGTCCACGTCAGTCAGTCCGCCTTCGCGTCGTACGGCCGCGCAGCCGCCGCAGCAGAACCAGCAGGAGAATCAGGGCGCTGATCGCGGTCACGGCCATGATTCCGCCGCGTACCGACCACCGGTGCACGGCGAGCATGCCCTGGGTCACCAGCATGTTGACGACGACCGCGCCTGCAACCGAGGCCACGGTCCGGCCGAACGGTTCCAGCCCGCGCAGCGCGGCGGCGATGGCCGTGGCCGGCGCCGCGAGCAGGAAGAACACAGTGAAGGGTCCGCGCAGCGGCGAGCCCGAGTCGACCAGCGCGAGAACCGCGCCGATCACCCCCACGGTCGTCGCGGCGCCCGCGAGCAGCGGCGTCAGGTCCCTCCCCGGACCTGGTCGCGCACGCTCGGCGTCCTGAGACGAGTCTGTCTCGATACGTGCCTTGATACGTAAGGTCTGCATTGGCGACTTTGCCCCCTGAAGCGCCGGATGCCGGGCTTCAATGTGGCTCAGTGCCGTGTCGGTCGTCAAGATGCGAACGGCCTCTTGACGCCTGTTCGTTTCCGGCTCGCGTGCACGCGGCCCCCGCAGGCGTGGGGCCTGCGGGGACCGGTGGTTCAGGTGGTGCTCAGGTGTGTCACGGCACGAGCTTCAGCAGGCGGTTCGGGGAGCCGCTGCCGGGGCTGGTGACCACGTTCGCGGTGGCCCCGCTGGTGAGCGCGGAGGCCACCGCGGCCGGGGTGGCCGAGGTGTGGCTCGCCAGGTAGACCGCGGCCGCGCCCGCGACGTGCGGGGTGGCCATCGACGTACCGGAGATGGTGTTCGTCGCGGTGTCGCTGGTGTACCAGCCCGCCGTGATCGAGGAGCCGGGCGCGAAGATGTCGAGCACCGAGCCGTAGTTCGAGTAGCTGGCCCGCGCGTCCGTGCTGGTGGTGGCGCCGACGGTGATCGCCTCGGTGACCCGGGCGGGGGAGTACGAGGAGGCGTTGGCGCTGCTGTTGCCGGCCGCGACGGCGTAGGTCACGCCGCTGGCGATGGAGTTGCGCACGGCCGTGTCCAGCGTGGTGGAGGCGCCGCCGCCGAGCGACAGGTTGGCGACCGAGGGACCGGAGTGGTTGTTGGTCACCCAGTCGATGCCCGCGATCACACCCGCGGTGGTGCCGGAGCCCGAGTTGTCGAGCACGCGCACCGCCACGATCTTCGCCTTCTTGGCGACGCCGTAGGTGCTGCCCGCGATCGTGGTGGCCACATGGGTGCCGTGGCCGTTGCCGTCGGAGGCGGTGGTGTCGCCGTCGACGGCGTCGTAGCCGTAGCTGGCACGGCCGCTGATCTGCTGGTGGGTGATGCGCACGCCGGTGTCGATGACGTACGCCGTCACGCCGCTGCCCGCGCTGTCCGGGTAGGTGTAGGTGCCCGAGAGCGGGAGCGAGCTCTGGTCGATGCGGTCCAGGCCCCAGGGGGCGTTGGACTGCGTGGTGTCGGCCAGCCGGACGCGCTGGTTCTGCTCGACGGAGGCCACGGCCGGGTCGGCGGCGAGTTGTCTGGCCTCGGCCGCGGAGAGGGTGGCGGTGTAGCCGTTCAGCGCCTTGGTGAAGGTCTTCTTCACCGTGCCGCCGTACTCCTCGACCAGGTCCTTGCCGGCGGCCGAGGAGGCCTTGAGGCCCGCGCTCTTGTCGAGCGTGACGATGTAGCTGTCCTTGATCGCTGTGGGGGAGCCGGCGGCCAGGACCTTGCCCTCGGCCGGGGCGGCCTGGGCGGGCAGGGCGGTGAGTCCGCCGACGAGGGCGGCGGTCGCCAGGCTGGTTATCGCGGCGAGCCGGACCTTGTTGCTACGCAGTTGTGCCATTACGAGGGAGTCCTCCTCTAGGCGGCGCGCGCCCGGGTGGGGCGCACGTCTGTGGGGGGTGCGCGCGTGATCGCGGGCACGGCCTCGGAACGTCGCGTTCCCGTTCCCAAGCCGAGGTAAAGGATCTGTGGTCCGGCGGTGACGGACAAGGGAGTTGACGGTCTGTCAACAAGCCTGTCATGAACACGAAATCAAAGTCATGGGCGACTCACAGGTCGAGAGTCGCGATGCCCGGAAAAGTCTTGGCATGGACACTTCCCGTCAACACGCGTAGTTGGTACGACGGTTATGGCAGAGATCCTGCTATAGGGAGGTTCCATGAGACGTTCCCGACTTTCCGTATACGTCGCCTCACTCCTCCTCGCCGTCGGCACCGCCCTCACCGGGGCAGCCACCGCGCAGGCCACCGACACCGCCGCGATCGGCGGGTACGTGGCGCTCGGCGACTCCTACTCCTCGGGCCTCGGCTCGGGCAGCTACATCAGCTCCAGCGGCGACTGCAAGCGCAGCACGAAGGCGTACCCCTACCTGTGGGCCGCCGCGAATTCACCCTCGTCGTTCGACTTCACGGCCTGCTCGGGCGCTCAAACGGGTGATGTGACCGCCAGTCAACTCGGCCCGCTCAGCTCCGCCACCGCACTGGTGTCCATCTCGATCGGCGGCAACGACGCCGGTTTCGCGGACATCATGACGACCTGTGTGCTCCAGTCCGACAGCGCCTGCGTCTCACGCATCAACACCGCCAAGGCGTTCGTCGACTCGACACTGCCCGGCCGGCTCGACACCGTGTACTCGGCCATCCGGGCCAAGGCCCCGTCCGCCCATGTGGTCGTGCTCGGCTACCCGCGCTTCTACAAGCTGGGCGCGTCCGGGTGCCTAGGCCTGTCCGAGACCAAGCGCAAGGCGCTCAACGAGGCCGCCGACCACATCGACGCGGCCACCGAGAAGCGCGCCCTGGACCACGGGTTCGCCTTCGGCGACGTACGGACCACCTTCACCGGGCACGAGCTCTGCTCCGGCAGCTCGTGGATGCACTCCGTCAACTGGCTCAACATCCCCGAGTCGTACCACCCGACGGCCGCGGGCCAGTCGGGTGGCTATCTCCCGGTCCTGAACAGCGCGGCCTGAGAACCCCGCCGAGCCGGCATCCTACGATTCCGGCGACTCGGTAGGCGTTGGCGAGACCCCGCCCGTCGGGGTCTCCGTCTCACATGTCACCGAGAACGGCACCGAGTTGGACTTCGTCTTCACCGGGTCGCGGACCTCGACACTGATCTGGTTCTCGATGGTCCCGCTGTCGTCGTACGTCGTCACGAACGCCCGGTCCTGCTTCGTGCGCCCGCCGCCCTCCGGGAAGGACAGGGTCTTCCAGCCCTGGTCCATCACCTTGCCGTCCTCGGACACCCAGCGATAGGTGACCTCGGCCGGCAGCCGCCCCACCGTGAACGAAGCCGTGAAGCCGGGCGCCTCACCGCTCGGCGGCGGACACGCCCCGGAGTACTCCAGGTTCGAGCCCGTCAGCGCCACCTGCACCGTCTGTGGCGCCGGCGCGCTGGTACGGCTCTCGCTCGGACTCGGCGACGGACTGTCCTCCTCGCTCGAGCCGCCCTCGTCCTCCGTCTCCTTCTGCGAGGTCCCGCCGTCGACCTGGCTGGTGGTGTCGCCGTCACCGGCGTTCCCGTCGCCGCCCCCACGGTTGAGGAGGGCGTACGTCAGCCCCGCCACGGCCAGCGCGAGGACGGCGATGCCCGCGATCAGGGTGAGGGCGGCACGGCGGTTGCGGTCGGGCCGTACGGGGGCCGTCGCCGGGCCGGGAGTCACGGGCCGGGTCGGCCCGGGCGCGGGGACCGGGGCCGTCGGGGCGGTCTGCGACGGTGCCGGGAACGCCGCGACGGTCGGGGTGTACGGGGACGCCCGCACGGTGCCCGCGCTCGGCGTGCCTCCCGCGCCGACGATCCGCAGATCCTGCTCCGCCTGCCCGGCCGGCAACCGCTCGGCCGGGTCCTTGCGCAGCAGCCCCTCGATGACGGGGGTCAGCGGACCGGCCCGGTGCGGCGGGGGCAGCTCGTCGTCGACGATCGCGCGCAGGGTGCTCAGCGGGGTGTTCTGCCGGAACGGGGAGTTGCCCTCCACCGCCGCGTACAGCAGCACACCGAGGGACCACAGGTCGGACTCAGGGCCCGGTGTGCGGCCCAGTGCCCGCTCCGGGGCGAGGAACTCGGGGGAGCCGATCACCTCGCCGGTCATCGTCAGCGCCGAGCTGCCCTCGACCATCGCGATACCGAAGTCGGTCAGCACCACCCGGCCGTCGTTCGACAGCAGCACGTTGGCCGGTTTCACATCCCGGTGCAGCACTCCGGCGTCGTGCGCGGCCCGCAGCGCGGACAGCACCTCGGCGCCGATGTGCGCGGCACGCTGCGGACTCAACGGGCCCTCGGTATCGAGCAGCTCGGCCAGCGAGATGCCGCGGACCAGCTCCATCACGATCCAGGGCCGGCCGTCCTGCGTCGCCACGTCGTACACCGTGACGACATTGCGGTTGGCGACCCGCGCCGCCGCCCACGCCTCGCGTTCCAGCCGGGCGTACATCCGTTCGACCTCCGACGTCGCCAGCCCGGCCGGCGCGCGCACCTCCTTGACGGCCACCTCGCGGTGCAGCACCTCGTCGCGGGCCCGCCACACGGTGCCCATGCCGCCCTCGCCGAGCGGGGACAGGAGGCGGTAGCGGCCCGCGATCACACGTTCACTGCCGTGTTCTTCGGACACGGGCGTCCCCCATTCGCATCCGTGCGAAATCTCCACTCCGTGCGGTTTCTTCCCAAAAGTAGCTCAGCCGAGTACGGATGTTGCCCCCTTGAACACCAATCCGGCCCCGAGCAGCACGACGAGGAGCGCGGACGCCAGTGGGGCCGTCCTGCGCAGGAAGGTCGTGGCCGGGTGCGCGGTCCAGCGGGGGCGTTTGTCCAGTACCCGGGTGACACCGGTACCCAGCTTGACGACGGCGAACCCGGCCGCGGTGAGGGTCAGGGCGAGCCCGACGCCGTACGCCACAACGAGCAGCAGCCCGAACCACGCCTTGCCGAGCGCCGCCGCGCCGACGAGCACGACGACCGCGGAGGGACTGGGCACCAGGCCACCGGCGAAGCCGAGGAGGATCGTGCCGCGGAGGGTGGGGGCGGTGGAGTGGGTGTGGGTGAAGCCGCCGTGGGAGTGCGTGAGCAGGCCGTGTTCGTGGGTGTGCTCGGGTGCGGGGTGGGCGTGGGGGTGCTCGTGGTCGTGCGGGTGGCTGTGGGCTTGGTGGTGTGCGGGCGCGTGTGAGTGGGCGTGGGTCTGGGGGGATCCGGGGTTCTCCGCCGGGGCGCGGGTGTGTGCGGCGACCAGGACCGGCTGGCGCTCGGGGATGTGGTCGTGGTCGTGGTGATCGTGAGCGTGGCCGTGGTCGTCACCGTGCGGATGGTCGTGATCATGCGAGTGCCCGTGCCCGTGCCCGTGCCCGTGCCCGTGCCCGTGCCCGTGCCCGTGCCCGTGCCCGTAGCCGTGTTGGCGGATGTGCCAGGCGCGGCGTACGAGGTTCGCGCCCGCCGCGAGCACCAGGGCGCCGCTCGCCATGCCCAGCCAGGTGATCACCGAGGGCGCGGCGGCCGAGCCGGCCGTGATCAGCAGGCCCAGGGCGACCACGCCCAGGGTGTGGGTGACCGTCACCGAGGCGGCCAGGGGCATGACGTCCTTCAGGCGTGCCCGGCCGCCGCGCGCCGTCGCGACCGCGGCCATGATGGTCTTGCCGTGGCCGGGCGCGAGGGCGTGCATCGCGCCCAGGAAGACCGCGATGACCAGGGCGAGCGCGGCGAAGCCGAGGGTGAGTTCGTGCCGGGAGACCAGGTCGTCCAGGGCACGCGTCCAGCGGTCGGCACCGCGCGGCAGGACCGAGGCGGCGGGGGCGTCCTGTTCGGACTCGGCGAGGGCGGGGCCGCCGGGACGCACGCGCAGCGAGGCGGTCGCGGTGTCGGCCGGGGAGGACAGCAACTCCTCCGGGTACTTGGTCAGTTCGCCGGACACCGACTCCTTCGGCACATCCGACGAGGTGAGCGTCATACGGTCACCGCGCGCCGTGATCTCCCGCCAGCCCGGGCCGGATTCCGCGCCCGCGCTGCGGAAACCGAGGGCGACGGTCGCGCCCTCGGAGACCGGCGCCGAGAGCCGGCACTCCACCCGGAGCGTGTCGAGGCCCGCCTGACCGGGCCGCACGCGTGCGTGGCTGCTCTTCAGCGTCAGACCGACCGCACGGCCGTCCACGGTGACCTCGCTGCCCCGTGCGGCGCTCTCGCAGCGCTGCCGGGCCCACGCCGCCATGCCCGCCTTCTCGATGTCGGGCTTCGCCTGGGTCGCCGGGATCTCGGCGAGGTCCTCGACGTGGTGGACGCGCAGTTCGCCGGGGGCGACGACAAGGCCGTCGTAGCGGTTGACGGTGAAGTTGCCGAGGGGGTGCGCGCTCGCGGGAGGGGAGGCGAACAGCGCGAGCGCGCAGGCCGCCGTGAGGACGGCGGCGCCGGAGGCGAACAGACGACGGGGAGTCACTTGGCCGCCTCCAGGTCCTTGAGTGCCGTACGGGCCTCCCGCGCACCCAGCGGCGAGAAGCCGGGGTTCAGCTTCAGCGCGGCCTCCAGGTGCTCGCGGGCGTCCTCGGCGTTGCCCGTGGCGTGCTCGATGACGCCTCGGTGGTAGAGGAACGCGGCGTTGCGGTAGCCGGTGGCCGTGGCCTTGCGGGCGTACGGGAGGGCCTCGTCGTCCTTGGCGTTGACGTGCAGCGCCCAGGCGAGGGCGTCCGCGGTGTGCACGGTCTGCCGGCGGTCCCACTCGGCTCGGGCGGCGCGCAGGGCGGACGCCTTGTCGCCGTGGTCGGCCGCCGCGAGGGCCGTGTCGAGGTCGGCGTTGACGCCGTTGGCGCGGGCGAGGGCCGTCCAGGCGTCGACGAGGGCGTACTGGTCGTCGGCCTTGACCTTGTCGCCGGCCGACTCGTACAGCTCGCCGAGTTCCACCAGCGGGCCCGGCAGGGGGTAGCGGGAGACGACGTCCTTCAGGCCCTTGAGTGCGTCGGCCCCCTCGCCGCTCGCGGCCTGTGCGCGGGCACGGCCCTCCAGCGCGGGGACGTAGTTCTCGTCGGCGGCGAGGGCTCGGGCGTAGTGCGTGAGCGCCTTGTCGTAGTCGCCCTGGTTCCAGGCGAGCTGGCCGAGCTGGGTGGCCACGTACGCGAGGTCGCCGGGGGAGACGGCGGAGGAGAGCGCCTGTTGCAGCACGCGCTCGGCCGTGCGGACGTCGCCGCGCAGTTCGCGTACGTACGCGTACCGCGTGAAGACCGGGATGCCCGGGCGGCGGTCGTCGGCGGTGTCGGCGGCCTTGGCTGCGTCGGCGTAGCGGCCGAGCTCGACGAGGGCGTCGACACGCGTGCACAGGGCACGTTCGCTGTAGGGGTTCACCTTCAGGGCCTGGTCGGCGTATTTCAGGGCGTCCTCGAAGTCGTGCCGGGCGGCGGCGAGGGCGGCTCGGCCGGCGAGGGCCTGGTCGTTGTCCCCGGACAGGGCGAGCGAGTGCTTGAACGCCTGCTCTGCCTGGGGGTAGCGGGAGGGGTCGCCCTTGGTGCGGGCCTGTTCGACGTAGGCGAGGCCGAGGGTCGACCAGCCGCCGAAGTCCTTGGGCTGGTCGCGCAGGTGGGCCTGGAGGGAGGCGATGCCGGTGTCCAGGTCGCCGGTCGCGAGCAGGCCGGGGGAGACGGCGGCGGAGGCGGGGGCGACGCTTTGGCCGGTGTCGTCGCGGGCGGCGCCGAGGGCGATGGAGCCGGCGGTGAGGGCCACGGCCAACAGCGCCGCGCATCCGGCGAGATGCAGTGCCCGATGACGCCGTCCGGCGGCGGCGAAGCGCCGCAGCGCGGCGACACGGTTCTCGCCCGCGCCGCCCTTACCCGTCCCGCCCTCCAGGGGCGCTGCCCCTTCGACCCCGCCAGGGGGTTCCGCCCCCTGGACCCCCATCGGCCTGAACGGCCCCGTCCTCGAACGCCGGACGGGCTGGGTTGCCTGGACCGGCGTCGAGAGGTCGCGCCCGCTCTCCTCGTTCTCCGGAGCGTTGTCGTTCGTACGCGGGGCCATGCCTCTCCTCAATCGGCTTTCCAACAAAGGTCGTTGCCACGTGCGACGGCGCGGCCCGCGCCGTGGGGGATGAGTACTTCGCGGGCCGCGCCAGTCAGTGGGGCGTTCGGCGACGCCCTCAGGGGTGCGGGGAACTGCGCTGCCGTTCCCCGCACCCCGCGGAGCGCCTAGTACGCCCGGTCCCGCATCCGGCGCCACCACATCAGGGCCCCGCCGATGAGGAGGATGCCCAGGGCGCCGGCACCGGCCGAGCCGGCGATCAGGGCCATGTTGTCGGTGCCGCCGGAGGCGCCGGCCGGCTGGAGGGCGTCGCCGAGCTGGCTGCGGACGTCCGTGCCGCCGTCGGTGCCCTTGGCGAGCGGACCGCGCGAACCCTCGGTCGGCAGGGCGACGTACGGGAAGGCCTTCTCGAAGTCCTTGTCGTTCTTGTCGACCGCGTCACCGAGGTCGTTCTTGGCGCCCAGCAGCTCACCCTCGACGACCTGGAGGGAGGCGTCGATCACGTCGTCGCTGAGACGGCGGCCGTTGGGGAAGCCCGCGTTGTCACCGTCGAGGACACCGAGACGCTTGGGTTCCGCCGTCGGCTTGATCGACGTGTTCAGGCGCAGTTCCTCCGCCGGGCGCACGTGCGGCGGCTGGTTGAGGCCCTTGACGCCCTTGAGGAAGACGTCGACCAGGTCGTTGCGCGGCTCGGCGGGCGCCGGGATCTTGTAGATCGCCTCGATGAGCTTGGGCAGCTCGGGGTTGGTGACGTTCTTCAGGAACTGGGCGTCCTCCCAGGGCGCGGACGCGTTGAACTTGTCCTTGTCCTTGATCGGGTTGACGACCTCGTTGACCAGCGGGCTGCCCAGGCGCGAGACCTGCTCGTAGTAGCCCTTGGCGTTCTGCCGCTGCGTCGTCGACCAGATGCCGACGATCGGCTGGTCCGCCGACTCGGCGATCATGTGCGTCGGGACCTGGAGGGCTATGGAGTTGACGTTGTAGCCCTTGAGCGTGTCGTTGCCGACCTCGGAGAGGTTCCCGCCGTACAGCAGGTCGAAGACGCGCAGGTCCAGGAAGAACGGGTCGTCGGCCTGGCCGGCGAACGTCGTCGTGCCACCGTGCAGCTCGTGCACGGCCTGCTCGCGCAGCTTGGCGTAGTCCGGCATCGACGCCTTGCCGACGTTGGAGGGCGCCACCGGAACATCGTTGGCGATCTTCGTCTTCGACACGAGCTTCTGGTTCTTGAGCTTGATCAGCTCGACGTCGTACGTCTGCGTGATGTTGAGGTCCGGGTCGTCCAGACTCTCGACCGGACCCGTGTTGTACAGGAAGGTCTTCTTGTTCTTGACGTGCGTGTCGAAGGTGAACCGGTACAGCAGCTCGCCCTGCGCGTCACCGTTGTTGTCGATGTGGAGGTCGTACTGCGCGTCCTCCGCGAAGGGGAAGAAGTTCGGTCCGCCGGCCGGTTCCTCGAACGGGATCCAGTTCGCGACGATCGTCGTCGTGTCCGGCTTGTCCGGGCTGACGAACGCGTACACGTCCGTGTTGTCGTACTGCGGGGTCCCCGAGATGAGCGGGGCCTCCCGGTGACTGGAGGCGGAGGCCGCCCCCGGTTCCAGCGCGGCGACGCCGGCGGCTGCGAGCCCCCCGGCGGCCAGCGCACCACATACGAGGGTCGCGAGGCCCTTGCGTCCCGCACCGCTCCTGGAATTAGGTGTCATGCCGTCCGTCCTCAGTGCCAACTTGCCTGACGCACCGGGATTCGGAGCGGGGGGCGGGGCGGATTGGTCGATCTCGAAAACAAATTTTTCGGCTGCTCGACCCGCTTTTTCGGTCCGTTGATCCGTAACCCCATCCGGAGGTGTGTTCGTTGCGAATACCTCGTGGGACAAGGCGGCCGAGATGCGGTCTGGCTGGAGGGGGAGACGAGTTGGAGGCGGACGAGCTGCTGGTGCTCGTGGCGGGCGGTGACCAGAAGGCCTTCGAGGAGCTGTACGGCCTGGTCTCCGGCCCGGTGTTCGGGCTCGTGCGGCGTGTGGTGCGCGATCCCGCCCAGTCCGAGGAGGTGGCGCAGGAGGTGCTGCTCGAACTGTGGCGGTCCGCGGCGAAGTTCGACCCGGGCCGGGGCAGCGCCCTGTCCTGGGTCCTCACCCTCGCCCACCGCCGCGCCGTCGACCGGGTGCGCAGCGCCCGCGCGGCAGGCGAGCGCGAGCAGCGCGAGGCCCTGCGCGCGAACCACCCCGCCTTCGACCACGTGGCCGAGGAGGTCGAGGCCGGACTCGAACGCGAGTGGGTGCGCCGCTGCCTGGAGCGCCTGACCGCCCTGCAGCGCCAGTCGGTCACCCTCGCCTATTACGACGGCTACACATACCGTGAAGTGGCCGAGCGGCTCTCCCTGCCGCTCGGCACGGTCAAGACCCGGATGCGCGACGGACTCACCCAACTGCGCAAGTGCCTGGGAGGTGTCGCGTGAGCTTCGTCGACCGCCTGATGCGCCGCGAGGACCTCCACTCCCTCGCCGCGCCCTACGCCCTCGACGCCCTGGAGCCCGGCGAGCGGCTCCGTTTCGAGAAGCACCTGAGGACCTGCGACGGCTGCGCCGCCGAGGTGCGCGCCCTGTCCGAGGACGCGGTGCGCCTCGCCTGGTCGACGGCCGCCGCGCCGCCGGCCGCGATGCGCGACCGGGTCCTGGCCGCCGTACGCGCCACTCCGCAGGAGTCCGCCGGGCGGGAGTCGGTGCACGCGCGTGCGACACAGTTGCCGCCGCATGTGTGGGGCGCCCAGCCGCCGCCGCGAACCCGTGCGCCCAGGACGCGCCCCTTGTTCGTGCCGTTCGCCACGGCCACCGCCGCCGCGGCCCTCGTCGTCGCCTCCCTCTTCGCCGTCCAGGCGAACGAGACGCAGGATCGGCTGGACGCCCAGCAGGCGCGGGCGAGTGAGATCGCTAACGTTCTGGGGGCGCCCGACGCCCGGGCGACCGCCGGCGAGGACGCCGAGGGCCGGACGATCGGAGTGGTGGCCTCCGCATCAAAGGGGCGCGCCGTCGTCACTCTGAGCGGATACGGTGATCTGCCGAGCGGCCGAGTGCACCAGCTCTGGCTCATGCGCCCCGATGTGCAACCGCGCTCCCTCGGGCTTTTCGACGACGACACGCCCTTGGTCGCGTCCGGTCTCGACAAGTCGGCGACGTCACTGGCTGTGACCGTCGAACCCGACGGAGGATCACCGCAGCCCACCAGCCAGCCGGTTGTCCAACTCGCCCTGAAATCGGTTGGATTCGGAGAGTAACCGGGGGCGAGTCGTCAACACCCTTACGGGGAAGGTGAATCCTGTGACCGCGATACACGAGTGCCCCGCCGGGGCGATAGGGTTAACCTGCCCGGGCCGGGTGGACTCGTACGGGTGGGGAGTGACATGGATCAGATAACAGTGCGCAGCAGGGCCAGGGTCCCTGCGATCACCTGCGGGAGCAGCGCGACCAGTTCGCGTCTCGACCGCCATCTCTCGGTGCTGGCGGGTCCCGCCGTGCCGCAGCGGGAGGCGGCCGAGGCGACTTCGCTGATGCTTGAGCTGACCACGCGTGACACCACGCACGAGCGCAGCGACCGTGGTGCGCGGGTCCGTCGGGTCTCGCTCTTCGCCCCGCTGCGCCGGCTCCGGCGTTCGCTGTTCGGCGGGCGCTGAGCCGAACCGGCGTTCCTCGCGCGACCTACGAGGCCCGCGCCCGGTGGCACATCCGTCCCGGCACCGCGCTGTCGCCGCCGTCATCCCCACGGCAAGCAGCGGTGTCCCGGAGTGCCATCCGAGCGCGGGCACATCCCCCCGGTCCACCCGCCTCGTTCACCGGCCCGCGTCCTGTGCGCAACGCTTCTGCCGAGCACGGACGTTGACGAAGCGGTCCCCCCGGTCCCCCGAACCCCGGTCCCCCCGAACCCCCGGTCTTCCCCACCCGGGGTCTCATCCGGGGGTGTCAGCCCTCGCCGCGCCCGTAGCGCCGCACGGCGAGCGGTAGGAACACCGCGATCAGTACCGCGCACCACACCAGCGACCCGGCGACGGGATGCGTGACCGGCCAGGCGCCGTCGTCCGGCACCGGCGCGTTGCCGAACAGGTCCCGCAGGGCCGTGGTGACCGCGCTGATCGGATTCCACTCGGCGAGGGTGCGCAGCCAGCCCGGCAGACCGTCCGTCGGAATGTAGGCGTTGGACAGCAGCGGCAGGATGAAGGTCGCCCCGCCGAGCTGGCCGGCGGCCTCCTCGTTCCGGGTGAGCAGCCCCAGGAATATCCCGATCCACGTGGTCGCGAACCGGAACAGCAGCAACAGCGCCACGGCGCCGGCCGCTTCGAGCGCGGACCCCTCGATCCGCCACCCCACCGCGAGCCCGACCAGTAGGAACGGCACCGTTCCGGCGGCCGTCACGACCAGATCGGCGGTCGCCTGCCCGAGCGGTACGGCCGCCCGGCTCATCGGCAGTGTCCTCAGGCGGTCCATGACACCGCGGTGGGTGTCCTGGGCGGCCTGGAACATCCCGGTCATGATTCCGTTGGCCGCGGTCGCGACCAGCAGACCCGGCACCAGGAAGGACCGGTACTGCTCGCCCGGCATCGCCAGCGCGCTGCCGAAGACGTAGCCGAAGAACAGCAGCATGGTGATCGGCATGGTCTGGGTCAGGATCAGCAGCCCGGGGTTGTTGCGGATCCGCCGGAGCTGCCGGCCCAGCATCGCGCCGCCGTCGTAGGCCAAGGTGCTCATGCGGCACGCTCCTCGGTGAGTCGCAGGAAGACGTCGTCGAGTGTCGGTGGCTGGATGCTCGCGTCCAGCAGCGGGACGCCCGCCGCGTCGAGTTCGCGCACCAGCCGGGGCAGGGTCAGCGTGGCGTCCCGGGTGACGGCGCCGACGGAGCGCCGGTCATGGTCGAACGAGGGCTCGGCGCCGGTGAGTTGATCCAGTACGGCCGCCGCCTTGACCAGGACGTCGGCATCGGCGACGACGACCTCCACATGTGCGCCGATGGTCGCCTTGAACTGGGCGGGCGAGCCCTGGTGTGCGACCTTGCCCCGGTCCACCAGGGCGATGTCGTCGGCCAGTTGGTCGGCCTCCTCCAGGTACTGAGTGGTCAGCAGCACCGTGGTGCCGTCGGCCGTCAGCTCCCGTACGGCGTCCCAGATCCGGTTGCGGCTGGCCGGATCGAGGCCGGTCGTGGGCTCGTCGAGGAAGAGGACTTCGGGGCGGCGTACGAGGCTCGCCGCGAGGTCGAGGCGGCGGCGCATCCCGCCCGAGTAGGTGGACGCCGGCCGGTCGGCCGCCTCGGTCAGGCCGAAGCGGTCCAGGAGCTCACCGGCCCGCTCGGCCGGACCGCGCACCCGGTGCAGCCGCGCGAACAGCCGGAGGTTCTCGCGGCCGGTGAGGTCGCCGTCGACCGAGGCGTACTGGCCGGTGACGCCGATGCTGCGGCGTACGGCCGCCGGATCCCGGAGCAGGTCGTGCCCGGCGACCCGGGCCGAGCCGGCGTCCGGCCGCAGGAGCGTGGTGAGGAGCCGTACGGCCGTCGTCTTGCCCGCGCCGTTCGGGCCGAGGAGGCCGCAGACGGTGCCCTGCGCGACGGCCAGATCGAGTCCGCGCAGGGCGTGGACCTCGCCGAATCGCTTCTCCAGACCTTCACTAAGTACAGCGTACGTAGAAGTCATGGGTCGACCATAGCGCACTACGTACGGTGTACGTAACTAGGATGGTGGTCGAGGTGATGATCGATGGCAGGCAAGGCAGCCGAACCTGGCGTGATCTGGGCGCGACCCGAGCGGACGGGGCGGGGGCCGAAGCCCGCGTTCACGCGCGCGGACATCGCGGCCGCGGCGGTGCGGACCGCTGACGCCGGCGGGCTGGACGCCGTGTCCATGCGGCATGTGGCGGCCGAGCTGGGCTGCGGGACGATGTCGCTGTACAACTACGTCCCCCGCAAGGAGGACCTGTACGAGCTGATGATCGACGCGGTCGGTGCCGAGCACGAGATCCGGCAGCCCTCCGGCGACTGGCGGGCCGACATGATCCGCAACGCGCAGGAGACCCGCGCCATCATGCACCGGCACACCTGGGTGCCGCGCCTGATGTCAGGGGTGTACGGCTTCAGCCCCAACACCCTGCGCTACCTGGAGCACTGCCTGGCCTGTCTCGAACCGCTGGACGTTCCGTACAGCGTGAAGATGGAGCTGGTCGCGCTGCTCAACGGTGTCGTGACGACGTACACCGCGAACGAGATCGCCACCGCCGAGCGCACCCGTTCCCTGCCCTGGTCCGAGGAGGAGGAGAACGCGGTCCGCATCGCCTACCTCGGCAGTCAGGTCGCCACCGGCAGGTATCCGCTGCTCGCCGCCGCCTTCATGGCGGACAGCGGGCCGATCGATCTGGAGGCGGTGTTCCGGCGGGCGCTGGAACGGGTGCTGGATGCTTTTGACCCCGAGTGCCGCGAGTCGTAGTTGTTCGGGTGCGGCGGCGTCGTGGCTGGTCGCGCCCGCGCGGCGGAGCCGCAGATCAGATACGGTCCCGCGCCTCTGAGGTTGGTCAGAGCAACGCGAACTGGCCTTCTGGGCCTTCCTCGTGGTGGTCCAGGACGGATGCCGGGCGGCGTGCCGGCTCCGGCACCGGCAGGACGCCGGCCTTGCGGAGGTCGGTCGCGGTGATGGTCGACGTCAACTCCTGGTCGAGCGGCTGGAGTTCCGCCAGCAGGGCCAGGACGGTGATCAGTTCCAGCAGTTCCGATGTCCACGCCTGCGGCCAGGTCGCCGGGCGGATGGCCGCGAGGGTGCCCGGCTCGGGCTCCGTGACGCGGGCGATGAGCCACTGCTGCAGGACCTTCACGCCGGCCACCTCGTAGTCCCAGGCCTCGGGCGGGACCGGTGAGATGCGGCCCTCGTCCAGGAGCAGGGCCTCCTCGTCGCGGTCGTACTCCAGCGTCAGCGGCCGGGAGGGGAGCGGTGCGCGGACGTACGGGCGGCGGCCGCCGGGCAGCTTCGGGCGGTCGCCGTTGCGTCGCATCAGCCACAGGGCGCGGTGGCCCGACTCCACGCCGCGCGCCCACAGTTCCGGGTCGGCGGTGAGGGGGACGGTGAGGTCCGGGCGTACGGCCGCCAGCGTCCAGGCGAGGAGGTCCAGCGGCTCGACCGGTCCGCCGAGCCGGTCCCGGAGGTGCTCCAGGAGGCCCGGGGCCAGATTGGGTTCGTTGCCGCCCGGGCGGCGGTACAGCGGGCGGACGCGTCCCGGGCGCACCAGCGGGAGCACGGAGGTCGCCGCCAGCGGGGACTCCGGCGCCTCCAGGACGAAGACCTGGTGCTCGTCCAGCACCCGCCACAGCTCCGGGCGGGCCGCGTCGATCAGGCGGTGGTCGGGGATCAGCCACTGTTCGTCGAAAGGGGCGTGCAGCACGCGCACCGGCTCCGGGCAGGGGCCCGAGGCGCGGACCAGCCTCTCGGTGCCGGTGGACCGGCCGGGTAGCTGTCCGACCGCGGAGTGCAGGGTGCGGGAGCGGGTCGGCTCCAGCAGGGTCTCCCGGTCCGGGCCCTCGGCCTTGACGAAGGCGTCCCAGCGGGCCTTCAGGGTCGCTGCGTCGGGGCCCGCCGGCCACCCCCGGCCGAGCCGCGGCGGTGCGACGGACCACGGCATGAGGTCCGCCAGCGGCGGAGCGTCGTCGTGCGTCACGCTGGGCATCGTACGGCCTCGGTCCGACAGGCGGGGTGGGGCAGCGTCCCCTGTAAGGGGCGCGGGGAACTGCGCGACCGGCCCCCACCGGCCCGCAGGCTGCGCACCGTGCTTCCGGCGCCGCACCTATGTCGCGTCCAGGGTCACCGTGAAGGAGAAGCGGTCGCCCCGGTAGTGGATGACCGCCGCGTCCAGCACGCGCCCGTCCGCGTCGTACGTCACGCCCGTGTAGTGCAGGATCGGGCTCAGCAGGGGGACTTGGAGCAGCCTCGCCGTCTCCGGATCGGCCAGGCGCGCCTCCACAGTGTCCGTGATGCGGCTGATGTCCGCCCCGACGACGTCCCTCAGCACCTTCGTCATCGGCCAGCGGACGAGGTCGTCCAGGTCGATGCGCGCCGCCAGTTCGGGGCGCACGTAGTTGCGAGCGTGGTTGGTCGGCTCGCCCGTCTTCTCGTCGCTGCGCAGGCGGTGGTACGTCGCCACCTCGTCGATGTCCGGGAAGTACTCGGCGAGTTCCGCCGGCACCTGTGCGCGGCCGTGGTCCAGCAGTTCGGTCGCCATGCCGGACTGCTGGGCCACGATCGCGTCCACCGAGCCGAGCAGCCGCACGGGGGCGCCCCGGCGGGCGGCCGGCTCGATGAACGTGCCGCGCCTGCGATGGCGGGTGATCAGGCCCTCGTCCTCCAGCTCCTTCAGCGCCTGCCGCATGGTCAGCACGCTCACGCCGTAGTGCTCCGCCAACTGCTCCTCGGTGGGCAGCCGCAGCGGGTCCTGCGGCCGGCGGCCCAGTATCGAGGCGCGCAGCGACTGCGACACCTGGTACCAGAGCGGCAGCTTGCGGTTCAGGACGATCGAGTCCGGGGCGAAGGAGGTCACAGGGCCATCCGTACCGGTAGGGGATCTTTACTGCAAGGGGCGGAAGTGGCGCTCCATGCCTTGCCAGACGTCGTCGTAGCGCTGTTGCAGGTGGTCGGCCCCGGCCGCCTGCGGGGTCAGCGTCACCGGCCAGCGGGTCTCGAACATGAACGCCAGCCCGTCGTCGATCTTCTGCGGCTTCAGCTCGGCGGCGCTCGCCCTGTCGAACGTCTCCCGGTCCGGGCCGTGCGCCGACATCATGTTGTGCAGCGAACCGCCACCGGGCACGAAGCCCTCCGCCTTCGCGTCATAGGCGCCCTCGACGAGGCCCATGTACTCGCTCATCACGTTCCGGTGGAAGTACGGCGGCCGGAAGGTGTCCTCGCCCACCAGCCAGCGCGGCGCGAACACGACGAAGTCGACGCCCGCGAGACCCGGGGTGTCCGACGGGGACGTCAGCACCGTGAAGATCGACGGGTCGGGATGGTCGTAGGAGATGGTGCCGATCACATTGAAACGGCGTAGGTCATAGACGTACGGCACATGGTTGCCGTGCCAGGCGACCACATCGAGGGGTGTGTGGTCGTAACTGGCCGTCCAGAGGTTGCCGCAGAACTTGTTCACCACCTCCACCGGACCCTCGGCCTCCTCGTACGCGGCCACCGGCGCCTTGAAGTCCCGGGCGTTGGCGAGGCCGTTGGCGCCGATCGGGCCGAGGTCGGGGAGATGGAAGGGCGCACCATAGTTCTCGCACACATATCCCCGGGCGGAGTCATCCAGCAGCTCCACACGGAAGCGCACCCCACGTGGCATCAGCGCCACATGTCCCGGCTCCACATGCAGCAGCCCGAACTCCGTGCGCAGCAGCAGCCCGCCGAGCTCCGGCACGATCAGCAGCTCGCCGTCGGCGTCGCTGAAGACGCGGTCCATCGAGGAGTTGGCGTGATACAGGTGCACGGCCATGCCGGTGCGCTGGGTCGCGTCGCCGTTGCCGCCGAGGGTCCACAGGCCGGCCAGGAAGTCGGTACCGGGCGCGGGCTCGGGCAGCGGGTTCCAGCGCAGCCGGTTCGGGTCCGGCACCGACTCGGTGAAGGGCGCCGTACGGATCGCGCCGTTGTCCGTGCGGGTGAACGCCGGATGGGCGGCCGACGGATGGATGCGATACAGCCACGAGCGGCGGTTGTGCGCCCTCGGCTCGGTGAACGCCGTACCGCTCAGTTGTTCCGCGTACAGTCCCAGCGGGGCGCGCTGGGGTGAGTTGCGGCCCTCGGGCAGGGCGCCCGGCACCGCCTCCGAGCTGTGCTCGTTGCCGAAACCGGAGAGGTAGGTCAGCCCTTCCGCGGTCTTCCGCGCTCCCCCGTGCTCGAACACGCTCGCGCGGGAGGTGCCCCCATCGCTCATGATCGCTCCCTAGTGATCTGATTCCTATGCTTCACCGTAGGATTGCGATTTCCCTCGCGCAAGAGATCGGCCGGACCTCCTCTGCGGGTACGACCGGAAACGGACGCCAACCCGACTCAAGGGGGATTCGGCTGCCGGACCGGTGTTCTAGTCTCCGGGCATGTCGTGGATCCGGACCCCGCTCACCGTGTCGGCGGTCTGTGTCCTGCTGCTGACCGGATCCGCCGGTTGCGGCTCCGGCGATACGCGCGACCGGGGGGACGGTGGCGTGTCGCCGGCCCCGGTGGGCAAGGTCCTCGGCGACACCGACGCCGACGGGCGGCACTACCGGGAGGTCGGCAAGGGCGGTGCGCCCGAGGTCGCCATAGAGGTCCAGCCGGACCCGGACAGTGACGGTGAGGGTGACTGGGGGGTGCGGCTGACGGTGCGCGCCTTCCGCTTCTCGCCCGCCGGTGCCGAGCGGCGGGCGGTGGCCGGGCGCGGGCTCGCGTACCTCTTCGTGGACGGCCGCTTCGTCACCAGGCTCCGTGCTCCCGGCTACCGCCTCCCGGCCGACCTCGTCCCGCGCGGCACGCACCATGTCACCGTCCGGCTCTACGCCGACGACGGCACGGTGTGGGCCGTGGGCGGCGAACCCGTGGAGAGCACGGCCGACGTCACGGCCTCGGAAGCGGAGACGGAGACGGGGGCGGGGGCGGCGACGGAGACGACACCGGCACCGACGGCGTCCGCCCCTGTGCCGAGCGCAGCACTGAGTACACCGGGTACCCGATTCCGTACCGGGGGTCAGGGTTCACCCGACCGAGCCGGAAAGGCATCATGAAGACCGTGCCCCATCCAGCAACGCTTCGCAGGGCGCCCGTGCAGCGGCGCAGTGCCGAACGGCTCACCAGGATCCTCGACGCCTGCGCCGACCTCCTCGACGAGGTCGGCTACGACGACCTGAGCACCCGGGCCGTCGCCCAGCGGGCCGGCGTGCCCATCGGCTCGGTCTACCGGTTCTTCGGCAACAAACGCCAGATGGCCGACGCTCTCGCCCAGCGCAACCTCGAGCGCTACACCGCCCGGGTCACCGATCGCCTGGCGGCGACGGCCGACGGAGGATGGCGGGTGGCGATGAACGCCGTGCTCGACGAGTACATCGCCATGAAGCGCACCGCGCCCGGCTTCTCCCTGGTCGACTTCGGCAACCAGATCCCCGTCGGCACCCGCGGTGAACCCAACCACCGCGTCGCCGACCGCCTCACCACCCTGCTCTCCGGCTACCTCGACCGCGAACCGGACGAGGACCTGCGCCGCACCTTCCTGGTCTCCGTCGAAACGGCCGACACCCTGGTCCACCTGGCCTTCCGGGTGGCTCCGGAGGGCGACGAGCGAATCCTGGAGGAGGCCCGCGAGCTGCTTCGGGCGTATCTGGCGCGGGTGCTCGACTGACGGCCCCGCGCCCTTCGGCGTTCGGCCGTCCGCCGGCCGGTGGCCCGCGAATTTCCGATCCCGCCCCCGGAGAGGGCTCCCCTCCGTGCATACCGGTCGGTATGCTCGGCTCCGAGTCCGCGCGCCACCGCCGCCGCCATCTCCGGGAGGACCCGTGTCCCGCACCGCTCTGCGTATCTGCCCCCTCTGCGAGGCCACCTGCGGCCTGACGCTCACGATCGAGGGGACCGCGGTCACCGGCGCCCGCGGTGACCGTGACGACGTGTTCAGCCAGGGATTCATCTGCCCCAAGGGTGCCTCGTTCGGTGCCGTCGACGGCGACCCCGACCGGCTGCGCACCCCGCTCGTGCGCCAGGACGGCGAGCTGCGCGAGGCCACCTGGGAGGAGGCCTTCGACGCGGTCGCCGCCGGCCTGCGCCCGGTCGTCGAGCGGTACGGGCCCAACTCCGTGGGCGTCGTGCTCGGCAACCCCAACGTGCACACCGTGGCCGGCGCGCTCTACCCGCCGATCCTGATGGCCGGCCTGCGCACCCGCAGCGTCTTCACCGCCTCCACGGTCGACCAGATGCCCAAGCACGTCTCCAGCGGGCTGCTCTACGGCGACGCCCTCGCGATCCCGGTGCCGGACCTCGACCACACCGACCACCTCCTCCTCATCGGCGCCAATCCCCTGGAGTCCAACGGCAGCCTGTGCACCGCCCCCGACTTCCCGGGCAAGCTCAAGGCGCTCAAGGCCCGCGGCGGCACCCTCACCGTCATCGACCCGCGCCGCACCCGCACCGCCAAGCTCGCCGACCGGCATGTCGCGATCCGGCCCGGCACCGACGCGCTGCTGCTGGCGGCGATGGCGTACGTGCTGTTCGAGGAGGACCTGGTCGCCCTCGGGGAGCTCGCGCCACACGTGCAGGGAGTCGAGGAAGTCCGCGCGGAGGTACGGGACTTCACCCCGGAGGCCGTCGCCGGCGCCTGTGACGTGGACGCCGGCACGATCCGCGCGCTGGCCCGCGAGCTCGCCGCCGCCCCGACCGCCGCCGTCTACGGTCGCATCGGGAGCTGCACCGTCCCGCACGGCACCCTGGCGAGCTGGCTCGTCGACGTCCTCAACGTCCTCACCGGCAACCTCGACCGCCCCGGCGGCGCCCTCTTCCCGCAGGCCGCAACCGACAAGACGCCCCGCCCCGCAGGACCCGGCCACGGCTTCGCGCTCGGGCGCTGGCACTCCCGGGTGAGCCGGCACCCCGAGGCCAAGGGCGAGCTGCCGCTGTCCGCGCTCGCCGAGGAGATCGACACCGCCACCGCCGAGGGCGAGCCCGTCCGCGCGCTCGTCGCCGTCGCGTCCAACCCGGTCCTTTCGGCCCCCGACGGCGACCGGCTCGACAAGGCCCTCGGCTCGCTCGACTTCATGGTCAGCGTCGACCCGTACCTCAACGAGACCTCGCGCCACGCCCACGTCGTGCTGCCGCCGCCCCCGCCCTCGCAGAGCCCGCACCACGACTTCGCCTTCAACACCCTCGCCGTGCGCAACCAGGTCCGCTACACCCGCGCCGCCGTCCCGCTGGAGCCGGGTCGCATGGCCGAGTCCGAGATCCTGGCCCGGCTGATCCTGGCCGCGACCGGCATGCACGGCGCCGACCCCGCCGCCGTCGACGCGATGGTCATCGACCAGACGCTCGGCAAGGCGGTGAAGGAGCCGCACTCCCCGGTGCACGGCCGTGACCCGAAGGAACTCGCCGCGCAGCTCACCGGCGTGAGCGGCCCCGAGCGACGGCTCGACATGATGCTGCGCCTCGGCCCCTACGGCGACGGCTTCGGCGTACGGCCCGACGGGCTGACCCTCGAAAAGCTGCTCGCGCATCCGCACGGCATCGACCTCGGACCGCTGAAGTCCCGTCTGCCGCAGCCGCTCAAGACCGTAAGCGGCAAGGTGGAGCTGCTGCCGGAGCCCATCGCCGGCGATCTGCCCCGGCTGCGGGAGGCGCTGCGGCACCGCCCCGACGGGCTCGTCCTCATCGGCCGCCGCCATCTGCGCTCCAACAACAGTTGGATGCACAACGTGCCCGCCCTCACCGGCGGTTCCAACCGCTGCACCCTGCACATCCACCCGGAGGACGCCGAGCGGCTCGGTGTACGGGACGGGGCGGCCGTACGCCTCAAGGGCGCCGGGGGAGAGGTGACCGCCCCCGCCGAGGTCACCGACGCGGTGCGCACGGGTGTGGTGAGCCTGCCGCACGGCTGGGGCCACGACCGCCCGGGCACCCGGCTCGGCCACGCCGCCACCGACCCCGGGGTCAACGTCAACCAGCTCCTCGACGGCAGCCTGCTCGACCCGCTGTCGGGCAACGCCGTGCTCAACGGAGTGCCCATCGAGGTGGCCCCGGTGTCCGAAAAGATCACGCCTCTGACCTGAGCAAAGCTCTGACCTGGAGTTTTGCGCTTATTGCTCGCATGTCAACGTCTTGTTAACGCCGCTTGGCGGGACCTAACGTCGTCGCACCCCCGGCCCTCGTGGGATGTTCAAGGGCGAACGTTAGGTATCCACATGCTGACCATCCTCGGCTTCGCCATGATCGCGACCTTCCTGGTCCTGATCATGATGAAGAAGATGTCGCCGATCGCGGCGCTCGTGCTGATTCCGGCACTGTTCTGTGTGTTCGTCGGAAAGGGCGCCAAGCTCGGTGACTACGTCATCGAAGGCGTCACCAGCCTCGCCCCCACCGCGGCGATGCTCATGTTCGCGATCGTCTACTTCGGTGTGATGATCGATGTCGGCCTCTTCGACCCGATCGTTCGGGGCATCCTGAAGTTCTGCAAGGCCGACCCGATGCGAATCGTCGTGGGCACGGCGATCCTCGCCGCGATCGTCTCGCTCGACGGCGACGGCTCGACCACCTTCATGATCACCGTCTCGGCGATGTACCCGCTGTACAAGCGCCTGAAGATGAGCCTGGTCGTGATGACCGGCGTCGCGGCGATGGCCAACGGCGTGATGAACACCCTGCCGTGGGGCGGCCCGACCGCCCGCGCCGCCACCGCGCTCAAGCTCGACGCCAGCGACATCTTCGTCCCGATGATCCCGGCCCTCGCCGTGGGTCTGCTGGCCGTCTTCGTCCTGTCGTACGTCCTCGGTCTGCGCGAGCGCAAGCGGCTCGGCGTGCTCACGCTGGACGAGGTCCTGGTCGAGGAGAAGGAGACCGAGACGGTCCTGGTGGGGGCCGGCGGCTCCGGCACGGCCAAGACCCCCGCGGGCACCGGCGGTTCGGGCTCCGGCACCGACGCGGAGGACACCGAGGACGACGAGCGCTTCCAGGCCCTCGACCCCGACCGGCCCACCCTGCGCCCCAAGCTCTACTGGTTCAACGCGCTGCTGACGGTCACCCTGCTGACCGCCATGATCATGGAGTGGCTGCCGATCCCGGTGCTGTTCCTGCTCGGCGCCGCGCTCGCGCTCACCGTGAACTTCCCGCACATCCCGGACCAGAAGGCCCGCCTCGCCGCCCACGCCGACAACGTCCTGAACGTCTCCGGCATGGTCTTCGCCGCCGCCGTCTTCACCGGCGTGCTCCAGGGCACCGGCATGGTCGACCACATGGCCAAGTGGATGGTGGACGTCATCCCCGAGGGCATGGGTCCGCACATGGCCCTGGTCACCGGTGTGCTGAGCCTTCCGCTGACCTACTTCATGTCCAACGACGGCTTCTACTTCGGCGTCCTGCCGGTGCTCGCCGAGGCCGGCGCGGCGCACGGCGTCACCCCGCTGGAGATGGCCCGCGCCTCCCTGGTCGGCCAGCCGCTGCACATGTCGAGCCCGCTCGTCCCCGCGGTGTACGTCCTCGTCGGCATGGCCAAGGTGGAGTTCGGCGACCACACCAGGTTCGTGGTGAAGTGGGCGGCCCTCACCTGCCTGGTCATCCTCGCGGCGGGCATGCTCTTCGGAATCATCTGATCCACAAGTCCGGTCCACGCACACCGTTCACGGAGGACACGCTCATGAGGCCCGGTGGGAACCGCGGCTGGCTGCTCCGCCTCGTCATCGCCTTCAGCTTCGCTCAGGGGGCGGTGTCGATGGCACGGCCCGCCGTCTCCTACCGGGCCCTCGCGCTGGGCGCCGACGAACGGGCGATCGGTGTGATCGCGGGCGTGTACGCCCTGCTCCCGCTGTTCGTCGCCGTCCCGCTGGGCCGGCGCACCGACCACGGCCGCTGTGCCCCGCTGCTGCCGGTCGGCGTGGTCCTGATATCCGGCGGCTGTGCCCTCAGCGGCCTGGCGGGCTCGCTGTGGGCGATGGCGGTCTGGAGCGGGGTGATGGGCCTCGGCCACCTGTGCTTCGTCATCGGTGCTCAGTCCCTGGTCGCCCGCCAGTCCGCCCCGCACGAACAGGACCGCAACTTCGGCCACTTCACCATCGGCGCCTCCCTCGGCCAACTCGTCGGCCCGATCGCCGCGGGCGCGCTCATCGGCGGCCGGGACATGGCGGGGACCAGTGCGCTCGCCCTGCTGGTGGCGGGCGCGGGCGGCGCGGTCGCGTTCACGTCGCTGTGGCGCATAGAGAGCCGTACGACGGTCAAGTCCCGCGAGGAACGGGGCGAGCGGGTTCCGGTCCAGCGCATCCTGCGTGCCCGGGGTGTGCCCGCCGGCATCTTCATCAGCCTCGCCGTGCTGTCCGCGACGGACATCCTCACCGCCTATCTGCCGGTGGTCGGCGAGCACCGGGGCATCGCGCCGGCCATGATCGGCGTCCTGCTCAGCCTGCGCGCGGCGGCCACCATCGCGTGCCGGCTGGTCCTGACGCCCCTGCTCCGGCTGCTCGGCCGCACCCTGCTGCTGACCGTGACCTGTCTGCTGGCGGCCCTGCTGTGCGCGGGCATCGCGCTGCCGGTGCCGGTGTGGGCGCTGGCCGTGATGCTGGCGGTGTTCGGATTCTGCCTCGGCGTCGGCCAGCCGCTGTCCATGACGACGGTCGTCCAGGCGGCTCCCGAGGGTGCCCGCTCCACCGCCCTCGCCCTGCGGCTGACCGGCAACCGCCTCGGCCAGGTCGCCGCACCGGCGTCCGCGGGCCTGGTCGCCGGGCTCGCGGGGGTGGCGGCGCCGTTCGTGATGCTGGGCGCGCTGCTGCTGGTGTCGGCCGGCATTGCGCTGCGGGCGCCCGCGCGGCCGGCGGGGGAGTCCGAGGGCACCGGTCAGGCCATCCTGCCGAGGGCGATCTTGCGTCGAAAGAGTGGTATCTGATGGGCCGTAAGGCGCTGCTTCCACGATTCGGCGTGCACATGTGAAAGAGAGTCAGACGAAGAGCGATTTGTACGAAAATCGTCTGACTCGGAGGACTCGCATGCCCACCACGCCTCTTCCACGCCGCGCCGCGCGCATCGTCGCCGTCACGGCGCTGACCGCCGCGCTGACTCCGCTCACCGGGATGCCGACGTCGGGAGCCGCGCCGATGGCGCCCGGTGACAATGGCACGCTCAAGATCCACACGGCGCCTTGGGACGGGGTCGCGCGCACGCCGTACGGGGACGCGATCGACGAGCCGAGGGTCTGCCGGTTCTACCTCGACGCCGCCAACTTCGAGACCATCACGGCCGTCACCTGGAACATCGCGACCCAGCCCAATGTGCCGGGCGGCGCCACGCTGCGCGGGACCCTCAACCTCGCCGGCGGCATCGGCCACACCGAGGACCTGAACCTGCCCGACGGCCAGTACCAGCTCACATGGACGTTCACGGGCATCACCGGCGGCGAGCGGCAGAAGACCTTCTCGGTCGACTGCCGCACCTCGATGACGACGCCCCCGCCCGGCCCGCAGGGCGGTCCGCCGGCCGGCGGTGGTGGCATCGCGCGCGGTGAGGCCTTCACCACGGTCGCCGGTGCCGGCGTCGTCGGCCTGGCCGCGGTGGGCGGGGTGATCTGGTTCCGGCTCCGTCGCCGTACGCATGGCGCGTAGAAGACGCAGGCCCTGGTACCGCAGGCGCGCCTACCGCCTGGCGAGGACGGCCGTGCTGACCGTCTCGCTGGTGGTGGTCTGCGTCCGCTGCGACCACGAGAGGCCCGGAGCCGGTACGGCCGCTCCGGGCTCCGCCGAGGCCTCCGAGGTCCAAGCCGCCGGCACCGGAAGCGGTGCCGGCGGGGCGGGCGCCGACTCCCGCCCGCTCGCGGGCGATCCGCCTCCCGACCGGCGCGAGGCACCCCCCGGACCACCCGGCGGTTCCCCGCCCGACCCCGCGTCCCCGACCGACCCCGTGGCCGGCGCTCCGGCCCCGGTGGGCACCCCGGCCCCGGTGAGCACCCCCGCCCCGCCGTCCCCCTCGCCCCGGCCCGCCCGTGCCGGAAGGTCCACCGGCCCGAGCCCCCTGCCCCGCTCCCGTGCGACCCGCCTCGTGATCCCCTACATCAGCGTCGACTCCCCGCTGATGGACCTGCACCTCGACAGCGAGCGGCGCCTGCCCGCGCCCCCGGAGGACAAGCCCAACCTGGTCGGCTGGTACGCGGACGGACCCTCCCCGGGTGAGCAGGGCACCGCCATCGCCGTGGGTCACCTCGACACCGACACCGGACCCGCCGTATTCGGCGGCCTCGGCGAACTGAAGCGCGGCAAGCGCATCGAGATCCGGCGCGCCGACGGACGGACCGCCGTCTACAAGGTCGACGCCATCAAGACGTACCAGAAGGACAAGTTCCCCAACCGTGAGGTGTACGGCGCCCGGGCCCGGCCGGAGTTGCGGCTGATCACCTGCGGCGGCAACTACAACCGCAGGACCGGCTACACGGGCAACGTCGTCGTCTACGCCCATCTCGCCGCGACCCGGGGGCCGAAGGGCGCCGGCCGGCGCTGAATCCGGCCGTCCGCTTGCCCGCCTGATGGACAGCGGCGCCCGATTCGGGCCGTTCCCTTCCCCCGGCCGCACACATTCCGTTAACTTCCGTGACTCACACGCCCCGTGCGACCCGCACTAGGCGTTCGACCACGGAGCACCAGGGCCCGTCCGGCGCAGCGCGTGCCGGACCGTGCGTAATCCTCACCCGGCATGCCGGACGGGCCCCGGCGCCTGAATGAGCCCCCGGGGGCATCCGTCATGACACGCGCCATCTCCCTGCACGACGTGAGCAAGTCCTACACGCGCGGCACCCGCGTCGTGGACCGGCTCACGCTGGACATCGAGCCCGGTGAGTTCCTCGTGCTGCTCGGGCCCTCCGGCTGCGGCAAGTCCACCGTGCTCAGGATGATCGCCGGTCTGGAGGAGATCGACGAGGGCGAACTGCTGCTGGACGGCGAGTGGGCCAACGACCTGCTGCCTGCCGACCGGCGCATCGCGATGGTCTTCCAGAACTTCGCCCTGTACCCGAGCATGACCAGCCGCGACAACATCGGCTTCCCGCTGCGCATCGAGTCGCCCGGCGAGGACCCCCGGACGCGGGTGGACGCCACGGCCCGCATGCTGGGCATCGAGGACCTCCTCGACCGCTTCCCCGCCCAGCTCTCCGGCGGCGAACGCCAGCGCGTCGCCATGGGCCGGGCCATCGCCCGCCACCCCTCCGCGTTCCTGATGGACGAGCCGCTGTCCAACCTCGACGCGAAGCTCCGCAACCATCTGCGCGCCGAGATCTCCGACCTCACCCGCAAACTGGGCGTCACCACGGTCTACGTGACCCACGACCAGGCCGAGGCGATGTCCCTCGGCGACCGAGTTGCCGTCCTGCGCGGCGGCGTCCTCCAGCAGGTCGGCACGCCCCGCTCGGTCTACTCGCTGCCGCGCAACGTGTTCGTCGCCGCCTTCATCGGCACCCCGCGCATCAACCTGCTGCGCGGCATGGTGCGCGCCCCGCTGGACGGCGCGATGACCATCAGCCTGGGCAAGCAGTACCTCCGGCTGCCCGAACCCCTGTGCCTGGACCACCAGTTGCTGCGGGTGCAGCAGGGGCGCGAGGTCATCGTGGGCCTGCGTTCGGAGGCCGTCCGCATCGCGAAGCCCGCCAGTGCCCGCCCCGGCGAGGTGCACATCACCGGCCTGGTCGAGCATGTGGAGTTCCAGGGGCACGAGGTCCTCGTCCACTTCAACACCGGCTCCCGGCCTGCCGTCGTGCCCGACCTGGAGGCCCCGCGCCCCGCCCCGTCGGTCCGGCGCCGCCGCCGGGACTCCGGCGGGGTGCTGGAGCGGCTGCGCAACCGCGCGGGCGCCCTGCGCGCCGGGCCCGTGGTGACGCTCGATGACCCGGCCGACGGCGCCCACGACACCGCGCCGCCCGAGGGCCGGCTCCCCGGCGACCTCATCGTCCGCACCACCCCCGACTTCGACCTGCGGCACGGCATGCACGTCCCGCTCCTCGTCGACCTCGCCCATCTGTTCGTCTTCGACCAGCACGGCGACCGCATCTGCCCGGCCCCGGCGAGGCTTCCCGACCTGGAGGAGTGAAGTCGGCCCGGTTTGGCTAGTTATGGACCATGAACGCGCAATTCACCCGAACCCGGGCTGTTCTCGCCTCCGTTGGCCTGCTGCTGGCCGTCGGTGCGCCGACCGCCTACGCCACTCTCGACGCCGGCGCCACCGCGGTGCCGGCGCGGGGAGAGCCGTACATCGAGACCCAGTTGTTCTTCGGAACCGCGCGCCCGGACGGCGGCCCCGCGGTCACCGACGGGCAGTTCATGGAGTTCGTCGACAGGGAGGTCACTCCGGACTTCCCGGAAGGGCTCACGATCCAGTCCGGGCGAGGGCAGTGGCGGGACGCGAGCGGCGCGATCGAGAAGGAGCGGTCGTACGAGCTGATCCTGCTCTATCCGCGGACCCGGGCGGACGCCGGTGACCGCAGGATCGAGGAGATCCGGCGCGCCTACGAGAAGGCATTCGGCCAGGAGGCGGTGGGCAGGGTGGACGACGAGGCGCGCGTGGACTTCTGATGTCATGGACCGCGCGGCGAAGTCGCTGTCGATACAGTTGGCAGGCGAAAACTAACGCCGCTAGTTTATGAGCCGGACGACGAGGTCGCCCCGCCCGGGAGGAAGCGTGATGAAGGCACACGACGGCATGTACATCGACGGCGCGTGGCGCCCCGCCGCGAGCGGGGACGTGATCGAGGTGGTGAATCCGGCCGACGAACAGGTCATCGGACGGGTCCCGGCCGGCACCGCCGCCGACGTCGACACCGCCGTACGGGCCGCCCGCACCGCCCTCCCGGGCTGGGCCGCGACCCCGCCCGCCGAACGGGCCGCACGGCTGACCGCCCTCCGGGACGCGCTCCAGGCCCGCAGTGACGAGATCGCCGAGACGGTCACCGCCGAACTCGGCTCGCCCCTGAAGTTCTCCCAGTCGGTCCACGCGGGCGCGCCGATCGCGGTCGCGGGCACGTACGCCGAACTGGCCCAGACCTACGCCTTCGAGGAGAAGGTCGGCAACTCGACGGTGTACCTGGAGCCCATCGGCGTGGTCGGCGCGATCACGCCCTGGAACTACCCGCTCCACCAGATCGTCGCCAAGGTCGGCCCGGCGCTGGCGGCGGGCTGCACGGTGGTGCTCAAGCCCGCCGAGGACACCCCGCTGGTCGCCCAGCTCTTCGCCGAGGCGGTCCATGAAGCCGGCCTCCCCGCGGGCGTCTTCAACCTGGTCACCGGCCTCGGCCCGGTCGCGGGCCAGGCGCTCGCCGAGCACCCGGACGTCGACCTGGTCTCCTTCACCGGCTCCACCGCCGTCGGCCGGCAGATCGCCGCGGTGGCCGGCGCGGCCATCAAGAAGGTCGCCCTGGAGCTGGGCGGCAAGTCCGCCAACGTCATCCTGCCGAGCGCCGACCTGGCCAAGGCGGTCAACGTCGGCGTCGCCAACGTGATGTCCAACTCCGGGCAGACGTGCAGCGCCTGGACGCGGATGCTGGTCCACCGCGACCAGTACGACGAGGCCGTGGAGCTGGCCGCGACCGCCGCCGCCAAGTACGGCGAGCGCATCGGCCCGGTGGTGAGCGCCAAGCAGCAGGCGCGGGTCCTCGGCTACATCGAGAAGGGCGTGGCCGAGGGTGCACGGCTCGTCGCGGGCGGCACCGAAGCGCCGCGCGAGCAGGGCTGGTTCGTCAGCCCGACCGTCTTCGCCGATGTGACGCCCGAGATGACCATCGCCCAGGAGGAGATCTTCGGCCCGGTCCTGTCGATCCTGCGGTACGACGACGAGGACGACGCCCTGCGCATCGCCAACGGCACCGTCTACGGCCTCGCGGGCGCCGTCTGGGCGGGCGAGGAGGCGGAGGCGGTGGCCTTCGCGCGCCGGATGGACACCGGGCAGGTCGACATCAACGGCGGCCGCTTCAACGTCCGCGCCCCCTTCGGCGGCTACAAGCAGTCGGGCGTGGGCCGTGAGCTGGGCACGCACGGCCTGGCCGAGTACCTCCAGACCAAGTCCCTGCAGTTCTGAGGAGCCCGCACATGGTTCGCGCCGCCGTCCTGCCCGCCATCGGTGCTCCGCTGGAGGTCATCGACATCGAACTGCCCGACCCCGGCCCCGGCCGGGTCCGCGTCCGCCTCGCCGCCGCCGGCGTCTGCCACTCCGACCTGTCCCTGTCGAACGGCACCATGCGCGTCCCCGTTCCCGCGGTCCTCGGCCATGAGGGCGCCGGCACGGTGGTGGCCGTGGGGGAGGGTGTCGCTCATTTCGCGCCGGGCGACGGAGTCGTCCTCAACTGGGCCCCCTCGTGCGGCAGTTGCCACGCCTGCGGGCTCGGCGAGGTCTGGCTGTGCGCCAACGCGCTGAACGGCGCCGCCGACGTCTACGCCCGCACCGCCTCGGGCACCGACCTGCACCCCGGCCTGAACGTCGCCGCGTTCGCCGAGGAGACGGTCGTCTCCGCCGACTGCCTCCTTCCGCTCCCCGACGGCGTCCCGCTCACCGACGCCGCCCTGCTGGGCTGCGCCGTCCTCACCGGCTACGGCGCCGTGCACCACTCGGCGCGGGTGCGGGAGGGGGAGACGGTCGCCGTGTTCGGTGTCGGCGGGGTCGGCCTGGCCGCCCTCCAGGCCGCCCGGATCGCGGGCGCGGCGAAGATCGTCGCCGTCGACGTCTCCCCGGAGAAGGAGGAACTGGCACGCGCGGCGGGAGCCACCGACTATGTGATCGCCTCCGAGAACACCGCCCGCGAGATCCGGGGCCTGACCGGCAAGCAGGGCGTGGACGTGGCCGTCGAGTGCGTGGGTCGCGCGAGCGCCATCCGCACGGCCTGGGACTCCACCCGGCGCGGCGGCCGCACCACGGTCGTCGGCATCGGCGGCAAGGACCAGCAGGTCACCTTCAACGCGCTGGAGATCTTCCACTGGGGCCGCACCCTCTCCGGCTGCGTCTACGGCAACTCCGACCCGGCCCGGGACCTGCCGGTGCTCGCCGAGCACGTACGCGCGGGCCGGCTGGACCTGGGCGCGCTGGTGACGGAACGGATCGCGCTGGAGGGGATTCCGGCCGCGTTCGAGAACATGATCGCGGGCAAGGGCGGCCGGGCGCTGGTGGTGTTCTGAGGTTCCGATGTCGTTGCCCGGGGCCTCGGGTGCCCCGGGCAACCTTCATGCACAACCGTTGACCCCATACCGTCCGGTCAGTACGTTCGCCGCCAACGTCCCCACCGCACCCACCGGAGTGTGCACGCATGGACATGGCCCCCTCCGCTCACCCCGACACCACGACCACCCTCCCCACGGTCAACCGGCGCCGCGTGGCCACAGCGGCGGCCCTCGCCTCGGCCGTCGAGTGGTACGACTACTTCGTCTTCGGCATCGCCGCCGCCCTCGTTCTCGGCGACCTGTACTTCCCGGCGGGCAACCCCACCGCCGGAGTGCTCGCCGCCTTCGCCACCTTCGCCGTCGGCTTCCTGGCCCGCCCCATCGGCGGCGTCGTCGCAGGTCAGATCGGCGACAAGCGCGGCCGCAAGCCCATGCTGGTCCTCGCCCTCACCCTCATGGGCATCGCCACCACCGGCATCGGCCTGCTCCCGACCTACGAGACGATCGGCGTCGCCGCCCCGATCCTGCTCGTCCTCCTGCGCATCGCCCAGGGCGTCGCGGTCGGCGCCCAGTGGGGCGGCGCGATGCTGATGGCCACCGAGTACGCGCCCGAGGGCAAGCGCGGCGTCTACGGAAGCGTCGTCCAACTCGGCGTCCCCATCGGCGTGGTGAGCGCCAACACCGTCTTCCTGCTCGCCGGCGCCTTCACCACCGACGCGCAGTTCGCCGCGTGGGGCTGGCGGGTGCCGTTCCTGATCGGACTGTTCGTCCTCGCCCTCGCCTGGTACATCCACACCCGCGTCGAGGAGACCCCCGAATTCCGCGAGGCCGAGCGGGCGTTGGCGGAGAAGGAGAAGACCGAGCAGTCCAGCCCGCTGCGCACCATCCTCAAGGACCACCTCGGCACGGTCCTGCTCGCCGGCGGCTCCTTCGCCGTCAACACCGCGACCTTCTACATCCTGATCACCGGCGTCCTCGACTACACCACCCGCGAACTCGACATGGACAAGAGCGCGGTCCTCACCGTCTCGCTCTGCGTCAGCCTCACCCAGCTCGTGCTGATCCCGGCCGCCGCCGCGCTCTCCGACAAGGTCGGCCGCATCCGCGTCTACGCGCTCGGCGCCGCCGGCATCGCCCTGTGGGCCGTACCGCTGTTCCTGCTCGTAGACACCGGATCACTGCTGTGGCTGGCGGTCGGCTCCTTCGTCGCAAGCTGCTTCCTCAGCATCATGTACGGCCCCCAGGCGGCCCTGTTCGCCGAGCTGTTCACGCCCGAGATGCGCTACACCGGTGCCTCCCTCGGCTACCAGATCGCGGCCGTGCTCGGCGGCGGGCTCGCGCCCTTCGTCATGGTGCTGCTGCTGGAGGCCTCGGGCACCTCGATGGCGGTGTCCGCCTACATCATCGGCCTCGCCGTGATCGCCCTGGTCTCCATCAAGGTGCTGGCCGGCAGGGCGAGTTCACGCTGACTCGCGGGTCTGCTCGGGTTGCGGCGCACTCGCCACGACCCGGGCGGACCCGGTCCGCGACCGCGACACGGCCACGCCCGCCAGACACAGCGCACCGCCCGCGAGCGTGAGCAGCCCGGGCACCTCGCCGAGCGCCAGCCACGACATCAGTACGACCAGCGCGGGCACCGCGTACGTGGTCGCGCCCATGCGGCTGGCGGTCGTACGGGCGAGGGCGTACGCCCATGTCGTGAAGGCGAGCGCCAGCGAGAAGACGCCGAGATAGACCAGGTTGAGCGTCGCGGACACCGAGGCGTGGGCCGCGTCGTCGACGAGCTGTCCGGCGAACGGCAGGCAGAGCACCGCGCCGACCAGACACCCGTACGTCGTCACCTGGAGCGCGCTCGCATGGCCGAGCGCCGGCTTCTGCGCCACCGCGCCGCCCGCGTAGCCGATCGCGGCGAGCAGGCACAGCACCACTCCGAGCACCGACGAACCGCCCTCGCCGGACATCGAAAGCCCCACGGTGACGGCGCCGGCGAACGACACCGCCATGCCCGCCAGCAGCCGCGGCGGCATCGGGTCTCCGAGCAGCCGGGCGCCCAGCAGCGCGATGAGGATGGGCCCGATGTTCACGACGAGAGCCGCCGTACCGGCGTCCACCTGCTGCTCGCCCCAGTTCAGGACGACGCTGTAGAAGCCGAACCACAGCAGTCCCGATATCGCGATCCCGGGCCGGGCCGCCCGCGGAGGCGGCCCTTCCCGCCGGACCAGGCAGATGAGCCCCAGCACCACCGCACCGACGAGCAGCCTCCCCAGCGCGAGCGCGCCGGGCGAGTACTCGGCCCCGGCACTGCGGATGGACACGAAGGCCGAGGCCCACATCACGACGGTGACGCCGGCAGCACCGGCGGCGAGCAGATCGGGACGACGGGCAGAGAGGCTGTTCATCATGTTCCAGAGGCTAGAAAGGAAGACGGGCGAAGACTGGCGATTTTCGGACGGGGCGTGAATGCCGGGCCCTGTCAGGGCGACAGCGGCTGCAACCAACCAGGGGCACGGGGAACTGCGCGACAGTCCTCAACGGCGCGCCGGGCCCTTGCCAGGGCGCCACCGGCTGCAACCAACCAGGGGCACGGGGAACTGCGCGACAAGCCCCACTCACCCCGCACCCGGCACAGCACCCCCGGCGCGCCGGTTCCTGTCAGGGCGCCACCGGCTGCAACCAACCAGGGGCACGGGGAACTGCGCGACAAGCCCCCACTCGCCCGCACCCGGCACAGCACCCCCGGCGCGCCGGTTCCTGTCAGGGCGACGTCGGCCGCAGCCGACCAGGGGCACGGGGAACTGCGCGACAAGCCCCCACTCACCCGCACCCGGCACACCACCCCCGGAGTCGTTCCCGTCGGCTCACCGCAACGCCCCCGCCTCGATACCCAGAAGCTCCCCCAACGCCCGCTCCCCCGACGGAGTCACCTTCACGGCCCGCTCCGAGCCGATCCGCACGCACCAGCCGACGTCCAGCGCATGCCGGCACAAGGCCGCGCCGGCGACACCGGCCAGATGGGGACGGCGCTCCGTCCAGTCGAGGCAGGCCCGGGCCAAGGGACGGCGGCTCGCACGGTCGAGGGGGATGCCGGCCGAGTCGAACCAGCCGATCCCGGTGTCCGTGAGCGCGAACCCGGTGTCCTGGCGCAGCAGCCCGCGCGAGGTGAGCGCGTCGGTCACCGCGATGCCGAGCCGCCCGGCGAGATGGTCGTAGCAGGTCCGGCCGCGCGCCATGGCAGAGCCGGCGCTGGACTCCCGTAGGTTCCGGGGCCGGCGGACCGCCCCCGGGGCCACCTGGGCGACAAGGTCCTCCACCAACCCGGCGACCCGGTCGTCGGCGAGCCGGACGTAGCGGTGCCGCCCCTGCCGCTCCTCGGTGAGCAGCCCACCCGCGACCAGCTTGCCCAGATGCTCGCTCAGCGTCGACGCCGCGACACCGGCGTGCCGCGCCAGCTCACCGGCGGTCCACGCCCGCCCGTCGAGCAGCGCCAGCAGACATGCGGCCCGCGTCTCGTCGGCGATGAGCCCGGCGATGCGGGCGAGCTGCGGCGCCTGAGGGTCCTTGGTGGCCATGCGTCCCAGGATGAGGCACGGACACTTCGGCGGGGGCCGAAGAGTGACTGTGCGCGTGCCGAAGCGGGACCGGGCGGCCTGCCTCTGAGGATCGGGTGCCCTGCCGAAGAGCGACCCGGCTGCCTTCCGATAAGTGACCGGGCAGCCTGCCGAAGAGGGCCGAGCGGCTCGCCGAAGAGTGACCGAGCGGTCTACCGGCGTTGCTCAGGCATCCCGGCCGACCTGCTCGTACTGCCGGGCCAACCCGTCAAGCAGCGCCGTCAGCCCCGTCTCGAAGGCCCGCTCGTCGATCTTCTCCTGCTGGTCGGCGAGGAGGTGGGCCTGCCCGAGGTGCGGATAGTCGGCGGGGTCGTACGCGCTCGCGTCGTCCACGAAGCCCCCGGCGAACGAACCGAGCGCCGAACCCATGATGAAGTACCGCATCAGCGCGCCGATGGACGTGGCCTGGGCCGGCGGCCAGCCCGCCGCCACCATCGCGCCGTAGGCGGCGTCGGCGAGCCGCAGCGCGGCCGGGCGGCGGCCGGGACCGCGGGCCAGTACCGGCACGATGTTGGGGTGGTCGCGCAGGGCCGCACGGTAGGAGACGGCCCAGTCGTGCAGCGCGGTCCGCCAGTCCCGGCCGCCCTCGAACATCGACAGGTCGACCTGCGCGCTCACCGAGTCGGCGACCGCCTCCAGGATCTCGTCCTTCGTGCGGAAGTGGTTGTACAGCGACGGCCCGCTCACCCCGAGCTCGGCGGCGAGGCGGCGCGTGGAGACGGCCGACAGGCCCTCCGCGTCCACGAGTTCGCGGGCCGTCTCGACGATCCGGTCGTAGCTGAGGAGGGGCTTGCGCGGTCGGGCCATGGCGCACATAGTAGGGCTGCTGAACATAAACTAGCAGTGCTAATTTAAATGTACGGCTTTCAATGTACGGCTCTCTATGGCCACCGTCCGCGTGCTGGCCACCGTCTGTGGGGTGACTCTGCATGAACCTGGAGCTCAGCGAGGAGCAGACCGCCGTCCGCCGACTCGCCCGGGACTTCGTGGACCGCGAGATCGCGCCGAACGTCGTCGAGTGGGACCGTGCGGAGGAAGTGGACCGTGCCATCGTCAAGAAGCTCGGCGAGGTCGGCTTCCTGGGCCTGACGATCGACGAGGAGTACGGCGGCTCGGGCGGCGACCATCTCGCGTACTGCCTGGTCACGGAGGAGCTGGGGCGCGGCGACTCCTCGGTGCGCGGGATCGTGTCGGTCTCCCTCGGCCTGGTCGCCAAGACGATCGCCGCCCGGGGGAGCGAGGAGCAGCGGCGTCGCTGGCTGCCGGGGCTCACCGCGGGCGATCTGGTCGGCTGCTTCGGCCTCACCGAGCCCGGCACCGGCTCCGACGCCGGAAACCTCACCACGCGGGCGGTGCGCGAGGGTGACGACTACGTCATCAACGGCACCAAGATGTTCATCACCAACGGCACCTGGGCGGACGTCGTCCTGCTCTTCGCCCGCTCCACCGACGCGCCCGGCCACAAGGGCGTCTCCGCCTTCCTGGTCCCCACCGACACGCCCGGCCTGACGCGCCGCCCCATCCACGGCAAGCTCGGCCTGCGTGGCCAGGCCACCGCCGAGCTGGTGCTGGAGGACGTGCGGGTGCCCGCGTCGGCGATGGTGGGGGAGGAGGGCAAGGGCTTCTCGGTCGCGATGTCGGCCCTGGCCAAGGGGCGGATGTCGGTCGCCGCGGGGTGCGTCGGCATAGCCCAGGCCGCGCTGGACGCGGCCGTCCGTTACGCCGGGGAGCGCGAGCAGTTCGGCAAGCCGATCGCCCGCCATCAGCTCGTCCAGGAGCTGATCAGCGACATCGCCGTCGACGTGGACGCGGCGCGCCTGCTGACCTGGCGGGTCGCCGACCTGATCGACCGCGGGCTGCCCTTCGCCGTGGAGTCCTCCAAGGCCAAGCTCTTTGCCTCGGAGGCTGCCGTGCGCGCCGCCAACAACGCCCTCCAGGTCTTCGGCGGCTACGGCTACATCGACGAGTACCCGGCGGGCAAGCTGCTGCGAGACGCCCGCGTGATGACCCTCTACGAGGGCACGAGCCAGATCCAGAAGCTGCTCATCGGGCGGGCGTTGACTGGGGTTTCGGCGTTCTGAGTATCTCCGCGTACCTCCTAGGTACTTCGGCGGATGTGGCAGCGGCCGCATTCGCCGACCCTTGTCCCCATGAGTGACGCATCGGGCAAGCAGCAGAACACCGCCGCCTTCTACGGTCAGGCGGTCGCCTCCTTCTCGGTCGCCATGGCCGCGACCGCCATCGGCATCTTCAAACTGAACGCCGACGCCTGGGTGCGTGCCTTCCTCGCGATCGCCGTCCTGTATCTCGTCACCTCCGCCTTCACCCTCTCCAAGGTGATCCGGGACCGGCAGGAGGCCGCCCGGCCCGCGTACCACCCCTTCGAGAAGCTCTGAGAACTCCTGACGCCCGAACGGGCCGGGCTAAGCGCTCGCTCACCCTGGGCGGTATGGTGGTCCTTCTGTCAGCGAGAGGGGCGAGTGAGCGATGAGTACGGCGGAGGAGACGGCCGGCGGCGAGACGTCGGCGTGGGCCGAGGTCACGCCCGACGCGGCCCGGCGGCTGCTGATCGCCGCCGTGGAGGCCTTCGCCGAGCGCGGCTACCACGCCACGACGACCCGCGACATCGCGGGCCGCGCCGGTATGAGCCCGGCCGCGCTCTACATCCACTACAAGACCAAGGAAGAGCTGCTCCACCGCATCAGCAGGATCGGCCACGAGAAGGCCCTGGACATCCTGCGGACCGCGGCCCGGCGCGAGGGCACCCCCGCCGAGCGGCTCTCCGACGCCGTGAGCTCCTTCGTCCGCTGGCACGCCGGGGGGCGCACCACCGCGCGGGTCGTGCAGTACGAACTGGACTCGCTCGGCCCGGACGCCCGCGCCGAGATCCTCGCGCTGCGCCGGCAGTGCGACGCCGAGGTGCGCGCGATCATCGAGGACGGGGTGGGGGCCGGCGACTTCCACGTCCTGGACGTCAAGGGCACGACCCTCGCCGTGCTGTCGCTGTGCATCGACGTGGCCCGCTGGTTCAACGTCGACGGTCCCTGGACGCCGGACGAGGTCGGCGCGCTGTACGCCGACCTCGTGCTGCGGATGGTGGGGGCGAAGTAGGCACGGCCGGGCGCCGGCCTGCCCGGCGCGTCGGCTACAGGTAGTAGCGCGAGACGGACTCGGCGACGCACACGGGCTTGTCCCCGCCCTCGCGCTCCACGGTGAACGCGACACTGACCTGGACGCCGCCCGTCACGTCGTCGACGCCCGTGATCGTCGCGGTGGCGCGCAGCCGCGAGCCCACGGGCACCGGGGCGGGGAAACGCACCTTGTTCGTCCCGTAGTTGACGCCCATCTTCACGCCCTCGACCTTGATGAGCTGAGGGCCGAAGAGCGGCAGCAGCGACAGGGTGAGGTACCCGTGGGCGATGGTGGTCCCGAAGGGGCCGGCGGCGGCCTTCTCCGGGTCGACGTGGATCCACTGGTGGTCACCGGTGGCCTCCGCGAACAGGTCGACCCGCTTCTGGTCGACCTCCAGCCAGTCCGTGTACCCCAGCTCCTCGCCCACCGCCGACTTCAGGTCGTCGACGGAGGTGAAGATCCTCGGCTCTGCCATGTCCCGGCCTCCCGCGTCACGTATGCCTAGTGAGTGATGCCTGCGCCTATGTCTAAGCGACTGCTTAGCATGCTAGGTGCCGAAGCCCCTGTCAACGGACCGGGGCGGTGACGTGGGTAGGTAGGTTGGATGGGTGCCCCAGATCCCCGAGAAGATTCACGAGCTCACGGTCGGCCAGCTCTCCGCCCGTAGCGGCGCCGCCGTCTCCGCCCTGCACTTCTACGAGTCCAAGGGCTTGATCAGCAGCCGGCGCACGTCCGGCAACCAGCGCCGCTACACCCGCGACACCCTGCGCCGGGTCGCGTTCGTGCGGGCCGCGCAGCGCGTCGGCATCCCCCTGGCCACGATCCGTGACGCCCTTGCCGAACTCCCCGAGGAGCGCACCCCCACACACGAGGACTGGGCGAAGCTGTCGCAGGCGTGGCGCTCCGAACTGGACGAGCGCATCAAGCAACTCAACCGCCTCCGCGACCACTTGACCGACTGCATCGGCTGCGGGTGCCTCTCCCTGGACACCTGCGTCCTGTCCAACCCGGACGACGTGTTCGGCGAGCGGCTCACGGGCTCGCGCCTGATGGTGGAGCAAGGGGGAGGCCGGCAGCAGGGGCGACAGGGCCGAGCCGGCTAGCGCGAGCCAAAGCCGGACGGCCACCGCCGGGAGGGCGGTGGCCGTGGGCGTCGGGACGGGCGGGACCTGCCGGGAGGGCGGTGGCCGTCGGTGTCGGACGGGCGGGCCGCAACTGGCACGCCCGTCTCACTCGTACTCGGTGCCGCCCTTGCGCGTCAGATAGGCCGGGCTGACCGCCTTCGCGATCGCCCGCCCGCCGGTCACCGCGCTGTACCGCTCGACGGCCGGACGTATCACCACGCCCTCCCGCAGATGCAGCTCCCGCCCGGACACGGTCTCGCGCCCGCTCGCGACCTCCAGCACCCGCTCGATGTCGAAGGGTCCCTCGAACAGCCGCGGCACCAGGGGCAGTTCCCCGTCCAGCACCTCCGCCGCGTCCAGCCATCGCACCCGCCCGTCGATCTCCGCGGACACGTCGAACACGGCGTATCCCAGCGTCTCGCGCCGGCCGTCGGCACCGTACGTCAGGTCCTGCACCCCGGCCCCGAAGACCTCACCGAAGACGCCGACCCGCCGCGCCCCGAGCCGTTCGGCCAGTCGGGCCGCCGCCTCGGCGACGCCGTGGCCGCGGATCGCCCGCCAGTACAGGTTCCGCGACTCCTCGCGCAGCGCCAGCGACTTCGAACCGAAGCCCTTGGAGGACACGTACACCCGCTCCTCGTCGGCGACGTACGTCAGCAGGCAGGCCGACCCGTGCAGCTTCTCGGTCAGGACCACCGGTTCGCCGGGCGTGAAGATGTCCGGATACCGCTGGATGTTCTCGATGTCGACCCACGGCAGCAGGTCCGGCGCCGACTCCACGTCGCCCGACATCGTCGGCGGGATCGGCGGCACCCACTTGGTGATCCCGAGCAGTTCGGCGAAATCGGTGCCCTCCGCGGCCGCCCGCGGCAGATCCACGTCGGCCAGCGCCTTCGGCCGGCACACGATCCCCTGCGACAGCTCCCCGCGCAGCCGCACCGCCTTGACCCGGTCGGCCCCGCTGCCCGCCAGCCGCCCGGTCAGCCCCAGCTCCTCGATCAGGCCGGTCGGCAGCACCGCCTGCTCGGGGATGTACACGGCGGCCTCACCGGTGCGGTACGCGCCCTTGGCGACGACGGCCCGGTACAGACCCACCTGGGCCAGTTCCAGCGCGTCGGCGTTGGGATGTTCATGGACGGTCAGCACTTCGGCGGTGACGCGCAGCGTCGACATGAGGGGGCTCCTTCAGGTCCTCGGGTCTCGTTTCATCGCCCCCAACTGTCCGTACGGGAAAGGGATGGAGCGACCCATTTAGCCTCTGCTATCGTCGCGATCTTCAGTCCGGCGCCCGGCGCTGCCGCCCGTACTGGACCAGCCCCTCGGCCACCAACCGGGCGTTGGACAGGGCACGTTCGCCGTCCGGCAGGGTCAGTGTGTCCTCCAGGCCGATGCGCGTCGCGAGCCCCAGTCGTCCCGCCAGCCGCAGCACCGGCCAGGCACTCCCGTCCTCCCCGTGCAGCAGCACCGGGCGGCCGAACGCCGGGCCGATGTCGGCCAGCAACGCACGCGCGCTCGCCTCGGCCGTCTGCGCCGACGTGTCCGTCACCTCCGCCAGCACCCGCAACACCCTCGGCCCCCACGGTGAGTCGGCGAACCGCGCGGCACCGTCCGTGCCGGACCAGATGCCCGCCTCCACGCCCACGCCCCGCTCGATCAGCGCCGCCGCGAGTTCCTCGGCTCCCGCCTCGTGCCAGTTGACCGAGGCGTGGTCCGGCAGCACCGTCCAGCTCCGTATGCGCTCCAGCCGCGCCATGGGGTCCGGCTCCGCCCACGCGCCCGTCGTCACACCGACCGGCACCGCCACCCGGGCCCGAATCGCCTCCAGCGTCGGCGCGAGAACGCGCGGTGACAGGCTGTCCTGCCCGCAGGGGGTCTTGGGGTGGACATGGATGTCCGTGGCCCCGGCCGCGACGGCCTCGGCCGCGGATTCGGCCAGCGCCTCGGGCGAGAGCGGCACCACCGCACCGTCGCCCGCTCCGCGAGGCCCGTTGAGACACACCTGGATCATGCGTCGATGGTGCCAGCCGCCACTGACAGTCGTCGCCGCCCCGGAAAACGCCGCGGCAAAGGCCCGACAAACGCCCCGGCAAAGGGGGGTGCGGCATCCCCGGCGCACCCCCGTCGTACTAAGCGGACATCAGCAGCCGCCGTCCGCGCCTGGCAGCCGCCAGCGCCTCGGGCGTGAGAACCGGACGCGGCACCACGATCCCGCAGTCCGTGCAGACCGGGCCCGAGGAGGGTTCATGGGCCAGGTCGTACTTCCAGATCAGCCGCCCCCCGCTGCACGCCGGGCACTCCGAACCCGGTTCGCGCTCCAGCGCGGAGATCAGTCGGCGCAGCACCTCGGCCAGGGGTTCCTGCGGGTGGACCCGGGGGTCGTCGCACCAGGCGACTCCGAAACCGCCCCAGGTCAGCCGGTGCCAGTCGTCCACGCTGCCCGGCCTGCGCAGTCCGTCGTGCTTTTCCTTCTTGCGCCGCTCGGCGAACTCGACCTCGTAGGCCAGCCAGACCGAACGCGCCTCTTCCAGCTCCTCCAACGCGGCCACGAGCCGCGCCGGGTCGGGGGACCGGTCCTCGGGACCGAATCCCGCCCGGGAGCACAAGTGGTCCCAGGTCGCCCTGTGCCCGTAAGGAGCGAACCGCTCCAGGCACTTACGCAGCGAGTAGCGCCGCAGCGCGAGATCGCACCGTGGATCGCGCACCTGTCTCGCCAGACTCCGGAAACCGGCCATCGCCCTGCACCTCCGTCACATCTGCACCTGTACTTCGGTCACTTCGGCGTCGTCCTTAGGACGTTGCCGAATAGACGTATCGACAAGCGATTCGGCTCCATCCGATTTCCGATGACCTCCATAGCGAGCCCTGGTGGCTCAAAAAGTGACGCATGTTCATCTTCAATCCCGGGGATACCGCCGGTAACACTCTCGGCCCACCCTCGTCGGTAGGAGCTGCCATGCCACGGCGTACCCCACGTACCGCGCCAGACAGACTGAGAACTCCCGGCGGATCCCCCGGGTTCCTGAAGGCCGCATTCGTATGCGCGCTGATTGCCGGTCTTTTGTCGCCTCTTTCCCCGGCGGCCACCGCGTCACCCGCCGCGGCGGCCGAGATCACGGCCGCGAACGACCACTGCGGGAACCAGTGCTCCGACATCCTGCCGCCGGGCCAGAACGGCAACGCCACTCTCGCCCAGATCCTGCTCAACCAGGCTTTCGGCACCCAGCCCGAACACGCGGAGGACCAGCTCGGCCCGTACGCCAACCTGGCCAAGGGCTACTCCGGCCTCACCAACGCGACGATCAACAACTTCTTCAACGACGCCTCGTTCGGCGTCCCGTCCGACCAAGTCGCCTCCACCGTCCGACCCGCAGGGCGCAGCGACGTGACGATCGTCCGGGACAAGAAGACGGGTGTGCCGCACATCACCGGTACCACCAGATACGGCACGGAGTTCGGCGCGGGCTATGCGTCGGCCCAGGACCGGCTGTGGCTGATGGACGTCTTCCGCCACGTCGGTCGCGGCGGGCTAACCTCCTTCGCCGGCGGCGCGCCCTCCAACCAGGGCCTTGAGCAGCAGTTCTGGCGCAACGCGCCGTACACCGAGGCCGATCTGCAGGCGCAGATAGACAACGCCGTCGCCTCCAACGGCGAACGCGGTCAGCTCGCCCTCGCCGACGCCAAGGCCTATCTCGACGGCATCAACTCCTACATCGACGCCTCCGACAGCGGCCGCTACTTCCCCGGCGAGTACGTCCTGACCGGCCACAAGGACTCCGTCACCAACGCCGGCACGATCGAGCACTTCAAGCTGACCGACCTCGTCGCGCTCGGCTCGGTGATCGGCGCCCTGTTCGGCTCCGGAGGCGGCGGCGAGGTCAACAACGCGATCTCCCTGCTGGCCGCGCAGGAGAAGTACGGCGTGGCCGAGGGCACCGAGGTCTGGGAGTCCTTCCGCGAGCGCAACGACCCCGAGGCGGTCGTCACCGTCCACGACAAGAGCTTCCCGTACGCCACCAAGCCCGCCGACCCGCAGGGCGAGGCCCTGCCCGACGCCGGCTCGGTGAGCGAGGAACAGCTCGTGTACGACCGTACGGGCAGCGCGTCCGGCGCGGCGGCGTCCGGCGCCTCGGCCACGGCCGCCGCCACCGCGATGACCTCGGCCAGGCGGGGCATGTCGAACGCTCTCGTGGTCGGCGGCGAGCATACCGCCGGCGGCCACCCGGTCGCCGTCTTCGGACCGCAGACCGGCTACTTCGCACCCCAGCTACTGCTCCTCCAGGAGATCCAGGGGCCCGGCATCAGCGCCCGCGGCGCCTCCTTCGCCGGCCTGAGCATGTACGTCGAGCTCGGCCGCGGCCAGGACTACTCCTGGAGCGCCACGACCTCCGGCCAGGACATCATCGACACCTACGCCGTCGAGCTGTGCCAGGACGACTACCACTACCTGTACCGCGGCACCTGCACGGCGATGGAGAAGATCGAGCAGAAGAACGCCTGGAAGCCCACGACCGCCGACAGCACCCCCGCGGGCTCGTACACGATGCGGGTCTGGCGCACCGAGTACGGTCCCGTCACCCACCGCGCGACCGTCGGCGGCAAGAAGGTCGCCTACACCACCCTGCGCTCCTCCTACATGCACGAGGCCGACTCCATCATCGGCTTCCAGATGCTGAACGACCCCGACTACGTCAAGGGCCCCGAGGACTTCCAGAAGGCGGCGCAGCACATCAACTACACCTTCAACTGGTTCTACGCCGACTCCGAGCACACCGCCTACTACAACAGCGGCGACAACCCGGTCCGGGCGAGCGGCGTCGACGCTGAGTTCCCGGTGTGGGCGCGGCCGGCGTACGAGTGGCGCGGCTGGAACCCCGCGAAGAACACCGCGGACTACACACCGCCCTCGGCCCACCCCAACTCCATCGACCAGGACTACTACATCTCCTGGAACAACAAGCAGGCCAAGGACTACACGACCGCGCCCTGGGGCGACGGCTCCGTGCACCGCGGCAATCTGCTGGAGAGCCGGGTGCGCAAGTTGGTCGACGCGGGCGGCGTGACCCGCGCCTCGCTGGTGAAGGCGATGGCCGACGCGGCCCTGGCCGACCTGCGGGCCGAGGACGTCCTGCCGGATCTGCTCAAGGTCGTCAACAGCTCCCCGGTGACCGACACCACGGCGGCGGCGGCCGTGAGCAAGCTCAAGGCGTGGCTGTCGGCGGGCGGCAAGCGTACCGAGACCGCCGCGGGCTCGAAGAAGTACGCCGACGCCGACGCGGTCCGCATCCTGGACGCGTGGTGGCCGCTGCTGGTGAAGGCCGAGTTCGAACCGGGTCTCGGCAGTGAGCTGTACGCCGCGATGACCGCCGCTCTGCCCATCGACGAGTCCCCGTCGGCCGCGCACGGCCCGACCGGCGCGCACGCCGGAAGCTCCTTCCAGTACGGCTGGTGGAGCTACGTCGACAAGGACGTCCGGGCCGTGCTCGGTGAGTCCGTGCAGGGCCCGCTCGACCGGAAGTACTGCGGCGGCGGCAGCCTCGGTGCCTGCCGGGACATGCTCATCAGCACCCTGAAGGAGGCCGCGGGCAGGACCGCGGCCCAGGTGTACCCCGGCGACGACCAGTGCTCGGCGGGCGACCAGTGGTGCGCCGACTCGATCGTCCAGCGCACCCTGGGCGGCATCAAGCACGGCAAGATCGGCTGGCAGAACCGGCCGACGTACCAGCAGGTCGTGGAGTTCACCTCACACAGGTGACGGCGAGTGACTGGCGGCGGTCAGCGGATGCGCCCCGCCGCCAGCACCATCCGCGCCAGCTCCCGGTGCACGATGTCGCTGTGCGCTCCGGCGGGCGGCCCGCCCCGCTTGACCACCGCCGCCGCGTCGACGTTCACGCACCCCGACGCCGGGAGCTTCGCCCGCAGCGCGTCGGCAAGCTCGTAGGACTTCGTCCCCGGCACCGCCTGGATCCCGTCGTGCCCCATCGCACCCCACTTGGCACCCAGCATCCGGCCGATGTCCGGCGCCGCGATCCCGCGTGCGTCCCCGGCCATGCGGGAGGCCAGCGGGTACATCGTGGACAGGGCCGAGTCGTGCCGTGAGTGGCAGCACACCAGCGGTCCGTCGATCCGGTTGTGCTGGCCCTCCAGCACCCCGCCCGCCCGGGCGTCGTGCGGCAGCCGGGACGCGAACGCGTAGTGCGAGAAGGCGCCTTGGAGCAGCGTCACGGACTTCACCGTGCGCACGCCCTTCGGCAGTCCGCGCAGCGCGAACGACACCAGCCGCGCCCCGAAGCTGTGCCCGACGAGATGCACCCGCACCTCGGGCGAGCGTGCGGCCAACTGCCCTACGACCCGGCCGAGCCCGCGCTCACCGACGGTGCCTGCGCGCCGTTTCATCGCGTAGTACGTCGCCTGCCGCAGCAGCTCGTGGGCGCCCTCCCACGGGTTCGGCAACGAGAAGGACGCCGCCCCGTCCGGTGTGCCGTCGGGCGATTCGAGATGCGTCAGCGCCTGCGCGAAGTCCTCGCACACGGCCGCCGTGGAGCCGGCGAAGAGTTCCGGCGAGTCCTGCGGCACCCCCTCGCACAGCGTGTCGGCCGCGAACAGCGCCTGCGGCCCCGGCGGCACGACGTCCACGAGCAGCCGCACCAGCCGTCCGAACTCCTCCAGCTCGGCCTCCTCGCGCGGCTGCTGGTCCAGCAGCCGGGCGATCTGGTCGATCACGGTCGCCCGCCCCGGGAACGTCTCCAGCAGTGCGTGCCGCGTGTCCTTGTCGAGCGCCGGCCGGCGTGGCATCTCGGCCGCCACCGCCCGCGGGAAGTCCGGGATCGGCTCGTCGGAGAACCGCATCGAGGGCCAGCAGACGCCCACGTACCCGATCCTCGCCTCCGGCGCCAGCCCCGGGATCGGCGCGAAGAAGCCGTCGTAGAGCCGGGTCGCGCCGGAGCGGTCGTTGTTCCAGCCGTGTGCGAAGACGATCAGATCACGGACGTCGTGCCTCGCCACCCCGGCCAGCAGCCGGTCCCGCCGCCCGGCGTCCGGGTCCCCGTCCGCGTCGAAGGTCAGCTCCCAGTAGGGAGATACGCTCACCGCCGGTTTCGCCATGACAGGCCCCCTCGTCCCCCGTGACAGTGCGATACGGGCGCATCGTCCTGCCGGCGGGCGGGAATGGCCATACGTCGTCGCCCATCCGTGGCGCCGCTCATGTGTACAGCAGGTACTCCCGGCGGGTTCGCCGGAACGCCGACAGCTCCTGCTGCCAGTCCGCCACCACCTCGTCGGCGCTCGCGCCCGCGTCGATCAGTGTGCGGACCCGGTTGTTGCCGGTGAGCTTGTCGATCCAGTTGTCCGGGCGCCAGGCGAACCCGCTCCACACCTTCCTGGCGGTCACCAGCAGGGCGATTCCGGTGCGGACGGGGTCGTAGGCGGCGCGGTCGTGGACGTGGATCTGAACGCCGCCGACGGTCTTGCCCTGGAACTTCGAGAACGTCGGCGCGAAGTACGCCTCCCTGAAGTGCACGCCGGGCAGGCCGAGTTCATTGACGGCCTCGGCCCAGCGCCGGTCGATGCCCTCCGCGCCGAGCAGTTCGAAGGGGCGGGTCGTGCCGCGCCCCTCCGAGAGGTTCGTGCCCTCGAAGAGACACGTGCCCGAATACACCAGGGCGGTGTCCGGAGTGGGCATGTTCGGGCTCGGCGGCACCCAGGGCAGACCCCAGGCGTCGTAGAACGCGGACCGCTTCCAGCCGGTCATCCGTACGGTCTCCAGGGGGACCGGGGTGGTGAGGAACTCCCCGTTGAACAGCCGCGCCAGCTCGGCGACCGTCATGCCGTGCGCCTGCGAGACGGGCCTGCGGCCCACGAAGGTCGAGAACTCCATGTGCAGGACCGGCCCCTGTGCGGAGCGGCCGGTGACGGGGTTCGGCCGGTCCAGTACGACGAAGCGCTTGCCGGCGAGCTGGGCCGCCTCCATGCAGTCGTACAGCGTCCAGATGTAGGTGTAGAAGCGGGCGCCCGCGTCCTGGATGTCGAAGACGACCGTGTCGACGCCGGAGGCGGTGAAGATGTCGGCCAGCGGCCGGCCGCTCTTGAGGTACGTGTCGTAGACCGGGAGTCCGGTCGCCGGGTCGTCGTAACGGCCCTCCGAGCCGCCTGCCTGGGCGGTGCCGCGGAAGCCGTGCTCGGGGCCGAAGACGGCCCCTAGGTTCACCCTTTTGTCGGCGTGCATGACATCCACGATGTGGCGGACGTCGCGGGTCACGCCTGTGGGGTTGGTGACGATTCCGACCTTCTGGCCTTCGAGGACCGAGTAACCGTCGGCTGCGAGGCGTTCGAAGCCGGTGTGCAGTCGCGTGTGGCGCGAGGACGCTGCCGCTGCGGACGGGAGTGATGCTGCTGCCGTTGTCGCTGCGAGAAGAGCTCGTCTGGATAGGCGCATGTGGGGCACGGTATTGCTCCCGCAGGTTGTGGGGAAGGTGGCGGTGGTTCGTGGCTTGTCGCGCCCACGCGGCGGAGCCGCACATCGATACCGCCCCGCGCCCCTGAAGGCGTGGCAGTCGCCCTTCCCAGTCACATACCGACCGGTTAGTCTGGCCGTCGCAGGAGAGCCGCAGTCGAAGGAGACCGATGGTGGAAGCCGTTCAGGGTGCCGGAGTCGTCGTTACCGGGGCTGGGGGTGGCATCGGTGCGGCGCTCGCCCGGCGCTTCGCCGCAGAGGGAGCCCGCGTCGTCGTCAATGACCTCGATGCCGGGAAGGCCGAGGCCGTCGCCGGTGAGATCGGCGGCATCGCGGTCCCCGGCGACGCCTCCGCGATCGTCGACGATGCGCGTGAGGCGCTCGGTGGTGCCATCGACGTCTACTGCGCCAACGCCGGTGTCGCCTTCGGCGGGCCGGACCTCGACGACCTCGGCGACGAGAAGTCCTGGTCGGTGTCCTGGGACGTCAATGTCATGGCACACGTCCGGGCCGCGCACGCCCTGCTTCCCGAGTGGCTGGAGCGCGGCGGCGGCCGGTTCGTCTCCACCGTCTCCGCGGCCGGCCTGCTCACCATGGTCGGCGCCGCTCCCTACGCCGTCACCAAGCACGGGGCGTACGCCTTCGCCGAGTACCTGTCCCTGACGTACCGGCACCGCGGCGTCAAGGTGCACGCCATCTGCCCGCAGGGTGTGCGCACCGACATGCTGGACGCCACCGGGAGCGCGGGCGACCTGGTGCTCAAGCCCACCGCCATCGCGCCGGAGGACGTGGCGGACGCCCTGTTCAAGGGGATGGAGGAGGACCGCTTCCTGATCCTGCCGCACCCCGAGGTCGCCGGTTTCTACCAGGCGCGGGCCGGTGACCCCGACCGCTGGCTGGCCGGCATGAACCACCTCCAGCGGAAGTGGGAGGAGGCCCGGTGACGGACTCCCGCTACGCGGTCAAGCCCTGGCTGGAGCTGCTGAGCGACACCCAGCGTGCCCCGATAACCCCCGACGACTCACTCGTGCACGCCCTGCGCCGGGTCGCCGCCGAGGTACCCGACCGGCCCTTCCTCGCCTACTTCGACGGCCGCCTGACCTACCGCGAGGTCGACGAGCTCAGCGACTCCGTCGCCGGGCACCTCGCCGCGCGCGGTCTGGAGCGCGGCGACCGGGTGGCGGTCCTGCTCCAGAACTCCCCGCACTTCGTGCTCGCCGTGCTCGGCGCCTGGAAGGCGGGGGCGGTCGTGGTGCCCGTCAACCCGATGTACAAGTCGGGGGAGGTCACCCACGTCCTGCGGGACGGCGACGTGGCCGCGCTGATCTGCTCCGACCGGGCCTGGGAGTCGTATCTGCGCGATACGGCCGCCGACTCGCCGGTGCGGATCGTGCTCACCGGGTGCGAGCGGGACTTCCAGACCCGCGACGACGCGCGCGTGCTGACCTTCGAACGGCTCCCGCAGGCCGCCGACGCCGACGACCTGGCGGCAGTGGCCCGCGCCGGCCACAAGCCGCCGGACGGCCGCGACCTCGGCCCCTCGGACATCGCGCTGATCAGCTACACCTCGGGCACCAGCGGCACACCCAAGGGCGCCACCAACACGCACGGCAACATCATGTACAACGCCGAGCGGCAGCGCACCGGCCTCGCCCTGCCCGAGGCGCCCGTCTACTTCGCGATGGCGCCGCTGTTCCACATCACCGGGATGGTCGCCCAGTTCGCCGCCTGCCTGAACAGCGCGGGCCTGCTCGTGCTGGCGTACCGTTTCGAGGCCGGTGTCGTGCTCGACGCGTTCGCCGAGCACGGGCCGCACTACACCGTCGGCCCCTCGACCGCCTTCATGGCACTGGCCGCCCACCCGGACGTCAGCCGCGAGCACTTCGCGTCCTTCGTCAACATCTCCTCCGGCGGCGCCCCGCTGCCGCCCGCGCTGGTGGAGAAGTTCCGGGCCGGCTTCGGGCCGTACATCCGCAACGGCTACGGCCTCACCGAGTGCACCGCCCCCTGCGCCGCCGTACCGCCCGGCCTAGAGGCCCCGGTCGACCCGGCCTCCGGGACGCTCGCCGTGGGCGTGCCGGGGCCCGAGACGGTCGTACGGATCGTCGACGACCAGGGCGAGGAGGTGCCGTTCGGCGAGCAGGGCGAGATCGTCGTACGGGGGCCGCAGGTCGTCCCCGGCTACTGGCGGCGCCCCGACGCCACCGCCGAGACCTTCCCCGACGGCGAGCTGCGCACCGGCGACATCGGCTTCATGGACGCCGAGGGCTGGCTGTACGTCGTCGACCGCAAGAAGGACATGATCAACGCGTCCGGCTTCAAGGTCTGGCCGCGCGAGGTCGAGGACGTGCTCTACACACACCCGGCGGTGCGCGAGGCGGCCGTCGTCGGCGTGCCCGACGGGTACCGCGGAGAGACCGTCAAGGCGTACATCAGCCTCCGTCCGGGTGCCGAAGCGGACCCCGACGCACTCGCCGCGTACTGCCGGGAGAGACTGGCCGCTTACAAATACCCGCGGCAGGTGGAGGTCCTGCCCGACTTGCCCAAGACGGCGAGTGGGAAGATCCTCCGTCGGGAGCTTCGTTCCCGCGCGAACGACGGCTAGACAGCAGACGGCAACACCGCAAGCGGAACATCTCGGAAGGGCAGGTGGCGGCACAGTGGCCAGGACGACGGACGGAGACGGTACGCCCGTCCCCCAGCGGCTGCTCGCCGCCGCCACCCGGCTCTTCGCGGAACGGGGCTACGACCGCACCTCGGTGCAGGAGATCGTCGAGGCGGCAGGCGTCACTAAGGGCGCGCTGTACCACTACTTCGGCTCCAAGGACGACCTCCTGCACGAGGTGTACGCGCGCGTGCTGCGCGTCCAGCAGGAGCGGCTCGACTCCTTCGCGGACGCCGACGAGCCGGTCGAGAAGCGGCTGCGGGCCGCGGCGGCGGACGTCGTGGTGACGACCATCGACAACCTCGACGACGCGATGATCTTCTTCCGCTCGATGCATCATCTGAGCCCGGAGAAGAACAAGCAGGTGCGCGCCGAGCGCCGGCGCTACCACGAACGCTTCCGTGCGCTCATCGAGGAGGGCCAGGAGGCGGGCGTCTTCTCCAAGGCGACCCCGGCCGACCTGGTGGTCGACTACCACTTCGGGTCCGTCCACCACCTGTCGACCTGGTACCACCCCGACGGCCCGATGAGCCCCCAGCAGCTCGCCGACCACCTGGCCGACCTGCTGCTGAGGGCTCTTCGGCCCTAGCTCACAGGTACTTCTTCAACTCCCGCCGCGCCAGCGACCGCTGGTGCACCTCGTCCGGCCCGTCGGCGATCATCAGCGTCCGCGCCCCGGCGTACAGCTCGGCCAGCGGGAAGTCCTGGCTGACGCCGCCCGCGCCGTGCAACTGGATCGCGCGGTCGATGATGTCGACGACCGCGCGCGGGGTGGCGATCTTGATGGCCTGGATCTCGGTGTGCGCGCCCCGGTTGCCGACGGTGTCCATCAGCCAGGCCGTCTTCAGCACCAGCAGCCGCAACTGCTCGACCGTCACGCGCGCGTCGGCGATCCAGTTGTGCACCACGCCCTGCTGGGCGAGCGCCTTGCCGAAGGCGTTGCGGGACACCGCCCGGCGGCACATCAGCTCGATCGCCCGCTCGGCCATGCCGATCAGCCGCATGCAGTGGTGGATCCGGCCGGGGCCGAGCCGGGCCTGGGCGATGGCGAAGCCGCCGCCCTCCTCGCCGATGAGGTTGGCCGCCGGCACGCGCGCGTGGTCGAAGATCACCTCGGCGTGGCCGCCGTGGTAGTGATCCTCGTAGCCGAAGACCTGCATCGCGCGCTTCACCGTGACGCCCGGGGTGTCACGGGGGACCAGGACCATGGACTGCTGGCGGCGGATGTCCTCGCCGTCCGGGTCCGTCTTGCCCATCACGATGAAGATCTTGCAGTCCGGGTTCATCGCCCCGGAGATGTACCACTTGCGGCCCGTGATGACGTACTCGTCGCCGTCCCGCTCGATGTGCGTGGTGATGTTGGTGGCGTCGGACGAGGCCACGTCCGGCTCGGTCATCGCGAAGGCCGAGCGGATCTCACCGGCTAGGAGCGGCTCCAGCCACTGCTTGCGCTGCTGCTCGTCGCCGAACTGGGACAGCACCTCCATGTTCCCGGTGTCCGGCGCCGCGCAGTTCAGCGCGGTCGGCGCCAACTGCGGGGAACGGCCTGTGATCTCGGCGAGCGGGGCGTACTGGAGGTTGGTGAGACCGGCGCCGTACTCGGCGTCGGGCAGGAAGAGGTTCCACAGGCCCTGCCTGCGCGCCTCGGCCTTGAGCTCCTCCACCACGGCCGGCGTGTCCCACGGGGACGCCAGCGCGGCCCGCTGCTCCTCCGCGACCGCCTCGGCCGGATAGACGTGCTCGTCCATGAAGGCCAGCAGCCTGGCGCGCAGCTCCTCGGTGCGTGCGTCGAACGCGAAGTCCATGTCCCGTCAGCCTTCCTGGATGCCATCTTGAAGAGTGGTCAGGCCGTGCTCGATGAAGACCGGGACCAGGTCGCCGATGCGGTCGAAACCGCGGCCGACCGTCTGGCCCAGCGTGTAGCGGTAGTGGATGCCCTCCAGGATCACGGCGAGCTTGAACCAGGCGAACGCCGTGTACCAGGACACCGCGGAGACGTCGCGCCCGGAGCGTTCGGCGTAGCGCTGGATCAGTTCGGCGGGGGAGGGATGTCCGGGCGCCTCGGCCGTCGTGGAGACCGGGGAGTGCGCCATGCCCAGCGGCATGCTGTACATCACCAGCAGGCCCAGGTCGGTCAGCGGGTCACCGAGCGTGGACATCTCCCAGTCGAGGATCGCCCTGATGCGGTCGTCCTCGCCGATCAGCACGTTGTCGAGGCGGTAGTCGCCGTGCACCACGGCCGGGGCGGGGGAGGTGGGCAGTTGCCTGCCGAGCGTCGCGTGCAGCTCGTCGATGCCGGCCAGCTCGCGGTTGCGGGAGGCGTCGAGCTGCTTGCCCCAGCGGCGAAGCTGGCGGTCCAGGAAGCCCTCGGGGCGGCCGAAGTCCTCAAGACCCACCGACGCCGGGTCCACCGCGTGCAGCTCGACGAGGGTGTCCACCAGCGACAGCACCGCGCCCCGGGTGCGCTCCGGGCCGAGCGGGGCGAGCTGGTCGGCGGTGCGGTACGGGGTGCCCTCGACGAACTCCATGACGTAGAACGGCGCCCCGAGCACCTCCTCGTCCTCGCACAGCAGCACCGGCCGCGGCACCGGTACGTCCGTCGAGTGCAGGGCGCTGATGACCCGGTGCTCGCGCTTCATGTCGTGCGCGGTGGCGAGGACATGGCCGAGCGGAGGGCGTCGTACGACCCACTTCGAGGTGCCGTCGGAGACCGCGTAGGTGAGATTGGACCGTCCACCCTCGATCAGCCGGCCGGTCAGCGGACCGTGCGCCAGACCGGGCCGCTCGCGCTCGAGCAGGCCGTGCAGCCGGTCCAGGTCGAGGCCGGGCGGATGGTCGGGGCTCATACGTGGCTCCTAAAGGCAGGTGAACGGGACCTGACTCATGATGCCGACCAGTCGGTATGTAGTCCAGTGGGGGAGCCGAACGTGATCGGGGCCACGATAGGCCGACAGCTCCCCGCGCCGGGCGCCGGGGAGCTGTCGATGGGGAGCTTTTTGGACTCGGCGGGGTGTCTGCGACCTCAGTGGTCGTCCCAGTGGCCGTTGTGCGCGGCGTGCCGGTGGCCGTCGTGGAGGTAGTCGACGTGGTCGCCGTGCAGCACGCTCTCGTGCCCGCAGTCGGCGCCGTGCTGATGGGCGTGGCCCTCGTGTGCCTTGTGCCCGTCCGTCTCGCACTCGTCCCAGTGCCCGGCGTGCTCCCGGTGCAGGTGGCCGTCGTGCGCGTAGTCGGTGTGGTCGCCGTGCGGCACCGCGGTGTGTCCGCAGTCGGGGCCGTGGGCGTGGGTGTGCGAGCGGTGTTCCGTGTGGAGGGTGGTCATGGTGCTCACCTTCGAAGGAGCGGGGGATGACGTCGGACAGGCTGCCACGCGAACGCCGCATATCAGGCGATTCGGCTTGCGTGGCGTCCGGTCACCCCGGAGGGTCGAAGCCATGAAGGGGATCACCTACTCACGCTACGGCGGGCCCGAGACGCTCGGCCTACGGAGATGTGCGCGACCCGCGGGTCGGGCCCGACTCCGTGCTGGTCAAGGTGCGGGCGGCGGCGGTCAACCCGGTCGACTGGAAGTGCCGCGAGGGCTATATGGACCGGCTGCTCGAACCGGTCTTCCCGGTGGTGCCGGGGTGGGACGTCTCGGGCGTGGTGGTCCAACCGGGTGTGTCCGTCATGGAGTTCGGTGTCGGCGACGAGGTCATCGGATACGTCCGCGAGGACCTCCTGTCCCGGGGCACCTTCGCCGAGTACGTCGCCGCTCCCGTGCGCACCCTCGCCCGCAAGCCCCGCAACCTCACCTGGGAGGCGGCGGCCGGACTTCCCCTGGTCGGACTGACGGCGTACCAGGTCCTGACCCGGGTGCTCCAGGTCAAGCGCGACGAGACCGTCCTGGTGCACGCCGCGGCCGGCGGGGTGGGCTCGATCGCCGTCCAGCTCGCCCGCCATCTGGGTGCCCGGGTGATCGGCACGGCCGGCGAGCACAACCACGACTTCGTCCGCGGCCTCGGCGGCGAGCCCGTGGAGTACGGCGACGGCCTGACGGAACGCGTACGCGGGCTGGCCCCCGAAGGCGTGAACGCCGCCTTCGACACGGTCGGCGGCGACGCGCTGAAGGCGTCCGCCAATCTGCTGGCCCCCGAGGGCCGCCTGGTGTCGATCGCCGACCCGGACGTCGTCGACTACGGCGGCCGGTACTACTTCGTGCGCCCCGACTCCGAGGACCTCCTGCGGCTGTCCGAGCTCGCGGAGCAGGGCGTGGTGAGCGTGCATGTCTCGCAGACGTTCCCGCTGGAGCGCGCGGCGGACGCCCAACGGCTGAACCAGGAGGGCCGCACGCGGGGCAAGATCGTGGTCACCGTCGACTGGGACACGGAGGAGGCGGTGGCGCCGGACGGGTTGTGGCAGGAGGCGGAGCAGGCGCAATAGCGGACGGTGCGGTCAGGGCGCGCCGGCGTTTCGGGGCCTCGCGGGGCCCTCAGAACAGCAGTGCCGCCCCGCACACGGCCAGAGCCACCGTGATCAGGACGGTCGCCGTGGCGCGCCGGGGAGCCAGTGCCGCGGGCCGCGGCGACGAGGCGAGTTCGCGGATGCGCCGGTGCGCGAGGGCCAGGAAGCCCAGCCACAGCCCGCAGCACAGGGCGCAGACGAGGCCCCCGGCCACCGTGACCTCGCCGTGCAGCGCGGTCTTCACCGCAAGCACGGCGGCGACGGTGCCGGACAGCGTCGTACGACGCCATGCGAGGCGGGTCCGCTCGGGCTGGAGTCCGGGGTCCCGCAGCGGCTCCGCGGCCGCCGAGGCGCTCACCCCTCCCACCCGACGAGCACGACGAAGACCATCGCGACGGCCACGACGGCGACCACGAGGCTCAGCACCGCCGGGAAGCGCGACACCGGCAGGTCCTCGCCCCGGCGCATCGCCCGCTCGCAGCGCACCCAGTGATTGACCGCGCGCAGCGAGCACAGCACGCCGGCCGCCAGCAGCGCGAGCGCCAGGCCGACCCGCCAGCCCCAGCGCAGGTCCGGCAGGAACTGGTCGACCGCGAAGCCGCCGCCGATGAGGGCGAGCGCGGTGCGCAGCCAGGCCAGGAAGGTGCGCTCGTTCGCCAGCGAGAACCGGTAGTCGGGGGTGCCGCCCTCCTGGCGCACCTCCTGCGGCGCGAACCACAGCCGGACGTTTCGCACGAACTCGCTCACATGACCGACCCTATCCGGGCGCTCCGCGGGAGGCTCCGCCGGATCCGCCCGCCGGGGGTCGGCTCAGCGGGCAGCACGCAGGGCCTTGAGCCGCTCGTAGGCCGCCAGCCCGTCCGGCACCCACGCCCAGTCCGCGAGGCGCCGCTCCACCTCGGCCTCGGACAGGAAGCCGTACCAGGCGACCTCCTCCACCTGAGGGCTCACCGGCAGCACGCAGCGCACCTCGTACACCGCCGACCACCAGGTCTGCCCGGCGCCGTCGTCGTACAGGAACTTGAACAGGTACGTCGGCCGGGGCAGCCCGCTCACCCCGAGCTCCTCCTCGGCCTCGCGCAGGGCGGCCTCGTCGTACGACTCGCCGGCGCCCACGACCCCGCCGACGAACATGTCGTACCGCGAGGGAAAGACCAGCTTGGTGGGGGTGCGGCGGTGCACGAAGAGCCGGCCCTCGGCGTCCCGTGCCTCGATGAAGACACAGCGGTGGCGCAGCCCCTTGGCGTAGGCCTCGCCGCGCGGGGAACGCCCGATGACCCGGTCCTGTTCGTCGACGATGTCGAGGATCTCGTCAGCAGAGCTCATGGGGCCATCCAAGCAGGGGTGGCCCGGAAGCGTTCAGGGCGTCTGAAGGGCCGGCGTGCGCTTCGGCTGGATCACTCCGGACGGCATCGCCGAATGCGTGCCGAGCATGATGATGCCGACCACGATCCCGGCGAGTCCGGCCGCCTCCCAGGCCAGCGCGCCCGCGTCGGTGCGCAGCCGGTCGCCGAGGAAGCCGACGCCGCAGAGGATGCCGGCCAGCGGCTGGGCGGCGGTCAGGGCGGGCAGGGACATGCGCAGGGAGGCCGTCTCGAAGGCGCTCTGGACCAGGATCAGCCCGGTCAGGCCGAGCGCCACCACGGCGTACGGCTGCCAGCCGGTCAGGACCTCCGCCATGCCGCCCTCGGCGAACCGCTCCCCGGTCACCCGGGTCAGGGCGTCCTGCACGCCGTACAGGAGACCGGCCGCGGTCGCCAGCAGTGCGGGGCCCGAGCTGAGCCGGGAGCGCTTGGCGTACGCCGTGAGCAGAAGGGCCACGCCGACCATGAGGCCGATGATCAGCCAGTGGCGCATGGGGTCGCTGGTGGCTGTGCCGCCGGTCGGCTGGCCGGCCACGATGAACGCTGCGACACCGCCCGCGAGCAGCGCGAGGCCGGTCCAGCCCTGGCGTCCGAGGGGTTGCTTGGTCTGGCGGCGGGAGAGCATCAGCGCGAACAGCAGGTTCGTCGCGAGCAGGGGTTCCACCAGGGAGATCTCGCCCTGGCCCAGCGCCATCGCGCCCAGGGCCATGCCGACCACCATCAGGCCGATGCCGCCGAGCCAGCGCGGCACCTTCATCAGGTCCAGCAGGATCCGGGGCGAGAGAAAGTCGCTCAGCGGAGCCTTCTGAGCCGCGTTCTGCTGGAGGACGAAACCGAATCCCAGACAGCATGCGGCGGTCACTGCGAGTATCAGGATCTGGAGCGACACGCTGCGTACCTCGAATCCTGCCGGGCTGGACGGGGTGCGTAAGGGCCGACTGTAGCGGCCCCTGGCCCGGCGTGCGCGTTCCACCATCGTGCGGTGCCCAAACGGACAGCGCCATGACGTACGCCACACACAACGAATAAATCCGGCATTGCGGACAGGTTGAAAGCCACAACTGCCCCATCAGTAACACTAGTTGACGCGTGTAACGCGTCAGCGGCCCTTGACGTGAACCCTTGGCGGAGGGTTTGCTGCGAGTGATCGCTTGATGACAGTCCACAATCTGCTCACAACAGGACCCAAGCCGGTGTCCCCACCCCCACCTCCCCTGGGCCGCGGCCGAAAGCGCGCTGCCCACGCCTACGACGCCGCCCTCGACGACGCCGAGCTCACCGCCGCCCGCGCCGCCCTCGCTCAGGGCAGGTGGCAGACGGCCCGCTCGCTGCTCGCCCGAACCGGCGACGACTGGGACCGCAGAGGGCACCGCGTCACCGTCCTCGCCCAGGAGAAGTACTGCGTCCCCTGGACCCGCGACTGGCTGCTCGCCGAGCCCGACTCCGCGGACGCCGCCGTCCTGCTCGGCCTCGCCCAGGTGCACCGCGCCCTGCGCGGCAAGGAGAAGCCGGTCCGCGCCCGTGAGGCCTGCCACGCCGCCGCCGCGCTCGCACCCGCCGATCCGACCCCCTGGCTCGGCCTGCTCATGCTGGAGAAGACCCTGGGCGCCGAACCGGAGGTGCGCCGCCTGTTCGCCGAGGTCCGCGCCCGGTACGCCGACCACCACCACGCCCACCACCTGATGGTGGCCCGGCTCGCCGAGCACCAGTCCGGCACCGGCACCGACCCGCTGCACGAGGTCTACGACTTCGCCAACGCGGCCGCGGACCGGGCTCCCGCCGACTCCCCGCTCGCCGTCCTGCCGGTCATCGCCCACGCCGAGCGCTACCGCGTGCTCGCGGCGGCGGGCCATGAGCCCCGGGACGCGCCCGCCTCCGGGCACTGGACGGGCCGCCGGGCCCGGCAGGTCATGCGGGCCGCCTTCGACTGGTGGCTGGAGTGGGAGCAGGAGGGCCACCCGCGCCGGCTGATCGACCTGAACTTCCTCGCGCACGCCAAGGTGTGCGAGGGCCGGGGCGCCGAGGCCGCCGCCCTCTTCCACCGCATCGGCGAACACGCCACCCCGTCGCCGTGGTCCTACCCCGACCGCGACCCGTACTCCGCCTTCCGCGCCGCCCGCGACACCGCGCTCGGCACGGCCTAGGGCCGGCGGCTCAAGCACCGCCCCGACGAAGACGTACCGCCCCGACGAACACGCACCGACACCGACCGCACACCAGCGCCCCCGACCCGACGAAGGACGGTCATTCGATGACGACGGGCAGTTCCAGCACGAGCACAGTCACCGCCGGCGGCGGCATCAGTACGTTCAAAGGACAGGACCGCGCCCTGCGGGCCGACCGGCTGGGGACCACGGGCCTGCTGCTGTCCGTGCTCGCCGCGACCGCGCCCCTGATGGTCGTCGCGGGTGTCATGCCCACGACCTTCGGGGTGATGGGCGTCCTAGGCCAGCCGCTGCTCTTCGTGATCCTCGGCGTCGTCCTCGCCCTGTTCAGCGTCGGGTACGCCGAGATGAGCCGGCACGTCCACAACGCCGGAGCCTTCTACGCCTACATCTCCCGCGGCCTCGGCGGCACGGCCGGCGCAGGCGCCGCCATGGTCGCGCTCGTCGCCTACAACGCGCTCCAGGTCGGCATCTACGGCATCTTCGGCTTCGAGGTCTCCGGGCTGTTCGCCACCTACCTCGACACCGAGATCGCCTGGTGGATACCGGCGCTGCTGGCCGTCCTCGCGGTCGGCGCGCTCGGCTGGCTGAAGATCGACCTCAACGCGCGCGTGCTCGGCGTGCTGCTGATCATCGAGGTCGTCCTCGTGGTCATCTTCGACGTCGCCGCCATCGCCGACCCGGCGGGGGAGGGCCTGTCCCTGCACGCCTTCAACCCGGACACCCTCAGCGGCGCGGGCATCGGCACGGCCCTGTGCTTCTGCGTCGCCGCCTTCCTCGGCTTCGAGCAGGCCCCCGTCTACGCCGAGGAGACCAGTCGCCCGCACGTCCTCGTGCCCCGCGTGATGTTCCTGGCCATCGGCGGGATCGCGGTCTTCTACACGATCAGTTGCTGGGCGTACACCGTCGCCGCCGGGCCCTCGGCGATCGTCGGCACCGCGCAGAAGCAGAGCGCCGGGCTGCTGTTCTTCCTCACCGGGGACCTGCTCGGCGACACTTTCACCGACGTGCTGCACGTGCTCTTCGTGACCGGCATGTTCGCGGCGATGCTCAGCTTCCACAACGTCGTCGCGCGCTACGCCTTCGCCATGGGCCGCGAGGGCCTGCTGCCCGCCGCGTTCGGCCGTACCAGCGGCGCGAGCGGTGCCCCCGGCACGGGATCGCTGCTGCAGACCGCGATCTCGCTCGTGGTCGTGGCTGTGTTCGCCCTCACCGACGACAAGCCGACCGGCGACCCGACCGCGCCGGTGCTGCACCTGTTCACCTGGATGGGCAACCTCGGCGCGCTGGGCGTCGCCGCGCTGATGGCCGCCGCCTCGGTCTCCGTCATCGCCTTCTTCGTGCGCCGCGGGGCCGTCGCCGCCCAGCTCTGGCGGCTGGCCGCCTCCGCGCTCTCGGTCGTCGCGCTGGTCTTCATCGTCGTCTACACCGTCAAGGACTTCGACGTCCTGATCGGGGCGGGCCCCGGTTCGGCCCTGAGCTGGGCACTGCCCGCCGTCATCGCCCTCGCCCTGGTCGCCGGCGTCGTCCAGGGCCTGCTCCTGCGCTCCCGAGCCCCCGAGCGGCACGCCCGCATCGGGCTCGGCAACGAGGCGTTCCAGCTCGAGAAGGCGGCGACGCGGACTCCGTAGCGTGAGAAGTGGTTACGGAACTCTGACGAGCACCCGCGATTCCTGGTCCAGCCGGGGTCGCGGGTGTTCGAATGAGTAGGTGAACTCCGAACAGTCCGACGCAGAGGACGAGGAACAGGGCGAGCGCAAGGGCAAACCCATCGGCCGCCGTGTCCTGCTGGGCACCCTCGGCCTGGGCGCCCTCGGCGTGGTCACCGCGCCCGGCCTCCAGCGCGGCCTGGAGTCCTTCCTCGCGAGCGCCTCCGACAAGGACCCCACCGGCCTGACGGACCTGCTGCCCAACGGCGGCGGCTTCCGCTACTACTCGGTGACCTCCTCCGTACCCCGCAAGAGCGCCACCACCTACCGCCTCACCGTCGACGGCCTCGTCGACCGCCCCGGGTCCTACACCCTCGCCGACCTGCGCGCCCTGCCGCAGACCCGGCTGGTGCGCGACGTGCAGTGCGTGACCGGCTGGCGGGTCCCCGGCACACCCTTCGAGGGGGTTCGCCTGTCCCGGCTGCTGGATGCCGCGGGAGTGCGCGAGGGCGCCGGCGCGGTGCGCTTCACCTGCTTCGACGGTGCCTACAGCGAGAGCCTCACCCTCGACCAGGCCCGCCGCGCGGACGTCCTGGTCGCCCTGCGCATGCAGGACAAGGACCTCGGCCACGCCCACGGCGGCCCGGCCCGCCTCTATGTCGCCCCCATGTACTTCTACAAGTCCGCCAAGTGGCTCTCCGGCATCACCGTCACCAAGGACGTGAAGCCGGGCTACTGGGAGGAACGGGGCTACGACGTCGACGCCTGGGTCGGCCGCTCGAACGGACGCGACGATGAGCCTACGACTTGACGCCCCCGGCGCGGCCACCGGCGTCCGGCGCTTCGGCGGAGCCACGCGCTGGGTGCACCGTACGACGGCCGTGCTGATGGGCGTGTGCGTGGTGACGGCGGCCTGCCTGTACATCCCGCAGCTCGCCGAACTCGTCGGCCGCCGAGAGCTGGTGGTCCGCATCCACGAGTGGGCCGGCCTCGCCCTGCCGGTGCCTGTCCTGGCCGGCCTCGCCTCCCGGCTGTTCCGCGCCGACCTGGGCTTCCTCAACCGCTTCGGCCCGCACGACCGGGTCTGGCTGCGGGCTGCCGTGCGGCGCGACAAGCGGCGGTCCTCACGTCCGGCGGGGAAGTTCAACGCCGGGCAGAAGATCTACGCGGCCTGGATCGCGGGTGCGACGCTGGTGATGCTCGGCACCGGCCTGATCATGTGGTTCACGCATCTCACGCCCTTGGAGTGGCGCACCAGCGCGACGTTCGTCCATGACTGGCTGGCTCTCACGATCGGGATCGTTCTCGCCGGCCACATCGGCATGGCCCTGGGGGATCCGGAGGCCCGCCGCGGCATGCGCACCGGCCTGGTCAGCCGGGAGTGGGCCGAGCGGGAGCACCGGCTGTGGCGACCGTGACGGGCGCTCCACGGGAGTGCCGTGACGGGGCGTCTGCGGGTTCGTTGTGGCTGGTCGCGCAGTTCCCCGCGCCCCTTGGGGCGTGGGTGAACCATCGGTCGCGTTGCCGGGGGTGCTTGGCTCGGGCGGGGCAACCGTGAAGGCCATCGGTAGCCGGACCTCCGTGCCGCCGTACCGTACTGCCACGTCCACCGGGCCCGGCGCCAGTACCGGTACGACCGCCGACAGCACCCCCCGATCACTCAGCACCGGCACCCCCTGTCCCCCGATGCTCACACCCCCACCGCGCGGCAGTTCGGCCGGGTCGAAGTACATGTCTGCCAGCTCGATGCCGATCGCCTCACCCGGTATCGCCGTCCCGTCGCCGCCGGTGTCAACCCCGGTGATCCGGTAGTCGCACGCAGGTGTGCCGCCCGACGCGCGTTTCAGCCGAACCGAGGCCGCGGGGTGCCGGCGATGGAAGTCGAGCAGCCCGCCGAGCACGGCGTGGGCGGCCCGCCCCTTGCAGGAGTCGCCCCCGCCCGACGCGGCGTGATCGCGTATCGCCTGCTCCCAGCCGCCGTCGCCCTGCACGGCGAGACAGGCGGAGGCCAGGCCCCGCAGCAGCGTCCACTCGCCGTCGGTGGTGAGCCGGGGGATCACACCCAGGGCGGCCCGGCACCGGGCGGGGTCGCTCAGCAGGTCGTACACGCTCGCCGGGTCAGGGATGTCGTCGGCGTCCGGTGAGTCGGGGCCGGGCGGCAGCCAGTCGGGGACTTCGAGGACCTTCTGGCTCACGGAGGGACTGGGAGAGGGGCTCGGGGGCTTGCTCGCGGTGCCGCTGACCGAGGGAGGGCTGGGGGTGCCCGCGGAGGCGGGTGCGCCGATGTGCCCGTCGGGCCGTTGCCCCGGCGGGGCGGAGGAGACGCCGGCCGGGTCGGTCGGCAACCGCCCGGCACCGGCCGTGGGTCCGGCGGTGACGATGGTGCCCCCGCCGCCCCTGCCGTCCGCCCTGTCGCCCCCGTCACCGGTGAAGGCCGCGGCGGCCACCGCCACCGCCCCTACGACGAGCAGCCCCGAGATGCGCATCCCGAGGGAAACTGCCATGACGCCCCCCGAAGTCCTCACCCACGAAAGCCGCCGGCCTCCGAGGGTCCCCTCATCATCGGGCCCGCGGCGCCCCCGGGGAAGGCGCTTCAGCGGATCGTCAGGGCGAGTTCAGGCCCGGGTGGATCACGGACCGGGGAAACGGAAGCCGGGCCGTTCAGCCGGCGAAGTCCAGCAGGACCTTGCACGACCGGCTCCGGTCGGCTGCCAGGGCGAACGCCTCCTCGGCCTGTCGCACCGGCACCACCGCGCTGACCAGCCCGTCGAACGAGCCCTCGGCGGCGAGCAGTTCCAGCGCGGCGTCGAACTCCGCGTCGAAGCGGAACGCCCCGCGCAGCTCGATCTCCCGGCTCACGACGAGGTTGCCCGCAAACGGACTCTGCCCCGGCGGCAGCATCCCGAGCTGCACCACGACACCGCCCCGCCGCACCAACTGCAGACAGGTGTCGAGACCGGCGGCCACCCCGGACGCCTCGATCGCCACGTCCACCTCGCCGGGCCACCCGGCATCGTCCGGATCGTCGGCCCGTACGACGGTGTCGGCCCCGGCGGTCCGGGCGTACTCCAGCGCCGCCGGCAGCAGGTCCGTCACCGTCACGCTCGCCGCGCCGGCCGCCTTGGCCGCCGCGACCACCAGACACCCGATGGGCCCGGCACCGGTGACCAGGACATGCCTGCCGGCCACCTCTCCGGCCCGCCGCACGGCGTGCAGTGCCACGGACAGCGGCTCGGCGAGCGCCGCCCGCCGCAGATCGAGGCCGGCCGGAAACGGCCGCAACTGGTCGGCCGGAACGGCGACCTGGGCCGCGAAACCGCCCTGCACATGCGGGAAGCGCGCCGCACTGCCGAGGTAGCGGGTGTCCCGGCAGACGTTGCGCCGCCCGTCCGCGCACTCCGGGCAGCGGCCGCAGGGCGTGGCCGGGTGGACCGCGACGGCCGTACCGGCGAGCGGGCCCGAGGCCCCGTCGCCGTACCCGACGACCGTCCCGACCACCTCGTGCCCGAGCAGCATCGGCTCCCTGAGCCGGAAGTCGCCCACCCCGCCGTGCCGCCAGTAGTGCAGGTCCGAGCCGCAGACCCCGCCGTACCGGACGGCCACCAGTGCCTGTCCGGGGCCCGGCAGCGGCACCGGGAGTTCCTCGACCCGCAGGTCGCCCTGACCGTGGATCACACAACCCAGCATCCCTCGGGCCTCCTTCACAGCACGCTGGTCATGCCGCCGTCGACGTACAGCACCTGCCCGCCGACGAAGTCCGCGGCCGGGGAGGCGAGGAACAGCACCCCGCCCACCAGGTCCTCGGTGCGTCCCCAGCGTCCGGCCGGGGTGCGGCGGCGCACCCAGGCGCTGAACTCCTCGTCCTCGACCAGCGGCCGGGTCAGCTCGGTCTCGATGTAGCCGGGGCCCAGGCCGTTGACCTGGACGCCGTACGGGCCCCAGTCGGCGCACATGCCCTTGGTGAGCATCTTCAGCGCGCCCTTGGTGGCCGCGTAGGGAGCGATGCCGGGGCGGACCACCTCGCTCTGCAGCGAGCAGATGTTGACGATCTTTCCGTGGCCGCGTTCCGTCATCCGGCGGGCCGCCTCCCGGCCCACCAGGAACGCGCTGGTGAGGTTGGTGTCCAGGATGCGGTGCCAGTCCGCGTCCCCGAACTCCAGCAGGGGTGCGCGCAGTTGCATCCCCGCGTTGTTGACCAGGATGTCGAGCGGGCCCACCCGCTCCTCGACGTCCGCTATCCCGGCGGCCACCGACGGGCCGTCGGTCACGTCGAACGCGGCCGTGTGCACGTCGCCGGACAGTTCCGCGGCGGCCTCGGCGAGGCGCTGCGCGTCCCGTCCGTTGAGGACCACCGTGCAGCCGGCCTCGGCCAGACCGCGGGCGAGCGCGAGGCCGATGCCTCTGCTGGAGCCGGTGACCAGGGCCGTGCGGCCGCTGATGTCGAAGAGAGGGTGAGCCGTCATCGTCGTGTCCCTGTAGGTGTCGTAGCGCTAGATGACCAGTGAGAGCAGCAGGACCAGGCCACCGGCGACCACCGAGATGATCGTCTCCATGACGGACCAGGTCTTGACGGTCTGGCCGACACTCAGGCCGAAGTACTCCTTCACCAGCCAGAAACCGGCGTCGTTGACATGGCTGAAGAACAGCGAGCCGGCGCCGATGGCGAGGACCAGCAGGGCCGCGTGGGTCGTCGACATGTCGGCCGCGAGCGGGGCGACCAGACCGGCCGCGGAGACCGTGGCCACCGTCGCCGAGCCCGTCGCCAGCCGTATCGCCACGGCGATCAGCCAGGCCAGCAGCAGCGCCGGGATCGACCAGTCCTCGGAGACGTCCAGGACCATCCGGCCCACGCCGGTGTCGATCAGCGTCTGCTTGAAGCCGCCGCCGGCACCCACGATGAGCAGGATGCCCGCGATGGGGGCGAGGCTCTTCTCCACCAGCGGCGAGATCCGCTCCTTGCTGAAGCCCGCGGGCCTGAGCAGGGTGAAGATGCCGACCAGCACCGAGGCGAGCAGGGCGATCAGCGGCGAGCCGACGACGTCGAAGACACGCTGCACGGTGTTCTCGGGGTCGTCGATGACGATGTCGACCAGCGCCTTGGAGAGCATCAGGACGACCGGCAGCAGTATGGTCGCGAGCGTGGCGCCGAAGCCGGGACGCTTCTCCAGCTCCTCCGAGACGCGCTGCGGGATCATCCGGTCCGGGGCCGGGACGTCCACCCAGCGGGCGGCGTACCGGGAGAAGACCGGTCCGGCAATGATCACCGTCGGTATGGCGACGAGGACGCCGAGCGCCAGCGTCACACCCAGATTGGCGCCGATCGCGTCGATCGCGACCAGCGGGCCCGGGTGCGGCGGGACCAGGCCGTGCATCACGGACAGACCGGCCAGGGCCGGGATGCCGATGCGCATCAGCGAGTAGTTGCCGCGCTTGGCGACCATCAGCACGACCGGGATCAGCAGCACCACGCCGACCTCGAAGAACAGCGGCAGCCCGATCACCGAGGCGATCAGCACCATCGCCCAGGGCATCGACCGGCCGCTCGCCCTGTCGAGGATGGTGTCGACGATCTGGTCGGCGCCGCCGGAGTCGGCGAGCATCTTGCCGAGGATCGCGCCGAGCGCGATCAGCACGCCCACGCCGGCCACGGTGGTGCCGAGCCCGGTGGTGAAGCTGGCGATGACCTTGTCGAGCGGCGCCCCGGCGATCGCGCCGAGCACCAGCGAGCCGAGGGTCAGCGACAGGAACGCGTGGAGCTTGAACTTGGTGATGAGCAGGACGATGACGGCGATGCCCGTCAGCACGGCGATGCCCAGTTGAGCGTGGCCGGCCGAGGTGATGGGCTCGACGGTGTCCGCTGCCAGCATCTCGACGCTGAGTCTGGTCACGGGGGTTCCCTTGCAGATACGGGGGTTGGGGGAGGGGTACTGCCGTGGGGGGTGCCCGGCGCGGGCCGGGGGCGGAGCGGGGTGTTGCGCGGGTGCGTGTTACTCGGCCGACCCGGGAATCCCGCTCAGCGCTTCGACGGCCCGTTCGGTGATCTCCTCGGGGCTGCCGGCGACATCCACCGCGACCCCGGCCTCGTCGGCCTGGAGAGGCTGGAGCGTGGCGAACTGCGAGTCCAGCAGCGCGGTCGGCATGAAGTGCCCCTGCCGGTGCGCCATCCGGTCCTCGATGAGGGCCCGGTCGCCGCTGAGGTGCACGAACACGACCCCGGGCGCCTCGGCCCGCAGCCGGTCACGGTACGACCGCTTCAGTGCCGAGCAGCTCACCACCCCGCCGAGCCCGGCCCGTTCGTGCGCCCAGGAGCCGATGGCGTCGAGCCAGGGCCACCTGTCGTCGTCGTCGAGCGGGACGCCGGCCGACATCTTGGCGATGTTGGCCGGCGGGTGGAAGTCGTCGGCCTCGGCGTAGGGGACGCCGAGCCGGGCCGCGAGCAGGGGACCGATGGTGGTCTTCCCGGTGCCCGCGACGCCCATGACCACGACGACATGGGGGGTACTCATCGCTGCCTCACTGTCTGCTGTCCTCGTCGACACGTGATGTCGACGCCACTGAAACCCATTAGGTACGACGAATTCAAGAGTGTGTGATGTATAAGTCTGACTTTTTAAGATCGTGATCCACCGCGTACGCTGAGTGCATGACCACTCCGGGCCGGGGTCTGCACGGCCATGTACTGGAAACACTCGGCCCCGCGATCACCGCCGGCGATTATCCGCCGGGCAGCGTCCTGCGCACCGACGAACTGGCGCAGCGCTTCGATGTGTCCCGCTCGGTGATGCGCGAGGCGGTCCGCGTCCTGGAGTCCATGCACCTGGTCGAGTCCCGCCGCCGCGTCGGTGTCACGGTCCGCCAGAAGTCCGAGTGGAACGTCTACGACCCCCAGGTCATCCGCTGGCGCCTGGCCGGCGCCGACCGCCCCGGGCAGCTCCGCTCGCTCACAGTCCTGCGCTCGGCCATCGAACCGGTCGCCGCCGGCCTCGCCGCCAAGCACGCCACCGCCGACCAGTGCGCCGAACTCACCGAGTGCGCCCTCGGCATGGTCGCCCACTCACGCGGCCACCAGCTATCGGGCTACCTCGTCCACGACGTCGCCTTCCACCGCGTCGTCCTGAACGCCTCCGGCAACGAGATGTTCGCGCGCCTGGGCGACGTCGTCGCCGAGGTCCTCACCGGCCGTACCCAGCACGAGGTCATGTTCGAGGACCCCGACCCGGCGGCGGTCACCCTGCACGTCCAGGTCGCGGAGGCGATCCGGGCCGGCGACGCGGCGCGCGCGGAGCACCTGACCCGTGAGATCACGGTCGGCGCGCTTCAGGAGCTGGACATCCTGGCGCCTTGAGGAGCGCCTGCGGCGAGGCGTCTCCGGGTCAGTCCAGGAACTCCCCGTCCACGTACACCCAGGCCCCGTCCACCCGCTCGAACCGGCTCCGCTCGTGCAGCGAGCCGCCCCGGTACGAGGCGCGGAAGGTCACCGTGCCCGTGGAGTGGAACGCCGAACCACCCGTGGTGTCCAGGATCTCCAGGCCGGTCCACCGCATCCCCGGATCGAGGTCCAGCCGCGCCGGCCGCGTCCGCGGATGCCAGGTGCGCAGCAGATAAGCCGCATCACCCTTGACGAAGGCGCTGTACCGCGACCGCATGAGCGCCTCGGCGGTAGGCGCGGGGGTACCGCCGTGGGAGCGGCCGCAGCACTTGTCATAGGGCTCGGGCAGCCCGCACGGGCAGGAACGCGTGGTCATGGCCGCCATTGTGCTAGCCCGCGACCCGTGTCTGGGCCCCGGGCAGCGGCGGCAGCGGCGCCTCGTGCACCCACGCGTGCAGCAGCTCGTCCACCGGCTCGGCCGCGAAGCGGGCCACATGGGCGATGAACGCCGCCGTCGTCACCGTGCCGTTGCGGTGTAGCTGACCCCAGCTCCGCAGCATCCGGAAGAAGGCGATGTCGCCCAGCGCGCAGCGCACCGCGTGCAGGGTCACCCCGCCGCGCTCGTAGAGCCGGTCGTCGAACATCGCCTTGCGGCCCGGGTCGGCCAACCGCAGATCCTGCGGCATCGACGACAGCAACCGGTGCGCGGCGGACGCGAGTTGCTGCGCGGTACGCCCGCCCGAGCGCTCCGACCACAGCCACTCCGCGTACTTCGCGAGCCCCTCGTTCAGCCAGATGTGCCGCCAGTCCGCGATGGACACGCTGTTGCCGAACCACTGGTGCGCCAGCTCGTGCGCCACCAGCCGCTCCGAACCCCGCGCCCCGTCCACATGGTTGGCGCCGAACAGCGACAACCCCTGTGCCTCGACGGGCACATCGAGTTCCTCCTCGGTCACCACGACCGCGTACTCGTCGAACGGGTACGGCCCGAACAGCTCCTGGAAGACGTCCATCATCTGCGGCTGGCGCGCGAAGTCCCGCGAGAAGTCCGCCAGCAGATGCGCCGGGATGTGCCCGTGCTGCGGCACCCCGCCCAGCCCCGGGTCGCCCAGCAGCACTGTCTGGTACTTGCCGATCGACAGCCCGACGAGATAGCTGGACGTCGGCGCGGACTGCTCGTAGACCCAGGTGGTCGTGGACGCCTTGGTCGTCCGGGTCAGCAGCCGCCCGCCCGCCACCACCGCGTACGCGGACGGCGTGGTGATCGAGATCTGGTACGACGCCTTGTCGGCCGGCCGGTCGTTGCACGGGTACCACGACGGCGCCCCGATCGGCTGGCTCGCCACCAGCGCCCCGTCCTCCAGCTCCTCCCAGCCCAGACCGCCCCACGGGCTGTTCACCGGCTTGGGGTTGCCCGACCACTGCACCTCGACCGTGAAGGCCGCCCCGGCCCGGATCGGCTTCGCGGGGCGCACGCGCAGCCTGCCGCCGCGGTGCGTGTAGTGCGGCTGACGCCCGTCCACCCGGACCCGCCCGATCTTGAAGTCGGCCAGGTTCAGCACGAACTCGGTCAGCGGCGAGCGCCCCGCTATCGCGTTGATCCGGCCCGTCCCCGACAACCGGTTCGGGCCGGGACGGTAGTCCAGCGCCAGCTCGTACCGGTGCACCCGGTAGCGGGCGTCGCCGTGCTCCGGGAAGTACGGGTCCGCGCCCGCCGTCTGCTGAACTGCCACTGCTGTCTGTGCTCCCTGCGCCGTACTGCTGCCACCGATTGCCGGCCCACCGCTTACCGGCTCCGAGTGGGCCGTACTCAGGGACGCCATGCCTCGATCGGGTTTCCGAGCCAACGGGTGTCGTCGGGGACCGATTCCGCCGCCATCACGAGCGATGCGGGACCCAGTGTCGTGCGGGCCCCGATCGCACTGCCGGGCAGGACGATCCCGCCAGGACCCAGCGTCGCGCCCTCACGGAGGACCACAGTATCCGTCCGCAAGATCCGGTCGTGGAAGAGGTGTGTCTGGAGCACACAGCCCCGGTTCACGGTCGCGGCGTCCTCCAGGGTCACCAGATCCGTCTCCGGCAGCCAGTAGCTCTCCACCCACACGCCCTTGCCGATCCGCGCGCCCAGACCCCGCAGCCACGCCGTCATCAGCGGCGTACCCGGTACCGAGCCCGCCAACCACGGCACCGCGAGCACCTCGACGAAGGTGTCGGCCAGCTCGTTGCGCCACACGAAGGAGGACCACAGCGGATGCTCCCCGCTGCGATGCCGGCCCACGAGCAGCCACTTCGCGACGATCGACACCAGCCCGGCAGCGGCACCCGCCGCGAGCAGCACCAGCCCCGACAGCAGCGGCGCCCAGACACCCAGGGCACACAGCGCGGCGACCGTCAGCACCGCGAGCCCCGCCGAGCAGAACACCGGCACGATCCGGCACAGCTCCACCAGAGCGCGCGCCCACAGCAGCCGGGCCGGCGGGTCGTACGTCCGGCTCTGGTCGCCGTCGGAGGCGGCACGCGGCAGCTTGACCGGCGGCAGCCCCAGATACGAGGTGCCCTTCTTGGCCTTCTTCGGCGTCGCCGACAGCACACCGACCAGCCCGCCGTCCGGCACGGTCCGGCCGGGCGCGGTCATCCCCGAGTTCCCGAGGAAGGCCCGCCGCCCGATCTCCGCCCGCCCGATCCGCATCCAGCCGCCACCGAGCTCGTACGGTGCGGTCAGCGTGTCGTCGGCCAGGAACGCGCCCTCGCCGACCGTGGTCAGGCTCGGCAGCGCCAGCACGGTGGACACCTCCGCGCCCCGCCCGATGCGCATCCCCAGCAGCCGCAGCCACACCGGCGTTGCCAGCCCGGCGTACAGCGGGAACAGGGTGTCGCGCGAGCGGTCCATGAGCTGCGTGACGGTCCAGGCCTGCCAGCCCACCCGGCTGTGCGTGGGATGCGTGCCCTCACGCAGGCGCAGGCTCAGCAGCCGTACGGCGATCAGGATCAGCAGTGCGTACGCCGCCCCGAAGGCGAGCGTCGCCGGCACGAGGGCCAGCGCGGCGCCCGTCAGGGGCGACTCGGGCGTGAAGAACACCCGGGCCACGAGGAACGCGGCCGCACCCGCCAGCACCGGCAGCGCGTTCAGCGCGAAACCCGTCAGGCCGAACATCACACGCCAGTACGTGCCGCGCCGCGGCCGCTCCTTGGGCCAGTTGCGCTTGGCCTTGCCGAGCTTGACCGCGGGCGCGCCCGCCCAGCGCTGGCCGGTCGGGATCTGCCCGGTGACCGCCGAGCCGGGTGCCACCTCGGACCGCTTGCCGACGCGGGAACCCGGGAAGAGGATGCTGCGGGTGCCGACGACTGCGTGGGCGCCGACCCGGACTGTGCCGATCTCCAGCCGGTCCCCGTCCAGCCAGTAGCCGGACAGGTCCACCTCGGACTCGACCGCCGCACCGCGCCCCAGCTTCAGCAGCCCGGTGACCGGCGGCAGCGAGTGCAGGTCCACCTCGGGCCCGACCTTGGCGCCCAGCGCCCGCGCGTACCGCTCCAGCCAGGCCCCGGTCAGCGAGGTCGCCCCGCTGAACTCGGCCAGCCGCTCGGCCGTCCACAGCCGCAGATGCACGCTGCCACCGCGCGGGTACCGGCCCGGCTTCACGTCCCTCAGCAGCAGCCGCGCCCCGCCGGCGGCCAGCGCGAGCCGCCCCGGCGGGCTGAACAGAGCGACGGCCCCGGCCGCGAGCAGCCACCAGGGCGCCGTCGGCAGCCACCCGTAGGCGGGCAGCAGGTTCCCGAGCGCGGCCAGCACGACCGTCCAGCGCAGCCCGAGCAGCGTGAACAGCGGAACGAGCAGCAGGGACTGGATGAGCTGCGCGCGCCGGGGCACCGGCGCGATGAACCGCTCCGCCCCGTCGTCGTGCGCGGACTCCTCCAGGTGCCGGGCCAGCTTGCGCAGCACCGGCTGCTGGTAGATGTCCAGGACGGCCGCGCTCGGATACCGGGTCCGCAGCCGCGTCGTGAGCTGCGCGGCGGCCAGGCTGCCCCCGCCGATCGCGAAGAAGTCGTCGCCGGCGCCGGTGACGGGGATGCCGAGCACCTCGGTCCACTGCTCCGCCAGCCACGCCTCGGTGCCGTACAGATGCTCCGTCTGGCCGCTTGTCTCCAGGCCCTCCAGCGGCCACGGCAGCGCGTTGCGGTCCACCTTGCCGGACGTACGGGTCGGCAGGTCGTCCACCGGCGCCAGCAGCGGCACCAGCGCGGCCGGCAGCTCCGCCCGCAGCTTCTCCACCGCGGTCGCCTGGTCCCAGCCCTCCTGGGTGACGACGTACCCGACGAGCAACTGGTTGCCGCTGCGGGCGGTACGCACGGCGGCGGCCGCACCGGCGACACCGGGCAGCGCCTGGAGCGCGGCATCCACCTCACCGAGCTCGATCCGCCGCCCGCCGAGCTTGATCTGCTCGTCGGCCCGCCCGAGGAACACCAGCCCCTGCGGCTCCGCCTTGACGAGGTCACCACTGCGGTACGCCCGCTCCCAGCCGAGCGACTCCAGCGGGGCGTACTTCTCCGCGTCCTTCTCGGCGTCGAGGTACCGGGCAAGACCGACCCCGCCGATCACGAGCTGCCCGCTGGCGCCCATCGCGACGGGCTCCCCGGCCTCGTCCACGACGGCCAGCTCCCAGCCGTTCAGCGGCAGCCCGATCCGGATCGGCTCCTCGCCGCTCATCAGCGCCGCACAGGCCACCACGGTCGCCTCGGTGGGACCGTACGTGTTCCAGACCTCGCGGCCCTCGGTCACCAGCCGCTGCGTAAGCTCCGGCGGGCAGGCCTCACCACCGAAGATCAGCAGACGTACGTCGCTCAGGGCCTCCGGCTCCCAGAGCGCGGCGAGCGTGGGCACGGTCGACACGACCGTGATCTCCTGCTCCACCAGCCACGGCCCGAGATCGGCACCGCTCCTGACCTGCGAACGCGGCACCGGCACCAGACAGGCGCCATAGCGCCAGGCCAGCCACATCTCCTCGCAGGACGCGTCGAACGCGACCGAAAGACCCGCCATGACCCGGTCGCCGGGCCCGATCGGCTCCTCGGCGAGGAACAGCGCGGCCTCGGCGTCCACGAACGCGGCGGCACTGCGGTGCGAGACGGCGACGCCCTTCGGCTTTCCGGTCGAGCCGGACGTGAAGATGATCCAGGCGTCGTGCTCGACACCGGGGCGGGCCGCGGGAACGTCACTGCGGGAGTGCACGGTCAGCTCGTGCCCGGCACCCACGACGGCCCGCACGTCCGCCTCACCGAACACCAGCTCGGCCCGCTCGTCCGGGTCCTCGGCGTCCACCGGGACATAGGCGGCACCGGCAGCGAGCACGGCGAGGATCGCCACGTACAGGTCGTTGGTGCCGGACGGCACCCGCACGCCCACCCGGTCCCCGAGTCCGACACCGGCCGCGGCGAGCGCGCGCCGCACCCGCTCCACCTCGACGGCCAGCGCCCGGTAGGTCAGGCTGGTCGTGCCGTCGTCCAGCGCCGGCTCGTCCGGATACGACCGCACAGACGCGTCGAAAACGTCGACGAGGGTGCGCGGGGAGGCCGCAGGGCCTCCGGAGAAACGGGCGGTGTCGCCGAACCTCTCGCGGAGTTCTTCGTCGAGCAGGCCGAGAGCATCGCTCTCGTGAATCGCTGCCATCCGGTCCTCGCGTCTCGATCCCGGATGCCTCCGGGGCGCTGGCGGGCCCGCAGGTTTGCCTGGGGTTGTCCGGCTCCAGCTCCGTAACAAGCCGGAAATTTTAGTACGACGCTAGGTTCGGGGTCGTGGAACGGCCACCTGGGACACCCGTCCGAGGCTACTCCGGGCCCGGCGGACCCGTGCTGACCTGGTGATCTTCCACCGAAGGAGACATCGCCCACACAGTGCGTGACTGGGGCGTCGACACAGCGTCCGGATGGCCCATCCCGGGGTGCCGGGGCCTCCGTGTTCGGCGGGAATGGACATGAGCCGCGGCCGGTCGCGGCCGGTGTCCCGATGCCGGAGGGCGGATGTCGCAACCACCACAGGGGGGTCGCGCGGGCAAGATCCTGCGGAGCACGGCCTCGGCAGTGCTGATCGTTCTCGCGTGCGTCCTGGTCCCCCTCACCGTGATCACGGTGTGGGTGCACGACATCGCCCTCGACACCGACCGCTACGTCAAGACGATGAAGCCGCTCGCCACCGACCGTGACATCGAGGACGCCGTGCGCCACCGGCTCGTCGACGCCGTGGACGTCCGCGTGAACGGCAAGCAGGTGACCGCCGACATCTCCGACTGGCTGAAGTCGCAGGGCCTGCCGCCCCGCGCGGCCGACGCCGTCAAGTCGCTGGCCCCGCAGGTGGACGAGGCCGTGAACGCCGCCGCGGACCGGGTGGCGAAGCGCTTCGTCGAGAGCGACCGTTTCGAGAAGCTGTGGGTCACCGCGAACCGGACCGCCCACTCGGCCGTGGTGCACGCCCTCACGGGCAAGGGGCGCGGGGCGATCGGCGTCGAGGAGGGCACCGTGACCCTCGACGTCGGAACCGCCGTGGACCAGGTCCGCAAGGAACTCGTCGACGCCGGTGTGCAGCCGGCGTCCAAGATCCCGAATGTCGAGAAACAGGTCGTGCTGTTCAAGTCCGACAAACTCGACCAGTTCCAGGACGGGGCACACGCGCTGGACCTGGCCGGCTACTGGATGCCGGTGATCACCGTGCTGCTCGGGGCCGCGGGCGTCCTGCTGGCCCGCCGTCGCCGCCGCGCCCTGGCGAAAGCGGCCCTCGGAGCGGCCTTCGGCTGCCTCGTCGTGGCCATCGGCCTCGTCGTCGCCCGCCGCTACTACCTGGACCATCTGCCGCCGGCCGTCCTGTCCGAGCCGGCGGCGGCCTCGGTCTTCGACACGCTCCTGCGCTTTTTGAAGGTCACCCTGCGGACCGTGATCGTCCTCGGCGTGGTCGTCGCCCTCGGCGCGTACCTCGTCGGCCCCGGACGGCTGCCGCGTGCCCTGCGGGGCTGGACCGAGCAGGGCGCCGACACCACAGCGAGGTGGGCGGGCTCGCACGGCATCACCACGGGACGAGTCGGCACCTGGACCGACGCCAACCGCAAGTGGCTCACCATCGGTGCCCTGCTGCTCATCACGCTGGTGTTCGCGCTGTGGAACAACCCCACGGTCCTGACCGTCGTGGTGCTGGTGATCATCCTGCTCGCGGCGCTCGCGGTGATCGCCCTGCTCGCGGCCGACGGCCGGACAACCGCCCAAGGAACCCCGGAAAAGCAAGAAACCCCTGGTTGACAGGGGTTTCAGCGAGTGTCCGAGGGGGGACTTGAACCCCCACGCCCGATAAAGGGCACTAGCACCTCAAGCTAGCGCGTCTGCCATTCCGCCACCCGGACAAGGTGTCTGTCGTGCGGGGTTTCCCCCGCGGCGACAGAGGAAACATTACCAGGCTTTCGGGGGGTGCCCGATCACCCCCCGTCGCGACGTGAACGGCGTGTGACGGGTCGCGGCCGGTCTTGGGCAGGGCCGTGGTCGGGGGGAGGATGAGGGGGACCACCAGCAGCGACCGCGCGGAAGGAAGCAGCGTGAGCGAGACGGACACGGCCAGGGGCGTCACCGGCGAGGACGAGGTCGTGGACCTCTGCCGCGAGCTGATCCAGATCGACACCAGCAACTACGGCGACCACTCGGGACCCGGCGAGCGCAAGGCCGCCGAGTACGTGGCCGAGAAGCTCGCCGAGGTGGGCCTCGAACCGCAGATCTTCGAGTCACACCCGGGGCGCGCCTCCACGGTGGCCCGCATCCAGGGCGAGGACCCCTCCAGGCCCGCGCTGCTCATCCACGGCCACACCGACGTCGTACCGGCCAACGCCGACGACTGGACCCACCACCCCTTCTCCGGCGAGGTCGCCGACGGATGCGTGTGGGGACGCGGCGCCGTCGACATGAAGGACATGGACGCGATGACCCTCGCGGTCGTCCGTGACCGGCTGCGCAGCGGGCGCAGGCCGCCGCGGGACATCGTCCTCGCCTTCCTCGCCGACGAGGAGGCCGGCGGCAAGTTCGGCGCCCGCTTCCTGGTCGAGAAGCACCCGGATCTCTTCGAGGGCGTCACCGAGGCGATCAGCGAGGTGGGCGGCTTCTCGTTCACGGTGAGCGAGCAACGCCGGCTCTATCTGATCCAGACGGCCGAGAAGGGCATGCACTGGATGAAGCTGACCGTGGCCGGCACCGCCGGGCACGGCTCGATGATCCACCGGGACAACGCGATCACCGAACTGTCGGAGGCCGTCGCACGCCTCGGCCGGCACAAGTTCCCGGTACGAGTCACCAAGACCACCAGGGCCTTCCTCGACGAGCTCGGCGACGCCCTCGGCACCGAGCTGGACCCGGAGGACATGGAGGGCACCCTCGCCAGGCTCGGCGGCATCGCCAAGCTCATCGGCGCGACCCTCAGCAACACGGCCAACCCCACCCAGCTCGGCGCCGGCTACAAGGTCAACGTCATCCCCGGCGAGGCCACCGCCCACGTCGACGGCCGCTTCCTGCCCGGCTTCGAGGAGGAGTTCCTCGCCGACCTCGACAAGATCCTCGGGCCCAAGGTCAGGCGCGAGGACGTGCACTCCGACAAGGCCGTCGAGACGACCTTCGACGGGGCGCTCGTGGACGCCATGCAGTCCGCGCTGATCGCCGAGGACCCGGCCGCGAAGGCCATCCCCTACATGCTCTCCGGCGGTACGGACGCCAAGTCCTTCGACGACCTCGGCATCCGGGGCTTCGGCTTCGCCCCGCTGAAGCTGCCGCCGGAGCTGGACTTCGCGGGCATGTTCCACGGCGTCGACGAGCGGGTACCGGTGGACGGGCTGAAGTTCGGGGTCCGGGTACTCGACAGGTTCATCGACGCGTCCTGAACGCCCGGCGATACAACCATCCAGAAATCGTCCAGACGTACTGGCCGTGACTGGGGAGAGTGAACGCGCTCATAGGGTCGTAGCCCTATTAGTTCCTCCTCGTTACAGGTGATGCGATCAGCTACTTGTGATCGCATTGCCAACAAGGAGGAATAATGATCAAGAAGGTCGTCGCCGCTGCGGCTGCCACCGGTGGGCTGGTTCTCGCGGGCGCGGGCCTGGCCGTTGCCGACTCCGGTGCTCAGGGTGCCGCGGTGCACTCCCCGGGCATCCTGTCCGGCAACGTTGTTCAGGCGCCGATTCACGTCCCCGTGAACGTCTGCGGCAACACGATCTCGGTGATCGGGCTGCTGAACCCCGCCTTCGGCAACACCTGCATCAACAAGTGACGTTGTGCCTCGCCCCGTGAATCGGGGCTGAGCCCGTCGGCCCCGGAGCGCGTGCCATGCGCTCCGGGGCCGACCGGCCTTTTCGGAACGTCGGTCGAATTTCCGACGTCGTCCTTTCGGAACAAGGTCGAAGGCAGGTATTCAGCAAATGCGACAGGTCACCCGCAAGGGCCTGATGACCGTGGCGGCCGCGACCGGCGTCATCGCCGCCGCGGGCGGCACGGCCCACGCGACCGGCGCGGGGGCGCACGGCTCCAGCGTGAACTCGCCCGGCGTGCTCTCGGGCAACACGGTGCAGGTGCCGGTGGACGTGCCGGTCAACGTCTGCGGCAACACCGTGAACGTGGTCGGGGTGCTCAACCCGGCGATCGGCAATAGCTGCACCAACGGGGGCGGCCACGGCGGCTCCAACGGCGGTGGTCACGGCGGTGGGGGCTCGTCCTCCGACGGCCACGCCAGTGACTCGCCCGGTGTCGGCTCCGGCAACCACGTCGAGGTCCCGGTCCATGTGCCGGTCAACGTGTGCGGCAACAGCGTCGACATCATCGGCATCGGCAACCCCAGCACGGGCAACGACTGCGGCAACGGCGGCGGTCACAATCCGCCGGGGAACCCCGGCAATCCGGGGAACCCCGGCAATCCGGGGGAGCCCGGGAACCCGGGGGAGCCCGGGAATCCCGGTAACCCTGGAAACCCCGGTAACCCGGGCAATCCTGGGGAGCCCGGCAATCCTGGGAACCCCGGAAACCCCGGAAACCCTGGTAACCCGGGGGAACCGAACCAGCCCGGTACCCCGAGCACGCCACCCGGCACGGGCGGCGTGACCCCGGGCGGTGGCCCCTCCAACCCGAACCAGCCGGGCGCGCACTTCGTCACCCAGCCCCGGGGCGAAGCGGAGCTCGCCCAGACGGGCAGCGACCTGCCGCTGGGCCTCGTCGTTCCGGTCGGCGCGGGTGCGCTGCTGGCGGGAGCGGTGCTGTACCGCAAGGCACGGCCGTCGCAGTAGGGCATCGCGCCAGGAGGCTCTGACCTCCGGCACGAACGGAGCGGGCCCCGCCGAGGGCGGGGCCCGCTCCGTATGTTCCCTGTCCGGCGCCTCAGCTCACCACGTGGCCCGCACCTGCCGGATGATCCGGCGGCGCAACCGCACCCTGCGGCTCCCGTCCCGCAGCAGGCTCAGGCGGTCCAACTCCCAGTGTCCGTACTCGGCATGGTCCGTCAGCAGGCGTGTGGCGTCCTTGCGGGAGACCCCGCGCGGTACGTACACGTCGACAAATTCGTATTCCGGCATCGCATCTATTGTGCGGGCTGGGGCCCGGTACGGATAGCGTCTGCACTATGTCTGATGCTGTGCAGCCCACCGCTGCCGAGGTACGCGCCGCCGCCGAGGCGGTCAAGACCGCGCTCGACCGCCATCTGGCCGCGGTCGAACGCCGGTCGGGGGAGGACGACCCGGCCGTCTACGAGGCGTTCAACCAGCTCGCCACGGCCGCCGAGGCCTACGACGAGCTGCTCTACGACCGCTACGACGAGGTCACACCCTTCGAGATCCCCGGTACGGAGGACGCGCTGCCGCCGTACACGGGCCCCGAGGAACCGAACGCACTGAGCGTGCTCATCCGCCGCGACTACGCCGTGGCGGAGCCGCAGCGGCTGCTGGCGCAGGCCCAGCGGATCGAGGCGGCGGACTACGACGACGGCGCGGGCGGCGACGCCTCCGGCACGGTGCACGGGGCGCTGGGCATCCTGTTCGGCGAGTTCGAGCCGGACGAGATCGCCTCCCGGCACAAGGAGTTCGGCCTGGAGGAGGGGGACTCGACGCTCTGGGTGACCGCCGCGGACGACCAGACAGACCCCGGCGAGTGGCTGGAGGCGCCCTTCGAGGGGGTCGACCCGCAGCGGGTGGTCTGCCGCTTCGACGTCAGCACGGTGTTCGACGACGACCTCGATGACGAGGACACGGAGGACGGCACTCCCCGCAGGCGGCTCGAAGCGGACTCGGAGGACGACATCGAGGACGAGCTCGACACCGACCTCGACCCGGACGACCTCGAACCACTGGACGCGGATCGCTGAACGACGGCGAAAGGCTGCCGGAGCGGGGGGGGGGGGGGGGGGGGGGGGGGGGGGGGGGGGGGGGGGGGGGTGGGGGGGGGGGGGTGGGGGGGGGGGGGGGGGGGGGGGGGGGTTGGGGGGGGGAGAG
>NZ_JBVJPT010000016.1:208652-267557 GCF_055609385.1 Streptomyces sp. NPDC036764
GACTACCCCCACCCCCCCCCCCCCCCACCCCCCCCCCCCCCCCCCCCCCCCCCCCCCCCCCCCCCCCCCCCCCCCCCCCCCCCCCCCCCCCCCCCCCCCGCTTTCGTGTGTCGCCGAAAAGTCAGTCGGCCGCCGCCGGCTGCGGTGCCAGCAGCGCCGGCAGCCGGGTCGTCCGCGGCTTGGCCGGAACCTCGGTGACCGCCCGGGCGAGGGCCTGCTCGACGCCGTGAACCACGGAAAGGTGGCGGTCGGCACGGCTGAACGCCGTGTAGACCCACGGGCGGCTCAGGGCCTGGGCCGCGTCGCCGGGGAGGACCACGACGACCGCGGGCCAGCGGGCACCCGCCGCCTGGTGGGCGGTCAGCGCCCAGCCGTGCCGCACGGACTGCTCCACCCGCTCCTTCGGTACGACCACGGCCTCGCCGGCGCAGGACAGGTGCAGCCCCTCGGCGTCGGCCTTCACCACCTGGCCGAGCACCGTACGTCCCGGCGCGGGGGAGTACGCGACGCGGTCGCCGGGGTCGAAGCCGCCGAAGCGGCCGGGGCCCGGGTTGAGACGCTCCTTGAGCGCGGCGTTGAGCGCGCGAGTGCCGGCCGCGCCGCCATGGCCCGGTGTGATCACCTGGGTCTGCTCCGCCGGGACGCCGATCGCACGCGGCACCGAGTCCGCGACGAGCTGCACGGTGCGGTGCACGGCCTCGCCCGCGTCCCGCACCGGCACGATCACGACCTCCTTGCCCGGCGCCTCGACCTGGTTCAGCTCGCCGATGCCGACCCCGGACACCAGCTCGCCCAGCGGGCCGGGATCAGGCCGGCGCGAGGCGATCTGCGGGCAGACCCTGGCCGCCAGCAGATCGGCGAACACCCGCCCGGGCCCCGCCGACCACAACACTCCGGGATCCCCGGCGAGCACCAGCCGGGCCCCGTCCGGCAGTGACTCCGTGAGCAGCGCGGCCGTCTCCACGTCGAGCTGGGGTGCGTCGAGCACGACGAGCAGATCGAGGTCGAACGCCCCGTCCGCGTCCCGGCCGGGCCCCTCGGCGCCGGACAGCAGACCGGCCACGGTGGCGACGCCGGGCACGGACCCCGTCCCGGCGGGGTCGGCGGGGTCGCCGGGCCCGCTCAGCAGCGCCGAGAAGCGCTCCCGGCCCAGCGAGCTCTGCGTGGCTGCCCAGGCGCGCAGTCCGAGAACCCGCGCGGCACGCAGCAGCGCCGCCGGTTCGGCGCGGGACGCCTCCCCGCCGGTGTGCAGGACCAGGCCATGGGCCCCGACAGCCCGGATCAGTTCCGCGGCGGAACCCGCGCCGCCCGCCGCCCGCTCCCACTCCTCGGCCGAACCGTCCTGCTTGGGCGCCGAGTTGATCAGCCGGCCCAGCCCGTCGGCGAGGCTCTCCTCCGCGAGGGCGTACCGCTCCAGGCCGACCAGGACACGGACCGGCCGCTCCTCGCCCTCCTCCGCCTCCTCGTCCTGCCGGGCGGGGGCGCCGGGCTCGTCCAGGGCGTCCTGGAAGGCCAGCGCCTCCCCCTCGGCCAGGGTGTTCTGCACCGCCGTATCGGCGTCCGGTACGCCCCGCTGCGCCAGCGCGGCGATGAGCGCCGGCAGCTCCAGGGCCGTGTGCCCGGCCAGCGCGGCCTGCTCCAGGAGCCAGTTGGTGACAGCCCGGCCGCGCCGCTCGTCGTCCGGTCCGGCTTCCGCGCCGAGCAGCGCACGGGCGAACCCGTCGGCCTGCTCGGGCCGTACGCCCGCGAGGCGCAGCAACTGCCAGGGATCCGCGCGCAACTGGTCGGCGGCGCCTTCACCGAGCACGGCGGCGGCCTGCGCGGCGAGCGCCTGCGGGGCGCCGCCGTCGGACAGCACGCCCCGCACCGACTCGACGGACTCGGGCGCGGGGGCCGCGGGCGAGGCGGACACCGGTGCGGGCTCGGGCCGGCGGGTCTGCTCGGGAGCGGGGCGACGCGGTGGCTCCGGCTCGCTGAAGACGGTCGCCGTGGGCTTCGCACCGCTCTCCACGGCCCGTACGGCGGCGAGGAGATCGGCGGCCTGACCGCTGAGCTTGGCCCCGCTGGCGACGGGCGCTGTCTTCTCGGCCTTGCGCCGCTCGATCCGCTCCCGCTCGACTCGCTGAGCGGCGAGCTCGGCCTCGGCCTCCGACTGCTGTGCGGCGCTCTGCGAGGCTTCACCTTCGACGGTGTCCGACTCGGCCCCGGTGACCTTCTCGCCATCGGCGGATGTGCCGTCCGCGCCTTCGCCTCCCGACCTCGAAGCGGCGGCCTCGTCCCGGGCGGCGGCCCCCGGCGTCCCCGGCTCCGTGTCCTCCGTGGTCTCGGGTGGCTCCGTGCTCACAGCGTGCTCCAGTCGTGATCGGGATAGCGGTGCACGGGCGCCGACACGTCGTCGAGCGCCCGGCAGATCTCGTCAGGAAGACTAAGGGCCTCCACTGACAACGCCGCCGTGAGCTGCTGTGCGTTGCGCGCGCCGATGACGGGCGCGGTCACACCGGGCCGGTCGCGGACCCAGGCGAGGGCGACCTGGAGCGGGGAGACGGCCAGCCCGTCGGCCGCCGTCTGCACGGCGTCCACGATCCGGCTCGCCGTGTCGTCGAGGTACGGCGCGACGAACGGCGCCAGATGCTCAGAGGCGCCGCGTGAGTCGGCCGGCGTGGCGTTGCGGTACTTGCCGGTGAGCACGCCTCGGCCGAGCGGGGACGAGGGCAGCATGCCGATGCCGAGATCGAGCGCGGCCGGCAGCACCTCGCGCTCCACACCGCGCTGGAGCAGGGAGTACTCGAGCTGTGTGCTCGCCAGCCGGGTGCGTATGCCGGGCGCCGCGAGCTGCCAGGTCGCTGCCTTGGCGAGCTGCCAGCCGCAGAAGTTGGAGACACCGGCATAGCGCGCACGGCCGCTGCTGACCGCGAGGTCGAGCGCCTGGAGGGTCTCCTCCAGCGGGGTGTACGGGTCGAAGGCGTGGATGTGCCAGACGTCGACGTACTCCGTGCCGAGCCGGGCCAGCGAGGCGTCCAGCGCGGAGAGCAGATGGCCGCGCGAGCCGTCGAAGCGGCGGTCAGGGTCGGGAACGCTGCCCGCCTTCGTCGAGATGACCAGGTCCCGCCGCGGGATCAGCCCTTCCATCAGCCGCCCGAGCAGATACTCGGCCTCCCCGTCGCCGTACACGTCCGCCGTGTCGACGAGGGTGCCGCCCGCCTCCCAGAACGTCTTCATGAGGTCCGCGGCGTCGTGCTCGTCGGTGTCCCTGCCCCAGGTGAGGGTGCCGAGCCCGATCCGGGACACGCGCAGGCCGGTGCGGCCGAGATGCCTCTGCTCCATGAACGCCGAGATTACTGGCCAGAACCTGCCATGTGGGGGCCTGTGGATAACCAGTTTCCCGGACGGTTGGCGAGGATGCGCGGGGGCAGTCGGGCGACGCCCGCCACATCGGCCTCCCCGCGAGTGGCCCCCCGCGCTAAGGTCTGGCCCACAAGGGACGTTACTGATCGGTAAGGGGATCGGCCATGCAGCTCGGGATCAACCTCGGCTACTGGGGTGCCGGAATGGACGCGGACAATCTCGCCGTCGCGCAGGAGGCCGACCGGCTGGGCTACGCCGTGTGCTGGGCCGCCGAGGCCTACGGGTCGGACGCGGCCACCGTGCTTAGCTGGGTCGCCGCCCAGACCGAGCGCATCGACGTCGGCTCCGCCATCTTCCAGATCCCGGCCCGCCAGCCGGCGATGACCGCGATGACCGCCGCGACCCTGGACTCCCTGTCCGGCGGCCGCTTCCGGCTCGGCCTCGGCGTCTCCGGACCGCAGGTCTCCGAGGGCTGGTACGGCGTCAAGTTCGACAAGCCGCTGGCACGCACGCGTGAGTACGTCGAGATCGTCCGCAAGGCCATGACGCGCGAGCGCCTGACGTACGAGGGACAGCACTGGACGCTGCCGCTGCCCGGCGGCCCCGGCAAGCCGATCAAGCTGACCGTCCACCCGCAGCGTGAGCACATCCCGCTGTACATCGCCGCCATCGGCCCGAAGAACCTGGAGCAGACCGGCGAGATCGCCGACGGCGCCCTGGTGATCTTCCCCTCCGCCGACCACCTGGAGGACACCACGGTCAAGCACCTGCGCGCCGGGCGCGAGAAGGCCGGCAAGACCCTGGACGGGTTCGACATCTGCCCGACCCTGCCGCTCGCCGTCGGCGACGACAAGGACGTGGCCACGCTCGCCGACACCTTCCGCCCCTACACCGCGCTGTACGTCGGCGGCATGGGCAGCCCCAAGCAGAACTTCTACAACCAGCTCGCCCAGCGCATGGGGTACGAGAAGGAAGCCGCCGAGATCCAGACCAAGTACCTCTCCGGCGACAAGCAGGGCGCCGCGGCCGCCGTACCGCAGGACCTGATCGACAAGACCACGCTGCTCGGCTCCGTCGAGCGCATCGCGGACCGGATGAAGGCCTACGCGGCCGCCGGGGTCACCACCCTGTCGCTGGCGCCGGCCGGCTTCACGCTCGACGAGCGGCTCGCCTCGCTGCGCGCCGGCAGCGAGGCCCTGGAGCGTGCCGGACTGGCGTGACGCGGGCGCCGCAGGCCTGGGGAAGTTTCAGCGGCCGTGGTGGGGGCTCGGGGGTCTTCCCCGCCACGGCCGTTACGCAGAACAACGCGCGCGTGCCCACCCGGTTACGCCCTGTCGTGACCCCGATGGTCATTCTTTTGGCGGAGTTGTCCGACTGAGCTGTTGCAGCGGCCCTCTCGCCGCATTTGACTCGTTCTTTGCGGAGTCCTGCGGCGTCCCGAGAGAGGTGCCCCACGATGCTTTCGGCCAAGAGTCTGTTCCAGGAGATCCTCGACAACGACGAGTCCTTCCGGCTGTTCTGCTCGATCGCCGCCAGCGGCGAGTCCCAGGGCGGCTGGGAGAACGCGCGCATCGCCGCGCTCGTGCCCGACAGCGAGCGCGCCATGGCCCCCAAGATCACCCGGCACGGTGCGGACGAGGACAAGCACGGGCGGATCTTCAACGCCCTGCTGAAGAAGCGCGGCCTCGAACCCGTACCCGTCCCGCCGGACACCGACTACACGATGCTTCTGGAGAAGCACGGCATCGGCCTCGCCCACGAGAAACTCAAGGCCGACAAGCCGCTCACGGTCGACGACATCATCACCTACCTCGCCCACAGCCGGGTCACCGAGCAGCGCGCCGCCGAACAAATGATCATGCTCCGCAAGTACTTCGCCGACCACCCCGTGATCGGCAAGGCCGTCCGGATGATCTCCGGCGACGAGGACAACCACCTCGCGTACACGCACGAGGAACTGCTGCGCTTCGCGGCCGCCGGGCACGGCCGGCTCATCCAGTCCACCCTGCGCGCGTGCGCCCTCGCCGAGATCCGCGTCTACCGGGACGTCAGCCTCGCGGTGATGGAGCACATGGGACGCGTCCTCGGCTGGCCCCGGGCCAAGGCCGCCGTGCTCGCCGCGGGCATCCACGGCGTGTACGCCTGGGAGCGGTTCGCGGGCTGGCGACGCATGGTGTCCCTGGCGATGCCGGAACGACGCGACGCCCTCGGCGGGCCCGCCGCCTCGGCACCCGAGTTCGCCTGACGCGCACCACCCGGCCGGCTACAACCAGCCGCGGCGTTTGAACAGCCGGTACAGCAGCACCTCGACGGCGGCCAGGGCCAGGATCAGCACCGGATACGAACCGGTCCAGTGCAGCTCCGGCATGTGCTCGAAGTTCATGCCGTAGATCCCCGCGACCATCGTGGGGACCGCGGCCATGGCCGCCCACGCGGAGATCTTCCGCATGTCGTCGTTCTGCCGGACGCTCATCTGCGCCAGATGCGCCGACAGGACGTCGGACACCAGCCGGTCCAGGCCCTCCACGGACTCGTTCACGCGCGTGAGGTGGTCGCTCACGTCGCGGAAGAAGGGCTGCGCCTTGTCGTGCACGAACGGCACGCGCGCGCCGATCAGACCCGTGCCCGCGAGCCGGGACACCGGCTGCGCGAGCGGGCCGGTGGCCCTGCGGAACTCCATGATCTGCCGTTTGAAGGCGTAGATGCGCGAGGCCGTGTGCCGGGAGCCGCCGCCGGTCGGCGAGAACACCTCCGCCTCCAGCTCCGCCAGGTCCGTGCCCAACTCGCCCGCCACGTCCACGTAGTGGTCGACCACCGCGTCGGCGATCGTGTACAGCACCGCCGTGGGACCGTGCCGCAGCATCTCCGGCTCGTGCTCCAGACGGGCCCGGACGGCCCCCAGCGGCGCCTCCTCGCCGTGCCGGACGGTCACCACGAACGAGTCGCCGATGAAGACCATCACCTCGCCCGAGGAGACGATGTCGCTCTTCGCCTCGTAGCCGACCGGCTTGAGGACCATGAACAGCGAGTCGTCGTACACCTCCAGCTTGGGCCGCTGGTGCGCGTTGAGCGCGTCCTCCACGGCCAGCGGGTGCAGCCCGAACTCCTCGGTGACCTTGTCGAACTCCTTCTCGGTGGGTTCGTACAGGCCGATCCAGACGAACGCGTCGTCCTGGAGACGGCACAGATCCAGGGCGTCGGAGAAGTCCGCGGGCCCCTCCGTGCGGCGCCCGTCCCGGTAGATGGCGCAGTCGACGATCACGGAGCGTATTCTCCCGCCCTCCGCCCCCGAACGCACCCCGTCGTGCGCCTACCCTGGGCGGCATGCCCACGCTGATCCTGGTCCGGCACGGACGTTCCACCGCCAACACCGAGGGAGTGCTCGCCGGGTGGACGCCCGGCGTCGCCCTCGACGAGCGCGGGGCCCAGCAGGCCGCCGCACTGCCCGCACGGCTCGCCGCGCTGTCGGTCTCCGAGGTCGTCACCAGCCCGCTGCAGCGCTGCCAGGAGACGATCCGGCCGCTGCTGGACGCCCGGCCCCAACTCACCGCGCACGTCGACGACCGGATCGGGGAGTGCCACTACGGCGACTGGTCCGGCCGCAAGCTCGCCGACCTCAAGGACGAGCCGCTGATGGAGGTCGTGCAGGCCCATCCGTCGGCGGCGGCCTTCCCCGGCGGGGAGTCGATGCGGGCCATGCAGACCCGCGCCGCCGAGGCCGTACGGGAGTGGAACGCGCGTGTGGAGCGCGATCACGGCGCGGACGCCGTCTACGTGATGTGCTCGCACGGCGACGTCATCAAGTCCCTCGTGGCGGACGCACTCGGTCTTCATCTCGACCTCTTCCAGAGGATTTCCGTTGAACCGTGTTCCATCACCGCGATCCGCTACACACGCCTGAGGCCGTTCCTCGTACGACTCGGGGACACCGGTGACTTCGCGTCCCTCGCCCCGCGCGAGGAGCCGCCGGCCGCGGACGCGACGGTCGGGGGCGGCGCGGGCGCACCGTGATCGTCGGGCGCAGTAGGGTGAAGCGGTCGAAGCAGCACCGCAGTCACGATTCGTCGTACTCACGATTCGTCGTACCCACGATTCCAATGGAGACAGGACGTGTCCCGTCAGGTGTTCCTCTACGACCCCCCGGACCGCTTCGTGGCCGGCACGGTAGGACTGCCCGGACGCCGTACGTTCTTCCTCCAGGCCGTCGCCGGCTCCCGGGTGACCAGCGTGGCCCTGGAGAAGACCCAGGTCGCCGCACTCGCCGAGCGCATGGACGAACTGCTCGACGAGGTCGTACGGCGTAGTGGCGGCAGCGCCGCCGTCCCCGCCATGGCGCCCAGCGAGGTCGCCGACACCCGCCCGCTCGACACCCCCGTCGAGGAGGAGTTCCGCGTCGGCACCATGGCGCTCGCCTGGGACGGCGAGGAACAGCGCATGATCGTCGAGGCGCAGGCACTCGTGGAGCTCGACGCCGACTCCGAGGAGGACCTCGCCGAGGCCGAGGAGAGGCTGCTCCAGGACGAGGAGAACGGGCCCCCGATGCTGCGGGTCCGGCTCACCGGCGCGCAGGCGAGGGCTTTCGCCAAGCGTGCCCTGGACGTCGTCAACGCCGGGCGGCCGCCGTGTCCGCTGTGCAGCCTCCCGCTCGACCCGGAAGGACACGTATGTCCGCGCCAGAACGGATACCGCCGCGGAGCGTGACCTCGGTGGAACTGCTCACCGAGGGTGAGCTGACGGTGCGCGGACGCATCCGCGAGGCGTCCAACGCGGCCCTGTACTGCACCGTCGCGCACGAGGGCCGGGAGGCGACCTGCGTGTACAAGCCGGTCGCCGGTGAGCGGCCGCTGTGGGACTTCCCCGACGGCACCCTGGCAGGGCGCGAGGTCGCCGCGTACGAGGTCTCCGAGGCGACCGGCTGGGGACTCGTACCGCCCACCGTGCTGCGCGACGGGCCGTACGGCGAGGGCATGTGCCAGTTGTGGATCGAGGTGACCCCCGAGGCGGAACTGCTCGCGCTGGTGGACGGCGAGGAGCCCGAGGAGGGCTGGAAGGCGATCGGCCTCGCCGAGGTCGGCGAGGGCAGGACCGCGCTGCTGGTGCACGCCGACGACGAGCGGCTGCGGCGCCTCGCCGTGCTGGACGCCGTGATCAACAACGCCGACCGCAAGGGCGGCCATCTGCTGCCCACCGAGGACGGCCGGCTCTACGGCATCGATCACGGCGTCACCTTCAACGCCGAGAACAAGCTGCGGACGCTGCTGTGGGGCTGGGCGGGGGAGCCGCTCACGCCGGAGGCCGTCGAGGTGCTCGGGGCCCTGCGGGACGGGCTGAAGGAGGGCGGCGCGCTGGCCGTACGGCTGGCCGGGCTGATCACCGCCGCGGAGGTGGACGCCACGCGCGCGCGTGTCGACGCCCTGCTCGCCTCCGGCAGGCACCCGGAGCCGAGCGGTGAGTGGCCGGCCATTCCGTGGCCGCCCGTCTAGCAGCGGCCTCCGGCGGGAAGCACATTGGCCGGTGTCGCGCAAGAACGCCTTCCCGGCCATCCGGCCCGGTCCGGTTCGTGTACGGAACATCCGTCCGGTTAGGCTCAAGACATGTATGCCTGGCCCGCTTCTGAGGTCCCCGTCCTGCCCGGTCAGGGCCGCGACCTGAGGATCCACGACACCGCGACCGAGGGTCTCGTCACCCTGGACCCCGGTCCCGTCGCCCGTATATACGTCTGCGGCATCACGCCGTACGACGCGACCCACATGGGGCACGCGGCGACCTACAACGCGTTCGACCTCGTGCAGCGCGTGTGGCTCGACACCAAGCGGCAGGTTCACTACGTCCAGAACGTCACCGACGTCGACGATCCGCTCCTGGAGCGGGCGCAGCGCGACGACATCGACTGGGTCGCCCTCGCCGAGAAGGAGACCGCCCTCTTCCGCGAGGACATGACCGCGCTGCGCATGCTGCCGCCGCAGCACTACATCGGCGCCGTCGAGGCGATACCCGGGATCGTCCCGCTCGTCGAGCGGCTGCGGGACGCGGGCGCCGCGTACGAACTCGACGGCGACATCTACTTCTCCGTCGAGTCCGACCCCCACTTCGGCCAGGTGTCGAACCTCGACGCCGCCGCGATGCGCCTGCTGTCCGCCGAGCGCGGCGGCGACCCCGAGCGGCCCGGCAAGAAGAACCCGCTCGACCCGATGCTGTGGATGGCCGCTCGCCCGGGCGAGCCCGACTGGGACGGCGGTTCGCTCGGGCGCGGGCGGCCCGGCTGGCACATCGAGTGCGTCGCCATCGCCCTCGACCACCTCGGCATGGGCTTCGACGTCCAGGGCGGCGGCTCCGACCTCGCCTTCCCGCACCACGAGATGGGCGCCTCGCACGCCCAGGTGCTGACCGGCGAGTTCCCCATGGCCAAGGCATACGTCCACGCGGGCATGGTCGGCCTGCACGGCGAGAAGATGTCCAAGTCCAAGGGCAACCTCGTCTTCGTGTCCCAGTTGCGCCGCGACGGCGTCGACCCGGCCGCCATCAGGCTCGCCCTCCTCGCCCACCACTACCGGGCCGACTGGGAGTGGACCGACCAGGTGCTCCAGGACGCCGTGGACCGCCTCGGCCGCTGGCGTGCCGCGGTGTCCCGGCCCGACGGACCGGACGCGCAGGCGGTCGTCGAGGAGATCCGCGACGCCCTGGCGAACGACCTCGACGCCCCGGCCGCGCTCGCCGCGGTCGACCGCTGGGCGGCCCGGCAGGACTCTGAGGGCGGCACGGACATCGGCGCCCCCGGTGTCGTCTCGCGGGCCGTGGACGCGCTGTTGGGCGTGGCCCTGTAGCAGGGCTCGACACTCGACATGAGAGAGGGGCGCCTCCACCCGTGGGTGGAAGCGCCCCTGTTTCAGGTGCCGGTCAGATCCTGCGGATCTGGATGCTCCGCAGGACCAGCGGCTGGGCGCCGTCCCAGACGCCGACGACCTGGTGGCCGAACGCGAAGGCCTCCTGGACCTGGTCATGGGTCTGCGGGTTCGGGTTGTTGAAGACCCGGAAGACGCCGTTGATGCGCAGGAAGATCTGCGACGGCTGCCCCGGCAGCGGCTGGACGACGTCGATGTAGCCGTCCGCGATGCCGGCCTGCGGTGCCTGCTGGACGGCGGCCTGCGTGACCTGCTGCATCAGTTGCAGCACCTGCTGCTCGGACTCCTGTTGCTGCTGCTCGCCCTGGAGCGCCTGGCCGTGGCTCTGCTGCTGCCCGTAGCCCTGCGGCTGGCCGAGCTGCTGGAGCAGGTGCTGGAACGGCTGCTGCTGGCCGAGCTGCCGGAGCTGCTCCAGCGAGCCGCTCATGCCGTACGGCTGCTGCTGGCCGTAGCCCTGCTGGTGCCCGGGTCCCTGCTGCTGGCCGTAGCCCTGCTGGTGCCCGGAGCCCTGCTGCTGCCCGTAGCCCTGTTGCTGGCCGGAGCCCTGTTGCTGGCCGAAGGGCTGCTGATACGGCGACGTGCTCGGGAACTGCTGGCCCTGCTGTTGTCCCATGTGACTCATCTGCGGGGTGGTGCTCATACGGGTGTCACCTTCCCTTGATGTGATGGGCTGCGTCAGCCGGTGATCACCAAGCCGACGATCTCGTCGTCCGAGAACCACACTCGGACCTCTGGCCGTCCCCCCGCGAAGGCGGTATGGACCGCCTGGCGGATCTCGGGGGACGGATGGTTCAGGTTCCGCCACTCACCGGCCACGAACAGCCGGAGCCGGGGCGGAAGTTCGCGCGGATACGGCAGCAACTCGTCCCAGTACCGCTCGGCGAGGCCGGAGCCGACCGCCTGCGGCAGCAGATAGGTGACCGCCGCCTTGATGTCGGGCCTGTTGCCGACCCGCTGGGAAGCCGGGCGGCCCGGCGCGTCCTGCTGCGGGGAACCCGTCGCCCGCAGCACCGCACGCGCCCGCTCCGGGGACATCGGCGGCTGGGCGGCGGCCCTGAGCATGCCCTGGAGCGCGGCCAGCACGCCGACCACCACCGGGGAGGCGGACGACGTCCCCGAGAACGTGTCGGTGTACCAGGCGATCTCCTCGGGTCCGCCCTGGAGGTCGCCAGGCCCGTCCCAAAAGCCGCCGGTCGTCGTCACCTCGCGGCCCCAGCCCTGCGCGTCCACCCGGGCACCGAAGTTGGAGAACGCGAGCCGGGAGCGGTCCGGGCCGTGATCGCGGCCGTGTGTGCCGGGGGGCGGGGCGCCCGCGCCGACCAGGACCGCCCCGGAGGACGGGTTGGACGGGTTGAACGGGTTGCGCCACCACTGCGGGAACTCGTCCGGGCGGCGCTCGTACACGGCGTCGTCGAGGGACTCGCCGCCGTTGCCCGCGGCTGCCACGACCAGCACTCCCTTGGCGGTGGCGTGGCGGACGGCGGCGTAGTCGTCCGGCCACCATTCGAGTGCGACGTAGCCGCGCTGGTCGTCGCGGTCGGCGAACTCGAACCGGGGGCCCGGGCGGTGCAGTTCGACCAGCACGATGTCGCCGGGCCCGAGCCGGTCGGCCGCCGCGTGGATCGCGGCCGCCGTGCCGATGCCCTGGAACGACGCGGCCGCGGTCACCGTCTCCGGCACGATGCCGGTGACGCCGAATTCGTTGCGGTCGCCGCCGATCACGCCGATCACGGCGGTGCCGTGGTTGCGCCAGGCCAGGTCCGTCAGCGGGGTGCCGACGACGACACCGGCCAGCTTGCCCGCCAGGTCCTCGTGGCCGAGCTGCCAGGAACCCTCGACGTCGATCACGGTCACGCCCTGACCGGCGCCGCCCGGCCGCTGCCAGGCCCAGTACGCGTCGACGCCCTCGGGCGCGGGCCGCAGATAGCCCTGCCGGCCGCTGTAGTCGGGCGTGACCGGCGTGCCCTCCTTCAGGCGCCCGCTGCCCTCCCCGACCTGCCCGAAGGCGGCCGGCACCGCGCCCGGCTTCACATAAGCCGTGTCGATCCCCGGCAACGCGGCGATACGGGCCCGCAGTTCCTCGGCCCGGCTCTCCCCGCCGCGCACCCGGTAGAACAGCGCCAGGTCGGGCACGTCCTGGGCGCCCATGGTCTGCTGAAGCCGTTCCTCGCTGCCGAACAGCGGCTCCAGCACGAGTTGTTCGTCACTGAGGAACATGTTGAGGGCCGACACGTCCGCGCCCGCGACCGACCGGACGCCCTCGGCCCGAGCCCGCAGCCGGGCCTCGGAACGGGCGACGACGATCAGTTCAGGTTCGGCTCCTCGATAGGTGAATCCCGCTCCGTCGGGCCCCGGCCCGGCCGCTCCCGGGCCCTGCGCCGGCTGTCCCTGGTCGGTCATGGTCTGCCGCTCCCTTCGGTCCTGGGGTTGCCAAGTGCGGGTGGTGCGGCGCGCCTTCGGTGGACAACCAAGCACGCGCGGCCCGGTCCGTCCAGAGCGTTTTCGTCAACGTGGTTTGAGCACAAGTTGAATTGGGCAACGTGTGCAATCCGTCCGGAAAGAGATGTCACGCCATAATCCGGCCAGCTCCTGTCCAGTCCCTGTCGAGACGCCGTCCTCGGCTGTGGAGGCGCCGGGTGTGTGGTGGGGTGGAGGAGTCAGTTGAAACGTTGGACCGGCCTTGGGCCGGTCCTGTCCGCGGAAGGACGCACAGTGGCCCACGAACACCGCTCCTTCGCACCTCACCCGACCCGCCGCAGACTCCTCACGGCCGGCGCCGCCACCGCGGGTGCCGTACTCGTGGGAACCGCCGGCACCCCCGCAGCCGCGGCCGGAAAGCCCCGGCCCACCGCGATCCGCCTGCCGGACGGCTTCCGCCCCGAGGGCATCGCCATCGGCAGCGGACCGTACGCCTACCTCGGCTCCCTCGGCGACGGCTCCCTCTACCGCGCCGACCTGCGCACCGGCGCGGGCTCGATCATCTCGGCCGGACCCGGCACGCCCTCGGTCGGCCTCAAACTCGACCACCGGGGACGCCTGTTCGTCGCCGGACGCGGCCAGGGCGCCCGCGTGGTGGACGCCCGCACCGGCGAGATCCTCGCCTCGTACGTGCTGACCACGGCGACCCCGACCTTCGCCAACGACGTGTTCCTCACCGCGCGCACGGCCTGGTTCACCGACTCCTTCCAGCCCGCGCTGTACGCCCTGCCGCTCGGCCGGCACGGCGAGCTGCCGGACACGGACGACGTCGTGACGATCACCCTGAGCGGCGACTGGACCCAGGTCGCCGGCGAGGTCGTCAACGCCAACGGCATCACCGCCACGCCCGACGGCTCCGCGCTGCTGGCCGTGCAGTCCGGGGTCGGCGGCCTGCACCGCGTGGACCCGCGCACCGGCGTCACCCGGCTCGTCGACCTCGGCGACGCGGCACCGCTCACCAACGGCGACGGTCTGCTGCTGACCGGGCGCACGCTGTACGTCGTCCAGAACCGGCAGAACGCCATCGACGTCTTCGAGCTCGCCGCCGACGGCCGCAGCGGCGCCTTCCAACGCCGTATCACCGACCCGCGGTTCGACGTGCCGACCACGGTGGCCGCTCACAACGGCCGCCTCTACCTGCCCAACGCGCGCTTCACCACGACGCCGACGCCGGAGACGACGTACGACGTGATCTCCGTGCCCGCGTGACGGACACGATGACCTGAGTCACGACTGAGGGCGATGCGCAGCACAGCGCACCGCCCTCACTCCGGCTCCGCGAGCCTCAGTCCTCCGACGAGTCCTCTTCGTCGTCCTTGTTGCCCGGCTTCGGAGGCATCGGGGGCCGCGTACGGTCGTCGGTCGACGGACCGCCGTCCCGGCGCCGCAGATACCGCTCGAACTCGCGCGCGATCGCGTCGCCCGACGCCTCCGGCAGCTCCGCGGTGTCGCGGGCCTCCTCCAGCGTCTGCACGTACTCCGCGACCTCGCTGTCCTCGGCGGCCAACTGGTCCACGCCGACCTGCCAGGCGCGCGCGTCCTCGGGCAGCTCGCCCAGCGGGATGCGGAGGTCTATGAGGTCCTCCAGCCGGTTGAGCAGCGCCAGCGTCGCCTTCGGGTTGGGCGGCTGCGAGACGTAGTGCGGTACGGCGGCCCACAGGCTGACGGCCGGTACGCCCGCGTGGGTGCACGCCTCCTGGAGGACACCGACGATGCCCGTCGGGCCCTCGTACTTGGTCTCCTCCAGATCCATGCGGCGGGCCAGGTCCGGGTCGGACGTGGTGCCGCTGATCGGGACCGGACGGGTGTGCGGGGTGTCGCCGAGCAGGGCGCCCAGGATGACCACCAGCTCCACGCCCAGCTCGTGCGCGAAACCGAGGAGCTCGTTGCAGAACGAGCGCCATCGCATGGACGGTTCGATGCCTCGGACGAGTACGAGGTCACGCGGCTTCTCGCCGCCGACCCGGACCACGGAGAGCCTGGTCGTCGGCCACGTGATCTTGCGGACGCCCGCGTCCATCCACACGGTGGGGCGGTTCACCTGGAAGTCGTAGTAGTCCTCGGCGTCCAGCGCCGCGAAGACCTCGCCCTTCCACTCCCTGTCCAGATGCGCGACCGCGGTGGAGGCGGCGTCGCCGGCGTCGTTCCAGCCCTCGAACGCGGCCACCATGACCGGGTCGATCAGCTCGGGAACCCCCTCGAGCTCGATCACCCAGTGCCTCCTTCCGACGTGCCCTCGCCTGACGAACCAACCTTACGGCGTGCGGCGGGGGCGCCCGCAGCCCCCTTGCACGGGGGCGTGAACGGATCACTGCCCCGTTCGTCCCCCTGGAACACCCCGCAGTCATCCGAGCTGTGTCCGGGTGGGCGGGAGCGCTGATCAGGGCCGTTCGACGACTGCTCAGGTCATGTTCAGGCCACCGTACGCATGACCGCATCTTACGTCGGATGATCATTCAGAGGTTCGATGCCCGACCGGCACTGCGAGCGGTCACCCACTCGTGTGGCCATGCCCGGAACGGCCCCGGGCGCGTCAGCGGCTGCGGAACTCTTCGTCGAGTGAGCGGAGTTGCCCCCAGGTCCCATGTACGGCGGGTCGGGATCGTGTATCTGACGCTGCTCGGGGTGGGGACGCTGGGGGCACTGCTGGTCGCGCCGCGCGTCGAGGACCCGGCGGCCGTGGTCGCCGCGCTGCTGCCGACCCTGGCCGGCGCCTACCTCGCGTGGAGCGCCTACCGGGCCGACCGCGCCGAGGCGGCGTCCACCCCGACGGACCCCGGCGCGATCGCCGACCGGCTCGCCGTCGCCGTAGGCCGGCAGTGGGAGGCGGAGGCGCGGGCGCGGCGGCTGGCGGACCCGTATCCGCTGCCGGTCGCCTGGCACGGGGCCGATGCCGACCTGGCCGAGGTGACACAGGGCCTGGCGGGCCGGGACGGCGAGATCGGCACGATCCTCGCGGACCGGTCGCCCGATCCGCGGCTGCTGGTGCTGGGGGCTCCGGGTTCGGGCAAGACGCTGTTGCTCGTACGGCTGCTGCTCGCGCTGATCGAGGAGCGCGCGGCCGGCGATCCGGTGCCCGTGCTCTTCCCGCTGGCCTCCTGGAATCCGACGGAGGTGGATCTGCAGGGCTGGATGGAGCGCAAGCTGGTGCAGGACCACGCCGAGCTGGGCGCGCCCGCGCCGGGGGAGTACGGGTACGTCTCGCTCGCCCGGATGCTGCTGGAGCGGCGGCTGGTGCTCCCGGTGCTGGACGGGTTCGACGAACTGCCCGCCGGAATGGGCGGGTTGGCGCTGCACCGGATCGGTGAGGCGTTGCCGTACGGCCGCGGGCTGGTGCTGTCGAGCCGCCCGGCCGAGTACCGGGCAGCGCTGCGGCCCCTTACGGGAGTGCCGGCGCGGCTGTCCGGCATGGCCGGGATCGAACTGGAGCCGCTGAATGCCGGCGACGTCGCCCGCTATCTGCTGCGGGACGCGGGCGGCGAAGGCACACCGGCCGCGGCTCGGTGGGCGCCGGTGGTGGCGGCGCTGGGCACGGGCACGCCGGTGGCGAGGGCGCTCACGAGCCCGTTGACCCTCTCGCTGGCACGGTCGGTGTACAACCCGCGGCCGGGGGAGCGCGAGGGGGAACTGCCCGACCCGGCCGAGCTGCTGCGGTGTCCGACGCGTGCGGCGGTGGAGCGCCATCTGTTCGACGCGTTCGTCGACGCCGCGTACCGGCCGCGGGCGGAGCGGCCGTGCCCGTGGACCGTGCGCGAGGCGCGGCATGCGCTGCGGTTTCTGGCGCGGCACATGGAGCGCGGTGCGGACGGGGCCGCCGAGGTGGCGTGGTGGAAGCTGGGCCATGCCGTGCCGGGCGCCCTGCCCCAGGTGCTGGCCGGTGTCCTGCTGGGCGCGCTGGGATGGCTGGTCGAGGGCGTGGCCATGGAGGTCGTCCACTCCTTCGCACCGCAGTTGGAGTCGTTGCCGCGATGGGAGGAGCGCGGAGGGCTCGGGGTCGTGGCGGCCGGGATCTGCGGCGGCCTGGCGGGGGGCCTGGCGGCGGCCCTGACCGCCACGCTGCTGTGCGCAGCGGTCGTCGCTCCCGACATCCCCGCCGAAGTCGTGCTGCGCCGCCTGGCCGACGGTGGTTCCCTGGCGCTCGTCGGAGTGATCATCTGCGGGTTCGCCGTCGGCCGCCGGACCGACGTGAGGCTGCCCGCCGACTGGGACTGGAGACTTCCGGCGACGGGGTTCGCGGCCGCGATCTGTTACGGACTGTGCTTCGACAACGCCTGCGGAACCGTCAGCGCCCTGCTCTACGGCGTCACGGCGGCGGTCGTCGGACGGGACGGCGTGGGCACGGACCCCGCGTGTCCTGTTGCCCGGGTGCGCTGGCAGTGGAGTCGGCGAGGCGTGTGCCGAGGGCTGCTGGGCGGGCTGCTCCTCGGGGGCAGCATCCTGCTGGAGGGTCTGCTCGCGGACGTGCTCTCGGGCGGGTCCACCGGGGTGTACATCGCGCCCGCCGATCCCGTCGCGGCGGGCTGGGCGGCACTGCAGGTGGGCGCGGTGTTCGCGGTGGCCTGTCTGCTCCTGAACGGCCTGCGGACGGTCCCGGTCGACCTCGGCGTCGGCGTCGAGGGCCGCGCCCTCCTCGTCAACGACCGGCGCACGATCGGCACCTGTGTGCTGACGGCGGTGGTGGTCGGCGCTGTGGTGATCGGCACTCAGGGCTGGTGCGCCACCGTCTGGGGATCGACGGGAGTGTGGGGCGCGAGCGCCGTCGAGAGCGGGCAGTGGGCCTACGTGGTGGGGCTCATCCCCTCGTTGCTGACGGGGCTGGCCATCGGGATCCGCCAGTCGGCCTGGACCCGCTACGCCGTCGCGCGCTGCTATCTGGCCCTGCGTGCCAAGGCGCCCTTCGACCTCATGGCCTTCCTCGCCGACGCCCACGAACACCGAGGTGTCCTGCGCCGCACCGGCGCCGTCTACCAGTTCCGCCACATCGAGTTGCAGCACCGCCTCGCCGAGGCCGACGCGTGAGCCGAGGCCGGGCACCTGATCCGGGGCCGGGCGCCTGAGCCGAGCCGGCGCCTGATCCGGGGCCGAAGCCGGCGCCTGACCGAAGTCGATTTCGATGGTCACGCCGACCCTGGTGGCGACCCCGGCGCCGACTCACAGCGTCGACCGCAGCCACTGCTCCACGCTCGCGATGTGCACGGTCGCCCAGGACCGCGCCGCCTCCGCGTCCCGGTCCCGCAGTGCCGCCAGGATCGCCCGGTGCTCGTGCAGGGTCCGGCTGACCGCGTCCTCCTGGGTCAGCCCCCGCCAGATGCGCGCCCGGGTCGTCGGTCCGGACAGGCCGTCCAGGAGCGAGCACAGCACGGAGTTGCCGGAGCTCTGCACGATGCCACGGTGGAACTCCAGGTCGCAGGCGACGAGTTCCTCCACCGACGGGGCGTCGCCCAGCTTCTCCAACTGAGCCGACAGCGCGCTCAGTTGCTGTTCGCTGATCCGGGACGCGGCCATCGCCGTGGCCGCCGGCTCCAGGATGCGGCGCACGGCGAGGAACTCCAGCACCGTGTCGTCACGGTGGAAGTCGACGACGAAGCTCATGGCCTCCAGCAGCAGTTGCGGGTCCAGGCTCGTGACGTACGTGCCGTCGCCCTGGCGTACGTCCAGGATCCGGATCAGCGACAGGGCGCGCACGGCCTCCCGCAGGGAGTTGCGGGACAGTCCGAGTTCGGCGGCCAGCTCGCTCTCCTTGGGGAGCCGGTCGCCGGGGCGCAGGGCTCCGGAGACGATCATGCCCTTGATCTTCTCGATCGCCTCGTCGGTGACTGCCATGGCGGGCCTCCCTGTCGTTCTGGATATCGTGCAAGACATCCGATGTCTCTCGCCATTATGCGGGGTCGATGGAGCGGCCGACCTATACTCCGGATCCATGGCCGACGCAGCGACCTCACCGGACCCCGACCTGGTCAGCGCCCTGCGGGCGCTGTCGAATCCGGTACGGCTCCAGTTGCTGCTGTGGCTGCGTGAGCCGGAGCGGCACTTCCCCATGGACCGGGCCATCGCGGATCCCGTGACGGTCGGGGTGTGTGTGAGCCATATCCAGGCCAAGGCGGGGCTGGCCCAGTCGACGGTGTCGGCGTACCTGGCCGAGCTTCAGCGGGCGGGGCTGGTGCGGGCGACGCGCGTGGGCAAGTGGACCCACTACCGGCGGGACGAGGAGCGCATCGCCGGGCTGCTCGCCCAACTCGGGCAGACTCTCTAGGAGTTCGTACGTCCTCCCGGCCCGGCGTGTCTGTTGCGCTTCATATCGAGAATCTGCGATATTTCGATGCATGATGAACCTGGGAACGTTCGGCATCTACACCTTCGACTTCGAGCACCAGCCGGCCGCGCAGGTGCGCGACTCGGTGCAGGAACTGGAGGAGATGGGCTGGCGCGCGGTGTGGTTCCCCGAGGTGGGCGGTCGCGAGGCGCTCACCCAGGCCGGATTCCTCCTCGCCGCCACCGAGCGGCTGCACGTCGTCAACGGCATCGCCCAGATCTGGGCGCGCGAGGCCGTCGCGACCCATGGCGCGAGCACCCTGCTGGCCGACGCCCACCCGGACCGGCATGTGCTCGGCCTCGGCTTCGGCGGCCTGACCAGGCCGGGCGTCAAGCCCCTGGCGGCGATGGCCGGGTACCTCGACGAACTGGACGCCCTCGCGGAGAAGTCACCCATCCCCGCCTCGGGGTCCCCGGTGCGCCGCGTCCTTGCCGCGTACGGCCCCAAGATGCTCGCCCTGGCCCGGGACCGCTCCCTCGGCGCCCACACCTACCACGTCAACACGACCCACACCGCGGGCGCCAGGGAGATCCTCGGGCCGGACGCCTTCCTGGGCGTCGAGCACGCGGTCCTCTTCGAGCCGGACCCCGCCAAGGCCCGCGCGACCGCACGCGAACATCTGACGCCGTACCTCAACTCGCCCTACAACGTCGCCAAGTTCCGCAGGCTTGGCTACCCGGACGAGGAGATCGGGGGTGGCGGCAGCGACCGCCTGGTGGACGATCTGGTGTTCTGGGGAGACGCCGAGACGATCGCGGACAGGCTCCGAGCCCATGTCGAAGCGGGCGCCGACCACGTCGCCGTCCAGGTGATCGGCACCGAGCCGGGCGCGACCTCGCTGCCGCACTGGAGGCGGCTCGGGGAGGCGCTGCTTCCCTGACCAGTGCTGCCGGCGGGGCGGGCACTGGCCCAGGTCGAGGGCGATCTTGTCGTGTGCACGGCCCGCTGCTGCGGCTGTTGCCGGCGTGCTGCCGCGGTGCCTGCCGGGATGACTTCGGCGCCCGGCGCCTTCCCACGGCACGCGAAAGGGGCGGCCCCATCGGCGGGGAGCCGCCCCTTTCGGTCGTGGCCGGCCCCGGTGCGGAAGGGGCCGCCCTCATGCGGTCCGGCCTGGTCAGGGGAGTGGCCGGACCCGGCGTCGGGAGAGGCTCATCCGGCAGAAACCTCGTCCGACGCCTGCGAGGTCACTTCTTGTCGAGCAGGTCCTGCACCTTCGCCCGGACGTCGTCCGTGGCAAGGCCCCGGATCGTCAGCGTCGTACGCCGGCGCAGCACGTCGTCCTGCGTCTCGGCCCACTCGTTGTCCCGGGCGTAGACGACCTGCGCCCAGATCTCCGGGGCGTCCGGGTGGACGCGCTCGCCCAGCTCCGGGTTCTCGTTGGCGATGCGGGCGATGTCGAAGGCGAGCGAGCCGTAGTGGGTCGCCAGGTGCTTCGCCGTGTCGGCCGCCATACGCGGACCCGGTGCCGGGCGGTCGGTGAGCAGCCGGTGGGCGACCGCGCGCGGGTTGGCGATACCCGGCAGCGGCAGCTTCTTCGGGAGGGAGGAGATGGGCTCGAAGTCGTCGCCGAGCGGGTGGCCCGGCAGCGCCTCCAGCTTCTTCATGATCGTGCGGCCGATGTGCCGGAAGGTCGTCCACTTGCCGCCCGCGACGGACAGCATGCCGCCGGTGCCCTCGGTCACGACCGTCTCGCGCTTGGCCTTCGCCGTGTCACCGGGACCGCCCGGCAGCACCCGCAGGCCCGCGAAGGCGTACGTGATCAGATCGCGGTCGAGCTGCTGGTCCCGGATCGAGAACGCGGCCTCGTCCAGGATCTGGGCTATGTCCTTGTCGTTGACCGCGACATCCGCCGGGTCGCCCTCGAACTCCTCGTCCGTGGTGCCGAGGAGCAGCATGTCCTCCCACGGCAGGGCGAACGTGATGCGGTACTTGTCGATCGGGGTCGCGAGCGCCGCCTTCCAGGGCGCCGTCCGCTTCAGGACCAGGTGCGCGCCCTTCGACAGCCGGATCGACGGGGCGGCGTTCGGGTCCTCCATCTTGCGCAGGTGGTCGACCCACGGCCCGGTCGCGTTCAGTACGAGACGGGCGTTGACGCCGAACTCGTCACCGGACAGGCGGTCCTTCAGGTCCGCGCCGGTCACCCGGCCCTTGGTGAAGCGCAGGCCGGTGACCTCGGCGTGGTTGAGCACGACCGCGCCCGCCTCGACGGCCCCGCGGACCGTCATCAGCGCCATGCGCGCGTCGTTCATCTGGTCGTCGCCGTACACGGCCACGGCCTTGAGGTTGTCGGTGCGCAGCTCGGGCACGTCCTGCGCCGCCTTGGCGGGGGACAGGAGGTGACCGACGCCGTCACCGAACGCGGAGAGCGCGGAGTAGGCGAAGACGCCCGCTCCGAGCTTCGCAGCGCCGTGCGGCCCGCCCTTGTACACGGGGAGGTAGAACGTGAGCGGGTTCGCCAGGTGAGGTGCCACCTGGCGAGAGACCGCACGGCGCTCGAAGTGGTTCTCCGCCACCAGCTTCACCGCGCCGGTCTGCAGGTAGCGCAGACCGCCGTGGAGCAGCTTGGAGGAGGCGGAGGAGGTGGCGCCGGCGAAGTCGCCGGCGTCGACCAGAGCCACCCTGAGGCCGGACTGCGCGGCGTGCCAGGCGGTGGAGATGCCCAGGATGCCGCCGCCGATCACGAGAAGGTCGTACGACGCCTTGGAGAGCTGCTCCCGGGTCTCGGCTCGGCTCGGGTTGAAGCCGGAGGCCGGGCGGGTGCCGAGGGCAGGCACGGACTGCAGGGTGGTCTGACTGGTCATTTCGGGTTCTTACTCCTCATCAGAGTTCGAGAGCTGGCGAGAACTGCTCTCAGCTCTCGTCGTCCTCGATCCAGCCCATGGTCCGCTCGACGGCCTTGAGCCAGTTCTTGTACTCACGGTCGCGGGTGTCCGCGTCCATGTGGGGGGTCCACTCGGCGGCCCGGCGCCAGTTGGCGCGCAGTTCGTCGGTACCGGACCAGAAGCCGACGGCGAGACCGGCGGCGTAGGCGGCGCCGAGGCAGGTGGTCTCGGCGACCATCGGGCGCACCACGGGTGCGTCCAGGACGTCCGAGAGGGTCTGCATCAGCAGGTTGTTGGAGGTCATGCCGCCGTCGACCTTCAGGGCCACCAGCTCGTCGCCGGAGTCCTTGACCATGGCGTCGGCGATCTCCCGCGTCTGCCACGCGGTCGCCTCCAGGACGGCACGCGCGAGGTGCGCCTTGGTGACGTACCGGGTCAGGCCGGCGATCACGCCGCGGGCGTCGGAGCGCCAGTGCGGGGCGAACAGGCCGGAGAAGGCCGGTACGAAGTAGGCGCCGCCGTTGTCCTCGACCGAGAGCGCGAGCGTCTCGATCTCGGCGGCGGTGGAGATCAGGCCCATCTGGTCGCGCATCCACTGCACCAGCGAACCGGTGACGGCGATCGAGCCCTCCAGGGCGTACACCGTCGGCTGCTCGCCGATCTTGTAGCCGACCGTGGTCAGCAGGCCCGCGTAGGAGTTGATGATCTTGTCACCGGTGTTCATCACCATGAAGGTGCCGGTGCCGTACGTCGACTTGACCTCGCCCTCGGAGAAACAGGTCTGGCCGAACAGGGCCGCCTGCTGGTCGCCGAGCGCGGAGGCGACCGGGATGCCGCCGAGCAGGTCGCCCAGCTTGCCGCCGGTGACCTCGCCGTAGACCTCGGCGGAGGACCGGATCTCCGGCAGGATCTGCAGCGGCACGCCGATCGACTCGGCGATCTTCTCGTCCCACTCCATGGTGTGCAGGTTCATCAGCATGGTGCGGGAGGCGTTGGTGACGTCGGTGACGTGCTTGCCGCCGTTGACACCGCCGGTCAGGTTCCAGATGACCCAGGTGTCCATGGTGCCGAAGAGGATGTCGCCGGCCTCGGCGCGCTCCTTCAGACCCTCGACGTTGTCCAGCAGCCAGCGGGCCTTGGGACCGGCGAAGTAGGAGGCGAGGGGGAGACCGGTCTCACGGCGGAAGCGGTCCTGCCCGACGTTGCGGCCGAGCTCCTTGCAGAGCGCGTCGGTGCGGGTGTCCTGCCAGACGATGGCGTTGTGGACGGGCTCACCGGTGTTCTTGTCCCACAGCACGGTGGTCTCGCGCTGGTTGGTGATGCCGATGGCCTTGATGTCGTCACGGGTGATGCCGGCCTTCTGAACGGCTCCGGCGACGACCTCCTGGACGTTGGTCCAGATCTCGTTGGCGTTGTGCTCGACCCAGCCCGGCTTCGGGAAGATCTGCTCGTGCTCCTTCTGGTCGACGGAGACGATGCGGCCGTCGCGGTCGAAGACGATGCAGCGGGACGAGGTGGTGCCCTGGTCGATCGCGGCGATGAAGGGGCCGGCGGTGTGGGCGTCGGTCACTGTTAGCTCCTGGGAGTTCCGTGGTTATGGGGCTTTACGTACGGCGCGCGCTGAGAGTTTCGGTGCATCTCACCCGGATGGGTGAAGCTCACTGTTCTTAAGCGAATGCGACGTTGTAGATGCCTGCCGCGATGGCGCCGCCGATGAGCGGACCGACCACCGGGATCCAGGCGTAGCCCCAGTCGGAGCCACCCTTGTTGGGCAGCGGCAGAAGGGCGTGCACGATGCGCGGACCGAGGTCACGGGCCGGGTTGATCGCGTAGCCGGTCGGGCCGCCGAGGGACAGACCGATCGAGACGACGACGAGTGCGGTGACGAGGGCGCCCAGGGTGCCCAGGCCCTTGCCGCTGTCGTTCAGGCCCTGCGTGAGAACCGCGAGCACCAGCACGACCGTGCCGATGATCTCCGTGGCGAGGTTCTGGACCACGTTCCGGATCTCGGGGCCGGTGGAGAAGATGCCCAGGACCGGTCCTGCGCCCTTCTCCTGGGCCTCGACGGCCTTGGCGGCCGTGGCCTGTGCGCCCGGACCACCGACGATCTCCTTGTCGGTGAGGTGGGCGTGGAACTGGCCGTAGTAGGCGACCCAGACCAGGGCGGCACCGATCATGGCGCCGAGGAGCTGTCCGGCGAAGTACGTCGGAACGTTGCTCCAGTCGTTGTCCTTGATCGCGAGCGCGACGGTCACTGCCGGGTTCAGGTGGGCGCCGGACAGCGGCGCCGAGGTGTAGACCGCCGTGAGCACTGCGAAGCCCCACCCGAAGGTGATGGCGAGCCAGCCGGCGTTGCGGGCCTTGGAGGCCTTCAGCGTGACGGCGGCGCAGACGCCACCGCCGAGCAGGATGAGTATGGCGGTACCGATGGTCTCGCCGATGAAGATGTCGGAGCTGGACACCCGCGACTCCTTTGTCCTTCGTCCAGGGGAAGCCGAACCCCGGGTCCCACCGGTGGTTCGCGTTGCCCTCGGGGGTGAGGGCGATGCCGGCCCTTGGCACTGTCACACTCTAGCGCGTATTGCCGGTAGGTGTTCGACAATGCCGACCGATGGACGGGAGTCTTGCCCTGGCGTAAGGCGTGCGTCAAGGGTCCTGTTATCGAATGCTCGATCGTTATCGGATGTGTTGATTTGTCGACACTGATCGATCGGATGCGTACTGGCGCGTAGGGAGCACGGTGTGTTCCCGGCGGGCGATTCGCTCGACTATGCGTGGTTATGCCGAAGACCGGAACGTCCTATGCCGTCCCGGTCAGTAACCATTTGTCCGTACGGCGCTCAGAACCGTCCCGCGCCCAGATCCCGTGACACGGCGCGCGCACAGTCCCGCACCGCCGCGATCAGATCGGGACGCAGCTCGCCGTCCCGGCACAGGCGCTCCACGGCGCCGGTGATGCCGACCGCGCCGACCGGCATACGGCGCCGGTCGTGGATGGGGGCGGCCACGGAGGCGACACCTTCCCAGGTCTCCTCGACGTCGGCGGCGTACCCACGCGCGCGTGTCATGTCGAGGATGTGCTCGAAGCCGTCCAGTTCGCACATCGTGCGGTCCGTGAACGCCTTGCGGTCGGCCTCGATCGCCTCGCTGTGCGCGACCGGGTCGTACGCGGACAGGACCTTGCCGAGCGCCGTGGAGTGCAGCGGCTGCATGGCGCCGATCTCCAGGACCTGCCGGCTGTCGTCGGGGCGGAAGACGTGGTGGACGATCAGGACGCCCTGCTGGTGCAGGACGCCCAGATAGACACTCTCCCCGCTGGAGCGGGCCAGGTCGTCCGTCCACACCAGGGCGCGCGCCCGTAGCTCGTGCACATCCAGGTAGGTGGTGCCCAGGCGCAGCAGCTCGGCGCCGAGCTGATAGCGCCCCGAGGCCTCGTCCTGCTCGACGAAGCCCTCCTGCTGGAGGGTGCGCAGGATCCCGTGGGCGGTGCCCTTGGCGAGGCCCAGTGAGGAGGCGATGTCCGACAGGCCGAGGCGTCGCTCGCCGCCCGCGAGAAGCCTCAGCATCGCGGCCGCCCGTTCGAGCGACTGGATGTTCCGTGCCATCGCCGTGCTGCCTCCGTCCCCTTCGACCGTCGACCCTGCGACGCCGCTGCCGCCGTTCGGCAATGTCGAACACTACCGGTCGATGCCGACCTCTCGCTAATGGTCGGTCAGCATCCGTTCACTCGTGTTGCCGCACCCGTGGCCGGAGATCGACCCTGTCGTCATCCTCGTCCCGCGTCGTGGACTGCCTGACCACTTCCGCGTGGTCCCGGTTACGCTGGCGGCGTGCGCCCGCCCCGGACCGTTCCGTGATGGGTGCAAAGCCGACAGCCGTCGCACTCCAGGGAGCCCTTTCATGGCCTCGTTGCCACCGACCCCTTCCGCCGACAGCCGGACCCGTGTGTCCGCGCTCCGTGAGGCACTCGCCACCCGTGTGGTGGTCGCCGACGGAGCGATGGGCACCATGTTGCAGGCCCAGGACCCCACGCTTGAGGACTTCGAGAATCTCGAGGGCTGCAACGAGATCCTGAACCTGACCCGCCCCGACATCGTCCGTTCCGTGCACGACGCGTACTTCGCGGTGGGCGTCGACTGCGTCGAGACCAACACCTTCGGGTCGAACCACACCGCGGCGGCCGAGTACGAGATCGCCGACCGTGTGCACGAACTGTCCGAGGCCGGGGCCCGCATCGCCCGTGAGGTGGCCGACGAGTACGCCGCCCGCGACGGCCGCCCCCGCTGGGTCCTCGGCTCCGTCGGCCCCGGCACCAAGCTGCCCACCCTCGGCCACGTCGGCTACACCACCATTCGCGACGGCTACCAGGCCAACGCCGAGGGCCTGCTCGCCGGCGGCTCCGACGCCCTGATCGTCGAGACCACCCAGGACCTCCTGCAGACCAAGGCCTCCGTCCTCGGCGCCCGCCGCGCCATGGAGGCCACCGGCACCGACGTGCCCCTGCTGGTCTCGATGGCGTTCGAGACGACCGGCACGATGCTGCTCGGCTCCGAGATCGGCGCCGCCCTCACCGCGCTGGAACCGCTCGGCATCGACATGATCGGGCTGAACTGTTCCACGGGTCCGGCCGAGATGAGCGAGCACCTGCGCTATCTCACCCGGCACTCCCGCATCCCGCTGCTGTGCATGCCGAACGCCGGTCTGCCCATCCTCACCAAGGACGGCGCGCACTTCCCCCTCGGCCCCGAGGGCCTGGCCGACGCCCAGGAGAACTTCGTACTCGACTACGGCCTCTCCCTGATCGGCGGCTGCTGCGGCACCACCCCCGAGCATCTGCGCCAGGTCGTCGACCGCGTTCGTGACCTCACCCCGTCCGAGCGCAGCCCGCGCCCCGAGCCCGGCGCCGCCTCCCTGTACCAGACGGTCCCGTTCCGCCAGGACACCTCCTACCTGGCCATCGGTGAGCGCACCAACGCCAACGGCTCCAAGAAGTTCCGCGAGGCCATGCTGGAGGCCCGCTGGGACGACTGCGTGGAGATGGCCCGCGAGCAGATCCGCGAGGGCGCGCACATGCTCGACCTGTGCGTGGACTACGTCGGCCGCGACGGCGTCGCCGACATGGAGGAACTGGCCGGCCGCTTCGCCACCGCCTCCACTCTCCCGATCGTCCTGGACTCCACCGAGGTCCCCGTCATCCAGGCCGGCCTGGAGAAGCTCGGCGGCCGCGCGGTCATCAACTCCGTCAACTACGAGGACGGCGACGGCCCCGAGTCCCGCTTCGCGAAGGTCACCAAGCTGGCGCAGGAGCACGGCGCCGCGCTGATCGCGCTGACCATTGACGAGGAGGGCCAGGCCCGCACCCCGGAGCACAAGGTCGCCATCGCCGAACGGCTCATCGAGGACCTGACGACGAACTGGGGCATCCACGAGTCGGACATCCTCATCGACACCCTGACCTTCACCATCTGCACCGGCCAGGAGGAGTCCAGGGGCGACGGCATCGCCACCATCGAGGCGATCCGCGAGCTCAAGCGCCGCCACCCGGACGTCCAGACCACCCTCGGCCTGTCCAACATCTCCTTCGGCCTCAACCCGGCCGCCCGCATCCTGCTCAACTCCGTCTTCCTCGACGAATGCGTCAAGGCGGGCCTGGACTCGGCGATCGTCCACGCGTCGAAGATCCTGCCGATCGCCCGCTTCAGCGAGGAAGAGGTCCAGACGGCCCTCGACCTCATCTACGACCGCCGCCGCGAGGGCTACGACCCCCTCCAGAAGCTCATGCAGCTCTTCGAGGGCGCCACCGCCAAGTCCCTCAAGGCCGGCAAGGCCGAGGAACTCGCCGCCCTGCCGCTGGACGAGCGCCTCAAGCGCCGCATCATCGACGGCGAGAAGAACGGCCTGGAGGCCGACCTCGACGAGGCACTCCAGGACACGCCCGCCCTGGACATCGTCAACAACACCCTGCTCGACGGCATGAAGGTCGTCGGCGAGCTGTTCGGCTCCGGCCAGATGCAGTTGCCGTTCGTGCTCCAGTCCGCCGAGGTCATGAAGGCCGCCGTCGCCTACCTCGAACCGCACATGGAGAAGACGGACGCCGACGGCAAGGGCACCATCGTGCTGGCCACCGTGCGCGGCGACGTGCACGACATCGGCAAGAACCTCGTGGACATCATTCTGTCCAACAACGGCTACAACGTGGTCAACCTGGGCATCAAGCAGCCCGTCTCCGCGATCCTGGAGGCCGCCGAGGAACACCGGGCCGACGTCATCGGCATGTCCGGCCTGCTGGTGAAGTCGACGGTGATCATGAAGGAGAACCTGGAGGAGCTCAACCAGCGCGGCCTCGCGGCGAACTACCCCGTCATCCTCGGCGGAGCCGCCCTCACCCGCGCCTACGTCGAGCAGGACCTGCACGAGATCTACGAGGGCGAAGTCCGCTACGCCCGCGACGCGTTCGAGGGCCTGCGCCTGATGGACGCCCTCATCGGCGTCAAGCGCGGCGTGCCCGGCGCGAAGCTGCCCGAACTCAAGCAGCGCCGCGTCCGGAGCGCCGCCACCGCCGCCGTACTGGACGAGCGTCCCGAGGAAGGGCACGTCCGCTCCGACGTCGCCACCGACAACCCGGTCCCCGAGCCGCCGTTCTGGGGCACTCGCGTCATCAAGGGCATCCAGCTCAAGGAGTACGCCTCCTGGCTCGACGAGGGCGCCCTCTTCAAGGGCCAGTGGGGCCTGAAGGAGACGCGCACCGGTGACGGGCCGTCGTACCAGGAACTCGTGGAGAGCGAGGGCCGCCCGCGGCTGCGCGGGCTGCTCGACAAGCTCCAGACGGACAACCTCCTCGAAGCGGCCGTCGTCTACGGCTACTTCCCGTGCGTCTCCAAGGACGACGACCTGATCCTGCTGGACGAGCACGGCAACGAGCGCACCCGCTTCACCTTCCCGCGCCAGCGCCGCGGCCGTCGGCTCTGCCTCGCGGACTTCTTCCGCCCGCAGGAGTCCGGCGAGACCGACGTCGTGGGCCTTCAGGTCGTCACCGTGGGCTCGCGGATCGGTGAGGAGACGGCGCGGATGTTCGAGGCGAACGCCTACCGCGACTACCTCGAACTGCACGGGCTGTCCGTGCAGTTGGCCGAGGCGCTCGCCGAGTACTGGCACGCGCGCGTGCGTTCCGAGCTCGGCTTCGCCGGGGATGACCCGGCCGACATCGAGGACATGTTCGCACTGAAGTACCGGGGCGCCCGCTTCTCGCTGGGCTACGGCGCCTGCCCGAACCTGGAGGACCGGTCCAAGATCGCCGACCTGCTCCAGCCGGAGCGCATCGGCGTCCACCTGTCCGAGGAGTTCCAGCTCCACCCCGAGCAGTCCACGGACGCGATCGTGATCCACCATCCGGAGGCGAAGTACTTCAACGCACGTTGAGTCGCCCCGCGCCGCCGCGCCCGGGCCGGCTTCCACGCAGGTGGAGGCGTCCCCTTGGGGTAATCGGTGTGCCCCGCGGCACACCGGTTAAACCAGGCGCTCCGGCGACGCACGTCGTACACTGGACGGTCCACCGCAGGCCGGTTCCCTTAGTGGGAGCCGGCCTGTCCGCCCCTCAAGGAGGTGCGCCAGGATGACCAGCACGGTCCCCGCGCCAGTAACCCGTACGGCCGATGGGTCGGCCCTTCAGGCTGTTCTCCTCGACATGGACGGCACCCTGGTGGACACGGAGGGCTTCTGGTGGGACGTCGAGGCCGAGATTTTCGCCGGCCTCGGTCACACCCTCGACGACTCCTGGCGCCATGTCGTGGTCGGCGGCCCGATGACCCGCAGCGCCGGCTTCCTGATCGAGGCCACCGGCGCCGACATCACGCTCGCCGAACTCACGGTGCTGCTCAACCAGGGCTTCGAGGACCGCATCGACCGCGCCCTGCCGCTGATGCCGGGAGCGGCCCGGCTGCTGGCCGAGCTGGCCGCGTACGAGATCCCCACGGCCCTGGTCTCGGCCTCGCACCGGCGCATCATCGACCGCGTCCTCACCTCGCTCGGCCCGCAGCACTTCGCGCTGACCGTCGCGGGTGACGAGGTGGAGCGCACCAAGCCGCACCCGGACCCGTACCTGTTCGCCGCGGCCGGGCTCGGCGTCGACCCGACCAGATGCGCGGTCGTCGAGGACACGGCGACCGGCGTCGCCGCGGCGGAGGCCGCCGGCTGCCATGTGGTGGCCGTACCCTCCATCGCCCCCATCGCACCGGCCGCCCGGCGCACCGTCGTGAGCTCCCTCGAAGAGGTCGATCTGGCATTTCTGCGTGGGCTGGTGGCCGCCTGACAACACAAATGCGCCGGTCGTTCACCCAGCGTGCAACATCGATAACGCGAGAATTCCGCGAGGAAATTCGAACCTGCCGGATGGCTGAATTCCGGTGCACTCGAAGACCGTTCAGTTTGTGATGTTCACCACTTTAACGGGGGTCGACAGAACCTCGGTGTTGTGCCGTCGACCCCCGGCCGGAGGTGCCGGACGCACCTTTGTGTCCCGATTGGTGGAACGGTGCACGAATCCTTCCCTCCTCAGGTTTTCGTTGCGTCCGCGCCCGGTTCCGCTCCGTGATGGATCCTCAACTCCGGTCGCTTCGAACCGTCCTGCGCGCGCGGACTAATCTCATCGCGAGAACATCGCACTTACCCCGTGATCCGCAGCGACACCCCTGCATGCCGGGTACACGGAGTCGACCGCTGGAGAAACCCGAGCATGAACCGCAAGACTTTGGTGCTGCCGGCCGTCATCGGCCTGCTCGCGCCGGTTCTGGCCGCCTGCGGCGGAACCGACAGCGGCAGCCACAACGGCGACGCGATCGTCGTCGGCACCACCGACGCGTTCACTGTCTCGAAGGACGCTCCCGCCCCCCTCGACCCGGCCTTCGCCTACGACGTCGGCACCTGGAACATCCTGCGCCAGACCGTGCAGACCCTGATGATCCAGCCGCGCGGCGAGGGCGAGCCAGTCCCCGAGGCCGCCCAGAGCTGCGGTTTCACCGACAGCGGCAACGAGCGCTACGCCTGCACGCTGCGCAAGGACCTCAAGTTCGCCAACGGCGACCCGGTCACCGCCTCGGACGTGAAGTACTCCATCGACCGTGCCCGGGCCCTGAAGGCCGACAGCGGTGTCTTCGCCCTGCTGTCCACGATCGACACCGTCGAGACCCAAGGCGACAGCGAGGTCATCTTCCACCTCAAGACCGCGGACGCCACCTTCCCGTTCAAGCTGTCGACCCCGGTCGCCGGCATCGTCGACCCCGACATCTACGCCAAGGGCAAGCTGCGCGACGGCTTCGAGGTCGACGGCTCCGGCCCGTACACCCTCAAGGCCGAGGTCGACGACGACAAGCTGGTCTCCGCCGTGTTCACCAAGAACCCCAACTACCAGGGGAGCCTGACGGTGAACAACGACAAGGTCGAGCTGCGCAACTTCGAGGACGCCGACGAGATGGGCACCGCCCTCGACAAGGGCGACATCGACCTGATGACCCGCACCATGTCGCCCGAGCAGATCCAGAAGCTGTCCGCCGACTCCGACGACAAGGTCGACCTCGTCGACATGTCCGGCCTGGAGATCCGCTACCTGGCCTTCAACACCAACGCCCCGACGGTGAAGAGCAAAGCCGTCCGCCAGGCGATGGCCCAGATCATCGACCGCGGCGAGCTCGTCTCCAAGGTCTACGGCTCCCAGGCCGAGCCGCTGTACTCGCTGGTCCCGGCCAGCATCACGGGCCACTCCAACTCGTTCTTCAACAGGTACGGCGACCCGGACGTCGGCAAGGCCAAGTCGCTGCTGGAGAAGGCCGGCATCACCACCCCGGTGAAGCTGACCCTGCACTACACGACCGACCACTACGGCTCGGCCACCAAGAAGGAGTTCGAGCTGCTGAAGAAGCAGCTCGACGACAGCGGCCTCTTCGAGGTCGGCATCGAGGGCGCCCCCTGGGCGACGTTCCGCCCCGCCGAGCAGAAGGGCGCGTACGACGTCTACGGCATGGGCTGGTTCCCGGACTTCCCCGACGCCGACAACTACCTCGCGCCGTTCCTCGACAAGGACAACTTCCTCGGCTCGCCGTACGCCAACTCCGCGATCCGCAACGAGCTGATCCCGGACTCCCGCCGCGTCGCCGACCGGCTGTCCGCCTCCGGCAGCCTGACGGAGATCCAGGACATCGTGGCCAACGACGTGCCGGTGCTGCCGCTGTGGCAGGGCAAGCAGTACGTCGCGGCGAACGACGCCGTCACGGGCACGGCGTACGTCCTCAACTCCTCCTCGACCCTTCAGCTTTGGGAGCTCGGCCGTGGCGTGAGCGGCTGACGTCTCCCTGTGCCCGGCGCCCTCGACCAGGACGCCGGGCCCGGCCCGGGACCCGGGACGGGTTCCTCACAATCGACGACAAGGCACTCGTACGTGAACATGCGCAACCAGTGGCCAGTCCTGCCCGTCGTGGCAGGGCTGGCCTCCGGCCTGCTGACCGGCTGCGGCACGGAGACGGGGGACGCCGGCGGGACCGGCACCTCGGTGGTCATGGGGATGTCGGACGACGTCCTGGCCACCGACCCCGCCTCCGGCTACGACCCCGGCTCCTGGCTGTTGTTCAACAACGTCTTCCAGTCGCTGCTCAGCTTCCCCAAAGGCGCCACGGAACCGCAGCCCGAGGCCGCCGAGACGTGCGCCTTCTCCGACACGAAGGCCACGGTCTACGAGTGCACGCTCAAGGACGGCCTCAAGTTCAGCAACGGTGACGAGCTCACCGCGAAGGACGTCAAGTTCTCCTTCGACCGCCTGCTGAAGATCAATGACCCCGACGGCCCCGCGGTCATGTTCCCCACCCTCAGCAAGGTCGAGACGCCGGACGACAAGACGGTCGTCTTCCGGCTCAACTCCTCCGACGCCACCTTCCCGAGCAAGATCGCCTCGGGCGCCGGCTCCATCGTCGACGAGGACCAGTACGACGCCGACGGCCTGCGCAAGGACGGCCAGGCGGTCGGCTCCGGCCCGTACAAGCTCGACAAGTTCGACGACGACGAGGCCGTCTTCACGGTCAACGAGAACTACAAGGGCACCGCCGACGTGCAGAACTCCGGCGTGACGATGAAGTTCTTCCACGGCGACCAGGACGCCCTGAAGAAGGCCCTGAAGGACAACGAGGTCGACATCTCCTACCGCGGTCTCACCGCGGGCGACATCGCCGACGTCGAGAACTCCGGCGGCGACTCGGGCATAGAGGTCGTCGAGGGCGGCAGCGCCGAGGTCCAGCACCTGGTCTTCAACATGGACGACCCGGTCACCGGAAAGCTCGGCGTACGCAAGGCCATCGCCTACCTGATCGACCGTGACGCCCTCATCAAGGACGTCTACCAGGGCACGGCCACCCCGCTGTACTCGATCATCCCGGCCGGTATCGGCGGCCACAACACGGCCTTCTTCGACACCTACGGCGCCCGCCCCTCCCGGGCCAAGGCCGCCGCGGCGCTCCAGGACGAGGGCGTGAACGGCAAGGTCAAGCTGACCCTGTGGTCCACCCCGTCGCGCTACGGTCCCGCCACCGACGACGAGTTGAAGGCGATCGCCAAGCAGCTCAACGCCAGCGGGCTGTTCGACGCCGACGTCCAGTCCGTCGCGTTCGACCAGTACGAGAAGGACATCGCCGACGGCAAGTACGGCGTGTACGTCAAGGGCTGGATCCCGGACTACCCGGACGCCGACAACTTCACGGCGCCCTTCTTCGGCAAGGGCAACGTGCTGAGCAACAACTACAGCAACGGCGCGATCACCGGCACGCTCATCCCGCGCACCGCGGCCGAGAGCGACCGCTCCGCGACCGAGGACGACTTCGGCCAGCTCCAGGACATCGTCGCGAAGGAACTGCCGGTCCTGCCGGTCTGGCAGGCCAAGCAGTACGCGGTCGTGCGTGACAACGTCTACGGCCTGGAGTACTGCCTCGACGCCTCCACCGTGTTCCGCTTCTGGGAGCTGAGCAAGGGCTGACGGACGCCGTACGCGGTCCGATACGCCGAGGGCGCCCCTTCCGTCCGGAAGGGGCGCCCTCTTCGTCGTGACCCGGCCTCCTACTGTGCGCCGGGGCGCACCAGACCGCTCTCGTAGGCGTACACCGCGGCCTGCACCCGGTCCCGCAGACCCAGCTTGGTCAGCACGTGACCGACATGCGTCTTCACGGTCGTCTCGCTGACGAACAGGTCGGCGGCGATCTCGGCGTTGGACAGACCCCGCGCCACCAGCTTCAGGACCTCCACCTCGCGCTCGGTGAGCGTGTGCAGGGTGTCCGGGACCGGCTCGTCGCCCGAGGGCAGATGCGCGGAGTACTTGTCGAGCAGCCGGCGCGTGATGCTCGGCGCGAGCATCGCCTCGCCGGCGGCGACCACCCGGATCGCCTGCACCAGCTCGTTGGCCGGGGCGTCCTTCAGCAGGAAGCCGCTGGCGCCCGCCTTCAGCGCCTCCACCACGTATTCGTCGAGATCGAAGGTCGTCAGCACCAGCACCTTCGCCGGACCGTCCCGCCCGGGCCCGGTGATCTGCCGCGTCGCCTCGACGCCGTCCATCCGGGGCATGCGGATGTCCATCAGGACCACGTCGGGCTGCAGGGCCCGCACCTGATCGAGGGCCTGAAGGCCGTCACCGGCCTCGCCCACGACCGCGATGTCCTGCTCGGCCTCCAGGATCATCCGGAAGCCGGTACGCAGCAGGGGCTGGTCGTCGACCAGTAGGACGCGGATGGCCACGTGAGTCTCCTTCGCTCGTCCGGCCCCATTCTGCCCTGCGGGCCGCCACCGGACGCGCCCGCCCCGACCGGCAACGACTACGTCTCCCGGGCGACGCCCCCCGGCCCCCCGGCCGGACCCTGGTCGGCTCCGCTCACCGGCAACGACTGCGTCTCCCGGGGGACAGCCCCCGGACCCCCGGCCGAGCCTTGCCCAGCCCCACTCACCGGCAACGGATACGGCGGGGGAGTGCCGCCGAATTCCGGGCAGTGGGCCTGGTGGTCGCACCAGCCGCACAGCTTCGTCGGCCGGGGACGCCAGTCGCCCGACTCCGTCGCCTGCCGGATCGCGTCCCACAGCGCGTGCAGCTTGCGCTCGACCCGCTCCAGGTCCGCGAGCACGGGGTCGTACGTCAGCACGTCACCGCTGCCGAGATAGACGAGCTGAAGCCGGCGCGGGACGACGTTCTTCAGCCGCCAGACGACCAGGGCGTAGAACTTCATCTGGAAGAGCGCGCCCTCGGCGTACTCGGGCCGGGGCGCCTTGCCCGTCTTGTAGTCGACGATCCGCACCTCGCCGGTGGGCGCCACGTCGACGCGGTCGATGATCCCGCGCAGCTTCAGTCCCGAGTCCAGTTGGGCCTCGACGAACAGCTCGCGCTCGGCGGGCTCCAGGCGGGTCGGGTCCTCCAGTCCGAACCAGCGCTCGACGAGCTGCTCCGCCTCGGCCAGCCAGGTCGCCAGCCGCTCGCCCTCGGGATCGTCCGCGAACAGCTCCACGACCTCCGGCCTGCTCTCCCGCAGCCGGTCCCACTGCCCGGGGATCAGGGACTTGGCCCGCGGTGCCGTCCGCTCGGCGGCCGGAGCGTCGAAGAGCCGCTCCAGCACCGCGTGCACGAGCGTCCCCTTGGTCGCCGCCGCACTCGGCTTCTCGGGCAGCCGGTCGATCACCCGGAACCGGTACAGCAGAGGGCACTGCATGAAGTCACTGGCACGGGACGGGGACAGCGAGGTCGGCGGTATCACCGGCAGAACGCCGACCTTCGCGGCCTCGCCGGCCGGGGTGTCCGCGGCCGGCGAGGCCGGGGTGTCCGCAGCCGCGCCCTCACCCGCCGCGACCGCGGCCGTCGTACCGTCCGCCCCCGCCGGCTCCTCGCCCGCCACCGGCCCTGGGACCGGTGCCGTCACCGGCGTGACGTCACCGCCGCGGTCCGCCGCGGCACCCTCCGTGCTCGTCTCCATGACCACAGACCTTACGGCCCACCACTGACAGTGACCCAGCCCGGCTGTTACGGCCGGTACGTCAGGGGAAACTCAGGGGGTGCCGGGGCGGAACGCGTCAGGACGGCCGCATACCATCGACCCGAGACCCTTCCGCCCGGCAGGCGCGGAAGACGCTGCGAACGAGGGGACACCGTGGACGAGAGCGGCGGGAGCGGGCAGCCGCGGTCCGGCACCGAGGAGTCGACCGAGCGCCGACCGGACCGGATGGCCCCGGCCGTCGACCCCACACGCCCCGACCCGACCCCCGCGTCCGACGAACGGCCCGCGGACACCCCTCGATTCGACCCGGCCGAGGACGACACCGCGCGCGAGGACTCTTCGACCCCGCCCGCCCCTGAGAACCGCTCCGAGGGCCCTGAGAACCGCTCCGAGGCCACTGAGAACCCCTCCGAGGCCACTGAGAACCGCCCCGAGGGCGAAACCCAGCAGGGCTCACGAGGCACGGACGCCAAGAGCGGCACGGCCGACACCGGGAACGCCTCCACCGGCGGCCCGGACGCGGAAGAACCCGCGGAAGCGGGCCCTGCCTCCGGACCTCCCCCCGCGCACACCGCCGAGAGCCCCGACACCCCCACCCCGCACGACCACCAGGCCACGCCCCACCTCGACCGCACGCTCGCCCACTCCGGCACCACCAAGGGCCGTCCGCCCCAGCGGCCGCGGGACCCCCGGGGCGGGCTGCTGATGGGGCGGCCGTTCGGGGTGCCCGTGTACGTCGCGCCGAGCTGGTTCCTCGTCGCCGCGCTGATCACCTGGGTGTTCGGCGGACAGCTCGACCGCGTACTGCCCGAGCTCGGCGCCGCCCGCTACCTCGTCTCCCTCTTCTTCGCGGTCGCCTTCTACGCCTCCGTCCTCATCCACGAACTCGCCCACACGGTCGCCGCCCTGCGCTTCAAGCTCCCGGTCCGGCGCATCCAGCTCCAGTTCTTCGGCGGCGTCTCCGAGATCGAGAAGGAGGCCGAGACACCCGGCCGGGAGTTCGTGCTCGCCTTCGTCGGCCCGCTGCTCTCGCTCGTCCTCGCCGGCGCCTTCTACGGCGCCATGCAGTTCGTGGAACCCGGCACCGTCCCGGGCGTCCTGCTGGCCGGCCTGATGATCTCCAACCTCATCGTGGCCGCCTTCAACCTGCTGCCCGGCCTGCCCCTCGACGGCGGCCGCATGCTCCGCGCGGTCGTGTGGAAGATCACCGGCAGGCCGATGAGCGGCACCGTCGCCGCCGCCTGGGTCGGCCGGGCCCTCGCCGTCTCCGTCCTCGTCGGCCTCCCGTGGCTCACCCAGTCCGGCGCCCTCGGCTCCGACGCCGTCGACAACGTCGGCATGGACACCGTGATGGACGCCCTGCTCGCCGCCATCCTCGCCGCGATCATCTGGACCGGCGCAGGCAACAGCCTCCGCATGGCCCGGCTGCGCGAACACCTCCCGGAACTGCGCGCCCGCAACCTGACCCGCCGCGCCGTGCCCGTCGAGACCGACACCCCCCTGTCCGAGGCCCTGCGCCGCGCCAACGCGGCCGGCGCCCGCGCCCTGGTCGTCGTCGACGCCGACGGCAACCCCCTCTCCCTCGTCCGCGAGGCCGCCATCGTCGGCGTACCGGAACACCGCCGCCCCTGGGTTCCCGTCAGCGGCGTCGCCCAGGACCTGACCGACGGCATGCGTGTCTCCGCCGAACTCTCCGGAGAGGAACTGCTCGACGCCCTGCGCGCCGCCCCCGCCACCGAGTACCTGGTCGTCGAGGAGACCGGCGAGATCTACGGCGTCCTGTCGGCGGCCGACGTCGAGCGCGCTTTCGTGAAGGCGATGGCCCGCCCGAACTGACGCACCCCGCTCCAGGGGGCCGCTTCCCCGTGGTCGGCGGCCCCCGGAAACGCCGGTAGGCTGTTCACATGTCCGAACCGACCGGTGCCGCCCGCCGTCGCGGGCCCTTCAAGGTCGGGGACCAGGTTCAGCTCACCGACCCCAAGGGCCGCCACTACACGTTCACGCTCGAAGCCGGGAAGAACTTCCACACCCACAAGGGTTCCTTCCCGCACGACGAACTGATCGGTGCTCCCGAGGGCAGTGTTGTCCGCACCACCGGGAACGTCGCCTACCTCGCGCTGCGCCCCCTGCTCCCCGACTACGTCCTGTCCATGCCCCGCGGGGCAGCCGTCGTCTACCCCAAGGACGCGGGACAGATCCTCGCCTTCGCCGACATCTTCCCCGGCGCCCGCGTCGTCGAGGCCGGTGTCGGCTCCGGCTCGCTCAGCAGCTTCCTGCTGCGCGCCATCGGCGACCAGGGGATGCTGCACTCCTACGAGCGCCGCGAGGACTTCGCCGACATCGCCCGGCAGAACGTCGAGCGCTACTTCGGCGGCCCGCACCCCGCCTGGCAGCTCACCGTCGGCGACCTCCAGGACAACCTGTCCGACACCGAGGTCGACCGCGTCATCCTCGACATGCTCGCCCCCTGGGAGTGCCTGGAGGCCGTCTCCAAGGCGCTCGTCCCCGGCGGCATCGTGTGCTGCTACGTCGCCACCACCACCCAGCTCGCCCGGACCGTCGAGTCCATCCGCGAGATCGGCTGCTTCAACGAGCCGACCGCCTGGGAGACGATGATCCGCAACTGGCACATCGAGGGCCTGGCCGTCCGCCCCGACCACCGGATGATCGGACACACCGGCTTCCTGCTCACCGCCCGCCGACTCGCCGACGGAGTGGAGCCGCCCATGCGCCGCCGACGCCCCGCCAAGGGCGCCTACGGCGAGGACTACGAAGGCCCCAACGCCGACGGAGGCTCCGGCCGCTGAGCCGGCCCCGTACCGCATCCAACGCACAGGCGCTGTGGTCGAGTTCCCGGAACACCCAGGGAACTCGACCACAGCGCCTTTCTGTTGACGCGAACGCGGGAACCGACAACCTCCCGAGCGCCGCGCGCCCCGCCCGCACCCCGACCACCCGGCACTCCGGCACTCCGGCACCGGAACTCCACACCCCCGCCGTTCCGCCACACTGTGACGTGTGGCACGATGCTGGCCACTCACCCCCACCGGCACAGCACCCACAGGAGACGCTCCTAGTGCAGCAATCCGCCGTCCCGGAACTGGCACACACCCACACCCGGCCCATCCACTGGCTCGCCACCGCCACAGCGGTCGCCGGAGTCGTGGCGTTCTCCTCGGTCCTCCAGCCGGGCGCGGCGACAGCGGCCCAGGCGGCCGGCCCGGAGACGAAGCACGCCGCCGCGGCGGTCACACCCCCCGACCCCGCGCGCATCGACTTCCCGCTCGAATGCGGCCCCGTGAAAGCGGTCGTGGTGAAGAAGGCCACCGGAGACCTCGACGGCGACGGCAGCCCCGAGACCGTGGCCGTGGTGCACTGCGACTCCCCGATGGGCACGCCGCCCGACGGCGTCTACGTCCTCACGAACGCCAAGGAGACCGCCGCTCCCCGGGTCGTGGCGACCCTCGTCGACCCGAAGGACACCATCACCGTCAGTGACATCGCTGTCCGTGACGGAGCGGTCGAGGCGGAGTTGCTCGGCTACTCGTCGGCCGACGTGCCGCGTTGCTGCCCGGACGTGAAGGACAGCGCGAAATGGCAGTGGCAGAACGGCACGTTCGTTCGCTCGACACCCGCCGGCGCCCACAGCGTCTGACGTCCGCCACCGAGTGTTGTGAGAAATCAGACAGTCGTAACACCCCGTGCATGCAAGGTCACTCGGCGTCCGGACCGAATACTTCGACCTTGTCCGAAACCCGACGTACGTGGATGCACTCGCCCGGGCACTCCTTCGCCGAGTCCACCACATCCGTGAGAAGCGGCAGTGGTACGGGCGTTGTGGCCCCCTCGGCCTGCAGGAGCTCGTCGCCGGAGCCCTTCACATAGGCCAGACCGTCGATGTCCAGCTCGAAGACCTCGGGCGCATACTGGGCACAGATGCCATCGCCGGTACAGAGATCCTGATCGATCCAGACCTCCAGCGCCTCACCCTCGACCCCGGCCGTCCGCTCCACGCTCATCTCTCCTACCGCTTGCTACGCCGAGCCGAACGGGAATCCGGCCAGCTCTGACGGGTGTTGAACGCTTCGACCCTACCTTCGACTGGGTTCCAATCATGTGCGGTGGGTATTCCCCTGGCGTGAGGGAGAGCGCAAGGGTGAAGATCGGACACACCCCGACCGTCTTTGTGATCTAGGGGTTTCAATCGACACCCACCCAGGTAGGGTCTGGAAGCGTCCAGCTCCCCTTGGAGGAGGTGAGGACCGTGGCAGCCCACGACGACGACATGAACCGCGGCATCCGCCCGGGACGAGGGTCCGACGACCCGGCCGGGCAGATCGCCTACCTTGAGCAGGAGATCGCCGTCCTGCGACGCAAGCTCGCCGACTCTCCGCGACACACGAGGATTCTCGAAGAGCGGATCGTCGAGTTGCAGACGAATCTGGCCGGCGTGTCCGCACAGAACGAGCGACTCGCGAACACGCTCCGTGAGGCACGGGACCAGATCGTTGCCCTCAAGGAAGAGGTCGACCGGCTCGCACAGCCGCCGGCCGGCTTCGGTGTCTTCCTGCAAGCCAACGAGGACGGCACCGCCGACATTTTCACCGGAGGGCGCAAGCTCCGCGTGAACGTGAGCCCGAGCGTCGAACTCGACGATCTCAGGCGTGGCCAGGAGCTGATGCTCAACGAAGCTCTCAACGTGGTCGAGGCCATGGAATTCGAGAGCGTCGGGGACATCGTCACCCTCAAGGAGATCCTCGAGGACGGTGAACGAGCCCTGGTGCTCGGGCACACCGACGAGGAACGGGTGGTCCGGCTCGCCGAGCCGCTCCGGGGCGTCACCATCCGCCCCGGCGACGCCCTCCTGCTCGAACCCCGATCCGGCTATGTCTACGAAATCGTCCCCAAGAGCGAGGTCGAAGAGCTCGTCCTCGAAGAAGTGCCGGACATCGGCTACGAATCGATCGGCGGCCTCGGCAACCAGATCGAGATGATCCGCGACGCCGTCGAGCTCCCGTACCTCTACCCGGACCTGTTCAAGGAGCACGAACTGCGCCCGCCCAAGGGCGTCCTCCTCTACGGGCCCCCCGGATGCGGCAAGACGCTCATCGCCAAGGCCGTCGCCAACTCGCTGGCCAAGAAGGTCGCCGAGGTCACCGGCCAGGCCTCCGGCAAGAGCTTCTTCCTCAACATCAAGGGCCCCGAGCTGCTGAACAAGTACGTCGGTGAGACCGAGCGGCAGATCCGTCTCGTCTTCCAGCGTGCGCGTGAGAAGGCCAGCGAGGGCACACCCGTCATCGTCTTCTTCGACGAGATGGAATCCCTCTTCCGCACCCGCGGCTCCGGTGTCAGCTCGGACGTGGAGAACACCATCGTCCCGCAGCTCCTCGCCGAGATCGACGGTGTGGAGGGCCTGCAGAACGTGGTCGTGATCGGTGCCTCCAACCGTGAGGACATGATCGACCCGGCCATCCTGCGCCCCGGCCGCCTGGACGTGAAGATCAAGATCGAGCGTCCCGACGCCGAGGCCGCCAAGGACATCTTCGGCAAGTACCTCACCGAGCGCCTCCCGCTGCACTCGGAGGACCTCGGTGAGCACAGCGGCGACAAGTCGATGACGGTCCAGAGCATGATCCAGACCGCCGTCGAGCAGATGTACGCCGAATCCGAGGAGAACCGCTTCCTGGAAGTCACCTACGCCAACGGCGACAAGGAAGTCCTCTACTTCAAGGACTTCAATTCCGGCGCCATGATCGAGAACATCGTGGGCCGCGCCAAGAAGATGGCGATCAAGGACTTCCTGGAGCACAACCAGAAGGGCCTCCGCGTCTCCCACCTGCTCCAGGCATGCGTGGACGAGTTCAAGGAGAACGAGGACCTGCCCAACACCACCAACCCGGACGACTGGGCCCGGATCTCCGGAAAGAAGGGCGAGCGGATCGTCTACATCCGCACCCTCATCACCGGAAAGCAGGGCGCCGACACCGGACGCTCCATCGACACGGTGGCCAACACCGGACAGTACCTGTAAAACTCAGGGCGGCTGCGGGTGCCCTCATCGGGTACCCGCAGCCCACTGTTTTTCCGGCCGCAACCGGAACACAAGGCGTGCAAGGCAATGACGCAAATGATCTCCCCACCAGGGCAAAGGCGCTCTAGGCTCTTCCGTACCGCCGAGTCGCGCAGTGCGGGGACGGGCACCGCACACGCAACCGAGCGCCAGCGGTACTTGTGCGGCGCCCACGACCGAGGGTGCCGCCGGGCAAGGAGGGCCGCATGACCGTACGGCGAGTAATGGGCATCGAGACGGAGTACGGGATCTCCGTCCCCGGCCACCCCAACGCCAATGCCATGCTCACCTCATCCCAGATCGTCAACGCCTACGCGGCGGCGATGCACCGGGCCCGCCGGGCTCGCTGGGACTTCGAGGAGGAGAATCCGCTGCGGGACGCGCGAGGCTTCGACCTCGCCCGTGAGGCCGCCGACGCCAGCCAGCTCACCGACGAGGACATCGGTCTGGCCAACGTGATCCTCACCAACGGAGCGCGGCTCTACGTCGACCATGCCCACCCCGAGTACAGCTCGCCCGAGGTCACCAATCCGCGCGACGCCGTCCTGTGGGACAAGGCCGGCGAGCGCATCATGGCCGAAGCCGCCGAGCGGGCCGCCCAGCTCCCCGGCGCCCAGCCCATCCACCTCTACAAGAACAACACCGACAACAAGGGCGCCTCCTACGGCACGCACGAGAACTACCTGATGAAGCGGGAGACCCCCTTCTCGGACATCGTGCGCCACCTCACGCCCTTCTTCGTCTCCCGTCAGGTCTTCGCCGGAGCGGGCCGCGTCGGCATCGGCCAGGACGGCCACGAACACGGCTTCCAGCTCAGCCAGCGCGCGGACTACTTCGAGGTCGAGGTGGGGCTGGAGACCACCCTGAAGCGCCCGATCATCAACACCCGCGACGAGCCCCACGCCGACGCCGAGAAGTACCGCCGGCTCCACGTGATCATCGGCGACGCGAACCTCTCCGAGATCTCGACCTACCTCAAGCTGGGCACGACGGCCCTGGTCCTGTCCATGATCGAGGACGGCTTCATCGCGGTGGACCTGGCCGTCGACCAGCCCGTTCGCACGCTGCACCAGGTCTCGCACGACCCGTCCCTCAAGCGCCTGGTCACCCTCCGCAGCGGCCGCACACTCACCGCGGTGCAGCTCCAGATGGAGTACTACGAGCTCTCCCGCAAGTACGTCGAGGAGCGCTTCGGCGCGGACGCCGACGAGCAGACCAAGGATGTCCTGTCCCGCTGGGAAGACACCCTGAACCGGCTCGAACGCGACCCGATGAGCCTGTCCGGAGAGCTGGACTGGGTCGCCAAGCGGGAGCTCATGGAGGGCTACCGCCGCCGCGACGACCTCGACTGGGACGCCGCCAGGCTCCACCTGGTCGACCTCCAGTACGCCGACGTGCGCCCCGAGAAGGGCCTCTACAACCGTCTGGTGGCCCGCGGCCGCATCAAGCGCCTCCTGGACGATGAGTCCGTGGAGCGGGCGCAGGTGAAGCCGCCGGAGGACACCAGGGCGTACTTCCGGGGCCGCTGCCTGGAGCAATACGCCGACGACGTCGCCGCGGCCTCCTGGGACTCGGTCATCTTCGATCTGCCGGGCCGCGACTCCCTCCAGCGCGTTCCAACCCTCGAACCGCTTCGCGGAACGCGAAATCATGTCAAGGAGCTCCTGGACCGCTGCCGGACCGCGGAAGACCTGGTCAGGGTCCTGTCAGGCGGCTGACCGGCCCCGGGCGGTGTCAGCCGGACGTCGGCCGGGCAGGGTGGAAAACCCGGCGTCCGGGAATCATCGAGGTGGCCCCCGTACGTTGGAGAAACTGCGGGGCCGATGTCAGACCCGGCTTGTAGGGTCTGATCATCACCGATCGGCAGGAAAGCCGACCTGTCGAACATGTCGGGCGACACGAGCGGGGTGAGGGATATGGCAACCAAGGACACCGGCGGCGGACAGCAGAAGGCCACGCGCTCTACTGAGGAAGTCGAGGAGCAGGCTGCGGAAACGCAGGCTTCCGAGGACCTCAAGGAGCGGCAGGAGAAGCTGAGCGACGACGTGGACTCCGTCCTGGACGAGATCGACGACGTGCTCGAGGAGAACGCAGAGGACTTCGTGAGGTCCTTTGTCCAAAAGGGCGGGGAGTAGCCGCTTTCTCCTTCGATCCGAAGGTAAACGGGGTGGCGTGGTGGTCGGCGAGTCGGAGATGAAGCGCTGCGTGCGGTGCGGCGGGTCCACACCGCGCGCAGCCTTCGCGCCCCGGCACCCGCCCTTCGACGGCTCGCGCCGTCGCGGTCGAGCGCGCCCTGCCGAGTCCGGTCGGAACCGGGATGCCCGCCGGCCCACGGCGGCTCTGCGCGATCCGTTTTCAAGGCCTCGGCCGTTCATGTGGATCACCGCCACAAGACGGGTAGGGTCCGTGGCGTACTGTGCTTCAACTGCAATTCGGCCATCGGCCAGTTGGGGGACGACCCCGACGCCGTCCGCCGGGCCGCCGCTTATTCGGAAGGAATCGCGTGGAAGCCAACACTCGTAGCACCGGGCGTCTACCGGCTGCCTTCCTGACGCCTGGGTCGTCCTCCTTCATGGACTTTCTCTCCGACCACCAGCCGGAGCTGCTGCCCGGCAAGCGTCAACTCCCGCCCACACAGGGCGTGATCGAGGCGCCGCACGGCACGACCATCGTGGCGGTCACGTTCCCCGGAGGCGTCGTGCTCGCCGGTGACCGTCGCGCCACCATGGGCAACGTCATCGCGCAGCGCGACATCGAGAAAGTGTTCCCCGCCGACGAGTACTCGGCCGTCGGCATCGCCGGTACGGCCGGTCTGGCCGTCGAGATGGTCAAGCTCTTCCAGTTGGAGCTGGAGCACTTCGAGAAGGTCGAGGGCGCCCAGTTGTCGCTGGAGGGCAAGGCGAACCGGCTGTCGACCATGATCCGGTCCAACCTCGGCATGGCCATGCAGGGGCTGGCCGTGGTGCCGCTCTTCGCCGGGTACGACGTGGACCGGGAGAGGGGGCGGATCTTCTCCTACGACGTCACCGGTGGCCGTTCCGAGGAGCACGGCTTCGCCGCCACCGGCTCCGGCTCGATCTTCGCGCGTGGCGCCATGAAGAAGCTCTACCGTGACGATCTGAGCGAGGCCGACGCCACGACGCTCGTGGTGCAGGCCCTGTACGACGCGGCTGACGACGACTCGGCGACCGGTGGTCCCGATGTCGCCCGCCGGATCTACCCGATCGTCACCGTGATCACCGAGGACGGTTTCCGTCGGCTGGGCGATGACGAGTCCTCCGAGATCGCCCGTTCCATCCTGGCGCGGCGTCTGGAGCAGCCCGACGGCCCGCGGGCCGCGCTGCTGTAGGCGACGGCCCGGTCTTATCAAGGTGATCCTGTGACTTCGACAGAAAGGGACGGATAACCGGTGTCGACGCCGTTCTATGTCTCACCCCAGCAGGCCATGGCCGACCGGGCGGAGTACGCGCGCAAGGGCATCGCCCGTGGCCGCAGCCTGGTCGTCCTCCAGTACGCCGACGGCATCGTGTTCGTCGGCGAGAACCCGTCCCGTGCGCTGCACAAGTTCAGCGAGATCTACGACCGCATCGGCTTCGCGGCGGCCGGCAAGTACAACGAGTACGAGAACCTGCGGATCGGCGGCGTCCGGTACGCCGATCTTCGTGGCTACACCTATGACCGTGATGACGTGACCGCCCGTGGCCTGGCCAACGTCTACGCCCAGACGCTGGGCACGATCTTCTCCTCCGCGGCCGAGAAGCCGTACGAGGTGGAGCTGGTCGTGGCCGAGGTGGGGGCGACGCCCGAGGGCGATCAGATCTACCGGCTGCCGCATGACGGATCGATCGTGGACGAGCACGGTTCGGTCGCGGTCGGTGGCAACGCGGAGCTGATCAGCAACTATCTGGACCAGCGCCACCAGGACGGCATGACCCTCGCCGAGGCGCTGAAGCTGGCCGTACAGGCGCTGTCGCGTGAGTCGAACGGCACTCAGCGGGAGATCCCCGCCGAGCGCCTGGAGGTCGCGGTGCTGGACCGTACGCGTCCGCAGTCGCGCAAGTTCAAGCGCATCGTCGGCCGTCAGCTCGACCGGCTGCTGGAGGCCGGCGGAGCGGCCACCGAGGCCGAGAGCGCCGACAACGACGAGTCCTCCGAGGAGTCCGGCGCTTCCGAGGAGTAGTCCCCAGTCCGCCTCACCCCGCCCGTACTGTGCCCCGGTCGACCGCTCGGCCGGGGCACAGGGCGTGTCCGAGGGCCGTCAGGGGCTGCTGGGCGGGGCTGTGGAGCCGCGTACGACGAGCTGGACCGGAATGTCGCCCCCTTCCGGCTCGCGGCCTTCCAGGACCGCCAGGAGGGCTTGCATGCCGCGTTCGCCGAAGAGTTCCGCGTCCAGCCGGACGGTGGTGAGCTCGGGGTCGATGGCGGTGGCGAGGGCGAGGTCGTCGAGGCCGGTGACGGAGATGTCGTCGGGGATGCGCAGGCCCAGGCGCCGTACGGCCTTGTAGGCGCCGGCGGCGAGCTTGTCGTCGTCGCAGACGATCGCGGTGGGGCGGGGGCCGTGGGCGGCGAGCGCGGTTTCGGCGGCGGTGCGGGCGCCGTCGATGGAGATGGGGGCGCGCACGGTCAGCAGTGAGGTGCCGGGCACCCGGGTGAGCCGGGCGGCCAGTTCGTGTGCGCGCACCTCGAAGGTCCAGGACGCGATGTCGGCCGCGAGGTGCAGGAAGCGGCGGTGGCCGAGGCCCAGCAGGTGTTCGGTGACCTGACGGACACCGTCGGCGATGTCCAGGTTCACGGTCGCGCCGCCGAGGCTGCCCGCCGGGTCGCTGTCGAGCATGACGAGGGGGAGCTGGTCGCCGCGGATGGCGGTGAGGGCGTCGGCGGCCATGGAGGAGGCGATGACGCCGTCGAGGGCGGCCTGGGCGGAGGCGAAGGGGTCGCGGGCGGGGCCGATGCCTTCGGGGGAGGGGTACAGCACGACGCCGAAGCCGTGCTGCGCCGCGACGCGGGCCGCGCCGGTGTAGACGCCCGCGAAGAATTCGGTGGTGAGGGCGGGGACCACCAGGAGTACGGTTCTCGTGTGGCCGAGACGCAGGTTGCGAGCCGCGAGGTTGGGCCGGTAGCCGAGCTCACGGGCGGCTTCGCGGACCCGTTCCGCGGTGGCCTCGGAGACCCGTCCCCGCCACTTGTCACCGAGCACCAGTGAGACCGCGGCCTGGGACACGCCCGCTGCCTGGGCCACGTCCCGGCTGGTGGGGCGGGTGCTGCCGTGTGCCACCGTGCACCTGCTTCGTCGTCTGGAGTCTGGACTCGTGAACAGCGCACATGGTACGTATGACGAAGGACGTTATACGTAAAACTTCGGCGGAGGGCGGCGCGGCCGATGACCGGCGCATACCTGGAGATCCTCAAGGCGAGGCATGCCGCCCGGCTGCTCGTCGGCACCCTCATAGGGCGGCTGCCGAACGCCGTCGCCGCGCTCGCCATCCTGCTGTTCGTGCGCGCCGAGGGCGGTTCCTACAGCCTGGCCGGAGCCCTGGCGGCCGTCTACGGAGTCGCCAACGCGGTGGGTCAGCCGCTGCTGGGGCGGCTGGTCGACCTGCACGGACAGCCGCGGGTACAGCTTCCGGCCGCGGTCGCCTCGGCGCTCGCGATGGCCGCGTTCGCCTTCGTCGGCATCGACCCGCTGGCCCTGTCCTATGTCGCGGTGGCGGCCGCAGGACTGTTCACGCCGCCCCTGGAAGGCGGTCTGCGGGCCCTGTGGGGGTCGGTCCTGCACAAGGAGGGCCAGGTGCACACCGCGTACGCCATGGACGCGGTGGCGCAGGAAGTCATGTTCACCGTGGGTCCGTTGCTGCTGACGCTGTGCGCCTCGCTGTGGTCGGCGCAGGCGGCGCTGCTCGTCCTGAACGTCATCGGGGTGCTGGGCGCCCTGTCGGTGGTCGTGTCGCAGCCCTCGCGCGCGTGGCGCTCGGCACCGCGCGAGGCGCACTGGCTGGGTGCGCTGCGCTCGGCCGGTCTGCTGGCGCTGCTCGCCTCCTTCCTGTTCGTCGGCATGGCGATGGGGTCCATCGCGGTGGCGGCCGTGTCGTACGCGGACGACAACGGCGGTGACGTGGTGTACGGCTGGCTGATGGCGGGCCTCGGGCTGGGCGCGCTGGTCGGTGGCACGGTCTACGGAGCACGGCAGTGGGGCGGGGAGCCGGCGCGGCGACTGCGGGTGCTGGTGGCCCTTCTGGCGGTGTGTTACCTGCCGCTGATGCTGATGCCGGGCGCCATCGCCATGACACTCCTCGCGGTGCTCGCCGGGGTGTTCCTGGCGCCGTGCATCGCGTGTGCGTTCGTGCTGGTCGACCGGCATGCCCCGCGGGGCACGGTCACCGAGGCGTTCTCCTGGCTCGTGACGACGTTCACCGTGGGAGCGTCGGTCGGAACGGGCCTCGCGGGGCCCGTGGTCGAGGCGGGCGGGGCCTTCTGGGGGTTCGCCGTGCCGGGTGGCGCCGGGCTGGTGTCGTTGCTGGTCCTGCTGGCCACCGGACGGGTCCTCGCAGCTCCCGGCCGGGGTGCGGTGGTTGCGGCTTCATCGGAAAATGATCCAAACCGTGCCGTCGAACCCCGTTTCAGCTCAGGGGATCGGGCGTAATGTTCAGTCATGGACCGCCGCATTTTCGGGCTGGAGAACGAGTACGGCGTCACATGTACGTTCAGGGGACAGCGCCGCCTGTCTCCCGACGAGGTGGCGCGGTACCTCTTCCGCCGTGTCGTGTCATGGGGCCGCAGCAGCAATGTCTTTCTGCGAAACGGCGCCCGCCTCTATCTCGACGTGGGATCGCATCCGGAATACGCCACACCGGAATGTGACAACGTGACCGAACTGGTCACCCACGACAAAGCGGGCGAGCGCATTCTCGAAGGACTCCTGGTGGACGCCGAACGACGCCTGCACGAGGAGGGAATCGCGGGCGACGTCTACCTCTTCAAGAACAACACCGACTCGGCGGGCAACTCCTACGGTTGCCACGAGAACTACCTCGTGGCACGGCACGGGGAGTTCTCCCGGCTCGCGGACATCCTCATTCCGTTCCTGGTCACCAGGCAGCTTCTCTGCGGCGCCGGCAAGGTGCTGCAGACCCCGCGGGGCGCGGTGTACTGCGTGAGCCAGCGGGCCGAGCACATCTGGGAGGGCGTCTCCTCGGCGACGACCCGCTCCAGGCCGATCATCAACACGCGCGACGAACCGCACGCGGACGCGGAGCGCTACCGCCGTCTCCACGTCATCGTGGGCGATTCGAACATGTCCGAGACGACCATGCTGCTCAAGGTCGGCGCCACCGACCTGGTGCTGCGCATGATCGAGGCGGGCACCGTGATGCGCGACCTGACCCTGGAGAACCCCATCCGGGCGATCCGCGAGGTCAGCCACGACATCACCGGCCGGCGCAAGGTGCGCCTGGCCAGCGGCCGGGAGGCCTCCGCGCTGGAGGTGCAGCGCGAGTACTACGAGAAGGCCGTGGACTTCTGCGAGCGCCGCGGCATCCGCACGGGCACCGTCGAGCAGGTCCTGGAGCTGTGGGGCCGCACGCTGGACTCGATCGAGTCCGAGGACCTCGACCGGATCGGCACCGAGATCGACTGGGTCATGAAGTACCAGCTCATCGAGCGGTACCGGGCCAAGCACAACATGACCATGTCGCATCCGCGGGTCGCGCAGATAGACCTCGCCTACCACGACATCCACCGGCGTCGTGGCCTGTACTACCTGCTGGAGAAGAAGGGTCAAGCAGCGCGTATCTGCAACGACTTGAAGATCTTCGAAGGCAAGTCCGTTCCGCCGCAGACCACTAGGGCCCGGCTGCGCGGCGATTTCATCCGCAGGGCCCAGGAACAGCGCCGCGACTTCACCGTCGACTGGGTCCACCTCAAGCTCAACGACCAGGCTCAGCGCACGGTCCTGTGCAAGGACCCGTTCCGTTCGGTGGACGACCGGGTGGAGAAACTCATCGCCGGAATGTGAGCCATTCGTTCCGACCGGTTCGACATCGGATGGCGGTGACATCCGGCCGGAACGCAACACGGGCGCCGTACGTTTCCCGTACGGCGCCCTTCTCACGCCGTAGAGTTGCGCGCACGCCATCCACAAGATCGACCGATTACGAGGCCCCCACCGTGCGCCGACGCTCACTTCTCATCGCTGTTCCCGCAGGACTGGTCACGCTCGCCGGATGCGGGGACGACGACGGGTCAGACTCGAGTCAGGGAAGCGACAGCGCGTCGCCGTCCGGCGCGGACTCGGCGGCGCCGTCGCCGAAGATCGTGGACGGTCCGTTGCCGGCGATCACCGCGGGCACGAAGTTCGGTGAGAAGCCCACGGTCGCCAAGGGCAGCGGCGAGCCGTCGAAGGACCTCGCGGTGAAGACGGTCATCGCGGGCAACGGCAAGGTCGTCGCCGAGAACGACTACCTCCAGGCGAACTACCTGGGCCAGATCTGGGCCACGGCCAAGGTCTTCGACAACTCCTACGACCGTAAGACCCCGCTGCTCATCCAGCTCTCCCAGGGCCGCATCATCGACGGCTGGCGGTACGGCCTGACCGGCAAGAAGGTCGGCAGCCGCGTCGAGATGGCCGTCCCGCCGACCCTGGGATACGGCAAGGAGGGCAACGAGCAGGCCGGTATCAAGGGCACCGACACGCTGGTGTTCGTGGTCGACATCGAGGACTCGTTCAACTCCAAGAGCTCCGCCAAGGGCAAGACCGTCGCCCAGGACGACGCGAACCTGCCCAAGGCCGGGACCAACACCGACGGCAAGGCCCCCTCCATCGAGATCCCCAAGACGGACCCGCCGAAGAAGCTGGTGGCGAACTACGTCATCGAGGGCGACGGCGACGCGGTGGCCGCCGAGAACACGGTGCTGGTGCAGTACAAGGGCGTGCAGTGGAGCAACGGCAAGGAGTTCGACTCGACGTACGCCAACAAGCAGTTGGTGTCGTTCGCGCTCGCACAGGTCGTCAAGGGCTGGTCGCAGGGCCTGACCGGCAAGAAGGTCGGCAGCCGGGTGCTGATCGTCATCCCGCCGGACCTGGGCTACGGCGACACCCCGCCGCAGGGCAGCGGTATCGAGAAGGGCGCCACGCTGGTCTTCACGGTGGACATCCTGGCCAAGATGTGAGTCCGGCCGTGGTGATGAAAGACTGAGACCGTTGCCTTTCCACAACGAGCATGGAGCGTAAGACGTGAGCATCGACAAGCCCGAGATCGACTTCCCGGGCGGCGAGCCGCCGAAGGACCTCGAGATCAAGGACATCTGGGAGGGCGACGGCGCGGTTGCGCAGGCGGGCCAGACCGTCACCGTCCACTACGTGGGCGTGTCCTTCAGCACCGGTGAGGAGTTCGACGCGAGCTGGAACCGCGGGACGCCGTTCCGCTTCCCGCTCGGTGGCGGCCGCGTCATCAAGGGCTGGGACCAGGGCGTGCAGGGCATGAAGGTCGGCGGCCGTCGCCAGCTCACCATCCCGGCGCACCTCGCCTACGGCAACCAGAGCCCCACCCCGGCGATCAAGCCCGGTGAGACCCTGATCTTCGTGGTCGACCTGCTCGGCGTCTGATCGTCGCATCCGATCGCCGCCTGTGATCGGCGGGCGACCGGAGCCGACTACCTGGGGCCCATGCCTGTGCGGGCATGGGCCTCGGCTTTTGCCGGGCCACTTCGGAGCGGTACGGTCAACGCTACTAAGCACCATAGGGAAGGCGAAGGGCGTCGATGGCCATTGCCAAGGCCGAGCGGCTCATGAACCTGGCGCTGTGTCTGCTCGGGACGCGGCGGCCACTGAGCAAGCGCGAGCTGCGTGAGTCCATCGAGGCCTATCTCGAAGCGGGCAGCGACGACTCCTTCAACCGGATGTTCGAGCGCGACAAGGACGATCTGCGCGAACTCGGGCTGGTCATCGAGACCGTGGAGAACCTCGACGGCGAGGTCGGCTACCTGGCCCGCCGGGACAGCAACCGGCTGCCGCCGATCACCCTGGACGCCGAGGAGGCCGCCGCACTGGGCCTGGCCGCCAAGGTGTGGCAGCAGGCCCGGCTCGCGGGCGCGGCCAGCGGCGCACTCCAGAAGCTGCGCGCGGCGGGGCTGCCGGAGGGTGTCGACCCGTACGAGGCGCATGGCGCTCTGGAGCCCCGGATCCCCGTGCACGAGGCGGCGTTCGAGCCGCTGATGCTGGCCTGCCGGGACCGCCGTCCGGTCGTCTTCGACTACCGCAAGGCCACCGCCGCCCGCCCCGAGCAGCGCCATGTCGAGCCGTGGGCGCTGGAGTGCTGGCGCGGCCATTGGTATCTGGCGGGCTGGGACCGGGACCGCGGCGCCGAGCGGGTGTTCCGGCTGTCCCGGATCACCGGCAAGGTGCGCAGCCGCAGCGGCCGCTTCACCGCCGAGATCCCCGATGTCGTCACCGTGCGGGAGACCGTCGCGAGCTGGGCGGGGGAGAACGCCGACCGCTCCGCGCTGATCCGGCTGCGCACGGAGGCCGGCTACCCCCTTCGGGCGAAGGCCACGGCGGTGCGGGAACTCGGCGACGGCTGGGACGAGTTGGAGATTCCGTACGGCCATGGGCTGGATGCCTGGCTGGTGGAGTTCGGGCCGGATGTGGTGGTCCTGGAGCCCGCGGAGCTGCGGGCCGACGTGGTGGACCGGCTGCGTGCCGTGGCCAAGGGCTGAGGGGGAGCGGAGCGAGACAGTGGCAGGCAAACCGGTCAGGCCCGTGAACGCCATCGACCAGACCCGGCGGATGCTCTCGCTGGTGACGTATCTGAAGGAGCGCCCCGGCGCCCGCATCGAGGACGTCGCCCGCGCCTTCGGGATCTCCGAGGACGAGCTCGTCTCCGACCTGGACGTGCTGCCCATGTGCGGCACCAGCTTCCGCGGCGGCGATCTGCTCGACATCGACACCGACGGCGAGCGCATCTGGTGGCACAACCCCGACGACGTGGCCGAGCCGCTGCGGATCGCCGCCGACGAGGCGACCGCGCTGCTGGTGGCCGCCCGTGCCGTGGCGACCCTGCCGGGCCTGCGCGAGAGCGACCGGCAGGCGCTGCTGCGGGCGACCGCCAAGGTGGAGACCGCCTCCGGCGAGGCGGCCGGCGCCAGTGCCCGGCTGTCGGTGACCTTCGAGTCCGAGGGCGGTGTCTTCGCGGACGTCGACCGGGCGATCTCCGAGCGGCGCCGGCTGTGGATCCGCTACTACTCACCGGCCCGCGACGAGGTCACCGAGCGCGAGATCGACCCCATCCGCCTGGTCAGCGTCGGCCATACCTATGTCGAGGCCTGGTGCCGGCGCTCCGAGGCGCGCCGCACCTTCCGGCTGGACCGGGTCGCCGAGATCAAGATCCTCGACGAGCCGTCCGCGCCGCCCGAGGTCGAGCTGCGGGACCTGTCCGAGGGGCTGGTGCAGCCCGCGGCTGAGGATCCGGAGGTCGTCGTGGAGGTCGGTCCGGGCGGGCGCTGGGTCGCCGAGTACTACCCGCACGACAGCGCGGATGAGCTCGCGGACGGCGGGCTGCGTATCACCTTGCGCACCCCCGAGCCGGCGTCGCTGCGGCGCCTGGCGCTCCGGCTGGGACGCGACGGCCGCATCGTGTCGCCGCCCGAGCTGGCCGACAGCGCCCGGCAGGCGGCCCGCGAGGCACTGGCTGCGTACGACGGGGTCGAAGTGCAGGAGTCCCACGGGGCGCGTGTGGTTCAGGAGCGACAGGGCGACAGGCAGGAGCGAGGGCTTTGAGCGAGTCGGCTACGTCCGGGTCCGGTGTGCGGGGAATCACGGTGGCGGCTGCGTTCGCCGGGATGAGAGGCGTGGCTCCCGTCGTGTTCAAGGCGGGGTGCCCGGACTGCCGGGGCCGCTTCGAGCTCGCCGCGAGCGCCCTGCGCCTCGCCATCGGCGCCAGCAGCCGTACGACGTTCTACTCCTTCACCTGCCCCGACTGCGGAGCCGCCGTCCGCAAGCCGGCCGGCGAGCGGATCGTCGAGCTCCTGACCGGCGGTGGGGTCAGCACCCTGCGGCTGCACTCCACGGTTTAGGACGGTCTAGGCTCGCCCTCATGTTCTGGCCGATGTTCGCGGTAGCTGTGGGTTTCGTGGGTCTCGCCGTCCTCGGTGTGCTCGCCGTACGGGTCTTCCTGGAGGCGCAGCGCCTCGGCCGACAGGTCACGGACTCGGCGGCGCGCATCAGCAGGGCAGCCGAGGACCTGGAGCGGGCCAGCATGAGCGCGGCCCGGGCCGTGGACTCCCTGTAGCCAGCCCAAGGATTGGGTGTGAGTGCGGTGCCGCATGCGTTTTGGGCCACTTCGCCCTGTCAACTTGGCGGCGGGGAAAGGTACGCTGCTGGTCGCGGGTCGGAGAACGAGGCCCGGACCGCGGACAGGGAGTAGTACGCACGGGGATTGCCTCTCGTTTACCCCTGAGCGTTACGATCGCTGTCAACGCGATCGTTCGGACACATGTCCGACCGATCGGACAGCATCCCACCCCAGCCGCCTCGGTGAGAAGGTAAAGACTTATGTTCGGAAGGCTCGGAGCCCCCGAGATCATTCTCATCCTCGTCGTCATCATCCTGCTGTTCGGCGCGAAGAAGCTTCCGGACATGGCGCGCTCGCTCGGCAAGTCCGCCCGGATCCTGAAGAGCGAGGCCAAGGCGATGAAGGACGAGGGCAAGTCCCCCGCCCCGGCCGACCCGCCGAACAACGCCGGCGACGACCAGCAGCCCCCGGCTCAGCGCATCATCCAGGCATCCCCCGGCGACGTGACCAGCTCCCGCCCGGTCACCGAGCCGACGGACACCTCCAAGCGCTGACGCAGGGCCGGTGACCTCCGGCCCGCCGTACGAGATGGGAACGTGGGTTGCTGAAGTCTGCCCGCAAAGAGGAGAAGGATCCCGAGGGGCGGATGCCCCTCGCGGAGCACCTTCGTGAGCTCCGCAACCGGCTCGCGAAAGCGCTGCTCGCGATCGTCGTCATCACGATCATCGCCGCCTTCTTCTATCAGGACATCATCAACTTCTTCACCAAGCCGGTCCTGGAGTCGGTCGGCTGCCCGAAGTCGTTCGAGGAACTGGCCAAGACGGCGCGCGACGAGAACCCGTGCGCGCAGATCACGATCAACGGTCTGCTCGCGCCGTTCACGCTGGCCCTGAAGGTGTCCCTGATGGCCGGTGTCGTGCTGGCCGCACCGGTCTGGTTGTACCAGCTATGGGCCTTCGTCGCCCCCGGCCTGCACAGGCACGAGCGGAAGTACGCCTACGCGTTCGTCGCGACGGGCTTCCCGCTCTTCCTCGCCGGCGCCTTCTTCGCCTACAAGGTGCTGCCGAAGACCGCCGACGTCCTGATCGAGTTCACCCCGTTCGGGGTCGACAACCTCCTGCCGCTCGACGACCTGCTCGACCTCGTGACGCGCATGGTGGTCGTCTTCGGTCTCTCCTTCGAGCTGCCGCTGCTGCTCGTGATGCTCAACTTCACGGGCGCCATCACCGGCAAGCGCATGCTCGGCTGGTGGCGCGGCATGATCATGGGCATCACCGTCTTCGCGGCGATCGCGACACCGAGCACCGACCCGCTGACGATGATGGCTCTCGCCGGACCGATCTGGGTCCTGTACTTCGCCGCGGTCACCGTGTCCCTGCTGAACGACCGCCGCCGGCGCCGCCGGGAGGCCATGGGCCCCGCCGACGACGAGGCGTCCGACCTGGACCTGACCCCGGAGGACATCGGCGACGTCGAGACCGTCTCCGCGAGCCGGGCACTGCCCGAGCAGGCCACCACGGAACGGGTCAACGGCTACGACGACGTCACCTGAGAGTCGACTGACAGCAGGATGCGGCCGGGGCGCCTACGGGGCGCACCCGGCCGCTTCCGTTTCGCTTTCGTGAGCTGCGCGGATCCCGGGTTTGCGGGGTGCCGATCCGGATAATGATCGTCCTGTTGTCAGTGGGGCCCGGTACGCTCGAAAGCACGATGACAGAGGACCTCTCACCGGCCGAGCGGTACGCGGCGGCACGCATGCGCGCTGCGGAGCAGGCCACCGCGCTCGCCTCCTTCCGCGAGATGTACGACTTCGGCCTCGACCCCTTCCAGATCGAGGCGTGCCAGGCGCTCGAGACGGGGAAGGGCGTGCTGGTGGCCGCGCCCACCGGCTCGGGCAAGACGATCGTCGGCGAGTTCGCCGTCCACCTCGCCCTGATGCAGGGCAAGAAGTGCTTCTACACGACGCCCATCAAGGCGCTGTCGAACCAGAAGTACGCCGACCTGTGCCGCCGTTACGGCAACGGCATGGTCGGTCTGCTCACCGGCGACAACAGCGTCAACCCGGACGCCGCGGTGGTCGTGATGACGACCGAGGTGCTGCGGAACATGCTGTACGCCGGGTCGCAGACCCTCCTCGGCCTCGGCTACGTGGTCATGGACGAGGTGCACTACCTCTCCGACCGCTTCCGCGGTGCCGTATGGGAAGAGGTGATCATCCACCTGCCCGAGTCGGTCACCCTCGTCTCGCTGTCGGCGACCGTGTCCAACGCCGAGGAGTTCGGCGACTGGCTCGACACCGTCCGCGGCGACACCGAGGTCATCGTCTCCGAGCACCGGCCCGTGCCGCTGTTCCAGCACGTGCTCGCCGGACGCCGGATGTACGACCTGTTCGAGGAGGGCGAGGGCAGCAAGAAGGCCGTCAACCCCGATCTCACGCGGCTGGCCCGGATGGAGGCCCAGCGCCCCTCATACCAGGACCGCAGACGCGGGCGCGCCATGCGCGAGGCCGACCGGGAGCGCGAGCGCAGACAGCGCTCCAGGGTGTGGACGCCCGGGCGGCCCGAGGTCATCGAACGACTCGACACCGAGGGCCTGCTGCCCGCCATCACCTTCATCTTCAGCCGCGCCGCCTGCGAGGCCGCCGTCCAGCAGTGCCTGCACGCGGGCCTGCGGCTGAACGACGAGGAGGCGCGGGAGAAGGTGCGCGCCCTCGTCGAGGAGCGCACCGCGTCCATCCCGACCGAGGATCTGCACGTCCTCGGGTACTACGAGTGGCTGGAGGGCCTGGAGCGCGGCATAGCGGCCCACCACGCGGGCATGCTGCCGACCTTCAAGGAGGTCGTCGAGGAGCTGTTCGTCCGCGGCCTGGTCAAGGCCGTGTTCGCCACCGAGACCCTCGCCCTCGGCATCAACATGCCCGCGCGCTCGGTGGTGTTGGAGAAGCTCGTCAAGTGGAACGGCGAGCAGCACGCCGACATCACCCCGGGCGAGTACACCCAGCTCACCGGCCGTGCCGGCCGCCGCGGGATCGATGTCGAGGGGCACGCCGTGGTGCTGTGGCAGCGCGGCATCAGCCCCGAGCACCTCGCCGGCCTGGCCGGCACGCGCACCTATCCGCTGCGCTCCAGCTTCAAGCCGTCGTACAACATGGCGGTCAACCTCGTCGAGCAGTTCGGGCGGCACCGCTCACGCGAACTGCTGGAGACGTCCTTCGCGCAGTTCCAGGCCGACAAGTCGGTCGTCGGGATCTCGCGCCAGGTGCAGCGCAACGAGGAGGGGCTGGAGGGCTACAAGGAGTCCATGACCTGCCACCTCGGGGACTTCGAGGAGTACGCGCAACTGCGCCGCGAACTGAAGGACCGCGAGAACGAGTTGGCGCGGCAGGGGGCGGTGGAGCGGCGTGCGGAGGCCGCCGTCGCGCTGGAGAAGCTCAAGCCGGGCGACGTCATTCATGTGCCGACCGGCAAGTACGCCGGGCTCGCGCTGGTGCTCGACCCCGGGCTGCCGGCCGGCCGCTCCAACGGCCACCGCGGCTTCGAGCACCACGACGGACCGCGCCCGCTGGTCCTGACCGCCGAGCGGCAGGTCAAGCGGCTGGCGTCGATGGACTTCCCGGTGCCCGTGGAGGCGTTGGAGCGGATGCGGATCCCGAAGTCCTTCAACCCGCGCTCCCCGCAGTCCCGTCGGGACCTGGCGTCCGCGCTGCGCACCAAGGCCGGGCACATCGCGCCGGACCGGCACCGCAAGCGGCGCTCCCAGGCCGCGGACGACCGGGAGATCGACCGGCTGCGCAAGGCCATCCGGGCGCACCCCTGCCACGGCTGCAACGACCGCGAGGACCACGCCCGTTGGGCCGAGCGCTACCACCGGCTGCTGCGGGACACCTCGCAACTCGAGCGCCGTATCGAAGGCCGTACGAACACGATCGCGCGCACCTTCGACCGCATCGTCGCGCTGCTGACCGAGCTGGACTATCTGCGCGGCGACGAAGTGACCGAGCACGGCAAGCGCCTCGCCCGGCTGTACGGCGAACTCGACCTGCTCGCCAGCGAGTGCCTGCGCGAGCGGGTGTGGGAGGGCCTCGGCCCGGCCGAACTGGCCGCCTGTGTCTCGGCGTTGGTGTACGAGGCACGGGTCGGGGACGACGCGATGGCCCCGAAGCTGCCGTCGGGCAAGGCCAAGGCCGCGCTGGGTGAGATGGTGCGGATCTGGGGCCGCCTCGACGCTCTGGAGGAGGACTTCCGGATCACGCAGACCGAGGGTGTCGGTCAGCGTGAACCGGATCTGGGCTTCGCCTGGGCCGCCTACATGTGGGCCAGCGGCAAGGGACTGGACGAGGTGCTGCGCGAGGCGGAGATGCCGGCCGGGGACTTCGTGCGGTGGTGCAAGCAGGTGATCGATGTGCTGGGGCAGATCTCGGCGGCCTCTCCTGCGGACTCGACCGTGGGGAAGAGTGCGCGCAAGGCTGTGGAGGGGCTGCTGCGGGGGGTCGTCGCCTACTCGTCGGTGGGCTGATGGATCGTGGGCGGGCGCGGGGGTGTGTTGTGGCTGGTCGCGCCCCCGCGGCGGGGGGGGGGGGGGGGGGGGGGGGGGGGTTGTGGGGGGGGTGGGGGGGGGGGGGGGGGAGGGGGGGGGGGGGGGGGGGGGGGGGGGGGGGGGGGGGGGGGGGGGGGGAGGGGGGGGGGGCA